>NZ_BOMG01000091.1 GCF_016862075.1 Actinoplanes couchii | reverse complement strand
CCCTTCACTACGCATTGGTCCGATCCGACTGAGCCGCGGGCCAGCCTAAAAAGGGGGAACCCGTTTACGTCCGTCCCGGAGTTCCGACCCACGGTCCTTGACGAACCAATCGACTTTCTCCGGAAGGCGGGAATGGGAGGTTCCTGGATCCGGTGCTTGGCTGTTGGAAGTGCCTAGCCCGATTGGCCCCCACGTCAGTCCTTGGTCGACGGGGTCGTGTTTCACGTGAAACACGACCCCGTACGGTTCAGGTGTGTCTGATCTTCGGTCTCGATGCCACGGCGGAGCAAGACTGGGATGGAGCTGACGACGGCCGTCTCGATGCGCTTGGCGATGCCGGCCTCCTATTGCCCTTGGAGTCTTGGGATTGTCACCCGATGCCGACGGGCGTATGCGGGATGGCTCCCTAGCCCAAAATTCGAGTTGCCGCCGAATAGCGAACTCCAGACAGGGCGGGTAGACGACGATCGGCCTTGGCTGACGGTGGGGAGATCAAGCTGCACTATCAGCCCGGCTTGCCCCCCGGAGGGCTAGACGCCGCCGCGCGAAGCCGTGCGAGATGGAGTTGGCGTGCAGAACGCCTAGAGGATGGTTGGCTAGCATCGATCAAGACCGACTTCAGGGACCGCGCTCTGTGCCTAAAGCTTCAAGGCGGCCCCCTGCCAAGCCCGGATCTACCGGCTGCTAACGAACCCGAATCAGTTAGCTCCTAACGAGCTCAGACCTCATTGGCATCGTCCCGTGGCAAACCAGGTGATCCACAACGGGCTTGGGCCAGGTTTGGGCGGCCAGTCAATTCGGGTAAGGCGCTCGCCATGATCTTGCTGTCGGTCGTGCTTTGGTGAGGCACCGGGCACCGGGCACCGGGCACCGGGCACCGGGCACCGGGCACCGGGCACACCTAAGCCGGTCGTTTCACGTGAAACAAGTAGGCGACGCGTGAAAACCTGAAAATTTGGTCAGCCCAGCCAAGAGAACGAACTGGTTGAGCGGAGTTCGTCACGACGGCGCTCATAGACAACTCCACACGTAGCTAGCTCGGGATCCTTAAGCCAGGTGGCCACTCCGGTTCGAGAGTGGTCTTTCCGTCAAGCGACGACACGAACGCACTCTGGGTGCGATGAACGGGCGACCGCGTCCCGCCGTTCCGCCGGTCGAGCATCGCTTGATGGTGAGGTTGAGCGGTGTCCTTGACTTGGAGAGCGCTACCCGCCAGGCCCCGCCGCTAGCTGCCCACCTCGGCTCAAAGAGGATGGATAGCGGACTCGAAGCCGGGTCGATAACTCATTGGCCGGCTTCAGGATGGATCTTCAGTAGCAGTGCTCCTCGGCCAGACAGAGCAGGCCGAGGGGAAGAACGCGCACCATCTTGCTTGGTCAACATTGCCACTGGTCACTAACTCGAGTCGATTGCAAAATTCGGCAGGGTACCAGCGACGCCTCTGCGCCCACCGAGCCGATGAGCGTTTCACGTGAAACGACGCTCGACTGACACCCCACCCACTGGAGACGCGAAGACCGGAGTCATCTGAGTAGGTATCTCGACCTAGCCGCTCGGATTGATTCAAGGTTGGCACCGCGCCACACCATGCCGCGGGGCGCCACGCGGCTGGCGGCTGGCGGCTGGCGGCTGGCGGCTGGCGGCTGGCGGCTGGCGGCTGGCGGCTGGCGGCTGGCGGCTGGCGGGATAAGTATCGAGCATCGGTTCCACCGAGCCTCAGGCCTTATCGAAACTGAAGCTGGGCAGCCATAGCGTCAACCACCCACCGCGCTGGCCGCCACTCACGTGCTGAGGCGCGATGCCGCCCATTTCACGCGCTGAGTTTCACGTGAAACGTAGCGCTTCGCCAAAAGCTGTCTTCACGTTCTCGCCCCGACATCTAAGCCAGTGTGCGCACGCAACCAAATCACAAAACAACACAGAATTGGCGAAAATGATGTTTACTCAGATCTGACCATCAAAGTTCTGCAAAATGTACAAAAATAACAAGAAGGACGTTCCGAAACTCAACCGCGCGCTTCGGTCGCGGGAGCGAAATCTCAGGAGAATCGTTCTGACAGAACCGTCTGGTCGCTGCCAAACCCCGGAAACAGCGAAGGCGCGTGATGTCATCACGCGCCTTCCAGGGTCAGAGAGGTGCTACTCGTCCGGCTCGCCGGCGCGGGGAGCGCCCTCCTCCTCGACACCGATCATGCCGACTATCCGTTCGAGGTCGTCGACCGTGGCGAACTCGATAGTGATCTTGCCCTTGTTCCGGCCGATGTCGACCTTCACCCGGGTGTCGAAGCGATCCGACAAACGCTCGGCCAGATCGTTCAGAGCCGGCGCATGCACCTTCGCCCGCCGTGCCGCGGTCGGCTTCTTGACCACGGTGTCGTCCGAGGCGGCCAAGTGCACGATCTCCTCGGTGGCCCGCACCGACAGCTGCTCTTTGACGATCCGCTCGGCAAGAGCATCCTGAGCCGCAGCGTTGTCCAACCCCAGCAGAGCCCGAGCGTGCCCAGCAGACAAGATACCCGCGGCGACCCGGCGCTGAACTGCAGCTGGCAGATTCATCAGCCGAATGGTGTTGGAAATCTGCGGCCGACTGCGCCCGATCCGCCGAGCCAGCTCCTCATGGGTGGCCCCGAACTCCTCCAGCAACTGCTGATAGGCGGCCGCTTCTTCAAGCGGGTTCAGGTTGGCCCGATGAATGTTCTCCAGGAGAGCGTCCCGGAGCATCGCGTCGTCGGGGGTGTCCCGGACGATGGCCGGAATGGTCTCCTTGCCGACGGCTTGGGCGGCACGCCACCGCCGCTCCCCCATGACGAGTTCGTACCGACCGTCGCCAAGGTCCCGGACGACGATCGGCTGCAGGAAGCCGACTTCCTGGATGGAGGTTTTCAGCTCCTCCAGCGCTTCTTCGTCGAAGACGTGCCGCGGCTGTTTGGCGTTCGGCTCGATGGCCGAAACCAACAGTTCGGCAAAGCGCGCACCGGGCACCGGAGCGAGCAGCACCCCCGGTTCGTCCTCGAAGACGGGCGGAGCGGGCGTCTCTACCGAAGAAGAGGGGGAGGATGAAAGCACGGCCGGAATGTCCGCAACCGGCTCGGGCAGCACCTCGACGGAGCCGGCCACTTCGCCGACTGGCGTCGTGGGAATCAGCGCGCCCAGGCCACGGCCAAGGCCGCCCCGCCGGTTCTTCATGCCGCCCCTCCAGTGTTGACTCCACGCACAGCGAGTTCCAGAGCCGCCTCGAAGTAGCTCGTGGCGCCTCGTGAACCCGGATCGTAGGTCATCACCGACTGGCCATAACTCGGTGCCTCCGAGACCCGAACGTTCCGGGGGATCACTGCGTTCAGCACCTTGGCGCCGAAGTGGTTCCGCACATCCTGCTCCACCGCATCTGCCAGACGAGTACGCCGGTCGTACATCGTCAACAAGATCGTAGAGACATCGAGGGTGGGATTGAGGTGCTGACGCACCAAGTTGATGTTGTTGATCAGCTGATTGAGACCTTCCAGCGCGTAGTACTCGCACTGAATCGGGATCAGCACCTCCTGCGCGGCACACAACGCGTTGACCGTCAGGAGGCCCAGCGACGGCGGGCAGTCGATGAAGACGTAGTCGAACTTCTCCGGGTGATTGGTGATCGCCCGGTTCAGCCGCGACTCACGGGCCACCACCGAGACCAGCTCGATCTCGGCGCCGGCCAGGTCGATGGTCGCCGGCACGCAGTAGAGGTTCGGGATGCCCTCGACCTGCTGAGCGACCTCGGCCAGCGGCACGTTGTCGATCAGGCAGTCGTAGACGTCCGGCACACCGGCATGGTGCGGGACGTTCAGGCCGGTGGAGGCGTTCCCCTGAGGGTCAAGGTCAACCACCAGCACCCGGTTGCCATGGAGCGCGAGCGCCACAGCCAGGTTGACCGTCGTGGTCGTCTTCCCGACGCCACCCTTCTGGTTGGCGACGCAAATCACCCGGGGGTGGTCTGGGCGCGGCATGATGATCTCGCCGCTCGGGTTGAGGATCTGCACAGCTCGCAACGCTTCCATGGCAAGGGGCGGATCGTCCTCATCCGTGCCCGGCGTTTCACGTGAAACATGTTCGGTGGACTGGACCGGCACCCCTGGAACAGGAGCGCCGGCTGCCTGGGCTGGCAGAGGCGTGCCATACCCGTACGTCTGCGGAAGTTCGTATCCCCCCGCGCGCGGCTGGGGAACGTCGCCGGCGTGCGATCCGCCCACGCTCATCCCCGACGATCTTTCGAGAGAGCCCGACGGCCTATCGAGAGGCGACTCGGTTTCACGTGAAACACCGTACTCATGCACCGCTTCATCCCTGTGGTTAGGAACTGAGGTTAGGAAGAGGTCGGCCGGCAATGCGGAGAACCGGACCACACTATCGACATTCGGCCAGCCTACGGGTGTCAGCCATGTGTTGCCATGGCCCTGCGTCGCTCCATCGTCAACCAATGGTCGCTGAAAGATCGGGACGCCGAGCTCAAAGAACCGCTAGCGGCCCTGAAAGCGCCACAGGCGGCCTCGAGAGCAGACCCGTGATCGGACTACCGCCGTCGCGACTTGCCGCGCGACGGAGCCGCACGATGGGCCGAAGAGGACCCGGGTACGACGTGCCGCTCCTTGACGATCTCCACCACGGTCGTGGGCGGATCGATGACGCCGACCCCACACAAATGGATGACCGCCTCGCCACCGCCGAGTGACGCGACCGCATTCTGAGCGGCGGCGATCTCCTCAGCGGCCGAGGAACCCTTCATGGCGAGCAGGCGCCCACCGACGGCCGCCAGCGGCAGACACCACCCGGCGAGCTTGTCCAGCGCGGCAACGGCCCGAGCCGTGACGACATCGGCAAACGGCAGATCAACTTCTTCGGCCCGCCCGCGTACGACGGTCACGTTGCCCAATCCGAGCGAGGCGACCGCCTCGTCCAGGAAGACCGTACGGCGAGCGAGCGGCTCCACCAACGTGACGGTCAGGTCGGGCCGGGTGATCGCGAGCACCAGTCCGGGCAGCCCGGCGCCGGAGCCGACGTCGATCACGGACGCCCCCTGCGGAATGAGGGATTCCATCACCCCGCAGTTGACGAGATGACGTTCCCACAGCCGAGGCGTCTCTCGGGGACCGATCAATCCACGTACGACGCCATCGGTGGCAAGAAGAGAAACGTAGCGGTCGGCCAGATCGAGGCGATCACCGAAGAATGCGATCGCGGACGACGACGGCCCGGGCGCAGTGACGCCCGGGCCGGAGTCACCCGCGTCGTGGCGGGACTCGATCACGATCAGTCCGCCACCCGAACGACGATGCGCCGGCTCGGCTCGACGCCCTCGGACTCGCTCTGCACGCCGGGGATCGCGTTGACCACGTCGTGCACGCACTTGCGCTCGAAGGCGGACATCGGCTCCAGGCGTACCGGATCGCCGTGCTCCTTGACCTTCTCGACCGCGTTGCGGGCGACCGCACCGAGTTCCTTACGACGGGCGGCGCGGTAGCCACCGATGTCGAGCAGGAGCCGGCTGGGCGACCCGGTGGCCCGGAAGATCGCCAGGCGGGTGAGTTCCTGGAGGGCTTCGAGGGTGGCGCCCCGCTGGCCGACGAGCGGCTGGAGCCGGCCACCGACGACCTCGACCATCGGCCGGCCCGCGGAGACGAGCTCGTCGATGTCGCCGTCGTAGTCGAGGATGTCCAGCAGGCCCTCGATGTAGTCCGCGGCGATCTCGCTCTGGCGGAACAGGTCACCATCGGTGGCAACGGTCTCCGACTTCTTGACCTCGGACGAAGCCACCTCCTCGGACGAAGCCGGCGCTTCGGGAGAGGCCGACGCCTCGGAAGGCTCAGCCGAAGGGGGAGTGCTGGTGTCGGTCACGGTCTCATCTCCGTTGTCACTCGGGCCCGACCGGAGTCGGTCCGCTGTTTCCCGCGCCGGCCGCGTGCACCGGAACGGGGAGGTCTCTGGGCCAAGAGGAGCGCCCGGGACACAAAAGGCCCCGGGCCGCGATCATCCCTTGGGTTTGTTGGCCGGTCGGGTGCCCTTCTTCGGATTCACCGGTTTGGCACCCGGTTTGGGCGCGAGCGCCTTGGTGTCGACGGCCGGAACCACCGGCTCGGCGGCGGGCTTGCGGCCGAAGAGACCACCGGTACGGGCCGGCTGAACCGGGTTCTTGGCGCCACCCGTGGTCTTGGTGCCGGCGGCCGGACGAGCCGCGGTACCGCCCTTGTTGGCCATCTGCGGCGGCGGGAACTTGCGGAGCACCCACTGCTGCTGGGCCAGGGTGAACAGGTTGTTCGTGACCCAGTAGATGACGACACCGATCGGGAACAGCGCACCGGAGAACAGCAGCGTGAACGGGATGCCGTAGAGCATCAGCCGCTGGATCATCAGCTGCTGCGGGTCCTCGGCCCAGCCGGTCTTGAGGATCATCTGGCGCTGGGTGAGGAACGTGGTGGCCATCATGACCAGGACCAGGATCGCGGCAAGAACCTTGACCGTGGTGCCGTCGGCGCCCAGCGCGGCCAGCTCGGAGGCGGACGAACCGAACTTGGCACTGATCGGAGCATTGAACAGGTGCGCGACGGCAGCGCTGTTGAACTGCTCGAGAGGCCATCCGTACAGCTGCTTGTTGGCGTCCGAGATCGTCGGGTCGAGGTGCTGCAGGACGTGGAACAGGCCGAAGAAGACCGGGATCTGCAGGAACATCGGGAGGCAACCCATCAGCGGGTTGGCCTTCTCGACCCGGTACAGCTCCATCATTTCTTTCTGGAGCGTCTCCCGGTCGCCCTTGTGCTTCTCCTGAAGCGCCTTGACCTTGGGCTGCAGCGCCTGGATCGCGCGCTGACTCTTGATCTGCTTGACGAAGACCGGGAAGAGGATGACCCGCAGGGTCACCACCAGGAAGAAGATCGACAGGATCCAGGCCCAGTTGGTGCCGATGACCCGGCCGTCAGGTATGCCGATCGCGTCCCACAGCGAATGCCACTGCAGAAGAATCCACGAGATGACGTTGTAGATCGGTCCCAGACTCAATCTATAGCTCCAGTCACATCGGCAGGACGGTGACGGATCGGGTCAGGCACCGGGTCATACCCGCCAGGGTGGAAGGGATGGCATTTCAAAATCCGCCAGACCGCCAGGCCGGCGCCTTTGACAGCACCGTGACGCGCCAGGGCCTCCTGGGCGTACCCGCTGCACGAGGGATAGAACCGGCAGCGTGCCGGCAGCGCCGGACTCAAGTATCGACGGTACGCGACGACGACGGCCGTCAAGAGGCGGGCGGCGAGGCTCATCGTGGCCGCCGTGGTTTACGCGCCGAGGTCAGCGCGCTCTCCAAGTCGAGGGCCATCGTCGCGTATGCGGCTCCGGCGGCAGCCGGAAGCGCCCGGACCACCAGGGAAGCACCCGCTGGAAGATCAGCGAGAAGTGGCCGGACCAAATGTCGGAGTCTGCGACGCACCTTGTTACGGACGACCGCGTTGCCCACCGCTTTGGATACGACGAAGCCGGCGCGCGCCGTGGAGGCGCACGCCGGCTCATCGATAAGCAGGTGAACGACCAGGGTTCCGCGGCCCGCTCGACGGCCACCACGGATCGCTGCGGCGAAGTCCGCGCTACGCCGCAGTCGTTGCGCCGCGGCAAGCATGACTACCTGGACATTCCGACCCGACTAGCGATCGACTCAGGCCGACAGCTTGTCGCGGCCCTTGCCACGGCGGGCGGCGAGGATGGCCCGGCCGGCACGGGTGCGCATGCGCAGCCGGAAGCCGTGGGTCTTGGCACGCCGGCGGTTGTTCGGCTGGTAGGTGCGCTTGCTCACGTGAGAACTCCGATTTCCTGCTACGACTTTGGGGGCATCCGCTGTAAGACGCCACTTTATCAGAGCGCGGCGGAGCAACCGCCCAACCCTACGCAGGGCCCCGGGGACGGTCAACCATATCCTTGATCGGCACGTCTGCCCTGGTCCTTCCGTGCACCAAGTGAATCTTTTCCCGCGACCGGGCGCTGGACGGTGGGGGCGGCAGTTGTAACCCCCCAGTCGGCGCTGTTAGCGTGCGCGGTTGCTGGTCTCACCGGCCGTTCGCGACCCGCGAAGCGACGGCCAAAACCGGACACGCATGTGGATCGTTCGCCACGGTGGAGCCTGTTCGTCACCACCGGTTCCGGTAACCCTGCCGACCATCCGGCCGGGAGCGGCCACTGGCACGTTCACGGGTTGTGGATAACCTGTGGATAGCCGGTTGGCACCGTGCGCGTTCAGCACGTTGACTGTGCTGGGTTGGCAAAAGGCCGGACAAGGCCCACCGGGGGTCGGTGGCGATGGGGGTGGCGCGGCGGTGGCCGATCAGGTCGACCTGGGCACGTTGTGGCGTGAGACGTTGGACGAGCTGTCCGACGAGATCGCGTCGCGGCAGCAGCGCGCCTATCTACAGTTCACTCGTCTGAGGGCGATAGTCGAGGACACCGCACTCTTATCAGTTCCGGACACATACACCCGGGACATCATCGAGTCCCGGCTGCGTCCGGCGATCACCGAGGCGCTCACCAAGCGGCTGAACCGGCCGATCCAGGTGGCCGTCACGGTCCGCCCTCCGGAGGACGGTTCCGGCATGCCCGGCACGGTCTACGGCACGCCGTCGGAGCAGGCGGCGCCGATGACCGAGGCACCGCCCCGGCACTACGCGGAGCCCGGGCCGTACCAACCTGAGCTGCCGTCCTATCCGGGTCCGCAACGGATGCCCGAGCCGCCGTACCAGCAGCAGGCTTTCGGTCCGACCGAGCACACACCCGAGCCGTACCCGACCGGGTCCGCCCAGCATTCGGCCCCGCAGGCGCCGTATTCGCGCGGGGTGCCCACCGGTCAGGAGGCGCTGTTCGCCGACCCGATGCCACCGGCCCCGCCGCAGGTGAACCGGTCGCCGGCCGCGCATCCCGCCGAGAACGAGCCGCCCAACGACGCGGTCGCCCACCGGATGGCCGCCGACGCCGCGCAACTTCGCGACAATCAACGTCATCCCGACGACCGTCCGATGCCCGGTTCGGACCTGCGCGACGACGGCCCGATGCGCGCCGGCGACAACGGACCCGGCCGGCCACCGGTCGACCTGCGCGGTTCCGGCATCTCCCCACGACCAGGCGGGCAGGACGGCAACCGGCTCAATCCGAAGTACCTGTTCGAGTCGTTCGTCATCGGCTCGTCCAACCGGTTCGCGCACGCGGCGTCGGTGGCGGTCGCCGAGTCCCCGGCGAAGGCGTACAACCCGCTGTTCATCTATGGCAGCTCCGGGCTGGGCAAGACCCACCTCCTGCACGCGATCGGTCACTACGCCACCACATTGGGCCATGCCCGTTCGGTGCGCTACGTGTCGACCGAGGAGTTCACCAACGATTTCATCAACAGCCTGCGCGACGACAAGACCCAGGCGTTCCAGCGCCGATACCGCGACGTCGACATCCTGCTGATCGACGACATCCAGTTCCTGGAGAACCGCGAGCGGACGCAGGAGGAGTTCTTCCACACCTTCAACACGCTCCACAACGCGAACAAGCAGATCGTGATCAGCTCGGACCGGTCCCCGCGGCAGCTGGCCACCCTCGAGGACCGGATGCGGACCCGCTTCGAGTGGGGCCTGCTCGCCGACATCCAGCCGCCCGACCTGGAGACGCGCATCGCGATCCTCCAGAAGAAGGCCGCCCAGGAACGGATGTACGCACCGGACGACGTCCTGGAATTCATCGCCTCCCGGGTGTCGAATTCGATCCGCGAACTGGAAGGCGCCCTCATCCGGGTGACGGCTTTCGCCAGCCTCACCCGCTCCCCGGTCCAGCTCTCGGTAGCCGAGGAGGTCCTACGCGACTTCATGCCGGACGGCGCCGGCCCGGAGATCACCGCCGACCAGATCATGGTCTCGACGGCCGACTACTTCGGCGTCTCCCTGGAGGACCTGCGCGGCCATTCCCGCAGCCGGGTCCTGGTCAACGCCCGCCAAGTGGCGATGTACCTGTGCCGCGAACTGACCGACCTCTCCCTGCCACGCATCGGCCAGGCCTTCGGAGGCCGCGACCACACCACGGTCATGCACGCCGACCGCAAGATCAGGCAGCACATGGCCGAGCGCCGGTCCCTGTACAACCAGATCGCCGAACTAACCAACAGAATCAAACAAAACACCTGATTCTGGTACGCGTCAGGGCCCCACAAAAGCACCACGGGGCCCTGCCCCGCCGGGCCCGGTAGGCGGCGGGTAGCGCCATGCGCCCCACCGCCGGGCGAGGCTACCCAATCACCGACTGTCTGACCTGCACCCGAGCTGAGCTGCACTCCGGCTGACCTGCACCCGGGCTGACCTGTACTCAAGCCTGTCGCTTGTCCCGCACATGCTCTAAATTTCTGGCCCGCGCACGGCGGCAGCCTGACCAGCACACGGCAGCTATCCAGCCTGTCCACAGTTTGTCGCCCGACCCGCACATGCCTTCGCCTCCGGCCCGCACGTGACCACGCCTCCGAACCACGCATGCCCTCGCCCCGAATCCGCGCATGCCCTCGCCTCCGGACCAGGCGTGCCCTCGCTTCTGGACCACGCATGCCCTCGCTTCTGGACCATGCGTGACCCCGCCCTCTGGACCACACATGCCTCGCCTCCGGAGCACGCGTGACCCCGCCTCCAGATCACGCATGGCTTCGTCCCCGAATCACGCATGACTCGTCCCCGAAGCACACACGACCTCGTTCCCAGACCGCGCTGCTTTCGCTGCCGCACCGCACTCGCTTCGCTGTCTGACCGCATGCAGGTTCTCCGTCACGGATGTGGAACTGTTGCCGGGCATCCGCACGAGGTGGCGCCTCGGCCGGACCCGAGGCTCGCCAACTGCCACATGCGCATGAGTTCGCCGGCCGGTCTCGTTCAGGTCTCTACCTGGCACGCGCTCTAACTTGCCGGCCCTGCTCCCTGTTTCTGTCCTCGAACTCGAACTCGAACTCGAATTCGGGCCTGGGCCTTCGGCCGGCAGCTGCGGTTCACCCTGGCAGGCTCGGGCTCGGGCTCGGCCTGGGTAGCAATGACGGTGCCGCTGGCCACTCCCATGACGGCTTGCGGTGGCCCCACCTGAGGCTGACAGAGACGGCTTGAATCGGCCCAATTCCCGAACTTCATGACGAGCAATGCCTGGTGAAAGCCGGAGGCAGACGAGACCGTCATGGCGGAGATCTTGGGCGCAGGCGGAGCCCCTTCAAGCCGCCCCTCCTGATGGGGCCAGCGACACCGTCATAGCCACTGGGCTTGGGCCTAGGCCTGGGCCCAGGCAGGCCTCGGCCTACGTGTCGGTCTAGGCCTGGGCCTAAGTGTCGGTCTAGGCCTGGGCCTAAGTGTCGGTCTAGGCCTGGGCCTAAGTGTCGGTCTGGCCTGACTCACCCTTTCTCTGACTCTGACCCTAGGTCTGGGCCTGGGTCTGGGCCTCGGTCTGGCATGAGCTCGGACCTAGGAACTTTCGGGTGATTCCGCGGCCGCATCTGCCACTCCGGTGCGGTCACCCAACGTGATCTGTGATCTGCCAGGTCGCGTCCGCGAAAGATCGGCATCCCTCCGGCGCAATGCGGACGGGCGTCTCACCACTTGGACAAGCGCTTGGTTGGTCACCACAAATCACCTCAGCGTCGCTTGGACAAGCGCTTGGTTGGTCGCCGTAAAACGGCTCGACCTTGCTTGGGCAAGCGCTTGGTTGGTAAGTCGGAAATGGTTTCGAGCTGCTCGGACAAGCGCTTGGTTGGTACCGGAAAGCGTTAAAGGCCGTGTGTTGGACAAGCGCTTGGTTGGTTAACCTCGACATTTAGACAAGCGCTTGGTTGGGCCTTTCCCGGCGACAACCACGCGCCCTTGGACAACCGCCTGATTGGTTGACACGACCCTCGGCAAGTTGCAATTGGGCAAGCGCTTGGTTGGTAGCGCTGACACTTATCCACAGAGCTACCAGGCAAGCGCTTGGTTGGTCTTGCCGGCACTTATCAACAGCCGGTTGGACAAGCGCTTGGTTGCCTCTAAAGGCACCTATCAGCAGCCGTTTGGACAAGCGCTTGGTTGGGATCTGTGCGCAGGGTGTGGATAAGTCCGTGACCTGGATTAATGCTCCGGCCCACGCAGGCGGCGACCAGCTCGGCCCTGGCCCCGCGTACCGAAAGAAGCTGGCCCCACGTACCAAAGAAGGGAATCCACCGGGAGTACACCGCCGGCCCGGACCAACACGGGGTTCAGCCGTCCACAACCGGTCTCACACAGGGAAGCTCGTCGACGGCTCGGAGACGGATCTTGGCCGCGTCCAAGCCGGATCCACAGTTACCCACAGGCTGTCCACGAACGGGTTACCCGGCTCTGAACTGCGGCTTCGCACAATAAGTCGAGTTATCCACGGGTAATGCACCGGGTTATCCACAACTTATGCCCAGATCAACTCGCAAAATCGCAGATATAGACGCCAATCGACGCCTACTTTCGGGAATGATCCACAGGCTTTTGTCAACGTCGGGACGGGTCAGTTTCGTGCCAACGTTATCCACACTAATCCACAGGCATCCACAGGCCAGGTCCCCAGGCGGTGGATAACTCGCGACACCGTTATCCACAGATGTGGAGTAACCCTGGGGAAATCGATGTGGACAGACACGGAGGGTGACAGTTGATCTCACAGCCTGTGGAAGCCTGTGGATATCCTGTTGAAGGATCTGGGGACGACGGTCCGGGAGCGTTCCTGCGTTATGCACAGCCCAGGGGATAAACCCGGTGGATATCCTGGGGACAGCCTGTGGACAGCAGTGGACAACTGCCTCTGACACCGTGAGCTGTGGACGAAGACCCACAGTTATACCTTGGTTTCCCACATGTGAATCACCGGTGGATAACTCTCTCACCAGCGCAAACTCGGGTTTTCCACAGAATCCACAGCACCGATGAAGACGACTAGATATCTCTTCTAAGAGAACAAAAAGCAATCATCAGCGTTGTGGAAGGTTGGAGGCTCGGCTCGAAGTTCGTTTGGGTCGAGGTCGCCAGGCACCGAGAAACAGGGGTGGGGAAGGTTGGAGTCCTCGCCCTTGACGGTGTAAGAAGCCGGACCGGGGTCGGGCACGCGCAAGCACCGCCGGAGCCATAGAGTTCAGTGGGGTCCATGCCCCTGTATGAGGACGCATCGCGGAGGACAGCATGAAGTTCCGGGTGGAGCGAGACGCGCTCGCCGAGGCCGTGGCGTGGACAGCCAAGAGCCTGCCCAGCCGGCCCTCGGTGCCGGTGCTGGCCGGTGTCCTGCTCCGGGTGGAGAGCGGGCGCCTGCAGGTGTCCGGCTTCGACTACGAGGTCTCCAGCCAGGTGAGTGTCGAGGTCCAGGCCGACGCCGACGGGGCCGCGCTGGTCTCCGGCCGCCTGCTCGCCGAGATCACCAAGGCGCTGCCGGGCAAGCCGGTCGACATCGCGGCCGTCGGCGCGCATCTCGAGCTGGTCTGTGGCAGTGCCCGTTTCACCCTGCCCACGATGCCGGTGGAGGACTATCCGTCGCTCCCGGACATGCCGTCCAGCGCGGGCACCGTCGACGCCTCCACGTTCGCCTCAGCGGTTTCCCAGGTTGCGATCGCCGCGGGGCGGGACGAGACGCTGCCGATGATGACCGGTGTCCGGCTGGAGCTGAACGGGTCGACCATGGCCCTGCTGGCGACCGACCGCTACCGGCTGGCCATGCGCGAGATCGAGTGGACCCCGGACGACCCGGAGATCAGCCTGAACGCGCTGGTCCCGGCGAAGACGCTGAACGACACGGCGAAGGCGTTGGGCCCGGCCGGTGGTTCGGTGACGCTGGCCCTGGCGCAGGGCAGCGCGGGCGAGGGCATGATCGGTTTCGCCGGTGGCGCCCGCCGCACGACCAGCCGGCTGCTCGACGGGGCGAATTACCCGCCGGTGCGCTCGCTCTTCCCGGCGTCGCACAACGCCGAGGCGCGGATCAAGGTCTCGGCGCTGGTCGAGGTGGTCCGCCGGGTCGCGCTGGTGGCCGAGCGTCAGACGCCGGTGCTGCTGAGCTTCAGCGAGGACGGCGTGGTGGTCGAGGCCGGCGGCACCGAGGAGGCGCGGGCCAGCGAGGCGACCGAGGCCGAGTTCACCGGTGAGCCGCTGACGATCGGGTTCAACCCGCAGTATCTGATCGACGGTCTGCAGAACCTGGGGGCGCAGACGGCGGTGTTCGCGTTCGTCGACGCGTTCAAGCCAGCTGTGATCTCGCCCGCGGGCGAAAGCGGCGAAATCATCCCGGGATACCGCTATCTGATCATGCCGATCCGGGTCACTCGCTGATACTGAGCTTGAACCAATCGCTCATCTAGGGAGATCACCATGCAACTCGGCCTGATCGGTCTCGGCCGCATGGGTGGCAACATGCGGGAACGACTGCGTGCAGCGGGGCACGAAGTCGTCGGATACGACCAGAACCTGGAAGTAAGCGACGCCGCGAGCCTGGCCGAGCTGGCCGGGAAACTGGCCGCCCCGCGCGTCGTCTGGACCATGGTGCCGTCGGGCCAGATCACCGAGGACACCATCACCCAGCTCGCCGAGGTGCTCGAGCCGGGCGACATCGTCATCGACGGTGGCAACTCCAAGTTCACCGACGACGCCCCGCGCGCCGAGCGGCTGAAGGTCAAGGGCATCCACTACCTCGACGTGGGTGTGTCCGGCGGTGTCTGGGGCATCAAGAACGGCTACGCCCTGATGGTCGGTGGCGACGCCGCCCAGGTGGAGCACTGCAAGCCGATCTTCGAGGCGCTCAAGCCGGCCGGGGAGTTCGGTTTCGCGCACGCCGGCACGCACGGCGCCGGGCACTACGCGAAGATGGTGCACAACGGCATCGAGTACGGCCTGATGCACGCGTACGCCGAGGGTTACGAGATCCTCAAGGCCTCGGAGTACATCCACGACGTGCCCGCCGTGATCAAGTCCTGGCGCGAGGGCAGCGTCGTCAAGTCGTGGCTGCTGGACCTGCTGGACCGGGCTCTCGACGAGGACCCGGAGCTGGACGCCCTGAAGGGCTACGCGGACGACACCGGCGAGGGGCGCTGGACGGTCGACGAGGCGGTTCGTCTCGCCGTACCGGCGCATGTGATCGCGGCTTCGCTCTTCGCCCGTTTCCAGTCCCGCCAGGAGGACTCGCCGGCCATGAAGGCGGTCGCCGCGCTGCGCCAGCAGTTCGGTGGACACGCCGTCAAGCGCTGATCCATGCACGTACGCCGGGTCGAGCTCACCGACTTCCGTTCGTATGAGCGAGTGGCGGTCGATCTCGACCCCGGCGTGTCCGTGCTGGTCGGCCAGAACGGCATGGGCAAGACCAACCTGATCGAGGCCCTGGGGTACGTCGCCACACTGGACAGTCACCGGGTGGCGATGGACGCGCCGCTGGTGCGGGCCGGGACCAAGTCGGCGGTGGTCCGGTGCGCTCTCGTCCACGATGGACGCGAGCTGCTGGTGGAGCTGGAGATCGTGCCGGGCCGGGCGAACCGGGCCCGGCTCAACCGGTCGCCGGTGCGCCGGCCCCGGGACGTGCTCGGCGCGCTGCGGATGGTGTTGTTCGCCCCGGAGGATCTGGAACTGGTCCGGGGCGATCCGTCGGAGCGGCGCCGTTATCTGGACGATCTGCTGGTCGCCCGGCAGCCGCGGTTCGCCGGGGTGCGTGCCGACTACGACCGGGTGATCAAGCAGCGCAACGCCCTGCTGCGCAACGCCTACCTGAACCGCAAGGTCGGTGGCACCCGCGGGCAGGATCTGTCGACGCTCGAGGTCTGGGATCAGCATCTGGCGCGGCACGGGGCGGAGCTGCTGGCCGGGCGGCTGGAGTTGGCGGCGGCACTGGGGCCGCACCTGACCAAGGCGTACGACGCGGTCGCCGCCGGGCGGACGGCCGCCGCCATCGCGTACGCCTCGCGGTTGGGGGATTCTCTGCCCCCGGATCGTCCGGCCCTGGAGGCGGCGATCCTGGCGAAGCTGGCCGAGCGCCGGGTCGCCGAGACCGAGCGGGGCACCACCCTGGTCGGCCCGCACCGCGACGATCTGGCGCTGAGCCTGGGCGACCTGCCGGTGAAGGGTTACGCGAGCCACGGTGAGTCGTGGTCGTTCGCGCTGGCGTTGCGGCTGGCCGCGTACGACCTGTTGCGCTCGGACGGCATCGAGCCGGTGCTGGCGCTGGACGACGTCTTCGCCGAGTTGGACACCACGCGGCGGGAAAGACTGGCGGCGCTGGTGTCGGACGCGGGACAGTTGCTGGTGACGTGTGCGGTTCCGGAGGATGTGCCGGCGAGCCTGCGCGGGGCTCGTTACGACGTGACGACGGGATCGGTGACCCGTGTTTCCTGACTCTGACCGAGATCGGTCCGAAGAGCGGCCTCAGCGCTTCACAGAGGCCCGTGAGGACCTGTGGGCGGGGTTGGATGAGGCTCGGGAGCTCCAGGGGTCCTCCGGGGGCTCTGAGCGTGTTTCCGGGCCGAAGGCGGACAACGATCAGCTCGTCGGCCCGGAGCTGGCGCGGGCCGTGCTGGACGCCGCGCTGGCCCGCCGGCGGGAGGCGGCCCGGGCGCCGCGCCGCCGGACCGGGGCCGGCGCCGATCAGTCCGGTGGCCGGCGGCTGCGCGGCTATTCCGGGTCGGGACCGGATCCGCGGGATCCCCAGCTGTTCGGGGCGATGCTGGAGCGTCTGGTCAAGACCCGTGGCTGGGAGAAGCCGAAGGCCGAGGCGACGGTCTTCGGGGCCTGGGAGAAGGTGGTCGGGCCGAACGTGGCCGCGCACAGCCGGCCGGTGAAGCTCGACGGCGGGGTGCTGGAGGTCGAGGCGGAGTCGACGGCGTGGGCCACCCAGTTGCGGATGCTCGCCGCGACACTGCTGCGGCAGATCGCCGACGAGCTCGGCCACAACGTGGTGACCAGGCTGAACATCCGTGGTCCGGTGGCGCCGTCGTGGAGCCGTGGGCCGCGCCGGGTGCAGGGCCGTGGGCCCCGGGACACGTACGGCTGAAACCAAACGGCCTTCTCATGCGTCTGATAAGCATGGTCTCGCAACTGCGCCGCGTCCTGGTCCTGCTGCTGCTCGCCGTGGCGCCGGTTCTCAACACCGGCCCCGGAGTGACACTTGTCACTTTCAATGACTCGATGGCGTGCGGCGCCTCGAATTCGTGTGACGACGTGGAGCTGCAGGCGCGGATGCACCGCGAGGTGGAGGACCGCACCCGGATCTTCTGGACCGGGTCGGGGATCGTCCTGATCGCGGTGGTGGGTGGCCTGACCTGGCTGGTCCGCCACCCGAGGACCGCGCGTCAGTAAGCAGCTCGGGAGCCGGCTCGGGAGCCGGCCAGGGAGACCGCTCAGTAGTCGGCGAACACCGCGAAGCCGCGGTCGGCGCACCGGCGGTAGAAACCGGCCAGGATCGCCAGTTCGGTACGGGCGAAGCTCCAGTGCGGGGCGTTGCCGGCGTCGTCACGCAGGGCCGCGAGCCGCTGGTCCAGCCAGCGCAGCTGCTGCTCGGGCAGGCGGCCGGCCGAGATCGCGGTCCGCAGCACCTCGGTGACGGTGTCGAAGGTGACCAGGTCGTCGTACTTCTCGTGGCCCTCGACGAACCGCTCCAGGCCGCCGGCGATCCACGCGCAGCCGTCCGGGTCGATGACCGGGTCCTCGTCCTCGGCCGCCGCGTCAGTGGCGTAAAGCACACCTTCCAGACCGAGCAGAAGATCGACCAATTCGGTGTACGCCGTGGCACGCACCGTGCCGGTCTTGGCGATGTGCAGCGCCAGCGCTCCGGTCGGCGCCGCGATCTCGGGCCGGTCCGCGATCGCTCCGAAGTCGACGAACTCGGCGGGAGCCACCGGGTCGTAGTACTGGTTCGTCCGCGGCCAGTGCACCGCGACGTTGTCCAGGCCCTTGTCGTGCGCCATCCTGGGCCACCCCTCCTCGACCTGCCCTGCGACCGCCTGACCATCTCCGGCCCGCGGGCGAGGTTACGACACAGGCCCTCGACGTTGTCGAGCAGTGTCGCAGTGAGTGCGTGCCGGGGACCGCAGGCGCGCCCGACTGCTGGGGCTGCCGCAGCGTTTGCCGTTGCGCGGGGCGGCTGTGCCGTGTAGGGGATTACGTGGGTAGCGCCTCAAATCGCGCTACGGCACTCTCAGGCACCCGGAAGGGGTGCCGGACCCTCGCCGATTCGATTCGGCGGAGTAGAATCGACAGCGACCGGGAAAACTGTGCTTGACGTTGCGGAGGGCCACCGGGCCGTCCCTCATCGTCACGCTATGCGGTTTTTCCAGCCGATCACGATCCGCGGGCCGTCCGCGGCGACCGGCGCGCACGGTTCCACCGGTGGTCCGCATCCTTCTCGCGGTGTCATCCCTGGTCTCCCGTGTGCTGCCGGCCGCCGTCGAGGGTCCGCCAACCCCGTAGCGGGGCCACACCGGCCCGGCACGAGAAAGTGGCCGAGGGTGTCTGAGAATCAGCAGGAGTACGGTGCCGGCTCCATCACCGTGCTCGAAGGCCTGGAAGCAGTCCGCAAGCGTCCCGGTATGTACATCGGCTCCACCGGTGAGCGAGGCCTGCACCACCTGGTGTGGGAGGTTGTGGACAACGCCGTGGACGAGGCGCTGGCCGGCTTTTGCGACACCATCGACGTGATCCTGCTGCCGGACGGCGGCGTCTCGGTCACCGACAACGGCCGTGGTTTCCCGGTCGACCTGCACCCGACCCTGAAGAAGCCGGGTGTGGAGGTCGCCCTGACCGTGCTGCACGCCGGTGGCAAGTTCGACGGCCAGGCGTACAAGGTCTCCGGCGGTCTGCACGGCGTCGGCGTCTCGGTGGTGAACGCGCTCTCGACGCGGATGGCCGTGGAGATCCAGAAGGACGGCTTCTGGTGGCGGCAGAAGTACGAGTACTCGGTGCCCGGCGAGCTGGTGAAGGGCGAGCCGACCGACAAGCTCGGCTCGACCGTGCAGTTCTGGCCGGACCCGGACATCTTCGAGACCGTCGAGTTCGACTACCAGACGATCTACCGCCGGCTCCAGGAGATGGCGTTCCTGAACCGGGCCCTCACCATCAACTACACCGACCAGCGGCCGGACCAGCTGGACGAGAACGGTGAGGCCCGCCGCGTCTCGTTCATGTACGAGGACGGCATCGCCGACTTCGTGCGGCACCTCAACGCCAGCAAGAGCGCCATCCACAAGACCGTGATCCAGTTCGACGCCGACGTGCCCGAGGAGGGCATGGGCCTCGAGATCGCGATGCAGTGGAACGAGTCGTACGGCGAGTCGGTCTACACCTTCGCCAACCGTATCAACACCCACGAGGGCGGTACGCACGAGGAGGGCTTCCGGGCCGCGCTGACGAGCATCGTCAACCGCTACGGCATCGAGAAGAAGTTCCTCAAGGGCGACCAGAAGCTGTCCGGTGAGGACATCCGTGAGGGTCTCGCCGCGATCATCTCGGTGACCCTGGCGAACCCGCAGTTCGAGGGCCAGACCAAGACGAAGCTCGGCAACACCGACATGAAGAGCTTCGTGCAGAAGGTCGCGAACGAGCAGCTCGCCGACTGGTTCGACCGGAACCCGGCGGACGCCAAGATGATCATCACGAAGGCGGACCAGGCGGCCCGCGCCCGGATCGCCGCCCAGCAGGCCCGCAAGCTGGCCCGGCGCAAGTCGCTGCTGGAGTCCGGCTCGATGCCCGGCAAGCTGGCCGACTGCCAGTCCACCGACCCGCGCGAGACCGAGCTGTTCATCGTCGAGGGTGACTCGGCCGGCGGTTCGGCCAAGTCCGGGCGGGAGAGCCGGATCCAGGCGATCCTCCCGATCCGCGGCAAGATCCTCAACGTGGAGAAGGCCCGGATCGATCGGGTACTGAAGAACAACGAGGTCCAGGCGCTGATCACGGCCATGGGCACCGGCATCCACGACGAGTTCGACATCGCGAAGCTCCGGTACCACAAGATCATTCTGATGGCCGACGCCGACGTCGACGGCCAGCACATCCAGACGCTGCTGCTCACCCTGCTGTTCCGCTTCATGCGGCCGATGGTCGAGCTGGGCCACGTCTACCTCGCGTCCCCGCCGCTCTACAAGCTCAAGTGGAACAAGCGGGGCGACGACGCGCAGTACGCCTACTCCGACCGCGAGCGTGACGGCCTGATCGCTCTGCGCCAGCAGAAGAAGCCGAACGCCAAGCCGGACGACATCCAGCGGTTCAAGGGTCTCGGCGAGATGAACTACGACGAGCTCTGGGACACCACGATGAACCCGGACACCCGCACCCTGCGTCAGGTCACCCTGGACGACGCGGCCGTCGCCGACGAGTTGTTCAGCGTGCTGATGGGTGAGGACGTGGAGGCCCGCCGGTCCTTCATCCAGCGCAACGCCAAGGACGTCAGGTTCCTCGACATTTAAGTTTCGAGAGCCGTATCCACAGCGTATGGCTACTTTCCACAGTGTTATCCACAGCCTTATGCCCGTTCCGGCAGCATTTGCCCGGTACCACCTTGAGTAAGGGTTAAAAGTGACTGACACTCCCGAGCCCCCCGGCGACGACGAGACCCCGGCCGATCCGGGCGGCAACGTCTCACAGCGCATCGAGCCGGTCGGCCTCGAAGTCGAGATGCAGCGGTCGTACCTCGACTACGCGATGAGCGTCATCGTCGGCCGTGCGCTGCCCGACGTCCGGGACGGCCTCAAGCCGGTGCACCGCAAGATCCTCTACGCGATGTACGACGCCGGCTTCCGTCCCGACCGCGGTTACGTCAAGTGCGCCCGCATCGTCGGCGACGTGATGGGCAACTACCACCCGCACGGCGACTCGTCGATCTACGACGCCCTGGTGCGCATGGGGCAGCGCTGGTCGCTGCGCTACCCGCTGATCGACAGCAACGGCAACTTCGGCTCGCCGGGTAACGACCCGCCCGCAGCCATGCGGTACACCGAGGCGAAGCTGTCGCCGCTGGCGATGGAGATGCTGCGGGACATCGACGAGGACACCGTCGATATGCAGGACAACTACGACGGGCGTACCAAAGAACCGACGATCCTGCCGGCCCGGTTCCCGAACCTGCTGGTCAACGGCTCCGAGGGCATCGCGGTCGGCATGGCCACCAAGATCCCGCCGCACAACCTGGGCGAGATCGCCAGCGCCGTCCAGTGGCAGCTCGACAACCCCGAGTCGGACGAGGCGACCGCTCTCGAAGCGATGATCGAGCTGGTCAAGGGTCCGGACTTCCCGACCAAGGGCCTGATCGTCGGCCAGTCGGCGATCAACGACGCGTACCGGACCGGCCGTGGGTCGATCCGGATGCGCGCGGTGGTCGAGGTCGAGGAGGACACCCGCGGCCGGCCGTGTCTCGTGGTGACCGAGCTGCCGTACCAGGTGAACCCGGACAACCTCGCCGAGCGCATCGCCGAGCTGGTCAAGGAGGGCAAGCTCACCGGCATCGCCGACATCCGGGACGAGTCGTCCGGCCGTACCGGCATGCGGCTGATCCTGGTCCTGAAGCGCGACGCGGTCGCCAAGGTCGTGCTGAACAACCTGTACAAGCACACCCAGCTGCAGGAGACGTTCGGCGCCAACATGCTGGCGATCGTCGACGGGGTGCCGCGCACGCTCAACCTGGCGCAGTTCATCCGCTACTACGTCGACCACCAGATCGAGGTCATCCAGCGGCGGACCGCCTACCGGCTGCGCAAGGCCGAGGAGCGGGCCCACATCCTGCGCGGTCTGGCCAAGGCGCTGGACATGCTCGACGAGGTCATCGCCCTGATCCGGCGCTCGACCACGGTCGAGGACTCCCGCCAGGGCCTGATGCAGCTGCTCGACGTCGACGAGGTCCAGGCGACCGCGATCCTCGACATGCAGCTGCGCCGGCTCGCCGCCCTGGAGCGGCAGCGGATCGTCGACGAGCTGGCGAAGATCGAGATCGAGATCGCCGACTTCAAGGACATCCTCGCCAAGCCGGAGCGGCAGCGGACGATCATCTCCGAGGAGCTGGCCGAGATCGTCGCGAAGTTCGGCGACGAGCGGCGCACCCAGATCATCCCGTTCGACGGCGAGGTCTCGATGGAGGACCTCATCGCGCGCGAGGACGTTGTGGTGACGATCACACGTACCGGATATGCCAAGCGCACGAAGACCGATCTGTACCGGTCACAGAAGCGCGGCGGCAAGGGCGTCAGCGGCGCCACGCTGCGGCAGGACGACATCGTGTCGCACTTCTTCGTCATCTCCACGCACGACTGGATCCTGTTCTTCACGAACAAGGGCCGGGTCTACCGGGCGAAGGCGTACGAACTGCCCGAATCGAGCCGGGTGGCCAAGGGACAGCACGTCGCGAACCTGCTGGCCTTCCAGCCGGACGAGCAGATTGCGCAGATCATCCAGATCCCGGACTACGAGGTCGCGCCCTACCTTGTGCTCGCCACTAAGAATGGGCTCGTGAAGAAGACGCGCCTGGACGAATTTGACTCCAACCGCAGCGGTGGCATCATCGCCATCAACCTGCGGGAGGACGACGAATTGGTGGGCGCGGCGCTTGCGGCTCCGGAGGACGACCTGCTCCTGGTCTCCAAGAAGGCGCAGGCCATCCGATTCAACGCCACCGACGAGGCACTGCGCCCGATGGGCCGTGCGACGTCCGGTGTGATCGGGATGCGATTCGGTGAGGCCGACGAGCTTCTCGCCATGGAAGTGGTCCGGCCGGACATGGATGTGTTGGTCGCCACCAATGGTGGGTATGCGAAGCGGACACCCATCGAGGAGTATCCCGTACAGGGCCGTGGCGGTAAGGGGGTACTGACCGCCAAGATCACCGAGCGTCGTGGTGGACTTGTCGGCGCTCTGGTGATCAGCCCGGAGGATGAACTGTTTGCCATCACCAGCAATGGTGGTGTCATCCGGACTCCCGTGAAGCCTGTACGGCGCACACGGGATCGGAACACAATGGGGGTCAAGCTGATGGACCTCCCAGAAGGTGTAACCATCGTGGCGCTTGCTCGCAATGCCGACGAGCCTGACGAACAGGACTAGTTGATGCCGGAGACACAGGCGAAGTCGGGGGGCACGGGGACCTCAGCGACTCCGGACGATGCGGCGAAGAAGGACACTGCCGCTTCATCCGGTCGCGAGACCACAGGGCGTGCCTCTGTCCCCGCCGATTCCCCGACGACGCCGAAGTTCACCAGAGCGCCGGGGATGGCCCCGCCGCCCGGTGAGCCCGCGGCCGGCAGCGCCGACGGTGCGGACAAGCGGCCGGGGGTGCAGCCACCCGTGAAGGGCGCGGCCTCCGTGCCGGTCGTCACCAAGGGCAAGGGTGCCGCGCCCGGAACCACACCCGGGCGCCCTGGTGGGAGCGTGACCGGTGCGGCGACGCCCGGTGCCCCCCAGGCCCCGGCGCGGCCCGCCAGCGCGTCAGCGTCGGCCTCAGTGGCCGCGCCCGGCGCCGCGAAACAGCGGACCGGTGGCTCCGCGGCGGCTCCGGCCGCCGGCGGCGCCGCCGCGGTCGGTGCGGCCCGTGTCTCCGAGGCGGTGCGGTCGGCCCGGTCCACCGTGTCGTCGGCCGCTGCTCGCGGACCCCGTCGCGCCCGGCTGAACCTCAAGCGGATCGACCCCTGGTCGGTGATGAAGTTCGCGTTCGCAGTGTCGATCGTGCTCTTCATCGTGGTTGTCGTCGCGACGTCGGTGCTCTACCTCGCCCTCGACACGATGGGTGTGTGGAGCTCGGTCAACGGCAACCTGCAGGACCTGGTGACCGCCAGCGGCGGCACGGAAGGCGCCACCAGCGGCACCTTCCGGATCACCGCCTGGGGTGTCATCGGCACGTCGATGCTGATCGGCGCGGTCAACGTGGTGCTGTTCACCGCGCTGGCGACGCTGAGCGCGTTCATCTACAACGTGTGCGCGGACCTGGTCGGCGGCATCGAGCTGACGCTGGCCGAGCGGGACTGACGATTACTGATCGGGTTGGGGGGACCCCCGTTTTGGAGCCCTCCAACCCGATGCGGTAATGTTCTGTCCGCAGGTGAGGGGCTATAGCTCAGTCGGTTAGAGCGCAGAGCTGATAACTCTGAGGTCGATGGTTCGATTCCATCTAGCCCCACGAGTGGCGGGTGGCCCTTGTTCGCGGAGATCGCGAACCGGGGCCACTCTTCATTTCTGCTGACCTGGGGGCCGAGCCCCCAGACCCCCGCGTTACGGTGATTGCGGCTCGTGGATCGCTTGCGGCTACGGCAATCTATTGTTGTACGGGGTTCAGTTGTCTCGTCCAGCGGTGTTAGGGGTGCGGTTCAGTGTTGAAGAAGCTCCTGATCATTGCCGGTGTCGTCGGTGTGGCGGCTCTGGTGGTCAAGAAGGTCAAGGCCTCCAGCGACGAGCGTGCTCTGTGGCACGAGGCGACCACCGCTCCTGACCTGCGCTGACGCGGGTTACGGGGCCCTAGCTCAACTGGCAGAGCACCGCCTTTGCAAGGCGGGGGTTAGGGGTTCAAGTCCCCTGGGCTCCACTTTTAGGCCTGTGACCAGGCCGTTTGCAAGTCCAAGATCCGCCGGGACCACTTCGGGACATGTCAGTTGTGGTCACCGTCGGCCGGCTGTGGTTGGTTTGAGCGCCTTGCCGGTGATATTTCTGCGTTTCTCGGTCTGTGGCCAGTGCGCGAACGTCTCTGATGTGATCGACAGCAGCTTGTGGCGCGACGCCCGTCGCACGGCCCTTGGATCGCCAGAGAATCTCGAAGTCTTCTCGTTGCCTGTGCCGTAGATCGCTGTATCCGGTCCAGGACGGGCTGACTTCATCGCGCTCTCCGGGAGCAGCGTGCCGCCCGCGGGTCGGGACACCGTTCAGCTCACCGCCGCTCCATGGCGGCTTCCGGTCCGGTGGCGCCAGGGGGTAGCGGGGCTGAGAGCTGCGGTGGCGGCCTGTCCCTGGGGTGCGGTCTTCGGCTATCGGGCGTGTGGGTTGCGTGGCGGCAAGATCGATACGGCGGCGTTGCGGGTGCCGAAAAACGAGTGGTTCGGCGGTGCTGAGCATCCCTGATCTTTGATCTACTGACGCGGTGAGACGTCGTGCCGTCCTGCTCCTGACCCTGGCTCCGCTGGCCGGTTGTGGTTCGCCGAGTTCTGCGGAGCCTGTCCCTTCGATGGATCCGTCGGCGGACCTGAGCTGGCCGGCCCGGAGTGCGGACCTCAGCCATGGGTTCTGCTTCACCATGGTGCGTGACATCCATCCGTACGAAATGCTCGGGGGTGAGGAGTTGCAGCGGGTCGAATGGCATCGGGTCGTCGGGCCCGGTGACGGCGAGGCCGGGGTCCGGAGCAGGTATTTCATCGGTATCGCCCGGGTCGGGGACTGGTCGGTCATCGTCGAGGACAACGGGACGCTCGGTGTGACCGGCTCGATCGTGGCTCCGCTGTCGGCTGAGGGCGGCGAGGTGGTGGCGTACCGCGGCGGTGGGGGTGGCCCGGGTCGGCTCCTGGTTTTTCGCGACGGGAACCTGGCTCTCGATCTGGACACCTCGGCGCCGGAGGATGCGGGCGGCAGCGATGCGGGCGGCTTCCGGTCCGAATTGGTCGCTTCAGGACTGATCGGCGGTACGAACGTGAGCGAGCCCACTGGACCGGCGCTGCGGTTCCTGGCCGCCCGTACCGGAGTTCCGTTGACTTTGGAGTTGTTGGCGGAACGGACGTATCTGCTGGTCACCGTTCCGCAGGCGTAGGTCCGTATATGCCCGTTCTTCAGGTGGACGAGTTATCCACAGAGGAATGAAGGAACTCTGCGGGGCTCGATTCATCCAGCTAGCCTGCAGAACGTGGACGAACGAAGACGGGCCGCCGCCGTGATCGTGCGGGATGGGCGTGTGCTGATGGTGCACGAGCGCAGCCGGCGATCCGGGGGCGGCGAGTGGTGGACCCTGCCCGGGGGTGGGCTGCGTCCCGGGGAGAGCGCCGAGGAGGCGGTGCGGCGTGAGGTGTTCGAGGAGACCGGTCTGATCGTCGGCGATGCGCGTTACGTGCTGGAGATGCCGTACCCGTCCGGGATGACGTCGGTGTTCGCGGTCACCGTCGCCGACGGGGAGCCACGGGTCGGGCGGGACGACGGGTTCGGGCCGGAGCAGCTCGGGATCGACTGGCTGCCGGTTCCCGAGTTGCCGATCGAGACGGCCGGGGTGCCGGTGCCGCCGTTGATGGTGGTGCTGCCGGCCATGCCCGGTCCGGCGTCGCCGGTTTCGAGCCCACCCAGCCCGGTTCCGTCACCCGGCCAGGCTCTGTCACCCGGTACGGCTTCGTCATCCCGTGTGGCTTCGTCATCCGGTGTGGCTTCGTCATCCGGTGCGGCTTCGTCTGCTCCGGCTGATCCGCCCGCTTCGCGGAAGGTGCCACAGCAGGGGCGTGCCGGTCAGGTGCGAGGTGGGCCGAACCGGAATGATCGTCAGGCCGACGGGGCCGAGTCGGGCACCGGGTCGAGGAGCACCTCGGTCACGCCCGGCATCTCGCCGAGGGGGACGGACGACGGCTGGAAGGGTTCGGCGACGGCCCGGCGGCGTTCGACGACGAAGTAGGTGCAGGCCGCGGCGTAACCGATGGCGAGGATCGCGGTGAGTGCGCGGACCTGCAGCGACACGATCGACACGTTGGTGATGGCGGCGGCGAGGATCGCCCAGCAGCCGAGGAGCACGGTGTTGGCGGTGTCGGTGCGGTACCAGACGGTCTGCGACATGCGGCGGGCCTGACGCTGGATCTCGACGACCAGGGCGTGTGCCATCACAATGGCGAGGAGGCCGAGAAGCAGGGTCGCGAATATCGAGTGGTGCCCGCCGCCGACGGCTACGAAGGCCGTGGCACCGGCCAGAAGTGCGAGACCACTGACGGTCCCGATGCGTGCTTGCCGGCGATCCCTCACAACATCTGACGGTCGGCATGATCACCGAAGACCTGAGGATTTCACCGTCCCTCGCCGCCCCAACCCCGCCGATTCAGCTGCGTATGCCCCCATCCGGGTCTACTGTCCCGCTGGGGATGTCACACCCCACCCACCAGCGCTCATCTGCGCGCGGTGGCGTCGCACCTTCGCGCGGTGGCGTCGCACCTTCGCGCGGTGGCGTCGCATGCCGTCTCAGACCCGCCGCCGCATCCGTCATCCTCGACGGTCGCGACCGTGTTCACGCGGCGGTCGGGCAGGTACCGCGTATTGGAACACCGTCCCTCCCATCGCATGCTGGACGGCCAACGGTTGCGATGGCGGACCGTTGTCCCTCGCCAGGTGCCTGGTCAACTGTCGGCCGTCCCTCGGCGCCCCATACATTTTTCGGCTGCCCGTTCGCCGTTATCGTTCGCTGTTGCCTATCGGCTGCCGTCGCCTTTCAGTCGCTTGCTGTCCGCCGCTGACCCGCGGGTCGTCGTCCGTTGTCATTCGTCTGCTGCCCCTGCTGCTCCTGCTGCCGCCTGCTGTTGGTCGTGCTGCCCGCCGTCTGTCCACCGTCCGCCACCCGCTTGCCGACCACCGTCCGCTTGCCGACCACCGTCCGCTTGCCGACCACCGTCCGCTTGCCGACCACCGTCCGCTTGCCGACC
>NZ_BOMG01000090.1 GCF_016862075.1 Actinoplanes couchii | reverse complement strand
CGACCACCGTCCGCTTGCCGACCACCGTCCGCTTGCCGACCACCGTCCGCTTGCCGACCACCGTCCGCTTGCCGACCACCGTCCGCTTGCCGCCTGCCCGCCGCCTGCCGACTGTGGTCCGCTGTTTGCTGTCTGCCGTCGCCTGTGTTGGCGCCTGCTGTCCGTTGCCTGTTGTCGGCTGCCAGCCGTGAGTTGGCCTTCGGAAGTCGGACCCCTGGAAGTCGGACTCCGGGTTGGATGCCGGGGCCGAAGGGCTGGGGTCGGACGGTGGGGGTCGGTCTCGGGGGATGAGTTGGGCTGACCATCTCGCGGTGGATGTGCCGATGGGGGTGGGCTGGGCGAGGATGGGCGTCATGATGGGAAGCCTGCAGACCGAATCTGCCCAGTCACGTCCGGACCTGCTCGCGGCGCCGGTGGCCAAGGCGTTGGCCGTGTGGCCGGTGGAAGGGCCGATCGACGCCGACCAGGTACTGGTGGCGCCGATTGACCCGACGCTGGCGGATACGGCCGCGTTCTGTGAGGCGTATGGGGTGACCCTGGCCGAGTCCGCCAACTGTGTGATCGTTGCCGGTAGTCGAGGTGGGGTGGCCAAGTACGCCGCCTGCATCGTGCTCGCCACCACCCGCGCGGACGTCAACGGTGTGGTCCGGCGTCAGCTCGACGTTCGTAAGGCCAGTTTCGCGCCGATGGACGACGCGGTTTCGTTGACCGGGATGGAATATGGCGGCATCACCCCGATCGGCCTGCCAGCGGACTGGCCGATTCTGGTCGACTCCCGGGTGGTGGCCACGCCGCATGTGATTGTCGGTTCGGGAGTCCGGCACAGCAAGATTGCGATCGCTGGTCCGGCTCTCGGGGCGCTACCGAACGCGGTGGTGATCGACGGACTCGCCCGAGAGGTCTCCTGACGCGATTCGATGATGTTTCACGTGAAACATCATCGGCCGGCGTTGGCGTCCTCGCGTCGGGTGATCTCCGTTAGGGCTGACAGCAGCGTCTCCGGTTCCTGGGCGCCGGACACGGCGTACTTCCCGTCGATCACGAACGTCGGGACGCTGCTGATGCCGAGCGCGCGGGCCTCGTCGATGTCGGTACGGACCGCGGTGGTGCCGGCCTCCGACTCCAGGTAGGCCAGCGCCTCCGCGGTGTCCAGCCCGATCGATCCGGCGGCCGCGGCGAGGGCCGGCAGCGACCCGATGTCGACGCCGTCGGTGAAGTGGGCTCGCTGCAGGGCGTCCAGCATGTCCGCTTGCCGATCGTGGGACGCGGCCCAGGTGATCAGCCGGTGCGCGGCGAAGGTGTTGGCGGCGATCGCCCGGTCGAAGTCGAGCGTCAGCCCCTCACCCGCGCCGATCGTCGCCACCTGAGCGAACATCTGCTCCGCACGCTGCACCCCACCGAATTTGTCGGCCAAGGCCTCTTTGAGAGGCAGCGGCTCGGGTACGGGTGTGGCGTCCAGTTGATACGCCCGGTACGTGACCGTCACCGCACCGTCGAAGGACTCCAGCGCCTTCTCGAGACGGCGCTTGCCGATGTAACACCAGGGGCAGATCACGTCCGACCAGACCTGAATATCCACGTCACTCCGTCTTGGGGGGATTTGTCGCTCAGCTACGGGGCACGTCGAAGGGCATGTGGAATCAGGACGCCGGCTGCTCGGCGACCTGACGTTTGAGGCGGGCCAGGACGGCTGTTCCACCACGTACCCGCAGAGGGCTGATCGCCTGGGAAAGGCCCATCCGGGCGTAGAGGTCATCCGGCACCGCCAGGATCTCAGCGGCCGAAGCCCCGGCCAGTCCCTCGGCGAGGATGCCGGCGAAGGCCCGGGTGGTCGGCGCCTCCGGCGGGCAGTCGAAGTAGGTCACCACGCTGCCGTCCGGCTGCACGACCGCCTTCAGGAAGAACTGGGTCTGACACTCCGGCACCTGCTCCATGCCCTCGTGCCCGGCCAGTTCCGTGGGCAGAGGCGGCACGGCGTCGGAGAACTCGAGCAGCATCTCCAGCACCACGTCACGAGGCGCGGAGGCAAACTCATCGACGATCTCAGCCAGTTTCGGCGGCATGTCACTCACACTCCGACCCTACGCGGATCTCCCGCCCGCGCCCGCCCTGGTCCCGCGCGCCCACTACTCCTCCGCGAGTGACATGAGGACTTGCCCGAGTCGGCGACTGACATGGGGAGTCACCCGAGTCCGCGACTGGCACGAGGCATCGCCCCAGTCCGCGACTGAGGTAAGGCATCGTTCGAGTCCGCGGCTGACACGGGGAATCGCCCCGGTTCGCGGCTGAGACGAGGCATCGTTCGAGCCCGTGACTGGCACGAGGCATCGCCCGAGTCGCGGCGGAAATCGGCGGCGGGTGACAGCGCGCGCCGTCCGGTGCAAGACGGACGGCACGCGTCGCGATGTCGAGCCCGCGCTTCGCGTCTTTCCAGTGGGCGGGTTGCGGGATGGGTCAGGCGGCGGCTGGGGAAGTCGGGAGCAGGGCTATGTCGCTCAGGCTCAGGATGCCGACCAGGTTGCGGTCCGCGTCGCAGACCAGCAGGCGGCGTACGCCCCGGTCCCGCATCGCCTGGACGGCCTCCTCGACCGTCGCGCTCTGCTCGACCATCAGCAACTCCCGGGTGGCGATCGAGCCGAGCGTCGTGGTGGCCGGCGCCTGATGCTCGGCCACCGCCCGGATCACGATGTCCCGGTCGGTCACGATGCCGGACAGGGTCGGGCCCTGTGTGACGACCACGTCGCCGATGCCCTGATCCCGCATGGCCTGGGCCGCCTCGTCCAGCGGGGTGTCTGCCGGCAGGTACACGACCTGCCGGGTCATCGCGTCAGCAACCAGCCTGACCATGCTTCCGCCTCTCCACCACTGTCGCCCCATTCGTTACCCGGCGTCCGCTCTGATTACACCCGCCACGTCCACCATCGGTACCTCCGTCCGTTCTTGCGTCTTGCGGTCCCGGATTTCGACCAATCCCTCGCCGAGACGACGGCCGACCACGACCGCCTTGGGGATGCCGATCAGCTCGGCATCGGTGAATTTCACCCCGGCCGACACGTTGGGCCGGTCGTCGACGAGAACTCGCAGACCGGACCGGGACAGGGTGGCGCCCAGCTCGAGAGCCGCCTCCACCTGACCGTCCTTACCGGCGGCGACGATGTGCACGTCGACGGGCGCGATCGCGGCCGGCCAGACCAGACCCCGGTCGTCGTGGTGTTGCTCGGCGACGGCGGCGACCGCGCGCGAGACACCGATCCCGTACGAGCCCATGGTCGGCCGGACCGGCTTGCCGTCCGAACCCAGGACGTCGACCTTGAACGCGTCCGTGTATCGCCGGCCCAACTGGAAGATGTGCCCGATCTCGATGCCCCGGCGCATCGTCAGCGTGCCCTCGCCGCAAGCCGCACACGGGTCGCCGGCCCGCACCTCGGCGGCCTCGATCGTGCCGTCGGGGGTGAAGTCCCGGCCGGCCACCACGTTCGTCGCGTGCCGGCCCGGCTCGTTGGCCCCGGTCAGCCAGGACGTCCCGGGGGCGACCCGGGGATCGGCGAGGTATCGGATCTTGATGCCCTGCGGGCCGATGTAACCCTTGACTAGATCGGGGGACGCCGCGAAATCGTCGAAGAGGGTCGCGGTGGCCGGGGACAGCGCCGCTTCGAGACGCTTCATGTCGACCTCGCGATCACCGGGCACACCGATCGCCAGCAGCTCCGGATCGCGGCCGGGGTGGTCCACGGTGACCACCACGTTCTTCAACGTGTCGGCGGCCGTCCAGTCGTCGCGCCCGCCCAGCCGCCGGTTGTTGGCCAGCTCGACCAGGGCGGCGATCGTGGGGGTGTCGGGGGTGTCGTGCACCTCCAGCGGGGGCGCGGTGGCCAAGACGGGAGCCGGCACGGGAGTGGTCACGGCCTCGGTGTTGGCGGCGTGATCACAGACGGTGCACCCGACGAAGGTGTCCTCCCCCACCTCGGCGGCGGCCAGGAACTCCTCGGACGCCGAGCCGCCCATCGCACCCGACGTGGCCGAGACGATGGTGTGCTCCAGGCCGATCCGGGTGAAGACGCGCTGGTAGGCAGCGCGCATCCGGCCGTACGCCGCAATCGATCCGGCCTCGGAGAGGTCGAACGAATAAGCGTCCTTCATCAGGAACTCGCGACCGCGGAGCAGACCGCCACGGGGCCGTGCCTCGTCACGGAATTTCGTCTGGAACTGGAAGAGCAGGATCGGATAGTCCCGGTACGACCCGGTCATGTCCTGCACGAGCAGGGTGAACATCTCCTCGTGGGTGGGGGCGAGCAGGTGGTCGGCGCCCCGCCTGTCCTTCAGGGTGAGGAGCAGATCCCCATACTCCGTCCAGCGGTTGCTCGTCTCGTAGGGCTCGCGGGGCAGCAGAGCCGGGAACGAGACCTCCTGGCCGCCGGCGGAGAGCATCTCCTCCTGGATGACGGCGGTGATCCGGTCGAGGACCAGTTTGCCGAGCGGGAGCATGGTGTAGCCGCCCGGCGCGGCGCGGCGGATGAAACCGGCGCGCACGAGGAGGCGGTGACTCGGCACCTCCGCGTCCGCCAGCTCCTCACGAAGGGTCTTGAGAAGCAAGGTGGACATCCGAAGCAACATGGAGCGAGCTTAGGCACCCGGTGCGACGAACTCATCCAGTTATCCACAGGCGCGCGGCGACCCTCTCGGTGGGACTAGCGTTGTCGGCATGTCCGTTCCGAGTGATCCGGCGCAGGCGCTGCAGGCGTACGCGCACCCAGACAAACTGGTCACCACCGAGTGGCTCGCCGCGAATCTGGAAACTCCCGGCCTGGTCGTCGTCGAATCGGACGAGGACGTGCTCCTCTACGACACCGGCCACATCCCCGGCGCGGTCAAGGTCGACTGGCATCTGGAGCTCAACGACCAGATCAGCCGGGACTATCTGGACCCGGCGGCGTTCGCGGCGTTGTGCGCGGCCAAGGGCATCGGCCGCGACGACACGATCGTCTTCTACGGCGACAACTTCAACTGGTGGGCGGCGTACGCCCTCTGGGTCTTCAGTCTTTTCGGGCATCGCGACGTGCGGCTGCTCGACGGCGGCCGGCAGAAATGGGCGGCGGAGGGCCGCACCCTGACCAGGGACAAGACGGTCCGGCCGACCGCCGACTACCCGGTTCCGGTGCGCAACGACGCGGAGATCCGCGCCTTCCGTGACCAGGTGATGGGCCACATCTCCAGCGGGCGTCCGCTGGTCGACGTCCGCTCGCCCCAGGAGTACACCGGTGAGCTGACTCACATGGCGGCTTATCCACAGGAGGGCGCGCTGCGCGGCGGGCACATCCCGGGCGCGGTCAGCAAGCCGTGGAAGTCGGCGGCGAACGAGGACGGTTCGTTCAAACCGCACGACGAACTCATCAAGATCTACCGCGACGAGCTGGGGCTGGAGTCGGCGGACGACATCATCGCCTACTGCCGGATCGGTGAGCGGTCCAGCCACACCTGGTTCGTCCTGCGGCACCTGCTCGGCTATCCCCAGGTCCGCAACTACGACGGCTCCTGGACGGAGTGGGGAAACCTGGTCCGGGCACCGATCGTCAAGGGCACGGAGCCCGGTGGACTGAGCTGAAATCCCTGATGGCGCTGCCTTTTCGGCAGCGCCATCATTTTGCGTGAACCAAATCGAGGCCCGTCGGCGATAGACCAGATGTGCGACGGAGAAGACAACGACCGGTCCCCCCGGTCAACGAGCAGAGCAGCGATGCCGAGCTGCTGCGTGCCGTCGCCGCGGAGCAGACCGCGGCGCTGCGGATCCTGCACCACCGGCATGCCGGCTGGTTGCGCGCCCGGCTGCGACGGCGCTGCGCCGACCCCGATGTGATCGACGCCGCGATCCAGGACACGTTCGTCGCGGTCTGGGACGACGCCCATCGGTATGAGGAGAGGGCAGCCGACGCCGCGGCCTGGCTGTGGACCATCGCCGTCCGCCGTCTGGTGTCCGCGTTGCGGGGCCCGGCCCACCGCTGGCTGAGCGACCCGGCCGCCGACCTGTCCGACGACGTCGCCACCACACCGTCCGCTGAGGAGCTGGTGCTGCTCGGTGTGGAGCACGGCGCCCTCGGCCCGGCCCTCGACCGGCTCTCCCCCGAGTTGCGCAGCCTGATCGAGGCCACCGCGCTCGACGGCCTGACCGTGCGTGAGGCGGCGAAGCTGTTCGGCATCCCCGAGGGCACCGCCAAGAGCCGGCTGACACGCGCCCGCACCCGCCTGCGGGAGCTCCTGACATGACCAGCCCCGACATGACCAGCCCCGACTTGACCGTCCGCACCTCGGAGGAGGCGCCACATGACCGCTGAATGGCACGTCGATTCCGAGCTGCGCGAGCAGTATGAGCGTGGTGCTCTCGAACCGAGTCGGCTCATGGCCGTCGAGGCGCACATGCTGGCCTGCGCCGGCTGCCGTGGCGAGATCCAGGTCGACATCACCTGGCTGACCGGCAACTTCTCGGTCGTCTACGACAACATCCACGCACCCAGGATCGGTCCGGTGCAGCGGTTGCTGGCCCGGGTCGGTCTGCCCGAGCACCGGTGGCTGCTGCTCACCGCCACTCCGGCACTGCGCTGGTCCTGGCTCGCCGCGACGATCGCGGTCCTCGGGCTGGCCATCGCTGGATCCCTGCTGTCCTGGAGCGGTGACCCCGGCGCCGCGAGCACGTTGTTCCTGGTCCTGGCACCGATCCTGCCGGTGATAGCGGTCTCCGGCGCCTACGGCCCGGCTGTCGACCCGATGCACGAGATCACCGGTACCACCCCGTCAGCCGGCCCGGCGCTGGTGCTGTGGCGGGCGGTTGCGGTCATCAGCATCGCGACGGTGATGGCCGCCGTCGCCGGGCTCCTGATGCCCGGGCCGGGGTGGCTGGCGGCGGCCGGCTGGTTGCTGCCGGCCCTGTTGCTCTGCACCGGGACGCTGGCGCTCGCCACGATCCTGTCCCTGCCGGTGGCCGCCAGCGTGCTCGGTGGTCTCTGGCTCACCGGCCTCCTGGCGGTCCAACAGGCCCAGGAGGAGGTCTTCGTGCCGACCCTGTTCGGGCCGTCCGCACAGATCAGCTATCTCGCCGCGGCGGCCGTCGCCGCAGCCGTCCTGTTCCGGCGGCGGAGCCGCTTCGACCTGGGGGAAAGTCGATGACCACGGTGACTGTCAGCGGTTTGTCCAAACACTACGGCGCGCGGACCGCGCTCGACTCCGTCGACATGACGATCGACGTCGGGGTGACCGGGTTGCTCGGCCCCAACGGCGCCGGCAAGAGCACGCTGCTGCGGTGCCTGGCCACCGCGCTCGCCCCGGACGACGGCTCGATCCGGGTGTCCGGGCTCGACCCGGCGGTGCCCGCGCAGCGGACCGAGGTCCGCCGCCGGATCGGCTACCTGCCACAGAATCCCGGGCTCTATCCGAACTTCACGGCGTACGACCTGCTCGATTACGTCGCCGTGCTGAAGGAGATCACCGAGACCCGGCGCCGACGGGCCGAGGTGCGGCGGGTGCTCGGCGAGGTCGAACTCACCGATCGTGCCAAGACCAAGGTGCGCAAACTCTCCGGAGGGATGCGACAGCGACTGGGCCTGGCCCAAGCGCTGCTCGGCGACCCCGCCCTGGTGATCCTGGACGAGCCCACCGTCGGGCTCGATCCCGAGCAGCGGATGCTGTTCCGGGCACTGGTGTCGCGGCTCGGCGAGCGGCGGACCGTGCTGCTCTCCACCCATCAGACCGAGGACGTCGGGGCACTCTGCGAGCGGGTCGTGGTGATGAGCGGCGGCCGGGTGATCTTCGAGGGCAGCCCCCGCGAGCTGGCCGGAGTGGCCGAGGGGCAGGTGTGGCTCTCCGAGGAGCCACCGAAAGGCAGCACGGCCTACTGGAGGAATGCGGACGGCCTCTACCGGACGATCGGGCGGCAACCGGCCGGTGCCGAGGCCACCCGGCCGTCGATCGAGGACGGCTACCTGCTGTTGCTGGGCGCCGCCGCGGCTGCCGAGGTGGCCCGATGACCGTCACCATGGACCGGCCCACGCACCCCGCGCCCGCTGCGAGCGTGGCGACGATGGCCCTGGCCCGGGCCGAGACCCGGCGGATGTGGCACAGCCCCTACTACTGGATCGGCCTGTTCCTGTCCGTCGCCCTGACACTCGTCTGGTCCTGGACCAGGATGCCGACCTGGGAGACCTTCCACGAGAACGTCGGCATGGCATCCCTGATCCTGGGCGCCGGTCTGCTGCTCGCCACCCATCTCGCGGCCGGGCGGGACCACCGTGCCGGAGCCGAGGAGAGCATCCGCACGATGCCCGCCGGTCCGAGCCGCCGCAGCCTCGCCCTGCTGGTGACAGTGCCGATCGCCGCGGTCACCGGGGCGATCGTCTACGCGATCTCGCTGCTGCTGTTGCTGCCGACCTGGCCGGTCGGGCGGTTCAACCTGTGGGCGGCGTTGGTCGTGCTCGTCATCCCGGCCATCGGGGCCGCCGTCGGCGTGGCGGTCGGCCGGTTGCTGCCCCATATCGCGGCCGGTTCGTTGACCGTCGTCGCACTGATCGCCGCGATTTTCGTGCTGTTGATCGTCGGGCAGGGGCCAGGCGGGGTAGCGGACGCGCTCTTCCCGATTCCGTTGATGGTGTGGGACTTCGGCACGAGCTATCCGTTCGGATGGCACCTGCTCTACCTGCTGGGGCTGTTGACGCTGGCGGTCGCCGCGGTGTGCCGGCCCGCCGTTCCGAAGACCTCCGCCGTGGTCGCCGTGGTCGCGGTGCTGGCCGCCGGACTGTCCGTGCATCGGGAAGCCGCCGCGACGCCGGATTTCATCGAAACGGAAGAGGTCCTGCAGGCGATCGCCCCGGACAAGCTGGACTGCCGGACGGAGCAGGGCGTGCGGTACTGCGCGCTGCCCGGCTACGGCGGTTGGATCGAGCACTGGCGGGAAGCGGTCGAGCCGGTCGCCGCGTTGTTGCCGGCTAATGCCGACCGGCCTTCGGTACGACAGATCGCCGACATGTTCGATCAGAAGCCGATGACACCCGGGTATCCGGAAATGATCGTCGGGGACACCTGGGGCCGGATCGGTGGCTGGGCCGAGGACTCCAAGGAGCGGGTGGTTCGCGACTACGTGGCTGCCTCGGTAGGGCTTCTCCGGGTCGAGGACACCGGGGTGTGGGATTCCTGCGACGCGACCGGGCAGCATCGCGTGGTGGTGGCCATGTGGATGCTTGCGCAGGCCGCGCCCGGTAAGAACCTGACCGTTCCCCGGGTCCGTCACAGCCAGGCCGAGGTCGACGCTGCCGAGATGCTGCTGGCGAAACCTCGTGAAGAGGTCTTGGGCTATCTGGCCGAGCACTGGTCCGAAATCCTCGACCTGTCGGCCACCGGATTGGCCGGGATCGGCGTGACGATCACACCGCCGTCGGCTCCGGCCGGAGCGCAGACCGTCCCGGACAGTGCGACAGCCGGTCGTGATCGTGGGGTCTGCCCGTGACCAGGTTGCTCACCATGCACCTGATCCGGGCCGTGCCCTGGTGGCCCTTTGCCGGGGCGGTGGTGTTGGCGCTGGTCGTGCAGGCTCCGGTGTTCCGGGCTTCGGTGCTCCGGACGGAGGCAGATCCGCGGATGACGGTGATCGGGTTGCTGTTGGCGGCAGCGGTTCTCGGTGCGGCGGCCGGATTCGCTCTGCCTGATCTGATGACGTTCACGGTGATCACGCCAGTTGCTCGGTGGCGGCGGCAGTGGTTGCGCCTCGCGGTGCTGCTTGTCCCGGCGACGCTGATCTGGGTGCTGTTGTATGCCGGCGCCCGGATCGTGGTGGGGCCGGCAGCGATCTGGCCGGACGGATTCGTGATCCTCCAGGCGGCGGTGTGCGGGCTGCTGCCGGTTGCCGCAGCGGCGATCGGTGCCCGTTATCGGGTGGAGTCCATCGGGGGTCTGTTCGGGCCCACGGTTCAGGGCGTTGCCATGGTCGTCTCGCTGTTCTTCACCGAGCGGAGTTCGCCGTGGCCGTTTCCGGTCACCGCGGAATGGACCACGGCTCAGCGGTGCTGGCCGTTCGCGCTGGTGTTGATCCTGGCCATGCTCCTCCTCGCCAACCGGGAGATGCCACCCCGGCCGATCGGGTTCCGCCGTGCCGCCGGCAGACCCCTGAGTCCGGGCGTCGCCTGAGGGGCGGCCTTTGACCGGTCGCTGACCGCGACGGTGGATCGGGCTGGGGGAAACCGATCCAACGGGGGCCGTCGCGGTCGGCGCCCTTTCCTGAAAGGCGCAGCCAGGGCATGGATTGGCGGCTTTCGTCACAGCAGCGCTTGGTCCGAGGAGTCTTGGGATCCGCAGCAAGAGCGCGACCTGAACGGCAAGGCGCGGCCGGGACAGCGAGGCGCGGCCCGGATGGTGAGGGCGGGGCTCGGGCAGCGATGGCAACGGCGTGACCAAGACGGTTGGGCTGAGGGCGGTGGCCAGGTCGCGCGGCCCGGGCGGCGAGGGGCGATCCGGGCGGCGAGGGCGCGCCGTCTGGGCGGTGCGGCGGGGTTTGGGCAGCGACGGTGGGTGCGGGTTGGGCTTGGGCGGCGACGGTGGTCAGGTGGCGCGGCGGGAAGGTGGGGTGCGGGCTGGGCAGGGCGGCGTGGGAGTTGTTCGGGGTGGTGTGGTTGTGGGCGCGGGGTGTGTTTGGGGAGGTGAGGGTGGGTGGTGGTTGGGGCCGGGAGCCGAACGGGTGGCTCTGTGGGGCGTATCGGTCGGAATTTGTCGGTGGTAGGCGGTACCGTGCCGCGCGTGAGCAACACGTTCCAGGTCGACCTGCGGGGCATCGTCGATCTGCTCAGCCACCACCTCTACGCGAGCCCCCGCGTCTACGTCCGTGAGCTGCTGCAGAACGCTGTCGATGCGATCACGGCGGTCGGGCCGGAGCACGAAGGCGTCGTGGTCATCACGTCGTCGGATCGCAGTGGGGACGGCACGCTGCGGATCGACGACAACGGGATCGGGCTGACCGAGGCGCAGGTGCACGAGCTGCTGGCCACGATCGGGCGCAGTTCGAAACGGGACGAGCTGGGGTTCGCCCGGCACGAGTTCCTCGGGCAGTTCGGCATCGGGCTGCTCTCCTGTTTCCTGGTCGCCGATGAGATCCGGGTGCACACCAGGCGCGGTGACGCCACACCGGTGCTGTGGACCGGATATTCCGACGGGCGTTACGACGTGCGGCCGGGCGACGACCGCGAGCCGGGCACCACTGTCACCCTGATGCCCCGCCGGGGTGCCGAGCATTACCTGACCGCGGAGACCGTGGCCGAGCTGGCCGGGACGTACGGCGCGCTGCTCCCGGTTCGGGTGATGGTCGACGACCGCAAGGTGACCGTCGGCACCGTCCCGTGGAACCTGCCGCCCGAGTCCCGGATGGCCTACGCCGAGCGCACGCTGGGTTTCCGCCCGTTCGACGTGATCGAGCTGGACGTGCCGGCGGCCGGCCTGACCGGTGCCGCGTTCGTGTTGCCCACCCCGGTGAACCCGGCGACCAGGGGCGGGCACCGGGTGTACCTGAAGCGGATGCTGCTGTCCGAGAGCATCGAGGGCCTGCTGCCGGAGTGGGCGTTCTTCGCCCGTTGTGTGGTCGACAGCACCGAGCTGCGCCCGACCGCGAGCCGGGAGGCGCTCTACGACGACGGCCTGCTCGCCGAGACCCGGGAGGCGATCGCAGATCAATTGCGCGGCTGGCTGGTCCGGCTGTCGACAACCGATCCGCGCCGCCTGGCCGCGTTCCTGAGCATCCACCACCTCGGGGTGAAGGCGCTGGCCCTGCACGACGACGAGATGCTGCGGCTGGTCGAGCAGTGGTACCCGATGCAGACCAACATGGGTGAGGTCACGCTCGCCGAGTTCCGGGCCCGGCACGGGGTGCTGCGTTACGCGTCGACGGCCGACGAGTTCCGTCAGCTGGCCGCGGTGGCCGCCGCCCAGGACGTGGGGCTGATCAACGGCGGTTACGTCTACGACGCCGAGCTGATCCAGAGGCTGGCCCTGGTGGATCCGGAGGTGCGTGCCGAGCGGCTCGACCCGACCGATCTGACCACCCGGTTCACCGCCGTGGACACCGAGGCGGAGCTGCGGTTGCGCCCGTTCCTGGCGGCCGCCCAGCGGCGTCTGGACAGGCTGGGCTGCGAGGTCGTGGTGCGGGTCTTCGATCCGGTCACGCTGCCGGCCCTCTACCTGGTGAGCCGGGAGGCGGCGTTCCAGGACGAGTTCACCGCGAGCCGGGATCAGGCCGACGACCTGTGGGGCGGGGTGCTCGACGCGCTGGCCCGCACGGTTCCGTCGGATCGCCCGCAGCTGGTGCTGAACCATCGGAATCCGCTGGTCCGGCGGGTGACTGCGCTCGGTGACGACGAGTTGGCGGGTCTCGCCGTGGAGTCGCTCTACGGTCAGGCGCTGCTGCTCGGCCACCACCCGATCCGCCCGTCCGATGCGGCCCTGCTGACCACGTCGTTCCTGGGCCTGCTGGATCGTGCGGTGCCCGGCGAGAGCCACAAGAAGGACCAGGACTGATGAAGACCGCTGAGGACCTGTGGGAACTGCTCGGCGAAGCCGACAACCTGCCGTACGGGTCGGCGCAGATCGCGATGGTCGAGCAGGTGCTCCGCCATGTCGACGCCACCGACGACGCCGCGCTGAAGTTCTACACCCGGCTGTTCGCCACCACCGCCTACATCTACGGCGGCGAGCCGGTGAAGGCGTTCCCCGCCTTCTCCTGGTGTGTGTCCGATTTCGACCGTAACCCGGGCCCGTACCACGAGCAGTGGAAACACAACCTGCTGTGGCTGTTCAAGAACATGGTCAGTTCTCTGACGACGTTCCCCGAGGTGCCGCTGGAGCGCACCCGGGCGGTTCTCGACGACATGGAGCGCCGCTACCGCGAGTCCGGTCACGGCCTGCAGCCGGTCTTCAAGCACCGTTACCTGATCGCCCGGCACGTCGGCGACCGGGAGGAGGCGGAGTCCTGGTTCAAGAAGTGGCAGGCCGCACCCCGTAACGCGCTGTCCGATTGTGCCGGTTGTGACCCGACGACGCTGGTCCGGCATCTGGTCGCCGCCGAACGGTTCGAGGAGGCCGCCGAGCTGGCCGGCCCGGTGCTGGCCGGCGACCTGTCCTGTTCCGAGCAGCCGCAGAACATCCTCGGCGAGCTGATGACCGTCTACCTGAAGACCGGCCGCCCACAGGAGGCCGCCGACGCACACCGGCGCTCCTACCTGCTGGAACGCAACAATCTGGCGGATCTGTGGGAGATCGGCGGGCACATCCGGTTCTGTGCGCGGACCGGTAACGAGCATCGCGGCCTGGAGATCCTGCAGCGCCACATCGACTGGCTGGACCGGGCGCCGTCCCCGGCCGCGGCGATGCATTTCGCCGCGGGCGCGGTGCTGCTGCTGCGCCGGCTGACCGAGCGTGGGCACGGCGATTCCCCGATCCGCCGGTCGGATCGGCCGGACACCACCGCGGCCGAGCTGGCCGGCGAGCTGGCGACGTTCGCGCTGGAGCTGGCCGCTCGTTTCGACGCCCGCAACGGCACCATGCACCAGACGAGTGTGATCACCGATCTGATGAGCGCCGCGCCGTTCGAGGTGGAGATCCCGCTCGCGGCGACGGCGCGGATCACCGCCGCCAGGCCTGTCGAAAAGCCGGAGCGAGAGCCGGAGCCGCCGGTTCGGGTGGACGAGAGCGCCTCCCTGGCCGAGCTACTCGATCTGGCCGAAAAGTATCAGCGGGATGATCGCGAGGACGCGGCCCGGCAGGTCCTGGCGGTGTTGGAGCAGCGGCCACCGGAGGATCCGAGGTCCGCGGCCCGGCTCTGGGCGCTGCGCGGGTTCCTGCTGCCCGACGAGGAGTCCGGGCAAATGGTGGAGCACTGGGAGCGGGCCGCCGAGCTTTTCGCCGAGTCCGGCGACGCCGGTGAGGCGAGCATGATGCGGGCCCGGCTGGCGGTGCTGCGCGCCCGGGACGACGAGCCGACTGCGGAGCTGCTGGCCGTGGTCGAGGCGAACGTCGCCCACCACGACGAGCACGGTGACGCGGAGAGCCGGGCGAGCGCCTGGATCCGGCTGTCGCAGATGTTCCGGCTGATGAACCGGCTGGACGAGGCGAACGAAGCGGGGGACCGGGCGGACGGCTTCGCCGCGGAGACCGGTGACCCACGCCGGCGGGCCTATCACGCGATGGTCCGGGCCCAGAACCGGGCGATGAACGACGACCGTGACGAGGCGGTCGAGGCGGCCCGGCAGGCGTGGGAGTTCTACCGCGTGCACGGCCCGGCACAGCGCGGCGCCGAGGTCGCCCTGATGCTCGGCCAGCTGACCGAGGACACCGTGGAGGCGGTGGACGCGTTCGGTGACGCGGCGACCCGGGGCCTGCCCGGCACGGCGCTGGCCGGCCGGCTCAACCGTGGCCGCGCGCTGTTGAGCCTGGACCGGCCGATGGAGGCGATCGACGATCTTGTCGAGGCGATCGCGCAGCTGGACACGAACGAGTACGGCGAGGAGACCGGCGTCTTCGCCCGGCAGGACCTGGCGCAGGCCTACCACCGGGCGGATCGTCCGGCGGAGGCGGCCGAGGTGGCCGAGGAGGCGCTGCTCGGTTTCGAGCGGCTGGGCTATCCGGAACCGGCGGCCGACACCCGGTTCCTGCTCGCCGCCGTCTACCGGAGTCTCGGCGACAACGATCAGGCGCTGGGCATCTACCGGACGTTGATCGAGGGCCTGGCGGACAATCCGGTGGGCCGGGGCCAGGTCGGCGAGCAGGCCGGTCAGCTGCTCTACGACCTGGACCGGGATGCCGAGGCGGCGCTGACGTTCCGGGCCGCGGCCGCGTCGCTGCACGAGGCCGGCGAGTTGTCCGCCGAGCTGCGGGTGCTGCGCCGCCAGCTGATGGCGCTGAACTACGCGGACGACGTGCCGCAGGCGGAGGAGCTCATCAAGTTGGCCGCGCGGCGGTTCGAGGAGTTGCCCGACGAGCTGGCGCAACAGCCGGGCGTACGGTGGACCCGCTCGATCTTCTCCTTCGAGGTCGGCAATCTTTACCTGCGCCGGGATCGGCACGCCGACGTGGTGCCGCATCTGCGGGGCGTTCCGGAGCAGCTGCGGGAGATCGGCGCCGACGACGAGGCCGCCCGGGCGGAGTGCATGTTGTGCGAGGCGCTGCTGCATTCCGGATCGGAGGCCGAGGCCGCGCGGTTGCTGAGTGTGCTGCTGGAGCGGTTGGGCCCGGACACCCCGGTGCGGGAGCTGGCGGCTGACCTCTACGAGGAGGCCACAAATCGGCTGAACGACCGTTAAGCTCTGACTTGACGCCGGGTTACAGTTGCCGGGTGACGACGGTAGATCAGCGGCACCGGTCCACTCCGCCGGCTCCCCGGCGGCGGTCCCGCCGCGACGAGATTCTGGAAATCGCGGTGGGCCTGTTCGCCTCCCGGGGCTATCACGGCGTGTCGATGGATGACATCGGTTCCGCCGCCGGCGTCACCGGCCCGGCTCTGTACCACCACTTCGCCGGCAAGGAGGCGATGCTGGTCGCCGCCTTGATCCCGGTCAGCGAGGGTCTGCTCGCGGGTGGCAAGGAGCGGATCGAGCGGCATCCGGACGACGCGGAGGCGGCGCTCGCCGACCTGATCGACTTCCACGTCGATTTCGCTCTGGCGAACCCGGCTGTGATCGCCCTGCACCTGCACGAGCTGGATCGTCTGCCGGAGGATCCGCGCCGGCAGATCAGAAAACTGCAGCGGTTGTACGTCGAGGAATGGGTGAACGTGCTGTCCCGGGTCCGCCCGGAGCTGCCCGCCCCGGAGGCCCGGGTGCTGGCGCACGCCGCGTTCGGCCTGATGAACTCGACGCCGTTCCTCGGCGGTGAGGTCGACCGGGTGCGCCGGGCGGCCCTGCTGCGAGACGCCACGATTCATGCACTGACCGGGCACTGATCCCACAAGGAGAAGCCCGGTATGACCGACTGACAAAGTTGGAAAGAGGGCCATGATCGAGTCACTGCTCGTCGCGAACCGGGGCGAGATCGCCCGCCGGATCATCCGTACCGCCCATCGTCTGGGCATCAGAACGATCGCGGTCCATTCGGATGTGGACGCCGACATGCCGTTCGTCCGGGAGGCGGACGAGGCGGTGCTGGTCGGCCCGGCGAATCCGGCGGAGAGCTACCGGAACACCGAGGCGATCCTGGCCGCCGCGAAGTCGACAGGTGCCCGGGCCATCCACCCCGGTTATGGCTTCCTCAGTGAAAACGCCCACTTCGCCCGTACCGTCGAAGCCAATGGTCTGATCTGGGTCGGACCCGGCGCCGACGCGATCACCGCGATGGGCGACAAGATCAACGCCCGGAACCTGATGGCCGCGGCCGGCGTGCCGGTCGCGCCCGGGTCACCGGACCCGGTCGGTGACGCCGAATCCGCGCTGGCCGCGGCCGGGAAGATCGGTTTCCCGGTGATGGTGAAGGCCGCGGCCGGTGGCGGCGGGATGGGCATGGCCGTCGCCGAGGACGCGGCGAGCCTGGCGAAGGAGTTCGAGAAGGTCCGCACGTTCGCCGAGCGGATGTTCGGCGACGGCGCGGTGCTGGTCGAGCGCTATTTCCCCCGGGTGCGGCACGTCGAGGTGCAGATCCTCGGGCTGGCCGACGGCCGGGTGGTCGCCCTGTCCGAGCGGGAGTGCTCGGTGCAGCGCCGTAATCAGAAGCTGGTCGAGGAGGCCCCGTCCCCGACGGTCGGCCCGGAGCTGCGCGAGCGGATGCTGGCCGCGGCCGTGCAGGCCGGCGAGGCGGTCGGCTACCGGAACGCGGGCACGGTGGAATGCCTGCTCGACCCGGCAACCGGCGAGTTCTTCTTCCTGGAGATGAACACCCGGCTGCAGGTCGAGCACCCGATCACCGAGCTGATCCACGACATGGACCTGGTGGAGGCGCAGCTCCGGATCGCCGCCGGGCAGGACGTGACGGTCCCGGACGTCCGCGCCGGGCACGCGATCGAGCTCCGGATCAACGCCGAGGACCCGAAGCGCTTCTTCCCCGGCCCCGGCACGGTGACCACCTGGGTCGAGCCGTCCGGTGCCGGTGTCCGGGTCGACTCCGGCTACGCCGAGGGCACCACGGTCAGCCAGAACTACGATTCGCTGATGGCGAAACTGATCATCTTCGGCGCGGATCGGGACGAAGCGATCAGCCGGGCCCGTACCGCGGTGCGGGATTTCGCCATCGCCGGCCCGAAGAACAACCTGCCGTTCTTCGCCGAGCTGCTGGAGAACGACGAGTTCCTCTCCGGCGACTACGACACCGGCATCGTCGGGAGAATGCGATGACCGCGATCTCCCTCCGCGAGGTGGCCCCGCGGGACGGGCTGCAGAACGAGGAGCCGATCGTCACCGGCGCCAAGGTCGAGCTGCTCGACGCGCTGAGCGCGACCGGGGTGGGCCGGATCGAGGCGGTCTCCTTCGTGCATCCCCGGGCGATCCCGCAGATGGCCGACGCCGACGAGGTCTGGGCGAAGTCCTGGCACAACCCGGACGTGCGCTATTCCGCGCTGATCCCGAACACCCGTGGCGCCCAGCGCGCCCTGGCCGCCAGTTTCCGCGAGATCGAGGTGGTGGTGTCGGCGAGCGACACCCACAACCGGCGCAATCTGAATCGGTCCACAGAGGAGTCGCTGGACGACATCGCGCAGCTGATCCCGCTGGTGCACGAGGCCGGCGCGACACTCGAGGTGATCGTCGCAACGAGTTTCGGCTGCCCGTTCGAGGGTGACGTCGATCCGGACCGGGTGGCCGGCATCGTGGCCCGGGTGCGCGCCGACGGCGCGGACCGGATCGCGTTCGGCGACACCACGGGCATGGCGACGCCGCGGCGGGTTCGAGATCTTCTTTCGGCGGTACGCCCGGACCTGCTCCACTTCCACGACACCAGGGGTACGGGTCTCGCCAACATCCTGACCGCACTGGACCTGGGCGTGTCCGAGTTCGACGCGAGCGCCGGCGGGCTGGGCGGCTGTCCCTACGCGCCGGGCGCCACCGGAAACGTGGCCACCGAGGAGGTGGTGCACATGCTCCACGACATGGGTATCGACACCGGAATAGACCTGGACCGTCTCATCGAGGCGGCCGCGCTCGCCGAACGCCTGATCGGCCGGCAGTTGCCGTCCGGTGTTCTCCGCGCCGGACCGCGCACCCGTTTGGTGGGCAATAGGTAAGCGGGCGATTTCCCGATTTGTTCGCGTGACTTCCCGCGCGTTCCCGTCGTTACCATTACCGAGCAGCCGATAACGCCTGTTTCTGACTAAAGGAACCACATCGGCTGCCGCTGACGACGAGGGGTGGATCGTGAAGAGCTGGGGGGTCGAGCGCGACGAGCGCACGGCGAGCCGCTCCGTGATCCCCCACGGCAGCTCCTCGCACATGCCGTCCCACAGCCAGGGGACGGAGCGGCGACCGGAGCGCCGCGCGGGAGGCACCGCTCACCGGTGCGCCCCGCGTGCACGCGTCGTCTCAGCGGTCGGCGGCTCCCTGCAAACGGCCGACCAGCCGTCGGAGACCGCCTGAAGATCCACCGGAGCGCGCCCGTACCGGAATGACCCCCCGACTTTCGTGATTCCCCATCCGCTTGCGAACGAGCGGCGAATCGCATGACGCCTTGCGAAGGCGCTGTCACCAGCGAATTCAGGCCGGAGAAATAGCTCCGGGGAGCCGTTGCGCCCGAAACATCGAATTGACCATTTGTGAAAGGCATCCCTTCTCTATGAAGAAGACTTGGATTCGTAAAACGCTGAGTGTCGGCGTGCTCGCGGCCGGCGCTCTGCTGCTCGCTCCGTCTGCCGCCGCTCTCGCCGACAACGGCCCGGGCGGCGAGGCGCCGAGCAGTGCGGCCCCGGGCATTCTGGGTGGTCTGGCCCCGCTCGATCTGAGCACCGTGACCGGCACCGTGGGCAAGGCGGTTCCGTCGCTGGACGGCGTGGTCCCGCTGGGCAACCTCAGCGCGCTGGCCGGCGAATCGCAGGGCGCCAACCAGGGCGGCAGCCAGGGCGGCTCCACCGTGGACGGTTCGCGGACCCCGGAGAGCCGGACCATCAAGCCCAGCAGGAAGCAGGTCGAGCGCCGGGCGACCAAGCACAACCGGCAGCGCACCGAGAGCACCAGCGGTTTCCGGCGCATCTCGGGCGGTTCGTGCGGCAGCTCGATGGCGATCCTCGGTTACGCCAGCGCCTACGGCTCCTGCTCGAACAGCAACGCCGTCGTCGTCCACCGCAAGCGGACCCACTGGGTGAAGCGGGTCGTCCCGGTCTACACCTCGAGCTACATCATCGGCGGCAGCGACTGCGGTGACTGGGACTACCGCGCCACGGCGTTCTACGGCCTGGTCGCCGACTACGACTCCTGCGGTGGCGGCGCCTACCTGGACAGCAGCTACCTGGGCGGTTACGTCAGCAGCGCCGGCTGTGGCGTCCCGACCTGCTCCAACGCGGGTGGCGGCTACACCAACTCGGGTGGCGGCTACACCACCAGCAGCAGCGGGTACACCACCACCAGCGGTGGGTACGCCAACGCCGGTGGCGGTTACACCAACGTGGGCTACCCGAGCGGTGGGTACGCCAACGTGAACAACCCCGGCGGCGCGTACGTCACCACCGGCACCCAGGGTGGCGGATACAACGCTGGCACCCAGGGTGGCGGATACAACGCTGGCACCCAGGGCGGCGGGTACAACACCGGCACCCCCGGTGGCGCGTACAACACCGGCACTCCCAGTGGCGCGTACAGCGGCGGCAACCCCGGCGGCAACGGTGGGGCGCCCGGTAGCGCGTACGGCACTCCCGGCACCAACGGTGGCAACACCAGCCCCGCCGCGACCTGCAACTGTGACAAGCCGGCCAAGAAGCCGGTGAAGAAGAAGCCGGTCAAGAACGTGGCCAGCGAGCCGGTCCGGGGCAACCCGGCCGGTTACGGCGACGTCGACAACCAGAACGTCGACGACCAGAAGGTCGACGACGGTTACAAGAACGGTGGCAACCGTGGCGGCAACGCCCCGGCGAAGGACGACGGTTACGGCACCCCGGCCGGCGACGCCTACGGCAACACCACCGTCGGTGGTCGCGGCGGCAGGAACTGATTCTCACCCGGCACCACCGAACGGGAGTCCCTGGAGGGGCTCCCGTTCGCCGTTGCCGGTGTATCACTCTGTGGGATACCCTAACGTTCGTTAAGTCTAACGAGCGTTAAGGAGAGCCATGGACGGCGAGACGCTGGCCGGAGTGCGCAAACGTGTGCTGGCCGGCGGGGCGGAGCGTTATCACACCGCCAACGCGGCCAAGGGCAAACTCTTCGCCCGCGAGCGGATCGCCCTGCTGACCGACGAGGGCTCCTTCGTCGAGGACGGCCTCTACGCCAACAGTCTCGCCGACGGGCTGCCCGCCGACGGCGTGATCACCGGATCCGCCCGGATCGACGGGCGCGACGTCTGCGTGATGGCCAACGACTCCACGGTCAAGGCCGGTTCCTGGGGCGCCCGCACGGTCGAGAAGATCATCCGTGTCATCGAGCGGGCCTATCAGCTCGGCGTCCCGATGGTCTATCTGGTCGACTCGGCCGGCGCCCGGATCACCGACCAGGTCGACCTCTTCCCCGGTCGTCGCGGCGCCGGGAAGATCTTCCACACCCAGGTCAAGGCGTCCGGTTCGATCCCGCAGGTCTGCGCGCTGTTCGGCCCGTCGGCGGCCGGCGGGGCCTACATCCCGGCGTTCTGCGACGTGGTCGCCATGGTCGACGGCAACGCGAGTATGTATCTGGGGTCCGACCGGATGGTCGAGATGGTCACTGGGGAGAAGACCACCCTGGAGGCGATGGGCGGCGCCCAGGTGCACTGCAAGGAGTCCGGGGTCGGGCACTTCCTCTGCAAGTCCGAGCGCGAGGCCCTGGACGTGGTCCGCACCTACCTGTCCTACCTGCCGTCCAACTGGACCCGGCGTCCTCCGGCCGCGGCCGCCGCCGATCCGGCGAAGATCGATCTCGCCGGTCTGGTCCCGGCCAGCGAGCGCCAGGCCTTCGACATGCGGCGGTATGTGAAGGGCCTGGTCGACGAGAATTCGTACTTCGAGATCTGGGCGCTGTGGGCCCGGGAGCTGACGGTCGGATTCGCCCGCCTGAACGGGCAGGTGATCGGTATCGTCGGCAACAACTCGATGTTCAAGGGCGGGGTGCTGTTCGTCGACTCGGCCGACAAGGCCAGCCGGTTCACGCAGCTCTGTGACGCTTTCAACGTGCCGTTGCTGTTCCTCACCGACGTGCCCGGTTTCATGGTCGGCACCGCGGTCGAGCGGCAGGGCATCATCCGGCACGGCGCCAAGATGATCACCGCCATCTCCGAGGCCACCGTGCCGAAGATCTGTGTGGTGGTGCGCAAGGCCTACGGCGCCGGGTTGTACGCGATGGCCGGCCCCGGTTTCGAGCCGGACGCCACCATCGCCCTGCCCACCGCGAAGATCGCGGTGATGGGGGCGGAGGCGGCGGTGAACGCGGTCTACGCCAACAAGATCGCGGCGATCGACGACCCGGAGGAACGGGCCGCGTTTGTCGCCGAGCGTCGCGCCGAGTACGAGCGCGACATCGACATCATGCGCCTGGCCAGCGAGCTCGTGGTGGACGCCGTGGTCGAGCCGGCCGATCTGCGGGCCGAGCTGGTGCGGCGTTTCCTCGCCGCCGAGGGCAAGGACCGCTCCTTCGCACGACGCCGCCACGGCGTGACCCCGGTGTGAAAAGTCAGCCATAACGAGGCGAAACCCAGAGAGAGGTAGTCATGGTCGACTTCCGGCTCGGCGACGAGCACGAGGAGTTGCGCGACAGCGTTCGGCAGTTCGCTCAGGAGCAGGTCGCGCCGGTGATCGCCGAGCACTACGAGAAGAAGACGTTCCCGTACGACGTCGTACGGCAGATGGGCAAGATGGGCCTTTTCGGTCTTCCGTTCCCGGAGGAGTTCGGCGGGATGGGCGGCGACTACTTCGCGCTCTGCCTGGCCCTGGAGGAGCTGGCCCGGGTGGACAGCTCGGTCGCCGTCACGCTGGAGGCCGCCGTCTCGCTCGGCGCCATGCCGATCTTCCGGTACGGCACCGCCGAGCAGAAGGAGCGCTGGCTCCCGCGCCTGACCAGCGGTGAGGCGCTCGCCGCGTTCGGTCTGACCGAGCCCGGCACCGGTTCGGACGCCGGTGGCACCACCACCCGAGCGGTCCTGGACGACAGCACCGGCGAGTGGGTGATCAACGGGACGAAGGCGTTCATCACCAACTCCGGCACCGACATCACCTGCCTGGTCACGGTGATGGCGGTGACCGGGACGAATCCGGACGGTTCCAAGGAGCTGTCGACGATCATCGTCCCGTCCGGCACTCCGGGATTCACCGTGGCGCCCGCCTACTCCAAGGTCGGCTGGTGCGCTTCGGACACCCACGAGCTGTTCTTCGACGACGTCCGGGTGCCCGCCGCGAACCTGCTCGGCGGTCGCGGCCGTGGGCTGGCCCAGTTCCTGCGGATCCTGGACGAGGGCCGGATCGCGATCGCGGCGCTCTCGGTCGGGCTGGCCCAGGGCTGTGTCGACGAGTCGGTGACGTACGCCCGGAACCGCACCACCTTCGGCAAGCCGATCAGCGATCACCAGGCGGTGAAGTTCATGATCGCCGACATGGATCTGCGCGCGCACACGGCCCGGCTCGGTTACTACGACGCGGCGTCGCGGATGCTGGCCGGCGACGACTTCAAGCGGTTCGCGGCGATCGCCAAACTGAACGCCAGCAACGCCGCGATGGAGAACAGCCGCTGGGCGACCCAGGTGCACGGCGGCTACGGCTTCATGAACGAGTCGGCGGTCGGCCGGTTCTACCGGGACGCGAAGATCCTCGAGGTCGGCGAGGGCACCTCCGAGGTGCAACGCCTGCTCATCGCCCGTGGGCTGGGGCTTTAGGAGCCAGATCAAGCCCCTGCTGTGGTACGGCCGGAGACGGCGCTGTCGTCACCCGTACCGCAGCAGGCTCTTGATCGTGAAAGACCGCGAGGTCAGGCCGGGAGTGCGCTCTCCTCGCTGCCGGCCGCCGCGCAGGGGTTGACCGCGTCGCGGATCACCCGCAGCGAGTCGAGGAGCTGGGTGAGGCGGTCCTCGGGGAGCAACCCGACATACCACCTCTGGAGCAGCTCCAGGTGCCCCGGCAGGACCTCGTCGAGACGCTGCATGCCGTCGTCGGTGATCACCGCGTAGGAGCTGCGCCGGTCGGTCGGGCACGCCTCCCGGCGAACCAGGCCGCTGCGTTCCATGCGATCTACGACCCGGGTGACACCGCTGGTGGATAAGGTGGTCTGGCCGGCCAGGTCGGTCATCCGCAGGCGGCTCCCGGGCGAGCGGGCCAGCCGCATCAGCACTTCGAACTCCACCGAGGACAACCGATGTTCCTCGAACTGTGCGGCCAGGCGGTTCATCAATCCGGTGTATGCCTCAGCCAGCAGCCCGCCCGCGGTGAGACGTGGGTCGTCCAGGTCGGTGTTCATGTGGCCGACACTACCAGGCACTTGACATGAGGAATATTGCTGCGCATATAGTTGCTCCGTCAGACAAGCATCCCCACAAAGCTTCGGAAGAAGGCAGTGTCATGACCGTCAGCACCCGTGAGTTCGAAGGCCTCCAGATCCCCGCCGCCGGCACCTACGAGCTGGACGCGGCGCACAAGCGGGTCGGCTTCGTCGTGAAACACCTCATGGTCAGCAAGGTCCGCGGCCAGTTCGCCGAGGCCAGCGCGACCGTCGTGGTCGGGGAGAACCCGCTGGACTCCTCGGTGACCGCCTCCATCAAGACCGCGAGCGTCGAGACCGGCAACGTCGACCGCGACGGCCACCTCCGCACCGGCGACTTCTTCGAGGCCGAGAAGTACCCGACCATCGAGTACCGGAGCACCGGTGTGAAGTCGCACGCCGGCGCCGAGTTCGTGCTCTCCGGCGAGCTGACGATCAAGGACGTGACCAAGCCGGTCGAGCTGGTCGTCGAGTTCGAGGGCGCCACCACCAGCCCCTACGGGCAGCACCTCTTCGGCTTCAGCGCGCACACCGAGATCGACCGGGAGGACTGGGGCCTGACCTACAATATGGCCCTGGAGACCGGTGGCGTGATGATCGGCAAGAAGATCAAGATCGAGATCGAGGGCGAAGCCATCCTGCAGCAGGGCTGAGTCCTCTGTGGCCTGATCGAAAGCGCCGTCCGGTGGCCGCGGGCGGCGCTTTTGTTCTTCGCTGGCGATTGCCGGGCCGGGATGGCAGGGTTGACCGAGCGCACGCGTCCGTTCACAGAGCGGTGATCGACGTCCGTTTCGTCCCCGTCGTCCCCGGAGGGGCCACATGGGCAAGGATCTGGTGACCGCCGTTTTCACCCCGCACGACCGGGTCCTGTTCCGGGAGAAGGTGCGACGCTGCGTCGACGTGCTGTCCGGCATGCTGGCCACCGAGCCGTTCGAGGCCGGCGGGCCGAGCGCCGGCCTGGAGATCGAGATCAACCTGGTCGACGCCGAAGCCGGGCCGGCCATGCGCAACACCGAGATCCTCGCCGACCTCGACGACCCCCGCTTCCAGCCCGAGCTGGGCCGCTTCAACCTCGAACTCAACGTGCCACCCCGCGACCTCGCCGGAACCGGGCTGGGCGACTTCGAGAACGAGATCCTCGACTGCCTGCGTGCCGCGTCCGAGTGCGCGTCCAAGGACGAGACCGGCCTGGCCCTGATCGGGATGCTGCCCACCCTCACCCCCGAACACCTGGTGCCGGCCAACCTCACCGACAACGAACGGTTCCGGGCCCTGGACGCCGAGATCGCCGGCGCCCGCGGCGACGACTTCCGGATCGACATCCACGGTGCCGAACGACTCGTGACCAGCAGCGACTCCATCGCCCCGGAAGGCGCCTGCACGAGTGCGCAATTTCACCTCCAGGTCGCGCCGGACGACTTCGCCCGCTACTGGAACGCGTCCCAGGCCGTCGCCGGCGTGCAACTCGCCCTCGGCGCCAACTCGCCGTTCCTCTACCGGCGCCGGCTCTGGGCGGAGACCCGCATCCCGTTCTTCGAACAGGCCACCGACGCCCGGCCGGACGAGTTCAGCGCCCAGGGCGTCCGTCCCCGGGTCTGGTTCGGCGACCGCTGGATCGACTCGATCCTCGACCTCTACGAGGAGAACCTCCGCTACTTCCCACCCCTGCTGCCGGAACTCAGCGAGGAGGACCCGGTCGCGGTCCGCGACTCCGGAAAGACCCCGCTGCTGTACGAGTTGAGACTGCACAACGGGACGGTCTACCGATGGAACCGTCCCGTCTACGACGTCTCCGCCGACCGTCCCCACCTGCGCGTGGAGAACCGCGTCCTGCCGTCCGGCCCGACCGTGGCCGACACCCTCGCCAACGCGGCGTTCTACTTCGGACTGATCGGCCGGCTCGCCGAGGAACCGGAGCTCTGGCACGGGCTGGAGTTCGCCCGCGCCGAGGCCAACTTCCGGGCCGGGGCGCGGGACGGCATCGACGCGCGGCTCGCCTGGCCCGGCCGGGATCCGGCGCCCGCCACCGAGCTGGTCCGCGAGGTTCTGCTGCCGGTGGCCCATGCCGGACTGGACCGGTTCGGGGTCCAGCCGGCCCAGCGCGACCGGCTGCTCGGAATCATCGAAGACCGCTGCCGGACCGGGCGCAACGGAGCGGCCTCGCAGACGGCCGCGGTCCGGGCCGCCGAGGAGCGGGGCCGGGACCGGACCGCCGCGCTCCGCGAGATGACCCAGCGGTACGTGGAGTTCCAGCGCACCAACGAGCCGGTACACACCTGGCCGGTGTGACGCCCGGCCGCGCTTTCCCGCGCCGCGCCGTGTCGCGCCTTCGCCGCGCCTCGCCTTGCTGCGCCGGGCCTTGCCGCGATCTGCGGGGCGGGACCTACTTCGTGTCGTCCTGGTTGATTCGGGCCACCGTCGGCTTGGCCGGCGGCGGGGTGATCGTCGAGCGCGAGGCGGACTCGCCGTTCTTGCGCTTCATCGGCGGTTTCGGGGCCGGGGACACCGGCTTGGGCGCGGTCGGCGGCGGGTTCACCGGCTTCGGCGCGGTCGGCGGGGAGTTCATCGGCCGGGGTGTACCAGGCTGGGGCTCGACGGGTGCGGCGGCCTTTACCGGAGCCGCAGCTTTCACCGGTGCCGGCGTCACCTTTGCGGGGGCAGGTGTCGTCGCCTTCGCAGAGGTCGGCGTTGCCTTTGCGGGGGCCGGCTTTTCCTGGGTGTTGGTGCGGCCGCTCGGCTTCGGGGGCGCGGGCAGCGCCCTCGGCCCGGTCTCCCGCGGCTCGGTCCCCGTCACCTCGGTCTCCGCCACCTCGGCCTCCACCGGCTCGGTCTCCCGCGGCGCCTTCACCGGGCGGCTCTTCGCGACGGCCACCGTCAGCGCGGAACCACCCAGGCCGGCGAGGACCGCGTAGGGCGCGATCAGGTAAGCCGACTGCAGCGGGCCGAGCGTCTGGGTCAACTGTGGAGCCAGCGCCAGGAACGAGAACGCGACGAGCAGCGGGCCGACCGCCCCGGAGATCGCCGTGCCCAGCCCGACATCCCGGCGCAGAGCCGCCGGAACGGCCGCGACCAGGCCGATGACGAACGCCGCGGCCAACGTCAGCAGGGCGCTGGGCCAGTAGATCCCGCCGTACGACACCGGGTTCACCGACTCGGTGAACTGCCAGCTCGCCAGGTAGGTCGCGAAATCGCGGTCACTGGCCAGCTCGGCCATCACCCCGGCGACGGCCAGCGCCCACAGCCACAGCGCCGTCCCGATCAGGTTGGCCGCGACCGGGCCGGACGAGACCGCCCAGAACGCCACGATCAAGCCGACGGCCAGACCCGCCAGCGCGTAGCCACCCGCCACCAACTGCGGGGAGACGGTGTCGGGGCGCACCGCCGACCGGGCCGGCAACGCGACCAGGATCAGCGACACCACCCCGCCCAGAGTCGCGGCCAGGGAGAGCACAAAACGCCACAGCACCCGCCAGCGGCTGGGGATCTCGGCACGCATCCGGCCGGCGATCACCGCACCGAGCACCGTCGCGCTCGCGGTGATCCAGGCGGCCCAGCCGAGGCTGCCCAGCCAGGTGCTGTCCGGATCGGCCGCGCTCACCGGCCACGCGATCACGCCGAGCCCGTAGCCCAGCCCGAGCTGTGCCGCGCCCGCGCCGGCCGCGATCCCGGCGGCGGTGGCGGCCTGTGTGGTCAAGCCCTTCTCGGCCATGCGGGGCACTGTACTTGCCGATGACGATGTCCGCGAAATGGTCATTGGATCGCTTTCCGCTGGTGGGAACACATACCGGGCCCCAGCACGAATATTCTCCAACGTCACTGACCGGTGAGCATCTCGCGGAAACTTGCCCGTCGAATCCGTACGGACGAGGGCATGTCGAAAGATGTTGACCGGGTACGTTGACGCCAGGGATACCTGTCAGCGGAAGGACCGGGAATGCCTGAGGAGCGCGATCCGGAGCGGCCGGAACCAGCGGACTCTGTGGACCCGGACGGTGACGTGTGGACCGGTCGGGCCGGAGTGCGGCCGGTCGGCGCAGTGCCTCGCGACCCCTATGCGGAGGAGAGCGGCTGGGCCGACCCGGCCGCGGTCGAACCGTCCGGCCGGTGGTGGGCCCCGATCGCGGTGGGCACGATCGCGCTGTCGCTGATCGCCCTTCTCGCCTTCGGTATCGCGGTGATCGTACAGAACACCGGCAAGGAACCGGAACGGCCCGCGGCCACGCCGACCGCTGTCCGCATCACGACAGGCGGGGTGGCTCCGGAGAACACCAGCCCGCCGGCTCAGCGGGTGGAGGCACCGGCCACCCCGGCGACGACCGATCCGGCCGATGCCGAGGTGACCGTGCCGGCATTACGTGGGATGCCCCTCGCGGACGCGCAGGCGGCTCTGTCGCGTACCGGGTTGGGGTGGCGGGTGATCCGCCGGGAGAGCGATGCCGAACCGGACACCGTGATCGCCTGTGACCCGGAGGAGGGGCAGCAGGTGCCCTCGGACACCCGCATCACCCTCATCGTGGCCACCGCGCGAGCCGGCGAGGAGCCGCCGACCGCCGTGCCGTCTGCCAGCAGTCCCGGATGACCACGCGCTAGCGGTTGGTGGCGCGAACAGTCCGGGTCGGAACAGCTCCCGGACGTGCTGGCTGCCGACCGTTGCGGGCCCGCGGATCGGGGGCCTTTCCGACCGGCCGCAGGCCGTTTACCTGGACGAAGATGGAGCGGCGTTCGACCGCGTCACCTGCCGAGTTCAGTTCGTAGCCGTCCAGCCAGACCCATCCTTCATAGGTCGGCCAGTCGTGCACACGAATGACCCGGAACAACATCGGTGACGCGAATTGGACGCTTGCCGCCTTCGTCACGTGGATTACATCACCGGACCGAGGTAGGACCACGTCATCTCCTGCCCTGAGACTCATGTGGGATTGTGGACATTGGTGACAAGTGCATCAGTTTGCCGCCTGAGTGCACTTTTGCAACCCCTCGACGGAATTGACCATCGAAGGAGGTTGCGGAACGTCACTGCCGCCGAACAGCCCCACCCGTGTCAGGGCAGAAGTCCACGAAGGACTTCCGATGGCTCGGCGCCCCGTGATGGACGTCGTTTCGGTACGAAATAACCAACTCTGGCCGGGTCGCTCAAGAACATTAAGTGACGCTGGCCATACGGAAAGATTGCACCACCAGTGTCGTCGATGCAAGTTGCATGTCACGCTTCCGTGATCCTGCGTGATCATCCACTGTGCTTGAATGATCATGGGCACGCCGGGAGACTGGATCGGTGAATCGACGCCGCAGTCCCACCCTTCGTCGACGCCGCCTCGGTGTGGAACTGCGCAGACATCGTGAGGCGGCCGGCGTAACCATCGACGTGGTGGCAGAGCGACTTGGTTGTTCGCCATCGAAGATATCCCGCATCGAAACCGGACATACCAGTGCCAGCCCCGTCGACGTAAGCGACATGTTGGTCATTTATGGTGTGAATAATGACATAGCGGGCGAATTAGTAGAAATATCTCGAGATGCCCGCCAGAAAGGCTGGTGGCATCCCTTCTCCACCGTCCTGAACAGCACTTATGTCGGCTTCGAAGCCGAAGCTAGATCAATTCAGGCGTACGAACAGCAGGTGATTCCCGGTCTGTTGCAGAGCGAGGAATACGCCCTGGCTCTCATTGGATCCGCCCGATGGGATGACACCGACCTGAGAATCGCGCATCGGGTCCGCGTCCGCATGCAACGCCAGTCGTTGTTGATTCAGGACGATCCAATCGATCTTTGGGTGGTACTCGATGAAGCGGTGGTGAGTCGCCCCGTCGGCGGTGACGCGGTCATGCGTGACCAGCTTCGACATCTGGTCGAGGCCGCACGGCTGCCGAATGTGACTCTCCAGATCCTGCCGTTCGAGGTCGGCGCGCATGCCGCCATGGACGGCACGTTCACGATCCTCGACTTCCCGGACGGGGATCCCGCCGTGGTCTTCACCGAGAACGCGGCCGGTGGTCTCTTCCTGGAGAAGGACGACGAACTCCGCAAGTACCGCGAAGTCTTCGACACCATCAAGGCTGCCGCCCTGGATCCGGAGGATTCCATCGAGATGATCGAGATGCTGGTAGAGGAGCCATTGTGGAAATCGAGGCGAAGGGCCTCCGGGTCGACCTGAACCGGGCCCAGTGGTTCAAGAGCACGCGCAGTGGCCCCAACTGCGACAACTGTGTCGAGGTGGCTTTTGTCGGAGAGGCGATCGCGGTGCGGGACTCGAAGAACCCGACCGGTCCGGCATTGATCTTCACGGCCGCCGAATGGGACGCGTTCGTGGGTGGTGCCAAGGACGGCGAGTTCGACCTCTGAGAACGTAGGCACGACCGGTCCGGCGACATGATCGCCCGGGCCGGTCGTTGCTATTTGCCCGGTTTTCCGTCGCTGGACCGGGATCGCCTCGTTGAAGAGTCCAAGCGCGGACCGGACCGCGCTGTGGGCCGGGACACATCACTAAACGAGGCAAGGCAGACAGATGACGATTGGGTCCGACAATCTCAGCAGCGGTTCGTCGACGGCGCAGGACCGGTTCAGCGGCGGTGTCAGCGCCTACCGGCAGGGCCGGCGCGAAGCCTTGGACAGCAGCGACGGCGAACTGGTCCGCTCCACGTCGGGCCTGCCGACCCGATCCCCGGGCCGGTCACACAGCAGCCTCGAACCGAGCAGCCCGCTGGACCGAGCCGGGAAACTCCCGGCCCTGGACATGCCGAGCCTGAGCGACTCCTTCAGCTCCAGCAGCTGGAGCGACAGCGGCTCGTCCGGCCAGTCGATGGCCGACCACCCCCTGCTCCGGGGCCTGCTGATGGAACTCCCGGCCCGGGGCACCCTGCCGCCGTCCGACTGGCTGGACCGCTGGTTCGAGGCCACCAGGTCCATTCTGGAGCTTCTCTACCAGCAGGAGGCCCGGCGCCACTGACCGCTCAGATCCCTACGCGCTGAGCAGGCCCAGCGAGTCGGCGGACGGAGATCCCGGCTCGGCGATGTAAAGGGTCATCGTGAGCCGGTCGTCGGCCCGCAGATCCCCGACCGTGACATCGGCTGCCTCGGCACGGCGTGGGTGTGGTGGCGCGGACCGGACGCGGATGTGGGGTGCGGTGGTGTGGGGTCAGCGGACCCCGGCCGGGATGCGCTCGCGGTCGATGGGGGTCAGGACCAGTGGGGCCAGGCGGCTGTGGCGCAGGGCGGCCCGGACGCCGATGCCGGCGATCGCCAGTGCGACTCCGATGACGGCGAAGCCCGCCACCCCGGCCGACTCGCCGATCGGCAGGGTCACCAGGCCGGCGGCGATCGGCAGGCCGATCAGCGCGGCCAGGCCGGTGATCTGCAGTGGCGCGGCCAGCAGCGGGTGGGCGGCGGCGGCGCGCAGGCCGGGCGGGATCGGGGTCAGCGGGGCGGTGGCGAACGCGCCCGCGCCACGCCGGACACGCCCGAGACGGCGCACCGTCGCGGTCACCACGAGCAGGCCGGGAACGGCCGGCAGCAGGGCCGCGGTCGGGGCGGACTGGACACCCGGCAGCATGGTCGCGACGAGTGGCACCGCGATGAACACCGCGAGACCCGCGACGATCAGCCCGGTCACCAGCCCGGCTCGTCGGCGGAGCTGGTGTGCGGTCGCGGCGGTCTGCAGCCCGTCGGAGAGCAACCCGGCGGCGAGCCAGGCGGCAGCGAGCGTGCTGATCATGATGACGTCCACAGCGGTGTCCACATCGACAGCGTTCACCGCTGGAGCAAGCTTCGAAACCGGGATATGCCCGGAACGAGAACCCGTAGGGGTTATGGGCGACCAAGAGTTATCGAAACTTCACCCTGGGTCATGATCAGATCAGACGATGTGGACAAACGCGTCAGCCGGAAAGTGATCTGTGCCGCAGTGTCGGAAAAAGATCAGACCGCGAACTCACGCACCGGCTCGGTCGCCGGGGCCGGCGGGGTCGCCTTCCACAGGCCGAGCTTCTGCGCGCCCAGCCGGCTCAGGTAGGCCGGGTTCAGGATGATGTAGCGCTTCCACAGGCGCTTCGGCTCCAGACCGAGACGCCACAGCCACTCCAGCGCGTACTTCTGCATCCAGGCGGGCGGGTTCTTCAGCAGGCCGGCGTGGTAGTCGAAGGCGGCGCCGACGGCCAGCAGCGGCATGTCCAGCAGCGGGCGCATCGCGTAGGTGAAGATCTCCTGCCGCGGGCAGCCCAGCCCGACCAGCACGACCCGGGCACCCGAGGCCTTGATGCGCTCGGCGATGGCCTCCGGCTCGCCCGGCTGTGACTTACGGAACTTCGAAGCCTCCACGCCGGCGATCTTCAGAGCCGGGAACATCCCCTGAAGAGCCGGAACAAGCCGCTCCAGAACCGGATCGGTGGACCCGTACAGATAAATCGGCAGGCCCTCGGCGGCAGCCTGCTCGACCACTTTCAAGGTCAGCGACGGCCCGTAGACCCGATCGGTCAGCCCGGCCTTGTGCAGAACGTTCAGCGCCCAGCGAACAGGCTGCCCATCGGGTGTGACCAGATCGAAAGAATTGAGCCGGGCATTGTGAGCCGGATCTTCCACCCCGGTCATGACCCCGTGCACGGCCAGAGCGGTGACCGCGAACGGACGCTGCTCCCGAGCCGCCTCGATGATCTGCGCGGTGGCAGTCGCATAGTCCGTGGCGTCCACCAGCACGCCCAGAACGTTGTGCTTGCCCTGCCGAACACCAGCACCAGTCGCAGTCACGACCGCACCCCACCCTGAAGACCGATTGAGGCGGCGAGCATAACGCTCCCCACACCTTCACCCGAAAGTTGACGCCCCCGCGGACCTTCGATGAGCGTACCCACGCAGGCACTTGATTTTGACCTTGACGAGGCCCACCCGAACCCGGGGCCTTCCTCAGCGCCCACCGTGATGCGGGGTTCCCGGGGGCTCGGCCCACGGGGTAGATATGACGAGAGCGACGCCGGTTCCGCGGTATATGCGGAACAGACGTCGCCCATTCGCTCTCGTGGGGATGGGGGGAGTTGAACCCCCACGTCCTTTCGGACACACGGACCTGAACCGTGCGCGTCTGCCATTCCGCCACATCCCCATGTGACTGCCTTGCTGTCTTGCCGTCGTGCTGTGCTTCCAAGATCATACATCTGATCTTTTCGGCGGAACCAGGCGGGTCAGGCCTGCTTCTTGTTACTGGCTGCGACAGACTACGCTGTCGCACGTCACTAAGCGAGTTTGTATTCGCCCCGCGACGGAGGAAACATTAGCACGGCGTCGAGGGGCGCCATACGAGGGTCAGAAGTGCCGGCTGCTCTTGCTCTAAGGATGCGCAAGCGGTCGCCGGATACCATCATGTCCTCGGAACCCGAGGAGGAGCCGGTGAGCGTGCTGCAGCGCTTTGAGAAGCGATTGGAAGGCCTGGTCGAAGGGGCCTTCGCCAAGGTCTTCAAGGGTGTCGTGCACCCTGTGGAGATTCTGAATGCCATGCAGCGGGAGGCCGAGGCGCACAAGGCCATCCTCGCCGGTGGCCGCACCCTGGTGCCCAACCGCTACGTGATCGACCTGTCGCCCTACGACCACAGTCGTCTGGCGCCCTATGCCGCCGCGCTGGCTCAGGAGCTGGCGCAGTCCCAGGCCGAGTTCATCGGTGAGCAGGCCTGGACGGTCTACGGCGACGTGATCGTCGAGATCGAGCGCGGCGACGGGCTGGACACCGGGATGTTCCGGGTGACGGCCGAGGTCTACACCGGTGGCGAGGTCGCCCCGGTGCAACAGCCGGCCTACGACGCCGGCCCGCAGTATTCGCCCTATGACCAGCAGGGCGGCGGCTACCAGCAGCAACAGCACCATGGTGGCCCGCGCAGCGTGGGCCTGGTCTCCGGTGACGGCCGGACCTACCCGCTGCAGATGGGCTCGACGGTGATCGGCCGCGGCGACCAGGCGAACCTGCGCCTGCCCGACGTCGGCATCTCGCGCCGCCACGCCCGGCTGGACTACGACGGCAACCAGGTCGTGCTGACGGATCTGGGGTCGACGAACGGCACCATGGTCAACGGCCAGCGGGTGTCCGCCGTCGCCCTCAACCCGGGGGACATGATCCAGCTCGGGACGACCACACTCACCTTCCGAGTGGACGGCTAGCGGCCTTGCCCGAATTCGTCCTCACCGTTGCTCGTTTCGGGTTCCTCATCCTGCTGTGGATCTTCGTGTTCACGGTGGTCGGAGTGATCCGGCGGGACCTCTTCGCGAGCAGCCGGGCCAAGAGCATCGTCGCCAGCCCTCGGGGGGTGGGTGGCGCGGTGCTCCCTGGCCGGCCCGCGAAGGTGAAACGCGGTAAGGCGGCGCGGCAACTGGTCGTGACTGCCGGTAACTTGGCCGGCACGAGAATCACTCTCGGTGAAGCTCACATCACGATCGGCCGCGCCGAGGATTCGACGCTCGTCATCACCGACGACTTCGCGTCCGCGCGGCACGCCCGCCTGGTGCCGCGCGAGGGCCAGTGGTTCGTCGAGGACCTCGGCTCGACCAACGGCACCTACCTTGATCGCGGTAAGGTCTCCGGACCCACTCCAGTCCCCCTTGGCGTTCCGATCCGGATCGGGCGCACTTCTCTCGAGTTACGGCCATGACCCTGACCCTGCGCTATGCCGCCCAGAGCGACCGCGGTCTGATCCGAGACCTGAACCAGGACTCCGTCTACGCCGGGCCGCGACTTCTCGCTGTCGCGGACGGCATGGGCGGCATGGCCGCCGGTGACGTCGCGTCCAACATCGTCATCGCCGCCATGGCGCCGCTCGACGACGACGTCCCCGGGGACGCCATGGTCGACGCCTTGCGGCACGCCGTCGGGACCGCCAATCAGCAGCTGCGGGACACCGTCGACGCCAACCCTCAACTCGAGGGGATGGGGACCACGCTGACCGCGGTCCTCTTCTCCGGCAGCAAGTTCGGCATGGTGCACATCGGGGACTCCCGGGCGTACCTGCTGCGCAAGGGTGAGTTCGCCCAGATCACCAAGGACGACACGTACGTCCAGATGCTCGTCGACGAAGGCCGTGTCAGCCCGGAGGAGGCGAGCAGCCACCCGCAGCGGTCGCTGCTCACCAGGGCGCTGGACGGGCGGGACATCGACCCGGAGTATTCAGTTCGCCAGGTGCTCCAGGGCGATCGCTACCTGATCTGCAGCGACGGTCTCTCCGGTGTGGTCAGTGGCGAGACCATCGGCCAGACCATGCGGGAGCTGACCGACCCGAAAGCGTGTGTCGAGCGGCTGGTCCAGCTCGCCCTGCGCGGCGGCGGGCCGGACAACATCACCGTGATCATCGCGGACGCCGTCGACGGCATCGTCGAGCAGGCTCCGATCGTGGGTGGCGCCGCGTCGCTCGACCGGGGCAACACCACGGTCGCCGACAGCTCCACCTCGGCGGCCCGCGCCGCCGCGCTGAAACCGCAGGCGCCCCGCCCGGCCCAGCCGGAGCCGAGCAGCGGTTACGAGCGGGACGCGGAGCCCTCCGGTCACCCGGTGCGCACCACCCTGCTGGTGCTGGCGCTGCTCGGGGTGCTCGGCGGTGGCCTGTGGGCCGGCTGGCGGTACACCCAGGGGCAGTACTACGTCGGTGCGACCGAGCAGGGTCAGCTCGCCATCTTCCAGGGCGTGCCCGGCCAGGTCGCCGGTCTGGACCTGTCGACGGTGAGCGAGACCAGCCAGGTCCGGCTCGAGGATCTGACCTCGACCGCTCAGGAACGGGTCAAGCAGGGCATCCACGCCGCGAACCAGGCGACCGCCCGCACCACGCTGGCCGACCTGACCAAGGACGATCCGTCGAACCCGAACCTCAAGCCGATCTGCACGACCGCCGGCACCACGCCGCCGGTCTCCGCCTCGGCCAGTCCGTCCGTGGTGCCGAACCGGAGTGCCGGGGCCTCGGCGCCCGCTGCCGGTGCCGGTTCCGCGGAAAGTACTCCGCCGGCGGTCGACCCGGTCGTGTGCCGGACCGTCGACTGAGTAACTCGGCCTACACGTCTGGGGATAATTCTTGACCGCGCCCGCCGTACCGGCTCCGACGCCCGCCTCCACGGGCGAGATGTCGCGTATCCGGCAATGGAAGACGCGCCGTAACGCCGAACTCGGGCTGCTGGCGTTCGCCATGGTCCTCGTCGCGGTTTTCAGCGCGACGGTCGAGGCGAATCAGTACGACAAGATCAATGCGAACTTCTGGGTGCCGGCCGCTCTGATCGGCGGCCTGTTCCTCGGTCTGCACATCGTCGTCCGATTCACCGCACCGTATGCCGACCCGGTTCTGCTGCCCGCGGTGGCGTTGATCAACGGCATCGGCGTGGCCTTCCTCCGCCGCCTGGACATCGCCCGGGCGATCGCCCGGGACCTGCCCGAGCCGGGGTTCTTCGCCGAGACCAGCGGGCGGCAGCTCGCCTGGACGCTGATGTCGCTGGTCCTGGCCGCGGTGCTGTTGACGGTGGTGCGCGACCACAAGATCATTTCGCGGTACGCCTACACACTCGGCCTCATCGGCATCGTGCTGATGATGATCCCGGCCGTGCTCCCGGGTAAGTACTCCGAGGTCAACGGCGCCAAGATCTGGATCAAGTTCGGCAGCGCCTTCTCGATCCAGCCGGGTGAGTTCGCCAAGATCGCACTGGTCTCGTTCTTCGCGTACTACCTGGTCCGCAAGCGCGAGGTGCTGTCCCTGGCCAGCCGCCGGGTCCTCGGGATCGACTTCCCGCGTGGCCGGGACCTCGGTCCGGTTCTGACCGTGTGGCTGTTCAGCGTCCTGGTCCTGGTCTTCGAGAAGGACCTCGGCACCGCGCTGCTCTACTTCGGGCTCTTCGTCGTCACGCTCTACGTGGCGACCGAGCGGTCCAGCTGGCTGATCATCGGCCTGCTGCTGTTCTTCGGCGGCGTCTACGTGGCGTACCTGCTGGGCAGCGTGGTCGGCGGGCCGTTCGCGAACTTCTACGACCGGGCCGCGGTGTGGCTCGATCCGTTCGCCCAGTCGAACTACGAGCGGGAGAGCGGCAGCAGCTACCAGCTCGTCCAGGGCCTGTTCGGGCTCGGCACCGGCGGCCTCTTCGGCACCGGGCCGGGCGCGGGCTCCCCGAGCAAGGTGCCCGAGGTCCGGAACGACTTCATCTTCGCCGGTCTCGGCGAGGAGATCGGTCTCTTCGGGCTGATCGCGCTCCTGGTGCTCTATCTGCTGATCGTGGAACGTGGCCTGCACGCGGCCCTGGCGGTCCGGGACTCCTTCGGCAAGCTCGTCGCCGGTGGTCTGGCCTTCACCCTCGGCCTGCAGGTCTTCGTCATCCTCGGCGGCATCACCGGCCTGATCCCGCTGACCGGTCAGACCACCCCGTTCCTGTCCGCCGGTGGTTCGTCGCTGATGGCGAACTGGATGCTCGTCGCCATGCTGTTGCGGATCTCCGACGCGGCCCGGCGACCACAGAACGCCGTGCCGGAACGGGCCGGTGGAGCACCCAAGAAAGCACCCACTCAACTGCACGGCGCCATGACGGAGGTGATCAAGCCGTGAACGGTCCGCTTCGACGCTCTGGTGTGGTCATCATGGTCCTGTTCGGTGCGATTTTCGTGAAACTGAACTGGATCCAGGCGTACAAGGCCGACGAGTACCGCACCGACGACCGCAACCAGCGGGTCCAGATCGCCGAGTACGACCGTCCCCGTGGCGTGATCGAGGCCGGCGGCGTGCCCCTGGCCGAGAACACCGAGACCGGTGGCGAGCTGAAGTACCAGCGGACGTACCCGAAAAAAGAGGTCTACGCCCCGGTCCTCGGCTACAAGCCGCTGAGCGGTGTGGCGGTCGGCATCGAGTCGGCCGAGAACGACATCCTTTCCGGCGCCAGCGACAAGCTCTTCGCGGACCGGCTCAGCGACATGTTCACCGGTGATTCCAGCAGCGGCGGCAACATCGTCCTCTCGCTGATCCCGCGTGCGCAGGAGGTCGCCTGGAAGCAGATGACCAACAACGAGCGCGGTGTCACCCGAGGCGCGGCGGTCGCGATCGACCCGAGCACCGGCGCCGTCCAGGCCCTGGTCTCGATGCCGAGCTACGACCCGAACCCGCTGGCCAGCCACGACAGCAAGGTGGCTTCGGCGGCGTACAACGAGCTCAACAACGACAAGAGCCAGCCGTTGCTGAACCGGGCCGTCGCGAACACCCTGCCGCCCGGCTCGGTGTTCAAGGTGATCGTCTCGGCGGCGGCGCTGGAGAACGGGTACAACCTGGACACCGAGATCCCGGCCGGCGCCGTCTACCAGGAGGGCGGCGCGACGATCCGCAACTCCGAGGACGAGGTCTGCCCGGGCAGCCAGATCACCCTGAAGGAGGCGCTGACCACGAGCTGCAACACCGGCTACTCCAAGCTCGGTGTGAAGCTCGGGCGCGACAAGGTGATCGACAAGGCCAAGGACTTCGGGTTCGAGGACGAGTCGCTCAAGGTCGGCGACCTGGAGAGCGGCAAGGGCCTGACGGTGGCGGCCAGCCGCACCGGCACCATCGCCAACAAGGACGGCAGCGTCGACAAGGCGGCCCTCGCCCAGTCGTCGCTCGGTCAGCGTGACGTCCGGATGACTCCGCTGGAGGGCGCGATGATCGCCGCCACGGTGGCCAACGGTGGCAAGCAGATGCGGCCCTACCTGGTGCAACAGCAGCTCGACTCGAGTCGCGGGACGATCTACACCGCCGCTCCGAAGGCGCTGCGTGAGCCGATCAGCTCGTCCACGGCCAACGGCCTGCGCGAGATGATGGTGAGCGTCGTCACGGACGGCACCGGCAAGAACGCCAAGATCAGCGGGTGGGAGGTCGGTGGCAAGACCGGCACCGCCCAGAACACCGCCGACGGCGATCCGCACGGCTGGTTCGTCGGTTTCGCCTACAAGGACGGCAAGGCCGTTTCCGCGGTGTGCGTCATGCTGGAGAACGTGCCCGGTGGTCACGCCAGTGCCGAGGCGGCCCGGATCGCCGGGCTCATCATGAAGGCCACGGCCGCTCAGGGAGGGAACTGACATGATCCGCCCGGGGGTCACGCTCGGGGGGCGATACCGCTTGGAGGAGCGGATCGCCGGGGGCGGCATGGGCGATGTCTGGAAGGGCATCGACGATGTCCTGGGCCGGACCGTCGCGGTCAAGATCCTGCTCCCTGCCCTGCTCGACGAGCCGGGTTTCGCCGAGCGGTTCCGCGGCGAGGCCCGGACCATGGCCACCATCAACCACCCGGGCGTGGTCGACGTCTACGACTACGGCAGTGACCAGTCGATCGCCTTCCTGGTCATGGAGTACGTCGAGGGTGACGCGCTGTCCCGGACCCTGAGCCGGGTCGGCCGGCTCACCCCGGCCCGGACCATGGCGCTGGTGGCCCAGGCCGCCGACGCGCTCCAGGCCGCGCACGGCAACGGCATCGTGCACCGGGACGTCAAACCCGGCAACCTGCTGGTACGCCCGAACGGCACCCTGGTCCTGACCGACTTCGGCATCGCCCGGTCGGCCCTGGTCGGCCAGTTGACGGTGGCCGGCGCGGTGCTCGGCACGGCGTCCTACATCTCTCCCGAACAGGCCGCCGGTGACGTCGCCACGGCGGCCTCCGATGTGTACGCCCTCGGTGTCGTCGCGTACCAGTGCCTCTCCGGGCACCGGCCGTTCGACGGCGCCACCCCGATCGAGATCGCCATGAAGCACGTGCGGGAGACTCCGCGCCCGCTTCCCGGCGACATCCCGCCCGCGGTGCGCGCCATCGTGGAACGGGCGATGGCCAAGGACCCGACGACCCGCTGGCCCAGCGCCTCGGCGATGGCCGCGGTGGCCCGGCAGGCGGCGTCTTCGTTGACGACCGCGCAGCAGCCGGTCGCTCCGCAGCAGCCGCCGATGCAGAACCCGAGCCCGGTCAGCGCTCCGCCCAACCGCCCGCAGTCGGGGGCGGCCCGGGCCGCGGTGCCGCGCCCGGTGTCGGGTGCCCGGGGTGCGGCCTCGGTGCCGACCCCGCCGCCGATGGCACCACCCGTGTCACCAGCGCCGCCGCAGCCCTACCGGCCGCAGTCGGCGCCCCCCGCGAACCCTTACCACCCGGCGGCTGCCAAACCGGAGAGTACTTTCGGACGTCAGGTGCTGGTCGTCCTCGCCGTGGTGCTGGCACTGCTGGTGCTGCTCTGCGCCGGGGTCATCTCTTTCCTGTTACGAACCGGCAACGGCATTACCGCCTCAGGCAGCACGCTGGGTCATCACAGCAGCTCTGAGGCTATCCTCCGCTCGGACGCGGTCGCTGACGAGGTGTCGGTGACGTCGTACCGTCTAAAGAAGGCCGATGCCCAGCTCGGTCGGTTCCGACCTAACGAAGGACGACAGACGTTATGACGGCTCAGGCCCGCCTGCTCGGTGGCAGGTATCAGGTCGGCGAGCTGCTCGGATACGGCGGCATGGCCGAGGTGCACAAGGGACGCGACCAGCGTCTCGGCCGGGACGTCGCGATCAAGATGCTGCGAACCGACCTGGCCCGGGACGCCACCTTTCAGGAGCGTTTCCGTCGTGAGGCACAGAACTCCGCGGCCCTGAACCACCCCGCAATCGTCGCCGTCTACGACACCGGCGAGGAGATCTCGGCGTCCGGCGAGAAGCAGCCGTTCATCGTGATGGAGTTCGTCAACGGCCAGACCCTCAAGGAGGTTCTGGCCCAGGAACAACGGCTCCAGCCACGCCGGGCACTGGAGATCATCGCCGACATCTGCGCGGCGCTGGAGTTCAGCCACCGGCACGGGATCATCCACCGGGACATCAAGCCCGGCAACGTGATGATCACGCAGAACGGCCAGGTCAAGGTGATGGACTTCGGCATCGCCCGGGCTCTGGCCAGCGGTGCCACCACGATGACGCAGACCAGCGCGGTCATCGGCACGGCACAATATCTTTCGCCCGAGCAGGCCCGGGGCGAGTCGGTCGACGCACGATCCGATGTGTACGCGGCCGGCTGTGTCCTGTTCGAACTGGTCATCGGGCACCCCCCGTTCGTCGGCGACAGCCCGGTCAGCGTCGCCTACCAGCACGTCCGTGAGGAACCGAAGGCACCGAGCTCGATCGTCCGCGACCTGCCGCCGGAGATCGACGCGATGGCGTTGAAGGCGCTCTCGAAGAACCCCCTCAACCGTTACCAGAGCGCCCAGGAGATGCGCGCCGACGCGTTGCGCGCCGTCTCCGGCCGTCCGGTCCTGGCCACCCCGGTGATGAGCCAGGCCGAGACCATGGCGCTGAACTCCGGCATGCAGCAGCAACAGTGGCCGCCGCAGGGCGCCACCACCGTGCACCGTCCGGTCAACGACGGCTACATGGGCGGTGTCCAGCCGAAACCGGAGAGCCGGTCGTCGTGGGTGATGGCCGTGGTGGCCGGCCTGGCCGTGCTGGTGGTGGTCGTTCTCGGGGTGGCCCTGGCGCTGAACCGGGACAAGGATCCCGGCAACAACACCGCCGCGGAGCCGCAGCCGGTGGCCATGCCCAACCTGGAGGGCATGACCAACAAGGACGCGGTGGCCGAGCTGACCGCGCAGAAGTTCACCAATTTCAGCGCGACCGACCCGGAGACGACCGAGGACTGCGACAACACGGTCATCAAGCAGAACCCGTTGCAGGGTTCGACCGTGCAGCTAACCGACCCGGTCACGTACACCCTCTGCGCCAAGCCGGAACAGGTCGCGATTCCGGGCAACCTCAAGGGCGGCAGCCTCAGCTCGGTCAAGGCGCAGCTGGAGGACCTCGGCCTCAAGGTGGATCCGCGTGAGGTCGACAGCACCCTGCCGAAGAACCAGGTCATCGAGGTCGAGAGCTCCGGTGAGTCGGTGCCGCCGAACACCACGATCACCGTCCGGTACTCGAACAACAGCCAGGTCGAGGTGCCGAAGCTGGTCGGTCTGACCCAGTCGGCGGCGGAGGCGCTGCTCGACGAGCGCGGGCTGAACGTCGAGGTTCAGCTGGTGCAGGCCGACGGTGATGTGGGAACGGTGATGACCCAGAGCCCGACGGCCAACAAGAAGGTCAAGAAGGGCAGCACCGTCGTCATCCAGATCATCCAGGAGCCGGAAGCCGAACCGAATCCGAGCACCTCGGAGTCGTCCAGCCCACCACCGGACGGCGAGACTCCCTGATCGAACGGAAAACGGCCGGCACCCCGAAGGGTGCCGGCCGTTTTTGATCAGATAGTGCTCAGGCGGTGGCGAACGCGGACAGGCGGCGGGTCTCCACCTCGGCGGCCAGTGCCGGGGCCTTCTCCAGGGCGGACGGCAGACCGCGGGACGCCAGCCAGTTCGCCAGCATGGTGTGGCCGCCCTCGGTCAGGACCGACTCGGGGTGGAACTGGACGCCCTCGATCGGGAGGGTGCGGTGCCGCATCGCCATGACCACGCCGGATTCGGTCGTGCCGGTCACCTCGATCTCGGCGGGCAGCGTCTCCGGCACCACGGCGAGCGAGTGGTAGCGGGTCGCGGTGAACGGGTCGGGCAGCCCGGCCAGCACCCCGGCGCCCTTGTGGTGCACCTCGGAGGTCTTGCCGTGCAGCAGCTCCGGGGCCCGGTCCACGGTCGCGCCGAAGGCCGCCCCGATCGCCTGATGGCCCAGGCAGACGCCGAACATCGGGAGCTTCCCGGCGTACTCCCGGATCACGTCCATCATGATGCCCGCGCGGGTCGGCTCGCCCGGTCCCGGTGACAGCAGGATCCCGGCCGCGCCGAAGGTGCCCACCTCGGCCACGGTGATCTCGTCGTTGCGCCGGACCTCGCACTGCGCACCGAGCTGTTCGAGGTACTGCACGATGTTGAAGACGAACGAGTCGTAGTTGTCGATCACCAGAATGCGCACGTCGTCACCTGCTGGAGTTCGGGTTCGGTTGATTGGAGGTGGTGCTGTACGGAAGCTCGTCGTCACCCGGGACCGTGGTGTCGGCGTCCTGCCCGGTGCCGGCCTCGACCTGCACGTCGTCGAACGGCAGGAGCGGGGTGGCCCACGGGAAGACGACGTACCACAGCAGCGTGCCGACGGCCGTGAGCAGCACGACCGCGCAGGTCAGCTTCGCCCACAGGCCACCCGGCAACTTGCGCCAGATCCACGCGTACACGAAATCAGGCCTTCATCTCGGCCGGCATGCCGGCGTCCGTCTTGGTCTGGTCCCGCGGGACGGTCTCGACCAGCTCGGCATGGATGATCAGCCGCTCGTAGTTGTTGAACTTCGGGTTGCAGGTGGTGAGCGTGAGCACCGCCTCGGTGGGCTTGGCCTTGGGCTTGCCGGGGACCGGCGCGACCACCTCGACCTGGTGCGGTTTCACGACCTCCTGCTGATACACCCGGTAGACGAACCAGCTCTCCCGGGTCTCGACCCCGATGACGTCGCCGTCCTTGAGCTCGTCCAGCCGCCAGAAGATCTTCCGGACCCGGTGGCCGGCGACCGAGAAGTTGCCGATCTGGCCGGGTTTCGCGCTGTCCGGGTAATGGCCCGGGGCGTACTTGATGTCGTCCGGCTTGACGCCGTCGACGACCACCCACTTCATGTCGAACTTCGGGATGTAGAGGCGGCCGACCAGATTCGCGCCGGGCGCGGCCGGGCCCTTCTTGACCGGCCCGGACGGCGCCACCGTCGGATCGGCCCAGGCCTGGTCCAACTCGGTGCCGAGATCGTCCTGCTCGGACTCGACCGCGGCCGAGTTGCCGAAGACCTGATAACCCGCGAACAGCAGCACCACCAGGCCGAAAGTGATCATCAGCTCGCCGGAGGTGCGGATGCCGGTGCGGATCCGTGAGCCGATGGTCGGCCGGGTCAGTTCGGAGTAGACGCTCTTGTAGCCCTCATCGGTCTGCTCCGGCCGCAGCTTGACCACCCGCTCGCCGCGCTTGCCGGGATCCGCCTCGTCGGCGGCCGGGCCGGCCTCGGCCGGGCGGGCGCCGAGCGGGGTGGGGCCGACCGGGGCGGCGCCGAGCGCGGCATCCGGGCCGGCCGCCGCACGTGCGGCCTGGACCGCGCCGGCCGCGGGCACCACCGGGAGCAGGCCGGTCGGAGCGTTGATGGTCGGGATCATCGTGGTGGGGCTGAAGTCCCGCACCGGCTCAGCCGGAGCCGAAGCAGGGGCAGGAGCAGAGGCAGAACCAGAACCAGGAGCCGGTACGGCAGCCGGAGCGGTGTTGGGCACCGGCGCCGTGGGGGGCGCGGCCGCCCACGACGGGTTGGACTGGGCCCACGCGGGCTTCCGCTGCTCGTCGACCGGAGCCCAAGCCGCCGTGGCGCCGTCGTAAGCGGTGCTCAGCGGCTCGCTGACGGGTGCGGCGGGCGCAACCGGGGCCGGAGGGTGCGGCGCGGCCGTGGGAGCGCTCAGGCCCTCCGGGGCGGGCCGGCTGTGCCAGGACCCGGTGCCTCCGCCGGCGCCGGCCGAGGGGGCGGACTGCCCGCCGCCGATCGGAGCAGTGAAGTGCCTGCCGCTGTCGGCCGGAGGAGTGAAGTGCCTGCCGCTGTCGGCCGGCGGGGTGAGCGGCCCGCCGGGGACGCCGTCCGGGGACGCGTCGGTCAGGCGTGGGATGTAGGCGGTCTGAGCGGTCAGCGCGTCGCTGTCCGGGGCGCGGTGGCGGCCCGAGCCGGACGAGGCCGTCACGGGGCTGCCTGCGCCGAACGGAGGTCGGTCGATCCGTCGTACGCCTGCACTGTCACGTTCTTCTCCGCCTTTTCCGTGTAACCGAGCCCGAAGTCGGTGACGGCCTCCCGGAACTGTCTGACTCCCTCTGCGGACTCCAACGCGTGACTCATCGCTGTGGGTTCGCCGATCGCAGTGATCTTGAAGGGTGGTGAGAAGACCTGGCCGTGAAGGAGCAGGGTATTGCCGACACAGCGTACCGCGCTCGTGGAGATCACCCGGACATCCATGATCGTCATGGCCTCGGCGCCACCGGCCCAGAGAGCGTTCACGACGGCCTGGACGTCACCCTGATGTACTACCAGGTCGTCGTTGTCCGGGGCGTTGTCGCCGAAATCCGCGCCACGACGGGGTGAGTCGTTGAGAGTGACCGTCACACCCGGACCGGTGAGTTTCGAGAAACCCGCGGATTGACGCAGCGCGTTGGCCTGGTTCTGGGCCGGCTGGTCCAGTTCGGCCAGACGCCCGGTCTCCCGGTCCACCTCGGCCAGCAGATCGGCCGCCTCGCGCTCCCCGGCCGCCAGCCGCTTGCGTTTCTCGGCGATCAGCTGGGTGAGCTGCGGGCGCCGGTCCTCGCGCAGGGTCGTACCGTCCGCCGTGGTCGCCGACGTGGTGAACAGCAGACCCGCGGCGAGCGCGATCAGCGGAACTCCGGCCGACCAGACCGATCGCCGGCCGGTCGGGACACGCCGGAGCGCGAGTTTCCACCTTGAAAAAGCCACTCAGCCCCCCTGAGAACAGACGCTCGGGGTATTTTCTCTCCCCGGCGGGTGCCTGTCTGCGTACCGCCTTGACTACGCTAGCGAGCGAACAGTATTCGCCACGGGCAGCGTTCGGGACTTCCGGAGCCGCTCAGCGGTGGGTTGTTCACCACTTGTTGCCCTCAGGAGAAGACCGTGCCCAAGTCTCAGGTTCGCAAGAAGAAGGTCTACACCCCGCCGTCGGACATCAGCCCGGCGGTCAAGGGTGCGACCAACAAGCCGAGTCCGGTCTGGTTGCCCGCTACCGCGGTGACCTTGATCGTGGTCGGTATCGCCTGGCTGGTGATCTACTACCTGTCCTCGCAGCAGTGGCCAGTGGAGAGCTGGCGTTACTGGAACCTGGCGGTCGGCTTCGGCTGCATGGTCGCTTCCCTGGGACTGCTGTCACGCTGGCGATAAAGCGCCCCGCATACATGTGAAAATCTCCGAAAGTTAGCGCACCCCGGCTCGGCGTGGGGTGCGCTTTCGGCGTGGGGCGCTTGCCCAGCTATTACTCATGAGTAACATAGGTTGGCGCACCGCCGACCGAGGAGGCACAACGCTGATGGGCTACGCGCAGATAGTCGCCACCGTCTTGGCGGGGGCAATCACGGTGGTGGCCGTCTACCTTGCGGTCCGTGCCGTTATGACGATTACCGCGGTGATCCGGCAGGGCCAGCCGGACCCGGCTCGTTTCGAGGATCCGAAGACCCGCACGAAGACCATGCTGGTGGAGACCGTCGGTCACACCCGGATGCTGAAGTGGTCCGCGATCGGCGCGGCCCACTGGCTGGTGATGGTCTCGTTCGTCATCCTGTCGTCGCTGGTGCTCGAGGCGTACTTCGAGGTGGTGAGCCCGCGACTGGGCCTGCCGATCATCGGGCACTGGGTGGTGTTCGGGCTGGTCACCGAGTGGATCGGGATCCTTGGCACGCTCGGCATCCTCTACCTGGTGTTCGTGCGCCAGCGGCAGAAACCGGGCAAGGTCAAGCGTTCACGTTTCCTGGGTTCGACGATGTGGCAGGCCTACTTCGTCGAGGCGATCATCATCGGCGTCCTGATCTTCGGGTTCCTGATCCGCGGGTTCAAGGTCGCCACCGGTCACTTCGAGTACCCGCTCTGGGCCACCCCGCTCAGCCACGCCATCGGCTCGGTGCTGCCGGCCTGGGCGGACGGCGCCACCTGGATGGCGCTCATCAAGATCCTCATCTCGATGAGCTGGCTGATCACCATCTCGCTGAACCCGACGATGGGTGTCGCCTGGCACCGCTTCCTGGCGTTCTTCAACATCTACTTCAAGCGCAGCCCGGAGAAGCCGGCCGGTTCCGGACTGGGTGCGCTCAAGCCGATGATGAGCGAGGGCAAGCCGCTCGACTTCGAGGAGGCCGACCCGGAGAAGGACCTCTTCGGTGTCAATCAGGTCGAACAGTTCACCTGGAAGGGTCTGCTCGACTTCTCCACCTGCACCGAGTGCGGGCGCTGTCAGTCGCAGTGCCCGGCGTGGAACACGGCGAAGCCGCTCTCGCCGAAGCTCCTCGTGCTGTCGCTGCGTGATCACGCGTACGCGAAAGCGCCCTATCTCCTCGCCGGAGGCGGAAAAGATCTGATGGGCGAGGAGAAGGCCACCGAGGCCCAGCTCGCCCACATGGACGTCCTCGCGCTGGCCGAGGGCAACCGCCCGCTGATCGGCGGCGTCGACGAGAACGGTGTCATCGACCCGGACGTGCTGTGGTCCTGCACCACCTGCGGTGCCTGCGTCGAGCAGTGCCCGGTCGACATCGAGCACATCGACCACATCGTCGACATGCGCCGCTACCAGGTGCTGATCGAGTCGAGCTTCCCCTCCGAGGCCGGCGTGATGCTGCGCAACCTGGAGAACAAGGGCAACCCGTGGGGCGCGCCGCAGAACACCCGGGAGGACTGGACCAAGGGTCTGGACTTCGAGGTGCCGCGGGTCGGCGAGGCCGAATTCGATTACCTCTTCTGGGTCGGCTGCGCCGGCGCGTTCGAGGACCGGGCCAAGAAGACCACCCGCGCGGTGGCCACGCTGCTGCACGAGGCCGGTGTCAACTACGCGATCCTCGGCGAGGGGGAGACCTGTACGGGTGACCCGGCGCGGCGGATCGGCAACGAGTTCATCTACCAGATGCTCGCCCAGCAGAACGTCGAGACGCTCAACGAGGCCTTCGGAGACCAGAAGGTGAAGCGGATCGTCGCGACCTGCCCGCACTGCTTCAACACCCTCGGCAACGAGTACGAGCAGCTCGGCCTCAAGGTCGAGGTGGTGCACCACACCCAGCTGCTCGCGCACCTGGTCAAGGAGGGCAAGCTCACCCCGGTCCAGCCGATCGACGGTGAGGTCACCTACCACGACCCCTGCTACCTGGGCCGGCACAACCGGGTCTTCGACGCGCCCCGCGAGCTGCTGGGCTCGGCCGCCGGCAAGGACATCACCGAGATGCCGCGGAACCAGGAGCGGTCCTTCTGCTGCGGTGCCGGTGGCGCCCGGATGTGGATGGAGGAGCGTATCGGCAAGCGGATCAACGTGGAGCGCACCGAGGAGGCCCTGGCCACCGGCGCGAAGACGATCGCGGTGGGCTGCCCGTTCTGCTACACGATGATCGGTGACGGCGTGACCGGAAAGGGCAAGCAGGAGGAGGTGGAGGTGGTCGACGTGGCCACCGTCCTGCTCCGCTCGCTCAAACAGGAAGCCTGAGTCAGGTCCGAACGATGGCCGGCCGCGGTCCGCGGCCGGCCATCGTCGTGTTCAGGACCCGCCACCACCCCCGCCGTCGCCACCTCCGCCGCCTCCGTCACCGCCGCCGCCATCGGTGACGACGACCGCGGCCGCCACGGCCATCTGCACGTCCCGGATGGTCCGGTACACCGCCTCGGCCGCCCACTGCCCCTCGCTGATCTCGTCGAGCCGGGCCCGGAGCACCTTGCGGTCCATGTCGGGGAAGATCTTGCGGGCCGCGCCGGTCGCCGCGACCAGGGCACAGAGCGCGCCGGTACGCGGATCGACGGTCCCGTGCCCCGCCAGCGCCGCCCGCATCCGCCCGCGAGCCTCGGTCTCGGCGGCCGGCTCCACCCCGTGCACCGCCGGGTACCGGGTCCGGGGAAAGATGACCAGCACCCGGCTGTGCTCGGCCCGCAGCACCTCCGAGGCGACCAGATGATCCAGCACCGGCTGCCGGACACCTTCGGAGAGTTTCCGCACCCAGTGCCCGGGCTTGCGGTCCCGGCCGTCGGTGCTGATCCGGTTGAGGGCCTGCGTCACCAACCCGGAGCCGACGGGTGTGGTGTCCAGCACCACGACCCTGCCGTTCTCCACCCCGATGCGTTCGGCCAGCGCCAGTTCGACAAGCAGCGCGCCGCCCAGCGCGTAGTCGAGGCCGCTGCCCTCGATGATCCGGCGCCCGTCGTCGGCGTACGCCAGAAGCACCAGCTCTTCCAAGAGGTCCATCCCCCGACGGTAGAACCCTGCGTCACCGGCGTGATTGGTGACGAATGGCCCGGGTCCGGCACAATGAGGTCCGAGGTGAACCGATCATGGACGGGCTGTTCCTGACCGCGGTGCTCCCGTTGGTGGCGTTCGCGCTGCTCACGATGGGCAACGCGTTTTTCGTGGCGGCCGAGTTCGGTTTGGTGACCGTCGATCGAGTGGAGATCGACATACGAGCCACGGCGGGTGATCGTCAGGCACGCCGGGTTCGGACCGCGCTCCAGGAACTCTCCTTCCAGCTCTCCGGGGCGCAGCTCGGCATCACCTTGACCGCGCTGCTCACCGGTTACCTGGCTGAACCGGCCCTCTCCAAACTCTTCGAGCCGCTCGTCGAACCGATCGCCGGCGACTCGACCGAAACCCTGACCCACGTGATCGCCCTGGTGGTGGCGACCCTGGTGTCGATGCTCTTCGGTGAACTCGTGCCGAAGAACGCGGCGCTGGCCCGCCCGATGGGCATCGCGCTGCGGACCGCGGCCCCGCTGCGCGCCTTCTCGATCGTCCTCAAATGGCTGATCGCCGCGCTCAACGGCACCGCGAACTGGCTGGTCCGCCGCCTCGGCATCGAGCCGCAGGAGGAGCTGGCCAGCGCCCGCTCGCCGGAGGAGCTCGGCCTGCTCGCCGCGATCAGCGCCTCGGCCGGGGCGCTGCCCACCGAGACCGCCACCCTGCTGCGCCGGACCATCCGGTTCGGTGAGAAGCGTGCCGCCAAGGCGATGACGCCACGGGTCGACGTGGTCGGTCTCAAGACCACCGCCAGCGTCGCCGACCTGATCACGGTGGCCCGAGAGACCGGTCACACCCGATTTCCGGTGTACGAGAACACCCTCGACGTGGTGACCGGAGTCGTCGGTGTGAACGACGCCCTGGGCGTGCCACCCGAACGACGGGCCGCCACCCGGGTGTCCGCCCTGGCCAAGGAGCCGGTCTACGTGCCGGAGAGCCTGACCCTGGACAAGGTGCTCGCCGTGCTGCGGTCGGCCGGCGCGGACCTGGCCATCGTGGTCGACGAGTACGGCGGCACCGACGGCGTGGTCACCACCGAGGACCTGGTCGAGGAACTGGTCGGGGAGATCGCCGACGAGTACGACACCGATCTCGGCGAGACCGGCACGCAGGAGCTGACGGCGCCCGGTGGGGAGAAGACCTTCCTGGTCGACGGGCTGCTGCGGGAGGACGAGATCCACGAGCAGACCGGGTTCCGGCTGCCCGAGGGGCCGTACGAGACGCTCGCCGGTTTTCTGCTCGCCCGCCTCGGACACATCCCGATCGCCGGGGAATCGCTGGAGGAACACGGGTGGGAGTTCACCGTGATGGAGGTCGACCGGCACCGCATCGAACAGGTGCGCGTCGTGGCGCCGCAGGAGCCGGCTGATGACTGAGTTGCTTTTTGTAGCCGTACTCCTGGTCGGAAATGGTCTTTTTGTCGGTGGGGAATTCGCGCTGATCGCGTCGCGGCGGACCGTCCTGGAGCCACTCGCCGAGACCTCGCAGGCGGCCCGCTGGGCACTGTCCGCGATGAGCCAGATCCCGCTGATGATCGCCGGCGCCCAGCTCGGCATCACGATCTGCACGCTGGTCCTCGGCGCGATCGCCGAACCGACGGTCGCGCACCTGCTGGAGGGCCCGTTCCATGCGATCGGGCTGCCGGACAACGTGGTGCACCCGATCGCGTTCGTGCTGGCCCTGATGATCGTGACGTTCCTGCACACGGTGATCGGCGAGATGGTGCCGAAGAACATCACCCTGGCCGGCCCGGAACGCTCCGCGCTCGTCCTCGGCCCGTTCATGCTGGCCTTCTGCATCGCGACAAAACCGCTGCTCAATGCGATGCGGTTCCTGTCCCGGATGATCCTGAAACTCTGGAAGATCGAGACCACCGACGCGGTCAAGACGGTCTTCACCGCCGAGGAACTGGCCGGCATGGTCAACCACGCGCGCACCGAGGGGCTGCTCGGGACCGAACAGTACGCCCGCATCCACGCCGCCCTCGGGCTCAGCGACCGCACCGCCGCCGACACGTTCCTGCCCTGGTCACGGGTGACCACGGTGGCCGCCGACGTGTCACCGGCAACGCTGGAGGCGGTCGCGACGCGCAGTGGCCGGTCCCGGTTCCCGGTGGTCCAGCGCGACACCCGGCGCGTGCTCGGCTTCATTCACATCAAGGACATCCTCGGGTACGCGGGAGCACAGCGCCGCCTCCCGGTGCCGGCCGACGTGATCCGGCCCCTGGCGGTGGTCTCGCCCGGCCGCAGCCTCGCCGACCTGCTGCTGACGATGCGCCGGGATCGGCTGCACATCGTGCTGGTCAGCGACGGGCAGCGGCCGCTCGGAGTGATCACCCTGGACGACGTGCTGCACGCGGTGATCGGGGAGCCGGCGGTCCAGGGCGCCTCCTAGGTCATCGGTTCGGTTGACCTCGTACGGGTGCTTCTGCCGTCGTCCGGAGTTTCGTTTCGGTCCTTCCGTGGTAATCGGGACAATAGCCCCATGCTTCAAATTCGGCGGCTCGTCGTCCCGGTAGGCGTCCTGTCATCGACCATCGCGCTGTCCGCGGTCCCGCTCCTGCTGAACCGCACCCCGTCGGCCGCGGTGCCCGCCGTCTCCCCCAGCCAGCCGGACATCTCCACCGCCCCGACCATCCCGCCGCTGCCGCCCCGGCCCGGGTTCCTGGACAACGTCGCCGCGTTCTCCGCGCCGCTGCCACCCGGCCGGGTCCGGACCGCCAGCACCCCCCTCGCCGTCCACTACGACTTCGACGGCGGAGTGGGCCGTCCGATCGCGGCCGCCGCCGGAGGACACGAGCTACGGCCGCTCGGGCAGAACGGGGGCACCCTCCGGCTCGTACCGCAGGGAACCGGTCTTGCCGTCGCCTACCCGGACCGGTGCACCCTCCCGAAGGAGAGGGATTGCCCCCGGGCCATCCTCGAAGGCCTCCGCGACGACAGCCTCAACCCCGGCATCCGCTCGCTCCGCTACGGCGCCTCGATCCGGATGACCCACGACGACCTGGCCGACGGCGCGAACGTGGTGCAGAAGGGCTACTCGGTCGGCGGCGTCAGCCAGTACAAACTCCAGGTCGACCACCGGCAGGGGCATCCGAGCTGCGTGATAGCCGGTCAGCGGGCCCGGATCTACCGGGCCGAACCGTGGATCGACGTCGCCGACGGCAGCTGGCACGACCTGGAATGCCGGCGCACCGCCGACCGGCTGACCATGTACGTCGACGGCATCCCGCGGGCCTGGGTGCCGATCCCCGAACAGCTCTCCATCGCCAACGCCGAACCCCTGCGCGTCGGCGGCAAAGGCCCCGCCCCCGGCAACGACCAGTTCGCCGGCGCCGTCGACGACGTCTTCGTGGCCATCGGACCGGTCACCGACGGTGCTCAGGTGTCCGCCGGCGTCAGTGCCGGGCCCGATACCCGGTCGGGCCGCCCCCGCCCGCAACGTACGTCCTGAACCCGAGCGACAGGCCGATCAGCTCGACGAAGAACCACAGTCCCAGCACCAGCGCGACCGCCCCACCACCGAGCAGCACCACCATGCCCACGGGCAGCTTCCGCATCCCGTTGTTCTACCCGGCTCTCAGGCCACCCGCATACGTTCGCCCAGCGCTCGCAGTTCGGCGCCGCCGGCCTGGCGGCGGGAGCGGTCCAGCAGGGAACGGACGGTCACCGCCAGCTCGGTGGACGTGCGGACGTGCTGCGGGGCGATGCGCTCGGCGGTCAGCAGGAAACGGATCGCCTCCCGGTCCCGGCCGCCGAGACGGACCAGCGCACGGGCCGTGTCCGCGTAGTAGAACACCTGGCGTATGCCCGCCGGGATCGCGGCCGGATCGGTGCGCCGGGCGATCTCCACCACCTGCGCCGGATCACCGTCGTCGACCTCGATGCTCATCCGCCAGATGTCCACGTTGGTGGGCCCGAAGAACATCCGCGTCGTGTCGGTCTCGCCGATCCGAAGCGCCAGCGCCGCCGCCTCGTTCAACCACTCCTGGCTGTCGTCGAGACGGCCCCGGCAGCGGCTGGCCAGGGCGGCGACCAGGAACAACGTACCGAGAGTCTCGGCTGCCCCGGCCCGCCCGAGATGCGGCAGCAGATCGCCGGCGGCGCGTTCGGCCAGGGTCTGCCCCCGCTGGTAGGAACCGCAGGCGACCGCAGCCCGGGCCATCGCATAGGCCGCGTGCCCCCGCAGCACCGGATCGCCGGACTCCTCCGCCGTGTCCCGGCACCGTTCCGCACCCAGCCAGGCGTCGGCCGGATGACCGAGCGCCCGCAACGTGGTGGAGGCGATCGACGTCGCGATGCACAGCAGCCGCAGAGCCTCCGCCTGATCCGGCCCGGCCGTCTCGGTGTGCAGGTCACGCAGCAGTTCCGGAAGCAGACGGGCCACACCCGCGTAGTCGCACGCCCGGTACAACGCCTCCACCACCTCCACGCTGCGCCGCAACTCGGCAAGCATCGGCGCGGCCCCGTCCGGTGGCTCGGTCAGGTCGATGTCGATCAGGGCCCGCCGCAGCCCGAGAACCCCGGCCTGCGCCGACGCGGTCACCCGATCGTGCGCCGGCACCCCGACGCCGGCCAGATCGGCGGGCGCGCATTCCAGCGCCCCCGCGATGTCGGCCAGCATGAACCGGTTGTCGGCGGTCTGCAGCCCACGCTCGATCCGGCTCCAGGTGGCATGCGAAACCCCGGCCCGGCTGGCCGCATACCGAACACTCCACCCGCGAAGCAGGCGCCGCGCCCGAATCCGCTCCCCAAGCTCAAGACCAGCGCTCCGTAGTGGACCCATACCGCCGACGGTAGCCCCACCCTCACCCGCAGTGGTCCACCCTTGTACCACCACCCGCAACCCCCCAAAAGCCGCCCCCACTCAAAGAGACCCAGCCACGATCCCGCAACGCCGATTGCGCTCCAAGAGGGCCCCGGCGCGATCCCGAAACGCCGGTCGCGGCCCCAGAGAACCAGGAGCGATCCCGAAACGCCGGTTGTGGCTACAGAGAGCCGGTAGTGATCCCGAAACGCCGGTTGTGGCTCACAGAGAGCCGGACGTGTTCCCGAAAGGCCGAGCATCCCACCCATGGCGATGAAAGCGGCAGGTGGCAATGGGCAGACCTTGCGCGGTGATGAAAGCGATGCGTGCCGGTAGACGAAGGCCGGCCGTTGCGGTGAAGGACCATTCGCGGCGGCGAGAGAGGTCGCGTGTGGCAACGAAGCACACCCACGTAGCGGCGAGCCAAAGCCAGGCGTGGTGATGGAGGCCATGCGCGGCGGCGGGAAAGGCCGCGCGTGGGGCGGAACTCGGTGCGTAGTGGTGGGGAAGGCCGGGCGTGGCATGGGAAGGCCGGCTCGACGGTGAGAACCAGCCGGGCGGCAAGGAAGACCGTGCGCGTCGGCGGAACGCAGTGCGTAGCGGCGGAAGAAAGCCAGACGCGGCAACAGCAGGCCGGGCTCGGCGAAGAAACCACGCAGGCTGGCCGAAAAGCCCGTGCCCAGTGGCGGAACCCAGCGAGTGGCGGCAGGAAAATGGCCAAACGCAGCGACGGAAGACCACGGCGACAAAAGGTTGTGCGCGATAGCGCCGGACCGACCCACCACGAGGAAGGGCGAAGCCCGACCAAGGTGCAAACCGCAACCCGACCAAGGTGCAAACCGCAACCCGACCAAGGTGCAAACCGCAACCCGACCAAGGTGCAAACCGCAACCC
>NZ_BOMG01000089.1 GCF_016862075.1 Actinoplanes couchii | reverse complement strand
CCGACCAAGGTGCAAACCGCAACCCGACCAAGGTGCAAACCGCAACCCGACCAAGGTGCAAACCGCAACCCGACCAAGGTGCAAACCGCAACCGCTCCACAAACCGGTCTACCGTGACGCGGGGTCTGGGGGCTCGGCCCCCAGTAGAAATGCGAGGAGCCCCCGGTCCGCGGTCTACGCGGACAGAGGGCTCCCGGCTCCGAGCGGGTGACGGGAATCGAACCCGCGCTGTCAGCTTGGGAAGCTGATGTTCTGCCATTGAACTACACCCGCAAGCTGCCTCACTGTACCCGATTATCCGTCTCGTTGGCGGCACGGCCCCCGGGGTTCGCTGTGTTGCTCCGGTGCGGAGTGAACGATGCTGGTGGCTGGGGGTGTCGCCGGGACGGGGAGTGCCGGGGTGGGGGCGGCTCAGACAGGCGATCCGGTGGTCGGTGGATCAGGCGAAGGCTGGGATCAGCTGGCTACCGCCAACGGGCGGTGGGTGTGGCGTGGGGCCTTCCACGTGCGGGCGTACGCCGGCAGGAACGGGGTCGCCGCCAATGGGAGGGCTCCGGCTGGGCCGTGGTTGCGGAGCATGGCTGTCGCTATCGTCAGCTCGAAGAGGCGCCAGTCGACGTCGGGGGAGGCGTGCAGGGTGCCGGCCAGGTGGGCGATGGTGCGGGGGTCGCGGACCGGGACGGCTCGGCCGGTCACTGTCGCCTCGTCGTCGTTGTCCTCCGGTGGGTAGGCGTGCAGGGCGTAGCGGCCGTCGCGTTCCAGGTCGCGGCGCTTCGGGGAGTCGACGACGAAGCAGTAGAGGCCGGTCTCGGTGAAGACCGGCGACACCGGATGGACTCGGGGGCCGCCGTCGGGGCGGATCGTCGCGAGGTAGCCCATGCCGGGGCCGTACTGCTGCAGGAGCGCACGGATGCCGTCAGCGAGCGCCGGCTCGGCTGCGGCGAAATCGGACCAGGAAGCCATGGAGGCATTCTATCGAACATACGTTCGAGGCAGCCAGCGAACACGCCGATTCGGGCAGCTCCGGCCCGGGTCGGTATGGTGATCGGATGCTCCTCTCCGACCGTGACCTGGTCTCAGAGATCAAATCCGGTGGCTTCGCCCTGGAGCCCTACGAACCGTCGCTGATGCAGCCGTCCAGCGTCGACGTCCGGCTGGATCGATTCTTCCGGGTTTTCAACAACCATCTCTACACCCACATCGATCCGGCCGAGCAGCAGGACGAGCTGACCGCCCCGGTCGAGGTCGAGGATGGTCAGCCGTTCGTGTTGCACCCGGGCGAGTTCGTGCTGGCGTCGACGCTCGAGGTGGTCACTCTCGGGCAGGCGCTGGCCGCCCGTCTGGAGGGCAAGAGCAGCCTGGGGCGTCTGGGCCTGCTCACCCATTCGACGGCCGGCTTCATCGACCCGGGCTTCTCCGGCCACGTGACGCTGGAACTCTCCAACGTGGCCAATCTACCGATCAAGCTCTGGCCGGGGATGAAGATCGGGCAGCTGTGTGTCTTCAGGCTGTCCAGCCCGGCCGAGCACGCCTACGGGTCGAGCGTCTACGGCTCCCGCTATCAGAATCAGCGGGGCCCGACGCCGAGCCGGTCGGCACTGAATTTCCGGACCTGGCCGACCATCTGACGGCGCACGGGCCGGCCCCGGGTTGCAGCGACATCGAGGATCTGCTCGATCTCGGCGGCACTGAGCCCGCCCGTCGGCACCGGCAGCAGACGGGCGCCGCGCAGCCGGAAGAGCAACTGCCCGGAGAGTTCGTCAACAGAACGGACAGCCTGCCAGGCGTACGCGTGCCGGCTCTCGGGGTCAGCGCTGGCGATCCCGCCTTCGCTGATCTCGTAGCTGGTCACCCGCCCGGAGCGCAGCCCGCGCGCGGTGTGGTTGAGCAGGATCACCGGGACGGCCACGGCGAGCAGAGCCCCGCCGGCCAGCAGCACCGGGTCGAGTTCCCCGGTGACGGCCTGTGCGAGCAGGGCGTACAGCAGCAGCGCCCAACCGCCGAGCCGGGCGGCGAGCACCGGCCGTCGCAGGCCGTGCCGGGTGGCGGCCGCGTTCAGCGCCGCGTCCGGAACCGCGGTGATCTGGATCTGCATCCCGGAAAAGTAGCCCCGACCAGGGCAAATCGTCAGGGGCCGGATGGTCGGTTCTAGGATGGCGAACGTGTATCTGATGATCTCGACGTACCTGAAGCCGCTCGCTGAAGTCGATGCGGCCCGTGCCGATCACCTGACCTTCCTCGCGGGGCTGGAGGAGGCCGGTTACTCGGTCACCGCCGGGCGGATCGACCCGCCGACCGGCGGCATCATCCTGCTGGACGTGGACACCGAGGCCGAGGCCCACGCGCTGATCGCCGAGGACCCGTATGTCAAGCAGGGCCTCGCCGCCTACACCGCCACCGGCTGGCACCCGGCCCGCGGTGCGCTGGCCGGTTACCAGCGCATCCGGAAAGAAAGCTAGGGCCGGAAAGACAGCTAAAGATCCATCCCGGTCAGCAGGCTGCGGATGGACAGCTCGGTAGCGACCGGCGGTGGGCACTCGGCGACGATGACAGCCGTGCCCAGGTACCGATCGCCGAGCAGTTTCCGCAGACCGCGGGCCTGAGCCCCGGTGGCCGCCCAGTCGTCGACGACCAGGACGCGGTCATCGGGGCCGATCAGCCTCTCCCGTACGCCCAGGCGCTGCACGTCGCCGCGGTGGTCGCTGGGGACGTCGGCCCAGATCATCGGCTCGGCGATGGCCCGGCGGGCCCCGGCCCGGTACGCCTCGACGAAGCCCACCCCGAGCGCCCGTGCCACCAGCGGCCCGACCATGAATCCGGTGACCTCGGGCGACACCACGACGGTCGGCGCGGAGTCCGCGAACAGCCCGGCCAGGCCGTCGCCGAGTCCGTCGAGGATCCGCGGGTCACGCCACCAGCCGGAGCGGTCGCTGACGAGGTAGTCGCTTCCGGGGCCGAGGTCGGTCCAGCGGAAGGCCGTTCGGAGAAGATCACGGAGATCGTCGGTCACGGAGCCATCCTGTCACCGGCTGTCGCCCTGGTTGGACCGACCGAATGACGCCGGTACCTACGGCAGGTCAGAATGCGCTCAGCCTACGGGTCAAGTTGATACCCGACGTGCGGCTGATCGGGCATGCTGGTCGGCGAACCATGTCTACTTTCCTGGCGGGACGACGCCCGCTGAGCCCTGGGAACCGCGCCGGTGTCGGCGCGGCGCTCGTGCTGCTCGCCGTCGTGTCCGCCGTGGAGCTGGCCGAGGAGCCCCGGCAGGCGGATTTTGTCGGCCTGCTGGCGGCGGTGCCGTTCCTGGCCGCGGTTTTCGCGGTCTGGCAGATGGTGCTGGCGTCCGGTGTGCTCGCGACTGTGGTCGGTGCGGTCTTCGTCGGGATGGCCGGCCTGCAGACCGGCATGGTCGGCCTGGTCAATCTGATGGGCATCGTGCTGGCGACGGGGGTGGCGGCGGCCGGCGCGACGATCCGGGAGCGGCAGTCCGACCGGATCGCCGAGCTGTTGCGGCTGGCGGCGGTGGCCCAGCAGGCGGTGCTGCGGCCGATCGGTCCGCAGGTGGGCGCGCTGGCGATCTCCGGGCGCTACATCTCCGCGACCGCCGCCGCCGACATCGGTGGTGACCTCTACGAGGCGCTGAACACGCCGTACGGCGTGCGGATCATCATCGGCGACGTGCGCGGCAAGGGCCTGGACGCGGTACGCCTGGCGAGCATCGTGCTGGGTTCGTACCGGCACGTGGCGTACGAGCGGGCCGATCTGCGCACGATCGTGCAGGACCTGGACCGCGCGGTGGCCCGCAGTGTCGGTGACGAGGACTTCGTGACGGCGGCTCTGGTCGAGGAGCGCGGCGGCACGCTGACCATCGTCAACTGTGGACACCCGGCCCCGTTGCTGTTGCGCCGGGGCCAGGTGATCCCGCTGGAGCCGCCGGCGCCGGCGCCTCCGCTGGGTTTCATGCCGGAGGTGAAGGCCCGGGTGGAGCGTCTGGAGCCGGGCGACCGGCTGCTGCTCTTCACCGACGGGCTGGGCGAGGCGCGCCGGGAGGGCGAGTTCTTCCCGACCGCCGACCGCGCGTGGCGCCTCCTGGGCCACGGCACGGTCGGCGACGGGCTGGCGTCGCTGGAGACGGCGCTGGTGGATTGGGTGTACGGCCGTCTCGAGGACGACATCGCACTGGTGTTGCTGGAGTACGCCGGCCCGGACGGCGGCACTGCCGTCTCGGTACCGAGCTGGGAAGTCGGCGCGGCCGGTAGTTAGGCCGCGGCCTTGTCCTGAGCGTCCGGCGCCGGCGAGACGACCGGAACGGGCGCCGAGGCGACCGTGGCCGACTGGTTCGGCGTGTGCTCGGGCTGACGGTGCCGCCCGACGTAGTTGCGCGGCTGGTTCGCCTGGCGAGGTTCCGGGATCAGGCTTTTGATCGTGGCGAACATGGCATCCCCCTGCTCGTGGCTGTCTATCCATGGAAACGACCCGTGCGGGCCCGCGATACGCCGGCCGCGTGTCGAAGTAGGCAAATGGCCGAACGGCTGTATCGGTCGCCATCTGATCGGACGGACAACCGCCCCGTCCTGGTGGGCCCATCGGTAAACCCTGGCCGGGTTGTCGGTACCTACCGATCAGTAATACAGTGGGGTTACTGACGGGTAACTCGCGTCCGGGAGAGCGGGGCCAAGCACCATGACGCACTACAAGAGCAACCTTCGGGACCTCCGGTTCAACCTGTTCGAGGTCTTCGGGGCAGATCAGTCACTCGGCCGGGCGCCGTTCGACGAGATCGACGTGGAGACCGCCAACGACGTGCTCTCCGAGGTCGACCGGCTGGCCCGCGAGGACCTCGCCGCCAGCTACGTCGACGGTGACCGCAACCCACCGGTCTTCGACCCGGCCACGCACACCGCGCCGCTGCCGGAGTCGTTCAAGAAGTCCTTCGCGACGTTCATGGCGTCCGAGTTCTGGCGGCTCGACCTGCCGACCGGTCTCGGTGGCAACCAGGCGCCGCGCAGCCTGGTGTGGGCGGTCGCCGAGCAGATCCTGGGGGCCAACGCCCCGATCTGGATGTATTCGTCCGGTCCGTCCTTCGCGCACGTGACCTGGATCGAGGGCACGCCGGAGCAGAAGGAGTGGGCCAAGCTCTTCGTCGAGAAGCAGTGGGGCTCGACGATGGTCCTCACCGAGCCGGACGCCGGGTCGGACGTCGGTGCCGGTCGCGCCCGCGCCATCCCGCAGGCCGACGGCTCGTGGCACATCGAGGGCGTCAAGCGCTTCATCACCTCGGGTGAGCACGACCTGAGCGACAACATCATCCACTACGTGCTGGCGCGCCCGGTGGGTGTCGAGGGCGCCGGCGGCCCGGGCACCAAGGGCCTGTCGCTGTTCATCGTGCCGAAGTACCACTTCGACCCGGCCACCGGCGACCTGGGCGAGCGCAACGGCGTCTACGCGACGAACGTCGAGCACAAGATGGGCATCAAGGTCTCCAACACGTGTGAGATGACCTTCGGTGAGCACGGCACCCCGGCCAAGGGCTGGCTGCTCGGCGAGGTGCACCAGGGCATCCGGCAGATGTTCATGATCATTGAGAACGCCCGGATGATGGTCGGCACCAAGGCGATCGCCACCCTGTCCAGCGGCTACCTGAACGCGCTGGAGTACGCGAAGAATCGTGTCCAGGGCGCCGACCTGGTGCAGAACACCGACAAGGCGGCTCCCCGGGTCACCATCACCCACCACCCGGACGTACGCCGGTCGCTGATGCTCCAGAAGTCGTACGCCGAGGCGCTCCGGGCCCTGGTCATCTATACGGCGACCTGGCAGGACAAGGTCTTCATCGCGCAGGCCGCCGGTGACGAGAAGGCTGCCAAGATCGCCAGCAGCGTCAACGACTTCCTGCTTCCCCTGGTCAAGGGCGTCGGATCCGAGCGGGCGTACGAGTTGCTGGGCGCCGAGTCGCTGCAGGTCTTCGGCGGGTCCGGCTTCCTGCAGGACTACCCGCTGGAGCAGTACGTCCGGGACGCGAAGATCGACACCCTGTACGAGGGTACGACCGCGATCCAGAGCCTCGACCTGATCTTCCGCAAGATCGTCAAGGACGGCGGCCGGACGCTCGGCACCATCGCCGCCGAGATCCAGGGCTTCGTCGAGAGCGAGGCCGGCAACGGTCAGCTCAAGGACGAGCGGCTCGCCCTGGGCAAGGCGCTCGGCGAGATGCAGACCATCCTCACCGTGGTCCTGGGCTGGCTCGGCGCCGTGCAGAACGGGGAGGCCCGCGAGCTGTACAAGGTCGGCCTGACCTCCCGCCGGATTCTGCTGGCCCTCGGCGACGTGGTCCTGGCCTGGCTGCTGCTGCGGCAGGCCGAGGTGGCGCTGAACGCGCTGAACACCGAGGTCTCCGAGGCGGACCGGAAGTTCTACACCGGCAAGGTGGCCGCGGCCCGCTTCTTCACCCGCGAGGTCCTGCCCCGGATCGGTTCCGACCGCCGGATCATCGAGAACACCACCCTCGACCTGATGGACCTGGACGAGGACGCGTTCTGACCAGACTTTTCCCACTCTCCTGAAAAAGGGCGAGGCCCCGGCGGACAACGGCGTCCACCGGGGCCTCGTCTTTTCGGATGATACGGAGGCGTACCGGCGAGTCCTAAGATCGTCCTCGATCTCCTCAGTGGACTGATGTACGGGGGCCTGCTGGTGCGTCTTCTTTCCTCCTCGCTGGCCGCCGCCCTGATGGTGGGTCTCGCGGTGGGTCCGGCCTCGGCCGCGCCGATCGAGGACCTGCTGTGGCCGGGGCGCCTGGTGGTGGGCATGCTGCCGACCACCGATCCGGCGGCGGTCGTGAACCGGATCGGTGACCTGGCGCTGGGCAGCCGCCCGGTGCCGGGAATGGACGCGATCGTGGTCGACGTGCCGCCGGAGAGCCGCCTCGAAGCGGGCGAGCGGGCCAGGGCGGGCGCCGGGATCCGGTTCGCCCAGCCGGACGTCCGGGTGACCACCGGTGTCGTGCCCGGTGACGCCGCCACCGCCGGGTCGCTCGACACGAGCCGGGTGACCGCGGCCCGTACCTGGGGCGCCGGCAGTCCGGACACCGTCGTCGCGGTGCTCGGTACCGGGGTCAGCCCGGCTCAGGGACTTCCCGCCGAGCGGATCCTGCCGGGGCGCGACTTCGTGGACGGTGACACCGACGCCTCCGACGAGGACGGGCACGGCACGCTGGTCGCCGGCATCATCGCCGGCGGTGGTGACAGCGGGGTCTGCGGCGGGTGCCGGGTCCTGCCGGTCCGGGTGCAGGACGATCCCGGCAGCGGGACCGGCGTGGACCTCTCGGCCGGCATCGTGTGGGCGGCCGACCAGGGCGCCCGGGTCATCATGGTCGCCGGCACCGCCGATTTCTTCAGTTACCTGATGCGGGACGCCGTCCAGTACGCCCAGAAGAAGGGCGCCCTGATCATCGACGCGGCCGGCAACACCGGCACCTCGCAGCCGCAGCACCCGGGCACCTTCCCCGGTGTGCTCACGGTGGCCTCGGTGGACGGCGCCGGCCGCAAGAGCAGCAACACCAACGTGAACAACGGCTTCTACATCGAGGTGGCCGCCGCCGACAACCTGCGGGTGCCCGGCGCCGCGGGAGCCGACCGCTACCTGGCCGGTTCGCCCGCGTCGGCCGCGGTCGTCGCCGGAGCCGCCGCGCTGGCCTTCTCCGCCCGGCCCGGCGCGACCGCGGCCCAGGTGAGCGACGCGATCGTGGCGGGCGCGGTGCCCAGCCCGGAACGGCACTACGACCCGCCGATCCTGGACGCGGCCGACCTGATGAGCCGGTTCGGGGCCGCGGACACGGTGAACCCGGTCGTGGTGTCGACCGGGCTCACCGAGGGCCGGATCTCCGCGGAGCCGATCACGGTGGATCCGATGGTGACCGACGACCACGGGGTGGCCCGGGTCGCGGTCCTGGTCGACGGGGTCGTCGTGGGTGAGCGGAAGACCCCATGGGACCAGCCGATCCGGGTGGACGCCCCGGCGGACTGGAGCGGATCGCGGGAGATCACCGTCCGGGCGTACGACCACGCCGGCAACGTCGCCGAGAAGAGCACGACGGTCCGTTTCGACACCGTCGCGCCCACGGTCTCGATCGTCTCTCCGGTGCGGGGTTCGATCGTGCGCAATCCGGTCGACGTGGTCGTCACGGCGAGCCCCGACACGACGAGGGTGCTGGCTTCCGGCGTGGCGATGACCCGTGCGCCGGGCACCGACACCTGGACCGCGACGATCCGGGTCCCCCCGGGCGGGGGCGGGCTGTTCTCGGTCGACGCCTACGACGAGGCCGGCAACATCGGCAGCGCGAACTTCGAGGGCTGGGCCGACGAGCAGGCGCCGACCGCCACCGGGATCAGCCCGGCCGCGAACACCCGGGTCCGGGGCGCTGTCACGACGACGATCTCCGGGGTCACCGACGACGTCACCGGAGTCGCGTTTGCCGAGCTCTGGGCCAACGGGAAGCGCGTGGGCCGGGACACCACCGCGCCCTACTCGCTGAAGACCGCCGGCGGGGCGTACTCCGGCCGTCTCGATCTGCTCTGGAAGTTGACCGACAAGGCCGGGAACGTCCGCGCCTACACCCGGACGGTGATCGCGGACAACGCCGGGCCGACTGTCTCGATCACCAAGGCACCGAAGAACAGGGCCAGGGTCGAGGGGACCGTCGCGGTCTCGGTCAAGGCGTCCGACGCCGCCGGGGTCGCGCGGGTCGAGCTGCTGGTGAACGGCAAGGTGGTGGCGAAGGACGCGACGGCCGGTTACCTGTTGAAGGTCCAGGTGAACAAGCAGAGCAAGACCATGAAGGTCCAGGTCCGGGCGTACGACAAACTGGGGAACGTGAAGTCCACGACCACCCGGACCCTGGTACCGGAAGTAGGTTTCAGCCGCGGGCGGTGTGGGACCGGGTGAGGCGCATCGAGCCCGGTTCCGCCGAGGACCACGGCTTCTCCCCGGTGTGCACGGCCAGCCCGGCGGTCTTCATCTCCAGGACCGTGCCGGTGTACTGGTCGTCCGGCAGTAGCAGAGCGGACACTTCGGACATGGTCGGGTTGTGGCCGACCACCAGAACCGTGCGGATCGTGTCCGGAACCGCCTTCAGCAGTTCGAAGACCTCACCGCCCCGGCCCAGGTACATCGAGTCCTCGTAGTGCACCTCGGGCCCCGGGCGGGCCGACGGCGCCTGCCCCAGGGCGATGGCGACGCCCTGCCAGGTCTGCCGGGTGCGCTTGGCCGGGGAGCAGATCACCAACTCCGGGTGCAGTCGCTCGTCGGTCAGCCAGGCGCCGGCCGCGTCGGCGTCGGCGTTCCCGCGTTCGGTGAGCGCGCGGTCGTAGTCGTCGAAGTCGCCAGGGGTCTCGGCCTTGGCATGGCGCAGCAGAATGAGCGTCCGCGTGGTCATCCGAACAGCTTGCCTGATTGGGATTCGGCACGTGCGGGTAAACGCTGCTTCGACGCATTCATCACGGTCGAGCGATCGGCGCCCGGCCGAGCGGACACCCACCCGAGGAGGGTCCGATGGGCATCGGTGCGAGCATTTTTCTGATCGCTCTGGGCGCGATCCTGGCGTTCGCTGTGGAGGCGGACATCAGTGGCCTGGACATCGGTGTGATCGGCTGGATCCTGATGCTGGCCGGTTTCGCCGGTCTGCTGATCACACTGTTCTTCTGGAGCAACCGTCGCCGCACGACCGTGGTCACCCGGCAGCAGCAACAGCCCGTCGCCGGTCCTGGTTACACCTCCGAGTACCGCGAGGTTCGTCGCGACGACGTTCCCCCGCCGCCGCCTCCCGCGTACTCCTGACGAAGCCATGAGGTCCGGGCCCCTGATCGCAGGGGCCCGGACCTCATGCGTACAGAGCGAAGTAGACCGCGATGTGGTGGCAGATCGCCGCGACCAGCGTGCAGGCGTGGAAGAACTCGTGGTGGCCGAAGACGGTCGGCCACGGGTTGGGGCGGCGCAGCGCGTAGAAGACCGCGCCGATCGTGTAGATGGCGCCACCGACGAGCAGCAGCACCAGGCAGGTGACCCCGCCGACGTGCAGCACCTCGGGGATGATCGCGACCGCGACCCAGCCGAGTGCCACGTAGAGCGGGGCGCCGACCCAGCGCGGCAGGTGCGGCCAGATCATCTTCAGCGCGACACCGCCGAGAGCGCCGCCCCAGACCAGGCTGAGCAGCACGACCTGGGTGGTGCCCTCGAGCAGCAGCACACAGAACGGCGTATAGCTGCCGGCGATGAAGATGAAGATCATCGAGTGGTCGGCGCGGCGCATGATCTGGTAGCCACGCTCGCTCCACACCCGGCGGTGATAGAGGGCGCTGGTGCCGAACAGGCCGCACACCGTGATGCTGTAGATCAGGCAGCTGAGGAACGGGGAGATGCCTGGCCTGCTCAGCGCGATCGAACTGAGCACGGCGCCGCAGACCAGTGCGACGAAGAACGCGTACTGATGCAACCGACCGCGTAGTCGCGGCTTGCCGAGGTCGGTCGGCTTCATCCGGAACGGGGCTGAGGTCGTCACGGGATCCAGGTTACGGCACCGTAGGTTACTAGTGGGTAGTGATGCCGGATACGGTTGACTCCACCGGATGATTTCCCCATGAAGATACGACGGGTGGGGGCCTCCGGACTGCTTATCGAATGTCCGGACGCCGACCGGGTGGAAGACTGGCGGGCCGAGCTGTGGCGCCGCCGGGAGACCGGCGAACTGCGGGTCACCGAGATCGTCCCGGGCGCCCTGACGGTCCTCCTCGACGGCGTCGCCCCGGGCACGGAAGCGCTGCTCACGGCGTGGGAACCGGCTCCCGGCGAACGTCGTACCGGCGGGCCGGTGGTGAAGATCCCGACGGTTTTCGACGGCGCTGATCTGGACTCGGTCGCCGCACTCTGGCGGGTCACTCCGGACGAGACCGTGCGACGGCTGACCGAGACCCGGCTCACCGTCGCCTTCTCCGGCTTCGCGCCCGGTTTCGCCTATCTGCGTGGTTTCCCGGATGACTGGGCGGTCCCCCGGCTCGACGCTCCACGTCCTCGCGTGCCGGTCGGATCGGTCGCCCTCGCCGGTGGCTGGGCGGGCATCTACCCCACGGCGTCGCCCGGCGGGTGGCGGCTGGTCGGCACCACCGATCAAACCCTTTTCGACGTACGCCGGGAGCAGCCCGCCCTCCTCACCCCCGGCACACGGGTCCGGTTGGTGGCGAAGTGATCACCGTGCTGCGGGCCGGCCCGCTCACCACCGTGCAGGACCTCGGCCGTCCCGGCTGGGCCCACCTGGGCGTGCCCCGCTCCGGCGCCCTCGACGCGCCCGCCCTGGGGCTCGCCAACCGCTTCGTCGGCAACCCCGACGACGCGGCCGGGCTGGAGACCACGCTGCTCGGGTGCACCCTGCGGTTCGCCGCGCCGGCCCTGGTCGCGGTGACCGGGGCGCTCGCCGCGATCGACGTGGACCAGCGGCCGGTGGAACGGCCGGGCGGATGTCAGCTGTTCGAGGTACCGGCCGGTGGCGTCGTCGACATCGGGCCGGCGATCCGGGGCGTGCGGTCCTACCTCGCCGTGGCCGGGGGCATCGTCGTCGAACCGGTGCTGGGCAGCCGCTCCACCGACACCCTCTCCGGGCTGGGGCCGGACCGGCTCACCGACGGGGCCGTGCTGCCCGTCGGGACGGCCACCGGGGCGCCGGCGGTGGGGGAACCGGCCCGGATCGGCGGGGAGTTCGTGCTCGGACTGCGGCGCGGACCGCGGGACGACTGGTGTGATCTCACCGGGCTGTTCGGTACCCCGTACACCATCGGGCCGTTGAGCAACCGGATCGGCACCCGGCTGGCCGGCACCGCCCTGACCCGCGCGAAGGCCGGCGAACTTCCCTCCGAGGGCGTGGTGCTCGGCGCGGTGCAGGTGCCCGCCGACGGCCGGCCGATCGTCTTCCTCGCCGACCACCCCACCACCGGCGGCTACCCGGTGATCGGCGTGGTCGACGACGTGACCCCCCTTGCCCAGGCCCGTCCGGGGACTACCGTGAGATTCCGTGAGCTCGACTGACCACTGGATCGACCTGAACGCCGACCTCGGCGAGGGCTTCGGCGCCTGGCGCCTCGGCGACGACGACGCCCTGCTCGACGTGGTGACCTCGGCGAACGTGGCCTGCGGCTTCCACGCCGGCGATCCGTCCACGATGTACCGGGTGTGCCGGCGCGCCGCCGAGAAGCGTGTCGCGGTCGGCGCCCAGGTCGGCTACCGCGACCTGGCCGGCTTCGGGCGGCGGCGGATCGACTACGACCGGCACGAGCTGCGCGACGACATCCTGTACCAGATCGGTGCCCTGGAAGCGTTCTGCAAGGCCGCCGGCGACCGGGTGCGGTACGTGAAACCGCACGGCGCCCTCTACAACACCGCCGCCGTCGACGTGGTCCAGTCGTCCGCGGTGATCGACGCGGTGCTCGCCTACGACGCCGGCCTGCCGGTGCTCTGCCAGCCCGGATCGGTGCTGGCCGCGCGCGCCCTGGAGGCCGGGCTCACGGTGATCGGCGAGGGCTTCGCCGACCGCGGTTACCTGCCCGACGGCCGTCTCGTGCCCCGCAACCGGCCGGACGCGATCGTGCACGACCCGGACGACGTGGTGGCCCGGGTGGTGCGGATGGCCGTCGACGGCGAGGTGATCGCCGTCGACGGTACCGTCACGCCCTGCCCGGTCCGCTCGATCTGCGTACACGGCGACACCCCGGGCGCGGTCGACCTGGCCCGCGCGGTTCGCACCGCCCTGGCCGACCACCTACCGGTTCAGTCCTTCTGATCGCTTCCGGTCTCGTCGATGCCGCGCAGGATCAACGGCAGGCGCTGCGGGCCCTCGCGGTCGATCACGATCGGCACGCCCCAGTCCTGCCGGGTCAGGTGACAGGCGCCGAACTCGGCGTCCACGTCGCACGTCGCGGCCTGCGCGACAACCTGCAGGACCCCTTTCGGTACGTCCGGGTTGAGCACGAGTCTGCGCGACAGGTCGGTGGTGACACCCTCGCCCTCCAGCAACAGCTCGGCCGGTGACGCCGACACCGTCAGGCGCAGCGGCGAACCGAACTGGCTGTCCAGCTTCTGCCCCGGCGCCGGCGTGAAGATCACGTCCAGGGTGACCTCGCCGGGCGCCAGGTGCGACGGCGGGCGCTCGGTCCGGTGCCGCTCCCCGGTCACCGTCTTGACGACGCCGGGCGCCAGCCGGGTCAGCCGGTGCGCGGCCGACTCCACCACGATCACCGTCCCGTCCCCGGTGACCAGGACGTCGCTCGGCTCGGCCAGCCCGGAATCCACCGTGGAGACCTCGCCGGACGCCGGATCGAAACGCCGGACCGCGCCGTTGTACGTGTCCGCCACCAACACCGAACCGTCGGCCAGAGCGGTCACCCCGAGCGGATGCTGGAACAACGCCTCGGCTGCCGGGCCGTCCACGTGACCGAAATCGAACAGTCCCTGACCCACCGCGGTGTGCATCACCCCGGCCTCGACATAGCGCACCGCCGAGGTCTCACTGTCGGCGATCCACAACCGTTTCTGATCAGCGCTCACCGACAGGCCGGACGGCTGGGCCATCCACACGTCCGGGATCGGGCCGTCGCGCAGCGCCTCCACCGTCGTACCGGCCCAGACGCCCACCGTGCGTTTGATCGGGTCGAACCACCACAGCTGGTGGATGCCCGCCATCGCGATCACGATCTTGTCCTCGAACCACGCCACGTCCCACGGCGACGACAGATCCGCCGCCAGGGCGTCGTGCGCATGATCGTCGACCGTCGACCGCCACGGCCGGCCCGAACCCGCCACCAGGGTGATCTCCCCGGTCGTCAGGTTGATGCCGCGCAGCTGGTGGTGGACGGTGTCGGCGACCACCACGTCGTAACCGGCCGTGGACGCCACCGCCGGCGGCAACAGGGTCAGGCCCTGCGGCTCGCTGAACGGCTCACCCCGGGTGCCGGACCCGAACCGGCGGACCAGCGTCTCCCCGTCCGCGGACAGCTCCACCACCGAGTGCCGGGCCGAATCCGAGACCAGCAGGTTGCCGGTCGGCAGCTCGATCACCTTGCCCGGGAAGCGCAGCAGACCCTCCGGCGCGGGCGGCGGAACGTACGGCCCGTCGCCGCGGTGCAGGGTGCCACTCGCCTCGTGCTTGGTGATCAGCTCGCCGATCAGGCGGGACAGCCCCTCGGCATGCCCCTCGCCCGCCATCGACGAGACCAGGTAGCCCTCCGGGTCGACCACGGCCAGCGTCGGCCAGGCCTTCGCCGCGTACTGCTGCCACAGGTGCATGTCACCGTCGTCCACCACCGGGTGGTGCACGCCGTACCGCTCCACCGCGGCGGCCAGCGCCTGCGGGTCACGCTCGTGCTCGAACTTCGGCGAATGCACGCCGATCACCCCGAGCGCGTCGCCGTACTTCTCCTCCAGCGGGCGAAGCTCGTCCAGGACGTGCAGACAGTTGATGCAACAGAACGTCCAGAAATCCAGGACCAGGATCTTTCCGCGCAGATCGGCCAGAGTGAGAGCCTTACCGCCGGTGTTCAGCCAACCGCGACCCTTGAGTTCGGGCGCACGCACGCGAAATTCCATCCCGCCATGGTGCCCTACCCGCATGAACGAACCAGGCCCCGGCTCTGCCGAGCGGGACCTGGTTCACGTTCTACTGCCGGTCGGTTGTTCCTCTTCGGTCTCAGATGTTCTCCGTCAGGCCTCAGGTGTTCTTCTTCAGGCAGAGCACCTGGTCACCGCTGTCCTTCGGGATCACGATGTACGGCTGGGTGGCGTCACCGCACTGGTCCTTGGACGCGACGATGCTCGTCACCTGGAAGGTGTCCGGGTCGGTGCACGCCGCCACCACCGGAGTGGTGCCGTTGCGCTTCACACACTGCCCCTGGGACACCTTGAACTCGTCGTCACCGGAGATCAGGTAGACCAGGCCGAACACCACCGCCAGCAGGATGCCGGCACCGAGCACGACGGCCAGGGCCACCGGGATCGTCCGTACGTTCGTCTTCGCCGGAGGCGGCGCCGGGGTCTCCGACTTGAACTGGTCGAACTTGTCCTGCTCGTCGGACGGGCCGGGCCAGCTCGTGGTGTCCTCCGGGCCGGGCGGCGTCACCGTGGCCCGGGCCGCCGGGCTCCCCGGAAAGGCGTTGGTCTGGTCACCGGGCATCGGCGGCAGCGCGGGCGCCGGGACGTACGGCGAGTCACCGCGGCCGGACACGTCGGTGGTGTGCTCGCTGTACTGGTCCGCCGGAGCGCCACGACCCGCGTCGAACGGCGGGCCGATCGGCGAACCGAACTGGTCGTTGCCACCACCGAACGGCGGGGCCGAACCGGGGAACTGCGGCGAGCCAGGCATCGCCGAACCCGCACCCGGCGCCGGGAACTGCGGCGAACCCGGCATCGCGAACGGCGAATCGGCCTCCGGCGGGGTCACCCGGGCGCTCGCGCTGGCGCGGGCGGACGCCCGGGCCGGGGACTGCGGGGCCACGCCCGGAAGAGTGCCGTCACCGGGCTGCGGGAACCCGCCGGACTGCTGCTCACCGTCGTTCTGCGGCGTCCCGAAGACACCACCCTGCGGTGCACCGAACCCGCCGTCCTGCTGCGGCGTGCCGAACCCACCGTCGTTCTGCGAGCCGCCGAAGCCGCCGCCCTGGGGTGATCCGAAACCGCCGTCGTTCGGGGGCGGGGTGAAGCCGCCGGACGGCTCCTCACCGCGCTGGCCGAAGCCGTTGTCGTTCGAACCGCCGAAACCACCGGGCTGAGCCTGGCCACGCTGCGGCAGACCGAAGCCACCGGACGGGTTCTCACCCTGCGGCGCTCCGAAACCACCGCCCTGCGGCGTGCCGAACCCGCCGGACGGACTCTCGCTCTGCTGCCCGCCGAAACCGCCCTGCGGAGAGCCGAAGCCGCCGTCGCCCTTCGGAGAACCGAAGCCGCCGTCGCTCTGCGGAGCGCCGAAACCGCCATCGTTCTGCGGGGCTCCGAAGCCGCCGGACGGCTTCTCGCTCTGCGGGGTGCCGAAGCCGCCACCCTGCGGCGAGCCGAAGCCGCTGTCGTTCTGGGGTGATCCGAAACCGCCGGACGGGCCCTCGTTCTGGGCGCCGAAACCGTCGTTCTGCGGCACACCGAAGCTACCGACCGAAGCCGCGCCACGCTGCGGCAGGCCGGACTGGTTCTCAGCCGGCTGGCCACCGAAAGGAGTCTCTTCGGAACGGGAAGAGCTCGCCGAATCTCCCTCCGAGTCGTCGGGGGCGGACGCGGCGGGACGGCCGTAGACACGAGCCTGCGGCGCGGACGCGGCGGGCGGCGGCATCTCGGCGGCCTCGGTCGGGCTGACCCGGCCGGGCACCGAGGCGCTGGCCGTCACCGGACGGGCCGAGCCGACCGCGGGCTTGGCGCCGGGCTCACGCGGCTGCGGAACCGACGACGCGCCCTGCTGGTCACTGCCCGGCGTGCCGGACTGCTCGCCACCCAGAGACGCGGAGGCCGCACCGGGGAAAGCCCCGGAGCCTCCGGAACCCGCGGCACCGGAGAAAGCCCCGGAGCCCGCAGTACCGGAGAAGGAGCCGGCGGCACCGGGGAAGGCCCCGGACGAGCCGGAGAAGGAGTTGGAGTCGGCCGAGCCGCCGAAGGAGTCCGAACCGCCGAACGACGAGCCGGCCGAGGATCCGGAGGAGTCACCGTAGGGCGAACCGGCCGACTCACCGTAGGGCGAGGAGGCCGCGGGGGCACCGTAGGCGCCACTGACCGGAGCGGCTCCGGCGGAGCCGAACGTCGAGGCGCCCGGGTTGCCGCTGACCGGCGAGGACCCGGCAGAGCCGAAGGTCGAGGACCCGGACGTGCCGTTGAACGCGGAGGCGTCCGGCGAACCGCTGAAGTCCGAGGAGGCGCCGAACGAGGACCCGGGCGTGCCACTGACCGAGGCGGACCCGCCGAACTGCGGCGTTCCCGGCGTGCCACTGACCGGCGCGGATCCCCCGAACGGTGAGGCGCCGGCCGAGGAGTCACCGAACGGCGAGGTGCCGGGCGAGGAACCGGACGGCCCGAACGACGAGGAGCCCGGGGTGGTCGCACCGAACTGTGCGGAATCGGACGAGCCGCCGGCCGCAGCGGAGTTACCGAAGGGCGACCCGCTGGCCGGTGAGGACCCGAACTGTGACGAGCCGGGTGCACTGCCGAAGGGCGAACCCGTGGCGGGCGAAGAACCGGACGGCCCGAACGACGAGGAACCCGGGGTGGTCGCGCCGAACGGCGACGAACCCGGATCGGCCGGGGCTGGAGCGTTGGACGACAGACTTCCCCCAGAGGCAAGGGCCGCACCGGGCACACGCTGCGGGTATCCGGCAGCGGAAGCGGGCGGCTGGTCCGCGGCGGACGAGGCGGAAGTGGACGATCCGGCCGCATGTGAGCCGGAGGTGGGCGAACCGGCCGCATGGGAGCCCGATGCGGACGAGTCGGCCGAGTGGGAGCCGGTTGCGGGCGAGCCGGGTGCGGAGGACGCGAACGGCGAGGTCCCGAACGGCTGCTGGCTACGAATCGGCAGGTCCAGGCTGGGCTGAGCCCCGGACGGCGTGCCGAAGGCCGGCTGCGAGGCCGCCCCGAAGCCAGGAGTGGCAGACCCGGACTGCGTCCCGAAACCGGGCGTGGCAGAACCAGGCGTCCCGAAACCCGGCGTGGCAGAACCAGGCGCGCCGAAGCCGGGCGCGGCAGAACCGGGCGTGGCAGAACCAGGTGTGGCGAAACCAGGCGTGGCAGAACCGGACGGGGTGCCGAACTCGAGCCCGGTGGGCCCGGACGGGGTGCCGAACGCGGGCTGCGAAGAGCCCGGCGACCCGGCCGGGTCGGTGCCCGGACCGGCGGGTGCGCGCAGCGGGAACCCGCCACCGTCGCCACGCCGGGACGGGAACGAGTCGGCGGCCGGCCGGGAGGCGTCAGCCGACGAGTCGGAGGACTTGGCGGTCTGCTGCATCCAGCTGTTCTGTGCGGGCCCGGCGGTGAACCCGCTCTGCCCGGTGGAACCGGTGGACGTGTCCGGCAGATCGGAGAGGCTGGCGCCGGGAACCCGCACCGGCTGGTCACCGAAGGCCGAGAAGGAGCGGCCGAGACCGCCGTCCTCGGGGGCGGTGGCGCCGGGCGTGCGGGTCGGCAGCCCGTTGGCCGTGGTCTTGGGCGCCGCGAAGCTGGACGGAGTCTCGGCGGGCGAACCACCGAAGGAGGAACCGGGCGGGCTGGCAGCCGGGGTCCGCGTGGGCAGACCGGAGGCCCCGAACGGAGACGGCGCCTGCTCACCGGCACCCTGCGGGGCGGCCGGTGGCGAGAAAGAAGCAGCCGGCGGCGGGAAGGACGCGGCCGAGTCGGAACCCGAAGGCGCCCAGGCGGGCTGCGCTCCGGACGACGGCGCGGGCGTGGACCCGTACGGCGGAGGTGGTGTCCCGGGTTGTCCGTTGGAGGGCGAGACCGTGCCGTAGGGCGAGGCCGCCTCGGGAGCCCCGTAGGGCGAGGCGTTCCGCTGCGGCAGGTCACTCTCCGGTGCGGGCACACGGGCCGACCCGTACGACGTGCCGCCGGTGGGGTTGGGCCCCGCGCCGAACGAGGAGACCGTCGGAACCACGAACGGCGAACCCCCACCGGGGGCGCTGGCCGGCGGTGGCCCGTAGGAATTGGGGAAGCCCTCAGCGGGTGACGGGGCCGATGCGCGGCCCGCGGTGCGCTGGTCGGGCCCACCCGACGTCGGTCCGCCCGACGTGGCCTCGGCCGGCTGACCGGCGTGCTGCCCCTCGGACGTCATATGCGCCTCCTCATCGATGCGGCCGTGCCAGCTTTGCACGGACGCGACCCCAGCGGCGACTTTCCGCCGTTGGGTCGTGCCAGCTTCCGGTACCCGCCGTGTCGGGCTGAATGCCCGCCGTGCCGGACCGGAATGCTGCGGCCACCGATGGCCCCGGTTTCCCCGGGCCGACCGGCCGAGCCGGATCAGGGACCGTGCCCACGGTACCGGGCGCTCGCGGCGGGAGGAATCCCGGTATACGCCCCGGAGGGACCGTAGGCGGATCTTCGAAAGTGTGATTTGACACGAAACGGCCCGCCCGAGTCACCCGGGCGGGCCGTTTCGAGAGGTGGAAGCGGGGCGGGTCAGGAGACCCAACGCCGCTGGGCGATGACGGCGATCTCGTCGCGCATCGCCTGGGTCGGAGCGCCGGCGAGAGCGCGGTCGATCGCGCGGTTCTGGCGGCTGATCATCCGACGCTGACGGAAGCGGTCGATCATGGTCTGGGCGGTGCTCATGACGTGCTCTTTCCTCCGGCGGTGACCGGTTTCGCTTTGACGAGCGTCGCCGACCGCTTGTGGCGGTGGCGCGCGTCCCGCTGTTGAGTCCATTATGCGCGGACGAGCGGGACGCCGCCACCGATTTAGGGGGTGAGCTGGGTCATGTACCTAAGGATCGAAGGCCTCTGGCTGAAAGAGCCGAATGAACCTAGGTCCAACTCAGGATTGCCGTCGACGGGTCCTCCAGGAACGTGCCGATGTCGCGCAGGAACCGGGAGCCCAGTTCGCCGTCGATGATCCGATGGTCGAAGGACAGCCCCAGGGTGGTCACCTGACGGGGGCGGATCCGGCCCTTGTGCACCCAGGGCATCGGCCGGATCGCACCGAACGCCAGGATCGCCGACTCACCCGGGGGCAGGATCGGGGTGCCGGAGTCGATGCCGAACACGCCCACGTTCGTTATCGAGAGCGTGCCGCCGGTCATGTCCGCGGGCGGGGTCTTCCCCGACTTGGCGACCTGGACCAGCGTGTTCAGTGCCTCGGCGAGTTCCCGCAGACCGAGCCGGCCGGCGTCCTTGATGTTCGGGACGATCAGCCCGCGGTCGGTGGCGGCGGCGATACCCAGGTTCACGTAGTCCTTGACCACGATCTCGCCGGTCTCGCCCGACCAGGTCGAGTTGACCATCGGATGGCGGGCCGCGGCGAGCAGCACCGCCTTCGCCACCAGCAGCAGCGGCGAGATCCGGACGTCGGCGAACTCGCGCCCGGCCTTCAGCTTCGCCAGCGTCTTCATCGACCGGGTCACGTCCACGGTCAGGAACTCGGTGACGTGCGGCGCGGTGAACGCCGACGCCACCATGTTCTGCGCGGTCAGCTTCCGCACCCCCTTGACCGGGATGCGTCGTTCCCGAGACCCAAGGTCAAGAGCTTCAGGCCCGCTTGCCGGTACGACCGGAGCAGCCGCCCGCCGCACGTCGTCCCGGGTCACCGAGCCCAGCGGCCCGGTCCCGTCGACACCGGTGAGGTCGACCCCGAGGTCCCGGGCGAGTTTCCGCACCGGCGGCTTGGCCAGCACCGCACCGGCCCGTCCGCCTACGACGACCGGAGCCGCGACGACCGGTTCCGGGCTGACCGGCGCGGGAGTGGAAACGACAGGCGCGGGAGCAGGAACGACGGGAGTGGGAGCGGGCGCCACCGGGGCGTGACCGTTCTCGTTCCCCGTACCGACGCGGGGTCGTCTCTTGGCGCTCGTGGTGCGCGGACCGTAACCGACCAGGACCGCCGTGCGCCCGCCCGGCGCCGGTCCACCGATCAACCCGGCCCCGGCCTCCTCGGACGAAGCCGCCGAAGCCGACGAAGCCGGAGAGGCCGGAGAGGCCGAAGAGTCCGGAGAAGAAGGTCCGGGAACGGGAGGAGCGGTGGGATCGGTGTCGATCGCGATGATCGGTTGGCCGACCTCGCACACCGCCCCGGCCTCGTGGAAGATCCGGGTGACCACCCCACCCCATTTCGCCGGGATCTCGACGGCGGCCTTGGCCGTCTCCACCTCGACGATCGGCTGGTTCAGTTCGATGGTGTCGCCGACCTTGACGAGCCAGGCCAGGATCTCGCCCTCGGTCAGTCCCTCGCCGAGGTCGGGCAGGTTGAACTCCTTGATCCGGGACATCGCGGTCACCAGCCGAACGAACGGTCGACGGCGTCCAGCACCCGGTCCAGGTCCGGCAGGTACTCCTCTTCCACCCGGGCCGCCGGGTACGGGATGTCGTACCCGGTCACCCGCAGCACCGGCGCCTCCAGTGAGTAGAAGCACTCCTCGGTGATCCGGGCGGCGATCTCGGCGCCCAGGCCCACGTTGCCGGGCGCCTCGTGCACGACGACCGCGCGCCCGGTCCGCCGGACCGATTCGAAGATCACCGGGTAGTCGATCGGGGAGAGCGAGCGCAGGTCGATGACCTCCAGCTCCCGCCCGTCCTCGGCGGCCGCCGAGGCGGCGTCGAGCGCGACCCGGACCATCGGCCCGTAGGCGAGCAGGGTCGCGGCCGTCCCGGGCCGGACGATCCGGGCCGAGTGCAGCGGCGTCGCCGCCGGCAGAGCGGAGGAGAGGTCGACCTCACCCTTCTCCCAGTACCGCCGCTTCGGTTCGAAGAAGATCACCGGGTCGTCCGAGGCGATCGCCTGCTGGATCATCGAGTACGCGTCGGCCGGGTTGGAGCAGCTCACGACCTTGAGGCCGGGCGTGTGCGCGAAGTAGGCCTCGGGTGATTCGGAGTGGTGCTCGACCGCCCCGATGCCACCACCGAACGGGATCCGGATGACGATCGGCAGCCGCACCTTGCCCTGGGACCGGTAGTGCATCTTCGCGACCTGGGCGACGATCTGGTTGTACGCCGGGAAGACGAACCCGTCGAACTGGATCTCGCAGACCGGCCGGTACCCGCGGATGGCCAGCCCGACCGCGGTGCCGATGATGCCGGCCTCGGCCAGCGGAGTGTCGATCACCCGGTTCTCGCCGAAGTCCTTCTGCAGGCCGTCGGTGATCCGGAAGACGCCGCCGAGCTTGCCGACGTCCTCTCCCATGATCACGACCTTGGGGTCGTCCTCCAGCGCACGCCGGAGCCCGTGGTTGAGTGCCTTGCCCAGAGTGATCATCAGTGCCCGCTCCCCTCGAAGGAGGCCTGGTACTCGGTGAACACGGCGCGCTGCCTGTCGAGTTCGGGCGAGCCGTTCGGATAGACGTGGTCGAAGAGCGTGACCGGTTGCGGGTCGGGCATCGCCAGCACCCGCTCGCGCAGATCCAGGGCCTTGGTGGTGGCCTCGTCGTCGACCTGGGCGAAGAAGTCCTTCTTGACGATCTTCTGTTTGGTGAGGAACGCCCGGAGCCGGCTGATCGGGTCCTTGGCCTTCCACGCCTCGACCTCGCTCGCGATGCGGTAGCGGGTCGGATCGTCGGAGCTGGTGTGCGCGCCCATCCGGTAGGTGTAGGCCTCGATCAGGGTCGGCCCCTGGCCGGTGCGGGCGTTGTCCAGCGCCTGCCGGGTGACCGCGTAACTGGCCAGCACGTCGTTGCCGTCCACCCGGATGCCGGGGAAGCCGTACCCGCCGGCCCGCTGGTAGAGCGGAACCCGGGTCTGGCGCTCCAGGGGCTCGGAGATCGCGTACTGGTTGTTCTGACAGAAGAAGACGATCGGCGCGTTGAAGACCCCGGACCAGACGAACGCCTCGTTGACCTCGCCCTGACTGGTCGCGCCGTCCCCGAAGTAGGCGATCACGGCCTCGCCGTCGGCGGAGCCGGTCTTGCCGTCCATGGTGACGCCCATGGCGTAGCCGGTCGCGTGCAGCGTCTGCGAGCCGATGACGATCGTGTACTGGTTGAACCGGAATTCGTTGGGATCCCAGCCGCCCTGGTCGACGCCGCGGAACAGGCCGAACGGCATGATCGGGTCGATCCCGCGGGTGTAGAGGACCCCGTGCTCGCGGTAGGTGGGGAACGCCATGTCCTGCGGCCGCAACGCCCGCCCCGAGCCGACCTGGGCCGCCTCCTGACCGAGCAGACTGGCCCAGATGCCCAGTTCACCCTGTCGTTGCAGGGCGACCGCCTCGGTGTCGAGGCGGCGGACCGTGACCAGATCCCGGTAGAGCTCGCGGTACTCCTCGTCGGTGAAGTCGACGGAGTACGTGGTGCCGTCAGCGGTGGTGACGCTGTCGAAACGCTCGCCGTCGGGGGTCAGCAGTTGGACGAAGCCGCCGGCCGGTATGTCGGTCCCGGCAACGCTCTCGCCTTTCGCCATCCGTTTCTCCTGTTTCCTCTTGCGCCCGCGGCGGGTGTTGCCCGGCCACGCGGCTGACCTCTGGAAAACCGCGCCTGGCCCGGGTGGGGCGACCGCGCGGCGGTCCGGCACGGTGACTTATCGGTGCCGGGACGGGCCGCTTGACCTTGCTGGTAGGCGAAAGGTGGCGGCGGCGTGCCGTCGAACCCATCCTGACAGAGAGAGTGAGCGTGATCACAGAGCAGATAGAGATTTTTTGATGACTGATTGTTAAGAGTATTTGTCCGTTTTAATAGTTTTTGTGCATGCACTTTGGTACGAATGCCCCTTGCGTGCCGCTCCCCGACGCCCCATCGGTCGTTTCTCCCCAGTGACCGGAACGGATCCAAGACGATCTTTGTCACCGTCTTTGTCTCTGGGGGGACACCCGCGTGCCGCAGCAGCCCGACGACGACTTCGCGCCGCCGCCCAAGGTGCTGCGCAAGCGCCGGAACGGGGTGTATCGCGAGGATCTCGGCTTCTCCGGCCCGACCCGCCGCTACGTGCTGATGGTCGCGCTCCTGGTCGGGCTCGCCTCGCTGCCGACCCTCGCGGTGATCACCGCCGGGTCGCGGGAACTCACCGGCCAGGACCGGCCCGGCGCGATGGACGTCCCGTTCCTCCCGCCCCCGGCGACCGGGCCGGTCATCCCGTCGTCGATCGGCCCACCGGGCCCGGTGTCCCCGGCCGGTCCAGCGTCCGGTTCCTCCCACAGCGGGCCCGTTCCCACCGGGCCCGTGATGCCGTCTTCCCCCGGTCTGTCCGGCCCCTCCGGTTCTCCCGGCTCTCCCACGGATCCCTCCGCCGGCCTCCCGGCCAGTCCCGGGTCGTCGTCCGGCGTCCTGCCCGGTTCCTCCACGGGGCCGGTCACCGGGCCGTCCGGATCCCCCGGCTCCTCGTCCCACTCCTCCGGCGGGTCTTCTACCGGGCCGGTTCCCCTCGACCCGGTGCCGACGTCGTCGTCCCCACCGCCGGGGTCCGCGATGCCACCGGGTTCCGGCGCGACCCAGGGCCCGTCGATCGCCATGCCGAAAGATCAACCGCCGCTCGGGTACGACGGGAGCACCGCCGCCCCGGCCCCCGGCACCCGAAAGGCGGATCCACCCAAGAGTTCGAGCCGACGCGACACCCACGCGGACCGTCCCCTGCGAGCCCAGCCCCGCCGAGAGCAGCCCCGAGGTGACCGGTCCGGCCCGCGCATCGCGCCTCGTCATGCGTCCAGCGGCCACCCGCCGGCGCGGACCCGCCCCGCGAAGCCATCCGACGGGGACCGGACCCGCCCCGCGAAGCCATCCGACGGGGACCGGACCCGCCTCGCGAAGCCGGCTCGCGACGGGGACCGGAGCCGGCCCGCGAAGCCGGCCCGGCCCGGGCGACAGTCCCGGCTGGTGGACTTCCCGTCCGTTTCTGATCTGCCACCGGTGCCCGCCGGCCGGGATCGCCCGAAACATCCGCGCTCCGGCGATCGCCACGGGGATCGGTCCGATTCCGATCACCCCGGACCGGATCCCGGCGTTGATCCGCGAGGCAGACCACGCCACTACCGGGAAGATCCGCCCGACCCCGCCTGTGACCAAGCCCACGAAAGCCGGTCCACCGACCGGACCCGATCCCGCCGGAGGTCAGCCGTGCCCGAACGTCCGAACAACATCCGCTCGTCCCGGGTGCTCGAACAGAGTTACTCCGGCGGAGACCTCAACGTGGTCCGCCGTCTGCTCGCCGAGTCGAACACCGAGGAGACCCGGCTCAACAACAGCCCGTACCGGGGCCAGCACCGGGCCGAACACGCCGGCCACCCGGAGGCGTCCTCCCGCGACCGCAGCTCCCGGGTGGGCCGGCACCACGCCGACCCGGCCGAGGACCACCACACCAACCGCCGCTGAGTCCTCCCGCTGAGCCCGCCGCGGGGTCACTCGTCGCGGTTGGCCTCCAGCCAGGCGTCGATGGCGGCACTGTCGTTGGGGTCGACACCCTCGGAGATCAGCTGGGCCACCGCCGCCGTGGCCGGGCTGCGGCGCTCACCCGTCGTGTAGAGCCGGGCGAACTCCGGGATCAGCTCCTCCACCGCGGTCTGGATCTCCTCGACCGCGGCGGCCGGCAGCAGGCGGCGGCGTGACGTGTACGCCGACCAGGCCCGCACCACCCGGGGCATCATCGCCGCGTCGTCCAGGTCGAGAACCGCCCGCCGGTGCACCCAGTCGAGCAGGAACAGGCCGGCCACCGCGGGACTCCAGCGCAACGGGTCACCGTCGGGCAGGCCGCGGGCGTGGTCGAACACCAGGCTCAGGCAGAACTCCATCGACGCCACGTCGGCCGACGTCGGCGGACCGTCCGGCAGCTCGAAGCGGGCCGCCTCCGGCGAGGACAGGAAGTCCCGCAACAGGTCACCGCCGGAGGGCCGGGCCGGTTCGTCGAGCGGGGGCGTGGTGACGGCGGGCAGCAGGGCGAGCCGGGCGGCGGCCAGCGCCCGGTCGGTGGCGAGCGAACCGTCCGACGGCAGGTCGCCCAGCTCGTCGGTGACCCGCAGGTGCCGGCCCACCTCGTCGCGCAGTCGCCCCGGGTCCTCACTGCGGAACCAGCACAGCTCGTCGTCGTCGCAGATCTGCCGCACCTGGGCGAGCAGGGCCCCGGCCGAGGTGGCGACGAAGACGTCCTTGGTGATGCCGATGTTGTGGTCGACCAGGGCCACCACCGCGTGCTCCGGGCCACCGCCGACGGTGTCCTCGTAGGCGTACGTGACGAGGTAGGAGGTCTGGTCGCCGTAGATGTCCCCGTACGCCCAGCAGCCTGTGGGTCTGACCCGCCCGAGCTGCGTCACCCAGGACGGGGCGCGGCTGCCGTGACCGACCTGGGACGCGCCCTCCGCATCGGGGACCAGGGCGGCGAAGACCTCGCGGATGGTGGCCGCGGCGGCGCTGTCCGGGTCGGTGGTCGCGGTCAGGAAACGCCCGACGAAGTCACGGACGGCCTCGGCCCGGTCCTCCTCGGCGACCGAGTAGACACTGCCGAGCAGCGCGGTGCCGAGCATCTCGGCATCGAGCGCGCAGCCCAGTTTCGTGACGTCGCGGGCCGCGTGCAGCACGGCGTCGTACGCGGTCCGGGGTGCGGGCATGCCGCGAGCCTACGCCCGCGGCGGCCACATGAACTACTCCGAGCGCACGACGCCGAGCGCTTCCCTCGCCTGGGCGTACGCGTGGAGAACCTCACGCACCGGCCCGACCACGTGACCACGCCCGACCTCGGTGATCGCCGATCGCAACCGCTGTTCGGCCCGGCGGCGGGCCCGGCGCGCGCCGGCCTCGATGACCGGCCGCAGCAGCAGCCACAGCAGGAACCCGCCGGCCAGCCCGGTGAGCAGCAGCAGCGTCGGCAGCGGGACCGTGCCCACCTCGACACCGTCGATTTCCGGCAGGCCGAGGGCGGCCATCGCGTACCCGGCGATCAGCCAGACCAGGCCGGCTCCGGCCATCGCCAGCAGCACCCACTGCAGGACTCCGACGGCCCGCCACCACGCCGGCGGTTTCTCCAGGCCCAGGTCGGTCTGCGCGACCGCACGATCCAGCGCGTCCGGCAGATCGGCCGCCCGGGAGCGGGCGGCGCTGTTCAGCGCGGGCGTCCAGACCTCCGGCAGCGGCGCCGCGGCCCGGGCCGCGACGGCGCGCACCGACAGACCGACCGCGGACTTCTGCGCGGCGTCGGCCTCCGGCACCGAGGTACGCGGCACGACGTCGGTGGAGACCGAGTCGGTCTTGACCGGCTCGGCCAGGTGCAGTTTGCGCAGCGGGTCCGGGCGCAGCCGGCGCAGGCCGCGGACCAGTGGCCAGCCGGTGGCCGCCGCGGCCCGGTGCCGATAGGCCCCCGCGGTCGCGTCCGCCACCCCGGGCACCCCGGCCGACGCGGACAGCGAGTCGCACAGCTGCCGGACGGTCGTCCGGTCCACCTCGTCCTCGGCGGCCGGCGGGCCGATCATCGAGCCCAGCTGGTCGCCGATCGCGTCCAGGTCGGCGGCCAGCCGGCGCAGCGCGGCCTGCCGGTTGGCGACCGTGACCTCCAGCGCGGCGCGCAGGTCGCTGAGCATGCCCGGCTGTTTCGCCGAGGAGGCGATCACCGGGGTGTCGTCCAGGCCGTCCTCACCGAGGAGCCGTTTCAGGTCGCCGAGCACCACCTCGGTGTCGGCGGGGCTGAGCCGGTCGGCCTGGTTCAGCACCACGATCGTGACGCCGGAGTGGGTGGCGAACTGGGAGAGGTAGGCCTGGTGCAGGACCCGGTCGCCGTACTTCTGCGGGTCGACCACCCAGACGATCTGGTCGACCAGGCCGAGCAGCCGGTCCACCTCGAGCTGGTGGCCGCGCTCGATCGAGTCGAAGTCGGGCAGGTCGAGCAGGATCAGCCCGCGCATCGAGGCCTCGTCGTCGCCGTCCAGCGCGCTCTCCCGGACGAACCGCTGCCGGGGCAGCACGCCGACCCAGTCGAGCAGCCGGTTCGCCGGCTCGAGCGGGCCCCAGACGACGGCGTGCGCGTTGCCGGTGGTCGGGCGGCGCACGCCGACCGGCGAGAGCTTGAACCGGGCCAGCGCATTGAACAGGCTCGACTTGCCGCTGCCGGTGCTGCCGGCCAGCGCCACCACGGTGTGGTCGAGGGAGAGCGTGAGCCGGCCGCTGGCCCGCTCCACCAGGGTGTGCGCCGTGACCAGCTCACCGTCCGGCAGGTACGGGTCGACGATCCGCAGGAACCGGGACAGCGCCTCGAGCCGGCGGGTCAGGTCATCGGTGTCGATCTGGTCGTTCCGAACCGTCTGTGCCACGTTCACGACCCCGACCCGGTCAAAGCAAGTTCCTCTCTGGCTTTCTCCACCTCGGCGGCGGTCTCCCGGAGCAGTCTGCTCCGTGCCGCCTCCAGGTGCACCGGCGCGGTCAGCTCGGTGAACCGGGCGGCATCCTCGGCGAGGAGTTTCTCCATCCGGGTCAGCAGCTCGGCCCGGGCCCGGGTGGCGAGGGTGCGGATGGCCTGGTCGCCGAAGATCGCCTCGAGCACCTTCTGCCCGGCCACCGCGCTGCCGGCGCCCGCCGCGACCTCCAGGCCGGTGGGGATGAAGGCGGTCGCGGTGAACACCGTGATCATGACGGCCAGCCCGGCCCCGTTCACCGCGTAGGCGGCGCCCCGGGCCACCGCCCGTTTGTCGCCGCCCTCCTCGCGGACCAGGTCCAGGACCCACTGCTGCCAGTCGCGGACCAGGCGATCGGCGCGCTCCGGCAGGTCGGCGGAGGCGTGCTGGAGATCCGGGTTGAGCAGGGCCTCGCCGGCCGGGTGGGCCTGCCAGGCGGCGTACGCCTGCTCGGCCGCGTCCGTCGCCACCCCGCGCATCAGGGTGACCAGCTGGGACTCCATCGCGACCCGCAGGTTCTGACCGGGGGTGGGCCGGCCGCTGACCGCGGCGACGAGTTTGTCCCGCAGGTGACCGACCCGGGACTCCAGCCCGCGCACCAGGTCACCGGTGCCGACGAACTCCTGCCAGCGGGCCATCACCTCGCCGCGCAGCAGCCGGCCGTCACGCAGACCGTCCTCGGCGACCCGCCGGGCGGTCCGGTAGGCCGCATCGACCCGCTCGTCCAGGGCCTGCGCCGTCCGGATCTGGTCGTCGACGGCGTCGGCCAGGCCGGTCACCGCCGGGGCGAGCGCGGCGAGAGCCCCGTTCAGGGTCTGCCGGACCACCGTGAAGCGGGCGTTCGCGTCCTCGGCGAGCTGGGCGAACCAGACCCGCATCGGGCCGATCGCCGAGTCCGGGAGCAGGCCGCGCTGGTCCAGGGCGGTCTCCGGCAGCACGAACAGCGGCGCCGAGCCCAGCTCGTTGGCGGTCAGCATCTCGCCCAGGTGGGCGGCGATGTCCCCGACCGCTTCCGGTGGCACCCGGTCCAGGACCAGGGCGATCACCGTGCCGCGCAACCGGGCTGTGGTGAGCATCTCCCACGGGACGGCGTCGGCGTACCGCGCGGCGGTGGTGACGAACAGCCACAGATCGGCGGCGGCCAGGAGCTGAGCGGCGAGTTTGCGGTTGTGGTCGACCACCGAGTCGATGTCCGGCGCGTCCAGCAGGGCCAGCCCCGGGCCGATGGTCGGGGCGGCGACCACCTGGATCGCGTCCGGCGCGCTGCTCGACTGGCCGGTCCGGGTCAGGCCGGGCAGGATCCCGCCCGGACCCGGCGCGTAGTACTGCAGGTCGTCCGGGTGGGTCACCAGGACCGGGGACCGGGTCGTCGGCCGGAGCACGCCGGCGGTGCTCACCGGGGCCTGCACCAGGCTGTTGACCAGGGTGGACTTGCCGGCGCCGGTGGAACCGCCGACGACCACCAGCAACGGGGCGTCGAGCCGGGCCAGCCGGGGCAGCAGGTAGTCGTCGAGCTGGGCGGTCAGCGCCTTGCCGACCCGCCGTGCCTCGTCCGCGGCGGGCAGCTCCAGTGGGTACGACACATCGCCGAGCGCCGCCCGCAGCCGGCTCAGCCCGGTCGCCAGGCGTGCCAGCTGGGGTGGGACTTCCAGGTTCGCCGGACGAACCTGGCCACCGCCCGTACGATCTGATGGGTCTATGGCCGCCTTCACCTGCTGCTTCTCATCCGTTTCGGCGGGGACGGCGGATTGGGCCGACGGACCGACCGCGTCTCCGTGCGTCGTCACGGGTCAAGCGTGCACGATCTATGCATCCAGGACAACCGGGTCCGGGAATGCCGTGACCTGACAGGTATGTGCCGGTGCCACTCCGGAGCACCGACTTGCGCCCGTCGGACTCAACTTCGATTTGACGATGCGTGGCACCGTGGCATCATTGAGTCGGTTCCACTCAACCTTTGTAATCATGTGAACCCCAGCGGTGAGAAGCGAGGAACACCATGGCACGTGCGGTCGGCATCGACCTCGGCACCACGAACTCCTGCGTCAGCGTTCTGGAAGGAGGCGAGCCCACCGTCATCGCCAATGCGGAGGGCTCACGGACGACCCCGTCGATCGTCGCCTTCGCCCGCAACGGCGAGGTGCTGGTGGGCGAGGTCGCCAAGCGCCAGGCGGTGACCAACCCGGACCGGACCATCCGTTCGGTCAAGCGGGAGATCGGCACCACCTGGTCGATCGACATCGACGGCAAGCAGTACACGCCGCAGGAGATCTCCGCGCGTGTGCTGATGAAGCTGAAGCGGGACGCCGAGGCCTACCTGGGTGAGCAGATCACCGACGCGGTCATCACCGTCCCGGCGTACTTCAACGACGCGCAGCGCACCGCGACCAAGGAGGCCGGTGAGATCGCGGGCCTGAACGTCCTGCGCATCGTCAACGAGCCCACCGCGGCCGCGCTGGCCTACGGCCTGGACAAGGGCACCAAGGAACAGACCGTCCTGGTCTTCGACCTCGGCGGCGGCACCTTCGACGTCTCGCTGCTCGAGCTCGGCGAGGGCGTCATCGAGGTCAAGTCGACCTCCGGCGACAACCTGCTCGGCGGCGACGACTGGGACCAGCGGATCATCGATCACCTGGTCAAGACCTTCCGCGGCGAGCACGGCATCGACCTCTCCCAGGACAAGATGGCGCTCCAGCGTCTGCGCGAGGCGGCCGAGAAGGCCAAGATCGAGCTGTCCGCGGCGACCACCACCAGCATCAACCTGCCGTACATCACGGCCGGCGCCAACGGCCCGCTGCACCTGGACACCACGCTCAGCCGGGCCGAGTTCCAGCGCATGACGCAGGACCTGCTGGACCGCTGCAAGGGCCCGTTCGAGGCCGCGATCCGCGACGCCGACATCAAGCTCTCCAACATCGACCACGTCATCCTGGTCGGTGGCTCGACCCGGATGCCCGCCGTCACCGAGCTGGTCAACGGCCTGATCGGCCGCGAGCCGAACAAGGGCGTCAACCCGGACGAGGTCGTCGCCGTCGGCGCCGCGCTCCAGGCCGGCGTGCTCAAGGGCGAGGTCAAGGACGTCCTGCTGCTCGATGTCACCCCGCTGTCGCTGGGCATCGAGACCAAGGGCGGCATCATGCATAAGCTGGTGGAGCGCAACACCACCATCCCGGCGCACCGCTCCGAGGTCTACACCACGGCCGACGACAACCAGCCGTCCGTGCTGATCCAGGTGTACCAGGGCGAGCGCGAGATGGCGTCGAACAACAAGAAGCTCGGCACCTTCGAGCTCAGCGGCATCGCGCCGGCCCCGCGTGGCGTTCCGCAGATCGAGGTCTCCTTCGACATCGACGCGAACGGCATCGTGCACGTGTCCGCCAAGGACCTGGGCACCGGCAAGGAGCAGAAGATGACGATCACCGGTGGCTCCGCGCTGCCGAAGGACGACATCGAGCGCATGATGCGCGACGCTCAGGACCACGCGGACGACGACAAGAAGCGCCGCGAGGACGCCGAGGCCCGCAACCTGGCCGAGCAGCTCCAGTGGCAGACCGAGAAGTTCCTGGCGGAGAGCGGCGACAAGCTCCCCGAGGAGGGCAAGACCAAGATCGGTGAGGCGCTCGGCGAGCTGCGTGGCGCGCTCGGCGGCACCGACATCGAGAAGATCAAGTCGGCCCACGAGCGGCTGTCCCAGGTCTCCCAGGAGGCCGGTTCGCTGCTCTACTCGCAGGGTGAGGCCCCGCAGGCCGGTCCCGGTGCCGCCGGCGCGGGCGCGCCCGGTGGCGCCACCGGGCGCGGCACCCCCGGCGGCCAGCAGGCCGGCGGCGACGACGTGGTCGACGCCGAGATCGTGGAGGACGACAAGAAGTGAGTGCCAAGGACGACGACAACGACGGTCAGACGGCCGAGCGGGAAGTCATCCAGGGCGAGATCGACGAGCCGGCCGAGGAGACCACCGCCGACGAGAAGGACACGAAGGCGGCCAAGCCGGCCGGCGCACACCGCGCCCCGGACGAGGACGAGGACGACGACGTGGCCGAGGAACCGGTCGAGGAGTCGAAGCCCGCTTTCACCGCCGAGTTGGAGGCGGTGCGGAGCGAGCTCAAGGAGCGGACCCACGACCTCCAGCGTGTGTCCGCGGAGTACGCCAACTACCGCAAGCGGGTCGACCGCGACCGGGGTGCGGCGGCCGAGCAGACGACCGGCAAGGTCCTCACCGACCTGCTGCCGGTCCTGGACGACATCGACCGGGCCCGTGAGCACGGTGACCTGGTCGGCCCGTTCGCCTCGGTGGCCGAGCAGCTCACCGCGGTGACCGGGAAGCTGGGCCTGGTGGCGTTCGGCGAGAAGGGTGATCCCTTCGACCCGAACCTGCACGAGGCGGTCGCGCACCTGACGTCCGCCGACGTCACCGAGCCGACCTGCGTCGAGGTGATGCGCCGGGGCTACACGCTGGGCGAGCGGCTGCTCCGCGCGGCGTTGGTCGCGGTCGCCGATCCGGAGTGAAATCAGTGATCGTGTCCCGCTCGCCGGTTCGCCGGCGGGCGGGACGTCGCCAAGTCGAGGAGGTGGACTGAGATGAGCTCGAAGGACTGGCTCGAGAAGGACTTCTACGCCGTGCTCGGTGTGACGAGGTCTGCCTCCCCCGACGAGATCAAGAAGGCGTACCGGAAGCTCGCCCGCGATCTGCACCCCGACCGCAACCCTGGCAACAAGGAAGCGGAGGAGAAGTTCAAGGCGGCCTCCGAGGCGTACGACGTGCTCGCCGACGACAAGAAGCGCAAAGAGTACGACGAGATGCGCTCCCTGTTCGGCTCGGGCGCGTTCCGGCGCGGTGCCCAGCGCGGTGGTGGCACCCAGTTCGACCCGTCGGATCTCTTCGGCGGCTTCTCCGGCGGTGCCGGGGCGGCGGGTGCCGACCGGAGGTTCGGTGGCAGCGGCTTCTCCGACATCTTCAGCTCGATCTTCTCCGGCGGCCAGGCCCAGGGCGGCCCCGGCCCGGCACGTCGCGGGCCGCAGCGCGGGCGGGACGTGGAGACCGAGGTGACTCTCGACTTCGCCCAGGCGGTTCAGGGCACCACCCTGCCGCTGACGCTGCGGACCCCCGGTGCCTGTGACACCTGCCGGGGCAGTGGGGCCAAGCCGGGGACCACGCCGCGATCGTGCGCGAAGTGCCACGGGACCGGCCTGATCTCCAGCAACCAGGGGTCGTTCAGCTTCTCCGAGCCGTGCCGGGACTGTCAGGGTTCGGGCAGCATCGTGGACGAGAAGTGCCCGGAGTGCCACGGATCCGGCGGGGTCACCAAGACCCGCACGATCAACGTCCGGTTCCCGGCGGGTGTCGCCGACGGGCAGCGGATCCGGCTCAGCGGCCGGGGCGAGCCGGGTGACCGCGGCGGTTCGGCCGGCGACCTGTACGTGCAGGTCAAAGTTCGTCCCGACGACCTGTTCGGACGCAACGGCGACGACCTCACGCTCGTCGTTCCGATCACCATCGCCGAGGCCGTGCTCGGCACCGACCTGAAAGTGCCCACCCTGGACGGTCCGGTCACGCTGCGGGTGCCACCCGGCACACCGAGCGGCCGGAAACTGCGGGCCCGGGGCAAGGGCGTCGTCCGTAAGGAAGGTCAGGCCGGCGACCTGATCGTCACGGTCGAGGTGCAGATCCCCTCGGGGGTCTCCGACGAGGCCAAGGACGCTCTGGAGAGTTTCGCCAAGCTCACCCCGCCGCCCGCGCGGGACCGGCTCGACGCCCGTCTGCGCCGAGCTGGTTAGACCCTCACGGGAGGTGGCACATGCATGAAGAGATCAGCATCTCGGTGGAGCAGGCCTCCGACGCGAAGGTTCTGATCATCTCGGTGGCCGCGCGGCTGGCCGGGATGCACCCGCAGACCCTCCGGCAGTACGACCGGCTCGGGCTGGTTCAGCCCGGCCGGGCCGGTGGCGGCGGCCGACGGTACAGCGCGCGTGACGTGGCGCTGCTTCGCGAGGTCCAACGGCTCAGCCAGGACGACGGTGTCAACCTGGCCGGGATCAAACGCATCATCGGCTTGGAGCAGTTGGTCGGCGATCTGCAGCAGCGGGTCGCCGAGCTGGAACAGGAACTACAGGCGGCGTACGACCGGGCGGCCCGGATCGAGGCGATGAACCCGTACGGGAGTCGCGATCTGGTCCGTCAGGAGAACCACTCGACGGCGCTGGTGGTCTGGCGGCCCCGGCGATCCCCGGACAGGTAAAAAGAAATAACGGCGGCCCCTCTCTCGGAAGGGGCCGCCGTTACTGCTCGTAGTGGCAGTTGTTATCACTCAGCGCCATCAGCGCCGGTTGAACAGGCCCAGTCTGCGCGGGTAGCGCACCAGGCCGCCCTCCATCCAGTCGTGGTGGTCGAAGAGCTCCGGCCGGGTCATCAGTACCCGGCAGTTGTGCGCCCAGATCTGCATCGGTTCGTCGCCGATCTGCTCCGCACGCTCGGTGAACTTCTTGAGCCGGCGCTTGCGCTGCCCGCTCGCGTTCTGCCGCACCCCGTCCGCGGCGTAGATGTACATGCAGTGCTGCGCGAACCGCCGGGCCGGGCACTGCCGGTCCATGGCCAGTTCGAACAGTGTCGGGCCGAGCACATCGCCGGAGATCAGCAGATCCCAGTCCTTCGGCATGCTGTGCAACGGCACCGTGTCGGGGCTGTACGCCCAGGCCTGCAGCTCGTCAGGCCGTGGATCGACAGGATTACCGAAACCGAGGAATGTAGCTTCACGCACGCTCACGCCGCCGCCTCACTCAACCGTTCGCGTCACGGCCGGCGTTCCCGCGCCGGCCATGGTGTCGAACGTCCCAATACTCAGAGTCGTCGCCGCGCAACGGTAGCGTGTGGAGTCCAGTGACGGAAGTGTCAAGGCTTCACATTCGGATACTTGACAGTAACTTAGGGCGTTCGTCGCGGGAGATGCACGTCACTCCGGCGACGGCAGCGGTTTCTGGGCCGCCCGCTGCGCCGCCATCCGCTTGCGCAGCATCTCCTTGAACCAGGCGTAGTCGGTCAGACGGGCCAGCATCGGGCCGGTGACCACGGTGATCAGCACGTAGGCGGTGGCCAGCGGCGCCAGCTGCGGATCCGCTCCGTAGACCACCGCGAGACCCGCGATGACCACCGAGAACTCACCGCGCGGCATCAGCGCCAGCCCGGTCCGCCACCGGCCGGGCAGCGCGATCCCGGCCCGCCGGGCCGCCAGATAGCCGGTCAGCACCTTGGTGGCCATGGTCAGCACGGCCAGCCCGAGCGCCGGGAGGATCACCTTCGGCATGTCCGACGGGGTGGTGGAGAGTCCGAAGAAGACGAAGAACACCGCGGCGAACAGGTCCCGCAGCGGGGACAGGATCTCGGTCGCGTGGTGCGCCACCGGCCCGGAGATGGCGATGCCGACCAGGAACGCGCCGACCGCCTCGGAGACCTTCAGCTCACCGGCCACCCCGGCGATGAACAGCGTCAGGCCCAGCACGCTGAGCAGTAGCGCCTCCGGATCCTTCACCGACATGAACCGGCTGATCTCCCCGCCGTACCGGATCGCCACGACCAGGACCGCGACCACCGTGACCACCGCGACGCTCAGCGTGCTGAGCCCGCCGGCCAGCCCCAGCCCGGCCAGCACCGCGGTCACCAACGGCAGGTAGAACGCCATCGCCAGGTCCTCGATGACCAGCACCGAGAGGATCACCGGGGTCTCCCGGTTGCCGACCCGGCCCAGGTCGCCGAGCACCTTCGCGATCACGCCGGACGACGAGACCCAGGTGATGCCGGCCAGCACCAGCGCGGCTTTCCAGTCCCAGCCGAGCAGCAGCGCGAACGCCGCCCCGGGCAGAGCGTTGAGCAGCATGTCGATCAGACCGGCCGGGGCCGCCGACCGGAGGTTGCCGACCAGCTCGTCGGCCGAGTACTCCAGGCCCAGCATCACCAGCAGCAGGATCACGCCGATCTGGGCGCCGATCGCGATGAACTCCTCGCTCGCCGAGAGCGGGATCAGCCCGCCCTGCCCGAACGCCAGACCGGCCAGCAGATAGAGCGGGATCGGTGAGAGACCGAAACGACGGCCCAGACGACCGAGCATGCCGAGACCGAAAAGAAGCGCGCCGATCTCGATGAGCAGGATCGTCGTGTGGTGTTGCACGTGCTCAGTTGTCGTCGTCGCCGGCCAGGATGGCGGTCACGCCGTCCAGACCCTGGCGGGTGCCGACCGCCACCACCACGTCGTTCGCCTCGAACCGGAACTCCGGCTTGGGCGAGGCGATCACCTCCCGGTCGCGGAGCACGGCCACGATGGAGGACGTGGTGCGACTGCGGGCCTGGGTGTCGCCCAGCCGCCGGCCCACGAACGGGGAGCCGGCCGGGAGCGCGATCTGCTCGGTCAGCAGCCCGGCGGCCTGCTGGCGCAGACCGGCCAGCTGTCCCAGCATCAGCGAGGCGCCGAGCACGTCGGCCAGAGCCTCCGCCTCGTCGTCGGTGAGCGGGATCGAGGCCAGGCTGGAGTCGGGATCGTCCACGTCGTACAGCACCAGGTCGCGGCGGCCGTTGCGGTGGGACACCACCCCGACGGTCCGGCCCGATGAGGTCACCAGGTCATGGCGGACGCCGATTCCCGGCAGCGGAGTCTGTTCCACCCGTACGCGCACGATCTCTACGTTAGCCCTCAGTGGGGCGGCTCACGTCGGCAACCGGACGAACCGCCGGATTCATCGGCGTCACCCGGGGTCGCGCCAGAACCAGCAGGAGCAGTCCGAGCGCGCTGAGCCCCAGGTTGAGGCCGAAGGCGAGGCGGAAACCGTACTCCTGGGCGAGCCCGAACAGCGGCGCTGCCATCACCAGCCCGATCGGGAAGCAGTTGGTGAACATCGTGGTGGCACGGCCCGGCGAACGCGGCATCATGTCCTGCACGTAGGAGATGCCGAGCCCGGACGTCGCGGCGATGAAGAGCGCGTTGAGGATCTGGCCCACCGCCAGCACCCACACCGAAGACGCGGTGAACGCGACCAGGTAGTAGGCGACCGAGCAGAGCGCGCCGGCCAGGATGATCGGCCGGAGCGGGATCCGGGTGGAGAGCATGCCGAAGGCGAGCATCAGCGGGATCTCCAGGAACGCGCACAACCCGAAGAGCAGCCCGGCGTCGCGGACCGTGCCGCCCAGCTCGGTGCTCAGATACAGCGGCAGCGCCTGACCGCTCAGGTTCATCGTGGTCTGCAGCAGGGCGAAACCGGCCAGGATCAGCCAGAGGATCCGGGGCACCCGCTCGGCCTTCTCCGGCTCCGCCGTCTCCCGGGGCTCGCGCGCCGGAGCGTCCAGGGCGGGCAGGAACTTGGCGGTGCCCAGAGCGGCGAGCAGGTAGAGGATCGCGGCCGTGCCGTAGACGTGGCGGAAGTCACCGACGTCCAGCAGGAACGCCGCGAGTGACGGGCCACCGACCCAGGCCACCGAGAAGACGGTGCGCAGCGTGCTGATCCCCATCGCCGCGTGCTTGGGATCCTCGTTCTGCAGCGCCTGCCGGGCGTACGCGAAGGATTGTGGGTAGAGCGCCCCGGCGGCGGCCGTGACCGTCGCGGTGACCGCGAGAAGGACCCAGTAGTCCCGGATGAAGGCGGTCAGGCCGCTGGCGGCGAAACCGGCCAGCGCGGCGGCGATGAGCAGGGTGCGGCGGATCGGCCAGCGGTCCGAGATCCGCCCGATGTACGACGACACGGTGACCCCGGACACCGCCGCGACGACCATGAAGAGCGTGGTCTGGATCGGGTCGGCGTGCACCGCTGTGCTGAGGAACAGCCCGAGGAACGGCCCGACGACCGCGGTGGCCACACCCGAGGTGAGGAACACCAGGCCGAGGGGAAGAAGGCGACGGGACAAGGCAAAGGACACCTTCACGATGCGTACGTTACGGCGACTCGACCCCGCGCGCTAAAGTTGAGCGCGCTACGCTCAAGTCTGCACATCAGTTGGCCTCACAGGGGAGTCCATGAGCACCGAACGCCTGACCACCAAGAGCCGCGAAGTGATCACCTCCGCGGTCGCCGACGCCGGCCGCCGTGGCCACGCCACCGTCGAGCCATGGCACATGCTTCAGTCACTTCTCGACACCGGCGGATCGACCGCCACCGCCCTGCTGCGTGCGGTCGGCGCCAACCCGGCCGACATCCGCCGCGCCGCGGTCCGCGCGATCGAGCAGCTGCCCTCCGCGCGGGGCGCCAGCACCGTCGAGCCGAGCCTGTCCCGTGAGTTCGTCAACGCGATCGGCTCCGCCGACCTGATCGCCAAGCCCCTCGGCGACGAGTATGTGTCGACCGAGCACCTGCTGGCCGGTCTGGCCCGGGTCGGCGGCGCGGTCTCGCAGACCCTGAAGGACGCGGGCGCCACCGAGGAGGCCCTGGTCGGCGCGTTCCCGCAGGTCCGCGGTGGGGAGCGGCGGGTCACCACGGCCGACCCCGAGCAGACCTACAAGGCGCTGGAGAAGTACAGCGTCGACCTCACCGCCCTGGCCCGGGACGGCAAGATCGACCCGGTCATCGGCCGGGACACCGAGATCCGCCGCGTGGTCCAGGTCCTTTCCCGGCGTACGAAGAACAACCCGGTCCTGATCGGTGAACCGGGTGTCGGCAAGACCGCGATCGTCGAGGGCCTGGCCCAGCGGATCGTGGCCGGCGACGTGCCGGAGACCCTGCGCGACAAGAAACTGGTCTCGCTGGACCTCGGCGCGATGGTCGCCGGCGCGCAGTACCGGGGGCAGTTCGAGGAGCGGCTCAAGAGCGTGCTGGAGGAGATCCGCGGCTCCAACGGCCAGGTCGTGACGTTCCTCGACGAGTTGCACACCGTCGTCGGCGCCGGCAAGGGCGAGGGCTCGATGGATGCCGGCAACATGCTCAAGCCGATGCTGGCCCGCGGTGAGCTGCGGATGGTCGGCGCGACCACGCTCGACGAGTACCGCGAGCACATCGAGAAGGACCCGGCCCTGGAGCGCCGCTTCCAGCCGGTCGTCGTCGGCGAGCCGACGGTCGAGGACACCATCGGCATCCTGCGCGGGCTCAAGGGCCGTTACGAGGCGCACCACCGGGTGCAGATCACCGACGCGGCGCTGGTCGCGGCGGCCAGCCTGTCGGACCGCTACATCAGCGACCGGTTCCTGCCGGACAAGGCGATCGACCTGATCGACGAGGCGGCGTCCCGGCTGCGCATGGAGATCGACTCCCGCCCGGTCGAGCTGGACCAGCTGCAGCGCCAGGTCGACCGGATGCGGGTCGAGCGGCTCGCGCTGGAGAAGGAGACCGACCCGGCGTCCCGGGCCCGGCTGGAGCGCCTGATCGCCGACCTGGCCGACCGCGAGGAGGCGCTGACCGCGCTGAACGCCCGGTGGGAGCGTGAGCGCGGCGGACTGAACCGGGTCGGTGAGCTGAAGAAGCAGCTCGACGAGGCGCGTGCCGCTCAGGAGCGGGCCCAGCGCGACGGCGACCTGCTACAAGCTTCCCGGCTTCTGTACGAGGTGATCCCGGCTCTCGAGAAAGAGGTCGAGGCAGCCGCCGAGACCGAGGAGGAGCACGCCGAGCCGCCGATGGTGAAGGAGGAGGTGGCCGCCGACGACATCGCCGAGGTGGTCTCCTCGTGGACCGGCATCCCGGCCGGCCGGATGATGGAGGGCGAGACCGCCAAGCTCCTGCGCATGGAGGAGTCCCTGGCCGGCAAGGTGATCGGCCAGCGGGAGGCGATCGCCGCGGTCTCCGGCGCGGTCCGCCGGGCCCGGGCCGGCATCGCCGACCCGGACCGCCCGACCGGCAGCTTCCTGTTCCTCGGCCCGACCGGTGTCGGCAAGACCGAGCTGGTGAAAGCGCTCGCCGGGTTCCTCTTCGACGACGAGCGGGCGATGGTCCGGATCGACATGAGTGAGTACGGCGAGAAGCACTCGGTGTCCCGGCTGGTCGGCGCCCCGCCCGGCTACGTCGGTTACGAGGAGGGCGGCCAGCTGACCGAGGCGGTGCGCCGCCGGCCGTACAGCGTGGTGCTCCTGGACGAGGTGGAGAAAGCCCACCCGGACGTCTTCGACGTGCTGCTCCAGGTGCTCGACGACGGGCGGCTCACCGACGGCCAGGGGCGCACTGTCGACTTCCGCAACGCGATCCTGGTCCTCACGTCGAACCTGGGCTCGTCGACAGCCGACTTCACGATGAGTGACGAGGAGCGGCACGACGAGGTGCTGGCCGCGGTCCGGGCGCACTTCAAGCCGGAGTTCCTGAACCGGCTCGACGACATCGTGGTCTTCCACGCCCTCACCAAGGAGGACCTGACCGCGATCGTCGACATCCAGCTGGCCCGGCTGCGGGACCGGCTCGCCGAGCGGCGGCTGATCCTGGAGGTGGCGCCGCCCGCGGTGGAGTGGCTGGGCGAGCACGGGTACGACCCGATCTACGGCGCCCGGCCGCTGCGCCGGCTGGTCCAGTCGTCGATCGGCGACCTGCTGGCCAAGGCGCTGCTCGGTGGCGAGATCCAGGACGGGGACACGGTGGTCGCCGACCTGAACGAGACCAAGGACGGACTGACGGTCTCCAGACGCTTCTGACAGAAAGAAGGCCCCCTGCTCGTGCAGGGGGCCTTCTTTTACAAGTTTTACTTGTCCGCGTCTCTGTGCCGGTAGGCCTGTGTCATCAGCACATCCGTGAAGGCGTGCTCGCCCTCCGCGGACCAGATCCGGATGCCGTTGCGGTGCAGTTCGTACCGGACGTCGGTGAAGCGCGTCCTGGTGTCGTCGTGGTGCACGACGTCGAGAGTGTCGGCGTGGGGCATGGGGACTCACCGGTCCTTGTCAGGTCTGGGGCGGCCGCGGTGTGGTCACGCGGCCTGCGTGATCGGCGTGGCGCCGTCCGCTGGTCTGCCTCGGCCCCGGAACGGTGTGCGCGGGGCGGGCGACTCGTGCGGGCACGGCGTGCCACTGGAGCTGGCTGCTTCCAGGTAGGCGCCACACATCGAAGTTTAGGGGCCGTCGTCCAGCGTGACGCCACCCGAACGGGCGACGTTTTGCGGGCATTTGGGGTCATCGTCGCCCGATGTTTCCACATCGTCGCCAACCGTGAGGCGCGGTCGCGGGATCTGGCGTGCGACAGATACCGTGAATTGATCCATTGGAGGGCACTGTGACCGTACCGACATATCAGGTCCCCGACTCGGCCCCGAGACGGCCGCTGACGGTGACCTTCTCGACCATATTGCTGTTCGTGATCGCCGGTGTGCAGCTGGTGAACGCTGTCCTGGTGCTGCAGATCATGGACCCGATGACCGACGCGTACATGCAGATGGGTGGCGCCGACGCCGACGAGCTCGGCGACGACCTGCACTCGGTCATCAGTTTCGTGCTGGTCGGTACCGCGATCGTCTACGCGCTGATCGCGATCGTGCTCGTCGTGCTGGCGATCTTCAACAACCTGGGCAAGAACGGATCCCGGGTCACCACCTGGGTCTTCGGCGGCCTGGGCCTGTGCTGCAACTCGCTCGGACTGGGCGGCACCGCGGCCGGCACCCTCGCCGGGAACACCACGTCGAGCGGCTTCGACGAGGCACAGCTCGAATCCTCCCTTCCCGGGTGGTACGACGCCGCCGGCACCGCCACCTCGGTGATCGTCGTGCTGGCCCTGCTCGGCGCGATCATCCTGCTGGCGCTGCCGGCGTCGAACGCATACTTCCGCCGGCCGGTGGCGTGGAACCCGGCGATGCCCTACCCGCAGTACCCGGGCCAGCCCGGCTACCCGGGGCAGCCCGGATACGGCGCACAGCCCTACCCGGGTCAGCCCGGGTACCCGGGGCAGCCCGGCAATCCCGCGCAGTCCGGCTATCCGGGGCAGCCCGGTAACCCCGCGCAGCCTGGTTACCCGGGGCAGCCCGGTAACCCCGCGCAGCCTGGTTACCCAGGGCAGCCCGGCTACCCGGGACAGCCCGGCGATCCCGCGCAGCCGGGGTACCCGGGGGCGCAGGGCCAGCCGGGGTATCCGCAGGCCGCCTACCCGCCCTACCCGGGGCAGCCCGGTGCGACCAGCCACCTCGGTACACCCGATCAGTACGGACGTCCCGGCGAGCCCGCTCCCGGACTGCCGCCGTACCCGGGTCAGGCCGGCACTCCGGCTCCGGGAAGCGGCACGCTGCCCTACGGCGTGACCGGTAACCAGCCCTACGGCGCCACCGGCACCCCGCCGCACGGCATTCCGGTCTCCGGGGCGCCGCAGTCCGCTCCGGAACCGACCAGCGACCCGTGGGCGGCGCAGCCGGACCCCACTCCGGCGCCGGTTCCGCCGGTGTCGTCGGTGCCACCCGCACCGCCGTCATCCGAGCCGACCAGCGACCCGTGGGCGTCCACGCCGCCGTCGACCGAGCCGACAAGTGACCCGTGGGCATCCGCGCAGCAGCCGTTCCCGGCCTCGCCGTCACCGTTCGCCCCGCCGGCGCCCATCTCGCCGTCCGGGCCGTCCGCACCGGCCTCTCCGGCCGGCCCGTCCGGGTTCTCGTCCCCGGCCGCGCAGTCCGGGTTCTCCTCGCCGGCCGCGCAGTCCGGGCTGTCCTCGCCGGCCTCACCGTCGGGGCTGTCCTCGCCGGCCTCACCCTCTTCGCCGTCTTCGTCGGCGGATGCGGTCAGGGCTGCCGAAGCGGCCGCGCCCACCTCTCCCGCGGGGCCCTCCTCTCCGGAGCCGGCCAGTGACCCGTGGGCGGCCCAGCCTCCCGCGGCTCCGCCCACCACTCATCCCGCGGCTCCGCCCGCCACTCATCCCGCGGCTCCGGCCGACCCGCCCGCCACTCCCTCCGTGGATTCGTCCGGGCCATCCGCGACTCCTGCCGCGGACCCGGCCGGACCGTCCACTCCTCCCGCTGACCCGCCAGTGACGCCACCGGCCGATCGGTGACACTGCCAGCCGATAGGCAGGCGGGACGCCCCGCCTGATCGATTCGCGGACCCGCCGGTGGTGCCGCTCGCCAATCGGTGTTGTCGGCCGATCGGTGACGCTGCCAGCCGGTGGGCAGGCGGGAGGTCCCGCCTGATCGATTCGCGGACCCGCCGGTGGTGCCGCTCGGCAATCGGTGAGGCCGTCGGCCGGTAGGCAGGCAGGGCGTTCCGCTTGATCGATTTGCGGACGCGCCGCTCGCCGATCGGTGATGCCCTCGGCGATGGGGAGTCGGGGCGTTCCGCCTGATCGACTTGTGGACCCGCTGGCCGTTAGGTGATGCCGTCGGTCGGTGGGGAGCCAGGGTGCCCCGCCTGATCGACTTGCGGGCGTGCCAATGGTGCCGCTGGCCGGTCGATGATGTTGTCGGTCGGTGGGGAGTCGGGGCGTCCTGGCTGATCGATTTCGGACCGGTCCATTCGTGAGGTGGGCCGGTCCGGCCACTTCCGCAGCCGGTACGCGATAGGTTCTTGCCAGCCGAACCCGCGGGAGCCATCGATGTCGTACGCCGTCCAGCAGCCGCCTGTCGCAGCGCCGATCGCGGCCCGCCGCCCGGCTGCCGTCACGACCGCGGTTGCCCTGCTCTGGGCCATGGCCGCCGCCGGTCTGACCTACGCGATCAGCATGGTCGCGGTCACTCCGGGTGTAGTGAGCCGGTTTCGGGACGCCACTTCGGGTTCGACCGCGGCGGAGAATTACGTCACGGTGATCTGGCTGGTCGGGGCGCTGGCCCCGGTTCTGGCCCTGCTGTTCGTAGCCCTTTTCGTCGTCCTCGGCGCCGCTCTGCGCCGGGGCAGCCGCTCGGCCCGCCTGATCGCGGTGGGCGTGTGCGCGCTCGGTCTGGTGACCGGGTTGGGGACGTTGGGCATTCTGGCCGTTCAGCGGGCCGGTGACCCGGTGTCCGGCTCGATCGCGGAGGCGCTTGATCAGGCGTACCCGTCCGGCTGGATCACGCTGAACTTCGCGGTGGCGATTGCTCAGGTGGTGGGTTACCTCGTGGTGGGAGCGCTTCTCATGGTGGCGCCGCGAGAATATTTCGCGAGCGCGCCGGCCTTTTTGGCACCCGGCCAATTCGTGGCACCGCCGAGCCAGTCGGAGTGGGCTGCCCCACAAACGAAGCCTTTTGTTACCGGCGGGTCCGAACCCGATCAGTTCTCACATCCGGCGGTTCTGCCGAAGTCGGCGCCCGGCCAGGAAGACGAGTACTGGTCACGACCGCACGAGTGAGCGGTTCCGTATCGACGACTGTGGGTCACTCGAACGGGTACGGTCCGTTTCTGGCGGTGTCACTCGATCGGCTGTCCGGATAGATCGAGATCGGCCGTACGGTGCGTGTTTCCACCCCGTACGGACAAAGGTCATTCCGTCGGTTCACAGCCTCTTCACAGCGCACCTACCAGGTGATCCCGAGCATGGCGCGGGTAACCTTCGGGCATTACCTGCTTTGAGCAGCGTCTATGGTCCGAGGATGGGGCGAGACCGACCGGGGGATCGGTAAAGGTTCTTTACAGAGCCGGGCAAAGCCGTGCGTCAATAGTTCCGTTCCGCCCTGGCGGGGCGAAAGATTCCGGTTTTTGTACAGCCAGTACGCTCGATGTCATGGAAGCACGGCACGACCTGGGTAAATTCATCACTGAATTGTCCGTCGCGCAGCGTGGCGTCGTGCTTTCATCGGGTCGTGGGGTGTGCGGCGAACTGATGATCGCGCAGTGTGGCGTGATGGTCTCGACGCGTTCCGTGCTGAGCCATCGTCCGAGATCGGTGGCTCGAAAGAATCGACGAATTCGCAATGTGGCCGTGCTCACCCCGAGAGCGGGGATCGAGACCTCGACACGGATGGGTAGCGACCAGATGGCGACTGAGGCGTTGCAGGAGGCAGAGACCGAAGTCGTCGTTGCACGATCGGTGGACCCGATGAGGGTGTCGGGTTGGCCGTCTCGGCGATCGATGTCGGCCTTACGGCCTGAAAGTTAGCCGGTTCGTTCCTGCTGACATGCAGGAGAATCGATGCAGTTGGTGGAAGGATGGAGATCGTGGGAACTGCGTTGGCGGAAATGACGATGCCTCAGATCTCGCCGCTTGCCGGCGAGCCAATTGAACGCGCTGACGCTGAGCGCCTGGCGGGAGTGCTGAAGGCGCTCGCCGACCCGGCCCGGCTAAGGCTGCTCAGCCTCATTCAGTCCGCAACGGACGGTGAGGCGTGCGTCTGCGACCTGACGGCCCCCCTGGGCCTTTCGCAGCCCACTGTTAGTCACCACCTTCGGATCCTCACCGAGGCTGGTCTGCTCGAGCGGGAGAAGCGGGGTGTGTGGGCGTACTACCGGCTGGTGCCGACCGCAATCGCCACCATCGCCGACCTGCTCACCCCGCCGCGGAAGCGGGCCACGAAGAAGGCCCGCTGAAGCGCGACCGGGTAATGCCTGGCGTCACTGAATTTATGGGGGCGTGACGCCAGGCGGAGGACCCCGGCCCCGCGACGGCCGGCGGACCTGAGGAGGAACGGGTGAACTACGTCCCCGGTGACCTGCGTGACCAGCTCGCTCATGTGGGTTACGACGTGGTGCAGGCGGGCCTCGTGTGTGGATCGGGCGGCAATCTCTCCGCCCGCATTCCCGGCGAGGACGCCATCTGGGTGACCGCGAGCGGATCATGGCTGGATCGGCTCAGCCGCAACACCTTCGCACCGGTCCGGATCGCCGACGGGGGCCCGGCCGTGGTCGGGAGTGTCCTGCCGCCACGGATCGAGCCGACCAGTGAAGTGGCACTGCACCTCGCGCTCTACCGGGCGAGGGCGGACGTGAACGCCGTGGTGCATCTGCACCCGCAGACAGCGTTGTTGCTGGACGCGCTCGGCGAACGCATCCGGATCGTGACCACCGATCACGCCTTCTACCTGCGGCGGGTGTCCACCGTGCCGTTCCGGCTGCCGGGCACCACCGAGCTGGCCGCCCTGACCGCCGCGATGGCCGCCGACGGCACCAACTGCCTGGTGCTCAGTCAGCACGGCTGCGTGGTGATGGGTGACTCCGTCGAACTCGCCCACAAGCGGGCCCGCAACCTGGAGGAAGCGGCTTCGCTGACGTACCGGGCGCTGTCGGCGGGCCGGCTGGACGACCTGCGGGAGTGCCCGGAGGAGTTCCTGGAGAGACTGTCCGGGTCCACCAGCGTCACGGTGTAGACGAAAGCCGAGAAGCCGGCACGGCGTGGACGAAGCCGAGAAGCCGGCAGGGCGTGGACGAAGCCGAGAAGCCGGCACGGTGTAGGCGGATACGACAAGCGGTGTAGGCGGATACGAGAAAAGGCCGGCCCGAGGGCCGGCCTTTCGTGTCTCCCGGGTCAGTCCCGCGACGGCCACTCCTGCTGCGGCTGCTGCTGGCCGTACTCCTGCTGGGGCCACTGCTGCTGCGGCGGGTAGCTCTGCGGGGTCGGCTGGTGCCCCTGCTGCGGGTAGGCCGGCTGCTGCGGCTGCCCGTAGACGTTGCCCTGCCGCTGCGGTTGCTGCGGCTGCGGCTGGGGCTGCTGGCCGTAGACACCCGGCTGCTGCGGGGCCTGCCCGTAGACACCGGACTGTTGCTGCTGCGGCTGCCCGTAGTCACCGGCCCGGTGGAAGGTGGTCGCCTCGTCGTACCGCTCCTGCTGGTTCTGGTTCTGGTGGTGCGGGTGGAACTCCTCGTGGACGGCGTCGGCCACCCCGGCCGGGCTCGCGATGGCGACGGCGCCCAGCGACTCGGCGACACCCGGCCCGGTGAGCGTGCCGTTCTTCTTCGCCTTGCGCTCGCGCAGGAGCTCGATCCCGATCGGCAGCACCGAGATCAGCACGATCAGGACGACCACCGGCAGGATGTAGCGGTCGATCTTGTCGCCGATGGCGGCGTAGATCTGCTCGGCCAGCAGGTAGCCGAGCAGGATGATGCCGTCGGTCCACAGGATGGCGCCGACCACGTTCCAGAGGAAGAACTGCTTGGCCGGCATGCCGAGGGTGCCGGCGACCGGGTTGAGGAACGTCCGCACGATCGGGATGAAGCGGGCCAGCACCACGGCCTTGGCCGGGCCGAACTTCTCGAAGTAGTACTCCGCCTTCTCGACGTACTCCTTCTTGAAGAGCTTCGACTCCGGCTTGTCGAACATCCGGCGCCCGTACTTCGCACCCAGCCAGTGGCCGAGCTGCGCGCCGATGATGGCGCAGAGCGGCGCGCCGATCAGCAGGCCGACGATGGAGAGCTGAGCACCCTCACCGAAGATCGAGTTGGCCACCTCGGAGGCCGCGACACCCGCCAGGAACAACAGGGAGTCACCGGGGAAGAAGAAGCCGACCAGCAGGCCGGTCTCGGCGAAGAGGATGGCCAGGACACCCGGCAACCCGAAGGCCGAGAGCAGGTCCTTCGGGTCCAACGGGTTGAGAGCTAGCTGCTCGACGAGCGCTTGAGGGTCCACGAGGAGCCAGGGTACCGGCCCGGAAAGGGCCGGTACCTGAATGAATGCTGTGTACTCCGGGAAGTAACCCGGCGGTCACAGACGGGGGTCGACCGGCTCCGACTCGGCGGCCAGGATCGCGAAGACCAGTTCGTGCACCCGCCAGGCCGGGGCGCCCTCGGCCAGCCGGTCCAGCGCGGCCAGGCCCAGTCCGTGCTCACGCAACGCCAGCGCCCGCTTGCGGCCCAGATTGCGCTGCCGAAGTCGGTCCAACTGCTCGGGACGGGTGTATTCCGGACCGTAGATGATCCGCAGGTACTCCCGGCCACGGCATTTCACACCCGGCTGCACGAGACGCCCGTCACGGCCCGTCCCACCCAGCCCGATCCACGGCTTGACCACCATGCCCTCGCCGCCGGCCCCGGTCAGGGCGAGCCACCACTCGGTCGCGGCGGCCTCCGCGGCCGGATCGGCCAGGTCGACGATCATCCGCCGGGTCGGCGTGAACAGCTGAGGGTCGGCCGACACGAGCCGGTCGGCCAGCGCCAGATGCCAGCCGTGATCCTTCCCGGCGTACGACATCCCGGAACCGGCCAGGAACGCGAACGGGGCCAGGGTGACCCCGTCCAGCCCGTCGGTCGGCTTCACGTACGCCCGGTACGCCGCCGAGAAGCCGTCGATCTCGGTGGACCGCTGGGTCAGGCGCTCCCGCAGCCCGGTGACGTCGAGCCCGCGCCCGGCCACCTGCTCCAACACCGACAGGGCGGCCGGCAGCGCGGCCCGGCCGGCGGCGCCCACCGCGGCGTACTGATCGCGGATCAGGCTGCCCGCCTTGACCGACCAGGGCAGCAGCTCGGCATCGATCAGCAGCCAGTCGGTCTCCAGCTCGGCGAGGATCGGGGCGGCGGCGGCCCGCACCCGGTCCAGCAGCGGCCCGGTCATCTCGGGGCCGAAGAACGGGCGGCCGGTCCGGGTCCAGATCGCGTCACCCTCGCCGGAGGCGGAGATCCGCACCACGGCCCGCGAGCCCATGTGCTTCTCCTCGCACACCACCCGGTCCACCCCGGCGGCCCGCAGGTCGGCGAAGGCCGTCGACGGGTGCTCCAGATAACCGTCCACGGTCGAGCTGCTGCACGGGGCCATCGTCGGCGGCAGCCACACCAGGGTCTCCGGGTCGACCGAGAACCGGCCCATCACCTCCAGCGCCGCGGCCGCGTTCTCGGCCGGGACCGTGGTCCGCCCGTACCCGAAATCGATGTGTCGCCGTCCGATGACGTCCGCGATGTCCAGACCCTGCTCGGGACGCTCCGGCGTGGTGAAGATCGGCCGGACCGGCTCGTAGTACTCCTTCGCCGCCGGGACCGCGACCAGCTCGCGCGACGGCCAGCGCAGCGCGGTGAGGGCGCCGCCGAAGACGCAGCCGGTGTCCAGACAGATGGTGTTGTTGATCCACTCCGGGGTGGGGGTGGGCACGTGGCCGTAGACGACGGCGGCGGAACCGCGGTACTCCCGGGCCCACGGGTAGCGGACCGGCAGCCCGTACTCGTCGGTCTCGCCCGTCGTCTCGCCGTACAGCGCGAAGCTGCGCACCCGGCCGGAGGCCCGCCCGTGGTACGCCTCCTTGAGCCCGGCGTGCGCCACCACCAGCTTGCCGTCGTCCAGCACGTAGTGGCTGACCAGGCCGTCGATGAAGGTGCGCACCTCGGCGACGAACTCGTCCGGCTCGGCCGCCAGCTGCTCCAAGGTCTCCGGAAGACCATGGGTCAGCTGTACGTTGCGCCCGTTCAGCTTGCGGGCCAGCTTCTGCTCGTGGTTGCCCGGCACACAGATCGCGTGGCCGGCCGCGACCATGCCCATCACCAGGCGCAGCACACCCGGCGAGTCCGGCCCGCGGTCGACCAGGTCGCCGACGAAGACGGCCTTCCTGCCCTGGTCGGGGTGAACGGCGTCCACCGGCCGGCCCGACTCGTCCCGGACGATCTCCCAGCCCAGCGTGCCCAGCAGCGACTCCAGCTCGGCCCGGCAACCGTGCACGTCACCGATGATGTCGAACGGCCCGTGCTCGTCCCTGCGGTCGTTGAACAGCTTCTCGTAGCGGATCTCGGCCGCCGAGATCTCGTCCACCCCGCGCAGCACGTGGATCTTGCGGAAGCCCTCCTTGGCCAGCTGCCCGATGGATCGCCGCAGGTCCCGGCTCATCCGGGAGAGGACACGACGGTCGAACGTACGATCCGGGCGGGCCTCGGTCCGTTCCCAGGCCACCGACTCGGGTACGTCCAGCACGATCGCCACCGGCAGCACGTCGTGCTCACGGGCCGTCTTGACCAGCCCGGCCCGGGCGTGCGCCTGCAGGTTGGTGGCGTCCACCACGGTCAGCCGCCCGGCCGCCAGCCGCTTGCCGGCCACGTAGTGCAGCACCTCGAAGGCGTCCGCGGAGGCCGACTGGTCGTTCTCGTCGTCGGCGACCAGACCGCGGAAGAAGTCCGAGGAGAGCACCTGGGTCGACTTCCAGTGCTGCCCGGCGAAGGTGGACTTGCCGGAGCCGGAAATGCCGACCAGGGCGACGAGCGACAGCTCGGGAACGTCGATGATCATGCGGACACCACCTTGAACAGAGCGAGCTGGGTCGGAGCGCCGGTGGTCTCGTCGGCCTCACCGACACCACGGACCGTGACGGTGTAGCCGTACCTCTCCGCGGTCGCGGTGGCCCATCGGGCGAACTCGGCCCGGGTCCACTCGAAGCGATGGTCCGAGTGGCGCATCCCGGTCAGGCCCTCGTAGTGCACGTTGTACTCGACGTTCGGCGTGGTGACGATCACCGCGCCGGGCTTGGCGTGACCGAAGACGGCCGCCTCCAGCGCGGGCAGCCGGGGCAGGTCGACGTGCTCGATGACCTCCATCAGCACCGCCGCGTCGAAACCGCGCAGCCGGTCGTCCCGGTAGGTGAGCGCGGTCTGGATCAGCTTGATCCGGTCCTTCTGCCGCTCCGGCAGCCGGTCCAGGTGCAGCTTGCGTTCGGCCTGCTCCAGCGAGCGGGTGGCCACGTCGGCGCCCACGATCTCGGTCAGGTTCCGGTCCTTGACCAGGGCGGTCAGCAGAGCGCCGGCGCCACAGCCCAGGTCGAGCACCCGGGCCGCGCCGACCTCGGTGATCGCGGCCAGCACCGCCTCCCGGCGCTGTTCGGCCAGCGGCGCCCGGCGGGGCACCGGCAGCTCGGCCTCCTCCTCGGTGGCCGGCGGCAGGTCCGCCTCCAGCATCTGCAGCGCGGTGGTGGCCAGCGACCGGCGGTGCGCCAGGTAGCGCCGGGCGATCAGCACCTTCTCCGGGTGCCCGGCCAGCCAGCCCTCGCCGGAGCGCAGCAGCTTCTCGATCTCGTCCGGGGCGACCCAGTAGTGCTTGTTGTCGTCCAGCACCGGGAGCAGCACGTACAGGTGGTTGAGGGCGTCGGCGACCCGCAGCTCGCCGGTCAGCGTCAGATCCACGTACCGGCTGCCGCCGCCGAGCTCCGCCTCGAACGGGATCGGGGTGGCGGTCACCGCCCAGCCGAGCGGCGCGAACAGACGGGTCACCAGGTCGGTGGTGCCGCGCAGCACCGGAACCCGGACCTCCAGCGGGATCGCGGTCGCGGCCAGCTCCGGCCGGTCCTTCGAGGCGCCGCGGAGGGCGCTGCGGAAGACCTTCGCCAGGGCACTGGCCAGCAGGCTGGAGGCAGCGTACGGCCGGTCGTTGACGTACTGGCTCAGCTCGAAGGCGTCCCGCTGCGCTCGTAGCCGCTGAGGATCCACGTCCAGCATCAGCGCGGCGGTGCACCGTTCGTCGGTCGCCTCGGGGTACATGACGTACGCCGTACCGGTCGGAACGTCGAACGAGTGCACCTTTCCGGGATGCTTGACCAGCAGGTATCCCAGATCGGTCGCAGGCTTGCGAGTGGTCGTCAGTGTGAGCAGCACGGGTAGAGCGTGTCAGTGCTCCACAAATCCGGCGATCGAATTCCGCGCTCAGCGGTACTCGTCGTCGAACTCCACTTCCCGGTTCTCCTCGTCGGCGGCGGGGGCCGGGTCGTCGTCCTGCCAGCCGCGCACCGTGGCCGCCTGCTCGGCCGCGTCGGCCTCAGGCGTCTCCAGATCGATCTCCACCGGATTCGTCACGCCACGCTCCTTCCGTCCGTAGCCGCTTCCTCTTCATGGTGCGGCTTCCCCGCCCCGGAGGGCTCCCAAACCGGTATCCCCCGGACTTCTCGCCGTGATCCGGATCCGGATTTCGGGGTGATTTCAGTTACGCACCGCGACTGCGGAATACTGCCTGCAGGAGGACAGTGCGGTCCTGCCCTCTGCCGCCCGCGTGTGTCAATGAGCAAGGAGCGCATCCGATGCCTATCGCTTCCCCCGAGGTCTACGCCGAGATGATCGATCGCGCCAAGGCCGGCGCGTTCGCCTACCCGGCGATCAACGTGACGTCCTCGCAGACCCTCAACGCGGCCCTGCAGGGCTTCGCCGAGGCCGGCAGCGACGGCATCATCCAGATCTCCACCGGTGGCGCGGAGTACGTCTCCGGCCCCACCATCAAGGACAAGGTCGTCGGCGCCGTCGCGCTGGCCGAGTTCGCCCACCACGTCGCGAAGCAGTACTCGATCAACGTGGCGCTGCACACCGACCACTGCCCGAAGAACCACCTCGACGGGTTCGTCCGTCCGCTGATCGACGTCTCGGCGGAGCGGGTCGCCCGGGGTCAGGCCCCGCTGTTCCAGTCGCACATGTGGGACGGCTCGGCCGTGCCGCTGGACGAGAACCTGCAGATCGCCGAGGAGCTGCTGGCGAAGACCGCGGCTGCCAAGATCATCCTCGAGATCGAGGTCGGCGTCGTCGGTGGCGAGGAGGACGGCGTCTCCGCCGCGATCGACGACAAGCTCTACTCCACCGTCGAGGACGGCCTGGCCACCGCTGCCGCCCTGGGCCTGGGTGAGAAGGGCCGCTACCTGACCGCCCTCACCTTCGGCAACGTGCACGGCGTCTACAAGCCGGGCAACGTCAAGCTCCGCCCGGAGATCCTGAAGGAGATCCAGGACGCGATCGGCGCGAAGTACGGCAAGGACAAGCCGCTCGACCTGGTCTTCCACGGTGGTTCCGGCTCGCTGCTGTCGGAGATCCACGGCGCCCTGGACTACGGCGTGGTGAAGATGAACATCGACACCGACACGCAGTACGCGTTCTCCCGCCCGGTCGCCGACCACTTCTTCAAGAACTACGACGGTGTTCTGAAGATCGACGGCGAGGTCGGCAACAAGAAGGCGTACGACCCCCGCGCCTGGGGCAAGCAGGCCGAGAACGGTCTCGCCAAGCGGGTCGTCGAGGCCGCGCAGCACCTCCGTTCGGCGGGTACGTCCCTCGGGAAGTAATCACTGAATCGACGACAGCGGCCGGTCCCTTTTGTAGGGACCGGCCGCTGTTGTGTTGCGGGGTGACACAGCGGCACGGGTACCATCGACCGATCAAGATCGGCAAGGCGGTGGACGTGCTCGTGATCGAGGGCTGGAAACCCGAGTGGCATCACGATGCCGAAGATCTCGCGGCCACCCATCGACACATGTTCGTCCGGCTCATCGGGCGCAAACTGCGATCGAGCCATCTCATGTGGGACGTGGCCGAGCGGGGCTGGTTCGCCGACGGCCCGGTGATCCTCGACTTCGGACCGAGCAGAGTGGAGATCACCCACCGTAAGTTCGACGAGTGCGCGATCACCTGGGACCAGATCGACATGGCCAGGCCGATCGATCTGTACGAGCACTTCGACTGGCGCTCCGACCCGCACGCCGCACTGCGCAACGCCCGGGGCCGGCAGCTCCGGGCGGTCAACATCATCGAGCGGACCACCGCGGCCGACTGGCGTCCCCGGGTGCTGCACGCCGTCGAGTTCCTGTTCGACGGCGCGCGCCTCGCGATCTACAACGCGATGGACGAGAACGGCCTCACCGACGTCCCCGAGACCGACCTGCCCGCGGCCCACTGGCGCCGCGTGCACGTCGCCTAGCTGCCGCCGCCCCCGCCTCCGTCACCACCACCGCCGCCTCCACCACCGTCGCCTCCCCAACCGGAGCCGCCCCCGCTGTCGCCGCCGCCCCACCAGGAATTGCCGCTGTGGTGATGGTCGGAGGACGAGGATCCGTCGTGGGTGGTGCCGTCCGAGGTGTAGTAGGCGGAGCCGCTGCTGTTGCTGCGGTGACCGCGCTTGCGATAGGAGTAGTTGGTGGGGCGGCTCCGCATCTTCCCGAACACCACCATTCCGACCAGTAGAGCAGCGACGATGATGATGACCACGGCGATATCCATGGATGCAGTGTGAGGTAGCTGCACAACTACTGAGAGAGAGCGGCCACCGCCTCGTCCAGGGAGTCGGTGACGACCACCAGACCGGACTGGTCCCCGTGCGGCGACCGGGCCAGCAACGACCGCAGCAGGTCCGCCACCGGCAGACCCGACCAGTGCTCGGTGCCGAGGAAGACGTAGGCCCCGGACGGCCCGTCGGTCACGTAGAACGTCTTCGTCGCCGCCTGGAAGATCTCCTGCACGGTGCCGGCCCAGCCCGGCGCGAAGACGATCCCGCCGCGGGCCAGGCGCAGGATCGAATCCTCCCGGACCGCGTTGGAGAAGTACTTGCCGATCTGACCGGCGAACAGGTTGGCCGGCTCGTGACCGTAGAGCCAGGTCGGCAGGGCCAGCCCGCCGTGCCGCAGCCGCCCGGCCACGTCGAGATCGGCCAGCGGGTAGCTCCGCCGTACCGAAAGGGCCGTCGCGGTGTAGGGGTCGTGGTCCATGAAGTGCGGCGCCACCGACAGCAGATCGATCGCGTCGCCCAGCTCCGCGGCGGTCCGGGACGCGAAGTAGGCGCCCAGGTTGGCCGCCTCCATCACCCCGGGACCGCCGCCGGTCACGATCAGCCGATCACTCGCGGCCAGCCGCTGCGCCAGAGAGGCAGCCATCCGGTACGGGTCCGAGCCCCGTGCCGCCGCATGCCCGCCCATGATCCCGATCGCCCCACCGGGACCGTGCGCGTGTGCCCACTCGTTGAGCGCCTTGCCGAGCGCGTTGTCGATCCCGGCGTCGTGCAGCCGCTGCGACAACGCCTCACGGATGTCCGGGACCGCACCGCCGTGCGCCACGAAATGCTGATAGACCAGCGTGTCGAACATCCCGGCGAAACCGTGCCCGGCGAAACCGGCGGACAGGTCCTCGGGTGTGTAGAGCAGCGCCGGATGGGTCGGGTAGGGCCGCTCGTCGAACGGCGGGATCACGTGGGCGCCCCGGCGGATCAGGTCGATCTCCGCCTCCGGGCCGGCCAGATGACAGCCGACGAACATGGTCTCCCGTACGTCCACACCGGTCAGGTCCGGCGGATCCCGGTCCAGGCGCAGGCCCAGGACGCAGAGGCCGGCCAAGGTGTTCTTGGCCAGGTGCACGTCCAGTTCGGCACGGGTTTCGATCTCGTCGGCGGTCGCGTCGAACGGCGCGTCCCCACCGAGCACTGGTTGCAAGGGATCGGGCATGAAGTCCATCTTGCTCTCGGAAGGCGAGTCGTTGACGTACTCCCTAGAGTTGACCGCATGCGAGCTGCGTCGGGTTCACTTTTCGGGTTGGCGTACGGGGACTCCCTCGGAAAACCGACCGAGTTCCAGGAGTACGCGGCGATCGTCGCGCGGTACGGCCCGGGTGGCCCGCGAGTGCTGGTCGGTGAACCGGCGCTGGTGACCGACGACACCCAGATGGCGCTGGCGGTCGGCGAGGCCCTGTTCGAGGTGGGCCGGATCACCCCGGCGGCCTTCGAGCCGGTGCTGCGCCGCCGCTTCCTGGAGTGGGCGGCCAGCCCGGAGAACGACCGGGCTCCCGGCATGACCTGCCTGCGCGCCTGCGCCGCCCTCGCCGACGGCCGCCCGTGGACCCGGGCCACCCAGACCGGTTCGAAGGGGTGCGGCGCCAACATGCGGGTCACCCCGGTCGGGTTGAAGCCGGGGCTGACCGAGGACGAGCGGGCCGGCGCGGCACAGCTGCAGGCCGCCCTGACCCACGGCCACCCGACCGGCCTGGCGGCAAGCGAGCTAACCGCGTGGGCGGTGTATTTGCTGGCCGGCGGCCTGGCCCCGGCCGACCTGCTGGCCGCACTCCGGGAGCGCTGCTCCGAACAGCGCAAGGTCTACCGCGGCGACTGGCTCGGCGACCTGTGGCAGCAGCCCACGGTCACCTCGCCGGAGGAGTTCATCGCCCGGGGGTGGGACGAGACCGCCGCCGCCCTGGACCGGGTCGCCGACGCGCTGGCCTCCGGTGACCACACCGGCGACCCCTGCCTGGCCACCGGCGCCGGCTGGATCGCCGAGGAGGCGCTGGCCACCGCCCTCTACGTCTACCTGCAGTCCCCCGACGAGCCGGTGGCCGTCGTCGGCCGGGGCGCGGCCTCCTCCGGCGACTCCGACTCGATCGCCTGCCTGGCCGGCGCGTTCGCGGGGGCGTCGCTGGGCCTGTCGGCGTGGCCGGCCGACTGGCAGACCCAGATCGAGTACTCCGACCGCCTGTTCAAACTGGGCATGGCCTGGGACTGACGTCCAGCCCTCGACCCGACCCGACCCGACCCCGACCTGGCCCCGACCCGACCTGGCCCCGACCCGACCCGACCCGGCCCCGACCCGACCTGGCCCGGGCCCGACCCGGCCCGACCTGGCGCCGACCCGACCCGGCCCCGACCTAGATTCCGGGATCGAAGCCGATTCCGGGGATCGGTGGTTCCTGGGCTGGTCCCAGGACTGATCCTGGGCCCGGGCCGGGGGAAACGCGGCCCGCGGCGGAATGAACCCCGCCCGGCCGGGTTGAATGAGGGCATGCAGAACCTCCTTCCCGGGCCGCCGCCCACTCGACTGCCCGCCGACGCCGCCGCCGACAAGGCGCTCGCCGAGGCCGCCGCCGCGGGTGGCGGTGCGGCCTTCAAGGCGGTCGCCGCCGACTACCCGTCCTACAGCGCCGCGTGGGCGCCGCTCGCCGTCGCCGCCCTGGCCGACGGCGAGACGATCACCGCCTACGCCTTCGCCCGCACCGGTTACCACCGCGGTCTGGACGCGCTCCGCCGCAACGGGTGGAAGGGCCACGGCCCGATCCCGTGGGAGCACGAGCCCAACCAGGGTTTCCTGCGCTGCCTGCACGTCCTGTCCCAGGCTGCCGCCGCGATCGGTGAGGCGGACGAAGCGGCCCGCTGTGCCGAGTTCCTCCGCGACAGTGACCCGGCCGCGGCCGACGCCCTGAGCTGACGACATCGCCGGTGGCGGGGTCTCCCGCCACCGGCACACCCCGGTCGACGGTGAAGGCCGGCACACCCCGGCTGGCGGTGAAAGCCGG
>NZ_BOMG01000088.1 GCF_016862075.1 Actinoplanes couchii | reverse complement strand
GGCACACCCCGGCCAGCGGTGAAAGCCGGCGCACCCCGGCTGGCGTCAGAGGCCGGAGGCCACCGCCGCGGCGATCTTCAGCCAGGCGTCCTTCGTCGGTGGCGACAGCTCGCCGTAGCGGATCGGCTCACCCGAGTCGATCAGGCGCTCGTACGGGGCCACCAGCACCGCCCGGGTCCGGGCCGCGAAGTGCTGCTGGATCCACTGCAGGTCGATGTCCTTGCGGGTCGGCGGCATCGTGACGATGGTCACCGCCTGGCGCACCAGCCGTCGCCGGCCGCCCTGTTCCAGGTGGTCCAGCATGCGGGCCGCGGTCTCGGCCGAGTCGTTACGGGCCGACATCGTGATCACCAGCTGGTCGGTGGCGTCCATCGACGCCTGCCAGTTCTCCGCGCGGACGTTGTTACCGGTGTCCACGAAGATCAGCTTGTAGAACCGGCTGACCACGTCCCGGATCTCGGCGAACGAGTTCGCGGTCAGCATCTCACCGGCGGTCGCCGACTCGTCCGACGCGAGCACGTCGAACATGCCCTCGCCCTGCGCCCGGACGTACTGCGACAGGTCGCCGACCCGCCCCTGCGCACCCTGGAAGAGATGCAGGTCACGCATCATGTCGCGGACCGTGCGGGCGTGGAAGTCCTGCTGCGCCCGCATGCCCAGGGTGCCCTGGGTCTCGTTGTTGTCCCAGGCCAGCACGTAACCGCCGCGCTTCTGCCCGAACGTCATCGCGAGCAGCAGCACCGCCACCGTCTTGCCGGCGCCGCCCTTGGGGTTGACGACCGTCACCTGACGCAGCCCGCCGAAGTTGCGGCGGACCATCTCGACGTCCTGCTTGTACTCCATCTCGTACTGCCCGGGAGCCATCTTGAGCAGGCCGAACGTCGCGTTCTGCAGCATCGCCCGAGCACCCATCGTGGCACTCTGCTGAGCCGGCCGGGCCAGCCGCCGTTTCGCGAACTCCTCCGCGGTCGGCGTGTTGTCGGCGAGCCAGTTCAGCTCCTGAAAGGGGTCCTCCGCGGCCGGTGGCTGACCGCCCAGCGCCTGTGCCGGGTCGACCGGGGGCTGTTGGTGCTCACCCGGCGCCGAGTACAGCGGGGTGGTGTGCACCGGCATGGCCGCGTTCTCCAGGGGGCCGTTCCAGGGCTGCTGCGGCGGGATGTGGTGGTGCGGTTGGTGCCCCTGGTGCGCGCCCTGCTGCGGTGGGACCGGCGCGGCACTTCCCCGGTGCGGGGTCTCCGGCGCGCGTTGCGGCGGTCCGGGCTGCGGCGGCGCTTGCTGCGGTACGACCGGAGCAGGGTGCTGCCCCACCGGGCGGGTACTCGGCCCCGCCTCCGGACGATGCGGCTGCACCGGCCCGGCATCGGGCTGAGCGGGCGCGGTCGTCGGCTCGGGCCGAGGGGCAGGCCGGTACAGCGCGTCGTCATAGTGCGGCGCCGGCGCAGGCGGCATCGGGGTGGCCGCATGCGGCGTGGGCGGCACCGGGGTGGCCGCATGCGGCGCGGGTGAGACCGGTGTGGTGGCATGCGGCGCGGGTGAGACCGGTGTGGTGGCATGCGGCGCGGGCGAGACCGGGGTGGCCGCATGCGGCGCGGGCGAGACCGGCATGTTCGCGTGTGGTGCCGGTGAGACGTGTGGCGCTGGTGAGACGTGTGGCGCCGGTGAGACCGGCGTGGAGGCGCGCAGCGCGGGTGACACCGGCGCCGGGGCGGGCGGCGGCACCGGCTCCTGCCGGATCGGCTCCTGCCGGGCGGGCTGCCGGTGCACCTGACCGTGCTGGATCGGCGGCGCGGCCTCCGGCTGTCGCGGCGGCTGCCCCCACCCGGGCGGCACGGCCAGCGAGGGGTCCGGCCCGGCCGAATCGGGAGACGTCCGCTGGGCCGGAACGTGCGGCTCGGCGCCGTCGGCCGGCCGGAACACTCCCGGCTCGACCTGGACCATCCCGACCGGTGGTGTCCGCTCGGTCACCGGCACGGCGCGGCCGTGCACCGGCGTCTCGGGCTCGTCGGCCCAGAACGGTTCCACGTCTCGGGGTGCCGACTCGGCGCCGTGAGTGCGGTCGGCGTGCTCGTCCGCCACGGATGAGACCTCCGGTATCACAAAAATCCTGCTTAACCCGTCCAAGAGTGGCACGGGATTCAGCCCGCGTACACCGCCCAGGCACCGGCCTCGGTCCACCAGGATCGCTTGCGGCTGGTGGATCCCGCCACCCCGTCGTCGAGGAACTGCAGCTCACCCTCGCGGGGGAGCACCGAGACCGCGCGGCCGCGGGCTCGGCGTACCTCGACCCGGACCTTGGTGCCTTTGAACCGCTGTTTGATCACGGTCGGGACCGCGACCGAGACCTCGACCCGCCCGTCGGTGGGGTCGCCGTCGGCGAGCAACCGCAGGCCGTCGAACTCGGCGTACCCACCGGCGTTGCCGATCACACAGGCCAGCACCGGCTCCTCGCCGTCGGTCAGCACGGTGTCGTCGACCTCGACCCGGCCGCGCCACGGCACCGCCCGGCCGTCCTCGCCGGAACCGCCGAGCAGCGCGCCGTCCAGGGTCACCGAACCGCCGTCGTTGCGCAGCAGGTCCAGACGCCGGACTGTGCCGTTCATCACGGCGGCGGCGACCGCGCGCGGGGTCCGGGGCAGGCCGAGCTGGGCCGCCAGGTCCTCGGTGTTGCCGAGGTCGAGCGGCAGGATCGCCACCGGGGGCAGGTCCGGCACGGTCCGGGTGCGGTCCAGGTCGGCGGGGCGCTTGCTGGGCGGTGGGGCGTACCGCCGGACCAGCCGGCGCATCACCGCGCGCAGCTGGCCGTCGGTGGCGGTGGCCACCACCAGCCGCAGTTTCGTGTCCGGATCGGGCCAGGTCAGACCGTCCGGCCGGCCCGGGCCGTCGAAACGGGCCAGGACCGCGTCGATCTCCTGGTCCGACCCGGCCAGCACGGTCTCCACCCGGGCGCCGGCTTCGCGGAGCGCGTCCGCGCAGGCCAGCACGGGGGTGCGGGGGGTGGCACAGGCGGACTGGCAACCACCGCAGCCGTCGCCGCAGCCGTCACCGGATCCCTCGGCCAGACTCAGGAGAACGACGTCGTACATCTCAGACGCCGCCGAGTACCGAGTGCCGCTCGATGACCGCTTCGCGGCCCGGGCCGACGCCGACGATGGAGATCCGGGCGCCCAGACGGGCCTCCACGAACTCCACGAAGTCCTGCGCCTGCTGGGGCAGGTCCTCGAACTTGCGGCAGCCGGAGATGTCCTGTTTCCAGCCGGGCAGCGTCTCGTAGACCGGGGTGGCGTGGTGGAAGTCGGTCTGGTTGACCGGCATCTCGTCGTGTCGGACGCCGTTGACCTCGTACGCCACGCAGACCGGGATCTCGTCCAGGCCGTCGTAGTTGTCGAGCTTGGTCATGGCGAAGTCGGTGACGCCGTTGATCCGCTGCGCGTAGCGGCCGATCACCAGGTCCAGCCAGCCGATCCGGCGCGGGCGGCCGGTGGTGGTGCCGTACTCGTGGCCGACCTCGCGCAGGTAGTCACCGAACTTGTCGTGCAGCTCGGTCGGGAACGGGCCCTCACCGACGCGGGTGGTGAACGCCTTGAGCACGGCGACCACCCGGTCGATCCGGGTCGGCGGGATGCCGGAGCCGGTGCAGGCACCGCCGGCCGTCGCGTTCGAGCTGGTCACGAACGGGTAGGTGCCGTGGTCCACGTCGAGCAGGGTGGCCTGGCCGGCCTCGCAGAGCACCACCTTGCCGTCGTCGATCGCGTTCGACAGCTCCAGGGCGGTGTCGGCCACGTAGGGCCGGAGCCGGTCGACGTAGGAGAGCAGCTCCTGCACGACCTCCTCGCCCTTGACCGCGCTGCGGTTGTAGATCTTCGACAGGATCTGGTTCTTGTGGGCCAGCGCCGCGGTGACCTTCTGCCGCAGGATCGACTCGTCGAAGAGGTCCTGGACCCGGATGCCGATCCGGTTCATCTTGTCGGCGTAGGTCGGGCCGATGCCCCGGCCGGTGGTGCCGATCCGCCGGGCGCCGAGGAACCGCTCGCTGACCTTGTCGAGCGTGCGGTTGTACGAGGCGATCACGTGCGCGTTGGCGCTGATCCGCAGGCGGGACGTGTCGATGCCGCGGGCCTCGAGACCGTCGATCTCCTGGAACAGCACGTTCAGGTCGACGACGACACCGTTGCCGATCACCGGTACGACCCCCGGGGAGAGGATCCCGCTCGGGAGGAGGTGGAGCGCGTACTTCTCTCCGTCGATGACGACGGTGTGACCCGCGTTGTTGCCACCGTTGAACTTGACCACGTAGTCCAGACGGTCGCCCAGCAGGTCCGTCGCCTTGCCCTTGCCCTCGTCGCCCCACTGGGCGCCGACCAACACGATCACCGGCACTTTTAGATATGCCTTTCCCCAAGGTCGTACCGCGGAGGACCCCGGGTACTGCCGAAGTTTACGCGACGCCACCGCAGGTAGGATGGGCCGTCGTGCGCGTACTTCTGATCGGCTCCGGCGGGCGTGAACACGCGCTCGCTGTCGGACTAGCCGCCGACCCGTCCGTCGACTTCCTGGCCGCCGCGCCGGGCAACCCGGGCATCGCCCAGCACGCCGAGCTGCACGAGGTGAAGGCTGTCGATCCGGCAGCGGTCGCCGCGCTCGCCGTGGAACTCAACGCCGACCTGGTCGTGATCGGTCCCGAGGCGCCCCTGGTCGCCGGGGTCGCCGACGCGGTCCGGGCCGAGGGCATCGCCTGTTTCGGGCCGTCCGCCGCCGCCGCGCGGCTGGAGGGTTCGAAGGCGTTCGCCAACGAGGTGATGGCCGCCGCCGGGGTGCCGACCGCCCGCTCGTTCACCTGCGAGGACATGGACTCGGTGCGGGCCGCCCTCACCGAGCTGGGCGCGCCCTACGTGGTGAAGAACGACGGCCTGGCCGCGGGCAAGGGCGTGGTCGTGACTGACGACCTGGACGAGGCCCTGATCCACGCCGAGGCGTGCGGCAAGGTCGTCATCGAGGAGTTCCTGCCCGGTCCCGAGGTCTCGCTCTTCGTGGTCACCGACGGCACCGCGGTCGCCCCGCTGATGCCGGCCCAGGACTTCAAGCGGCTGCTGGACGGCGACGAGGGGCCGAACACCGGTGGCATGGGCGCGTACGCCCCGCTGGACTGGGCGCCGGACGACCTCACCGAGCGGGTGCTCCGGGAGACGGTCGAGCCGACCCTGGCCGAGATGCGCGAGCGGGGTACGCCGTTCGCCGGTCTGCTCTACGTCGGGCTCGCGCTCACCCCGGCCGGCCCGAAGGTGATCGAGTTCAACGCGCGGTTCGGTGACCCGGAGACCCAGGTGGTCCTGGCCCTGCTGGAGACGCCGCTGGCCGGGCTGCTGCACGCCGCCGCGGCCGGCACCCTGGCCGCCCACGAGCCGCTGCGCTGGAAGTCCGGCTCGGCGGTCACCGTGGTGGTGGCCAGCCACAACTATCCGGGTACGCCGCGGACCGGTGACGTCATCGAGGGCGCCGAGCGGCCCGGTGTCATCCACGCCGGCACCGCCCGGAACGCTGCCGGCGACCTGGTCTCGGCCGGTGGCCGGGTGCTGAGCGTGACGGCCACCGGCGCCGACCTGGCCGGTGCCCGGACGGCCGCCTACGCCCTGGCCGAGGGGGTCCGCCTGGAGGGCGCCCAGTACCGGACGGACATCGCGCTGCGTGCGGTGCGGGGCGAGATCACGATCTGAGGTAGCCGTTGACCACCGCATCCGGCCCGGCGGTCGCGGGTCGGCCTGGCCGACCGCCCGCCTCGCGTGGACCGGACGGGACGGGCCGCTGCGGTCGTGGTGCCGCGCGGCGTATCAGAAACGGGGTAGGGGTCCGGGCGCACGACGCGCCCGGACCCCTTTCGCCTGCCTGGACCAGCGGATTCGTCAGCCCTTGGGGATGTCGAACAGCTTCGGGATGCTGGTGGCGAGCATGACGTCGCCCTTGGCCTTGATCTTGCCGGTCATGAAGAGCGTGACCGGGTTGCCGGTGCCCGAGACGATCTTGAGGAAGGTCAGCCCGTCCATCGTCATGGCCAGTTTCGGCTCGCGGGCCGGGGTGCTGGTGACGGTGCAGGTCTGGTTCTCGATCATCGTCTCGTAGGTGTCGCTCGCGCCGCCGGGGCCGCCGGGGCCGCCGGTGATGATCCAGTGGATGACCGTGGCGGTGTCGCCGGCCCGCTCCGCGCGGAACATGCCGGGCATCCGGTGGAAGATCTCGTCGAGGATCTTGACCCGCCGCTCCGACGCCATCACCTCGGTGATCTTCGCGTCCGAGGTGGACTTGACGAGCTGGGCGAACTCCTTCGGGCCGATCGACGCGAGCGACTCGGGGCTGAAATCGGTCATCAATGGTCCTCTCGGAAATTACTGGCCGGTAATGATTGCAGAGAATGCCGCCTGACCGTGCAGTTTGCCACTCCCCAAGAACTGTTGGACAGTCGGCCCGTCCGGTTCATAGACTGCCCCGCATGGCGTTGGAAGAGGCTCCGAAGGCGTTGCTGCGGTCGCTGGCGCACCCGGTCCGGATCCAGATCATGTCGCTGCTCACCGGCGCCTCGCTGACCGCCGCCGACGTCGCCCGCGAGATGGACCTGACCCACGCCAACGCCAGTTACCACCTGCGCAATCTGCTGTCCGCCGGGCTGATCGTGGTGGACGGTGAGGAGAAGATCCGCGGCGGCATCGCGAAGCGCTACCGGTACCGCCCGGTCAAGGAGCGGTCCAGCGGCTCCCGGTCCGACGACGAGCGCCGCGCGCAGTTCGCCGTGATCGCCCAGGAGCTGGTCCGGCGCAGCTCACAGGCCAGCTTCGCGAGCCGGGGACACCTCTACGCCGACGGTGACTTCTGGATCGACCCGGAGGTGTGGCTGGCGATCCGGGACCGGATCATCGAGGCGGTCAGCGACCTGCACCAGGCCGCCCAGCCACCGCACACCCCCGGCACCGTGCGCACCAGCACCTCGGTGGCGCTGTTCCAGCACCGGGCGGTGTCCGAGTGAAGGCCGCGCTCGCCCCGCTGCGGTTCACGCCGTACCGGTTCCTGCTGGCCGGCCGCACGATCAACGCCCTGGGCAACTCGTTCGCCCCGATCGCGCTCGCCTTCGCCGTCCTGGACCTGACCGGTTCGGCCCGCGACCTGGGTCTCGTCGTCGGCGCCCGGACCCTGACCAACGTGCTCTTCCTGCTCTTCGGCGGGGTGCTCGCCGACCGGCTGCCGCGGCAGCTGCTGATGGTCGGATCGAACATCGCCGCCGCTCTCACCCAGGCCGTGGTCGCGGCCCTGGTGCTCACCGACAGCGCGACGATCCCGCTGCTCATCGGCCTGTCGGTGCTGAACGGGGTGGCCAGCGCGGTGGCCCTGCCGGCCAGTGCCGCGCTGCTGCCGCAGACCGTGCCGGAGAACGTGCGGATGCAGGCCATCGCACTCGGCCGGATCCTCCTGAACAGCGCCATGGTGCTCGGCGCCCCGACCGCCGGAGTCGTCGTCGCGGCCACCGATCCCGGAATCGGCATCGCCGTGGACGCGGCCACGTTCGTCGTCGCCGGACTCTGCTTCGCCATGGTCCGGGTCGCCATGCCACCGCGCTCGCAGGAACGCGCGCACGTGCTCGCCGACCTGCGGATCGGCTGGTCCGAGTTCTCCTCGCGGACCTGGCTGTGGGTGGTGGTGGCCGGCTTCTCGCTGCTCAACGCGGCGTGGACCGGCGGGCTCTACGTGCTCGGCCCGGCCGTCGCCGACGAGACCATCGGCCGTCAGGCGTGGGGGATGGTGCTCGCCGCGGAGACGGTCGGCCTGGTCCTCGGCGGGCTGGTGGCCATGCGGCTGCGCACCCGCCGGCTGCTCCTGGTCGGAGTCCTGAGCTGCCTCGGGATGGCGTTGCCGCTGTTCGTGCTGGGTGGTCATCCGCGGCTCTGGGCGCTGCTCCTGGCGATGTTCGTGACCGGGCTGATGCTCGAGCAGTTCGGGGTGGCCTGGGAGACCACGATGCAGGAGCACGTGCCCGCCGACCGGCTGGCCCGGGTCTACTCGTACGACATGGTCGGCTCCTTCGCCGCGATCCCGCTGGGCCAGGTGGCCATCGGCCCGATCGCCGAGGCCGTCGGGCTGCGGACGGCGCTGATCGGGGCCGGGGTGGTCGCGGTGGTCGCGGTGCTCGGCATGCTGGCCAGCCGGGACGTCCGCACCCTGCGTCACCGGCTGCCGGAGGACGAGCCCGGGGCCGTGAAAGAATCGCTGGCGTGACCATCCCGAACGTGCTCGCCGCCCGGTACGCCTCTGCCGACCTCGTCACCCTCTGGTCCCCGGAGGAGAAGATCCGGATGGAGCGCAAGCTCTGGCTGGCGGTCCTCAAGGCCCAGCGTGACCTCGGCGTGGACGTGCCCGCGGGCGCCGTCGAGGCATATGAAGCGGTGCTCGACCGGGTCGACCTGGAGTCGATCGCCGCCCGCGAGCGGATCACCAGGCACGACGTGAAGGCCCGCATCGAGGAGTTCAGCGAGCTGGCCGGGTTCGAGCAGATCCACAAGGGGATGACCTCCCGGGACCTGACCGAGAACGTGGAGCAGCTGCAGATCCGCGCCTCGCTGGAGCTGATCCGCGGCCGGGTGGTGGCCACCCTGGCCCGCCTGACCGCCCTCGCCGTCGAGCACTCCGACCTGGTGCTGACCGGGCGCTCGCACAACGTGGCGGCGCAGGCCACCACGCTGGGCAAGCGGTTCGCGTCGGCGGCCGAGGAGCTGCTGATCGCGTACGAGCGGCTGGACGACCTGATCGCCCGGTACCCGCTGCGCGGCATCAAGGGCCCGGTCGGCACCGCCGCCGACCAGCTCGACCTCTTCGACGGCGCCTCCGAGAAGGTGGAGAGCCTGGAGCAGCGTGTCGCTGAGCACCTCGGGTTCAAGCGGGTGCTGTCCAGCGTCGGCCAGGTCTACCCGCGCTCGCTCGACTTCGACGTGGTGTCGGCGCTCGCCCAGGTCGTCGCCGGGCCGTCGTCGCTGGCCACCACGATCCGCCTGATGGTCGGCCAGGAGCTGGTCACCGAGGGCTTCAAGCCCGGCCAGGTCGGCTCGTCGGCGATGCCGCACAAGATGAACACGCGCTCGTCGGAGCGGGTCAACGGCCTCGCGGTGATCGTCCGCGGCTACCTGTCGATGGTCGGCGAGCTGGCCGGTGACCAGTGGAACGAGGGCGATGTCTCCTGCTCGGTGGTCCGCCGGGTGGCCCTGCCCGACGCGTTCTTCGCCGCCGACGGGCTGTTCCAGACCTTCCTGACCGTGCTGGACGAGTTCGGGGCGTACCCCGCGGTGATCGGCCGCGAGCTGGACCGCTTCCTGCCGTTCCTGGCCACCACCAAGGTGCTGGTCGCCGCGGTGCGCAAGGGTGTCGGCCGGGAGGTCGCGCACGAGGTCATCAAGGAGCACGCGGTCGGGGTGGCGCTGGCCATGCGGGAGAAGGGCGTGGCGGTCAACGACCTCTTCGACCGGCTCGCCGGCGACGAGCGTCTCCAGCTGTCCCGGGGCGAGATCGACAACCTGGTCGCGGACCGCGCCGCCTTCGTGGGCGCGGCACCGGCGCAGGTGCGCGCGGTCGCCGACCGGGTCGCCGAGATCGTCGCTCAGCACCCGTCAGCGGCCGCCTACGCACCCGCGCCGATCCTCTGATCCTTAGACGCCGGCCGTGGAGGTGATCCACGCCCGGTTGTAGGCGACGCTGCCGTAGTACTGGCGGCTCGAGCCGTCCGCGGTCGACGCGACACCCACCTGGGCGCCGTTGTAGACCTGCGGGCCGCCCGAGTCGCCGCGCCACGCGTTGCCGTTGATCCGGGTGCTGCCGATGGCCCGGCCGCCGTACGCGTCGGTCTGGTTGGTCGAGGTGACCTGGACCGTGGCGGTCTTCAGCGTCGTCGACGCGTCACAGCCGGAGTAGCAGGTCATGCCCCAGCCGTAGATGTTGTTGGTCGAGCCGACCGGCGGGTACGCGCTGGACAGCGGCATGTAGCTGGTGTTGATCGACGTGCTCAGGCGCAGCAGGGCGAGGTCGTACCGGGTGGAACTGGACGACACCGCGCTGGTGACGCCACCGGAGGTCCGGTTGACGCTGCCGACCCGGACCGACATGGTGCCGCTCACACAGTGACGCGCGGTGAGGACGTAGTTCGCCGAGATGATCGTGCCGGAACAGGTGAAGCTGCCGTTGCTGAACACCGCGGCGGCCCACGGCGCGGAGGAGACGGTGCCACCTCCGATGATGAATGGGCCGACGGGGTCCGCGGCCTGAGCCGCGGCGGGCGCGACCAGGGCCGCGATGGCGCCGGTGACGGCGGCCAGGAGTCGAATGCGCACGTCGAGATTCCTTTCGGGGGATCGGGTCGACGGAGCGCGCGCGCTTGGAGAATCGAATTCGATGGATCGAACCTAGGTCATCGTTTACATCGAGCCAACAGTTCAATTGACCTATATCACTGAGTGATGAGGCTGCACGCCCTGCTCAATGACCGTCGGGTCGGGCTGCCGACACCGGCCCCCGGCCCTCGCGTCAGTAACACCGGGTAGGCTTCGCCTGCTTACACCTATCAGTCAGGAGTGCCCGTGGCTCGCGTCGTGGTCGACGTCATGCTCAAGCCGGAGATCCTGGACCCGCAGGGTCAAGCGGTGGCGAATGCGCTGCCCCGGCTCGGCGTCACCGATGTCTCTTCAGTCCGCATCGGCCGCCGGATCGAGATCGATTTCACCGGGGAGCCCGATCTGAACCGGGCCCGGGAGATCGCCGACAAGCTGCTCGCCAACCCGGTGATCGAAGACTTCGAGATCCGCGTCGAGGGCGCTTCGGCGGAGGTCGCCTGACCATGCGGATCGGTGTGGTCACCTTCCCGGGTTCGCTCGACGACGGAGACGCCGCCCGCGCCGCCCGGATCGCAGGTGCCGAGGCGATCCGCCTCTGGCACGGCGACCCGGATCTGCACGGGGTCGACGCGGTCGTGCTTCCCGGTGGTTTCTCGTACGGCGATGCGCTGCGCTGCGGCGCCATCGCCCGGTTCGCCCCCGTGATGGAGTCGATCATCGACGCCGCGCGGGGCGGCCTGCCCGTTCTGGGCATCTGCAACGGTTTCCAGATCCTGTGCGAGGCACATCTGCTGCCCGGCGCACTGACCCGGAACCAGCACCTGCACTTCCGTAACCGCGACCAGTGGCTGAAGGTCGAGGCGACGAACACCGCCTGGACCAACGGGTTCACCGCCGACCAGGAGATCCTGATCCCGGTGAAGAACGGCGAGGGCTGTTTCGTCGCCGACCCGAAGACGCTGGACGCGCTCGAGGCCGAGGGCCGGGTCGTCGCCCGTTACATCAAGGGCAACCCGAACGGCTCGCAGCGCGACATCGCCGGCATCACCAACGAGGCCGGCAACGTGGTCGGCATCATGCCCCACCCGGAACACGCGGTGGAAGCGCTGACCGGCCCCTCGCTGGACGGCCTCGGCTTCTTCACCTCCGTCCTGCGCAGTCTGGCGAAGGACGGTCAGCTCGCAGGGGGACAACAGTGACGCAGCCGGAGAAGTCGACTGGCTTCGCCGCGACCGACGTGCTCGCCACCGGTTCCGACGAGCCGGACACCGTCGAGAAGGCGGAGAAGTCCCCGGACGAACTGCAGCCCTTCATCGACCTGGGCCTGAAGGACGACGAGTACGCCAAGATCCGGGAGATCCTGGGTCGCCGGCCGACCGCGTCCGAGCTGGCGATGTACTCGATCATGTGGAGCGAGCACTGCTCCTACAAGTCGAGCAAGGTGCATCTCAAGCAGTTCAGCGAGAAGGCCCCGGAGAACACCCGGATGCTCGCCGGTATCGGTGAGAACGCCGGTGTGGTGCAGATCTCCGACAAGATCGCGGTCACCTTCAAGGTCGAGTCGCACAACCACCCCAGCTACGTCGAGCCCTACCAGGGCGCGGCCACCGGTGTCGGCGGCATCGTCCGCGACATCCTGGCGATGGGCGCCCGGCCGATCGCGGTGATGGACCCGCTGCGTTTCGGCGCGCACGATCACCCCGACACCGCCCGGGTGCTGCCCGGCGTCGTCGCGGGTATCGGTGGCTACGGCAACTGCCTGGGCCTGCCCAACATCGGCGGCGAGATCGTCTTCGACCCGTGTTACCAGGGCAACCCGCTGGTCAACGCACTCAGCATCGGTGTCCTGCCGGTCGAGCGCCTCCAGAAGAAGGAGGCCACCGGCACCGGCAACATCGTCGTGCTGCTCGGTGCGCGGACCGGCCGGGACGGCATCGGCGGTGTCTCCGTGCTGGCGTCGGCCACCTTCGCCGAGGACGAGGCCGAACAGCGCCGCCCGTCGGTGCAGGTCGGCGACCCGTTCATGGAGAAGCTGCTGATCGAGAGCTGCCTGGAGCTGTACGACGCCGGTCTCGTCTCCGGCATCCAGGACCTCGGCGGCGCCGGCCTCACCTGCGCGCTCACCGAGACCGCCGCGGCGGCCGGCACCGGCATGCGGGTCTGGCTGGAGCGGGTTCCGCTGCGCGAGGCCTCGATGTCACCGACCGAGATCCTGGCCAGCGAGTCGCAGGAGCGCATGCTCCTGATCGTCACGCCGGAGAACCTGGACGAGGTGCTCAAGGTCGCCGAGAAGTGGGGCGTCTGGGCCACCGCCATCGGCGAGGTCACCGCGGCTGCCGAGGACGGCACCCCGGGCCGCCTGCTGATCAGCTGGAACGACCACGTGGTCGTGGACGTCCCGCCGGGTTCGCTCGCCGACGACGGCCCGATCTACCACCGGCCGATCCGTGAGCCGAACGACATCATGCTGCTGCAGGCCGACCGGGCCGAGACGCTGCCCCGGCCGGGCACCGGCGACGAGCTGCGGGAGACCCTGCTGCGGATGGCCGCGTCGCCGAACCTGTGCGACAAGAGCTGGGTCACCGAGCAGTATGACAGGTACGTCCTGGGCAACACGGTCCTGGCCCAGCCGGAGGACTCCGGTGTGCTGCGGATCGACGAGGAGACCGGCCTCGGCGTGGCGCTCTCCGTCGACGGGAACGGGCGGTTCGCCCGCCTCGACCCGTACGAGGGTGCCAAGCTCGCGCTGGCCGAGTCGTACCGGAACGTCGCCGTCACCGGCGCCGAGCCGATCGCGATCTCCGACTGCCTCAACTTCGGTTCCCCCGAGGACCCGACGGTGATGTGGCAGTTCTCCGAGGCGTGCCGCGGTCTCGCCGACGGTTGCCTGGAGCTGGGTACCCCGGTCACCGGTGGCAACGTCAGCTTCTACAACCAGACCGGCGCCGCGGCGATCCACCCGACCCCGGTGGTCGGCACGCTCGGTGTCTTCGACGATGTGGCCCGCCGCATCCCGATGGGCTTCCCGAAGCCGGCGAAGGCCAACGGCGACCTGCTCTTCCTGCTCGGTGAGACCCGCACGGAGCTCTCCGGCTCCGAGTGGGCCTGGGTGACCCACAACCACCTCGGCGGCCGCCCGCCGAAGGTCGACCTCGCGGCCGAGCAGGCGCTCGGCAAGGTGATGGCCAAGGCCTCCAAGTCCGGTCTGGTCACCGCCGCGCACGACCTCTCCGACGGCGGTCTGGCCCAGGTGCTCGTGGAGAGCACCCTGCGCCACGGGGTCGGCGCCAAGGTGACGTTCCCGGAGGACGGCAACTCGGCGTTCGTGCACCTGTTCAGCGAGTCGGCGGGTCGTGCCGTGGTCGTCGTGCCGCGTGGCCACGACAAGGCGTTCCTCGCTCTCGCGGCCGAGCACGGCGTGCCCGTCACCCCGCTCGGTGTCACCACCGAGGAGAAGGTACTGCAGGTCGAGGGCCAGTTCAGCATCCCGCTGGACGAGGTCCGTGAGGCCTGGTCGTCGACCCTGCGTGACCTGTTCGGCGGCGAGCTGGCCGGCCGGAACGCGCAGCCGGCGGTCGTCGAGGCCCCGGTGGCTGTCGAGGCCCCCGAGGCCCCCGCCACCGAGAAGGTCCAGTCGATCACGCTGGAGCTGAACCCGCAGACGCCGGGTGGTCCGATCACCCCGCAGTCCTGAGGTAACAACGAGAAAGCCCCCGCTCGAACTTCGAGCGGGGGCTTCCTTATGCGATCAGTCCGGGTCAGCCGTTCCAGTTGCGGTTCTGGCCGTTGTTCCCGTACGCGTTGCCGCGCTGGTCGTAGCCCTGCTGGTCGTCGTCCCAGCCGCCCTGCTGCGGCTGCTGGCCGTAACCACCCTGCTGTTGCTGCTGCTGACCGTTGTCCCAGCCGCCCTGCTGCTGCTGGCCGTAGCCACCCTGCTGGTCGTAGCCGCCCTGGTCGTACCCGCCGCCCTGCTGCTGGGGCTGGTACATGCCGGTCGCCTCGTCGTAGCGCTGTTGCTGCTGCGGCACCTGCGGCTGCTCGGGCTGGTACATGTTGGTGTGCTCGTCGTACCGCTGGGTCTGGCCGCCGCCGTAGCCGCCGCCACCCTGCTGCTGGTGCTGGTCGTAACCACCCTGGTCCCAGCCGCCCTGTTGCTGCTGCTGGCCGTAACCGCCCTGGTCGTAACCACCCTGCTGGCCGTAGCCACCCTGGTCGTAACCGCCCTGGTCGTAGCCGCCCTGCTGCTGGCCATAGGGCTGGGTGCCGCCGCCGTAGTTGTCGCCGGCGGGCTCGTTGCCCCACTGCTGGTTGTTCTGCTGGCCGTTGAAGCCGCCGTTGGCCGGCAGGGGAGCGCCGTACGGGTCCGGGAACTCGTCCTCGACCGGCTGGCGGTGGATCATCGTGGGCGCGTCGGCGAGACTGCCGCTGCCGCCACCCATGCCGGCGGCGGGAGCGATCATCGTCGCGTCACCACCACGGCCTCCGGCACCGACCGGCGCGGCCACCCGGGTCTGGTCGAAGCTGTTGCCGCCACCACCGGTGGCCGGCGGGATCTTGCCCACGCCGGTCTCGGCGGCGAGCTCCTCGGCCTTCTTGCGCCGCATCCAGACCAGCAGCATCGCGCCGAGGCCGGCCGCGACGAGCAGCACACCCATGATGATGAGCAGCCAGTTGCTGCCGGAGTCCTCCGACGTGTTGGCGGCCTCGTTGGTGTTCTGCCCGAGGTCGACGCCGGCGTTCTCCTCTTCGGTGGTCTCCTCCTCGGCCGGGTCCTCGGTCGCCTCGGCACTGGCCGAAGCGCTCGCGGACGGCGACGCGGAGGGACTCGGGGCGACGACCTTCTTCATCGTGAGCGGAACGGTCACGGTCTTGCCCACGGCGCCCTGGACGGACGCCGACGCGGCGTCGTAGCCCTCCTTGGCCGCGGCGACCCGGATCGTGCCGGCCGAGATCGGCTGGGAGTCCGAGGAGGTGAAGGAGAAGCCGCCGTCGCCGTTGGTCGACGTCGTGTACTGCGCGCCGGCGCTGTCCTTCATCACGACCTTGACGCCGGAGACCCGGTCGCCCGAGTCGTCCTTGACCCGGCCGGAGACCAGCCGCACGTTGGTGCTGACCGGCGGGGCCGCCGCGCCCTCGACGGTGAAGCTGGCGCTCGCGCTGCCGTTCTCCCCGTTGTTGGCGTTGACCGTGACGGTGACCTGCTGCTTCTGGCCTGCTCCGACGTTGGGCGCCTTGATCGTGGCGTTGTAGCTCCGTCCACCATCGATCGAGTCGCTCGCCTGGCAGCCGGTCTGGCATGAACCGCCACCGCTGACAGTGACCTTCGTCTCGACGTCGGCGGAACCACTGTCGCCCTCGCCCCGCTGGTTACTAACGGTGAAGCTTACGGTTACAGTAGATCCCGGCGTGATTGTTCCACTGGGCGCCACTGAATCGATCTTCACGTTTGGAGCCGCGGCCAGAGCAGCTGTCGGATAACCAGCCAGAACTCCGCCGACCAGTGCCAGGAACGCACCGGCCTGGGCCGTCCGGGCTCTTAGGTGCGTCGTCACGTCCACCGCCTTCCGGTCGCGCGGTCCCCCGGTTCCTTCGATGTCCGGTGGATCCCGCGACGTGTACACCGTCGGCAACTATGCCTTGTCGCACGTCCATCGCGCGACCCAGGGCGGTGTGCCGTTCTTCGTGGAGCGGGTCGTATCGTCCCGCTATGTCTTCTCCGAACCATAATTCCGAAGCGGTTGCCGAGGCGTTGGACGCGCTGGACCGGGGTGTCGAACCCAGCCGCCTGATACTCCGGGATGCCGTGCGAGCCCTGCTGACCGAGTTGTCCCATCGGGCGCCTGGCCGTTCGGTGGAGGTGCGAATTCCACCTTTCGGTGCGATTCAGTGCGTTGCCGGTCCTCGGCACACCCGCGGCACACCGCCCAATGTGGTCGAAACGGATCCGACGACGTGGCTGCTCGTGGCCTCCGGCCGACTGGCGTGGAGCGACGCGGTGCACGACGGCCGGGTCCGGGCCAGTGGAATCCGGACCGACATCAGCGAGTTCCTGCCGCTCGTCGAGTGATGAGCCGGAGTGGTGTTCCGGTGGGCTCGCGTACACTGGGCCGTCGGACGGGCCACCTAGTCAAGAGGTCCGTGCAGACCCCGACATGAGGGAGCGAACAGGTGCCCCGAGGCGACGGCCTGTTGACCGACGATCTCGACCCCCAGGAGCGCGGCCCCCAGGACGCCTGTGGCGTCTTCGGTGTCTGGGCGCCCGAGGAAGAGGTCGCCAAACTGACCTACTTCGGGCTCTACGCACTGCAGCACCGGGGGCAGGAAGCCGCCGGGATCGCGGTCAGCGACGGCTCCGGCGTAGTGGTCTACAAGGACATCGGCCTGGTTTCCCAGGTGTTCGACGAGCCGACGCTGGCGAGCCTCCGTGGCCACCTGGCGATCGGTCACGCGCGTTACTCCACGACCGGTGGCTCCAACTGGGAGAACGCGCAGCCCACCATCCGGGCCACCCCCGCCGGGACGACGATCGCCCTGGCGCACAACGGCAATCTGGTCAATACGGCCGAACTCGCCAAGGAGGTCGCCGACCGCGGCCTCGAAGTGGGCGACAGCACATCCGACACCGCCCTGGTCACCACGCTGCTCGCCGGCCGTCCCGATCTCTCGGTCGAGGCCGCCGCGCTGGAGCTGCTGCCGACCCTGCGCGGCGCCTTCAGCTTCGTCTTCATGGACGAGCACACCCTCTACGCCGCCCGTGACGCCCAGGGGGTCCGCCCGCTGGTCCTCGGCCGGATGGAGCACGGCTGGGTGGTCGCGAGCGAGACCGCCGCGCTGGACATCACCGGCGCCAGCTTCGTCCGCGAGGTCGAGCCGGGCGAGATCATCGCGATCGACGAGCACGGCCTGCGGTCCAGTCGCTTCGCGGCCCCGGAGCCCAAAGGCTGTCTCTTCGAGTACGTCTACCTCGCCCGCCCCGACACCACGATCGCCGGGCGGAACATCTACTCGGCCCGCGTCGAGGTCGGCCGCAAGCTGGCCAAGGAGCACCCGGTCGAGGCCGATCTGGTGATCGGTGTGCCGGAGTCGGGCATCCCGGCCGCGATCGGTTACGCCGAGGCCTCCGGAATCCCGTACAGCGCCGGTTTCATGAAGAACGCCTACGTCGGCCGGACCTTCATCCAGCCGTCGCAGACCATCCGCCAGCTCGGCATCCGGCTGAAGCTGAACCCGCTGCGCGAGGTGGTCCGCGGCAAGCGGATCGTGGTGATCGACGACTCGATCGTCCGCGGCAACACCCAGCGGGCGCAGATCCGGATGCTCCGCGAGGCCGGCGCTCTGGAGATCCACGTCCGGATCTCGTCGCCGCCGGTGAAGTGGCCATGTTTCTACGGCATCGACTTCGCGACCCGGGCCGAGCTGATCGCCAACGGCCTGGAGATCGACGGGATCCGCCGGTCGATCGGCGCCGACAGCCTGGGCTACGTCTCGCTGGACAACCTGGTCCAGGCCACCGAGCAGCCGAAGTCCCGCCTCTGCATGGCGTGTTTCGACGGGGAGTACCCGATCGAGCTGCCCACCGAGGACCTGATCGGGAAGCATGTCCTGGAGGGTGTGGGCCGCCGGGCCTCGATGCCGGGCGCCACTCCCGCGGCGGCCACCGCAGCCGTCGCCGAGCTCGAAACGGACTACGACGCTCGCGAGCACGCGGGCGACGACGACCGGCCGGCATCGGAGCCGCTGGTCGGCAGTCCTGGCGGCGCGACCGCGCTGCACCACCCGTGACCTTCAGTTACACAGAACCGCTAAGGGGAGAACCGTGACGCACGTGTCCGAGCGCAGTAGTGCCGGATCCAACGGCGCCGAGGGAGGCGACCGTCAGCCCTGGACGGCCGGCTCGGGACGCGGGGCGCGCAAGCGCTCGGCCACGTACGCGGCGGCGGGTGTCTCCATCGAGGCCGGTGACCGGGCCGTCGAGCTGCTCAAGTCGAAGGTGAAGAAGACCACCCGGCCCGAGGTCATGGGCGACCTGGGCGGCTTCTCCGGCCTGTTCAAGCTGAACACCGCGAAGTACAAGAGCCCGGTCCTGGCCTCGTCCACCGACGGTGTCGGCACCAAGCTGGTCATCGCCCAGCAGCTCGACATCCACGACACGATCGGCATCGACCTGGTCGCCATGGTCGTCGACGACCTGGTGGCCTGTGGCGCCGAGCCGCTGTTCCTGCTCGACTACATCGCCTGTGGCGAGGTCGTGCCGGACAAGGTGGCCGAGATCGGCGCCGGTATCGCCGACGGCTGCCGGTACGCCGGCTGTGCCCTGCTCGGTGGCGAGACCGCCGAGCACCCGGGCGTGCTCCGCCCGGATGAGTACGACGTCTCCGCCACCGGCGTCGGCGTGGTCGAGGAGAGCGAGATCCTCGGCAAGGAGCGGGTCGAGCTGGGCGACGCGGTCATCGCGATGCGCTCGTCCGGTCTGCACTCCAACGGCTACTCGCTGGTCCGGCACGTGCTGCTCGGCGCCGGCCGGATGCGGCTGGACACCGTGGTCGACGACTTCGGCACCCAGCGCACCCTGGGCGAGGAGCTGCTCACCCCCACCAAGATCTACGCCAAGGACTGCCTGGGCCTGATCGAGGAGACCGACGTGCGGGCGTTCTCGCACGTCACCGGCGGCGGCATCCCCGGCAACCTGAACCGGGTCCTGCCGGCGAACATGGACGCCGTGGTGGACCGCTCGACCTGGCGTCCGCAGCCCATCTTCGACCTGATCCAGGCCAAGGGCCGGATCGAGGACACCGAGATGGAAGCCACCTTCAACATGGGTGTCGGCATGTTCGCGGTCGTCTCGTCCGACGACGCGGACCGGGCGATGGCCTACCTGACCGGCCGCGGCATCGAGGCGTGGCAGGTCGGTGAGGTCATCGAGGGCGAGGGCAACGTTCAGATGATGGGTTCCTACACCCGCGGCTGAGCACTCCAGCATGAAATGATCCGTGTGTGTCGATGTCCGGCACATGCGGATCTTTCGCATTGCGGTGGACTACCGGGCCTAAGGTTCTGGTCGTGAGTGCCGGACGGGAGCGTGCATGACCATGGCGGCCACGTGGAGCGGGATGCGGGGCGTCTCGGCGGAGCCCGGATACGTCGTCATGCAGCCCACCACCCTGTGCAACCTGGCGTGTGACTACTGTTATCTGCCGTTCCGCCGGGAGAACCGGAAGATGCCGGTGGCCGTCGCCCAGGCGGTGGCCGACGGGGTGGCCGGTTTCGCGCGTACCGGCAGATTCTCGGTGGTCTGGCACGGCGGGGAACCGCTCGCCGCGGGCCGCGCCCATCTGGCCGCACTTTTCGCGCCCTTCGGGGACGGCGTGGAGCACCACATCCAGACCAACGCGACGCTGATCGACGACGAGTGGTGTGCGTTCTTCACCGAGCACGACGTGCGGGTCAGTGTCAGCGTGGACGGCCCGCGGGACCGCAACGGTGACCGGGTGGACTGGGCCGGCCGTCCCGCCTACGACCTGATCGCACGGGGGATCGGGCGGCTGCGCGCGCACGGCATCCCGTTCTCCACCCTGTGCGTGGTCAGCGATCCGCGCTCCGGTGTCGCCTCCGAGTTGTACGAGTACTTCCTCGGCCTGGGCTGCGAGGTGCTCGGCATCAACATGGAGGAGACCGAGGGCGTCAACACCCGGCTCAACCGGCACGATCCGGCCGTCGTGAGCGCGTTCTGGGCCGAGCTGGTCACCGCCTGGCGCCGGAACCCCCGGATCCACCTGCGTGAGGTGGAGTGGACGCTGCGGTACGCAGCCGCGGTCCTGGACGGGAACGCCGACGAGCTGCTGCCCCGGCAGCTGGACCCGATCCCGACGATCGCCCACGACGGCTCGGTGGTGCTGCTCAGTCCCGAGCTGGCGGGCTTCCACGATCCCCGGTACGGCGACTTCACCAGTGGCAACGTACTCACCACGCCGCTGCCGGAGATTCTGGCCGGCGCCGCGGGGACAGGCTGGATAGCCGAGTTCCTGCGCGGGATAGAGGACTGCCGCAACACCTGCCCCTACTTCGGCTTCTGCGGCGGAGCGCACGCGGCCAACCGCTACTTCGAACACGGCAGGTTCGACGTCACGGTGACGAACCACTGCCTGAACAGCAAGATTCGCCTATTGGAGGGAGTGCTGGATCATGCCCGAGATCACGAAGCCACGGCTGTCTGACGGCGTGGAGACGGATCCGGTGACGGCGCGGGTGCACGACACCCGGGCTGGGCTGGCCGCTCTCATCGCGGAGGCGGAGACCGCCAGGCAGCAGCGCGCTGAGGAGTCACCAGGAGACAGCGGCACGGCGGTGTGCGCCTGGAACCACTTTGAGAACATCCCTACGTTCTACAACTGGAACAACCGGCCACGCTGAAGCGGTGTCGGTCGAAGCCCACGCGAGCACGCCCGCGTGGGCTTCGGTTGTTTCGACCGTAGGTAAACCTGACCACGTGACACACGGGAGCACGCGGTCAACCGCGTGCTCTGTACGAAACGGGTCAGCTCCGCCTTGGAGGCGACCAGGGATCCTGGTCTTCCGCAGCGTCGTCATCGTCCTCGTCATCGTCGACGAACTCTTCGTTGTCGTCGTCGAAATGACGGTCCGATTGGTGGGTTGAACCCGCCAACTCGCGCTGCAAGGCGGTGAGGTCGGTGTTCGGGGAGTGGTACTTCAACTCCCGGGCCACCTTCGTCTGCTTGGCCTTAGCACGGCCGCGCCCCATGGCTCGACCCCCTCGCACAGAATTCGGGGCAGCCCGAAGGCTGGTCCCCGATGACGTCAGGCATCTCTCGTGGGTCTTACGGTACATGGACGATGCCTAGTTCGGCACCTCGGGTTGCGTGTGACACTGCCGCGCGTCGCGGTTGACCTTCTGACAGGCCCTTTTCCGCGGCGCACGGCAGGTTCGGTACGCCTCAGCCGAGATGGATGGACCGGAGCCGGCCGACCTCCGCCATACGCCGTTCGGCGAGCCGGTCGGCGGCGATCGCCGGCGGCACGCCCTCCTCGCCGGAGAGCTTCAGGAGCCGGCGGGTGGTCTCGAAGATCCCGGTCGCCCGCAGCTTCGCCCGGCTGAAGTCGAACCCGTGGATCTCGTCGGCCACCTGGATCACGCCGCCGGCGTTCACCACGTAGTCCGGGGTGTAGAGGATGCCGTGGTCCTCCAGGAGCTTGCCGATGCCCGCGTGGGCGAGCTGGTTGTTGGCGGCGCCGGCCACCACCCGGGCGCGCAGCACCGGCACCGTCTCGTCGTTCAGCGCGCCGCCGAGGGCGCACGGCGCGTAGACGTCGAGGTCCGCGGTGATCAGCTCGGTCGTGCCGTCGACCAGCTGGACCTGCGGGTGAGTGGTGCGGGCCCAGGTCAGGGCCGCCTCGCTGACGTCGGTGGCGATCACGTTCGCGCCGTCGTCGAGCAGATGGCCGGTCAGGTGCCGGCCGACCTTGCCGAGGCCGGAGACGCCGATCGTGCGGCCCCGCAGCGACGGGGTGCCCCAGGTGTGCTCGGCCGCGGCCCGCATGCCCTGGAAGACGCCCCAGGCGGTGAGCACCGAGGAGTCGCCGGCGCCGCCGTGCTCGACGCTGCGGCCGGTGGCGAACCGGGTCTCGCGGGCCACCATGTCCATGTCCTGCACGTAGGTGCCGACGTCGCAGGCGGTGTAGTAGCGCCCGTTCAACGACTCGACGAACCGGCCGTACGCGCGGAGAAGGGCCTCGCTCTTGATCCGCTCCGGGTCTCCCCAGATGACCGCCTTGCCGCCACCCAGGTCCAGACCGGCCATCGCATTCTTGTAGGCCATGCCGCGGGACAGCTTCAGCACGTCGGAGAGGGCGGCTGCCTCGTTCTCGTAGGGGAAGAACCGGGTGCCGCCGAGCGCCGGGCCCAGCGCGGTCGAGTAGATCCCGATGATCGCCTTGAGGCCGGTGGCCCGGTCCTGGCAGAAGACGACCTGTTCGTGCTCATTGACGTCGAACACGTCCATGTTCAACTCTCCTGATCTGTTGCGTGGCCTTCGTGGGGCCATGATCCCGGCAGGGGTGTGGCCGGTACCGCGAGCGTATCCGTGCGGATGGCGCGCCGATTCCGTCCGCGCGGGAAGTTCCGCCCGGCCGGATTCGTGAAAGACTCGCGCCGTGCCGTCACTGTTCGCGTCGTACCTACGGGTTTACGAACCACTGACCGCCTTCGACCGGGAGCGACAGGTCTTCTGGCGCGACTACGCGCGCGAAGGCCGGGACATGGGTCTGGTCGAAGGACCGGCCCGGCAGCGCACCGCGGTCCTGGAGGCGCTCGGCGCCGGGTGGACCCGGTTGCCGGACCTGCCCGACGAGGCCTACGTGCTGGAGTGGGACGGCTCGGTGCTGGTCTGCCCGTGGAACCTGCGGTTGCGGGTGGCCGAGGCGGCCCTGAGCGCCCGGGACGGGGTGCCCGCGGTGCTGGCCGACGCCTTCGTCCCGCCGGTGCTGGCCGGGCAGGCCAAGGCGGTGGTGGAGGACTGGCGCAGCGGCGCCAAGGTGCTGGAGCAGGGTGTGCCCCGGGTGCACGAGCAGATCGCCACGTGGGGGGTTCCGCTGCGCTGGTTCACCTTCGTCGACCTGGAGGAGCGGGAGATCGCTCTGACCGGGCGCCGGCGGGTGCTGCGCTACCGGACCGAGATCTCCAAGGCCCGTCGCCGCGCGCACCGGGCGGTCTCGACGCTGCGTAAGTCGCTGGGCGACGCCCCGATCACCGAGGCGGTCGAGGAGGGCACCCGGTGGCTGGAGGAGTTCCACCCACGGTCGGTGGTGGAGCTGGACTACGGCGGTCTGGTCAACCTCCTGCCGGAGGACAAACTCTCCGAGGACGATTCCCCCGGACTGGTATCAGCCGGACTTTCGGCACTTTCTCGCGGTGACGCAGAGTCAGCTAGTGAGGCTTACGAGAAGCTTGTGGCGCGTTGGCGACTTGTCCAGCTTCTTGAACGATGCAATTGACCTGCGGAAATAGGACAGACTCGTACGATTCGCGGGCCGTGGGAGCGTTCCCGAAGCGAGCACTCTTCGTAATCGGGGACCGGCGAAGCGTGATAATCGGACTAAACGAGGCACTATCTGGCGTAGAAAACGCGCAAAAATCGGGCATGCTTCATCCGTCTATCTGGGGACGTTCGTCCGTTCGGCCCATGTCGGACATCGGGGACTAGCCGGACCATGAGAGACGCACCGGCCGGCGGGACCCCGGCCGCTGTTTTTTAGGCACCTGTGGAGGAGTGACCGATGGCATCGCGTACGCACGATCCTGAGCCGCTACTAACGCCGGCCGAGGTGGCGTCGATGTTCCGAGTCGACCCGAAGACCGTTACCCGGTGGGCGAAGGCTGGCAAGCTCAGCGCAATTCGCACGCTCGGCGGCCACCGTCGTTACCGGGAGTCGGAGGTCCGCGCCCTGCTGCAGGGGCAGATCCCCACGCAGCGCCAGGGCGACTGACCGTAGTCGAGGCGAAACATCGTTGCAGGGGCGAGCGCTGGGGAAGGCGATCGCCCCTTCTTCGTTCGAATGATCAAACGAGCATGGCGGGTGCCGGCTACTGCCGACGCCCGCCATGTCTCTCTTCAGAGTGATCAGCTGTCACCGCACCAGCACGGCGATCGTGCCGCCGGTGCCCCGGCGCATCCGGCTGCCGAGTAGGGTCAGGCGCCCGACCAGCCCGTACTTCTTCCGGATGCCCGCGCCGACCCGCTGCAGATCGGCCGCGTCGCCGATCGTCGCGGTGGCCTCGACGGTCTCGCCGCCGGTGGGGACGCCCCGCATGTCACAGGGCGCCACGGTGACCCGCCCGCTGTTGCGGATCCGCTTGTGCTTGCCGCTCTCCGCCACCGTCCAGAAGGCCAGCCCGGCGCCGTCCGGGACGACCCAGAGCGGGGTGGCGACCGCCCGGCCGTCGCGGCGGAACGTGGTGAGAAGGACGTATTTCTCCGACCCGAGTTGCTCCAGTGCGGTCATGGTTAAAGAGTATTGACCATGACTCAACCGATCATCGGTGACGCTTTCGGCGAGATGATCCGCGACGCCTGGGCGGTGCACACCGGGATCGGGCCGCGGCCGCTGGCCGGTGGGCGATGGCCGCGCCCGGTGATCGAGGTGATCGAGCGCGACGACGGGCTGATCAACGGGGCGCCGGCCGGGCACTACCTGAGCGAGCCGTCCGACTGGCGGCCGTTCGACCACCGGGCGGTCGGGCTCTGCCGCGGCCGGGTGCTGGACATCGGCACCGGCGCCGGGCGGGCCGCGATCGAGCTCCAGAACCGGGAGATCGCGGTGACCGGGCTGGACACCTCGCTCGGCGCGATCGAGGTGGCCCGGCGGCGCGGGGTGCGCGACACGGTGCTCGCCACGGTCGACGAGTTCTCCCGGGCGTCCGTGCGGTACGACACGTTCCTGCTGCTCGGCAACAACCTCGGCCTGCTGGAGAGCCCGGAGCGGGCGCCGGTGCTGCTGGACGCCCTGTCCCGGCTGGCGGCTCCGGGGGCCCGGATCGTCGCGCAGGGCACCGACCCGTACGGCACCACCGACCCGCTGCACGTGGCGTACCACCGGGCCAACCGGGACCGGGGACGGCTCGGCGGGCAGCTGCGGCTCCGGCTGCGGTACCGGGAGGTGGCCACCGACTGGTTCGACTACCTGAACTGCTCGGTGGCCGAGCTGAAAGGGCTGCTGGCGGGCACCCGGTGGCGGCTGCAATCGATCGACGACCGCGACCACCCGTACTACCTTGCCGTCATGGAGCTCAACGTATGACAGCTGACCACGTCAAACTCAGCAAACGGATGTCCCTGGTGCTGCGGCACCGGCCGGAGACCGCCGGCCTCACCCTCGACGCGAACGGCTGGGTGCCGGTCGCCGAGCTGCTCACCGCCCTCGGCATGACCCGGGCCCAGCTCGACCTCGTGGTGGCGACCAACGACAAGTCCCGATTCGCCGTCGCCACCGGACCGGACGGCGTCGACCGGATCCGGGCCAGCCAGGGGCACTCCCGGCGGGTCGGGGTCGACCTCGATCTGCCGCCGGTCGCCCCACCCGCCGAGCTGTTCCACGGCACACCCCGGCGCAACCTCGACGCCATCATGCGGGAGGGTCTGCGGCCGCGGAGCCGGTCCCACGTACACCTGTCGGTGGATGTTCCGACGGCCCTGACCGTCGGTCGCCGGCGCTCGCCGGACGTGGTGGTGTTCAGCGTCGCGGCGGGGGCGATGGCGGCGGCCGGTGACCTCTTCTACCGCAGTGACAACGGGGTATGGCTCACCGCAGCGGTACCGTCACGGCACCTTTCGATAAAACGGACAAATCCGTAACCTGCCAGGTTGATCCTGTCTCCACAGTGGGCGGTCGATGGTTCGCCGGACAACGGCGGGTGACCGCCGTTAACTTGGACGGATGGGGAGGGTCACACGGCGTCAACTCACCGATCTTCCCGGCACCCTCGGTCTTCCCGTCGCACTCGCACTGGCATCGATCCTGGCCGCTCTCGCCTTCGGTCTGCCGGTGCTGGACCGAGCCCTGCCGGCCGAGCGTCCGGTCACGCCCGGAGAGCCCTACCGGGTGGGCGCCGGAGTCACCGTCGTGCCGCCGCCCGGCGCCACCCTCGACGTCACCGGCACCCGGCCCGGCGAGACCCGCGGGACCGCCCTCTTCCGTACCGGCGGGGTCAGCTACACGATCGACGTCGAACCCTTCACCGGGAACCTGACCGAGGCCGCCGTCCGGCTGCGCCAGCGCATCACCGGCATCTCCGGCCACCAGATCACCGGCACCCAGCTCGCCGTCTCCACCGCCGGTGGGCTCGCCGGCGTCCAGGGTGGGTACACCGCCGGTGACCGGGACGGCCGTTACGCCGTCTTCGTCGCGCAGGGGCTCATCATCGAGGTCATGGTCAGCGGCGACGACGCCGACCTGTCGACCGTCCCGACCACCATCGGCACCCTGCGCTACGAAAGTCACCGATGAGCGAGGCGGTCCGGCCGGCGGCGCCCCGATCCGTCCCGTTCCTTCGTCAGCCCGCCTTCTGGATCGTCGTCACCCTGCTCGCGGTGGGCGCCGTCCGTATCTCGCAGATCGCCGCGCTGTTCTTCCGCGCCTACCCGATCGCCACCGTCACCGCGATCGTGATGTTCGGGCTGCTGGCCGTGCCGTTCTGGCTCTTCGTCTCGGAACTCGACTTCCTCGAGCGCGAACCGGCGGGTCTGCGGGTGCTCGCCTTCGCCTGGGGCGGGCTCGTCGCGACGAGCGTCTCGATCCCGGGCAGCACTGCCCTGGACAACCTGATCGCCAAACTCGGCTCACCGGACCTGGCCGCCGAATGGGGCGCCGCGCTGGCCGGGCCGACGGTCGAGGAGATCGCCAAGACCCTCGGCGTGGTGGCCATCGTGCTGATCGCCCGCGCCCAGGTGAACAGCGTGCTCGACGGCATCGTCTACGGCGCCCTGGTCGGCCTCGGCTTCCAGATCGTCGAGGACGTGGTCTTCGCGATCGGCGCGGTGCAACAGGCCGGGCTCGGCGACCGGGTGCAGCCGGTGATCACCACGTTCCTGGTCCGCGGGTTCCTGGCCGGGATCTGGAGCCACACCCTCTTCGGCGCGCTGGCCGGCGCCGGCATCGGCTACCTCGTGGTCCGGCGCGAACGTGGCCGTCGGCACCGAATCGCGGTGGCCGCCCTGGCCCTGCTCGGCGCGTGGGCGTCGCACTCGCTGTGGAACTCGCCGATCCTGCGGGACAGCTTCGGCGACAGTGTCCCGGGCGTACTGGCGGTGTTGCTGGTCAAAGGTCTTCCGCCGTTGCTGCTGGTCCTGTACCTGGTGCGTCGCGCGCACGACCGGGAGGCGGCCTACTACGTGGGGATCCTGGAGACGGTCCGCGATCCCGAGTTGATCACCGAGGGCGAGTTGCGGGTCCTCGGTTCCGGTTCGCGCCGGGCCGCGGCCCGGCGGTTGGCCGCGGTGAGTGCGGGACGAGAAGCCAAGGTTGCGGTACGCCTGCTGCAGCGCGCCCAGGCCGCCCTGGCCGTCGAGCTGAGCCGGGACTCGACAGCCGTGGAAGCCGGCGCCGGCCTGGTGCGGGAGCGCCGTGCCGCCCTCGCCGCCCTGGGATATCCCGAGGCGGTCGAGGGCGCACGATCCTGGAAGCACACGGCCTCCACCGTCGGTACCGCCGTGGTGGCGCTGGCGGTCCTGTGGGTGGCCCTGTCCGCTCTGGGGACGTCCTGAATCAGACCGTGACCGGCGGGAGGCCGCCGTCGCCGTCGACGATGTGGTCCGGGTTGCCGTCCTCGTCCAGGTCGACCATGGTGACGTCGACCTTGCCGTCGCCGTCGGTGTCGAACTGGTAGAGGTCGGGCTTGCCGTCGCCGTCGGTGTCCGACACCCAGACGTCGATCTTGCCGTCGCCGTTGGCGTCGCTGGTGAGCAGGTCGACACGCTCGTCACCCCGGGTCTCGACGACTTCGGGGGTCTCGGTGCTCTGCGGCTCGCTCATGGTGCTCCTCTCGTCAGCCGGGTGGTACCGGCCGGTACGACCGGTCATACCCAGCGGTTCAATCGATCAGTCCCCGAACCTGTGACAGTTGTCGCTGGTCGACGCCCTTAACCGGCGTAACGTACGCCGACGTGGATATCGCTGAGGACGGCAAGCAGCACCTGTTCACCAGCGGTGGCGGCGGTGCGCTCGCCGAGCGGATGGGCATCGAGATCACCGAGGCCACCGCGGAACGGGTGGTTGGCATCATGCCCGTCGAAGGCAACACCCAGCCATACGGGTTGTTGCACGGTGGTGCCTCCTGCGTGCTGGCCGAGACGCTCGGCTCGGTCGGGGCGGTGCTGCACGGACAGACCGTCGACCGGCCCTTCGCCGTCGGTGTCGACATCAACGCCACCCACCACAAGGCGGCCCGGTCCGGCCTGGTCACCGGAGTGGCGACGCCGGTGCACCGGGGGCGGGCGATGGCGACGTACGAGGTGGTCCTCACCGACGAGGCCGGCGACCGGGTCTGCACGGCCCGGATCACCTGCCTCCTCCGTGGTGCCTGATATCCCCCGTCGGGGTGCGTTGCTTGACCGCCCGACGTACCTTTTCTGACGTGACCGAAGTACCACAGACCGCATTCGACGACGCTGCGCAGGTCCTGCAGTGTGCGCTCAGTGGCGACAGCGCGGCTGTGGCCGACACCTTCGACGCGGTCGTCGACCGGGAGGGCGTGGTCGGCGCCTGGGATGTCGCCTGGTGCCTGGCCGCCACCATGGTCGGGCAGGTCCCGCCGGGTGGCGCGTGGACCCTGGAGTTCCCCGGGATCGACGACGCCAGATACGACAAGCGGTGGGTGGCCCGCTTCGTCAGCGCTTACGTCAACGGCGACTTCCCGACCGGCGAGGCGCTCTTCGGCGCCGCCATCGCCGACGGCACCCTGCCGGACTGCCTGCTCGCGCTCGCCGGCTCGACGGTCGCCACGCTGCGGCACCGGGCCGCCTAGACCTTCCGGTGATAGAGCGCCTTCGCGTACTGCGCGGCGGCCGCGTTGTTGTACATCGTCGCCTGTGACATGAAGAAGCTGTTGTCGGCGATCGCCCGGGCCGCCTGCGAGGTGCCCGACCACCTGATGTCGGCCTCCGCCTCGGACAGCCCGCGCGCCTTGAACTGACGGCGCATCGCCAGCTTGCCGGCCCGGAACGCCTCGGCCGCCTCCTCCGCGCTCTTCATCAGCGAAAGCGCCTTCTCACTCAGCGCCTCGGCCAGGTTGTAGGCCGCCTGCTCCGCATCATTGCTGAAACCATCCACAGCGACGCCTCCTCGCGAACACTGTGAACCAATGGCCGAGGGCCTTCAAGTGCCGTATCGAACCTGTGGACAACGATATGTGGCTGCCTTGAGATAGCTTTCTGATCATGAGCGATCCACATCCGACGGACAATGTGTCCTCTGCGCCCCGATGGTTACGCCTGTTCGCGGTGGCAGCGGGTGCCGTGGTGCTCGGCTCGCTCGCGTCCACCACGGCGATGCTCCTGGCCGGGTGGCGGTACGCACCGGAGCGCCAGTTCAGCGTGGCGGTCTATCTGGAACCCGACGCGGGGACCGACCAGCGTGAGGCCGTGCAGGACGCGCTCGGCGGCCTCCCGGAGGGGACCGGAGTGCGGCTGGAGACGCGCGAGGAGGCGTACGCCAGATTCCGCGAGCGGGTCGCCAACGATCCCGATCAACTGGCCGGGGTGGACGCCGGATCGATGCCGGAATCGTTGCATCTGATTACCAACGGCCGGAGCTTTGATTGTGACCCGATTCCCGGTATTCGTAAATTGTCAGGAGTAGACCGGGTTCGTGTGGTTATGAAACCACTGGCCGGACGGTGGGGAGCGGAAGTCGCTTGTTGAGCCCAACACATTCATGAGACGGTCTTTGCGGTTTTGCGGCGGAACGGTACCGTCCTAACCGCTCCACCAGTCTCGAACGGGGGATCCCAATGAACGTGAAGTACCGCAGGACACTTGCCACCCTGGGCCTCAGCACCGCAGTGATCGCGACGTCCGCCCTGCTCGCCAGCCCGGCGCAGGCGGCCACCAGCGGCCTGGCGAAGGTCGTGGGTACCGGGACCGTCCAGTTCCAGGCCCTGATGGGCAAGGTGAACAAGGTCAACGTCACCATCTCGGGCCGGACCGTCACCATCACCGACGTCACCGCGATCAGCGCGGGCAAGGGCTGCAAGCGGGTCAACTCGAAGAAGGTCAAGTGCACGACCTCCGGGAAGACCACCAAGATCAGCGTCGCGCTCGGTGACAAGAACGACTACGTCCGCAACCACACCAGCGTGTTCATGCTGGCCGGCGGCGGCGCGGGCAACGACACCCTGATCGGCGGCTCCGGCCGGGACCAGCTGCAGGGCGGCACCGGCAACGACAAGCTGTACGGCAACGGCGGCAACGACGAGCTGTTCGGTGAGTCCGGCGCCGACTACATCAGCGGTGGTGCGGGCAACGACTACATCGTGGCCGGCAGCGGCAACGACACCATCTACGGTGGCGACGGCAACGACGAGATCCACGGCCAGGCCGGCAACGACACCATCAACACCGGTCCCGGCACCAACACCGCGCTCGGCTACTCGGGCAACGACAAGATCACCGGTGGCTCGGGCCGTGACTTCCTGATCGGCAACGCCGGCAACGACGTCCTCGCGGGCGGCGCCGGTGACGACGTCCTGGTCGGCGAGCACTACAAGGTCGTCAGCGGCAAGGGCGTCTCGCAGGGTTCGGCCACCGCGGCGGACAAGCTCTACGGCAGCACGCACATCAACGGCGACATCTGCCTGAGCTCCTCCAAGAAGACCAGCAAGTCGGGTTGCGAGTACTCCACCTCGGTGGCGTCCGCCTCGGCCGCGTCGTCCTCTTCGGTCGCTCCGCTGCAGCCGTCGATCACCCGGGTCGAGAAGCTCAAGATCGGCTGATCTCCCACAGTCCTACCTGGAACGGCCCGGCGTCTCGCCGGGCCGTTCTTGTTTTCCCCGGAGGTAACCCCCGAGGGCTGTCCGTCCGTCTCTACGGGGAAGCTTCGTTCCATGAAAGTGACTCACGTCACCGTAACTGGGGCGGTTCGTCGAAACGGTATCGTTCTATGATGACGGTCATCACTGGTTGGGGCATACCCCGGCCGGATCTATACGGGGGAAACACCATGAACCTGCTCAACCGTCGTGCCCTCGCGTTCATCGGCGCGACCGCTGCCGCGCTGGGCACCGCAGCGTTCCTCTCCGCCCCGGCCCAGGCCGCCGCGACCGGCACCGCCCGGACCGTCGGCGCCGGCCAGGTCAAGTTCACCGCCGCGGCCGGCAAGGCCAACGGCGTCACCATCACCGTCTCCGGCAAGGTCGTGACCGTCGACGACAAGGTCGCGCTCAAGGCCGGCCCGGGCTGCAAGGCCGTCGCCGGTGACAAGACCCGCGTCAAGTGCACCCTGACCGGCAACCTCACCTCGCTGAGCGTCAGCCTCGGTGACAAGAACGACTGGGTGAAGAACAAGACCGGTGCCCGGCTGGTCGCCAGCGGTGGCGCCGGCAACGACACCATCTACGGTGGCCCGCGCGCCGACCTGCTGAAGGGCGGCGCCGGCAACGACAAGATCTACGGTGGCGCCGGCGACGACGAGATCTGGGGCGGCGCGGGCAACGACAAGATCTGGGGCCAGGCCGGCGACGACATCGTCGAGGGCGAAGCCGGTAACGACGTCATCAGCCTCGGCGCCGGCAACGACGTCGCGCAGGGCTGGACCGGCAACGACACCCTGATCGGTGGCTCCGGCCACGACGTGCTGATCGGCGAGTCGTTCGACATCAACACCCTCCGCCCGGTCGGCAACGCCAACGCCAGGGACAAGATCACCGGCGGTGCCGGCATCGACCTCGCTCTGGCCCTCAAGGGCGCCAAGGTCAGCGGCGTCGAGGCCCGGACCGCGGCGCAGTGGGAGAAGCTGCTCGACAAGGCCGGCGTCGTGGTGAGCGGTTCCGCCGCCGCCTCCGTGCTCAACAACTGATTTCCGCGGAACAGCCCGGCCGTCTCACGGCCGGGCTGTTTTTCGTTCAACGGGGAGACTCACCCATGTCACGTTCTTCTTCGCCGGCCCGGTTCGCGCCCGCCCGGTTCGGGTCCTGGTCGGCCCGGTTCGCGGTTCTGCTGGCCGGCAGCACCGCCCTCGCCGGGATGGCCGCTCCCGCCCAGGCCGCGTCCGTCGGCACCGCGTCGGTCTACGAGACCACCAAGGTCCAGTACAAGGCCGCCACCGGCAAACGGAACCTGATCACGATCACCCGCTCCGGTAACACGGTCACCATCGACGATTCGGTGGCGATCAAGGCCGGTAAGGGCTGCAAGGCGGTCAAGGGCGACAAGACCCGGGTCAGCTGTACGACGAAGAAGGCCCCGACCCGGGTGCGTGTGTACGCGTACGACCGCAATGATCTGATCACCAACAAGACCGATCTGCCCAGCACCCTCGACGGCGGCACCGGCAACGACCAGCTGAACGGCGGCTCCCGCGCGGACCGGCTGATCGGCGGCACCGGCAACGACCGGCTCTTCGGCTTCCACGGCCACGACTACCTGGACGGCGGCGCCGGCAGCGACCTGCTCAACGGCGGCACCGGCAACGACACCCTGCACGGCTGGACCGGCAACGACGTCCTCTACGGCGAGGCCGGCGACGACGACCTGTTCGGTGAGGCCGGCAACGACCGCCTACACGGCGGCGACGGCAACGACACCCTGCTCGGGTACGCGGGTAAGGACAAGCTGTACGGCGACGCCGGCGACGACCGTCTCTTCGGCGACGAGAACGACAAGAAGGTGTACGCCGACGTCCTGATGGGCGGCTCCGGTGTGGACACCGTGCTCTACGACTACATGAAGAGCATCCGGGTCGACCTGGACGGCCAGGCCGGTGACGACGGCCGCCCCGGCGAGGGTGACACCGTCGGCGCCGACGTGGAGAACCTGTACGCCGGCTTCGGCAACGACGTCCTGATCGGCAACGCGTCGAGCAACTACATCCACGGCGGCCCCGGCAACGACACCATCCAGGGCCTGTCCGGCAACGACGACCTGTACGGCAGCAGCGGCAAGGACAAGCTGTACGGCGGAGCAGGCGACGACATCCTGGAGGGCGACGAGGAGCCCGGCACCTCCGACCGCTTGGACGGCGGCGCCAACACCGACACGTGCCGCGCCTACCGAGGCGACGTGAAGGTCAACTGCGAGAGGTAGTCCCCACCCACCACCAGAACCGGCCGCCGACCTCCCGGCGGCCGTTTCCGTATTCAGGCCCGGTCACGAACCGGGATGTCCTGCTCCATCGGCACCCGATGCTCCCCGTCCGGAAAGTTCACGTAGAGCAGAAGCGGCGTGCCCCGGTGCCGCAGAACGGTGACGGCATCGAAGGTGCGCCACGCACCGTCGACGAGAAGCTCGTGCGCATCGAGCCAGGCACGCCGCCCCTCGTCATCAACCAGGACGAGCCGTTCCCACAACACTCTCGCCGTGATCGCCCCCGCAGTGCCCATAGCGGTGAAGCTCCCTCCCGGCAGCGCGCGACAAGTCCCCCGAAGAGCCTTCCCACAAGCCGACCCACCCACACCAGGTCGGTTCGTCTTAGTACCAACCGCAGAATGACCCGAATCGCGAGAGAGAACGAGGCTGGAAAGCAAAACGTCCACCGTGCGTTTCCGCAGGTGGACGGTGCTCAGTGCCCGGCGAAGAGCCTGGTGGCCAGGGGCGGGGTCGAGCCGCCGACCTTCCGATTTTCAGTCAGGGACATTGGTACAGGTCAAGGGCGGTGCGGACGGGCCGTGTGCAGCGATCGTGCAACATCGGCCCGCCGTGCATCATGCCGCGACGAGATCGACCGCTTCGGCCGTGGGCGGCGGCACCGGTTCGCCGGCCTCCCGTAGGCCCTCCAGGTGAAAAACGATCGCGTCGCGCATTTCGGCCAGCGCTTCCTCGCGCGAGTCGCCCAGGGCGACACAGCCGGGGAGGTCCGGCGACCAGGCGCCGAAACCGCCATCCTCGGCAAGTTCGATGATTACTGCGTACGCGCTCACGGGGTGCCCCCTGTCAGAGTCCAGCCCGTTTCAGGATGCTTCGTTCCAGACCGGGCGGCAAGTCCCGGCTCGGTTTCCCGGCGATCGTGACCCGGCCAGGCTTCGACGGATGCTTGTACTGCCGATGACTGCCGCGCGTGGCAACCAGCACCCACCCATCCGATTCAATCATCCGAATCGCCTCCCCGACCTTCAATGGCATATCAGCCCATTCCTACCGTGGCGACCGATTTTGGCAGGCGCGCAGCGTCACCGTGCGCGGCGAGTGCCGACAGCGCTTTATCGATCTCCTGATCCCACCCGTCGACGGCGTGCAGGAGCCGCCGCCATCGACAGTGGCCGAGGCGCTTCATCAGGTCGGCAATCGTGGCGCCGGTCTGGGCCGCCAGGGTTTGGCCGGTGTGTCGCAGGTCGTGGAACGACAGCTTGTCGAGTCCGACCTTCTTCCTGGCCCGGACGTACGCCTGATAGAGCGTCTTGCCGCGCAGTGGCGAGCCGTCGCGGCGGATGAACAGGCGTTTCCTTCCGGCGAATTCATCCAAATGGAGCCGCAAAATCGGGGTCACGTGCGGAGGTACGGGTGATCGTGTGCTCGATCATGTCGACGTCTTCGACGCGGAGTCCGGCGATCTCGCCGCGCCGGAGTCCGGACCAGGCGGCGATCAGGAGTGCCGTCCGGTATCGCGGGTTGATCGCTTCCACCAGTTCGACGATCTGGGCAGGCATGGCGACCGGACGTTCCGCAGCGTGCGCAACACCGGCACCGGGAATCTGGCAGGGATTACGAGCGATCAGACCTTCTCGTACCGCGACGATCGCAGTGGGTGATTGCTGTAGTTGGTGCGTCCGGCGATCGCTGCCGCACCGCTACGGGAGGCCAAATTCCTGCGTGTTGCCGCAGCGTCGTTGACGTGGATCAGGTAGGCACCGGGAGCCAGGATGTTGCCGGTCCGGGACAGGTGTATTTCGGCGTCACCGGCGGCGAAGGTGGCGTAGCCCGACAGCCGATCAGAGACGAAGCCCAGTGACTCGTAGAACGCGATCGTGCGGTCCAGATCAGCGCATTGCAGGATTGGTACCGCGGACAACGGTTCGACCGCACCACCGGGCACCTCACCTTGTCGGTGGGGTGCCGCGAGTCGCGCGTAGCCCTGGTCCTGAGCTGCGCGCCGTTCGTCGAGCTTCCGCTTCTGCCTGGCGAGCTGCTCAGGGGTCGGCCCAGTCACCGCACACCAGCCTGTGACCGGACCGGCTCAGCTCGCGCGGACGAATACCGACACATCACAGGATCCAGCGAACCACCAGACAGCCACCGCGTCTCGGACTCCGGCAGTCCGACCACACAGGTCCGCCGACTTGTCCGCAGGGGTGGCTTTCTAACGCGGTTGACGCAAAGTCGGGCAGGTGGATCGGATCTGACGTCAGGGAGGTGCTCCCCGTCGTGCATCGAACGTGCATCTTGGGATGGCGATCATGGGCGAATCGCGGTCACCAGAGGACAGCGTCGGGATGTTGGGAAAGGGGCTGGAAAGCAAAACGTCCACCGTGCGTTTCCGCAGGTGGACGGTGCTCAGTGCCCGGCGAAGAGCCTGGTGGCCAGGGGCGGGGTCGAACCGCCGACCTTCCGATTTTCAGTCGGACGCTCGTACCAACTGAGCTACCTGGCCTTGCTAACTTCTTGCGGTCCTGACGGGACTTGAACCCGCGACCTCCGCCTTGACAGGGCGGCGAGCACTCCAACTGCTCCACAGGACCTTGCTGTACTTCTGTCTTACCTTGCTCGGTTCGTCACCAGCTTACCTGGTAACTTACCAGTACCCCCAACGGGATTCGAACCCGTGCTACCGCCTTGAAAGGGCGGCGTCCTAGGCCACTAGACGATGAGGGCAGCTCGACCATCATTGCACATCACGCTGGTTGCGTGACCGGCAAGGCCTTGGTCGTTCGGGCCCTACTCGCGCCCCCCGCTTGAGGCATGTAAAACATATACGATGCCCCCAGTGATCTTCAAATCGGTATCCCCCTTTTCCGCAAAAACGGGCCTGACCAGCTAAAACGTCAGCGGCTTGCGGCGGCCACGATGCGGACGGCGTCGGCGAGGCCCCGGAAGACGGTTACTTCGGGGGGCAGATCGGGGGCCGGCCAGCCCGGTCCGGCGGCGGCCAGCACCAGCGGCGGGTGCGGCAGGGCCAGCAGACGCTCCAACTGGGCCACGTCACCGGTGGACCGCAGCTGCGACCAGAGCACCACCACGGCGGGGCCGGTGCGTTCCACCGCATCCAGCAGGGCCTGGGACGGCACCCGCGCACCCAGCAGCCGGCTGGGCACCCCGGATTCGGCCAGTGCCGCGGCCAGCGCCTCAAGCGGCAGGGTGTGCTGTTCCTCGTCGGCGGCAGCCAGCAGGGCACGAGGAGCAATTTCCCAAGGCGGCCTGGGTACGCCACTCAACGCCTCGGTGACCGACCGCGACAACAGGTGCTCGACCTCGACGAAACGAGCGGTCGCCTCGTAGCGTTCGCCGACACCGATCAGCACCGGCATGATCAGCTGCTCCCAGGTGGCGATCACCCCCCGGCCGGCGATCGCGCCGTCGAGGATGAACCGCATCGCCGGACCGTCCAGACGCATGGCGGCCCGGGCCAGCCCTCGGGCGGCGGGATCCGCACGCGGCCCGAGAGCGATGGTCTGCCCACCCCCGGCCGGAGCGGAGGACCCCGCAAAGGAACCAGGAGCTCCCGCCAAGGAACCGGAAGAGCCCTCAAGAGAGCCGGAAGAGCCCGCAAGGGTGCCGGAGGAGCGTTCAAGGACACCGGACGAGCTCTCGAGGGAATCGGCGGAGGCCTCACACGGAGGGGCAGGTGAGGGAGAAGGCGGTGCGGAAGAAGAAGCGGCGGAGGAGGAAGCGGCCGAAGAAGGCGAGGAAGTGGTGGAAGAAGGCGAGGCCACATCGGGAGACCGCCGCGCCCAAGCGGCAGCCTCCGCCGGCGCCACCCCTTGAGCGGTGAGCCGCTGCATCACCTGCAGCCGGCCCATGTCCTCAAGGGTGTAGCGCCGATGATGCCCGGGCTCGTGCCGACTGGGCCCGAGCCCATACCTCTGATGCCAGGTGCGCAGCGTGGTCACCGCGACGCCGAGACGGCGCGCGGCCGCCCCGGCGCTCAGGCCGTCATTGGCCACCCGGCCGCTCCGCTGCAGAGTCGTCGGCGGCGACGGCGGATCCCCCAGCGGGGACGGTGAATTCCTCAGCGAAAGCGGCGCCGGAACCGGAAGCGGATGCGATGCCGGAACCGGAAGCGGATGCGGTGCCGGAAGCGGATGCGGTGCCGGAACCGGAAGCGGCGCCGGGAAGAGAGGCGGGGCCGGGAAGAGTGCTGGGACGGGAAGCAGAGCCGGCGGATTCCTCGGTGATGGCGGCGGCCAGCTGCCGGGCCACCCCGCCGAGCCAGGGCGCGTACCCCTCCGGCGCCCGCTCGATCTCCGCCAGCAGCTCGCTGACGGTCACCCAGCGCAGCCGTGCCACCTCGCCGGGATCCGGCTGGAACTCGATCCCGGCCGGCACCTCCCCGAGCAGCACGTGATCGAACTCCCGCTCGACCCGCCCGGTGACCGGATCGGCGGCGAAGTACACGTACACCCCGACTTCACGCAGCGAGATCGGTTCCACCGGCTCGATGCCGAGTTCCTCGGTGAGACGCCGCCGGGCGGAGACGGTGGTCTCCTCGCCGGGTGCGGGATGCCCGCAGCAGGTGTTGCCCCAGCGCAGCGGGAACCGGGTCTTCACCGCGGCCCGCTGCTGCAGCAGCACTTTCCCGGACGGGTCGCGCAGGAACACCGAGAACGCCCGGTGCAGCAGACCGGGGGCCTCATGCGCGTCGGCGACGGTAGCGGTCCCGGTGCCGGCGCCGAGGGCGTCGACGAGTTCGACCAGTTCCTTCTCCCGGACGGTCACGCCGCACCGCCGGTGATCCGGGAGGCGGCCAGCTTGCCGGAGATCAGCACCATCGGTACGCCGACGCCGGGCTGGGTGCCGGAGCCGGTGAAGACCACGTTCGGCAGGGTGGGGTGCAGGTTGGACGGGCGGAACGGCCCGGTCTGGGCGAACGTGTGCGCGGCCGCGAACGGGGTGCCGGCGGCCATGCCCTGGTCGGCCCAGTCGGCGGGCGTGATGATCCGCTGGACTTCGACGCCGTCCCGGAAGCCGACGTAGCCCCGGTTCTCCAGGACGCGCAGGATCTCGTCGGCGTAGCGCTTGTCCATGCCACCGCGCCAGTCGATCGGCCCGGCCTCCAGGTTGGGGGTGGGCGCGAGCACGTAGTAGGTCTGTTTGCCGGCCGGCGCCACGGTCGGGTCGCTGTGGGTCGGGTTGGTCACCAGCAGTGATGGGTCGCTCATCAGGAGACCCTTGCGGATCACCTCGTCAAAGGTGCCCTTCCACGCCGTACCGAAATGGATGTTGTGGTGTGCGATCTTGGAATAGGCCTGGTCGGAACCGATGTGCAGAACGACGCACGACGGTGAGTAGGTGAGTTTGCGCTGGCGGCGGGCCGGCAGCAGGTCGCGGTAGGCGATCGGCAGGTCCGGGTTGAGCACCACCGCGTCGGCGGGGATGTGCTCGCCGTCGGTGGTCAGCACACCTGTCGCGCGACCGTTCTCGATCACCACCCGCTCGACCGTGGTCTCGTAACGGAAGGTGACCCCGTGTTTCTCGGCGGCGCCGGCCAGGGCTCGTGGCACGGCGTGCATGCCGCCCTTGGGGAAGTAGACGCCGGCGACCGAGTCCAGGTAGGCGATGACCGCGTAGATGGCGAGCGCGTCGTGCGGCGCGAGCCCGGCGTACATCGCCTGGAACGAGAAGATCCGCTGGGTACGGGGATCGCGGAAGTACTGGTCGATCTTCGGCTGCAACCGCCGGAACGCGCCCAGTCCGAGCAGTTTCAGCAGGTTGAGGTTCATCAGATCGACGGGGCTGTCGAGGTTCTTGTCGATGAAGTGGTTGCGTTCGAGCTGCCACAGCCGCCTGGTGAAGTCGACGAACCGCAGGTAGCCGTCGGCTTCGCGGGAGCCGCAGACCCGGGCGATCTCGGCGGCCATCCGGGTGGTGTCGGTGCGCACGTCGAGCGTCGACCCGTCCGGGTAGTACGCCCGGTACGCCGGGTCGATCGGGGTCAGCTCCAGCCAGTCGCTCAGGTTCTCGCCGACGGCGTTGAGCGGTTCGGCGATCAGGTCGGGCATGGTCAGCACGGTCGGGCCGGTGTCGAACTCGTACCCGCCCATCGCCAGCCGCCCGGCCCGCCCGCCGGGGACCGGCTCGCGTTCGACGACGGTGACCTGCCGCCCGGCCGCGGCCAGGTGCAGTGCGGTGGCCAGCCCGGCGAGCCCGGCTCCGACGATGACGACCCGATCGGTGGGCCCGGTCACAGTGCGCACGTGAAAGCTCCAAAACCGAGCACGGAAAAGCTCCAAAGACCGAGGGGAAAAGACATCATGCCGGGCGGTACGTGGTGGCGGTGGCCAACTCGACCAGAGCGGCCCGCGCGTCGGGATGGACCGGTGCGTCGTCGAGCGCGGCGACCGCCGTACCGACCCGCTCGGAGATCATCTCTTCGACCCGGGCCGGTGCCCCGGTCGCGGTGATGATCTCCGCCTGCCGGGTGATCGTGGCGGTGGGCAGTTCGTCGAGCTGGGCCGGGGTCGCCATCTGGCGCGCCAGCATCAGCAGGGTGGTGGGTTTGCCGGTGCGCAGGTCGTCGCAGGCCGGTTTGCCGGTGATCGCCGGGTCGCCGTAGACGCCGAGCAGATCGTCGCGGAGCTGGAAGGCCTCCCCGACGGCGAGACCGTAGACCTGGTACGCCTCCTCCAGGTCGGCCCGCGTGCTGGCGCCGAGGGCCAGCCCGAACCCGAGCGGCCACTGCACCGTGTAACTGGCGGTCTTGTGCCGGGCCACGAGCAGCGCCCGCTCCACCGACCAGGCCGACGGATCGGTTTCACCGAGCACGTCCAGGTACTGCCCGGCGACGACTTCGACGCGCATCCGGTCGTAGCGGGCCCGGACCTCCATCAGGACCGGCGCGGGCAGATCGGTGCGGGCCAGCAGTTGGTCGGCCCAGACCAGGCAGAGGTCGCCGACCAGGATCGCGGCCGCGTCACCGAACTGCTCGCCGTGCTGGGCGGCGAAGATCCGGTGCGCGGTGGGCCGGCCGCGCCGGGTGGCGGACCGGTCCATCAGGTCGTCGTGGACCAGCGCGAACGTGTGCATGAGTTCGAGCGCGCCCAGGGCGGGTAACAGTCCTTCGACGGGTTCGCCGGATCCGGCGACGCCACGCCAGCCCCAGTAGGCGAAGGTCGGCCTGACTCGTTTACCTCCGGCCATCACCAGGTCCCGGGCGGTGCGCGCGAAGCCACCGAGTGCGGGGTCGACGGTGTCGAGGGAGGCGATCTGACAGGCGAGGAAGTCGGCAAGCGTGCCCTCGACGGCGCCGATCAGCGCTCGGTGCGAGACCGGCTGGCGGGGGATCGCTTCGAGGCGATTTCCCTCGAGGGTGTGATTGGCCACGCTGAGTACCGTACCCTAACTTCTTGAAGTTGCGTCGATTCGTGCGTCGATTTAGCCGGAGGCCCGGACATGGAAACCGATCTGGCAGCTGCCTATGAGCGCTGCCGCGAGATACATCGAGCGCATGGGCGGACGTACTACCTCGCGACCCGGTTGCTACCGGCGTGGAAGCGGCGGCATGTGCACGCCCTCTACGGATTCACTCGATATGCGGACGAAATCGTCGACCGCACCGAGTCCCGGCCCGCCGCCGAGCGCGCCGCCCTGCTCACCGAGTGGGGTGACCGGTTCATGGCCGGCCTCCGCGGCGAACCCACCGACGACCCGCTGCTCCCGGCCGTCCTGCACACCATCGCGGTCTTCGACCTGGATCTCACCGACTTCGAGAAGTTCCTGCGCAGCATGGCGATGGACATCACAGTCGCCGGGTACCCCACCTACGACGACCTACTCGACTACATGGAGGGCTCGGCCGCCGTCATCGGCACCATGATGCTGCCGATCCTGGAGTCCTCCGACCTGGCCGCCGCCCGCGAACCGGCCCGCCAGCTCGGCTTCGCGTTCCAGCTCACCAACTTCATCCGGGACATCGCCGAGGACGTCGATCGCGGCCGGATCTACCTGCCGCAGGAGCACCTCGACGAGTTCGGGGTGACCGCCGACGACCTCCGCCGGGGCGTCGCCACCCCGCCGATCAAGAACCTGATCAAGGCCGAGGTGGCCCGCGCCCGCGAGCACTACGTCCTGGCCGCCCCCGGCATCCCGCTGCTGGAACCCACCTCGCAGGCCTGCATGCGCACCGCCTTCCAGCTCTACGGCGGCATCCTCGACGAGATCGAGGCCCTCGACCACGACGTGTTCCGGCAGCGCGCCACCGTGCCGAACCACCGCCGGGCCGCCGTCGCCGTCCGCAGCCTCCTGACCCGGCCCGGCACCCCGGTCCAGTTGGCGGCCTGATGAGCACCGCGGTCGTCCTGCTCACCCGGGACCTGCGCCTGCACGACAACCCGGCCCTCGCCGCGGCCTGCGCCGCCGACCGGGTGGTCCCCCTCTACGTGCTCGACCCGAGCCTGGCCGACCTCTCCCCGAACCGCACCCGCTTCCTGCACCAGTGCCTCGCCGACCTGCGCGAGAACCTGCGCGGGCTCGGCGGCGACCTGATCGTGCGCACCGGTGATCCGGTCGCCGAGACGATCAAGGTGGCCCGGGAGGCCGAGGCCACCACGATCACCATGGCCAAGGACGTCAGCCGGTACGCCGTACGCCGGGAAAGGCGTTTGAAGGAAGAGGGCGAACGGCATCGCATCGGCGTCGAACTGCACCCCGGGCTCACCGTCGTCGAACCAGGCGACCTGCGGCCCGGCGGAGGCGGCGACTGCTACAAGGTCTTCACGCCCTACTACCGGGCCTGGTCGGCGCGGCAATGGCGGAGCGAGGCGGCGACGCCGAAACGGATCACCCTGCCGGACGGGCTCACCGCCGGCCGCCTCCCGGCGCCGGGGGACGGGCCGGGCGAGGGTGGCGAGAGCGCGGCCCGCCGGCGGCTCACCAGTTGGTTGCGGCACGGCATCGGCGAGTACGGGGACACCCACGACGACATGCCCGGGGACGCGACCAGCAGGCTGTCCCCGTACCTGCGCTTCGGTTGTCTCTCGCCACTGACCCTGGCCGAGGCGAGCCGCAAGCACGACGCCGACCCGTTCGTCCGTCAGCTCTGCTGGCGCGACTTCTACTACCAGGTGGCCCGGGTCAACCCGAAGCTCTCCACCGAAGCGCTGCGCCCCGCCGCGGACAACCAGTGGCGCACCGACGACGACGGCCTGAAGCACTGGCAGGACGGGCTCACCGGAGTCCCGATCGTCGACGCGGGCATGCGTCAGCTGCGGGAGGAGGGGTGGATGCACAACCGGGCCCGGCTCATCACCGCCGCCTTCCTCACCAAACACCTCGGCATCGACTGGCGGCCCGGCGCCGCGTGGTTCTTCAAGTGGCTGCTCGACGGCGACGTGCCGAACAACTCCGGCAACTGGCAGTGGACCGCGGGCACCGGCAACGACACCCGGCCCTACCGGCGCTTCAACCCGATTCGGCAAGCACTGCGATTCGACCCCGACGGCGTGTACGTTCGTCGCTACGTACCGGAACTCAAAGCCATCGAGGGCCCGGCCGTCCACCAACCCTGGCGACTGACCGGCCTCGACTACCCCAAACCGCTCGAATCGCACCGCGACGAAGCGGTCTGGTTACGGGACTAGCGGATCCCGCCGGTGGTTGCGTCCGTCAACACTTCCTCCGGCGGGATTCGCTCCCGATGGTTAGCTGGGACGCATGGCTGACGTACGCAACGTGGATGTGGTTGTCATCGGGCTCGGCGTGGGCGGCGAGGAGGCCGGTGGCCGGCTCGCCGCCGCCGGGCTCGACGTGATCGGCGTCGAACACCGGCTGGTCGGCGGGGAGTGCCCGTACTGGGGCTGCATCCCGACCAAGATGATGGTGCGCGCCGGATCCGCCCTGGCCGAAGCGCGTCGGATCCCCGGACTGGCCGGCGACTCGACCGTCACCCCCGACTGGGCGCCGGTCGCCCGCCGGATCCGGGAGCAGGCCACCGACAACTGGGACGACAAGGTGGCCGTCGACCGTTTCACCGGCAAAGGCGGCCATTTTGTACGGGGGACCGCCACCGTCACCGGCCCCGGCCGAGTCCGGGTGGGCGATGTCTCCTATGTCGCTTCGCGCGGCGTGGTCGTCGCCACCGGGACGGCCGCCTTCATCCCCCCGATCGACGGACTGGCCGGAACCCCGTACTGGACCAACCGCGAAGCCGTCGAGACCACGGTGTTGCCGTCGTCGCTGGTCATCCTCGGCGGCGGCGCGATCGGCTGCGAGTTCGCCCAGGTCTTCGCCCGCTTCGGAGTGCAGGTCACGATCGTCGAGGGCTCCGGCCGGATCCTCGCCATGGAGGAGCCCGAGTCCTCCGAGGTGGCCGCCGCGGTGCTCGCCGCCGACGGGGTGACCGTGCGCACCGGCGTGCACTCCTCGTCGGTCGTCCACTCCGACGGCTTCACCGTCACCCTGGACGACGGCAGCACCGTCACCGGCGAGAAACTCTTGGTCGCCACCGGTCGAACCGCCCGTCTGAAGGACCTCGGCCTGGAGACCATCGGCCTCGACCCGGCCGCACGCTTCCTCGACACCGACGACCGGATGCGCGCCGGGGACAAGGTGTGGGCCGTCGGCGACGTCACCGGGCACGGAGCCTTCACCCACATGGCCATGTACGAGGCCGACATCGCCGTCCGGGACATCCTCGGGCAGGGCGGGCCCGGCGCCGACTACCGCGCGCTGCCCCGGGTCACCTTCATCGACCCGGAGATCGGCGCCGTCGGGCTCACCGAGAAGCAGGCCCGCGACGCCGGCGGTGATGTGCGGGTCGGGCAGGTTCAGCTCTCCTACACCTCCCGCGGTTTTGTGCACGGCCCCGGCAACGAGGGCTTCATCAAGGTCGTCGCCTCCGGTGACCGTCTCGTCGGCGCCACCACCGCGGGCCCGGCCGGCGGCGAGATGATCGGCGCCCTGGCGGTGGCGATCCACGGCGAGGTGCCGTTGTCGACCCTGGCCAGCCAGATCTGGGCGTACCCCACGTTCCACCGCGGCATCGGCGACGCCCTGAAGACACTCGCCTGACGTTTCGACCGGATCCGGGTGGGCACCCGCCACACATGTTGCGGCAGGCACTCACCCGGCTCGAACAGGCCGACGCCCTCGACGGCGCCGGCGACCGACTCCGGACCGCGGTCACGGCCACGGTCCGCCCGCGCAGGCTGCGGGACCTCCTGCACGGCAGCCCGATCGGGCATCCCCTGCACCCCGTTCTCGTCCAGCTCCCGGTCGGCGCGTTCATGTCCGCCGCGGTCCTGGACGCCCTTCCCTCCCGTGCCTTCGCGAGGGCGTCGACCACACTGGTCGCCACCGGCCTCGCCGGAGCGGTGCCCGCGATGGCCGCCGGACTCGTCGACTGGTCCGAGATGACCAGGGACCGGCAGCGGGTCGGTCTCGTGCACGCCGCGGTCAACACACTTGCCGTCGGCCTCTACGCGGGATCGCTGATCGCCCGGCTGACCGGGCACACCACGCGAGGCAAGGCGTTGGCCTATGCCGGTCTCTCGGTCGCGGGAGCCGGTTCCTTCCTCGGAGGCCATTTGTCGTACGCCCAGGGCGGCGGCATCAGTCACGCGGCACCCGAGGTGGCGCGCGTGCCGGACGAATGGACCGTGGCCGGCTCGCTCTCCTCGCTGCCGGACGGCAAACCGGCCGCCCGCCGGGTCGGGGACGTCGCCGTTCTCCTCTTCCGCCAGGGGGAACGGGTCAGTGCGCTGATCGACAGGTGTTCGCACGAGGGCGGGCCGCTCAGCGAGGGGACGGTGTCCGACGGATGTGTCGAGTGCCCGTGGCACGGGAGCACGTTCCGGCTCGACGACGGAGCGGTCGTGCACGGGCCGGCCGGGAACGATCAACCGGTACTACCGGTCCGGGTGCGTGCGGGGCTTGTCGAGGTCCGGCGGCCCTGAAACCCCTGTCGAGGTCCGGCGGCCCTGAAACCCCTTTTGAACAGGCAAAACGACTGAGGGTGACCCCCGATTTGGAGCGCAAAGAACGTACGGGTAATGTTTTGCGAGCCAGCAGGGAAACGGGCGAGGCAAGCGGGTCAAGCAACACGAACCGCAACGGCCGTCCTGCAGGACTCCTCGAAGTCTGGATCACGACTCAGGTCGTGCGCTAGACGCTGGGGATGTACTAGGGCAGATCGGGATCGACCGGGATAAACCGGTTGACAACGCCGGGAAGACCTAGTAAAGTAGAGCGAGTGCCCCGGGGGCCGAAACGCGAAAGCGAAGCGGTCGAAGG
>NZ_BOMG01000087.1 GCF_016862075.1 Actinoplanes couchii | reverse complement strand
CCGACCCGAGGATCGTGTCGCCACTTGGGATTACCGCATGGACCTGAAGGACAATCCAGTTCCGGGGTGCCGGGGTGCCGGGGTGCCGGGCCAATCCTCGGATCGGGGCGGCGTTGGATTCACGTGAAACCTGACCGCGTAGGTGGGCCGGCGCAGCGCTGGAACGCTTGGCTGGAGGACGGCCACGGCGACCTCCTTGTTTCCGCGGGGCCATGGCATCCGGACCACCGTTCGTGGCGGGCTTTCGACAGTGTCGCTTGGGAGGAACTGGCTTGCAGCTGACGACGCTTCCGCATAGAACCGGTGGTCGATTCCCGAGACCCGCCCCTCCCAGGAAGAACCGCGTAGACGGATAGTCGTCGGCGCCGTCGGGTTCAGCACTGCGACGGGTAGCCGAGGACTGCGGCACGACTGATGACCATTCCATCTCGCTGTCTGGCCAGCCGGCCTGACGGGTAGGGCAGTTTGAGGGCGAACCTCTTCGTAGGGAGCTACCGCCGGTCCATTCGCATCGAGCCGATGAGGATGACGGTGTGGCGCGCCACGGCGTCATCCCCATCCGAGCCAATTCAGTTGCCGACGTGCCTCAGCTACGAAGTCAGCTTTGGTTGCTTGCCGTCTTGCGGGTGAGCGCATCGGCTTAGGAGATGACGGGCTGGCTGTCGGCGACGGCTCGGGATTGCAGCCGGAATCCAGTTGGGCGCCTCTGCGGACGCGGCACTACCAAGATCTTACTTCCGGATCGGGACATCCGTGGACCTGCCGCAGACCTTGTCTCGGGGCGAAACTCACGATGAGAGCGGGCGGCGGCGGGCGGCGGCGGGCGGCGGCGGGCGGCGGCGGGCGACGGGAGGCGGCGGCGGGCGGGGGGCGGGTGGTGAGGGAGACAGTGAAACGGTCGAGTCTTGCTGGTTTAGGACGGGCCGGGCGGGTGGGCCGAATGGTAGGCCGGGCCGGCGAGTGGAACGGGCGACTGGGTTTTACGGATCGGGCCGTGGTGGTCATTGGGTGGTGTCAGATCAGAGCGGCGTTGGGACTGGGCGTACCGTGCGTGCCTCTGACCCTGAACCGCGGATTCGGCGAGGGTGCGGTTGGGGCCGGAGCTGGACCACTCGGTTAGTCGATGTTGGAGTTGGCGATCGGTTCGGGCGGGTCCAGGCCGGGCCGGCCGGGACGGAAATGAACGGGGGGATCGGGGATGACCACCGGGATCGTGAAAAGACAGGTGGCAGGTAAGCGACATGAGTACGGGGTGGGGCCGTTCACTCCAGCAGCGGCCAGCTCACCCGGTAACAAGGCAGCGGCGACAGGGCCTGTCGGGACGCGTGTTTACCACCATCGAGGCTTCGCTCTGGAGGGCCCATCCGGGTCGGCCTTAAGGCTGATCCGGGTAGACCCGTTGCCGCAGGGTTTCCCGACGGGACTTGCGAGTTGAGATCATCCAGGGCTTGATGAGCTACCCGCCGGTGATTGAACCGATCGCGGCGCATGACGAGGGACGACGGCGGGCGGGTCTGGAACCGGAGAAGGTCAGCTCGACCTCGAGCCCGGAGCGCAAATGCCATCTCGGCTTTCGGCCCAGGATGGTTCGGCCCATGGAGTCGAAGCTGTTCCGGGTGTGTGGCTTTAAGTGGTGTCAGGGGCGCATGGGCTAGAGGTGCTGCAGCATCGGCTCGTCGCTCGTCGCTCGCCGCTGTGGGTGTGGAGTGGTGCGCGACCGTGGCATGAATATCGGCCGGGCCTTGTGTCCTTGGCTGTGTCCGACTATCGCGGATCGGGGCTCTGCGGTTCGGCAGTCATGGGTGCGCCTTTGACGGAGACCCCTCGTTGGGCGTCAGGAGGGCTCGGCGCCGACCTTTGGCTGCGGTGGGGCTACGCCGGGTGGAATGACTCGGACTCGGACCCGGATTCAGACCCGGATTCAGACCCGGGTCGGAGGTTGAGGTCAGGTCGGGGGGCGGGGCTAGGCCCGGGACCGAGACCGGGGCTGCTGCAGGGAGCGGGTTTGTGTTGGGCGGCATTGGTTAGGGCGGGTGAAGGCTGGGTCGGCGGTGATGGGGTGCCTGCGGTGATGGGGTGCCTGCGGTGATGACGGAGATGGCAGAGACCCGGAGGCCGGGCAGCGATGACAGTGACCTGGAAACCGGGTGGCGGTCGCTGTGATTGCGGTAAGTGGCGATGTGGCTTATTGGAGTCAGCGGGGCTTTATGTAGGCCCGCATTGCGGTGGCGATGGTTGGTGGCGGGTGCCGATCATGACGTGCGCGTGGGAGCGCGAGAGCCACGGCGACTGGCAGCGGTCGTGCCCCACGGCGGCAGTGACGTGATCCGGAAGCAGTGTGACGGCGGCGGTGAAAGTGATGAGTGGTGGCGACGGCCTCGACGGCGAGCGTGACGGGACGATCGCCGTAGGAGCCGCGACGGCTGTGAGGGTGACGGGGTGACGGTGGTAGCGAGAGGTAACGGGGCAACGGCTGCAGGAGCCGCGACAGCTGTGAGGGTGACGGGGCGACGTTGGTAGCGAGAGGCGACGGGGCGACGGCTGCAGGAGCCGCGACGGCGGTGGCGGTGAGGGTGATGGGGTGACCACCGCGGCGGCCGGCGACGACCGCCGCGGCTGGCGACGACGGCCGCGGCTGGCGACGACGGCCGCGGCTGGCGACGACGGCCGCGG
>NZ_BOMG01000086.1 GCF_016862075.1 Actinoplanes couchii | reverse complement strand
CCGCGGCTGGCGGCGACGGCCGCGGCTGGCGGCGACGGCCGCGGCTGGCGGCGAGCGGTTCGGATGCCGGTGCGGACTGAGGCTTGCCCTAGGGCTGGCTAGGGATTGGGCCCGGGACTTGGCCGTGCGGATTGACGGGGTGCAGGCCTTGGTCGTTGTGGCCGCCAGGTCGAGATGAGCCTTGGCTTGTGGGCGACCTGGATTGGTTTTGTCGTTGGGGGCCTTGAATTTGGATCCGTTGGGGCGTTGTTGCCGGGTAGCCACACCTCGATGTCCGGGGGCGGTAGGACTTGGGGCGCTGGTCTTGTTGAGACGTCAGGTGGGTGTGGATCTGGGTTGGTCCTGATGGTGCACAGGATTTGGGGACTGGCTTGGTTCCTGGGGCCAGCGGTGTGACTGGCTCGGTTCGGCTGTGATCGTGCGGGACTACGAACTTGGCCTCGTGGATGCTGCACGGATACGGACTCGGCTTAGGCGTGAAGGCGCGGGGCGGCTGGGGTTGTGGTGGTGCGGTGTGATTGGCACGGCCCCGGTCGTGGGGGTGCGCGGGCTGCGGAGCCTGACTGGGTAGTGGGTTGGTCGGGGAGTTGGTCACTACGGATTAGGGCGGTGGGCCGGTCTGTGGCCGCCGGCCGGTGACGGGCATCGTGACCGTCGCAGTAGTCCGGGGGTGGTGACCGATGCGGCGGTCACCACGGTGACGTATGTGGCGGTCAGCATTGGTGACGGGTACAGCGGTTGGCGATGTGGCGGCAGGCATGGTGACCGATACTGCGTGCCGTCGTGCCGACGTGCCGACGTGCCGACGTGCCGACGTGCTGGCGGGTGCGCGGGTGGCTTCGTGGCCGATGCGGCTGGCGGTGTGGCGATCAGGATCTTGCGGCGATTGCGGACCGCGTCAGGTTGTTCGATCGGCGTTGACGGCGCGGCCGAAAGTGAATGTGAAAGGGGAAGGCGGCTGGGGGTGGAGACATGCGTGGGGGCCACTATCCACAACCTGTGTGTGGCGCCTGTTGATGGTGGGGGTGGTGGCGTTTCACGTGAAACGTTGCCGATGTTGTTGTCGTCGTCCACCGGTCTATCCACAGGGTGCGCAAGCGTTCTACGTCGAGTTTCACGTGAAACACGGGAGCCTGTGGATAACTTCTGTGGATAACCTGGGGATGGGTCTGTGGATTACGGGATGCTCATGGGCGTCTACGTGCGGGAGTCCCTCGGTCGTGCGAAATTGACCCGGGACATGTCGTCCTGGGCTGGGCTAAGGTCACGTCGTGTCTGAGAACACCACCCCCCTGCCTGACTTCACTCGATGGCCGTCCTTTCCCTTCGAAGGCGATATGCGGGTCAAAAAACTCGCCGCACCTGTTGACGTCGAGCCGCCTCGTAGCGGTGAGGACGGTTCGGACTGTGTGGCGTGTGGGACCTCCGACGACTCGTACATCTGGGTCAGTGAGCGGTGGCGCGTCCGCGCGATGGACCGGCCCACCGGCCTACCCATGGTTCTCATCCTGGAGTGCCGGTCGCACCTCGACCTCGGCGACCTGCCGAACCTGCTGGCCGCTGAGCTCGGCGTGATGACGGTCCGCCTGGAGCGCGCCATCCGCTCGCTCGACGGCGTCGCCCGGGTTCACGTGAATCGCTGGGGTGACGGCAGCGCCCACCTGCACATGTGGTTCCTGGCCCGGCCCTACGGCCGGCTCCAACTGCGTGGCACCTTCCTGAGCCTGTGGGATGACATACTGCCGGTCGTCCCGGAGTCGCAGTGGCGGGAGAACCTGGCGATGGTCGCCGCCTGGCTCGCCGACTTCGGCGGAACGGCGAACGCCGAGCCGGCCCATATCGCCTGGGAATCCTCCGGCAAGCTGAACGTGCCTACGGACACCGGACATACGGAAACCGGCCGCACGGAAACAGGACGCACGGACGCCGGACACACGGATGCCGACCGCCCGGAGAACCTGGGAGACGTGGGCTGAAGAAGGACAGCGCGGGGGAGCAAGACAGAACGGCCCGGCGTGAGAACGCCGGGCCGTGATCAGAAGGCCGCGACCCGAAAGATCAGGCGAGACGCAGGCCTAGAAAGATCCAGAAGCCGAGATCCAAGGGATCTAAAAGATCCAACAGATCCGAAAGCCAAGAACAAAACGCTCTAGGACCGCCGGGCCACCGCACGCGACACCAGCGCGCTCAAGACCGCCCCGAGATCCACCCCAGCCGCCTGCACCGCCAACGGCAGCAGAGAAGTCTCGGTCAACCCGGGCGACACGTTGCACCCGAGCACATGCGGCTCCCCGTCCGGAGTCACGATCACATCGATCCGGGAGAGATCCCGAAGACCGAGCGCCTTGTACGCCGCCAGCGCCATCTCCGAGACCCGGGCGGCCACCGGCGCGGACAACCGAGCCGGCACATGCCAGGTGGTGAGCCCGGCGGTGTAGCGGGCGGCGTAGTCGTACACCCCGTCCCGCGGCACGATCTCCACGATCGGCAGCGTCTCCGGCCCGGTGCCCAGGTCGATGATCGAGACCGCCACGACGGTGCCGCTGACGTACTGCTCGACAAGAGCCGTCGAGTCGTACGCGAAGCAACCGACCATGGCCGCCGGAAGGTCCGCAGCGTCCCGCACCACCGCGGCCCCCAGCCCGGATCCGCCCTGCGCGGGTTTGACCATGAGCGGCAGACCGAGCCGCGACACGATCCGGTCGAGCACCGCGACCGCCCCGAGTTCGGAGAACCGGTCGTGCGGCAGCGCCACCCAGTCGGGTGTCGGAATGCCGGCCTCGCGCAGCATCGATTTGGCGGACGGCTTGTCCCAGGCGAGCCGGGCGGTCCGAGCGTCGGCGCCGACGTAGGGCACACCGCACAGGTCGAGCACCCCGCGCAGCGACCCGTCCTCACCGGTGGCGCCGTGCAGTGCGATCACCACCGCGTCCGGCGGGTCGGCCTGCAGCGAGGGGAGCAGGGCGACGTCGGCGTCGTGCAGTTCGGCGGTCATGCCGGTGGACCGGAGCGCGTCGAGCACCCGCCGCCCGGATCGCAGGGACACGTCCCGTTCGTAGGACAGCCCACCGGCCAGGACCAGCACTCGCACGTCGTCATTCGTACCCATGGCTGTGATCATGCCAAGTCGGGGCCGGGGGCGTCGGCGGCGGCCGAGCCACGACGACTCCGGGACGGAGAAGGCAGAGCCGAACCGAAGACGGCACGCATCGCGAGGTCCTGTTCCATCACCCCGGACAGCCGGCGTACGCCTTCCCGGAGCCGATCGGGCGAGGAGAAACTGAAGTTGAGCCGCATGTTGGACCGCCCCGTCCCGTCGGCGTAGAAGCCGGTGCCGGGCACGTAGGCGACCCGGGCGGCGATGGCCCGCGGCATCATCGCCTTCGAGTCGAGGCCCTCGGGCAGGGTGGCCCAGACGAACAGCCCACCGGTCGGCCGGGTCCACGTGGTGCCGGCCGGCATCAGGTCCTCGAGTGCGCCGAGCAGCGCGTCGCGGCGCTCCCGGTAGATCTCCCGGTACACCTTGATCTGCTGCTGCCACGGCATGGTCGACAGGTATTTCGTGACGGCGCCCTGTGCGAACGCGCTCGGGCACAGCACGTTCGCCTCGCTCATCATGACCAGCTTCTCGCGTACCGCATGGGGGGCCAGGATCCAGCCGACCCGCAGCCCGGGCGCGAACGTCTTGGAGAAGGTGGAGCAGTAGAAGACGCCCTCCCGGCGCCGGGCCCGCAGCGGCAGCGGCGCGTCGCCCTCGAACGACAACATGCCGTACGGGTCGTCCTCCACGACGAGGAGCCCGGCCCGCTCGCAGATGTCGAGGATCTGCTCGCGCCGCTGTTCCGAGAGGGTGACACCGGCCGGGTTCTGGAAGGTGGGGATCGTGTACAGGAACTTGGCCCGGCCGCCGTCCCGGGCGATGGCTTCCTCGAGTGCTGCCGGGATCAGGCCCTCTGCGTCCATTGCCACGTGCCGGACCTGTGCCTGGGCGGCCTGGAACACGCCGAGTGCGCCGACGTAGGTCGGCCCCTCGGCGAGCACCACGTCGCCCGGGTCGAGGAACAGCCTGGCGAGCAGGTCGAGAGCCTGCTGGCCGCCGACGGTGACCACCACGTCGTCGGGGGAGGCGCCGGTGATGCCGGAGTGGGTCATCACCTCACAGATGCGTTCGCGCAGCTCGACGGTGCCCTGACCGATCCCGTACTGCAGGCTGGTGGCGCCCTGCTGGGCGGCCAGGTCGCCGAGCATCTCGCCGACCGCGTCGAGCGGCAGGGCGGCGATGTAGGGCGAGCCGCCGGCGAGAGAGACTACTTCGGGACGGCTGGCGACGGCGAACAGGGCACGGATCTCGGACGTGGTCATGCCGCGGACCCGCCGGGCGTACCGATCGGTGTAGTCGTCCTGAGTTGTTCCGGTCATGCGATGCTCCTCTTCTGATCAGGCTGAAACGATCCTAGTCCGGTCCCGTTCATGGTGGTCCCGACGTAGGATTCGGTAGTTCCGGTTCCGAGCTGCAAGGGGTCCCGCATGTCGCGACGCCTGGTCAATCTCACCCTCGACACGCTCGAGGACCTGCCCCGGCCTTGTCGGCAGTGCGTCTACTGGGAGCTCGATCCGGTCTCCGCGGAGCGCGCGTGTGCGACTGGTGATCCCGGTCTCGAGAAGGAGGCGTGGGTTTCCCAGACGCTGCTGGAGTGGGGCTCGTGCGGCAAGCTGGCGTACGTCGACGGCATGCCGGCCGGGTTCGTGATGTATGCGCCGCCCGCCTACGTGCCGCGGTCGATGGCGTTCCCGACGTCGCCGGTGAGTGCCGACGCGGCCCTGCTGACCACGGCCCGGGTGGTGCCCGCCTTCGCCGGCGGCGGCCTGGGCCGGATGCTGGTCCAGGGCGTGGCCCGGGATCTGACGAAGCGCGGGGTGAAGGCGATCGAGGCGTTCGGCGACGCCAAACCGGACGAGACCGACGAGTCGTCGGCCTGTCTGGCCCCGGTCGACTTCTATCTGTCGGTGGGCTTCAAGACGGTCCGTCCGCACCCCCGGTACCCGCGGTTGCGGCTGGAGCTGCGGACGGCCCTGTCCTGGAAGTCCGACGTCGAGTACGCGCTGGAGAAACTGCTGGGCTCGATGAGCCCGGAGACCCTGCTGCGCCCGGTCCGCCCGGTGACGGCGACCAGGTCCGCCGACAACTAGCCCTTGTCGGCGAGGGCTAGCCGGAGCTGGCGCACGTCGATCGAACCGGTCGGCACGTCGCGCTCGACCGGGAAATACATCCGCTGGACGGCGGCCAGCAGCGCCTCGACCAGCTGCTCCCGGGACTGCGGGTCGATCAGCCGCTCCCGGTCGGTCTTCGACGTCAGGTAACCGAGGTCGACCCGGACCGTCGGCATCCGGGTGAGACGCAGCAGGTCCCAACCCTTCGCGTGGGTACGGCAGTCGTGCATCCCGGTCCGCACCACGATCTCGCGCTGCACCAGGTTGGCCAGGCGCTCGCCGACGGTGGAGCTGAGCCCGTTGCCGGTGCCGTAGTGGTAGGTGGCGACCCCCTCCGCCGACGCGGACTCGTGCCCGTCCAGGTGCAGGGAGATCAGCAGATCGGCACCGAGTGTGTTGGCCAGGGCGGCCCGCTCGGCCCCGCTCATCGGCTCGGCCGGTGACGGGCCCCGGGTCAGGTGCACCCGCATGCCGGCCGCGGAGAGCCGGCCCTCCAGCCGGGAGGCGAGGTCGAAGACCAGGTCCGCCTCGTTCCACCGGAGCGGGCCGTCGGGCACCACCACACCCGTGTCGTCACCGCCGCCGTGTCCGGGATCGATCATGATGGTCTTGCCGACCAGGTTGGGGCCGGACTGACGGAACGCCTCCGCCTCGCGCAGCCACTGCGGACGGCCGCCGACGACCTTGCGGCCGAGCCGGCGCAGCGCCTTCATGGTCTGCGGGCCACACGAGCCGTCCGGGACGAGCCCGACCTCACGCTGGAACTGGGCGACCGCACGGGCCGTCCGGGCGCCGTAGACCGCGTCGGGGCGACCGGCGTCGTACCCCATCTCCAGCAGGCGCTCCTGGAGCGCCCGCACGTCCTCGCCGACGAGCGCGTCCGGCACCGAGTGGAAGAGCGTCCGGGAGCCGAGCCGCCAGCGGGCCGCGTCCAGCGCACCCCAGGTCTCGTCGCCGACCATGCCGTCGATGCCGAGACCACGGCTCTGCTGGAACGCCCGGACCGAGCCTTCCAGAGCGTCGTCGAAGACGGCGGGCTCAGCGGTGGTGAGCAGCTCCAGACCGACCAGGATCGACCTGATCTCCGCAACGGCCGGGCCGGTGTCTCCCCGTCGAATGGACCGCACTCACGACTCCTTTTCAGAAAAGGACACAACCCCCAGGACAGTACGCCCCGCGACCCAACCGGGGCGCGGGGCGTGTGACCTGAGTTGATCAGAGAGACGACTCGATGAAGTTGACCAGGAAGCTCTTCGGCTTGGCACCGGCGATCGAGTTGACCCGCTCGCCGTCCTTGAAGATGGTCAGCGTCGGTACCGACATCACCTGGTACTGCATGGCGATCTGCGGGTTCTCGTCGATGTTGACCTTGACGATCTCCAGCTTGTCGCCCATCTCCGCGGCGATCTCGGCGAGCAGCGGGTCGACCTTCTTGCAGGGCACGCACCACTCGGCCCAGAAGTCCACCAGCACCGGCTTGTCGGAGCGGAGCACGTCACTGTCGAACGTCTTGTCGGTGACGACCTTGGTTCCTGCCACTGGGACCTCCCGGGTCTTACAGCTCTACGAATGAAGCGATGAAGCGCTCGGCGTCCAGCGCCGCGGAACAGCCGGTGCCGGACGCGGTGATGGCCTGCCGGTATGTGTGGTCGACCAGGTCGCCGGCGGCGAACACGCCGGGCACGTTGGTCCGGGTGCTGGGCGCGTCGACCTTCACGTAGCCCTCGTCGTCCAGCTCGACCTGGCCCTTGAACAGCTCGCTGCGCGGGTCGTGACCGATCGCCACGAAGACGCCGGTCACGTCGAGGTTCTTGGTCTCGCCGGAGTTCACGTCCTTGAGGCGGACACCGGTGACCTTGCCGTCGGTGCCGATGATCTCCTCGACGGTCGAGTTCCACTCGACCTTGATCTTCGGGTTGTCCAGGGCGCGCTTCTGCATGACCTTGCTGGCCCGGAAGCTGTCGCGGCGGTGCACGATCGTCACGGTCTCGGCGAACCGGGTGAGGAACGTGGCCTCCTCCATCGCCGAGTCGCCGCCGCCGACCACCACGATGTGCTGGTTGCGGAAGAAGAAGCCGTCACAGGTGGCACACGCCGACACACCGTGGCCGAGCAGCTCCTGCTCGCCGGGCACGCCGATCGGGCGCCACGCGGAACCGGTCGCCAGGATCACGGCGCGGGCGAAGAACTGCTGCTCACCGACCCACACCGTCTTCAGGCCCTCGGTGCCGGCCTCGGTCGGCTTGTCACCCAGCTCGACGCGGGTGACGTCGTCGGTCAGGAACTCGGCGCCGAACTTCTCCGCCTGGGCCCGCATGTTGTCCATCAGCTCGGGACCCATGATCCCGTCGCGGTGACCCGGGAAGTTCTCCACCTCGGTGGTGGTCATCAGCGCGCCACCGGACTGCACGCCCTCGATCACCAGGGGTTTGAGCTCGGCCCGGGCCGCGTACAACGCCGCGGTGTAGCCCGACGGTCCGGAACCGATGATGATCAGATTGCGGACCTCGTCCACTGCCGACTCCTCAGTCTGTTTTCCGCCGGACGAATAGGCCGGCGACACTGCACGCTAGAACGTCGTACTGGCATTCGCCATTCCCCAGCGCACGCTGGTGTCCGACCTCACGCGGGGAATGCGGTCAGCGTACCGGGAGATTCTGGAGGGTGTCGGCGCCCGCACCCGGCAAGCCACAATCGGGGCCGACCGCCCAAGCCCAGACGCCGTTGGCGGCACTGAACCGGAAGACCACCGCGGGTGTCCCGTCGAACCGGGCGAAGTCCGCGGACTCCACCGCGAGCGTCCCACCGCTGTTCGCCACGGTGATCGCATCGACGCATGCCGCCAGCGCGGACGGGTCCTCCAGGCGGCTCAGCCCGGGAGTCTTCGGCACGGCCGCCGCCGGAGCGCTCTCGTCCGGCAGGGCGAGGCCGGTGGACAGCGTCTCGCTCATCGGGGCGTCCGGCAGGGTCGCCGCGGTGTAGTCGGTGCCGGAGCTGGTCACCGCGAACGCCGGGAGCGCGCCGGCCTGCTCGGCGGTCGTGCTGCCCGCCGCGGCAGTGCTCTCGCTGTTGTCCATCGACTGGTTCGACACCCACCAGGTGGCGCCGAAACCCGCGAACGCGAGCACCGCGGCGGCCACCGAGAGCGGCGCGGCCCACCGTCTGGCCCGGCGCCGGCTTTCCAGATCCACGACATTGGTGGGTACGACGGGAACGGGCTCCACCGGCGTCTCCGCCGTCCGCAGCAACGTGTCCAGCCGGTCCGCCAGATCAGCGGGCATCGGCTCCGGCTCGAACGCCTCCAGCGCCCCGCCGACCGCGGCCATCGCCGGCCCCAGCGCCTCGAACGCGGCCCGCCACGACGGGTCCTCGGCCACCAGCGTGGCCACCCGCTGCCCGTCGGGGGTGCCGTCCAGAGCGCCACCGACGAAGTCGGCGAGCAGGTCGAAGTCGACCCCCTCGAACTCGGCGCCCGTCACCGCGGCTCCCTCCGCTCAGACCCGTTCGGCAGCGAACCCGCCGCCTCCGACCTGGATGAGACGGTCCCGCCGTCGTTTCGGTTCCCGCGCAGATATCCCAGCGTCATCGCCATCCGCGCGCGGCCGCGGGCGCACCGGCTCTTGATCGTGCCCTCCGCCACGCCGAGGATCTCGGCCGCCTCGGCCACCCCGTAACCCTGCACGTCCACCAGCACGATCGCGGCCCGCTGATCGGCCGGCAGCGCAGCCAGCGCGTCCCGCACCACCAGCACGGTGTCCTGGTCCGGGGCGGGGGCGACCGGCTCGGGGCCGGTGGGGCGGTCGTCGTCGCGGTTGCCGTCCGGCAGCGGCACGGTCGGGTGGGCCTGCCGGCGGCGCATCCGGTCCAGGCAGGCGTTCACCACGATCCGGTGCAGCCAGGTCGTGACCGCGGCGTCGCCCCGGAATCTCGCCGCGTTGCGGTGCGCGTTGAGAAGCGCGTCCTGGACCGCGTCGGCGGCCTCCTCGCGGTCACCGACGGTCCGCAGCGCCACCGCCCAGAGCCGGTCCCGGTGCCTGCGGACCAGCTCGGCGAACGCGTCCGGATCGCCCTCGACATGGGCACGGACCAGCTCGACGTCAGTCGGCGCCGAGCTGGGTGGCCCATCGCGGAGAGTCACGTCAGCAATCTAGTGCACCTGAGCAGCCGACGAGGTCTCAGTATCCGTACAGCTCGATCTCGTTGACGGTGACCTTGTAGCCGCTGCCCTCTTCGCTCTGCGGCAGCTCGGTCAGGAAGACCAGCACGTACTGGTACTTCGTGTTCGAGTCGGAGACGCTGTAGAACCACTTGTTGCCGGTGCTCTTCTCCGGCTTCTCGTCGGAGAGCGACTTGTAGTCCTTGAGCAGCTGCTTGTCGCCCTTGGAGCTGTTGCCCGGGTCCGACGTGCCGGTCCGGACGTCCATCGTCACACCCGGCACCGACGTGAACACCCGCACCTCGGAGAGCGCACGGGCCTCACCCAGGTTGATCAGGATGCCCATGCCCTCCTTCGTGTTGCCGAAGTTCGGTGCGCCCTTGAAGGTCTGCGTGGACCAGCCGGTGTCCATGTCGCCGTCGACGGTCAGCTTCGCCTCGTCGGCGTCGGTGCGGTCGCCGGGCGGCGCGTCGACCAGCCGGACCATGTCGGCGGTGAGCTCGAGCTTCTTCGGCTCGGGCAGCGGGGTGACCGGCTCGCCACCGTCACCGGTGGGCGTCTGGGCCGAGGTGTCCCCGCCGGCGGTGTTCGTCCCGTCGCTGCTGCTGGTGCCGGTGATCGCGCGGATGCCGAAGACCAGGCCGACGATCGCGATCACGATCAGCGCGCCGACCCCGATCAGGATCTTCGGTGCGGTCTTGGACGGCTCGCTCGACGTCGAACCACCGCTCTGCATGAAGCGGAGCGGGCCGACGTCCTCGAACTCGTCGTCCTCGGCGGCGGCCGCCGCGTCCAACCGGCCCAGCTCGGCGGTCAGCGCGTCGGAGGCCGGCGCCGCGACCCGGCGGTCGAGCAGGTCCATGGTCAGATCGTCGAGGTACGCCGGGACACCGGGCCGGCTCGACCGCGGGGCGGCCGGGTTGCCGTCGGCGTCACGGACCGCGTCGGTCAGTGCGGACTCGCGCACCTCGGAGTGCGGCCAGTGGCTGGTGAGCGCGAAGTAGAGGAGGCCGCCGACCGCGCGGACGTCGCCCTCGACCGTGTCGGACGAGTCGGCGCGCGCGTCGGCCAGGACCACCCGGCCGTCGTCGGCGATCAGCACACTGCCCGGGTGCACGTTGCCGTGCACCATGCCGGTGGCGTGCACAGCGGTGAGCGCGTCGGCCACCGAGTGTGCGATGGCGATCGCCCGCGCCGGGTCCAGCGGACCGTTGGCGGCGATCAGATCCCGCAGCGACTCGCCGTCGACCCACTCCCGGACCACATAGGCCCGTTGCTCCTCGTCGATCGCGTCGTAGACGCCGACCAGGTTGGGGTGGATCACCCGGCTCGCGGCGACCGCGGCCTGAAGCATCTCGGTGGCTGAGTCACCGCCCGGGTGCCGGAGCACCACGGCGACCGCTCGCCGGAGGATCACATCGATGCCTCGCCACACCTGCCGGCCCGCACTGTCATTGTTGACGTGCTCTTCCAGCTGGTAGCGCTCGGCAAGGATCTCACCGGCGGTGGGTGCACCGAAGGTCAAGACCGGTCCGGCCTCGTCGGCCGCGGTCTCGTGGCCTTCGCCGACCTGGGTCACCAGTCCTCCCTAGGTGGTGCATTCTTTGTGTCCCCGGGTGCCGCGACTCGGCACGCAGGTCTCCGCACATGGAACGATGTTCCCGCGTACATGACGACACCGACCATACCCGCACGGGGCCATGCTCCGGCAGGTCGTCCCCCCGGCGCGGCAGCAGTGGACAACCCGGCGAACCGGGCGAAACGGTGTGAGCAACGTCCGGAATCACCTGTTCAGGACGGTTGCTCCGCAGATCAGCGGCCGATCTTCCGGCGCACCATCCCGACGACCTGACTGACCTCCTGGACCCGCAACAGCAGGGCGGTTCCCAGGTAGGCGATCAGGATCACCACGCCGCCGACCGCGATCTGGGTGATCGCCTCGATCCGGCCGTCCGGCGCGCCCGAACCCGGGAGCAACCGGACCACCAGGTAGGCCACCCCGCCCGCGACCGCGGCGGCGAACGCCACCTTGAGCAGCCCCACCAGCACCGAACCCAGGTGCAGCCGGCCGATCCGGCGCCGCAGCACGGCCAGCGAGATCAGCGCGGACACCAGGTAGGAGATGCCGTTGGCCGCGGTCATGCCGGCGGCGACCAGGGATTCGTTCAGGACCGCGGCGAGCACGAAGTAGCCGGCGATCCGGACCCCGACCACCGGCAGGTTGATCAGCGCGGCCGTCTTGTTGCCCTGCAGCGCGTAGAACGCGTTGGTGCAGAGGAAGCTGATCGACAGCGGCAGCACCGCGAACGCGGCCACCGTCAGCACCTGCCCCATGGCCAGCGCGTCGCCGTTGGTGATCCGGCCACCCTGGAACAGGAAGACCGCGATCGGCCCGCTCAGCACCGCGTAGACCACCACGATCGGGGCCAGGGCCGCGGACACCAGCTTGATCCCGCGGTTCAGGTCGTCGCTGATCTCGGAGAGGCGGCCGTCGGCGGCGGCCGCGCTCATCTTCGGCAGCAGGGCGGTGATCACCGAGACACCGATGATGCCGTGCGCCATCATCATCAGCAGGAAGACGTTGTTGAAGGCCAGAGCGCCCGGGTTGTTCTCGCCGCCGGCGCTGTTCAGCGCGCGGACCAGGGCGAAGACGGCGAGTTGGTTGGCGCCGACGTAACAGAGCATCCAGCCGGCCAGGCTGCCGATCTCGCCCAGGCCGAGCTGCCGCGGGCTCCACTTCCAGGCCCACCGGAAACCGACCTTGCGCAGGGCCGGGAGCAGGCCGATCGCCTGCACCACCATGCCGAGCAGGGTGCCGCCGCCGATCAGGGCGATCTCGCCGGTGGTGATGTTCGCCGGGGTCAGCTCCTTGTCGGTGCCGAAGACCACCAGGAAGACCCCGCACACCGCGATGACCACGAGGTTGTTCAGGATCGGCGCCCACATCGGCGCGGCGAAGTGGCCGCGCACGTTCAGCACCGCGGCGATCAGCGCGGACAGGCCGGTGAAGAAGATGATCGGCAGGATCAGGTACGCGAACGAGGTGACCAGGCTCCGGAACTCCAGCGGAGTGTCGTCGCTGCTGGTCTGGATCGCCGTGATCAACGGCGCGGCCAGGACCACCAGCAGGGTGGCCACACCGAGCATGATCACAGCGAACGAGAGCAGGCGCTGGGTGAACTCCTGGCCGCCGTCCTCGTCGGTCTTGCGCCGCCGGACCAGCAGCGGGATCAGCACGCTGGACAGGACACCGCCGAGCAGCAGCTCGTAGATCTGGCCGGGGAGGAACTGGGCGCCGGTGTAGGCGTCACCGACGGCCTGGCCGAGGACCATGCCGATCAGCGCGTTGCGGACGAAACCGATCAGCCGGCTGACCAGACTGCCGATCGCCATGATCGCGCTCTGCCCGGCCGTACCGCCGCCGCTGCTCTGTTGTTCGTCGGGTTGTCCCGGGGTTTCGGGACCGTCCACGGACATGACCGTGACGCCCTCCTGCTCCGCGGGCTCACCGTCCGGTGCCGCGTGTGTGCTGCGGTACAGGCCGCCGTTCACCAAGCCTCCAGAACCCTGCCGGATCAATGCAGCCACCCTAAAGCCCAAATGTCACGCGTGCCGACGCAGGAGGGTGCCGGGTTCGGCGCCGGCCAGCGTCTCCACCATCCAGTACGCCTCCAGGGCGACCAGCGGCTCACTCAGCGCGTCCAGCACGGTCGGGTGGTCACAGCCCGCGTCGGACAGGACACCGAGCAGCGCGGGCACCACCGACAGGTCGGCGGAGCGGACGATCTCCCGGGCCAGCGGGCCGGCGCCGGTCCAGCCCAGCAGGTCGGGCACCGAGGCCAGGGCGGCGTCGGTCCGGCGTACCAGAAAAGCCAGGTCCTCGTGCGGGAACCGCTCGCCCACGCGGACCTGGAGCGACGCGAACGCCGGGGCGCTGAGCGCAGCGATCGTGGCCTCGTCGAGGACCTGCGGCGACGGCACCGGGGGCGCCGGCCACCAGTGCTCGCCGGTGAAGAGCGGCAACGGCGCCTGCTCCGGGCCGGCCGGCTCGACCACCGGGACCTCCCGGACCAGCGACCGGTACGCGGCCTCCCGCACCGCCGCGATCCCGCCCGGATCGTCCTCCGGCCCGGCCGGGACGAACGGCGACAACAGGGCCACCACCACACCCGGATGAGGCAGCGTCGGGTCGTCCAGGGCTATCACCCGGGCGAAGGATTCCAGCTCCCACCAGCGCAGGGCCGCGGGGTACGGACCACCGGCCGGCGCCCAGCCCAGCTGCACCGGCTCGGTGGAGGACGGCAGCCGCAGACCGAGCGTCCGGTCGCCGGACGGCAGATCGATGTCGAGCACCAGGGCGTAGTCGGCGACCACCGGAAACGACACGCGCACGGTGGCGGGCAGGTCGTCGTCGCCGGTCAGCCCGCCGGTCCAGAAGTCGGGATCCAGGATCAGGCGCTGCACAACCTCGGAAACGGGCACGCGGTCATCCTGCCCGGCGACAGCCCAGGACCCCAATACGGATACCCTGGTGACCCCATGTCTGTACTGAACACCGCCCAGCAGAAAGCGGTAGCCGAGTTGCTCCGCGTGTCCCCCGTCGCCGATGAGCTCGGGCGGAGGTTCGCCGACGCCGGACACCAGCTGCACCTGGTCGGTGGCTCGGTCCGGGACGCGTTGCTGGACAGCCTCGGTGACGACCTCGACTTCTGCACCGACGCGCGACCCGAGCAGACCCTCGCCGTGGTCGACTCCTGGGCCGACGCGATCTGGGAGACCGGTCGCGAGTTCGGCACGATCGGCATCCAGAAGAACGGGCTGCGGATCGAGATCACCACGTACCGGGCGGAGGCCTACGACGGGGTCACCCGCAACCCGGTGGTCTCCTACGGCGACTCGCTGCACGACGACCTGTCGCGGCGGGACTTCACCATCAACGCGATGGCCGTCTCGGTGCCCGGCCACGAGTTCACCGACCCGTTCGGCGGGCTCGACGACCTGGCCGCCCGGGTGATCCGGACGCCCGCGTCACCGGCCCAGTCGTTCGGCGACGACCCGCTGCGGATGCTGCGGGCCGCCCGGTTCGCCGCGAAACTGCGGTTCACCGTCGACCCGCCGGTCCTCGCCGCGATGACGGACATGGCCGCCGACCTGGACCGGATCACCGCCGAGCGGATCCGGGACGAGTTCACCAAGCTGATGTGCGCCGCCGACCCGCTGACCGGCCTGCGCCTACTGGTCGACACCGGGCTCGCCGACCGCTTCCTGCCGGAGATCGCCGGTCTCAAGCTGGAGATCGACGAGCACGCCCAGCACAAGGACGTCTACGAGCACACGCTGATCGTGGTCAGCAACGCGATGCGCCTGGAAGGTGACGAGAGCCCCGACTTCGTGCTGCGGATGGCCGCGCTCATGCACGATGTCGGCAAGCCCGCCACCAAGGCGGTCGGCCGCGACGGGCGGGTCAGCTTCCACCACCACGAGGTGGTCGGCGCGCGGCTCACCAAACAGCGGATGAAGGCGCTCAAATATCCGAAGGACGTGACCTCCGAGGTGGTCGGGCTGGTCGCCCTGCACCTGCGGTTCTACGGGTACGGCCGGGGCGAGTGGACCGACTCGGCGGTGCGCCGGTACGTGACCGACGCCGGCCCGCTGCTCTCCCGCCTGCACAAGCTGACCCGCTCCGACGTCACCACCCGCAACCGTCGCAAGGCCGCCGGGCTGGCCGCCGACTACGACGCGCTGGAGGAGCGGATCGACCGGATCGCGGCCGAGGAGGACCTGGCCAAGGTCCGCCCCGACCTGGACGGCAACGCGATCATGGAGCTGCTCGGGGTGCCGCCGGGCCCGATCGTCGGGCAGGCGTGGCGGCACCTGAAGGAGCTCCGGCTCGACCGGGGGCCGCTGGACCGCGACGAGGCCGAGGCGGAGCTTCTTCGATGGGCCGAGGAGCAGGGCTTCTAAGGGCGCCCGACGCTCACGGTCCGGCCGGCGAACGCGGCCGGCAGCGTCTGCGTCTCGAGCAGGCGCCCCTTCACGTCGTACACCTCGGCGGTGGTGTCCTGGATCGACAGGATCCTTTCGTCGTCCAGGAAGTGCAGGGTCGAGTCGGGAACGGTGCCGATGACCTGCCCGTGCCGCACGTCGACGACATGCCGGGGTCCTTTCAGGTCGGCTGCGTCGACGACGATCACGAACTGGCCGTCCGGTGACCAGGCGCCTGGTCCGGCCGGAGATCCCTGAACGGGCAGCGTTCGGAGTTCATTGCCGGTCTCGGAGTCGAGCACGACGATACCGCCGGAGGCTTGTGGGAGAGCGATCTCCTTGCCGTTCGGCAGCCAGGTGAAATAGCAGATCACCTTGCAGTCCCGCAGCAACGGCGCCTTCTGGATCCGCTGGCCCTGCCCGGCGGCGACCTCCCAGATGGCGTACTCCTTCGAACCGGTGGTCAGCACCCGGTCGCCGTCCGGCGACCATTGCGGCGAGAAGCCGACCTTGTTGCTGACGCTGCTCGTCGCGGAGTCCGGCCCGTGCAGGACCCGCAGGGTGCTGCCGTCGGAGACGACCGCGCCGGTGGCCGTCGGCGAACCCCAGACCATCTCGTAGGCCCGGGGAATCTGCCAGTAGGTGCCGGTCAGCCGGTCGAGCATGATGTTGTCGTTCTGACTACCGGTGAGAGCCGTGACGATCAAACCGCCGGGCAACTGGTAGGGCTGATCCCACCAGTCCTTCTCGGCGACCGACGGCGACGGGGTGGGCGCGGCGGGCAGCGCCTCCCGCTCCTGCCGGAAGACGACGAACGGGGTGGCCGCCACCAGCAGCAGCGCGACCGCGGCCGACCCGATCGCGGTCCGGCGCCGGCGACGGATCCGGCGTCCCTGGGTACGCGCGGCGGTGGCCAGGTCGAACGGCGGTGGCGCGTCGTCCGCGAGATCCCGGACGGCTGCCCCCACGATCTCCTCCAACTCCTTCATCGGGTTCCTCCCATCGCGACACGCTGGTCACCAACCAGAGCGCGGAGTTTGTCGAGAGCCCGGGAGGCCTGACTCGCGACCGTGCCGGGCCGGCATCCCAGCATTTCGGCGGTCTCCTCGACACTGCGATCCTCCAGATAGCGCATCACCAGCACGGCACGCTGGCGGGTGGGTAGTGACAGCAGCGCCTCCCGGACCGTGATCCGGTCGGTGACGGCCTGGTCGTGACGGTTGTCGACAGCGGGTTCCGGCACGTCGGCGACGGACACCTCGTTGCGGCGGACGGGCCGGCGCCAGGCCGACACCCGGTCGTTGTAGATGATTTTCCGTACGTACGCCTCGGCGTCCCCGTGGATCCGGGGCCATCGGGCGTACGCCTTGGCCAGCGCGCCCTGCACCAGGTCCTGCGCGGCGTCCGGATCCCCCGTGAGCGCGTGCGCGATCCGGAGCAGTGACTGCCCCCGGGCCGCGACGAACGCGGTGAACTCGTCTTCGAGTGACTGTCTCAACCGGTCACCTCCGAAAGGGTCAGACGCGGCACGGGTCGGAATGTTTGCATGCATCGTCCGAAAAGCTGGTGACGTCGGAACGGTAGCGTTCTACATTGCTGCGGTGACCTCCGTACGCAATCGCGTTTTTGCTGCTCTTCTCGCCCTCACGCCGGCCGCCGGGCTGTTCGCCGCGTCGCCCGCCCAGGCCGCCCCGTTGAAGATCACCGTCAAGTCCGTCGCGGTCAGCAAGAGCACGTTCGTGCTCGGCTCCAAGGCCGGCAGCGGCGACATCGTCAAGGGCAAGAAGTTCACCCAGGTCGGCACGACGTCCACCTACAAGGGGTCGCTGAACCTCTGCGGCAAGGACACCGCCGGGCGCTGGACCGCCGACGTCTACGGCGTCGTGGTGAAGACCGGCAGCACCGAATTCGACTCCACCAACACCGTCACCAAGTCGATCTACCTCAAGCGGCCGTCGTCGCTGACCCTGAACGCCGCTCCCGAGCCGGTGGTCAAGGGCAAGAAGCTCACCACCAAGGGCGTTCTCAAGGTCAACGGCAAGGTCCTCGCCGGTACGACGGTGAAGATCTACTTCCAGGCGACCGGCGCCTCCACCTACACCTACAAGGGCGCCGCCAAGACCAACGCCAAGGGTGTCTACACCAAGGCGTTCACCGCCACCAAGAGCGGCGTGTGGAAGGCCGTCTACGCCGGTGGCAGCGCGCGCAACGCCGCCTCCGCGGTCGACGCCGTCAAGGTGAAGTAGGCAGACTGGGCGGCATGTTCGTCATCGAGACGTCGATCGGGCCGCTCGGAGTCGCCGTCGACGGTCCGGCCGTGGTGGGCGTGCGGTTCGCCGCCTTCGCCACCCGGCCGGATCCGTCCGCACAGCATCCGGCGCTGGACCAGCTCAAGGCCTACTTCGCCGGGGGCCTGACCGATTTCACCGTGCCGTTCGAGATGCGCGGCGGGTCGGAGTTCGAGCGGGCGGTGTGGGCCGAGATCGCGAAGATCCCCTACGGCGAGACGATCACGTACGGGGCGATCGCCACCGCCCTGGGTGATCCGGGCGCGGCCCGCGCGGTCGGCACGGCCTGCAACCACAATCCGGTTCCGGTGATCGTGCCGTGTCATCGGGTGGTCGGCGCCGGCAACAAGATGGTCGGTTTCGGCGGCGGCCTGGACCGCAAACGCATCCTGCTGGAGCTGGAGGCCGCGGTCGCCTTCCAGCGGGCCTGGAGCTGAGCATCAGCCGGCTCCAGGCCCGGTGGAACAAGGTCAGCGCTCGATGTCGCCCTTGATGAACGCCTCGACCGACGCGTGGGCGTCGTGGTCGCTGTACTGCACCGGCGGGGACTTCATGAAGTAGGACGACGCCGACAGGATCGGGCCGCCGATCCCGCGGTCCTTGGCGATCTTCGCGGCGCGCACCGCGTCGATGATCACGCCGGCCGAGTTCGGCGAGTCCCACACCTCGAGCTTGAGCTCGGCGTTCAGCGGGGTGTCACCGAAGGACCGGCCCTCCAGGCGGATGTACGCCCACTTCCGGTCGTCGAGCCACGGCACGTGGTCGGACGGGCCGATGTGCACGTCGCTCTTGATCATCTCGTGCGGGATCTGGGACGTCACCGACTGGGTCTTCGAGATCTTCTTGGAGACCAGGCGGTTGCGCTCCAGCATGTTCATGAAGTCCATGTTGCCGCCGAAGTTCAGCTGGTACGTGCGCAGCAGCTCGACCCCGCGGTCCTCGAACAGCTTCGCCAGCGCCCGGTGCACGATGGTGGCGCCGACCTGGCTCTTGATGTCGTCGCCGACGATCGGCACACCCGCGTCCTCGAACTTCTTCGCCCAGACCGGGTCGGAGGCGATGAAGACCGGCAGCGCGTTCACGAACGCCACACCGGCGTCGATGGCGGCCTGCGCGTAGAACTTGTCCGCCTCGTCGGAGCCGACCGGGAGATAGGAGACCAGGACGTCGACCTCGGCGTCCCGCAGAACCTGCACCACGTCGACCGGCTCGGCCGGCGACTCCTCGATGATCTCGCGGTAGTACGTGCCCAGGCCGTCGAAGGTCGGGCCGCGCTGCACGGTGACGCCGGACGGCGGCACGTCGGTCAGCTTGATGGTGTTGTTCTCGCTGGCGACGATCGCCTCGCTGAGGTCCATGCCGACCTTCTTGGCGTCCACATCGAACGCCGCGACGAACTTCACGTCGGAGACGTGATAGTCGCCGAAGGTCACGTGCATGAGACCCGGGACGCGGTCATCGGGGTCGGCGTTCCGGTAGTACTCCACGCCCTGCACGAGGGACGAGGCGCAGTTACCCACACCGACGATGGCGACGCGAACGGAGCCCATCGCGTTTTCCTCCTTGTTCGTCACGGCCGGTCCTGTTGGGGACGCGGTGTCTCTGGGGAAGCCGCCCCGGTCGTCGTCGGGTCGGCGACGGGGGCGGTGCTCGGGGCGCCGGTGAGGCCGGCGCGATTGCGGGCGGCGGGGGCCCGGCCGGAGCGCTCGTTGGTGATCAGCTCCTCCAGCCAGCGGACCTCGCGCTCGCACGCCTCCAGCCCGTGCCGCTGGAGCTCCAGCGTGTAGGCGTCGAGCCGGTTGGCGGCGCGGGCGAGGATCTCGCGCAGGCCCTCGCGCCGCTCCTCGATGCGGCGGCGACGGCCTTCCAGGATGCGCAGCCGGGTGGCGCGGTCGGTGCGGGAGAAGAACGTGAAGTGCACCCCGAAACCGGCATCGTCGTACGTCTCCGGGCCGGTCTGGGTGAGGAGGTCGGCGAAGTGTTCCTTGCCCTCGGCGGTGATCTTGTAGACGACCCGGCCGCGCTTGCTGGTCATCACCGGGACGACCTCGGTGTCGCCCTCCGCCGCCGCCTCGCTGATCCAGCCGGCCAGCTTCAGCCGCTTCAGCGTGGGGTAGAGGGTGCCGTAACTGATCGCGGCCCGGATCGTGCCGAGTTTGGTGGCCAGCTCCTTGCGGAGCTCGTAACCGTGCATCGGGGCCTCCTGGAGGAGACCGAGGATCGCCATGTCGAGCACTGGCCCTCCCTCTGGGTGTGGTCCCGATGTATCGGCCCGATACATCGCAACGGTAAATCGGGACCGCCGGACACGCAACTCGGCCCGCCAGCGCAGTCGTCACGCCACTGTGCGTGATGGCGGTCGCCGCTGGCCCGGCAACCGCGTACTCTCGTCGCCATGCGCACGCAGCGGCAGATAGTCGACTACTCGCTACAGAGGCGGGCAGTCCTGCGTGACGTTCGAAACGGCCGGATCGGCACGCTCGAGGTGTGTGACGCGTCTCCTTACCTGAGAAACGCTGCGACGTTCCACGGCGAGCCGACCGAAGAGCGATGCCCGATCTGCCGCCGGGAAAACCTGACGTTGGTGCATTACGTCTATGGCGACGAGCTCAAGCAGTCCGCTGGTCAGGCCCGGAAACTGGCCGAGCTGCCCGACCTGGCGGTCACTCTGCGTGAGTTCCAGGTCTTCGTGGTCGAGGTGTGCCGCTCGTGCTCGTGGAACCACCTCATCGAGAGGTTCGTACTCGGCCGTGACGGCCTCGTCACCGATGAGACATTGCCGACCGAAGTTATGGTCTCGTCCGGCGGTGGGGGATCCCGCCGGAATGGTCCGTCACAGAGCGGGGAGGTCCGGCGGTGAACCGGATCGATCCCGTTAACGTGTACGAGTTTGTGGCCGGTTCACGGTCAACGAAGACAGACGAGGGGGCTGCCGGGACCGCAGCCCATGACGCCCGATCGAGGCGCAGTGCCGGGGCGGCCCTTCCGGGCCGCCGGGCAGCGCCCCCGCGACCGGTAGGTGTGAGGGAATGAACGCGTACGGCGATCCGCAGAACGCACGAGCCCGGGCCAAAGTGCCCGGGCCGTCCGCTGCTTCCACGCCTGGCGACGAGCCGGCCGACGAGGGCCGTCCGGGTCCGGGCGCCTATCGGCGTCCATCCGGCGCCGCTCCGGTCGGCGGTTCGGGCCGGGCCTCGGTGGGGTCCGCCAGCCCGGGCCGGGCCTCGGTGGGCTCCGCCTCGGTCGGTTCGGCGAGCCCGGGCCGGGCGTCGGTGAGCCCGGCCGCTCCCGGCCGTGCCTCCGTCGGCGCGGCCGCGGTCGGTGGTCGCGCCTCGGTGGGCGCGGCACAGGTCGGTGGTCGTGCCTCGGTGCCACCCGGTGGCGGCGGGCCGCCCGGTGGTGGCTCCGGTGGTTTCGGCGGCGGCTCGGGTGGTTCCGGTGGCCGCAAGCCCAAGAACAAGGCCGATAAGAAGCACCGCCGCGCCAACATCCTGACGGCCGCGGCCGCGGTGCTGGTCATCATGCTCGGTGTGGGCATCGTCGGCGGCACCTACTTCTTCGACGACGTGAAGCTCCCGGCCGCCGAGGCCGAGGCGCAGATGAACAAGATCTACACGTCGAACGGCAAGCTGCTGGAGCAGACCGGCTCACCACGTATCAACGTGCCGCCGGAGCAGATCAGCAAGGTGATGCAGGACGCGGTCGCCGCTGCCGAGGACAACAACTTCTGGACCCACGAGGGCATCGACTTCAAGGGCATCATGCGCGCCGCGTGGAACAACTTCACCGGCGGCGAGCTGCAGGGCGCCTCGACGATCACCCAGCAGTACGCCCGGCACATCGCCGACGAGAAGGACATCAGCTACAGCCGCAAGCTGCGTGAGGCGGTCATCGCCCGCAAGCTGGAGTCGGAGTACTCCAAGACGCAGATCATGGGCATGTACCTGAACTACATCGACCTCGGCCGCGGCAAGTACGGCGCGGAGGCGGCGGCGAACGGCTACTTCGGCACCTCGGTGATCAACAACGCGAAGAAGCCGATCACCATCGAGCAGGCCGCGGTGCTCGCCTCGATCATCAAGCAGCCCTACGCCACCAGCACCCACAAGGGATACGACCCGGCGAACAACCCCGAGGGCGCCCTGGAGCGGTGGGAATACACCATGGGCAAGATGTACGAGATGGGGGCGATCACCAAGGCGCAGTACGACGCCCGGAAGTACCCCACCGTCAACGAGAACAAGAAGACCAGCAGCAACAACACCGCGGGCAAGCCGGTCGGCGTGGTCATGCGGCACGTGACGTACGAGCTGCACAAGCTCGGCATCACCGACGAGATGCTGGAAAAGGGTGGCTACACCGTCACCACCACGATCAACCCGAAGATCCAGGCGGCGGCGGAGAAGGCCGGCTCGCGGCTGAGCAAGACCTCGCCGTTGTACAAGCGGTCGGCCAAGATGCAGTCCGCGGTGATCGGCATCGACCCGGGCACCGGTGAGGTCCTCGGCATGTACGGCGGGGACGACCCGACCGGCACCGACTACGCCGGTTACATGTCCGGCAACGGTGAGGGCGTGCTGCCGAAGGCGGGTCAGTCGCCCGGCTCGACGTTCAAGATCTACACGCTGGCGGCCGGCCTGAAGGCGGACATGTCGTTCGACACGGTCTGGGACGGCACGAAGGAGCGCAAGGGCGGCGGCAAGATCAGCAACGCCGGCGCGGACCCGGGCGCCGTCTGTGGCGGCAAGATCGCCTTCTGTGACCTGCGGACCGGCACGATCAAGTCGTACAACTTCCCGTTCTACTGGATCGCCGACACCCTCGGGTCGGACAAGGTGATCGACGCGGCCCACCAGGCCGGTGTCGACACCATGTGGAACGACGACTTCGAGAAGATCGACCTGAACAACGCCAACGCGACCAAGCTGAACAACAACTTCGACAACGAGGTCGCGTTCGGTCAGTACCGTGTCGTCCCGCTCGAGCACGCCGCGGGTGTCGCCACGATCGTCAACCAGGGCGTCAAGCACGACGCGCACTTCATCAAGTCGATCAGCCAGCGGGACGCCAAGACCGGCGGCAACAAGGTCATCTACACCGCCTCCAAGAGCGGGAAGCGGGTCTTCGCCGCCGACCAGATGGCCGGACTGGCCGACGTGCTCAAGGAGATCGCGAAGAAGAAGCCGCTGGCCGGTGGCCGCCCGTCGATCGGCAAGAGTGGCACCTGGGAGATCAAGGTCGACGGCAAGAGCCTGAGTGGTGACACCTGGTTCGTCGGTGGCATCCCGCAGCTCGCGGCGACCGTCTGGGTCGGCGGCGCGCAGGACCGTGTCGCCCTGAAGGAGTCGAACGGCGACAACATGTTCGGCTCCGGAACGCCGATGTCCATCTGGAAGGAATTCCTGGACACCTCGGCCGAGGCGATGAAGTGGGACAACGAGTCCTTCCCGCCCGGTGTGAAGACCGGTCAGGACGACAAGGGCAACGGTGTCAAGCCGGTCCAGGTCGAGCAGCCGGAGCAGGACAACTCGGCGTACTGCGCGGTGGTCCCGGACGACCCGCAGTGCCAGAACAACGGCGGCGGCAACAACGGCGACGGTGACGACGACGGCGACAACAACGGTGACGGCAACGAGAACGAGAACGTCGGCAACAACGACGGCAACGGCAACGGCGGAGGCCGCGGCAATCGTTGACGACGCACACTGAGGAAACGGCGCTCATCTCGGACGAGGTGGGCGCCGTTTTCTCATGAGGACGCGCCGGTCGCCCTTCCCGGCCACCGATGCGGCATGATGCCAAGACATGAGCGCCCAACCGCCCACCGAACGGCCTGACGTCTCGAGTGCCACCTCGGACGGTTTTGTGCGGGGACTCTCCCAAGCCATCGGGGGGCCGCTCGGCGCGCACGCGGTGCCACCGGAGACGCGGCCCGGGCGGTTCTGGACCGTGCCGCGGATCGTGATGGCGCTGGCCTGTCTGGTGCTCGCCTTCTCCTGGGTGCAGAAGTCGCCCTGCATGGACGGCACCTGGCAGAACAACACCCAGTACACCCGGTACTGCTACACCGATGTGCTGGCGCTCTACTACGCCGAGGGCATCAACGAGGGCAAGGTCCCGTACAAGGACCACGCGGTCGAGTACCCGGTCGTCACCGGCTACTTCATGGGCGCGCTGGGGCTGCCGGTCCACGAGTACGGCAAGACCCACCCCGACATCAACCAGGGCAGCTGGTTCTACAACATCAACGCCCTGGTGCTGTCGCTGCTCGCGATCGCCACCGTGGCCGTCCTGCTCGCGTTGCGCCGCCGGCGCCCGTGGGACGCGGCCATCCTCGCGCTCTCCCCGATCGTCCTGGTCACCGCCACCATCAACTGGGACTACCTGGCGATCGGCCTGTGGGCGTTCGGGCTCTACCTGTGGGTCCGGGAGCGCCCGATCTGGGCCGGTGTCCTCTTCGGTCTCGGCGGCGCGGCGAAACTGTGGCCGCTGTTCATCCTCGGGGCGATCCTGGTGGTGGCCCTGCGCAGCGGCCGGCTGCGGTCGTTCGTCAGCGCCTTCGTCGCCGCCGGGGTCACCTGGCTGCTGGTCAACCTGCCGGTGATGGTGCTGTGGCACGACAGTTGGCTGCGGTTCTTCCGGCTCAACTCGGAGCGGCCGATCGACTGGGGCACGTTCTGGTACATCGGGCGGTACCTGGACGGCAAGTGGAACTCCGGTGAGGCCGGTGACCAGGGCCCGTTCCAGTGGCTGAGCGACAACATCCCGACGCTCAACGTCCTGTCGTACCTGCTGTTCGCCCTGTGCTGCCTGGGGATCCTGCTGCTCGGCCTGCTCGCCCCGCGCAAGCCCCGGCTCAGCCAGCTCGCCTTCCTGATCGTGGCCGCGTTCCTGCTGTTCAGCAAGGTCTGGTCCCAGCAGTACGTGCTCTGGCTCCTCCCGCTGATCGTCCTGGCCCGCCCGAAGTGGGGCGCGATCATCGCCTGGACCATCGCCGAGATCGGTTACCTGGCCGCGTTCTACGCCGAGCTGATCGGCGCCGGTGGCAAGTCGGTCATCCCGGAGGGCACCTTCGTGCTCGCCTCCACGGCGCGCCTGGTCACGGTCGCCGTCCTGGTCGGCCTGGTGGTGCGGGAGATCCTGCGCCCGGAGCTGGACGACGTGCGGGCGAGCTACGACGGCGCGGACCCGGACGGCGGCCGGGTCGACGGCCCCGAACACCCCTGGGTCACCGGGGTGCGCCGGGTCTTCGGCATGGGCCCGTCCGCGGAGGCGCCGCCGGCGCCGGCCGTCGACACCGTCGACAAGGGAGCCGAGCGGGACCTAGTTGAGGTAGAAGACCACCGCGTCCTCTAGGTCCTCACGGCGGATGCCGAGACTGTCCACCGGCCGGTCGGCGGCCACCTCCCAGGGGGTGCCGGCGACCATGTCGCGCAGCAGCAGGACCTTGGTGACGCCCATCGAGATCAGGTAGTCCGAGCTGGCGGCGTCCGGGAAGTTCGCGACCCGGGCCCGCAGTTCGGTCTGCTGCTGGGCGGCGAACGTACCGCCACCGTTGGCGATCTGCTGGAATTTGGATGTCGTCCACAGCTGCACGGTCTGATCACTCAGGTCGGCGGTCGGCAGGACCAGCATCGGTCCGGCGACGGTCCGCATCGACGCCGGTTGCGCCGGGACGACCGGGTGCGCGGTCAGGTTCCAGCCCTCGACCAGGACCAGGACCAGCGGTGTCAGAGTCGCCAGGCGCAGCCACGGCCCGGGCCACGGCGGGGTCCGCTGGGCGGCCAGCTGCTCGGTCCGGCGGACCAGGGCGTCGACGGCGCCCGCGGCCAGGATCGCCAGCAGCAACGTCACCCAGAGCATCAGCCGCCCGGGGACACGCTGGTCGAACGAGGCCGGGAAGTGACCGAACAGCGGCAGGTACGTCCACCGGCCACCGAAGAAGGTCGTGCCCAGGGTGAGGATCACCGCGACCGCCAGGCCGGCGACCAGCATCAGCCGGTGCCGGAGCCGCCAGACCGACAGGACCAGGCCGGCCAGTGCCAGCGCGTAGAGGGCGAACCCGGGCAGCAGCGTCATCTCACCGGCCCAGCCCAGCGAATCCCGCGGGGTGGCGTGCGCGGCGCCCCAGATCCGGGACTCGGCCGGGCCGATCAGCAGGCTCCGCAGCGGCGGGGAGAAGAAGGTGATCTCCTCGATCCGGGAGCCGGTGTCCAGGGCCCGCACGTAGGGCAGGGCCAGCACCGAACCGACCGCGACGAACGTCTGGGCCCCCAGGGCGTTGACCACGAACAGCCACCAGGCGGTGGACGGCTTCTTCGGCGGGGCGGGCCGCGGCCGGGGCGCCCGGGCGGCGGCCCGTTTCCGGGCCTTTTCGGTCACCGGCTGCCGGGCTCCGAACAGCAGCCACCGGCGGCGGCCCTTCGGTTCCACCGCCGGGGTGCCGGCCACCGCGTCCATCCGGGCGGCCTTGGCGACCTCCGACTCGGCGACCGGTTTCTCGGTGATCGGGGCGGCCGCGGGCTCGGATCTCACGGCCCGGCGTGCGGCCCGGTCCGCCAGCAGCCGCCGCACGTGCCGGTAGACGGCGGCGCAGAAGATCACGATCAGGAGCAGGCCCAGCACGTACGCGAACGGCACGCCCAGCGAGAAGCCGAGCATGAGCTGCCAGCACGCCACCAGCCAACCGGCCGCCGCCCACCCGGCGTGCCGGCGCTCCGGCCGCAGCCCCCAGCGCAGCGAATAGCCGTGGGCCCGCGCGAGCAGTGCCAGCGCCAGCGGGATGCCACCGGCCGAGACGATGTCCAGGTGACCCTCCTGCGCCAGCCGCCACGGGGCGTAGGCGAACGCGACGGCCGCCACCGCCGCCCCGGTGGGCCGGGCGCCGAGCTGGCGCACCAGCACGTAGGCGCCGAACATCAGCAGGGCGTGGGCCAGCACGAACAGCACGTTGTAGCGGAGGATCGCGGCGGCCGGACCGGTTCCGATCATCCCGGCGAACGCGTAGCCGACGAGGCTGTCGCCGAACGCGAAGTTGAACGGCTCCGGGTAGTAGGCGTTCGACTGCCACAGCTTGACCGGATTGGTGCTCAGGATGTGCCCGGCCCAGGAGACCTGCCACGCCTGACGGGACGGATCCCCGAGGTCCTGCGGCAGCGTGTACAGCGGGTAGCGCAGAGCCGGCCAGGTCATCGCCACGGCCACCAGGCAGGAGGCGTAGATCGCCAGCGCGTACTCGTGGACCAGGTTCCGCCCGAGCCACCGGGAGCCGCGCCGGATCCGCCCGGGGCCTCTCTCCGGGGTGCTGGCGAACGCGGTCCACGGGTCGGGCGGCGCGCCGGCCGGACGCTCGGTGGGCAGCTTGCCCCGCTGTTTGGGGACCGGGGCGGCTGGAACAGCCGGAGCCGGTGCGGCCGGTGCCGGGGTGGGTGCCGTCGCCACCCCGACCGCTGCCGGAGCGGGGGCGGGCCGGTTCCGGAAGAGACCGAAACGCCGCCGCTTCACGGGCGCGGGCGGCTGCGGTTTCTCGGTCATGACCCTCCCCGGCGGCAATGCGTCAGTCACCCGCCCGCTCCGGCGGAAGGGCTCAGTTGCCCGCCCGCTCCCGCAGGAGGGCTATGTCGGCGGTCTGACCCTCCACCCCGCCGGGCGTTTCCACAATGGCCGGAGCCCCGGAAGCACGGATGGCCGCCACCACCAACTCGGGGTCGATCTTCCCACTCCCGAGGTTGTCGTGACGGTCCTGGCCCGAGTCGAAAGCGCCCTTGGAGTCGTTGGCGTGGATCAGGTCGATCCGGCCGGTGATCGCCTTGACCCGGTCGACGATGCCGGGCAGCTCCTCGCCACCGGCGAAGGCATGACACGTGTCCAGGCAGAACCCGGCCCCGAACGGGCCGACCGCGTCCCACAGCCGGGCCAGGTCGTCGAACCGGCGGGCGCACGCGTTGTCGCCGCCGGCGGTGTTCTCGATCAGCACCGGGAGCGGCAGGCCGCCGTCCTTCTCCGCGTACTCGAAGGCCTTGCGCCAGTTCGCGAAGCCGTCGGCCAGATCGGCGCCGCGGCCGACGTGACCACCGTGCACGATCAGGCCTTTCGCCCCCAGCTCGGCAGCGGCACGGGCATGCGCCATCAGCAGCTTGCGGCTCGGGATCCGGATCCGGTTGTTCGGCGACGCGACGTTGATGATGTACGGCGCGTGCACGAACACGTCGAGCTCGGAGGCGCGGATCAGCTCGGCGTCCGCGCGGGGCTTGGGCGAGTTGTACTTCTGCGGGTCGGTCAGGAAGAACTGCACCGCCTCGGCACCGCGGGCGGCGGCCTCGGCCAGCGGGTCGGCTTGATCGACGTGGGCTCCGATGCGCATGTAGGGAGCCTACGACGCCGCACCCCCGCGTCACCGTGCTCGTCCACCCGTCGTTACCCCGGTGTTCCGACTGGACGGCGAGCTGGGGGATGACTCATGTCACGACAGTTCCGACACCGGATGACGGCCCTGGGCCTGTGCGGGTTCGTCCTCGGTGCGCCACTGCTCGACGGCGGCGCCGCGAGTGCCGACTTCCCGGCGCTGGTCACGGCGATTCCGTCGGCCGCCGCGGAGGAACCGGAGCCGGATCCGAACCTGGAGATCCCGGACGACGACGGCGCTGCGATCGTCACGAAGGCGCCCGGAAGGAGATTCCCGTCACGTACGTCCGTGGGGTCCGCCCGGAACGGCCGGGACCTGACGGCGTCGCGGCCCGCTCGTACCGGCCGGAAGGAACCTCGTCGCGGCACGCGGCGCACCGACGGACCGCGGCCGGTGACCTCCGCGCGGACCGCGACCACCGCCCCTGCCCGGACCGTGCCCAGTGCCGACGTCGGCGCCACTTTCAAGATCAAACCCAAGGCACGGGCAAGGCACAGCGGCGGTACGGGGGACCGGGCGCCCGTCTTCGCCGGCATGCCACCGGGCGGCCGGGCGGCGACCCTGCCCGGGGCGTCGGACGGGACGCCGGGCTCACAGCCGGGCATCGCCGAGACGGACTACGTGGCGGCGCTGGGGCTGGAGCCGGAGACGGCAGCCCCGGCGGCCGGTCCGTCCGCGCCCGGTGCGCACGGTCCGGTGGCGGTGACCGGACCGATCCCGGACGAGCGCCCGGTGGGCCTGCTCGCGATGACCGCGGTGGTCTGCGTGCTCGGGGTAGGAACCGCCGCTATTCGGGCAATCGTGTCACAACGTGCATCTCGTGCAAATATGGCGTAAGGTGGTCTTTGACAGGCTCCGCGGGGCGGACGTGCCCAACCTCATCGGTGTGGTCGTTCCTCCCCAGGTCCCACCCAACGAATCGGGCCGGACGTCCCGCGGCTTCTCGAGAACGACGGCACCGTCTCCGGACGGGGCCGTCGTTTTTTCGATCAGGCCGTCGTTTCTGATCAGCCGGTGTGCTTCCGGGTGGCTCGCTTTTGGGTGGTGGGCCGGACCTGGGTATGCTGGCTCGGTTCGCAGTGTGTTCGCCGTGGGCGCTACCTCACCCACGGTTTTCTTCTGCGTGCGACACAAGACCTCCTGCCACGGAGATTCCGTGGCCGCATAGCCCACAGGAGGTGAATGTCTTGCGTCATTACGAACTCATGGTGATCCTCGACCCTTCGCTCGAGGAGCGCACCGTCGCACCGTCGCTCGACCAGTACCTGAACGTGATCAGGACCGCGGGTGGCTCGGTGGAGAAGCTCGACGTCTGGGGCCGTCGCCGGCTCTCGTTCGAGATCAACAAGAAGGCCGAAGGCATCTACGCGGTCGTCGACCTGCAGGCGACGCCCGAGGCCGTGGCCGAGCTGGACCGTCAGCTCCGGCTGAACGAGTCCATCCTGCGCACCAAGGTCATCCGTCCCGAGACCCGCTGAGACGTTTTTTGTCAGAGGGTCCTGAGACCCTTTGTCTCAACGACTTGAGCGGCGAGGAGAAGTTTCATGGCTGGAGAAACCGTAATCACGGTTGTTGGCAACCTGGTCAACGACCCTGAGCTGCGCTACACCAACTCCGGTGCGGCTGTTGCCACGTTCCGTGTCGCCTCGACGCCGCGGACGCTGGACCGGCAGTCGGGCGAGTGGAAAGACGGCGAGCCACTCTTCCTCACCTGCAACATCTGGCGTGAGGCCGCCGAGCACGTCACCGAGTCGCTGCAGCGTGGCGCCCGGGTGATCGTGCAGGGCCGTTTGCGGCAGCGGTCTTACGACACCAAAGAGGGAGAGAAGCGCACCGTCTACGAGCTCGAGGTCGACGAGATCGGCCCGTCCCTGCGCTACGCCACGGCGAAGGTGCAGAAGGCGAGCAGGTCCGGTGGCGGCGGGGGTGGCTTCGGCAACTCCGGCGGCGGCTTCGGTTCCGGTGGTGGCGGTGGCGGTGGTAACCGGCAGTTCAGCGGGGGTGGCAACAACAACTCCGGCGGCGGTGGTCGTGGCGGTAACAACGACTTCGCCGACGACCCCTGGGCGACTGCGGCCCCGGCTTCCAGCGGCGGCAACCGTTCCGGCGGTGGCGGCGGCAACTCCTCGTTCGACGACGAGCCTCCCTTCTAAGCCCTCCGGGCTTTCAGGATCACAATCAGGAGTTTGAGCAATGGCTAAGGCTGCTGCGCTTCGCAAGCCGAAGAAGAAGGTGAACCCGCTCGACAAGGACGGGATCACCTACATCGACTACAAGGACACCGCGCTCCTGCGGAAGTTCATCTCCGACCGCGGCAAGATTCGTGCCCGCCGCGTCACCGGTGTGACCTCCCAGCAGCAGCGGCAGATCGCCCGCGCGGTCAAGAACGCCCGCGAGATGGCGCTCCTGCCGTACACGGCCACGGCGCGCTGAGAGAGGACATCCAGATGAAGATCATCCTCACTCAGGAAGTGTCCGGCCTCGGCACCCCCGGCGACATCGTCGAGGTGAAGAACGGTTACGGCCGCAACTACCTTCTCCCCCAGGGGTTCGCGATCCTGTGGACCAAGGGCGCGGAGAAGCAGGTCGTCGTGATCAAGCGGGCCCGCGAGGCTCGTGAGATCCGGGACCTGGGCCAGGCCAACGAGGTCAAGGGCCAGCTGTCCGGCCTCAAGGTCACGCTGAAGGCGCGCTCCGGCACCGGCGGCCGTCTCTTCGGCTCGATCACCCCGGCCGAGATCGTCGACGCGGTCAAGACCGCCGGCGGCCCGGCCCTCGACCGCCGTCGTCTCGAGCTGCCCGGTCACATCAAGACCACCGGCTCGTACAACGTGCAGGTCAAGCTGCACCCCGAGGTGACCGCGACGTTCCCGGTGAACGTCGTCGCCGCCAAGTAGTTCCGACTACGCGCGAACGGCGCGTCAGGCTTCCGGCCTGGCGCGCCGTTTCGTTTGCCCGCGCGTCTTCTTTGCGCGTTCTGTACGTTTTCGCGTGTTCTATGCGCGCCGGGGTCGTTGCCGGACCTGGTCGGGTCAGTGTCTGCCGGCTCCGTGCCGGGCCGGGCTGTCGGCGCTTCCCGCGCCGGGCTATCCCGTTGCCGTTGCCGTTGCCGTTGCCGTTGCCGCTTTCGCGCCGGGCCATGCTGTTGCCGCCTCCGTGCCGGCCAGGCCGTTGCCGTCTTCGGGCTAGGTCAGGCTGTTGCCGGAGAGGGCCGAGTTCAGGACCGTCGCCAGCCCGCCGCCGACCACCGCGGCGGCCAGGCCGACGCTCGCCGACTTCCAGGCCGTCGTGATTGACCGCAGGCCGTATGCGAACGCCATGCTCACCACCATCGCGATCGCGAACCCGGGCGCGGCGCTGGTGAACGAATCAAGCGCGTTGCCCTGACCGGAACCGGCCACCAGAGCGCCGAGACCGAAGAGCACGACGGGCACCCCGTACCAGGCGGCCGTGTAACCGACCGCGGCCAGCGGGGTGCCGTTGTCCTCCTCGTCCTCCTCGTCGTCCGGATCGAGTAGGTCACTCGGCGTGGTGCTGGTGGTGAAGTAGTCGTCGGTGACCGGCCGGCGCTCGTACGAACCGAGCCCCTGGAACGCGCCGGTGTTCTGGAACGCTCCTGCGGCCCGGCGAGGCGGCCAGGAGGTGTCCTCCTCCTCGACGGCGAGAGCCGTCCCGCCCCCGGAGGGCGCGGCGCCGGGCGCCGTGGAGATCACCGAGGTGGCACTCAGGGCCAGATTCGACGTTCCGTCGACCGAGGCTGAGCCGCTTGGCCGAAAGGGAGGAAAGTCCGACGTGCTGTAGCGGCGGGACTCCCCCTCCGCAGGTTCTCCGGACAACTGTCGACGCCAGTCGGTCTCACCGTCCTGCCCGGCGCCCGCGTTCCGATAGTCGGCTCCGCGCCGGTCGGCGCGTTCCGTGGCGAGCCAGTCCGCGAGCGGCGGACGGCCACCGAGTCCACCACCGGCGGGCGGCGGATCGTCGTAACCACGCCGGCCCGGCCGCTCATCGAGCGGGTCGGCCCCGCCGTAGGCGGGTTTCTGCTGCTCGGACCAGCTCGGCGCGGCACTGCCGGCGGGCAGTTCCCGGGCGCCGTACGCCGGGCGGCCGGAACCGCCGCCGGGCGGCGTGTCGTAGCCGGGCGGCTGGGACGGGATCCGGGACGAACCCGGCTGCGACCGATCCTGATCCCGCCAGGCGGGGCCACTGACCGGCTGGTTCGACGACGACTGCGCCCAGGCGGGCCGCTCGCCGGACCGCTGCTGCGGCGGCGGGCGACGATCCTGGTCGTCCCACGACGAGCCCTGCTCCCGGCGGTCGCCCCGCTGACCCTGATCGCGACGGTCGTCCCACGACTGACCCTGGTCCCAGCGGTCGTCCCGGGACGGACCCGGGTCGCGGCGCGACGGATCGGGGCCGGGATCGCCGTAGGCGGGCCGCTGCGGGCTCTGCTGCCCCGGATCCCGGTCTGCCCATGCCGGGCCGCTGACGGGGCGCTGGGGAGGCTGCTGGGGGCGTTCCTGATCGGCGGACCACGCCGGGCCGCTCACCGGACGCTGCGGGCGCTCCGGCTCACCCCACGACGAGGCGTCCTCCCACGACGGGGCGCCGGAACGCTGCTGGCGCTCCTGCTCGTCCCACGAGGAGCCGGGGCGTTGCGGGCGCTCCTGCTCGTCCCACGAGGAGCCGCCCGAGCGCTGCTGGTCGTCCCAGGACGGGGCGGCCGGGCGCTGGCGGCGCTCCTGGTCGGACCAGGACGGTGCCGCCGAAGCGGACGCGGCCGACGACGGGCCGGCTCCGTTCCCGTACGACGACGGACCTGCCGGAAGCTCGCGTTGCGGGCCACCGAAAGCGGGCCGCTGGGGCTGAGCCGACGGACCTGCCGGAAGTTCCCTGGCCGGACCGCCGAAGGCGGGACGCTGAGGCTGCGCGGACGGACCGGCCGGAAGCTCCCGGGCGGCACTGCCGAAACCACTGCGCCGCTGCTGCGGAGGCGGATAGGACTGCCCGTAACCGTCCGGCTGCTCCTCGCGGTAGCCGGCCGGCGCCGGGTCCTGCCACTGCGGCGGGCGGGGACCGGGACGGCCCTCCGGCTCGGCGCCACGGCGACGGCTCTGCCGGGGCTCGAAGTCGGCCGGCTCGTCGAAACGCTGCGGGCCGGGGCCGTCGTCGTCCACCCGGCGGCGGCGACGGGGCTCCTCGGCCGGGCCGGGCTGGGCGCTCCGGGGCCGGTTGCCGGGTGGCGGCTGCTCGTCCGGTTCCTCCGCCGGCTCCTCGGTGGCGGGCTTGACGGCCTCGCGGCGGGCCGCCTCGGCACGCCACGCCAGCACCCGGGGGTCGTCCTCGGCGCGGCTCCACTGACCGGTGTCCGGATCCCGGGTCCAGTTGCTGGTGTCCTGGTCGCCGTCCCACGAGGCGGTGTCCTCGCGCCAGTTCGTGGTGTTGGCGTTGTAGCGCGGGCGGCCCTTCGCCGGGCCCCGCTTCGGGCCGGCCTCGCGGCGCCCGGTGTCCTCGGTCCGCCCGATGTCGGTGCGGGACCGGTCCGGGCGGCCCAGGTCGGCGCGGGACTGATCGGGACGGCCCTGATCCGGACGACCCTGCTCGGGACGGCCCTGATCGCCGCGGCCCTGGTCCGGGCGGGACCGCTCGGGACGACCGATGTCGGTGCGCGACAGGTCGGAGCGGGCGGGCTCCGGACGGGCCTCCTCGGCGGCCCGCCGCCGGTCCCGCCGCGACGGCGTGCCGGACCGGGTGCCCCAGCTCGGTGCCGCCGGCCCGCTGTCGGAGCGGGTGAAGCCGCCGGTGTCGTCGTGCCCGGCCCAGCCGTCGGACGGAGCCTCGGCACCGCTGGTCCAGCCGGTGCCACCGGACGGCGCGGTGCCGGCCTCGGCGGCCCGCCGCCGGCCCATCCGGGTGGGCCGCTCGCTGTAACCGGCGTCGCGGCGCCAGGCGGCCCGGTCGTCCTCGCGCACCAGGTGCCGGGCGTCGTCGGCGGCCGAACGCTGCCAGCCGGGTGCGTCGGTGCGCTCCCAGCGGGTGATGCCGCCGGTGTTCTCGCCGGGCGGGGTGCGGTCGGCCCGATCCGACCGGGAGACGCCGGACGTGGGCGCGGCGGACCAGGACCCGGTGTCCTCGGCACGGCGCCGGGACGGGGTCGAACCGGACGGCTGCTGCCAGGAGGGCGTCTGCTGGGGTTGCTGCCAGGACGGTGTCGGGGAGGACTGCTCCTGCCACGACGGGGTCCGGCCGGAGGACTGCTGCCACGACGGCGTCGAACCGGACGGCTGCTGCCACGAACTGCCGCCCGACGACCAGGTCTGCTCGACCGGGGTGGTCGCGGACGGGCCGTCGGCGCGCCGCCGCCAGGACGTCGAATCGTCCGGGTCGTTGCGCTGCCAGGACGGGGTCTCCGGCTCGGACCGCTGCCGCCAGGACGGTGTCTCGGGCTCGGACTGCCGCCACGACGGTGCCGGGTCCGGCTCCGGCTGCCGCTGCTCCGCCGCCGGCTGCCGCTGCTCCGCTGCCGGCTGGCGCCAGGACGGGGTCTGCTCCGGCGGGGTCTGGCGCCACGACGGGGTCTGCTCGGACGGCGACTGCCGCCACGAGGGGGTGGAGTCGGACGGCGACTGCCGCCACGACGGCGTGGGGTCGGGCGAGGCCGGCGCTGGTGACTGCTGCCAGGAGGACGACGGGGCCGGTGACTGCTGCCAGGACGGCGTCGGCTCCGGTGCGGACTGCCGCCAGGAGGGGGCCTGCTCGGCCGCCGACCGGCGCCAGGACGGGGTCTCCGGCTCGGTCTCGGTGCCCGGGGTCGGCCACGCGGTCCCGGCGATCGCGGGCTGCTGCTGCTCCCGGCCGCCCGGCTCGCGGCCGTTCTGCGGGTCGTCCTCGTCGTCGCCCTGCCAGGCCTCGGTGGTGGAACGCCACACGTGCGAGCCGGTGGACGAGCGCCACTCGGTGGTCTGCCGCCAGCGCGCCCCGGTCGCCCGCCACTCGGCGGTCTGGGTGCGCCAGCCGGCGCCGTCGGCCGGGAAGGTGGACCGGCCACCCGTGGTGCCGACCTCGGCCGACCACCGGTTCGCCGGCTCGATGGCCTGGCCACCGCCGTTGTACGGCTCGACCTCGGCCTGCTGCGCCCAGTCGTCGGCACGGCGCTGCCAGGTGAGTGCTTCGTCGCTGGGAGCCATGCTGCCGGTGTCGGTGAGTGACGACCAGCGGGGCTCCGGATCCTGGACCTCCGGTTCACGGGTGGGCCAAGACCCCGCAGCGCGCCGAGGGCGCGACATGCGGGTGCCGTAGTCCCACTCCCGTTGGTCCACCTGAAAAGGGTGACGTGCGCGGGGCAGAACCGCAACGCCTCAGCGCGACTGCTTGCTCACCCGAGTCGGTATTTCAGCAGATCCGGAACCTTTTCTGCCCTCCACAGGTGTGGAGAACGAAACACCTGGTCGAGTTTGCCGTTGCCAAAAGTTATCCACACCGTATTCACAGGGCTACCCACAGAAGTCGCCGGAGCTGTCCACAGGTTGTCCCAAGACTTGTCCACCGCGGCAGTTGGGCCGCGGGCGACCGGATTCGTAGAGTGGTGCAGCCTCACTCGCGGACTTGATCGGATCCTCACGGACCTGATCGGCTCCTCCCGGATGTGATCGGGCCCTCGCTGGCCTGCTCGGGTCCTCGCGGACGTGGTCGGACTGGAGCGCTGAATCCTGAGCGGGATCAGTCGAATGGGTTGTACCGAGGCGGGTTCGATCGAGCGAGCGGCGTGGCCGAGTGGAGGGGGAGTTCGGGTGTCGATCACCGACGACGCGAGGTCTGAGTCACGGCCACCGGCCGCATCCGGGGGTGGCGGCGGTTCCTTCAACGGGGGCGGCGGCTTCAAAGGCGGCGGCGGGAAAGGTCCTCAGGAGGGCGGCGGCGGGGGCGGTGGTGGCGGGTTCGACAAGGCGCCGCCGCAGGACGTCGCAGCCGAGCAGGGTGTGCTCGGCGGCATGCTCCTGTCCAAGGACGCCATCGCCGACGTCGTGGAGATTCTCAAGGTCAACGACTTCTACCGGCCGGTCCACGCGACCATCTACGACGTCATCCTCGATCTGTACGGGCGGGGCGAGCCGGCCGACGCCCTGACCGTGGCCGCCGCGCTCGCCGACTCCGGTGAGCTGCAGCGCATCGGCGGTGTGCCCTACCTGCACACGCTGATCGAGAGCGTGCCGACCGCGGCGAACGCGTCGTACTACGCCCGCATCGTCTCCGAGCGTGCCATCCTGCGTCGCCTCGTCGAGGCTGGGACCAAGATCACCCAACTCGGTTACGGTACGGGTGGGAACGGTGGCCGTGACGTCGACGACATCGTCGACCTGGCCCAGCAGGCGATCTACGACGTCACCGAGAAACGGGTCAGCGAGGATTACGCGGCACTCGGTGACATGCTGCAGCCGACCCTCGACGAGATCGAGGCGGTGGGCGCGTCCGGTGGTGTGATGACCGGCGTGCCGACCGGGTTCGCCGACCTGGACCGTCTGCTGAACGGGCTGCACGCCGGCCAGCTGATCATCGTGGCCGGCCGCCCCGGTCTCGGTAAGTCGACAGCGAGCATGGACTTCGCCCGTAACGCGGCGATCCAGCACGGTCACGCCAGTGCCATCTTCTCGCTGGAAATGAGCAAGATCGAGATGGTGATGCGGTTGCTGTCCGCCGAGGCACGGGTGCCGCTGCACACTCTCCGGTCCGGCCAGCTCTCCGACGACGACTGGACCAAGCTGGCCCGGCGGATGGGCGAGATCAGTCAGGCGCCGATCTTCGTGGACGACACCCCGAACATGAACCTGATGGAGATCCGGGCCAAGGCGCGACGTCTGAAGCAGCGTCACAACCTGCGGATGCTGGTGATCGACTATCTCCAGCTGATGTCCTCGCCGAAGAAGACCGAGAGCCGTCAGCAGGAGGTCTCGGAACTCTCCCGTGGTCTGAAGCTGCTGGCCAAGGAGATCGAGTGCCCGGTGATCGGCGTGAGCCAGCTGAACCGTGGCCCCGAACAGCGAACCGACAAGCGCCCCCAGCTGTCCGACTTGCGTGAGTCAGGCTCGATCGAGCAGGACGCTGACGTGGTGATCCTGCTGCACCGAGACGACTACTACGACAAGGAGTCCCCACGCGCCGGCGAGGCGGACTTCATCGTGGCAAAGCACCGAAACGGCCCCACCGACACCATCACGGTGGCCGCCCAGCTGCACTTGTCCCGCTTCGTAGACATGGCAATCTGACCCACTCTGTAGAGTCTCACGAACCGTAGGACAATCTCAGACCTGATGCGACATGGATAGGACATGTCGCATCGTTCGTGAGACTGGCAGGAATCCTGTCTTTCATGTCCACCATGACGCCATGTGCGACATGGGTGGACTTTCGTCCGATAAATGCTATTAATGGCATCTGTGATATATGACTATCGCTCGATAGGTTGGATCTAGTTTCAGGGCTTAGTCGCCCAGATGTTTCGCGTGCTCGACTTGAGTGGTGAAAGACTCCGCCAAGGAAAGCCTCCAGGGTGCGGGCGGGCGCTGTGCGCTCGTCAGCATTCGACGCGAAGACGGGAAATTGGAGTCCGACATTCCCTGGACCTCCGCTCCCGTCGACGTAATGGCGTGCGCAGCGCCGTGGCGGGTATTCCGGTGGTATCGGGGTCAAAGGCACTATTCTGGGCATTACTGGTCGAGTACCCAGAAGCAGCATGTTACGTATGAATCTCGTCTGGAACTGTCGCGACTACTTCTGGCCGACTTTGATCCGTCCGTGCTTGGGATCGTTTCTCAGCCCTTTCTGCTGTCTCTACAGACGGACCGCGTGCGAAGGCATGTGCCGGACTACCTGCTGCTGACCACTGGGAACCCGGCCGTTGTCGATGTAAAGCCTGCGCGGTACGTGGAGCATCCCAAGATCGCCCCAACCCTGTCGTGGACGCGAGAGATTGTGGAGGGCCGCGGGTGGGACTACCGCGTGGAGGTCGAGCCGCCACGGGTACGCCTGGAAAACGTGCGTTTTCTGGCCGGATACCGCAGAGCCTGGCTGATTCCCGAAGAGCCGTTGGCTCGGCTGCGCGAGAAGAACCTTGACGGGACAACGCTTGGCGACGCCTTTAAGTGTCTGCCCGATATCCCGGAACCCTACGTGCGAGCAGCCGTTCTTCACCTGCTCTGGACAGGTCATCTTGTCACTGACCTGGACCAGCCGCTGGACTCCAGCCAGAAAATCTGGGAGCGGCAGTGACTGCCGCCGGCGTTCGGGTTGGTGTGGGAACTCGCTTTGCCTACGACGGCGAACTACTTGAGGTGACCGAGGTCTTCAGCACCACGCACGGTGTAGAGGTCGTCCTTGTAGACGGTCGACGCCGGCCGCGCCGCATGGCGGTTCGCGACCTGCTTACCTCCGACGCCGCCCGTGTCCTGGCGCAGAACCCCGAATCGGGAGACGACGGCGTTCCTGCTGCGGCACTACTCGACCAGCTATCCGAATCCGAGCGCGCAGAGGTTCGAGCCAAGGCTGAACACGTTCGGGAGGTGCTGACCGGCTACCGATCCGGTAGCGCCGAGTTGGCGCTGCCCGGCGAGCCGAGAGACGGGTATCTACCCACGGCATCGATGGAAAGCCGCTATGTCAAGAAGTGTGCGGAACTGGGGATAAATCGAAGCACCATCATCCGCTGGACCAGCGAGTACCGGTCTGGCGGTGAGGCCGCACTTGCCAGTCGTCCGAAGGCGAAGAGAAAGGGTCCTGACTTCTCTACCTGGACCGAGATCGCCCTGGAGATCATGGCGGAGCACACCCTGGACTCGAAGCCGTCGAAGAAGATGGTCGCCGCCCGAGCCACCGCCCGTCTGCAAAGCCGCCATGGCGAAGATCGGCCGATACCGAGCCGGGCCACCGGATTCCGGATTCTGGCCGAGCTGGAGGAACGGCACCCAACGTTCGACAAGAGCGCCAAGCGCAACAGGGAGATCGCGGAACGCCCCAGTGGGGTCTACGGCAAACTAAGGCCGGCCAGACCCGGCGAGTACGTGTTGATGGACACAACCAGGCTCGACGTCTTCGGGCTGGACCCGGTGACCCTGCGGTGGGTGCAGGTCGAGCTGACGGTCGCTATGGACTGGTACACACGATGCATCGTCGGGCTGAGGGTTACCCCGGTCAGCACGAAGGCGAACGACGCTGCTGCGACGCTCTACCAGGTCTTTCGTCCCAAGCCCGCTGGTGCCGGGTGGCCCGCTTACGCGGTGTGGCCGGATCACGGAATCCCCCGATCGTTGCTGCTCGATCGGGAAGCCATCGACGGCCCGATAGCTGCCGGGCGGGCGTCTCCGGCCCTGGCCCCGGAGACCATTGTCGTGGACCACGGAAAGATCTACGTCTCCGACCACCTGAACAGCGTCTGCGCCAATTTCGGGATCTCGATCCAGCCCGCCCGGCTGCGTACCGGGCGCGACAAAGGGCCGGTAGAGCGCTTCTTCCGGACCATCCGCGAAGATCTCCTGCAAGCTCTGCCCGGCTACAAGGGGCCTGATCTTCACGCACGAGGCGAGAGCCCGGAAGCGGACGCCTTCTTCTTCCTGAGCGAACTGGACGCCATCATCCGCGAGTGGGTGGCGCTGGTCTACCACCACCGCCCGCACCAGGGGCTGACCGACGCGCATATGCCTGGGCTGGAATTATCCCCGGCCGCAATGTTTCAGCATGGAGTTGCCCGGGCGGGATACATCGAAATCCCCCGCGACCCGGACCTCGCCTACCAATTCCTGAGACCTGTTTGGAGAAAGATCCAACACTACGGGATCGACTGGGACAACCGAACCTACAACGGGAAGGCCCTGAACGATTATCGGAACGTGCGCAGCCCTTACCGCGGGAAACATGGCGACAAGTGGCCCATCTACGTCGATGAGGACGATATCACCAAAGTCTATTTTCAGGACCATCTGACCAAAAGGTGGTCAGCCCTGAATTGGGAGCATGCCCCGAACCTCAACATGCCGCTGAGCCGGGATGCCATGAGGTTCGGCCGGAAACTGGCAGCGTCCAAGTACCGCTATCCAAACGACCAACTGGTCGTCGGTGATCTGCTCGAACGTTGGAATCTCGGGCTCGGGACAACGAAGGCCGAACGGCGTATCGCGTTGCGTGCGGCCCGAGACCAGGTCGCGATCGAGTTACCTGACGACGACGAGGCGGTGACCATGCTGCCGTCGGTGCGCAAAGCGTTGGGCCGCGACGCGCTGCCCGTTGATCCAGGCGAGGATCAGGCGCAACCCGATGACCAGGACGAAGCAGACGAAGCAGTGAGACGGCAGCAGTTGACGGTTGCGCCGTCCGCGGACGAGGCAGGCGATGACGATGACGCTGGCCTGGAGGGACTTGCCCGGACGCACGACGAGCCGTTGGACGACTTCTACCAAGATGCGCTGGAGGACGTATGAGCACTGCCGCAGTGGCCTCGGGAAATCTCTCGCTGGCGACCAAGGAGGACTGGAAAGCCTACGCGGAGAGCCCTCGCCGTGAGCGCCCTGAACGGCTCACCCGGCAGCAGATCGATGCGCTCTCGTCACCTGAACTGGCGCAGTACGACCAACGTCGCCGCGAATGGCATGCGAACCTCGGTCCCATCAGAACGCCGCAACTTGACCACCTGCACGAAGACATGTGGGACATCGTCGACAGTAACCTTCAGGATGGTGACAAGGCCCGCGGGGCGATCGCCGTCGAGGCGTTTCCCGGCCTCGGCAAAACCACAGCCGCGCTCGCTTTTGCCCGGAACTTCCATGTCCGTGAGGTCAGCGAGAAGGGTCCCTTCACGGACGAGGGAAACGAGCGTATCCCGGTGTGCCGGGTAGGGCTGAACGGTGACACCGGGATCAAGGACTTCAACCGATACATGCTGGACTTCTTCGGTCACCCCGGCCGGCATCGCGGTACCGCATCGGAGTACGGCAGCCGTGCCTTGGACTGCGCGTTGAAGTGCGGAGTGCGCCTGATGGTGATCGACGATCTCCACTTTCTTCGGTGGCACCGCAAGAACGGCGAAGAGGTGCGTAATCATCTTAAATGGATTGCGAACGAGTTTCCCGTGACCTTGCTGATGGTGGGCGTCGGACTCACGCAAAAGGGCCTGTTTAACGAGGGTGTTTCCCCAGCGGACATGATCTTCGCGCAGACCGCACGGCGCACCACCAAGCTTGCGATGGAACCGTTCACCATCGACAACGAGGAAGGTCGACGCGCCTGGCGTAATCTCCTCCTGGCGATCGAGCAGCGGATCGTGCTCGCCGATGGCTATCACGGGATGGTCGCCGACGATCTGAGCGACTACCTCTTCGCTCGTAGCACCGGCCACATCGGATCACTGATGAGCCTGATCAATCGTGGCTGCCAGCGAGCCGTGCGAACAGGCCGCGAATTTCTCGACGAAGTCCTGCTGGACGGGGTGAAAGTCGATCAGGCCGCCGAGACGGCGCGCCGCGAGATCGAGATCGCCATGGCCAACGCCAAGATCACCAGTCGTCCGCGGCAGAACCGGAAGCGCGCGGCATGACGTCCGGGCCGCGGACGTTGCCACTACGCCTGGCACCGGTCGACGGAGAAGCCCTCGACTCCTGGCTCGAAGCCCTGGCCGCTCGCCTGTCCACCCCGCTCGGCAGCCTCATGGAGCACCTCAAGTTCCCGGTGCGCCAGCGAACCGGGAACACCGCACGCGACATCCCGACGGACTGGACGATCATGCTGCGCGACGCCGAGATCACCAACGTCGCGGCGGCGAGTGGGCTCACCCCCGAGACGTTGCACGCCATGACGCTGGCCCACTACGACCGGCGTGCCGTGCGCTTGGACCGGGCGCGACGACGGGTGCAGCGCCAGGTTCTCTGGGGACGCGCCCGCGGCTCCCGGTTCTGCCCCGACTGCCTGCGGGGACCGGCCGGCCGCGGCCGGTGGCAACTGTCTTGGCGGCTTGGCTGGGCCTTCGCCTGCCCCGTACATGAACGCCTCCTGGCCGACGCCTGCCCCGAATGCGGCAGAGTCCAACGCCTGCGGCCACGATACGGAAAGAACGTGCCTCTTCTCGCCTACTGCGACGCGCCGTTCGACGCCTGCGGGGGCGACCTCGCCCGGGCAACCTCACTGCGCCTGCCGGTCGGGCATCCGGCGTTGGCCGCCCAGCGCCGGATCACTACGATCATCAGCACCGGTACCAGCGGCTTCGGCCCCTATCAGGCGTTGCTGCAACCCGCGCCGGTGGTTCTCACCGACATCCGCGCCGTCGCGGCCCGTGTCCTGGCCGACCTGCCGTCCGCTGACCTCGCCGACCTACTGCCCCGCGACCTCGTCGACGCCTACGAGATCACGCTGGCCGGCCACGAGACAGCGAGGGCTGCTTCATCCCGGAGGGAACCCGAGGTCCGTCCCGGATTCATGGCTCCTGTGCACGCCGCGAGCACGGCCCTCGCGGTGACGATCGCCGTACGGACCATCGAGCACGACCTGCCCGGCAGCGGCGCGGCGCTACGCGACCTGCTGGCCCGGATGCGCGAGAACCTCGGCCAGGTCAGCGCGACCAGCATCGATCAATGGGGACGGGAGATCAGCCCGATTCTCAAAGCCGTCCATCTCGCCGCCGTCGCTGACTCGATGCGGCCCAACGAACACCTGCGCTACCGGACGGCCTCGGATCTGCCCTCCCGTCCGCATGCCGGCCGCCGCACGGTCGAGACCAGGGCACAGCGCACGCCGAGCGTGCTCTGGCCCGCCTGGCGCATCCGGCTCAGCCCTGTACGCGGCACGTACCCGCGTACCCTCGGCCCGATCTTGGCCGGTTGCCTGATGATCGTCGGTAACACCGTCCTGCTCGACGACGCGGCCGGCATGCTCGGCGGCGTCACGACCGGCAGCGACATTTCCCGCATCCTTCAGAAACTCCACGACGAGCCCACCTGGCCGGACATCGCCGCGGCACTCACCCGGCTCGCCGACTACCTGGACACACACCCCACCCCCATCAACTACCAGCGCCGGCGCACCCTCGACTACACCGACTTGCTCCCGCACGAATGCTGGCGCGACATGTGCCGGAACCTCGGGGTCCAACCCGGGACCGGCCGGCGGGAACGCCTGATCCGTGCCTATCTCTTTCACCGCATCAGCGGTCTTCCCGAGGAAGACGCCCCCGGCTACCGCACCGATGAGCAGGCCAGGTTCCGGGCACAGACCGCGGCCCTGAGCATGTTTGTCCAGACGCCGGAACTTGCCGCCGCGCTGAAGGCCGAGGCCACACGATTCCTCGCCACGTATCGCATCCGACGCGAGCCGCCGACCTGGCAACCCCCGATCAGCCTGCTCGACGGCCTCGATCTTCCCGGCCCTGATCCTGCGTGGGTCGACCTGGAGCGACTGCACGACCTCGTGCGCGCTCCCGGCGAGACGCCCGGCTCGGTCGCCGAGACGCTGGGGACCGACATCGAGGTGGTCCGATACCTGCTTGCCGAGCACCCGGCGGTCCCCGTGCCGCGTTCCCTGGCCGCCGACCGGGCTACCGGGCAGATCATGGTGCGCGCCCGTCGGAAGTTGCCGCCCCGTCTCTTCGCCCAGATCTACCTGGAGCAGAAGACGTCGCTGCGGCAGATGGCGGACTCCACCGGATGCTCGCGCAAGACCCTTGCCCGGCTCGCCGTGGAGTACGACATCCCGCTGCGCGGCGGCGGAGCCCCGGCGCGGCACGACCCCGTCGACCGGGACTGGCTCTATGAGCAGTACGTCAACCGGAAACGCCCCTTTCCCGATCTTGCACGTGAAAAAGGAATGAGTACGACCCAAATGGAACGATGGGCGCGAGAATACGAAATTCCGCGACGACCCCGCGGTGGAGCGAGCCACAGCATCCGTCTGCGTGACCAGGGGACCATCGCCATCGAGACCACGAAATGAGGATCTTGAATGGGGTTCCCGGTGAGTACGCGACGGGCGCGGAATTCGGCGCGACAGGTGGGTCAAAAACGTTCGCGTGCCCGATGCCTGCCCCGGTAGTCTGAACCGTCCAAGTGCAGAAGATCGTGACCGGTCCAAGGGGGAACTGAGCCATGAACGCGGCGGCCCAGCAGGATCAGGTCAAGCGACTCGGCCGCGCCGTGGTGTTCGTCCACCAGCACGATCACAAGATCACTGATCCGCTCGTGCGGTCCCAGATCGAGGTCCTGTTGATCACCGGGCGGGCGATGGACCTCGCGGTGCGGCTCCGCGGCCATCAGGATTTCGTTCCGCTGACCCACGAGCTGGTCGTCGGGTACGCCGGACACGCGAGTGTCGGGGCGCTGGAGCTGTTCAACATCGTGCTGCCGGCGCTGAAGAGCGCGAACCTCATCGACTACCGCGTGGATGCCGCCGGGCGCATCATCGGGCTGGATGAGTACGTCGGGGTGTCGGCGACCTTGACCGAGCAGACCGTCCAGGTACTCAGCGTGCTGAAACCCTCCCGCGCGGGTCTCGCGTTCCTGCACTCGGTGGAGGTGGGCGCGATCGCGCCGCTGGCCGAGAGCCAGCATTTGCAGGAGATCGTCAAGCGGGGGTTCACCGACGTCGAGGCGACCGAAGCGCTGCGCCTGACCCGCGCGGCGAAGCTCAACCTGACCACGCCCTCGGCGGACCTCAACGAGAAGGTCGTCTACAGCCCCTACGTGTGGGGCACGAAGCAGATCTCGCTCGCGAAGTTCCTTCAGGGCCTGCCGCCCAACGAACGCGACGCGCTGCTCGGCATGTCCGAGCAGGTATTGGCCACCCCCGGGCTGCACATGTCGAAACTGTCGGCACCGCCCGGCATCATTCGCAGTGCCCAGAACGTGGGCCTGATCCAGGCCGCGAGCGTGCAGTCGGCGACGGGCGCGAGTTCGACCTACGTCTTCTCGCCGCTGCTGGAGGCCGTCGACGACAACTGCATCACCACCGAGGCATTCCACCTGCGCAAACTCTTCGTCGCTCACATCCTGTTCGGACACGAGAAGGCGGTGGCCGGTCGCGGGCGCATCAGTAGCCCCGCTGTTCTGGTCGACCGCCTCATCAGCAGGGGACGCGTCGGCCCGGCCACCAACATCGGGACGGACTACCACCTGCTGGAGGCCGCCGGCGTCGTCTCCGTCGACGATCAGGGCGACCGGCCTTTCCTGCGCCTGGTCAAGCCTGAGATCGCCCAATCGGGACTAGAGTGGATCAAGAGGATCACCGATCCTGCCGGTGATGCGAGCGTCACGTTGAGTCAGCGTCCGACCGGCTTCGTCAAGCCCGAGGACTCCCGCACCGGCGGCGGCGAAGACCCCGCCTCGCAGGAGATCCTCGCCGCATCGATCAATGAACTGCGAAAGGAGACGCAGCGTGCCGCGCGGCGAGACGACCCGTGGTCTTGAACCCGGAACCCTGGCTGAGGTTCGTGTCGCGCAGGCGTGGTTCTGGGACGGCTTCTACGTGCGCCGGGGCATCGATCTACAGCACCGTTTCGGTGCGGACGTCACGACGGTGACGGACCTGGACATCCTCGGGTACGCGTTCGACACGTCGCTCGGCTTCCGCAAACGCATCGGCGAGGTCAAGTCCGGTAAGTCGGGCAACACCCCCCGCCCGCTGGACCGTGCGATCTGGGTCCACGGCCTGCAGGGGCTGGTCGGCGCGGGCAGCGGTGAGGTCACCACCGCGTTCTGGCCTACGGGCACGATCCGCGACGCCTGCCGCACACTGGGCGTCACCGTCCAACACCTCGACGACCTCGCCGCCCGCGAACAGCGCCTGCGCATCGAGGCATTCGACGACTTGGGTTCCCAGGGCGTGAGCATCGCGGTCCTCCGCAAGGATGTCCAGGCGTTCGTCAAGACCGACAGCGTTCTCGAACGCGGGTTCTGGTTCCTGGCGTCCGAGGTGTGGTTCCTGGAACCACTCGACGCCCTGAAGCGAACCCTCGGGCTGATCCGCGAATTGTCGCGGCTCTGGCCACCGAGTGGGCACCGGCAAGCCGAAGAGGCCGCTCGTTGGTTCTTCGCCGAGGCAATCTCCATCGCCACGCTCAACCTGGCCATCATCGCGGGTGAGGCCAACTCGATGGATGCGGCGACGTTCAAGCAGACCGCCGCGGCCCGTCTCGCCACCGGCGACATCCCGTACCACGCGATCCAGAAACTGTCCGAGCACGTCGACGAATACCTCGGCAAGATTTTGACCTCGCTGGACGCGCCGGCCGACGTCAAAATCAGCGCCATGGGGGCGTTCGCGCCCTCGCCGCCGGACTACACCGAGCCGCTGCTCGAACTGATCTCCCGGCTAGCAGCCAACGCAGGAGGCACCTCACGCCTGCCGCGGCAGATGGACCTGATCATCTTCGAGCGCCTGGTACGTCGTCGTGACGCGTCCGCCCAAGCCCGCCATCGCCTGGGAATCGCGACGGGCACCGAGCGGATGATCAGCCTCATCGGCGCGTTCCTGCGCGGCCAGTTCAACCTTCCGGCACCGGTGAACGACGCGCTGGCAGTCAGTCGATTCGACCACGTAGACGAGTCCGCCGACGAAACTCAAGGGGCCCTGTTCGAGCGCACGGCCGAGACGGACCCGAACGACTCCAACGGGAATTAACCAGCGCCCTCGACACCCGTAACGGCGGCCTGCACCAGCCGCCGGACTCACAGGGCGTTCCAGCCTTGATCGTGTGGACCCTGGCGGTCGTTCGCGCGCAAGCTCGCAACGGTTGAGAGGATGAGGGATGTGACCCACAACCCAGACGGTGACCCTGCCGCGTTCGATCCTACGGATCTCGACGCGGCGAACGCCTGGCTCGACGATCCGGTCGTGAACGCGTTGCATGAAGACCTCGGGCGACAGTTTCGTGCGCTCCCGCCCGAGCAGCAGTTGGCTGGACTCATTCCGGAGCTGGAAAAGGCACAGGAACGGTACGACGAATTCGCCGGCGTGGTCGCCGATGCACCCGTCGACGATCCTCGCCGAATCCTGCTCGTTGCGATGGGTGAGCAGGTGGAGATGTTCCGCGCCCGGATCAATGAACTCGGCGGGAACGCCTAGCTCGGCCTGCGTACCAGAGGGCGCTAACCGGACGTCCGCATGTGCCGGATGATGACTCCCCGATCCGCCGGCCGGTGAGAAACGCCCGGCCGGTGCTCACCTGCGTAAGGCATCGATCGTGACGATGTCGCGGTTTTCCAGGACATGGCGGGAGTAGCCGGCGCGGGCGAGATGCAGGGCGACCTGGCCCATCTGCGTGGTGCTGGTCATGAGGACGGGCGTGAGGCGCAGCAGGCGCGCGATCAGGGCGATCGCGGGCAGGGCTCGGACGAAGATCCGGTACGCCGTGGTCTTGGACTGTTTGCCATGCAGGGGCTCGACGAAGCCGGGACGCAGGGCATAGCCGTTGCGGAAGATCTTGATGATGGCGTTCTCGGTGCGGCCCTTCACTCGGGCCCAGCGGCTGCGGCCCCGTTCGGTGCTGTCGGTGCCGCCGCCGGAGACGTAGACGAAGGTCAGGTCGGGGTTGATCGTGGCGAGGGTGCGTGCGGCGGCCATGGTGTAGTCGTAGGTGATGCGCTCGTAGTCCTGGGCGCTGACGGTGCTGGACGAGACCCCGAGGGCCCAGAAGCACGCGTCGACGCCGGCCAGGTCGTCGGTGATCGCGGTGAAGTCGCTGAAGTCGGTGTGCACGACCTGGCGCAGTTTCGGGTGGGACAGGTCGAGCAGTGTCCTGCCGACGGTGACCACCTCGGTGACGTCGGCGGCGGCGAGACTCTCCTTGATGAAGCCGTCGCCGACGAGGCCACTGCCCCCGAACACCACTACCTTCACGATGGTTTGCCCTTCGGCCGTTGTCGATTGCTGAGGACGATCACCGGACCTGGCGGCACGTTGCCACCACCGGGAACGTGGCCCAGCACGAGGTCAGGGTTCGCCACCGGCCAGATAAAGACCGGTAGTCTTTTACTGCGTGAACCGTAACAGGACTATCGGTCCGTAACCAAGAGACCTGAGGTCTGCTGAGATAGCGGGTGGCCATCGTCCTTGATCGGGCAGTCATTCGACCGGCCCCGGCCTCGCCGGTTCGAGAGCCGAGGCAGGTCGTCTCGTCGCCTACGGGCGCATGCTTGCGCCGCCCTCGACGTCGAAGGTCGAGCCGGTCATGTACTTGCCTTCGGTCTTGGCGAGGAAGACGCACAGGCCGCCGACGTTGAGTTCGGCGTCGCCGATGCGTCCGAGTGGGGTGACTTTCAGGACGTCGGCGAGGATCTCGGGCTTCTCCTTCTCGAAGCGGATGGATTCCTCGGAGTGGACGAACGGATTGATGACGTTGACGGTGATCCCGTACTGGCCCCATTCCCTGGCGGCGATGCGTGACAGACCGCGGATGGCTTCCTTGTTGGAGCCGTAGGCGCTGGTGCGGGCGACCGACATGGTGCCGGAGCCGGAGCCCATGTTGATGACGGTGCCGCTGCTGTTCTTCAGGTGCGGCAGGGCGGCGACCATGTATCGCCAGGTGGCGAAGATTCCGGATTCGTAGCTGGCGATCATGTCGTCCCAGGTGGTGTCCTCGATGAGGATGCCGGTGCGGAATTCCTGGGCGTTGTTGATCAGGATGTCGAGCCGGCCGAACTGCTCGATCGTCTGGGCCACGACCTGTCCGGCGGCGGCGTGGTCCTTGTTGTCGGCCTTGATCGGCAGGACCCTGGAGCCGGGGACGAGGGTTCCGAGTTCGGCCTTGGCCGCGTTCAGGGCGGTCTCGTCGCGGCCGGTGATCACTACGGCGATGCCCTGCTTGACGTATGCCTTGGCGACACCGAGGCCGGTGCCTTTGCCACCGCCGGTGATGATGGCGACCTGGCCGTCGAGTTCCGACATGGGTGTTCTCTCTTTCGGGGCCTTGCCGAGAGGTCTCGGGGTGTGGGTGTGCGTGGGATGGGCTGGCCGCACGGAAGGCCTGGCGGCCGGCGAGGTCACGGCGTGCGGCAGCGCGTCGTGTGCTGCCGGGCGGGTGGGTCAGCGGCGGCGCTGGGCCTTGTCGGCAAAGCGCGGGTGCGGGGCGGCGTAGTCCTCGGCGGTGTTGATCGTGGTGCCGGGCGCGACGATCTCGTCGATGCGGTCGAGCACGTCGTCCGGGATGACGTAGTCGGCAGCACCGAGCTGGGTCTCCAGGTGCTGCATGGTGCGCGGGCCGACCAGGGCGCTGGTGACACCGGGATGGCGGATCACGAACGCCAGGGCCAGGTGGACGAGGCTGACACCGACCTCGTCGGCGAGCGCACCGAGCGCGTCGGCGGCTTCCAATTTGCGCTGGTTGATCGGCGTGGACAGGTCGTAGAGCGACGGGTCGAGCGCTCGGTTCTGCTCGGGCTTGGCGACGCCCTTGCGGTATTTGCCGGAGAGCCAGCCGTTGGCCAGGGGGCTCCAGACCAGGACACCCATGCCGTACTGCTGGGTGGCCGGCAGCAGCTCGGTCTCGATGCCGCGCGAGAGCAGTGAGTACGGCGACTGCTCGGTGGTGAACCGGTGGTGCCCGCGCTTCTCGGCGACCCATTGCGCCTCCACGACCAGGCTCGCCGGGAACGTCGAGGAACCGACGGCCAGGACCTTGCCGTCGCGGACCAGGTCGGACAGGGCGCTGAGGGTGTCGTCCAGGCCGGTCGAGTAGTCGGGGCGGTGGACCTGGTAGAGGTCGATGCGGTCGGTGCCCAGCCGGCGCAGGCTGTCCTCGACGGCCTGCTTGATGTAGCGGCGCGAGGTGCCGCCCTGATTCGGAGCCTGGCGCAGCGGGTTGGCGAACTTGGTGGCGAGCACGACGTCGTCACGGCGTCCGGCGATGGCCTTGCCGATGATCTCCTCGGACTCGCCGAAGGAGTAGATGTCGGCGGTGTCGATGAGGTTGATGCCGGCCTCCAAGGCCCGGTGGATGATCCGGGTGGAGTCCTCGTGGTCCGGGTTGCCCCAGGCCCCGAAATTCATCGCCCCGAGGGCGAGCGGGCTGACCTTGATGCCGGTGGTGCCGAGGGTGCGCAACTGCATGACTGTCCTTTGTGTTCGGGTGTGCCCGTCGGGCACGCGACGCCCCCGCGCGGGCGCGCGGAAGCCGGAAGGTCTCGAAGAAGAGGTGTGACCAGGGGTCAGAGCTGGGCGGGGACGCTGAGGCCGGTGAGGCGCTCGGCCTCGGCCCACAACCGGGCGCGGACCTGCTTGTCCAGTGCGCGGCTGGTCGGTTTGGCCGTGATGGTGGGGCCGACCAGGCCGGCCCAGCGGGGGCCGTAGTAGCCGCCGGCAACCGCGTCGGGGCTGGTCGCGGCGTACAGCAGCGGCTCAGCGCCCTGCGCGACGTCCTGGATCGGGGTCAGCCGACCGGCGATGCGCAAGGCCAGCGGCGGCTTGCCGCCGCCGAGGTTCGGGCCGGACGACGCGATGTTGGTCCGGGTGTTGCCGGGGTGCGCGCCGGCCGACAGCAGCGGCCAGCCGTGCTCGTGCGCGAGATCGGCCAGGTGCAGCGCGAGCATCAGGTCGGCCAGCTTCGACTGCGCGTACGCGGCGACCGCCCCGTATCCCTGCTGTGATTGCAGGTCGTCGAAGTTGATCCGGCCGCGGGCGGCGGTGCCGCTGCTCATCGTGGCGACCCGCGGGGTGCGGGCGGTCAGCAGCAGCGGCAGCAGACGCACGGTGAGCGCGAACGGGCCGAGGAAGTTGCTGCCGATCTGAAGCTCGAAGCCGTCCTTGGTCTGCATGCGCTGCGGCACCATCATCACGCCTGCGTTGTTGAGCAGCAGGTCGAGCGGGCGGCCGTCAGCGTTCAGGCGATCAGCGAAATTGTGGACCGAGGCGAGATCGGCGAGGTCGAGCGGATGAATCCGGACCCTGGCCCTTGGGTGGGCGGCCAGGATCTCGGCGCGGGCCTGCTCGCCCTTGCTGGGTGTGCGTACCGCGAGGATCACGTCGGCACCGGCACCGGCCAGGCGCTTGGCGGCTTCCTTGCCGGTACCGCTGTTCGCGCCGGTCACGACGGCGAGCTTGCCGCGCTGGCTGGGGACCTCGTACATGACGACTCCTAGAGACCGTTGGTCTTTAACGAGTTCAACGGTAAACGACCGATGGTCTTTTGGCAAGAGACCCTTGGTCTGTAAGATTCCAAGCATGGGATTCATGCGTGCTCGCAGTGACGAACAGCGCGAGGAGCGCCGTCGGCAGATCTTGGCCGCTGCGGCGGCGATGCTGGTGGAGATGCCAGTCGCGAAGGTCACCCTCAACGAGTTGAGCCGACGGACCTGCCTGGCCAAGTCGAACGTGCTGCGCTACTTCGAGTCCCGCGAGGCGGTCCTGCTCGAACTGCTCGACACGGAGATGCGGGACTGGCTGACACAACTGGAGACCACATCCGAGCCCGTCGCCGGGACGGCGCGCGAGCGCGGTGACCAGCTCGCCGACGTTCTCGTCACCTCATTGACGAGCCGGCCGACGCTGTGCGATTTGATCAGCGTCCAGGCCGCGGTGCTGGAGCACAACGTCTCCACCGAGGTCGCGCTGCACTACAAACGCGCGTCCCGGCGCACGGTCGAGCGGCAGGCCCGCTGGGTGCTGCGCTACCTGCCCGAGCTTGGCGATCAGGACGCGACCCGGCTCGTCGCGATGACCACACTGATCACCGCCGCGGCGTGGCCGTGGAGCCGGCCGTCGGCGGCGATGCTGGCCGCCTACGCCGCCGACCCGGCCGTGGCCGCCATGCGCGGGGAGTTCACCGACCTGCTTCGGCAGAGCCTGCACGTCACCCTCTCCGGGCTCCTGGCCCGCCGCGACGACCTGCCGGTGGGAACCGCTCGGATCGACACGGTCCACCGCGACGCCTGAACGCGACCGGCCCGACGCCAAAGACGCCGGGCCGGGGAATGCAGGATTCAGTTCGATCGAGGTTGGCGCAGGTCGGCGTAGGTGACCGTCAGGCCGATGACCAGCAACGCCCAGACCGGCGCGCCGACCGCGGTGTGGATGGCATCGATGAGGCCGCCGGCGAGACCGTGTCCGTCGGCACCGAAGCCGGGATCGCCGAGCAGGACCAGGCTGAGGGTGCCGAAGACTAGGCTCATCGTGGCTTCGATGGCGACCGTGACCGCCGCGAGCATGCCCCAGCGTGCGAGCGCCCGTCCAAGTCGGGCGTGTGTCAGAGCGAACGAGCGCAGCAGCGGGCGGCGGTCGTGCTCGAACAGGACGCCGAAGCTGAACAGCGACAGCGCGAAGAGCAGGTAGATGCCGGGCACGACGAAGGCGGCGAGCCCGGCGACGAGCAGCAGTGCGGCGGCCAGTGTCCACGGTCCGAGGCGCGTGAGCCGGCTCAGTCCGTAGCGGTAGGCATCGGCAACGCGGACGGGCCGGCCGGTCACCGCCTCGGCGGTCAGCGCCCAGATACCGCCCGCCCACCCGACTGAGCCGACAGCGACCGCGACGCCCAGCAGGACCACCGGCAAGACCACGCTCATCATCAGCGTGGAGACGCTGCCGGCGGCGGCAATGACGTCCGGCATCGAGGCTACGGCGGGATAACCAGCGGCCTCGGCCAGCCCTCGGCCGAGTTCCACGGCGGCCAGCGGAAGGGACACCGAGACACCGGTGACGAGCAGACCGGGCCGCCAGCTTCGCCGGGCCACCTGCAGCACAGTGGCGGCCCAGGACCCGAACGTCGCAGCGGGCGGGGCAAGCCGATCGGCGTGACCGACCAGTCCCGTGGGCGGAGACGCGTCAGCCATGTGCCGCGAGCACTATCGGTACGGACGTACGGCGAAGCCGTGTCAGCAGGGCAATGCCGGCGGCGAGCTGGGCGGCCATGATGGTGTAGACCGAGATCCGCTCGGCGATCGCGACGCCGGAGATGACGCCGCCGGAGGTTGCGGCCACCACGGCGAACATGACGATCACGCTGATGTTCCCGACGATGCCGAACCCGATCAGCGCGCTGCCGAGGCGGCGGTGCCCCTGCCGGTGCAGGGCGGTGCCGACGATGATGGCGGCGATGTTCCCGCCGAAGATGGCCATGCCTGCACCTGCGGTGTGGATCGCCACGGTGCCGTCAGCCACGGCCTCCGGGGAGCCGGGGAACGTTCCCACCAGGAGCAGGCCGACCCCGGTGATCACCGCGAAGATCCGGTACACGCGGGCCGAAGCGCTGGCCAGTAGCGGAGCGAGCAGGAACGCGGCGACCGCGATGACCGCACCCTGGAGCAGGAACGCGGTGTTCATGACCGGATACAGCGGCGAGCAGACGGGGTGGTCGATGAGTGTTCCGCAGGAGGGGACGCCGAGGTCGCTGATCGCGTTGTTCGCGTAGCTGTAGGCGGGGGTGCGCCAGGCGGCGGCCGAGACCGCCTCGGCGATCAGGTAGACGGCGGGGTTGAGCAGGAGCAGCAGGCTTCCGGCGAGTGCTCTGCCGCGGGGCAGGGCGATGGCAGCAGACATCAAGGGTCCTGACGACGAGGGACGGCGAGCGGACGAGGCGGGAGGTCGTTCGGGTCAGCGGTGGGCCGGGAGCGTGACGCCGGTGAGCTGCTCGGCCAGGGTCCACAGGCGCGCGGCGATCGCCTTGTCGGCGGCGGAGGCCGGCAGTTTCACCTCGACGGCCGGGCCGAACAGGTTGTACTTCGGCCCGTAGTAGCCGCCCTGCACGACGTCGGGGCTGGTCGCGGCGAGCACGATCGACCGGGCCCCCTCGGCCGGGGTCTGCGACGGCGCGACCCGGTTGAGGACCCGCAGGATCAAGGGGGCCTTCCCGCCCATCGTCGGTCCGCTCGCGGCGATGTTGGTCTTGGCCGCGCCGGGGTGCGCGCCGATCGACAGCAACGGCCATCCCCGCTGGTCGGCCAGGTGCGCCAGGTGCTGGCTCATCAACAGGTCCGCCAGCTTGGACTGGCCGTAGGCGGGGATCGGCTTGTAGCCGCTGGTCCAGTTCAGGTCGTCGAAGCGGATGGTGGCACCGTTGGCCTGCCCACTGCTCATCGTGACCACCCGCGGAGCACGGGCCTGGAGAATCAGCGGCAGCAGACGCACCGTGAGCGCGAACGGGCCGAGGAAGTTGCTGCCGATCTGCAGCTCGAACCCGTCCTTGGTCTCGTGCCGCACCGGCGGCATCATCACCCCGGCGTTGTTGAGCAGCAGATCCACCGGGCGGCCATCGGCGATCAGCGAGTCGGCGAACTCCTTCACGCTGGCCAGATCCGCCAGATCGAGCCGGTGGACCTGCACCTCCGCGCCCGGGTGTGCCGCCAGGATCTCCCGCTTCGCGTCCTCGCCCTTCGCCACCGTGCGCACCGCGAGAACCACCGACGCTCCCGCGCCGGCAAGCGCCTTGGCCGCCTCCTTACCCGTCCCGCTGTTCGCCCCCGTCACAACCGCGAACTTGCCGCGCTGAGCTGGCATCTCACCCATGTCCACTCCCTAACGACCGATGGTCTGTTACGTGTTCAAAGTTAACACACCGCTGGTCTATAAGGCGAGAAGTGGCGGTAGCAGGCACAGTGCGAACGGGGTGCGACGCAACCGGCAGCGGCGGGCGGACCACGCGCGCAGCAACCAGCGCCACCACGAGACGCGAGTCCGGGCATCGGCCGGCATGGGTCTGGACCATCGCGGTTCGGCCGCCGGACGGTGCCGTGGCGATCAGGCTCAGGACGCCGAGCGATGCCGCGGACGGTCAGCGGCGATGCTCGGCAGGCAGGGAGGCAGGAAGAGAAGAAGGCGGAGGGCTGGTGTCAGCCTGACCGATCTATTGCGCCTGGAGGGCGATGTCGATGGGGGCGGAGCCCACGGGGAGATCCTCTTGGCGGGCGAGAAGACCTGAGATGGTCACGGCCAGGGCCTGACGCAACAGGTCGGTGAAGTCGGTGCGCATGGCGGCCAGCGACGGGTCGGCGGCGTACGCGGCGAGCATTGCCTCCGGCGGCTGGCTGTACGGCCAGGCCGCACCGGCGATGAGGGTGGTCATCGCAACGACCCGGGTCGCGTCCTGAGCACCCAGTTCCGGCACGTAGCGCAGGATGATCCTGGCCTGGGCCTCGATCGACTTGCGGGACGCCCGCTTGTACGCCAGCGCCACGTCGGCGGACACGTTGTGGTCGAGGACGGACGCTTGCGCACTGTTCAGATCGCACAGCACCGGCCGGCGGGCCAGCGTCTCGGCGATGACCGCGGCCAGCCGGTCCCCTCGCTCGCGCACGGTGCCTTCTACGGGTTCGAGCGTCTGCTCCAGCTCGGTAACCCACTGTTCGAGTTCGGTGTTGAGCAGTTCGAGCAGGATCGCTTCCCGCGACTCGTAGTAGCGCAGGACGTTGGACTTGGCCAGACCGATCCGCCGGCTTAGCTCGTTAAGGCTGATCTTCGCGACCGGCATCTCGGCGAGCATCACCGCCGCGGTGTCCAAGATCTGTCGGCGTCGCTCGGCCCGCTGCTCCTCGCTGTGAGCGCGCTTGAAGTCCATGAATCCATCCTACAGACCGTGAGTCTCTTGCCTGGTGGTCGGCGGTTGCCTGGCCGGCACGGAACCGGTATTGCGGCCGAAGGCGTCGGATCGCGAGGCGTTTCGCGCCAGCACCGACCAGCCGGTCCGGATTACGCTTCAGAACACGGCAACCAGTCGGCCGGTGACCTCGCCGCGCGTCAGCCGTTGGATGCCCGTCCCGATCTCGTTGAACCCGATCTGCTCGATGTGCGGCCTGACCTCGCCGCGCCTGAGCAGATCAAGAAATGCGGCGAGATCCTCCCGCGTGCCGGTGCTCGATCCTCGGTATTGCACCTGTTTGGCGATGACGTCCAGCAGGTCGATCGTCGCCTCGGGCCGACCGATGCCGACCTGCACTATCCGGCCACCCGCGCGGACAGCGTGAAAGGCACCCCTGGTCGTCTCCATTCCGGCGAAGTCCACGACGAGGTCAAGTCGCTTGTCGGCGAAGTCGGTGATGCTCGACGAGCAGGCGGCGACACCCTGCTCGGCCGCGGCGGGGTACAGCGACTCGCGTAGTTCCGCCGCATACACCTCGGCCCCGGCGAGCACCGCCAAGCGAGCGCCGATCATGCCGAGCCCGCCGAGCCCGATGACGCCGACCCTCATCCCCGGCTGAATCTCGCCCTGCACCCGCATTGCGTGATAGGCGGTCAGGCCAGCATCGGTCGCGGCGGCGGCAGCCGCATCGTCGACACCTTCAGGAACGGCCACCAGCAGATCGGTCGACACGGCGACACGGCTGGCGTAGCCGCCGTCGCGTCCAGTTCCAGGACCGCCCGAAGACGCCAAGACCGCCACTCGATCACCGGCAGCCCACCCCGTCACTCCCGCACCGATCGACGCGACGGTCCCGCAAATCTCGTGCCCCAAGGTCAAAGGCACCGCAGCCGGACGCAGATGGCCCTGCACGACACCAACGTCGGTATGACACATCCCGGCGGCGCGAACGTCGATGACGACCTCGCCTGCCAGCGGCTGGGGAACCGGCACCTCTGCCAGCAGGAGCCCGTGATCGACCGAACCGAACCGCCATGCCGGCATGCTGCCTACCTCAACGTGATCCACAATCCAAGACTACAGACCTACGGTCTATTGGCAATAGACCGTAGGTCTGAAAGCGGTGGCACTCGCTGACGGCAGCGTCCGGCGGTGGCGAGCGGCTGCCGATACCGGTGTCGTCGAACCGTTGAGGTCAGGAGCCGCAATGACTGATTTTCAGGATTTCTCGTACCGGGCAGAGCCTGCCGCCTGCCGTACCTCTGCGGCAGGTGTCGACGGCGCAGGGCTGCCGGCGGCGGTGCTGGCGCACGTCGCCGAACTGCGCGAGGACCAGCGGCAGAACGCGGGGCACTCGGCGGCCGGCGGCGACTGGGAGATCCTGGTGAACGTCGGGGCCGCCTACCATGACTCGGCGGACAACCTGCCGTGCAGCGCGGAGGTGCAGGCGCCGTACCGGACGGTGCGATCAGACCTCGTCGGCCTGGATCTGGACGAGATCGCCGCTCACGACGGGTGGGGCGTCCGGCCGCTGGAAGCGGTGGCCTGGCGCTACGTACTGCTCAGGTCCCGGCCGGGCTTCAACTCGCTGCAGCCGCTCGCTGTTCGCGCGCCGCACGTGCGGGCGATCGCCTCGTGGAAGGCCGCCGGAGCCACGATCGCCGATCTCGACCCGTCCGGGAGCGCTGCAGCGTGGCTGCGTGCGGGCGTTGCGCTCGGCGAGGTCGCCTCGTGGGAGAACGCCGGCCTGGCAGAGGTGCTCGACCAGCCGGGCCTGGCCGCGTTCGCGGGCGGGTGGGGAACCCCGCAGTACGCCGCCGACTTGGAGGCGATCTGGCGGCACGCCGCAGCGGCAGGGAACGTCGACGGACCGTGCCGTGCCCTCGAACTGGGCTTCATGATGCTGTTCGTGAACGTCTGCCCGCCTGCGCTGGCCCGCTACCTGGGCATGTGTGCTCCACGCGCGATCACCGCGGAGGAGGCCATCGCCTACTTCCGTAGTTTCTTGCTCTACCAAAACGATCGGTGGTACGAGTTCCGGGACGCCTGCGAGCAGGGCCTTACCGTGGACGAGATGCGGATGCGACACGCCCGCGACGTGATACGTCTCCACCGGTCGAGCACCGCGGAACCCGCCCGGTAGCGGCCTCCCGGGCGAGGCCCGACCCGGCAAACCGCTCCTCGCAGGCGGTCCAGGCTGCCGCGCGCTTCGGCCCAGCCGCGAGGAGCGCGCCCCTGGGGTACCACCCGCCCTGAAACTGACGGCCCCAGCCACGATGTCGTTCGCCGGGAACAGCCTCTTCACCGGCCTTGCCGCTGGAATCGAGACCCCGGCTGTGCGCCCAATCGGCCTCCGTGCGGCAGTCAGCACTTCGGTCTCCACCTTCGCCAACTGCGGCCCGGCATGCCTGATCCGGTGCACCGGCGACCCCTGATTCCCGAGTCAACCGGTGTGATTCAGCGAACAGGAGGCCGCGTACCAAGGTCATACACCAGACGACACGGCTCACCCGCGAGACCCTCATGCTTCGGCCCACCAGGACCCCCTATAGGCCGGTCCAAGATCGCGAATTCCTGCCCGACCAGGGGTTACATACAGTCACCGTCGGCCCGGTTTGGTGAAGGGCTCGGGAGTGTACAGCGAGGGTCCGACAAAAATGCCGGTCGCCGGAACATGATGTGGTCTGAGCGGTGGATATCCACAACATCGTCCACAGGATGTGCACAGAAGTGCCCCTCCGACATGCACGCGTGTCGTTGACTGCGCATCGCAGACCGGGTTACCGTTCGTGTCGGTCCAAACGCGAAAGACCCCGGCACAGGACGTCGAGGTCGACATCCCGTCCGGGGTCTCAGGTTTGCTTGGTAGGCGACCTGACCCTAACCGAGGCCCACTGTGCCCACCAGGGTTCAGTGGACTTTCTCATGTCGGGAAGAGATCGCGGCGGTCCGCCGCATCCGGGCGAAGGTCCCGGGCGCGGAGGAAGGTACCCACCGTGCGCTTCGGCGAACACTACGAAATCATCCGGTCGGAAGCCGACGACTGGTTCGACCCGTACCTGGCGACCGACACCCCGTTGTGTGTCGAGCCCTTCGCCATCTGGGCCGACACCGACGACCTGTGGTTCGGCGCTCACGACCACGTCCTGGACTTCTTCGCCATGGTCTTCGACCTGGTGCGCGAGTCCGGCGGGAACACCGCCTCCCTGGCCTGGAAGAAGGCCCAGGCGCTGATGCTGTTCCCCGAACCGGCCGAGTTCTGCCTCGGCGTCGCCGCCGGGTCGCCCAACGGCAACGGGGCCGGCAAGATCCTGCAGGAGGGCATGCTGGAAGGCGTGCGCACCGCGCTGGGGCTCGGGTTCGACAACGTTCCGCACATGGAGATGCTCGCCCTGTTCCAGGGCGGCATGGGCCTGGACCGCATCAGCGACGCGGTCTGCAACATCGCCAAGAGCTTCTTCATCACCTACACCCAGCAGGTCGCCCGCCGGCACAACGTGCCGACCGAGACGTTCCGCGTCCGTAACGCGACCTGGGACGCGGCCGCCGCCATGTGGCGCGACGCCGAGGTCGACCTGCCCGTCAACCCCTACACCTCCCGGCGTACCCCGGTGCTGCTGGTGCCCAAGCGGTTCCTGCGCGACATCCCGGTGGTGACCGCCGACGGGTTCTGGAGGTTCGCCTGGAACGGGCACGCCGAGGAACTGCGGACCCACTTCAACTACGACATCGCCCGGCACGTCGACCGCCGGGAGAAGGCGAAACTGGCCCGGCAGAACCCCGCCATCGTCGCGGAGTACCTCACCTCGCTGGAGCACGAGGACCACCCGCCGTACGACGTCGACAAGGACCCGAAGCTGCGCACCTCCTGGTGGGAGCGCGGCGGCGCGATCGCCGCGACTGCCACGACGTCGTTCGTCCCGGAAGACCCGGCGCAGTTCCCGGACTTCGTCGGCACGGTCATCGACGTCTTCAAGCGCGGCATCGAGCGCGAGGGCGAGTGGCAGCAGTTGTGGCACAACAACTTCGCGTACCCCGAGAAGAAGGTCCAGATGGTCTTCCGGGCGTGCGTCAAGCACTACTGCAAGGCCAACGACGTGGCGATCGCCGGCGAGGCGAACGCCGGCCGCGGCCCGGTCGACTTCGAGTTCGCCCGCGGCTGGATGGCCCGCTCCGTCGTCGAGCTGAAGCTGGTCTCCAACACCCGGTTCTGGGACGGCATCCTCGCCCAGACCCCGGAGTACGCCATGGCGGCCGACGTCAACATCGCCTACTTCGTGGCGGTGGCCTTCACCGACGCCGAGATGGCCGACAGCTTCACGGCCAAGGTCGCTAAGGCCGCCCGGATCGCCTCGGAACTCCACAACGTCGAGGTGCGGGCCGTGATCGTCGACGCCCGGCAGCGGCCCTCGGCCTCGAAGCTCAAGCCGCCGCAGGAGGTCCGCGACGAGCTGCATCGTCCGGACGAAGACGCTGCGGCCTGACCGGCAAATCACCGGACGCGGGGCGGCGCGACTGCTGTCGCTCGCCCCGCCCCGTACGTTGTCGGTCGTCTCCCGCGCCCCGTGAACGACGGTCAGTCCGCTACGGGCACCTCAGTGTCAAGCAGAATGTCCTCGTCGGCATAGACGATCAGACGCCGGGAACTGGGGAAATACTCGGTGTGCGTCACCTCAGGGAACATGTCCAAGCCAGCGTCGACCGCGCTGCCGACAATCGCGAGATCTCCGTCATTTGATGGATAGACGGTGGCATATCGCACGCTGCTGCCGCTGCCCCGATCCAGCTCGTTGACCCGTGAAATCTGGGCGGTGTCCATGACAAGCGGCACCACGTCGCGTTCCGCACGGCGCACACAATCGATCAGGCAGGAGCGCATCGCTGCTGCTGATACCGGCCCGTACATGACTTCGTCAATGAAACGGTTCGAGAAAACCTGGTGATACCCGTTGTGAGTCCACTGTAGGAGCTGGCCATCTCGTAAGGTCAGGCCAACCCCATCGTCGTCAGGCTCCTCGAAGATGGAAAGATCGACCACTCGGACCATCACCAAGTCGGACTCCAGCAGCGCGGCCCGGAACTCCCAGTCAAGGGGGTACGACAGAATCGACCGGCAATGTGGCAGCGGCTGGTTAAGTTGCTCGAAGTGCATAGACACACACACCTGGCGCAGCGGGGGCAGGGTTTGCAGAACGTCTCCGAGTTGGTCGACGGCGGACTCATTTCGCTCGGTGATCAGCAGGTAGTCGCCAGCTCCAATTTCCACCAAGCCCACCCCCTGCGGCGACTCCTCGTACCGCGTGTATGCAGCAGCCAGCCACTCAGGATTCGGTTCGGGCAGTGCGACATCCATAGCGACGAGTTCCGGAATGGCCGGAGATGGGCCCACCGGTCTCGGGATGGCGAGGGCGTCAGCGACTGCGGCGACGGCTGCCTGACTCCCCTGGGGGTGAGGCATCACGCTCTCACGCAGGTAACGCGTGAGCATCTCACCACGTTGCCGTTGCCTGGCGAGCCGGCCGCTGGCCGGCGGCCGTACCGGAATACGAGTGTTCTTGCACTCCACGACTTCAACGCTGCCGCCGGATTCAACAGCGACCACGTCCCCGACGAGTAGGACATTTGTCAGGTCCGAAATGACAGGCACCCGGCCCGCTCGGAACAACTGTTCGACGACCTGCATGACAAACGCGGCGTCCTCCGCGTTCATCGGCGGCGGCGCTGCGCGACCCGGATGCTTGGACAGCGTCCGGATGGTGTGGGCAGGTAGCAGAAGCCACGCCAAAGCGTCACCAATCGCCCTGAGCTTGATCCGATGATGTTTGAATAGATCACGTTCAGCCCGGGTCGTACCCTTCCGAGCGTGCTCGTCGAGGAGCTTTCGCTGTAGGTCGACGACAGAACCGGAGTCGGGCAGGTCGACGAGAAATCGCAGCAGAAGCCGTCGAGTGCCGTACAACTCTTCCGCCAGCGCCGCCAACGCGGCTTCCTCGGGGTCCATGCACCCATGGTGACGGAGCGCCCACGAAGTCGCGAATGCGATTCCGTCCCGGTGACGCACTCACCGAATGTGCGGAGATGGATCACGACGGTGGCTCAAAGGAGAGAAAGACCCAGGCTGGCCGGACATCCTGCGTAATGCGGCGGCCGGGTCGGAACCTGCCCGACGGCTACCTGCACCGAAGTCCCGGAACGCGCCGCGGAACGGCTGGGCCGAACGCCAACAACCGAACCGCGCCCCGAGGAGAGGCATACTACGACGAACTATGATCATCTTAGGGTGAGCATAAAACTACTTTCGGCCGATGCTTTCGGCGGTCAATGGCGTGACGGCACGGCAGTCGACAGTGTCCAGTCCAGCAGCTGATGCCCAGCGCGCGCTCGGCAAACTCGCTCTGACCCTCGCCGGGGTGTGGGGGCTGCTGCTTGTGATCACCATCGTGGTCGCTGCGCAGGGCAGCCTCCATCTGCCGGCGATCACCATGCCGCTGCTGATCGTGCCCGGGTTCGCGTTCGTTCCCGCCGCGCGTTACGTGATCAAGGTGCATCAGGCCGAGGACCACGCGACGGAGAAGGCCCTACTCGGCAAAGCATGGCTGCTCGCGGCCGTGGGCCTGGTCCTGGGTATCGCTGTGACCGTGATCCTCAACCACGTCAAGGGGGGGTCAATCGATGACACTCGAAGTGCAGTCGGCCGAGCTGGCGGGAACGGCGTGGTTCTGCGGCCCGTGACCTGATGCTCGGTCTTGAAGCTGCTAGAAGGCAGCAAACCTGCCGGATCTTCCGGTGGTTGGCTCGGCTGTCGACCTCGCCATCTTCAATCGGAGCGCGTACCCTAATTGGGTAATGGGGTACTGCCCCGCATTGGAGGCGCAATGAGCGAGAAACGTGATCGCGAATCGGACATGGTGCTGGTGGAACTCGATGACCGACGCAGAGCGTCGCTGGGTCGTCTCGGGAAGAAGGAGCACACCCGATACCTCGTGGAGGAGCGGGAGGACGGAACTCTCCTGTTCCACCCCGTCAAGGTTGTTCCTCTTGGTGAGCTGGTCAGCCCCGCGGTTGTGGCCATGGTCGAGAAATCCGCTTCCAGCACCACGGCACCGCAACTCTCATAACCAGGACGCGCGGGGCCGGCGTTTGGAAACATCGTCTCTGTGACGGGATCAGCCTCCGACAACGACTGTGACTACCCGCTGACGATCGTGGAAGGCGAAGCTGCTCCGGCGCTGCAGGCGATCCGCGAGCAGCCCGGACCACTGGCCAACTCAGTGGAGTCCGCGCTGGAACGGATCAGGAACCTCGCGTTCCCTCCATCCTTCTTCTTTCGGGCTGTCACCTGGGGCGAGGCCGGTCATAGCGGGTACATCTCACGGGCCAACGAAGGCAGATCGGATGAGACCGTGATCATCTGGGAGTTCGTGGGAGCGAACTGCACCATCGTTCTGCACTATGTCGGCCCTGCGTATCCCTGACTCGACCTCGCTCAGCCGGCGAATTAGACGGAAACCGATCTTTCGATCCTGTGCGCTTACCGGGGTCTCCGCCGACGTTTTGATGTATTTGTGCTGTTCCGGTCTTAGTGATCGACGTGCGGGGTCGAGGTGCTGGCTGCACTGGTGCTGACCAGGCCCACGGCACCGGGACCTGAGTGGGCCCGGCCAGATATCCGTTCGGTGTTCTTGCGTTCGGCGGGACACGAGCGGGGGCTGTCTCGATGACGATGCCTCGGCCGGGTCCGTTATTGCCCTGATCGGAGGCAGGCTCGAAGGGGGGCGGGGCACCGCTGAAGGTCTCGACCGCTACTCGCCCGGCTCGCCCGGCTCGCTTGGTTGGGCGGGCTGGTTTGGTTCCGTCGGCTCGGACGGGATGGGGGGTTCGGGCGTGGCTCGCTGTCGGATCTGCCGGGTCACGTACTGCTCGGTGACAACCGCCACGAACGTCTCCGGGCTGATGTCCATTTCTCGGGCGGCGGACTCTACGTCGCGGTAGCGCGACTCATCGATTTCGATCACGATGATCGTTCGTGCCATCTCGGTGCTTCCTTTCAGGATTCCAACGGCGGGTGTGGTCGTGGTTTTCGCTCACGATGTTCGGTTGAGGGCTTTCAGTAGGGCGAGACTCTTGTCGTGGCCTGCGGGATCGTCGAGCAGGATGCGGTAGAGGCGGGGGGCGTCGCCGGGACCGATTCCGGTTTCCGCGCCTAGTGCTCGGTAGCGGTCGCGGACCGGCCACGGGATGTGGCGTACCTCGGGGCTCGTCCATCCTTCGATCGCCCGCCGCACCAGTTGGGACGCGATGAAGTCCAGCGATGACCGGGGACGGCGGAGTGCCCAGGCTCCCGCGTCGAGCGGGTCGACATTGCGTACGGCAAGCGGATCGACGAGGTCCTGCCAGAAGCGTTCGTCGGTGTGGAGCCGCTGGCCCATGGCCTGGGCCCAGCGACTGGCGGCGACGGGTGGGATGTCGCTGCTGCGCAGGGTCATGAGGCTTGCGATCCTGGCCTGCGTGCCACTGAGACGGAGCTGGCTGAGAACGGCGCACCAAGGCCTTGCGTGTCTGTCGGTGAGGTCGTGTGCTAACCAGATCGGTTTGCTGGCCGCTTTCGGGCACGGGCCTTTTCCGTCGGCTATGGGTGGAATTTTGAGTTCTTCCCAGCGCCGTCCCGATGCCCTCCACTCGTCGAGCAGCCTCACCCGGAGCGGGTGGGCCATCTGGCAGGCGTCGCGGGCAAGCTGGCCGGGAAACGCGTCGTACAGGCCACCGTGGGCCACGGTGTCCAAATGCCAGGCAGCGGCGGCGATCTGCGCTGCGGTCAAGCCCGCCCGTAAGCCCAGGCGGTTCTTGACCTCAGCCGGATGCTCCACGCCGGGCTGCCGACGACGGCTGTCGAACGCGTCCACGTCAGGGGTGATCGCCCACCACGCGGCGGCCTCAGCCCGCATGGCGGCGTCCCCACCAGGATGGGGTGCGCTCCGTAGGGCCTCAGCGGCTCGGCCGGCAAGCCGGCGAGCCGCACGGTGCGGAACATCGAACGTGTCCCAGCACGGCTCCATGGTCCAGTACGACGGGTGGGCAGGGCTGGCCGGCCGCTCGGCCGATCGGGGGATCATGCAGTCGTAGTCGCGGTGGAACACGTTGAAGTACGAGTTCCACATGTCGATCAGCGCCCCAGGACCGTTCAGGCTGGCCAGCGCATGCAGCGAGCGGACCAGTTCCGCCCGGCCGCGTACCGCGACGCGGACGGATCTAATCACCAGCGTGACGCCAGGCTCCATCGCGTCGCTGAGCAAACTGATCCCCCACCCGCTGGCGAGGCCGACGTTGCGATGATCTAGACGAAATCGCTGATCTGTTCGCCCTTCGGAGACTGCTGCGATTCGGCGGAGAAGATCCGGTGCACGCCAGCGGAGGTCGTCCGTGACGGGCTCCGCGTCCCAGATCAGGGTGTCGTGTGCCGTCACTATGGTCATCCGGTCGTCAGCCGTGCGTCGGGGGAATCGTCGGCGGTGGTCTGTGTCGGGGGTCTGGGGTGGCGTTGCCGCAGGTCGGCGAGCAGGCACTCGGCGTGGTACCACCGGCGGCGGCCGATACGCCGGCCAGCGCTGACGAGATCTCCCCGATTTAGCGGCGAAGTGCAACGCGCGCACGTTCCGCCGCGCTGGGCGTTGATCGACTGGCGGGCAAGCCGATATGCCGTGAGGAGCCGCGGGGCGTCGGCCCGGCAGGTCTTGTCGCGGGTGTGATCGCTGTGGCCGCAGACAGGACGGTCTGCCCGGCCGTTCTCTACGTCGACGAGACCACAGGTCTCACATGCGGTCCACTGGCACGAGTCGCCGCTGATGGTGTACATCGCGTGGTGAGCGACGGATCGCGGGCCGGCCGCGGACATGTCCTCGGCGGCGGGTATGCCACCGATGCTGAACAGCACGCTGCGGGCCTGCCAATCCTCGGACAGCGGCCCGGTGGTGTGACTTCCGGGAAGCCCGCTGCCCACCTCGGGAGCCGGCAGTCCCGGGCCGTCATCGGCAGTGGCGGTGGCGATGGCGGCGAACTCTTGCCACCGCCGGAAGTCCTCGGGGTCCGTGCCGTCACCGACCTGGACCCACAGCGCCTGGCGTGGCAGCCAGAAGTCCGGCTCGTACTCCACGCCACTGCCCAGGATCAGTTTCCGGCTGCGGAACTGCCATGGGACGAATAGGTCCTCAAAGCACAAAGCCCATTGGGCGTGCACCAGCGTGGGGAATCGAACGCCCGCGAAGTGAACATCGTTCGCGCTCATGGTGAGGGCTTTCTGTCTCGGGAGCAGAAGCGCCGTACCCCCGGCTGGGGAGATGCCATCCATTGGTGGCGGAGACAGTAAGCCGCCATCGTCGCGGTTCAGGTCAAAACGGGGGGTCACCGGTAGTCCGGACCGCGCGGCGAGGTCACACCAAGGTTGACTGCAACGCAATTTAGCTCAGAAAGTGCAGTTTCCTGCACTGACATGCCGGAGTGGGACAAGTTGCCTTGATTTTGTGATCGAGCCACCACCGCCGTACGACGAGGTGGCTCTCGGGGTGGCAATCAGCAGGCTCCGCATGGAAGAAGGGCTGACCCTTGAGCAGCTCGCCGAGCGCAGCGGCGTCTCTCGCCGCCAGTTGATCAACATCGAGCAGGCGAAGCATGCCCCGACGGTCACCACCCTGCACGCCATCGCGTACGGCCTGAACGTAGAGGTCGGAGACCTGGCGAACGTCGGCTCTGCGCGTTCGGCATCAGGCCCGAACGCCGTCGCCCCCGTGTTGCCGGGGCGAACGAAGCCCCTCGGCGAACGGCAAGCCGGCTCCTGACGTCCGCTGGCCCCGCCACGGCCGGGGCCATATGACTGACGACCTGCGACCCCCGGTCCCCGCCGTGTTCTGAACCCGGCATTCCATCCGGCTGTGCCGGCTCAGCGAGGTTCCGCAAGGCGTCCAAGGCGGCGGCGGACGAGAGGATCGGCCGCGGTGCGGCGGTGCTGGCGGGCGGCCTCCGGGCTGCCCGAACCGCCACGCCGCGTACAACCTCGCGCCTTAATAATCTCGGTGATAATATATCGCGCATGTTTAACGATGACGTCGAGCGGATTCGGACGGCGCTGCTGCCGCTTTGTGAACCGCTACACGGCGTCTTCACTTGGGCGGATCAGCGTCGCCGCGAGGTGTTGAGTGATCTCGACGGTGAGGCGGTGTACCGCTGGCACGCGACCCACACCGTCCGGGCCTACGCCCACCTCCAGTTGGGCAGGACCGCGATCACCCCTTGGCAGTTGACGGGCAACCATGCCCGCAACGGCGAACTGTGGCTGTCCGACGGTGACTACCGAATCCGGTTCCTGCACGCCGTCCGTGACAGTGACGTCCCGCCTCCTGGCTTTAACGACGCCCGGCAGGCGTACTACCGCAACCCGCCGCTGTTCGATTTGCCGGTACCGCGCCTATTGGGCCCGCCGGACGACCGGCTGCTGTTCGTCTGGCGCATCGACGCCAAGACCGGCGTGCCGATCTTCCGTGTCGTCAGGCCGATCGGTACCTGGAAGTGGGGCGATCATGCGGCGACGGACATCGACTTCATCCTGCCGGAGACCGCAGAGGATCTTGCTGCTCTAGAGTTCGAGCCGTCGGATGAGGGTATGGAACTAGACATCCCGGACGAGGATGGTCTGGAAGGCGGGGCCGAAGATGCTGGCGGAAGCGCCGGGTGAGCGTCTCAAGACGCTCCGCGACATCCTCGGGCTGACCCAGGCTCAGCTGGCTGAGGTTTCCGGCGTCACCCAGCCTTGGATCTCCGATGTCGAAACCGGCAGCCGCGATGCCACCGACGACAAGCTGACGCAGATCGCCGCCGCCACCGGTACGCCGTTTACCTTCTTCAGGGTTCAGCCGACGTCGGTCCCGTTGGACAGCCTGCGGTTCCGCAAGAACTCACGGGCCCGTAAGACGATGACCCGGCGCGTCCATGCCGTCTACGGCGAGAGTTTCCGGGTTGCGGAAACCCTGTTCGACGCGGAGCGCTACCCGACACCGTCACTGCCGTTCGCCGCCGGAGATGATGACCTCGACGACAAGCAGATCGAGCAGTTGGCGGCGGAGACCCGCGAATCGCTGAGGCTCGCGCCCACCGCGCCGATCCCTCATCTGACCCGCGCGCTGGAACGTGCCGGCATCGCGGTAGCGCCGCTGGTCCTGCCGGATGTCGAAGGTGAGGAGAACATCCCGGTCGGGCATTTCGGTGTCTCCCATTGGGCCGGTATCGGCGCGGCGGCCCTGGTCGGGTACTTCCCCGGTCAGCAGGGCGACCGGGACCGATTCACCCTCGCCCATGAGGTGGGTCACCTGGTGCTGCACACGTTCCGGCCCCGCACCCAACAGGCCGTGGCCGAGGACGAGGCCAACCGCTTCGCCACCGCGCTGTTGGTGCCGGTGGAACGCGCCACGGTGATGATGTCCGAGGCCCTCACCTTGTCGGACTACGCCCGGCTCAAAGCGACGTGGGGTGTTTCGATCCAGGCCCTCATCATGCGCGCCCACACCGTCGGGGCCATCGGCGACACCCGTAAGAACTCCCTGTACGTGCAGTTGTCGGCGAAGGGCTGGCGTAAGCAGGAACCGGTGACCGTCGGCCATGAGGCCCCGAAACTGCTGTGGACGCTGCTCTCGCGCCGATACGGTCCTCGGCCCTACCTTCCCGGTTCCGAGGACCTCGCCATCCATCCCACGCTGCTACGTTCGATCGCTCCCACCGAGACCCCTGCGGCAGCGGCACGGCCCGCTCCGGCAGCGATCGCCGAGCCGGCGTTGAAGGTTTACAACTTCCGGCGTCGCTGACGGCCGCCGGGCAGAACGGTCCGGCAACCCCAGCACGGGTGTGACGGGCAGCCAGCTCGATGGGTCATCAGTCCTGCACGCCGGCGTGCACGGCCTCGTCGTCATCGCTGTTCGGTAAGTCCTCAGGGCCCTCCGACACTTCCCACCCGAGAGACAGAACACGCACGTCCGGCGAGGACGGCAATGATAGTTGCGCCACCATAGGTGAATTAGCCATCAAAGAAATCGTCCTACGAATCATTTCACCATGTGATTCCCAGATACTCGATTGAACGGTGAGGGCTTGCAGGAGGGACCACATTTCAAAAGGATCGCGGTCGTGGCATGCCTGAGAATGGCGAGCAGATTGACTTAGCTCATTATTCTGAAAATGCGCGACTCGTTCGATGTCGTCGAATCGGAATGACAGGAAATGGCCCGGTGTCGAGCGAGAAGTGGCTGTTGCCGCTTCCTCGTTCGACTCCTCCGGCTGAGCACGTCGCAGCCAGTCGCGGAGCCTTCCACCCAGACGCCTCTTAGCTGGAGGTTCAGCAGCTTCAGCCTCCCCATCGTCGTTCCAGAGATCGGCACCGGCGGCCACGTCGGCGTAGCGTCGAATTCTCCCAGCGGCCTGAAGCAATTCCGTGAGTGAGCTTCCTGCGCTCCAGGCGCCAAAGCAAAACTCCACCTCCTCATCGCGTTCTTCCTGATTCTGGGCGCGCGCTGTCAACAGCCACAAAGCCGCAGTCTTCCCCGAATCATGAGTACCGGTCAGATAAGTGAGATGATCCCGGGATCGGTCGATTTTCTCAGCTTTCAGTCGTGCCTCGGCGATCATGGCGTCCGCGTCGGCGCGCGCCTTGTCGAGGATCTCCTGCGCCCGGTCCAGCGCCGTGTTCACGTAGGCATCCAGGCCCTCCTCCGCGCTGTGGGCCCGGGCCTGAGCTTCGGCCGCGATTTCTTCCGCGGCGGCGGCGGTAACGGTAGCGGCGTGCAGCCGGGACAGTTCGGTGTCACGGCGCTGGCGTGCGACGAGGGCCTCGGCATCGAGGCGGGCGATCTCGGCCTGAAGCGTTCGGCGACGGCATTCGAGATCGGGTAGCTCTGTTGCGCCGGCCAGGTCTGCCAGGCTGAACTGCCCCAGATCGTCGATCCGCAGGCCGACGGGGCCGCCCGTCAGATCCGCGGCGTCGGGCTCCGGGTCGAAGCCCTCCAGCACCAAGAGCGCATTGAGGTGCGCGTCGATGTCTTCGTCGGTGATGTCGTCGACGGCCTGGTCGATGAGGTCGAAGACCTCCCGGAACTCGTCGCCGGACGGGTCCTCGCCTCGCGGGTACGAGGTCGGGTCGATGGTCATCGGGCCTCCTCTCCCAAAGGGTTGGCGTCGTGGTCCGCCGCCTGGTCCTTCTTGATCGTTTTCTTGAGCCGAATACGCGCCTCATGCAGGCTCTGCCGTACGGCGTCCGAGCTGCGGCCCAGCATCGCGGCGATCTCGTGCGGCGCGAAGCCGTCCACCACGAACGCCATGACCTTGCCCTGTTCCGGCGGCAACGACCGCAGCAACTGCATGACCCACTGGGTGTCCTCCCAGAGGTTCAGGTTCGCGTCCGGCCGGGACGGGGCGGTGGCCGCGCCGTAGCGGACCTGCTGAGCCCGGACCCGGTCGAGGGTGTTCGTCTTGACCTTGATGAGGTTGTTGATCACCGCCTTCCGCCCGTAGGCCCGATGATCGCCGATGTCCGCCCAACGGCGGAGTACCTCCGCCATCGACATCTGGGCGGCCTCGATGGCCTCCTCCCGCGTCGCGCCCGAGTACATCGCGGTCCTGACCAGCGTCTTGAACTCGTCGCGGTAGAACGCGGCGAAGCCGGCGGGCGGATGCGGCCGAGGCGTGGCGAGCGGCGCGGCAGTGGCCTGCGCTACGGCGTTGTCGGCATCCACTCGGGCCTGCCTCCGATCATCGTGGTCGGGCGGCCACTCCGGATGGCCGCGTCATGGAGATAGGTCCGGAAGGAAGCCGGTGTGTGAGGTCGACCGGACAACTTTTTTGACATTTCTTTCCGTAACTTCACCATCACCTGATGTGACGCTTTGTGGTCAGGGCGATCACGCCGACCGCAACGCCGGCGGTGATGGCGGTCACCGCAATCGACCCAGTGGTGAGGAAGACCCCGGCGACAGCCGCGCAACTGCCTTGCACCAGGAGCAGGGCCTGCGTCCCGTTGGGCCGCTGTTGCGGCTGCCGTTCAGGCGACGAATCAGTTCTGGTCGTACCTGCCATGAGAGATCCTCCTACGTGCCGGATGACGCTTACGTAGGGCAAGGTCCTTTAGGGACTCTGTGTGTGTGAGACCGGCAGCCGAGATCGTGGCGTTCGTCGCGATTCGGCCCGCGCATCTCACGCGGAGCCGCTGGGCTTCACGGCAGGGCGCGATCACGGGCGGCGTGCCCTGACGCCTAGCCGGAGTCGGCGGCGAGAGCACCGCGCGAGGCGCTTAGGGCGCTCCCGGTTCTGATCTCCCGTCCCGCCGTGCACTCGACGGCCACGAAGGTCAACGATCCGGGCCGTCACAGCCCGACAAACCTGAGCCTGGTTCAGGCTGGGCTAGCGGCCGGGCGAGCCATAAGGTCGGGCCATGGGAAGGGCGACGCCGCGCAAATTGCGGGGAGCGATCGGTCAGGCGTTGCGCGAGGCGATGAGCGCCCCGAAGGTCGAGCAGTTCTGCACCGGAATCGGGCTCGCCCCGCCCCACCCGCCCGATGACGTCGCCATGATCAGCAAAGCGGCCTATGTCGAGCGCCGCCTGGGCGGCAAGTCGGAACCCGAACTGCTCCAGCTCGCGCTCCAGGTACTCGACGAGTGCGAGGGCGGAGACGCCGCGGCCAGACTCGCGGATCTGGTGGCCGGCGGCGGCACCGGCGTCGCCGGAGAGATGAAGAACCTCATCTTCGCCGCAGACGGCCCGAAGCCGGAGTTCGTCTTCCGCGACGCCCTCAACAACGACCTAGAAGCGATCAAGAACGCGGAATACTGCCTCATCTACGACCGGCCCCTGGGCGACGACGGTCTCACCTGGCGACAACTCGGCGACTGGTGGACCGGCCACGCGGGCCTGGCGCACCTGCCCGAGCGCGAGATCTGGAACAACCTGCACGACCGGCTGGAACGCTCGCTGGGCGATAACGTCGGCGAACGCCACATCCTGGATGCGTACAAACGACGCTACCGGCGACTCGGACCCGACATCCCGGCCTTGATTCCGCAGGTCTACCTGCACTACGACCCCTACCCGCAGGCCCGCTACGCCCGGAGTACGCCACCGCTGGTCCGTCAGCGGATGGACTTCCTCCTTCTACTGCCCCACCGGATTCGAGTGGTGATCGAGTGGGACGGGGCGCAGCATTACGCCGACGACGAGGTGCTCGCCAACCTGCGTCGGTACGCCAACCCGAGCCGCTACGCCGCGATGATGGCCGAAGACCGGGCACTGCGCCTTCGCGGCTATGAGGTCTACCGGTTCGGCGGCCACGAACTAGACGAGCCCGGAATCGAGCAGCGCCTCGATCGGTTCTTCGACGACCTCGACCGGCGTTACGCGCCCCCGGCCGGCTAAGCAACCCACGCTCGTTCGCGACACCCACTTCACCCGGTCAGCGAGAGCGACTCTACGGCCGCGTCGGTAGTCAGCGCCGACCCCGGTGGCCCTGACCTTGCGAACGCCCGGCATCGTTCAACGTGCTGGGCCAGCCGACCGGCCGAGGGTTGGGTACGTACGGGGCAACGCTCCGTCTGCCGATGACAACAGAGACGGGACGGCTCGACGACTGCGGACACTTCGTGAGAATTAATCAAGAATTATCTCACTCTTGCTGAGACTGATCATGTCTCACATGACTGAGACTCTCTACGTCTCCGCAGGTCAGACTCGTGTCCTATCTCATGCTTCACGAGAACCTACACACTCGCACTCGCCCTCGCCCCGCCCTGTTTCGGCGGGGCGAGTGTGCGCCGCACCACGCCGCGCCGCACCACGCCGCACCGCACCACGCCACGCCGCACCACGCCGCGCCGCACCGCGCCGCGCCACGCCACGCCGCACCGCGCCACGCCGCACCGCGCCACGCCGCACCGCGCCACGCCACGCCACGCCACGCGGCGCGGCGCGGCGCGGCGCCGTACCGTGTGGCATCGCGTTGCGCTGTACCAATCCCGTCCCGGCTTGCCGTCGGGTTCCGCCTCGCTCTCGCGTGCGCGTGCTGACCGGTGACCGCACGGCCCCCGCCGACCTGGTTCGTCCCGACCCGCCTTGGCCTTCTCGGGCGGGGTCACCAGCTCCACCCACCCATCGGGTTGCCGTCGATCAGGGTGCCGTCCACCAAGCTGGCCTTTTCGGATCGGCTTTGACTGCTGCCTCTGGACCGTCTGGCTGATCTTGGCGGCTTTTGACCGCTCGGGCCCGGCTATCGACGCGGGCCGGAGGCGTTTGAGCTGCGGTTCGCGGGGCGGGATGAGCTGATCCCCAAAGGGCAGAGCTGGGGTGCGCCGGGGATTTTGGGAGTGGGCGCCGGGTCGCGGTGTTCGGGGGTGGGAACTGGCGGCCCGGCACGGGCACCGGATCCGGCTGGTCCGGGAGCCGGCGCGGGGGGTGTGCGTCGACTGGTTCGGTGAGCCGGAGTTTCGGGCTGAGCGAGAACAGAGAATGCGGGCCCGAATCAGTGGGGGTTGGGCGGTTATCAGGAAGATGAAGCAGCGGATTACTTCGACTGGTGGTCGGCGAAGCAGCATGGGGGCCGCTTCAGGTGGGGTGGTTTTTGCCGAAGTGGTCCGCGGGGGGTGACCGCCAATGTGGCTAGGTGTAGTCCGCGGTGGTGATTGCCGGTGTGGTTGGGCGTGATCCGCGGGGTGATTGCCGGAGTGGCTAGGCTGCCTCGGCGGGGCGGTGGTTGGTGACCAACTGTTCGATCTGTCGGGATTTGGTGGACGACGCGTTTCGCACGGTTTCCACGATCACCCGGGCCAGGGTGTCCGGGTTCCATTCCCGGCAGGCCTGCTGGTCCAGGCGAAGTCCGACGAGGCAACCGGCGGCGTCCACAGTGGCGTGGACCACGCCGTTCTCGGATTCGGCGCTGACCTGCATGGTCGCGAGGCTGTGCTGAAGCTCGTCCACACCGGAACGAAGCTCCTCATAGCGCCCGTAAGTGTCTTCCAGGGTGGTGCGCAGCAGGGATTGGTCGGCAGTTTCAGTCACGGTTCTTCCTCCGTTCGCCGCGACAGGGGGCGACGTGACAATACCCAAGATCCGCGACGTTGCGTATTCCGGCGACTTCGTAACGCACACGAAAAGAGAGTCCTATCGAAATATCTCTCTTTAAAGTGATGACTCGACTCCGCTTCGTGATCACGCAGCGTGATCAATGCCACGATTACGAACGTGAAAATTGCCGCCCGACTAGGCGATGAACAACCGCAGCGTACTCACCGGCGAATCACTGAGAGTGCGTAATAGGAGAGGCCGAAACCGTACCGGCGACTCGAAATCCGTCCTGCAAAGGGCCGCCGGTGTGATCCAACACAGCAAGCACCGCGGCAATCAGAACGTCCCGATCCGAGTCGGAGACCGCGGCCCGGAGCCCGTCGGCGAGCCGCCCGGGAAGCTCCGGATCCACCTCGGCGACCCGCCGCGGCAGCCACTTCCCCCGAGCCGACCAACGATTCTCGGCCAGCAGCAGAAGATCGGAAGCGGCCAACATGATCGTGCCCGCCAGATACGCGATCTCGACCGCTCCGGAGGCTCCACGAAGGTCGTCCAGCAGATCGGTGACCAGATACCGCTGATAGTCGACGACACCGTCCCCCGGCGCCGCCGGCCCGGCGGCAAGCAGCGCGACAGCCTCGGCCTGGTAGTCCGCGGCCGCGAATCCGCCTGTGGATGAGGTCGCGTTTGTGGACAAGGTTGCACCTGTGGATGAGGTTGTGCCTGTGGACAAGGCCGCGTCTGGGGACGAGGCCGCGGATCCGGGCAAGACTGTGGATCCAGGCAAGACTGTGGATCCGGGCAAGACTGTGGATCCGGGCAAGACTGTGGATCCGGGCAAGGCTGTGGATTCGGCGGAGGCCTCGGAATCGGACAAGGTCGCGGATCGGCCGAGGTTCAAAGGCACGCCTTCGGCGACCATTTGCAACAGCGGAGTACGACGGCGCGAGGCATCCTGACGCCAGTAATGCCGCAACGACTCCGGGGTCTGCACGAACCATTCGACAAGCTGGCCGTCATGCCGGGTGGTCTCCCGGAACGGAGCGGGCGGCCCGTCTATCACGACGACGATGTCCAGGTCGGACCATCGGGTACGGCGGGCGGTAGGCGCGCTGCCCCCGAGAAAGGCGGCGTGCGCCTCCGGAAACCGAACAGCGACAAGCCGGGCAGCGACGTCCACAGGATCCATTGACACACGCACACGATGGCACGCCTACCCGGCGAAAAGGGGCGGGAGCCACCGGCGACGGCGGAGGCCGGCTGACCCCACAGAGGGAAAGGCGGAGGAGCACTGGCTGACCCCGCGGAGGGAGATGCGGAAGGCAAGACGGAGGAGTATCGGCTGGCCTCGCGGAGGGAGAGGCGGAAGAGAGGCGGAGGGCAAGACGACAGAGCACCGCTCGATCCCGCCGAGGGAGAAGCGGAAGGCAAGACGGAGGAGTACCGGCTGACCCCGCGGAGGAAGAAACGGAAAGAGAAGCGGAAGGAAAGTCGGAGGAGCACCGGTCGATCCCGCGAAGGGATAAAGCGGAGGGAAGACGCTGGAGCACCGGTCGATCCCGCGAAACAGCGGAACGAAGCAGTGCAGAAGGGCAGGTAACGACTCGCCACACCGCCAAGGCGTGGCGAGTCGTCAGATCAGCCGAACAGGCTGTGCGGAAGCTTCGGCCCAGCAGGCTGTGCGGAAGCTTCAACCGATCAGACCGTGCGAAAGCTTCAACCGAACACGCAGTGCGAAACTTCAGCCCAGCCGACTGTGCGGGAAGCCTCAACCGATCCGGCTGTGCGGAAGCCTCAACCCAGCACGCTGTGCAGAAACTTCAACCCAGCAGGCCGTGGAGAAGCGTCAGTCGAACAGGCCGTGCAGGAAGCTGCGCCGCCGGTAGTGGCCGTGGTGCCCGTGCCGGTAGTGGCCGTGGTGTCCGTAGGCCGGAACAGCCGGCGGGTAGGCGTGCGGCCGAGGCGCCCCATAAGCGGGCGGCGGAGGCGGAGGCGCATACCCAGGCTGCTGGTGGTGAACCGGCGGCGGCTGGTGCGGGGCGGGAGGAGGAGGCGGCGGGACCTGACCGCCTTGGGAACGGTTGTAGGTGGCCTCGGCAGCGAACAGCTTCTCCAGCTCACCACGGTCGAGGAAGATTCCCCGGCACTCGGTGCACTGGTCGATCGTGACGCCGCTGCGCTCGTAGACCCGCATCTCGCCGTGACACTTGGGACAGGTCATATGCATTTCACTGACGGTACAAGGCTGTGTCTCCTCGTGCAGCCGAAGAAAGCGGCGAAGAAGCTGTGTCCTTGCTGAGTGCCAGGGCGAAAAAGACCAGTGCGGCCGGATAGAGCAGGTATCCGAACCGTGTCGTGGGCATCAACAGGATCGCGGTGAGAAGTCCGTATCCGCAGAAGAATGCGGCCGACGCGGCGGTCCGGGGTGGCCGTCGCAGCAACAGTGCCCCGATCACGACGGCCGCCAGCCCGAGCAGCCCCATCGCGAGATAGCGGCCACCCGGTTCGATCTGTGAGATCAGGTATCCGGGGAACGGCGACTGTGCCGGACTGGTGACCAGCCCGTGCCCGAGCGGGAACCGCAACACGTTCTCGATCAGCGCGTCCGGAGCGACCAGCAGCGGTGGCACGAGGGCGAGCAGGGGCAGCCCGAGAGCACCCGGAAGCAGTCGCCACGACCGGGTGAACAGCGCGTACAGGACCAGCACGGCGACCACCGGCAGGGCGAAGAGTTTGCACGCGGCGGCGACTCCGACGGCCACGCCCGCCCACGCGAACGAACCACGATGAATCAGCGCCAGCGCGAGCAGGCACAGGGCGAGGACCGGAATGTCGTCGCCGCCGGTGGCGAGGGTCAGCGCCGTCACGGGAAGGACTGTGGCGGCCTGCAGTGCCCGTACCGAAGGAACGAAGTGGAAAGCGGCGACCAGCGCGCCCACCGTGACCACCGCGAACCAGATCCGGGCGTCGGTCCACCAGAAGTCACCGGCGAGCGCCCGCGGCACCCCGAAGATCGACATGCCGGGCTGGTAGGGCCGGTAGCCGAGCAGACGCTCGTCGAGCGGGATCGCGGCGATCTCCGCCCGGCTCAGGTAGGGCGTGCCGTGGTGCAGCAGCGATTCGCCCATGTGCTCGACGACGAGCACTTCCTCCTGCGCCCGGTCGGTGCGCCCGCCGGCCCGCTGCACCGCCTGGATCACCATCGGCAGCAGCGCAACCGCGCCCCAGGTCGCCCAGGTCAGCAGGTCGCGGCGGCGGACCAGGTAGACGAGCAGGGCGGCGGCGAGATATCCACAGGCCGCGACCGCACCCCACGCCCGGTGCGGCAGCAGCGTCGAGGTCAGTGCGGTGACCAGCGCGAAGACCGCGGACAGCGAGTAGAGCAGCAGGTCGACGACGCGGTCCGGCAGCTTGATCACGCGGGCAAGTTTGGCAGACGCCGGGCCGGCAGGCGGACCACCGAACCCTCGTCGTGCAGCGCCGCCGCCAGAATGCCGGAACCGCGCTGCAGAATCGTGAGGAAACGGGCAGCGGAGTAGGGCCGCGCGAACAGGTGACCCTGCCCGGCCAGGCAGCCCAGCGCCCACAGCGCGCGTCGTTGCGGTTCGCTCTCGACACCTTCGGCGACGACCGTGAGGTCCAGGTTCCGGGCCAGGTCCACGGTGGTCCGGATGACGGCCGCCGCCTCCGTCGAGGTCTCTACCCCGGCCACGAACTCCCGGTCGATCTTGAGTTGGTGCACCGGGATCCGGGACAGCACCGACAGTGACGAGACCCCGGTGCCGAAGTCGTCGATGGCCAGCCGGACTCCGGCGGTGCGCAGCTCAGCGAGGGTGCGTTCGACGATGTCGAGCTGACTGACGGTGAGGGTCTCAGCAAGTTCAAGGACCAGACGATTTGCCGGTACGTCATGACGGGCAAGCATCGCCAGCACCGCCCCCGGAAAGGTCGGGTCGAGCAGGCTCCGCGGCGACACGTTGACCGCGACCGGCAGATCGAAGCCGGCGTCCCGCCAACTCTGCCGGGCGATCAGCGACTGCTCCAGCACCGCGTCCGCGAACGCCGGCAGCTGCCCGGAGCGTTCCACCGTCTCCAGGAACTGCACCGGGCTGAGACTGCCCTGGTCGGGGTGGTGCCATCGGGCCAGCGCCTCGGCCGCCACCACCTCGCCGGTGCCCAGGTCGACGATCGGCTGGAAGTCGACGATGAACTCGTGTTCGGCCACCGCCCGCCGCAGTTCCCCGGTGAGCATCAGCCGGCCCAGATCGGCGGTGTCCCGGGCGTGCGCGTAGACGAAGGTCTGTTCCCCGGAACGTTTCGCCTGGTACATGGCGATGTCGGCGCGGCGCATCAACTCCTCCACGCCGCCGGTGCCGGCCGCCAGTGCGATCCCGCCGGCCGCTTCGACACTGATCCGCATGCCTTCGACCTCGATGTCGGCCTCCAGCGCGGCGAGCATGCCGGTGGCCCGGTGCCCGGCGAGCGCGGGGGTCGGCAGGCCGGTGAGCAGCACCGCGAACTCGTCGCCGCCGAGCCGGGCGACCAGGTCACCGTCGGCCGCCGCGTCCCGCAGCCGGGCCGCCACCTGCCGCAGCACCTCGTCCCCGGCCGCGTGCCCGAGGGTGTCGTTCACTTCCTTGAAGTGGTTCAGGTCGATCAGCAGCAGGGCGAACAGGCCGGAGTGGGACGGTGCGTCGAAGAGCCGGCCGCCGTGCTCGTACAGGCGGCGCCGGTTGGCCAGGCCGGTGAGCGGGTCGTGGCCGGCGGCGTGGGCGTTCTCCGCGGCGATCCGGGCGAGTTCGGCGTACGCCTGGGCATTGCGGATGGCGGTGCAGACCGCGGAGGCGAAGGTACGCAGTTTGTACTGCTCGACCTCGGTGAGCCGGACCGTCCCGCCGAACCGCAGGCGCAGCACCCCGACCCGGACACTGCCGTCGTGCGCGATCAGGTCGACGGTGGTCTCGTCCGGTGGCGCGGTGGCCGGGGCCGGCGCCGGGCCGTCGGTCAGCACCTGTGACTCGGTGGCCCGGACCGTGCGCCCGGCCAGTTCGATGGCGGCTTCGACGGCCGAGAAGATCTGTGCCGCCCGGGTCGTCGCCGAGTGCAGGACCTGGGTGAGGTCGACGGCGTTGAGCTCGTCGGTCGCCTTGGCCAGGCGCTGCCAGGACTCGCGTTCCTCACGCGTCCGGACACTGCGGGACTGCCACAGGTGCATGCACACCACAACGAGTGGGACGCCGAGCAGGAGCAGCGGGTTCGTGCCGGTCGCGAGCACACCGACGACCAGCAGGACGGCGACCAGCTCGCCGAGGTGCAGGATGACCTTGCTGGCCCAGTCGTGCAGCGCCACCTGCCACAGGTCGCCCCCGGTGGCCGCGGCCAGCACCGGCACGAACGCCAGGTGGTCGACGACGATGAAACCGGCGAGGGCCACCACGATCGGCAGCATCGGGAAGGACGGATCGTCCAGGTCGGCACGCACGCCGAAGGACAGGAAGATCAGCGCGGCCGCACCGGTGGTCAGGGTGTCCTTGGCGACGGCGAAGACGCTCTTCTGCAGGCCGGCCCGGACCAGGAGACGGATCACCAGCGAGGCGGTGACGGCACAGAAGACCACCCACGGCGCCGGTACGAGGGTGAGCCCGACCAGAACGGGTACCTCACCCCACGTGTTGCTGTCGAGGTTGGACTGCACCCGGACGTGGACCTTGACCAGTTTGGCGATGATCAGCGCACCGCAGAGACCGGCCAGGACCGCCGGATGCGGTGGCGGGACCGGGTCGCGCAATGCGTGAGCCGCGAATCCGGCTGCGGCGCAGACCCCGAGAACGACGACGAGACCGACGAGCAGCCGGAGCCGCTGATCGGTCACGTTGTCGACGTTTCGGTCTTGAGACATCAGATCCTTGTCGTCGCCGAGTGCTATCGCATCGTCGCTCAAGGATGACGGTAATTCATAGGAGTTTGACGTTCAGCCCCACTCTTTTTCGCCGATCATGGCTTTTCTCCTTTTCGCGTAGTTGTTGGCTGTTGACGGAGAAAAGTTATGCCGCGAGGAGTGTCTGTTTCAAGTGGATCGTGTCGCTATGCGCAGAATGCGAGAACCGTACGGATTATCGTCACGGACGGTTTCTGAATGGCGACTCCATGCAATGAGAATCGCTTCATTCAACAATGATGAATGCTATTTTCGATGTCCGCGAAGCATCCCTGAGCTGTGTGGACGAGATGTGAACAAGCCGGAGAACTAAGCTCCCGGTATGTCCCAGGGAACCCGACTCACCCACGTCGACGAGACCGGCGCCGCGCGCATGGTCGACGTTTCCGCCAAGGCGGTGAGCGACCGCCGGGCCGTCGCCGCCGGGCGAGTGCAGACCACCACCGAGGTGATCGAACTGCTCCTGAGCGACGGACTGCCGAAAGGCGACGCGCTCGCGGTGGCCCGGCTCGCCGGAATCATGGGCGCGAAACGAACACCCGATCTGATTCCGCTCTGCCACCCGATCGGCCTGCACGGCGTCAAGGTCGAGCTGACCACCACCGCCGACACCGTCGAGATCACCGCGATCACCAAGACCGCGGACCGGACCGGCGTCGAGATGGAGGCGCTCACCGCGGTCGCCACGGCCGGCCTCGCGATGATCGACATGATCAAGGCGGTGGACCCCGCGGCCAGCCTGGAAGCCGTCCGGGTGCTGCGCAAAGAAGGCGGAAAGACCGGCGATTGGGTACGCCCGGAGGACCGGCCGTGACCATCACCGCACGAGTGATCGTCGCGTCGAACCGGGCGGCGGCCGGGGTCTACGCCGACACCAGCGGGCCCCGCCTCGTCGCCGGGCTCCGGGAACTCGGCTGCGAGGTGGGCGAGCCGGTGGTCGTACCGGACGGGGAGCCCGTCGCCGAGGCCCTGCGTGCCGCGATTGACGACGGCATCGACGTGGTGCTGACCAGCGGCGGAACCGGGGTCACCCCGACCGACCGCACCCCCGAGGCGACCCGAGGGCTGCTCGACTTCGAGATCCCGGGCATCGCCGAGGCTATCCGGGCCTACAGCCGGGACAAGGTACCCGCCGCGGCCCTCTCCCGGGGACTCGCCGGGGTGGCCGGGCGCACCCTGATCGTCAACCTGCCCGGTTCCACCGGCGGCGCCAAGGACGGCCTGGCCGTGCTGACCCCGCTGCTGGCCCACACCGTCGACCAGATCCGCGGCGGCGACCACTGACACCCTCCGCGTTCCGCACCCCGGGCCCACCCGCCGCGACCGGGGTGCGACCGGCGGGGGGATAGGCTTTCGCGGTGACCGAGTCGACCCCTGTGGACTGGGAATTGGCGCGCACGCTCGCCTATGAGGCGGGCCTGGCGGCGGTGGCCGGCGTGGAGAGGATCCCGCTGGGTGAGGCCGACGGCCGCACCCTCGCGGAGCCCCTGCGCACCCTCACCGACCTGCCCGCCTTCCCGACTTCGAGCATCGACGGCTGGGCCGTGCGCGGCGACGGGCCGTGGCGTCCGGTCGGCCGGGTGCTGGCCGGCGGCGCTCCCGAGCCGCTGACCGAGGACGGCACGTGCGTGGAGATCGCCACCGGCGCGATGGTGCCGGAGCACGCCACCGCCCTCGTCCGGATCGAGGATTCGACAACCGGCGCCGACGGCCGGGTCTCCGGCGAGCCGAGGAACGGCCCGGTTCCCGACGGCCGCCTCCCCGGCGAGGAGGCGAAACGCGGCGAGGAGCTCTTCCCGGCCGGCACGCCGATCGACCCGGCGATCATCGGGGTCGCCGCGACCTGCGGTTACGAGACGCTGCCGGTCCACCCGGCGCCCCGCGCGGCGCTGCTGGTCTTCGGCGACGAGCTGCTCACGTCGGGCACCCCCGGTGCCGGGCGGGTGCGTGACTCGCTCGGCCCGCAGGTTCCGTCCTGGCTGCGCCGCTACGGCGCGACGGTCGGCTCGGTGACCGGCCCGGTCAAGGACACGCTCACCGCACACCTGGACGCGATCCGGTCCGCCCTGGACTCCGCCGACCTGATCTGCACCACCGGCGGCACGATGAACGGCCCGGTCGATCACCTGCACCCGGCGCTCGCCGAGCTGGGAGCGACGTATCTGGTCAACACGGTCGCGGTCCGCCCCGGCTTCCCGATGCTGCTGGCCCGGGTGCCCGGCCCCGACGGTCGGCCCCGCTTCCTGGCCGGCCTGCCCGGCAACCCGCAGTCCGCGGTGATAGCCCTGGTCACGCTGGTCGCTCCGCTGCTGGCCGGTCTCCAGGGCCGCCCGCTGCCCGCCCTGCCGACGGTCACCGCCGGTTCCGCGGTGGCCGGCCGGGGCGGGTTCACCCACCTGGCGCTGGCCGCGCTGGATCCCACCGGGCGTACCGCGACGCCGGTGGGTCATGTCGGCTCCGCGATGCTGCGCGGTCTGGCCAACGCGCACGGTTTCGCCGTGGTCCGCCCCGGCACCCGGACCGCGGCCGGCGACCCGGTTCCCTTCCTGCCCCTGCCACTGACTCCCGGGGAGCGCCCGTGACCACCCCGACCCACACCACCCCGACCCACACCACCCCGCCCACCGGGCCCGCGCCCGCCGCCGGTTCCGGCATCGTGACGCTCGTCGACGTGGTCGACGAGGCGCTGGATCTGGCCGCTCACGAGGCTGCGGTGGCCGACCCGCGGGCCGGCGCCGTGGTCTCGTTCCAGGGCGTGGTCCGGGATCACGACCACGGTCGTGGCGTGACCCTCCTGGAGTACGAGGGGCATCCCACCGCGGCCACGATCCTGCGCGAGGTGGCCGAGGAGATCGCCGCGGACCCGGCGGTCTACGCGGTGGCGGTCTCGCACCGCGTCGGCACCCTGAAGATCGGCGACGTGGCCCTGGTCGCCTCGGTGAGCACCGCCCACCGGGCGGCCGCGTTCGAGGTGTGCGCCCGCCTGGTCGACGAGGCCAAGGCCCGCCTCCCGATCTGGAAGCGCCAGGTCTTCCTGGACGGCACCGAGGAGTGGGTCAACTGCCCCTGACCAACGGAAACCAGGGGCTACGGCGTGGCCCAGGTGGCGCCTGACGGTATCCGGACAAAGGCCACATATGACACCGGTAGGCGACCTTTGTCCGGCTGACACCAGCCACCACCTGGACCTCGCCTCGCTCCCACGAGGTCTGCCACACAGGACCTAGCCGCCACGCGGTAGTGGAATCGCGGCCCGTCGGCGGGTGGGGTGGGTTGTGGGTAGTGGGGGCGAGGCGTGCCGGGACGGCAGGATGTTCAGCAGCAGGATGATGGTCAGGGCCGGGATGTTCCAGGTCAGCGACCATGCCGGGGTGAACACCACGGTCAGGTAGGCGAAGGACGCCGCGACCAGGAACCACGTGCCGGCCAGGCGTGCGGCCCGGGGCAGGCGGATGCTGCGGCGACGGCGTAACCCGGTGTCGGCCAGGATCAGGACGGCGGGCAGCGTCCACAGGATCTCGGCGGCGGTGCTGGCCGGGGCGGTCACCGCGATGGTCAGGCCGACCAGGGTGAAGGCGGCCGGCTCGTCGCCTTCGGCGTGCGCGGAGCGGGCCCGGATCAGGCCCACGGCCAGCAGCAGGATGCCGAACGAGAACCACACCAGCACCGGTGGGGCGGGGAATCCGTAGAGCCGGGCCATCACGCCGGCCAGCGACTGGTTGCCGGGGTCGCTGATCGGGGCGGGGCGGTCGAGGGCCCACATCGTGGTGCCGTACCAGGTGGTGGTCCCGGTGGGGGCGATCGCCAGGGCGGCCAGGACCATCGCCGCGGCGGTGGCGAGGGCGGTGGCGGCGGCCCGTCGCTGCCGGGTGATCACCAGGTAGATCACGAACAGCAGCCCGGTGGCGTTGAGCGCGGTGGCCACGCCGATGCCGGCGCCGGCCCAGGCACCTCCGGCCCAGGCGCGACAGAACGCGCCGGACCTGCGCGGCGGGATCAGACGTGACCGGCGGCGGGCGCTCGGATGCCGTCGGGCCAGGGCCCGGGAGATCGGGTGCCGCCGGGCCAGGACGCGATGCCGGATGCGGGCGGCGCGGCGGAGCGCGACCAGGTCGGCGACGATCAGGGCGAGGACCAGCAGGTCGGTACGGCCGAGCCCGATGGCGGCACGGACCGGTTCGGCGAGAAGAGCACCAAGGCCGATTGCCAGTACGAACGGGGCACGGCGCCGTCCGTGCCGGCGGGCCACCGGTCCGGCGACGATGACGGTGACGAGCAGGACGGCGGTGACTCCGGCGAGCCCCAGCAGCCAGCCGGCGACCGGCAGCGGCAGCAGGGTGAGCGGGGTCAGCAGCAGGGCCAGCGCGGGTGGCAGGGCGACGCCGGTCTGGGTGCCGGGGTCGCGGTAGGTGTAGAGCCCGTGCCCGTCCAGCCAGCTCCGTACCGCCTGGAGGTCTACGGCGAGGGCGCTCAATTCGTACTGCCGCAGGGAAAGGGTGATGACCAGGACCGATAGTGCTGTCCAGCCGGCGATGTACGCCTTCTTGTTCGCCGGCATGGCCGTGACCCCCTGCCCCGGGCGTAGCGCGAGGAGGGGACGGTGGCCCCTCGTCCGCTTTAACGCAAAGGCCGCAAGAAGGTTGTTAGCCGGGCAATTTACGCGCAGTGACCGCCGAGACGGCTGCGATCCGAGCCTCCCGACGGGCGGTACGCAGTGTCCGCCGCGCCGACCGGCGACTCCGCTGCACCGCGTGTGACGTGCGGTAACGCAGTCCGGGACGGCCCTCGGTGTCGGCCGCCGCGAGCAGCAGCCCGCCGAGCAGCCCGAGGTCGCGCAGCATCTCGTCGCGGTTGCCCCGATCGGACAGTGTGTGCGGCACCAGCCCGGCGGCGAGGACCGCGGCGGACGGCCTGGTGAACCGCCCGGTGGCCAGGGCCAGGCCGGCCACCACGTCGGCGACGGCTTTCACCCGGACCAGGGTGACCGGATCGGTGGGCAGGCGCGGATCGGCCCGCTCCAGCGTCGGCCGGATCCGGTCGGCGAGCGGACGGGCCGCCTCGGCGCGCTTCTCCGGGCTGGTCAGGGCGCGGATGCCGTCGAGCACGAAGATCGATCCGAGTAGGGCGCGGGCAACGGTGCGTACGGGCCTCATGCCCTGGTTATACCCGCTTTCCGGCGATCACACCGGCTGGGTTCGGAGGTAGCGGCCGAAGTGCGGGACGGTGAACGCCACGGTCCCGCGCTCGCCCGAGTAGATGAGTCCCTTTTTGATCAGGGCGTCCCGGGCCGGCGACAGGCTGGCCGGCTTGCGGCCCAGGGAGGTCGCGATGTCCGAGGTCGGCACCGCGGCGTCCATGTCGTTGCCGGGGTCGTCGGAGAGCGCCGCCATGGCCCGCATGTACTCCCGTTCGGCCGGGGTGGCCCGTTCGAAGCGGGAGCCGAAGAATCCGACCGCCAGCTCGCCCTCGGCCTCCGGCGCGGCCACCCGGACGTCGTCGGCGGTGATTGGCGATTGAGGCGCGTGATCCCAGGTCGCCTTGCCGTACGCCTGGACGAAGTACGGATACCCGCCCGATTTCTCGTACAGCAGATCCAGGGCCTCCTGGTCGTAATCCACCCCCTCGCGCTCGGCCGGCACCCCGAGCGCGAGATCGGCGGCGTCCCGGTCCAGGCGGTCGATCCGGGCGTACCGGAAAAGTCGCTCGGAATACGACTTGGCCGCCGACAGCACGGCGGGCAGGTGCGGCAGACCGGCGCCGACCACGATCAGCGGTGCTCCGAGCTGCGACAACTCGTGGCAGGCGGCGCACAGGGCGGAGACGTCGGTGGCGCTCAGGTCCTGCATCTCGTCGATGAACAGGGCGATCCCGGTGCCCACGTCGGTGGCCAGCGACGCCGCGTCGGTGAACAGCTCCACCAGGTCGATCTCGATGTCGCCGGAGTCGGCACGACCACGGGCCGGCGGTACGTCGATGCCCGGCGCCCACCGGTCGCGCAGCTTCGCGGTCTCGCTGTTGGCCCGCAGCGCGAACGCCTTCAGCACGCCGAGCACCTCGTCCACCCGGTCCGGGTCGCGATGGTGCGGGGCCAGCTCGCGGATCGCCATGTGCAGGGCACCGGAGACCGGGCGGCGCAGCGACTGGTCCGGCCGGGCCTCGATCTTGCCGGTGCCCCAGAGCCGGCCGATCGCCGCCGACCGCAGGGTGTTGAGCAGCACCGTCTTGCCGACACCGCGCAGGCCGGTCAGGACCAGACTGCGCTCGGGACGGCCGCGGGCGACACGTTCCAGGACGATGTCGAAGGCGTCCAGCTCACGGTTGCGCCCGGCCAGCTCGGGTGGGCGCTGACCGGCGCCGGGGGCGTACGGGTTCCGGACCGGATCCATGACGTAGCACCGTATCGGGCAATCTAGCGTCAGCGCTAGAGTTCGCTCGATAACTCCGTCTTGAGCACTCTACGGAATCAGCTAGATACCGCTAGACAGGTTCATACTCGCGCAGGCACAGGACAAAATCCACGTCGTCGTACTCGGTGTCGTAGTAGTACCACTTGGTGTACTTCGGGACCTTCGCGCATTTGCCGACCGCGTCCTTCTCGCCGGTGGTGCGGCCGTCGATACGTTTCAGGATCTCGTACGTGTGCGCCGTGCACTCCACGATCCGCAGCTCGGGCTCGTTGTTCGTACCCTCGTTGCGGACGCACTGGCCCTTCGCCGCGAACCGCGCGTCCTCGCTGGTCTGCGGCCGCGGCACGTGCACCGCCGGAGCCGTGACCGCGACCACCGGCGTCTGCTCCGGCTCCTTCTCGCCGCCCAGCACGAACCAGGCCGCGGTCGCCAGCCCGCCACCGATCAGCACACTCAGCACCGCGACCGTGGCGCCCATCGCGAACCCGCGCCGGGGCCGCTGCCGGTTCTCCCGCAGCGGTGCCGGTGGCGGTTGTGGCGCGGCCGCGTACTGCTGCTGGTGGGGTATCCAGGAGGGGTCCTGACCGACCCAGGGGTCGGCCGCCTCCGAGTAGGACTCCTCGGGGCTGCCGCCCTGCTGCCACGGCTGAGCAGGGTACGGCCCGTTCTGCGACATCGGGGGTCCCTCCAGAAGCGGTCTACGCTGCCTGCCACCGTAGCGTGCGGCGGGCAATCGGCTACCTTTCACGTTCGTGTCGTCACACCTGGTGATCTTGTCAATGCTCTTCGGTGCGGCGGCCGGCGCGTTCCTGCCCCGGATCGCGTACCGGCTGACCGTCCCCTTCGGAGCACCGCCCCGCGCGGCGTGCGACGACTGCGGGCGCCCCTTCCTACCGGGCGCCGCCGGCTGGGTCCACACCGGACCCGGATATCGGCCCGCCATCGTCCTCGCGCTGCTCGCGGGTCTGCTGGCGGCCGTGCTCGGGCCGGTCCCGCAACTGCCGGTGCACCTGCTCGCCGCCGTACCCGGCCTGCTCCTGGTGATGATCGACCTGCGCTGCCTGCGCCTGCCCGACCGGATCGTCGGTGCGCTCACCCTCATCGGCGGCATCCCGCTCGCCCTGCTCCTGCCCGGCCGGATCGTCCCGGCACTGGCCGCCGGGCTGCTGGTGGGCGCCGGTTACCTGGTGATCGCCCTGCTGCCCGGGCGCGGACTCGGCCTCGGCGACGTGAAACTCGGAGCGACACTGGCGTTCCTGCTCGGATTCGCGGGCTGGCCGGCGGTGGCCGTCGGTTTCGGCACCGCCCACCTGCTCAACGGCGCGATCGCCGCCTGGTTGCTGGTCACCCGCCGGGGGAGGCCGATCCCGTTCGGGCCGGCGCTCCTGTTCGGCTTCTGGGTGGGTGTCACAGCAGCCTGAGCTGACGATCCTTCGGCCGGGTCGGGGCCGCCTCGCCCAGCCGCTCAAAAAGTCCGGAATCGATCACATCGAGGAACGGCGTCGGGCTCTGCTCGCGCTCCTTGCCGTGCCGGAACCGCTTCGCCGCGTGACTCACGTAGAGGCGGTCCTGCGCACGGGTCAGGCCGACGAAGAACAACCGGCGCTCCTCGGCGATCTCCTCCTCCGACGGCGCCGAACCCGGCCAGCGCAGCGGCAGCAGGCCGTCCTCGCAGCCGACCAGGAACACCACCGGGAACTCCAGGCCCTTCGCGGCGTGCAGCGTCAGCAGGTTGACCGCCTCCGCCCGCGGGTCCAGCGAGTCCACCTCGGCACCCGTCGCCAGCTGCTGCAGGAACATCGCCAGATCGTCACCGACCCGCTCGGCCAGCGGCATCATCAGCTCCACCGCGGACCAGATGTCCTCGGGCACGAGCTGGTCGCCGTCCAGCGTCGGCGTCGCGTACCGCTGCGCCAGCAACTGAGCGGCCGACCGGAGCCGGGCCGCCAGCGGACCGGACGCGCCCGGATGCCGCAGCTCCCGGGTGATCTCCGGGACACCGGCCCGGTCCCGCAGCCGGTTGTGCGAACGCTTCTGCACCGGCACACCGGCCCGGGACAGCGCGTCGACGATCGGCCCGGACTGGGCGTCGGTGCGATAGAGCACGGCGATGTCGGAGAACGACAGATTGCCCACCGGCGCGTTGCGGGAGTCGACCCGGCCCGAGTCCAGCGATCGGTGCGACAAACCCCCGACAAGCTCATCGATGGAACGGAGGACGAAGTCAGCCTCGTCCGCGACGCTCCGCGCCGGATAACGGCCCACCAGAGCCGCCTCCGGATCGAGCCGGGCCGGATCCAGCCGCCGCCCGCTGACCAGCGTCGACGGGGCGATCGCCTGCACCGCGGCGGCCAGGATCGGCGCGGACGAGCGGTAGTTGCGGGTCAGCCGGACCAGGCGGGCGTCCACGAAGTCGGCGTTGAACCGCAGGAAGTACTGCACGTCGGCACCACGGAACGAGTAGATCGCCTGGTCCGGGTCGCCGATCGCGCACAGGTTGCCGTCCGGCGGGCTCAGCAGGCGCAGCAGCTCGTACTGCAGCTCGTCGACGTCCTGGTACTCGTCCACGAAGATCCACTGCCAGCGGCGGCGGTACTTCTCGACCAGCGCCGGATCGTTGCGCAGCAGCTCCACCGGCACGCTGATCAGGTCGTCCAGGTCCACCAGATCCTGCTGGCGCAGCAGCTTGCGGTACGCGGCATCGTCCTCGCCGGCCTGCTCCCGCGCCTGGATCCGCTCCTGGTCGTCGGCGATCCGCCAGCCCGAACCCAGCCCGGCCGCCTTCGCGTTCTCCTTCAGCACGATCAGGCCCAGCGAGTGGAAGGTGCCCACGGTGATGTCCTCGGCCACGTCCCCGAGCAGCGCCTCCAGACGCTCCTTCAGCTCTGCGGCGGCCCGCCGGGTGAACGTGATCGCCAGACAGCGCTCCGGGAAGACACCCAACTCGGCACAGAGGTACGCCATCCGGTGGGTCAGCGTGCGGGTCTTACCCGTACCCGGGCCGGCGACGATCAGCAGCGGGCCACCCGGCGCGGACGCGGCCACCCGCTGCATCGCGTCGAGACGGTCCAGCAGCCCGGTACCGACCTCTTCCATCCCGGCCAGCATCGGCTCGAACGGCTCGTGCGGGCTCGGCGGCGCGGCCAGCGGCGGTGGTGCCGGTTTCGCCTTGGCTTTCACCGCCGGTTTGGCCTTCGGCTTCTCCTTCACCGGCTCGGCCTTCGGCCTCGGTTTTTCCGCGGGTACGTCGAAGAGGGTCTCCACCTGCGGGGCGCTGTTGCGGTTCCGCAGCTCACCCGGGTCGAACAGGGTGATCACGCCGTACTCGCCGTCGTAGCCCGGCACCCGCCGCACGTCGCCGCGCCGCAGCCGGGTGATCGCCTCGCGGAGTTCGTCGCCGCCCGCCTTGCCGATCTCGTCGACCGGCACCTTGCGCAGGATGTCCAGCTCCGAGCCGAGCGTGGCGACCAGATGGTTGAGCTGCGACTCGACCGTCTTCGACTTCGGGCCGACACCGTTGATCTCGCCGATGATCTCGTGCAGCTGGATCAGGTGCTCGACGTGGTCGTCCCTGTGGAAACCGAGCGGGCGGTCGGCCAGATCCTCGACCCGGCTCAGCACCCCCACGGTCAGTCCGCGACCGCACTCCGGGCACTTGCCGTGCGCGGCACGCGTCTTCGCCGGCTCCCAGTTCACCCCGCAGGCCCGGTGGCCGTCGGCGTGGTACTTGCCCTCCTCCGGGAAGAACTCCAGCGTGCCGGCCAGGCCGATGCCGTCCTTCACCGCGAAGTAGTCCGGGGTGCCGGTGAACAGGGTCGCCTCACGGGCCAGGGCGGCCGGGGAGTGCGCGTCCGAGTTCGAGACCAGGCGGTACCGGTCCAGGCTGGAGACCCGCCAGTTCATCTCCGGGTCGGAGGAGAGACCGGTCTCCACCGCCGTCACGTGCTCGGCCAGGTCGGCGTAGCAGTCGGCGATCGCGTCGAAACCCGACTTGGAACCGAGCGCGGAGAACCACGGCGTCCAGATGTGCGCCGGGATCAGGTAACCGCCCGCCTCCAGGGTGATCTCCAGGAGGTTCCGCGAGTCCAGCCCCAGGATCGGCCGTCCGTCCGCGGTCAGGTTGCCGATCCGGCCCAGCGCCGTGTTGATCTTCTCGACGGTCGCGAAGTCCGGCGCGTACAACAGGTGGTGGACCTTGCGGGTCTTGTCGTCCCGCTTGTAGATCGTCGAGATCTCCACGCTCAGCATGAAGCGGGCCGGCGTGCTCGCGCTCAGCGAACCCGGCAGCCGTTTTGTCACCGGTTTCTCGTCGGCCAGCCGGAACAGGCCCGGCTCGGCCGGCTCCAGGCTCTCCTTCAGATGCTCGAACCACGCCGGGTGGGTGAAGTCACCCGTGCCGAGCAGGGCGATGCCCTTGCGCCGGGCCCACCACGCCAGGTTGGGCAGCGTCAGGTCGCGGCTGCAGGCTCGCGAGAAGCGAGAATGAATGTGCAGGTCCGCGACATATGTATCCGTGCTGACCTCCACGCCCCGCATCCTGTCACGACCGTCGGTCTCGCCAAGCTTCGCCACGCTCAAACACACTTACCGATCTTGATGGGTTACGCCACACGCAATTCGATGACGGTGACCTGCGGGGGCGCTCCTACCCGAACCGGCGGACCCCAGAAACCCGCACCGTTGGTCACATAAACCGGCACGCCGTCCACCTCCCCGAAGCCGGAGACTACCGGCTGCTGCAACTTCACGAGCATGTTGAACGGCGCCATCTGACCACCGTGCGTGTGACCGGAGACCTGCAAGTCCACCCCGTAGGGCGCGGCATCCCGCGCGGCCACCGGCTGATGGGCCATCAGCACCACCGGCCGGGCGGTGTCCCGGTCACCCAGCGCGCGAGCGTAGTCGGCGGCGTCACCCTGCTGGGCGCCGGTCAGGTCGTTGACCCCGGCCAGGTCCAGACCCTCGATCGCGACCCGCTCGTTGCGCAGCGGCCGGATCCCCAGGCGATCCACCTCCTGGATCCACTCCTCGGCGCCCGAGTAGTACTCGTGGTTGCCGGTCACGAAGAACGCACCGTGCCGGGACTGGATGTCCTGGAGCGGGGCAGCGAACCGGCCCAGCTCGGCCACACTGCCGTCGACCAGGTCACCGACGACGCAGACCAGGTCCGCGTTCACCGAGTTGATCACCTGGACGATCCGCTGGGCGTGATTCACGCCGGTCAGCGGGCCGATGTGAATGTCCGAGACGACCGCCAGGCGGGTGCCGTCCATGCTCCTGGGCAGTTTCGCCATCGGCATCTGGAACCGGTCGATCTGCGGCATTCCGGTAGCGGTCTTCACGCCGTAGCCGGTGATGCCGGCCGCCGTCAGACCGGCGAAGATCGCCGCGCCACGGGACAGCAGCAGTCGCCGTTCCAGCCCTTTGTCCGGCTCGTCCGTTCCCCCGGTCGTGTCCTCGATGGTGGCGATCGCGCTCGCACTCACACCGTCGTCCTTGGCAGCCGGCACTCCGCTGGTCGCTGTTCTGCTGGTCGCTGTTTCGCCGGTTGCCGTTTCGCGGGCTGCTGCCTCGCCGGATGTTGTTTCGCTGGCCGTTGTTCCGCCGGCTGCTGTTCCGCTGGTTGCTGTTCCGGCGGTTGTTGTTGCGCTGGCTGTTGTTCCGGCGGTTGCCGTTGTGTCGGCGCCCTTGGTTTCGGCGGCTTTTCCGGCCGGCTTCCTGTCGCGGACCCACAGCCGGTCCACCAGCAGGCGCGGGATCTCCATCACCGCCAGAGTCACCAGCAGGTAGAACATCACGGCGATCCAGAGATAGCCGGGCCAGGAGAGCCATTTGAAGTACCCGTTCCGAACACCAATCAGCGTCAACGGAACCAGCGCGGCGAGCAGCAGGACAACGGTGGTCCCGACCCGACGGCCGACCCCAGGCCGCAGCGGGTCACGGACGAGGCGCTTCCACAGATACAGGTGGATCAGACCGACAACAAACAGAACCACCACGATGAACACCAACTACCCAGCCCTCCCCAGACCGGCCACACCGTAACCGAGCCCCACTCCCAGTCCACCAACACCGGATCCACCAACGCCGAAGTTCACCAACGCTGGATCCACCAACGCCGAAGTTCACCAGCGCCGAAGTTCACCAGTGCTGGATCCACCGACGCCGTAGTTCACCGACTCTTTAGTTCACCGACGTCACAGCGCGCCGACGCCATGCCTCGTGGACGTCACAGCTCACTGACGTCACACCTTGGCAACCAGCTTGCTGACTTCACAGCTTGCTGATGCCGCGGCTTGCCGACTTCAGAGCTTGCTGACGTCACAGCTTGCCCGACCAAGTGTCCCCGACCATCCGGAACCCCCGGCCCGGCAGGCAGCCGCCTCTCTCAGCCCGGTCACAGCACCGGTATGCCAGGCCAACGGCCGGTCAGGTGAAGCGCAAGCAGCGCAGCGTGCGACAGCGGAGTAGAGGTGTCCTCCGGATCCCCGTTGGCGGTGTAGTCGAGCAGCACCAGGTTCTCCTCAGCCCGGAGCGTCTCCACAAGATCGGAAACCCGATGCTCCAGCACCCACCGATAGGTGGGCAGATAGATCTGCCGCCGGGCAGCAACGTAGTCCAGCAGGGTCGTGCCCTGCAGCCCAGCCCGATGCCCAAGAACCGCCCCGAACCGCCGAACCGTCCGCTTGATCCCGATCATCGACGTGACGCCAAGTTTCCCAGCGTCAACATCACCCTTCTCAAAGACTTTGAGCGCCTGCCAAACCCCTTCCACCGAGGCGGCAGACACCCCAGGCGAAAACGGCACAGGAATCCCACCGTGGGGATAAAAAGGGCTAAACCGAACCCAAGGCTCCCGCCCACGAGAAGTCACGTCAACAACGGTGGCCCCCGGAAACGCCCCCCGAACCGACTCAGGCCGCCGCCGCCGACTAGCAACATGAACAACCCCCATCAAGACCTCCCCCAGACCTCTCCCGCAGTGCTGCCCGAGGGGTACGACAAAACCGCACCACCAGCCACCTCACCCCACCCGCCAAGCTCAGGCCCGTTCCCCCGTCCAGCCCCACCAGCCCCGCCTGCACCCCTGCCCAGCCCCGTCCTGCCTCTCCTGCCCTTGTTTGAATCCATATGCCGGTCCGCACCGGTCCGCACCGGTCCGCACCGTTCCGCACCGGTCCGCACTGATCTGCCCACGTTCACGCCGGTCCGCATTGGTCCACGCTGGTCTTCGGCTGTTAGCGCGGTTCGCCCACTTTCACGCCGGTCCGCGCTGGTATTCGCCAGTTCGCAAAGATTCGCGACGGTCCGTGCCGGTCGCGATCTCCAAGGCTCTGAAGAGACCCGAGAGCGGGGCGATGGTCGCCTGGTCCGCGCTGGTCCGAGATGGCCTGCTCTGGCCTGCCTATTTTGGGACATTCGGCCCGGTTCCGTTCCGTGGTAGGGCAAGGCGCTGGATCTCACCCGCATCCCGGGACGACCAGATCCGGGCACGTCGGCCTCGGGCACGCGGAGGCCGGGCACGCTGACGAGAGGCGGAGGGCGAACAGCGGAGGAAGGAGGGCGCCCGGAGGTTGGAATCGAGTCTTGAGAACGGCCGAGGATCGGAAGTGGTCGTGAGGTCGGTCGCGAACTGGCCGTGTGGGCGGTTGGAACCAGGACCGGCCGTGGGGGCAGCTGGCCAGTGAAGGGCCGACTGCCGAGGGCAGGATGCCGAGCGCATGGAGCCCAAGGGCCGGGAGTCCGGAGGACAGGGAGCCCGGAGGACAAGGGAGCTCAAGGCCCATCGCCACAGTGCAGGGTGCCACTCGCCTCGGGCTTGGAGCCGGAAACCAGCACAGGAAGCCGGGGAGCCAGGACCGGGAGCCGGGAGCCAGGATGGGGAGCCGAACGCCGAACGCCGAACGCCGAAGGTCGAACGCCGAAGGCCGGCGACCCGGTGAAAGCAGCCGCCGGTGAAGCAACCGCCGGTGGAGGGCAGCCGCTGGTGGAGGTCAGCCGCCGGCGAAGGGTGGGAGCACGTCGATGGTGGCGCCCGTCGGCAGTGGGGCTGTGCGGTCGTGGCAGGTCAAGCCGTCGACCAGGAAGCTGGCCGCCTTCAGGACCAGGGCCAGCCGCTCCCCGTGACGGTCGGTCAGGAGCTGGATCAGCTCGTCGAGGTTGCCGGCCGTCGCCGGCTCGCTGGACGTGCCGTCGGCGGCCGCACGGGCCCCCGCGAAGTAGCGCACCGTCAGCATCGCGCTCATCCTCCGATTGCGGACATGGGGCGGGCGGGCTGGAGGAACTTCGGGTCGTCGATGCCGTGGCCGGCCAGCTTGCCCCACATGGCGACCCGCCACGCCTCCGCGATCTTCGAGTCGGGTGCCCCGTCGCGGAGCAGTTTGCGCAGGTCGCTCTCGGTGGTGGAGAACAGGCAGTTCCGCACCTGACCGTCGGCGGTAAGCCTGGTCCGGTCGCAGTCGCCGCAGAACGGCCTGGTCACACTGGCGATGACACCGACCCGGGCGGGCTCGCCGGCCGCATCCTGATAACCGGGCACCAACCACGTCTCAGCCGGCGCTGTTCCACGTGAAACATCGTCGGGCTGGAGCCCGAACGGCTCGAGCGCCGCCAGGATCTCCTCGGCGGTGACCATCTCGTGCCGGTCCCACTGGTGCTGGGCGTCGAGCGGCATCTGCTCGATGAACCGCAGTTGATAACCGTTGTCCAGCGCGAACCGCAGCAGCGCCGGAGCCTCGTCGTCGTTGACCCCGCGCATCAGCACCGTATTGATCTTCACAGGCGTGAGCCCGGCCGCCGCCGCGGCGCGCAGGCCGGAGAGCACGTCGGCGTGCCGGTCGCGCAGCGTCAGCTGGTGGAACCGGGCCGGGTCGAGCGTGTCGAGTGAGACGTTGACCCGGTCCAGCCCGGCATCCCGTAGCGCCACCGCCGTCCGGTCCAGCCCGATCCCATTCGTGGTGACCGACAGTTTCGGCCGGGGCGCGAGCGCGGCCGCCGCCGCGACGATGCCGACCAGACCACGCCGGATCAGCGGCTCACCACCGGTGAACCGCACCTCGGTCACGCCGAGCCACTCCACCGCGATCCGGACGAGCCGGATCACCTCGTCGTCGGTGAGCTGCTGCGGCTGCGGCATCCAGGCCAGCCCCTCGGCGGGCATGCAATAGGTGCAGCGCAGGTTGCATCGATCCGTCAGCGAGACACGGAGATCAGTGGCGACCCGACCGAAGCGATCGAGCAGCGGGACATTGGGCACCCATCGAATCTAGCCGCTTTCAAGACCAACTGCCGCTACGCGAAGCGGCCTGTGGATAACGCATCGGCCGCAGCTCGTACCCCCGCCCGGTATCCGCCACCGAACGCGGCGGTGTGCACGAGCAGGAGATGCAGCTGGTGCAGCGGCACCCGATCACGCCAGCCGTCGGCGAGCGGCCACGTCTCCTGATACGAGGCGAGGATCAGATCCAGATGCGGTACGCCGCCGAACAGCGCGAGTGTCGCCAGGTCGGTCTCCCGGTGCCCGCCGTGTGCCGCCGGATCCACCAGCCACGCCCGATCATCGGCGCCCCAGAGCAGATTCCCCGGCCACAGGTCCCCGTGGATTCGTGCGGGCGCTTCGTCACCCCCGTACCGGGAAATGGCAGTGATGATCTCCTGGACCACCGCGACGTCGGAGCCGGAGAGCGCACCGCGACCGGCGGACATCTCCAGGTAGGGCGCCAGCCGCCGGGCGGCGAACCAGGCGCCCCAGCCGCCGTCGACCGGCGAATTGTCCAGCGGGAGCGGGCCGATGTAGCCGTCCCGGTCGAGCCCGAACCGGTCGGCCCCGGCGCGATGTGTCTCGGCCAGCTCCCGCCCGAACCGCTCGGCGGCCCGTCGTGTCGGTTCGCCCGGCTCGATCCATTCCATCGCGAGCATTTCGGGAAGAGCGACAATCACCTCCGGTACGGCTACCCCTCCCGCCGACCGAAGCCATCCGAGCCCGGCGGCCTCGGTCGCGAACATGCCCTCCGGCGCGTCCCCGTCCGGCCAGGTCTTCGCGAACAGCGACGATCCGTCGTCGAGCGTCAGCCGGCTGACCGAACACACCCCACTCCCGCCGACCGGGGTCTCCCGAATCCGCTGGTGGGTGAGAAATGTCGGTAGGTGCTGCGGGTGCGTGCGCAGGTACGCCAGGTCCACCCGGCTATCTTGCACTTCCCGTGACGTACGTCTCCATTCCGAGGCAAGATGACGACATGACCCCTGTCGTTGTGCGCTCGTACCGGCCGAGTGATCACTCCGCGGGCCGCCGCCTCTGGGCGGAGCTCAACCGGCAGCACAACGAGATGTACGGGGAACACCGCGACGACGGCGGAGCGGGTTTCGAGGAGTACCTGACCCGCCTCGACCTGTCCGGTCTCTGGGTGGCCGACCACGCCGACGACGGGGTGATCGGGATGGTCGGGCTGATCATGCGGGACCGGGCCGGCGAGGTCGATCCGGTCGTCGTGACCATCTCGCACCGGCACAAGGGTGTCGGCCGCAAGCTTCTGCACCACGTCGCCGCCGAGGCGAAGCACCGCAGCATGACGGCGCTGACCATCTCGCCGGAGTCCCGCAACGTGGACGCGATCCGCAGTCTGCACGCGGCCGGCTACGACGTCGTCTCGTCGATCGAGTTGACCATGGACCTGGAACGGCACACCCACGCCCGTCACCAGGAGGGCCTGCAACTCCACGAGCTGCCGTTCCGTTCGTAGGACAACGGATCACCCTGTGGACGAACCGGCGTGTCGTCCACAGGCCGAGTGCGACGCCGAGCGATCGAACGGCCGGCCCGGCCACGCTCACCGCCATGAGATTCGACTCCTCGCTGGTGATCCGCAATCCCGCCGAGCTGATCGCGGCGCTGCCCTTCATCCTGGGCTACCACCCGTACGACAGCATCGCCCTGCTCGGTCTGCGCGGCCGTGACCTGGCCTTCAGCGTGTGTTTCGACCTCCCGCCGGCGGACTGCGATTCCGATTCGCTGCGGGCCGGCGCCGGAGAGGTGGCCGACGCGATCCAGTGGCAGAGCCCGGGCGTGGTGGTGATCGTCGGTTACGGGCCGCCCCGGCGGGTGACGCCGGTGATTCTGGCCCTGGTCGAGGCGTTGCGGGCAGCCGGTGTGCGGATGGACGACGTGATCCGGGTCGGCGACGGGCGCTGGTGGTCGTACCTGTGCGAGGACCCGTCCTGCTGCCCGCCCGACGGCCGCCCGTGCCTGCCGCTGGACAGCGTGATCGCGGCCGAGGCCACCTATCGCGGCCGGGTCGCCCTGCCGAACCGGGCGGCCCTGATCGCCCAGGTGGCCGCCTGCCAGGGCCCGATCCGGGAGTCGATGGGCGCGGCCACCGAGCGGGCCCGCCGCCGGTTCCGCGAGCTGATCACCGGGGTCGAGGGGAAGGCGCTGGCGAAACGGATCCGGCAGACCGGGCGGGCGGCGGTCCGCGAGGCGGAGAAACGCCACCGGACCGGCGGGTTCCTCGACGACGACGAGGTCGCCTGGCTCGGGGTGCTGCTCGCCGACCGTGCGGTCGAGGACTTCGCCCTCGACCGCACCGGCGAGACCGAATGGCGGATCCGGCTCTGGACCGACGTGCTGCGCCGGGTCGAGCCGGTGCACGTCCCGGCACCGGCCTGCCTGCTCGGTTTCACCGCGTGGCGGATGGGCCGCGGGGCGCTGGCCCGGGTCGCGGTGGACCGGGCCCTGGCCGTCGAGCCCGCCCACGATCTGGCCGTGATGCTGCACCAGATCCTCGGGTTCGGGGTGCCGCCCGCCATGATGCGCCCGAGAGCGAAAAATGACGCCCGACACAATGCGCCCGGGGGCAAAAAATGACGCCCGCCACGATGCGCCCGAGGGTGAAAATGAGCAGCTCAGGGGCGGGACGTCTCCTGCCGGACGGTGTCCTCGGCCGGCCCGGTGGCGCGCAGCCCGGCCGACGGGGTCGGCGCGTCCGCGGTCTGGTGCAGTCCGGGCACCCGGTCCTCGATCACGAAGGTGGCCCGGGTGTGCGCCGCCGCGCCCGCCTCGGTCACGTAGGGCAGCACCACGAAGTCCGCGGTCAGCTCACCACCGGTGATCCGGGTCCGGACGTACCCGCGCTGGTTGTTGTAAAAGCGCAGGTGCGGGTTCCAGGGCGTCCAGGAGTGGTTGCCGCCGGGCACGTCGGCGCCGTTGCCGCCGGAGGTGATCGACGAGCAGACCAGCTCGGTGCCGACCGTCCGCGACGTCGGATCGTCCCAGTCCAGCTTGAGGTCGTCGGCCCAGTGCGCGTGCACGTCACCGGTCAGCACCACCGGGTTGCGGACCCGAGCGTCCAACCAGCCGCGGGTGATCCGGTCCCGCGAGCCCTGGTACCCGTCCCACGAGTCCATGCTGAGCACCTTCTGCGGGCCGGAGTTGTTGTCCCGCTGCCCGAAGAAGACCTGCTGCCCCAGGACGTCCCAGCGGGCGGTGGAGCGGCGGAACCCGTCGAGCAGCCAGGCCTCCTGCTCGGCGCCGGTGATGCTGCGGGCCGGGTCGTAGGTGGCCGGGCAGTCCTTGTAACCGTCGCCGCAGCCCTGGTCGTCCCGGTACTGCCGGGTGTCGAGCATGTGGAAGGTGGCCAGCCGCCCCCAGTGCAGCCGCCGGTAAAGCTGCATGTCGATGCCGTTCGGGATCGACGAGCGGCGCAACGGCATGTTCTCCCAGTACGCCTGGAACGCCGCCGCGCGCCGGGCGAGGAAGTTCGGATCGGGCTGCTCCGGCACCTCGTCGGCCCAGTTGTTCTCGGTCTCGTGGTCGTCCCAGACCACCGCCCACGGCGCGACCGCGTGCGCCGCCTGCAGGTCCGGGTCGGTCTTGTACTGGGCGTGCCGCTGCCGGTAATTCGCCAGCGTCACGGTCTCCGGGCCCTCGTGGTCGCGCGGGTTGCCGCCCGGGATGGTGTAGGTGTCCGGCGCGTACTCGTACTGGTAATCGCCCAGGTGCAGGATCAGTTCCGGTTCGTCCTCGGCCAGCCGGCGATAAGCGGTGAAGTACCCGTGCTCGTACTGCGAGCAGGAGACGAAGGACATCGCCAGGGCGGCGGGGTGGGCCCAGCGGGCGGGCGCGGTCCGGGTCCGGCCGGCCGGAGAGGTCCAGCGCTCGGCCCGGAAACGGTAGAAGTACTCCCGTCCCGGCGCCAGCCCGCCCACTTCGACGTGCACGGCGTGCGCGTGGGCCGGCCGGGCGGTGGCGGTCCCGCGCCGGAGCACCCGGCGGAACCGCTCGTCGGCGGCGATCTCCCAGGCCACCGGCACGTTCCGGGCCGGCATGCCACCGAGCCCGTCGGCGGCCAGCGGTGCCGGGGCGAGCCGGGTCCAGAGCACGAACCCGTCCGGCGACGGGTCTCCGGAGGCGATCCCGAGGGTGAACGGGTCACCCGATAACGGGCCTCGCGCCGGCGTCGTGGCACCGGTCAGTGGGATCACCGCGGCGGAGGCCAGCAGGGTACGACGTGATATCGACATGCATCGAAGAGTTGGTGACCCAGGTGAACATCATCTGGTCAGACGGTGACGCGCTGCGCTCCGGCATAGATGTTCATCTTCGGTTCGCGCAGGAACCCGACAAGTGTCATCCCGGATTCCTCGGCCAGTTCCACCGCCAGTGTGCTGGGTGCGGAAACCGCCGCCAGCAGCGGCAACCCGGCCATCCACGCCTTCTGGACCAGCTCGAAACTGGCCCGCCCGGAGACCAGCAGCACGTTGTCGGAGAGCGGCAGCCGGCCCTCCCGCAGCGCCCAGCCGAGCACCTTGTCGACCGCGTTGTGCCGGCCCACGTCCTCCCGCAGCACCAGCAGCTCGCCGTCGGTGGTGAAGAGGCCGGCGGCGTGCAGGCCACCGGTGCGGTCGAAGGTCCGCTGGGCGGCCCGCAGTTTGGTGGGCAGCTCGACGAGGGTCTTGGCGGCCACTTCGAGGGGGAAACCGGTCACGTCGAAACGCGACTTGGTCTTCACCGCGTCGATGCTGGCCTTTCCGCAGACCCCGCACGAACTGGTGGTGTAAAAGTTCCGGCTCGGGTCGGTGACCGGCGGCGGCACGCTCGGATCGAGGACGATGTCCACCACGTTGTAGGTGTTCGGCGTGTCCGTCCCGGCGCAGAGCTGTGCCGTCGTCACGTCCGTGGCTTCCCCGATCACACCCTCGCTGAGCAGGAAACCCATCGCCAGATCGATGTCGTGGCCGGGGGTGCGCATGGTGACGGCGAGCGGTTTCTTGCGCACCCGGATCTCCAGCGGCTCCTCGGCCGCGAGGTGATCCTGGCGACTCCGCGAACCGGAGGACGCGCTGACATCGACGGTGACCACCGTGCGGCGGCCGGTGCTGCGGGCCATGGCCGGAGCTTACGTGCTGCTCCCGGCATCGTCGTAGCCCGATCGGTCCCGCCGGGGCCACCGGTCCCCCGAAGGCGTCGAACCGAGCGCGTGGTCACGCCCGCCACGCGCTCGGGATACGGTACTCACGTGGGGGGATTCGCGGCGGTGGTCTTGGCCGGTGGTGCGGCACGGCGGATGGGTGGTGCCGACAAACCGACGTTGACGGTGGCCGGCCAGTCGATGCTCACCAGGGTTCTGGCGGCGGTGCACGACGCCGACCCGAGAGTCGTGGTCGGGCGAATACCCGGCGACTTCCCGGTTCCGGTGCACGTGACACGTGAGGATCCGCCGGGTGGTGGCCCGGTGGCGGCTGCCGCGGCGGGGGTCGCGCTGGTGCCGGAGCGGGTGACCTACACCGCTCTGCTCGCCGCTGACCTGCCGTTGCTGACCGGCGAGGCGATCGACGTGCTGCGGCTGACCCTGGAGTCGGCGCCGATGGAGGGCGCGCTCTACCGGGACACCGACGGGCACCTGCAGCTGCTCTGCGGGGTCTGGCGCACGGCCGGGCTGCGGGCCGCTCTGACCCGGGTGCGCGAGGCGCGCGGCACTCTGCACGGTGCGCCGGTGCGGGCGCTGCTCGAGCACGCCCGGGTGGCCGAGGTGTCCTGGCGTCGTCCGGGCCCGCCGCCGTGGTTCGACTGCGACACCGACGACGACCTGCGGACAGCGGAGGAGTGGGCCCGATGAACGAGATGGACTCCTGGGTGGCGGAAGTCACTGCCGAGCTGGGTCTGACGGATGTGACGGTGCCGTCGAAGGAGATTCTCGACGTCGCCCGTGACGTGGCACACAACGTGCTGCGGCCGGGGGCGCCGGTCTCGGCCTACATCCTCGGGCTCGCGGTGGCCGCCGGCGCCGATCCGGCCGAGGCTGCGGCCAAGATCAGCGCGCTGGCGCTGCAGCGGTCCACGTCGGACTCGTAGGGCGCGAAAAGCCGCCGGACCCCGTACCCCCGCAGGACCCGGGGACGCTCGATAGGGTGACGGGAACGGAGGTGCGGGATCATGACGGTAGAAGGCGCCGCGGGTGAGGCGTACGAAGGCGTGTTGCTCGAGGAGCCGACCACGGCCGACCTCAGGGCCAAGGTCACCCAGGCATGGCGGGAGTTCGCCAGCGCCCTCGCAGCGGTGCTGCCGGGCCTCCAGCCGGGGTCGTATGTCGATCTCACCCTGGACCCGACCGCGTCCGGCACCGGCACCGCCGTCTACTCGGTGAGCATCCGGGTGCTGGAGGACGGCGTCGTCGAGGCGCTGGCGGTCGGCAACGCCGCGCTGCCGCAGGAGTTCCGGATGGACCGGGCCGCGGTCGCCGACCTGGTCGCCCTCGGCTGGTCGCCGCCGGGTGTGCTGGCCGGTTCGGGTGACTCGTTCGGCCTGCGGTCGTCGCAGGACAAGGCCACCCAGCTCGCCACGGTGGTGTCCCGGACGCTGCGGGACGTCTACGGCGCTCCGCACCCCGCGTTCCTCGTCTACCTGGTGCACGACGACGAGGACGAGCCGATCGACGCGAGCCCGCTGGGCACCGCCCGGCACGAGCCCAGCATCGACCTGGACGATCTGGACGCCCTGGGTGACGGCACCGCTCTGGACCGGGCGCTGGCCGCGACCGCCGAGGACCTCGTGCCTCTGGAGGACCGGGTCCGCACGGTTGTCGCCACCATGTCCAAGACCACGATCGACCAGCTGCAGGTGGATGCCGACGGCGACATCGGCATCCGGGCAGGCTCGGCGATGGTCTTCGTCCGGGTCCGGGACAACCCGCCGCTCGTCGACGTCTTCTCGCCGATCCTGACCGAGGTCGAGCCGACCGAGCAGCTCTACGTGAAGCTGTCCGAGCTGACCAACCGGATGCCGATCGGCCGGCTCTACTGCGCGCAGGACACCGTGTGGGCGTCGATCCCGGTGTTCGGCCGCAACTTCCAGTCGGTGCACCTGATGCTGGCGGTGCAGGTGATGACGGGTCTGGCCGACGAGCTGGACGACCGGCTGCACGGCGAGTTCGGTGGCAAGCGTTTCTTCGGGGAGGGCGACAAGCCGGCCGCCCCGAAGGAGAAGGGCGGCGACGACGGCCACCGCCCGGGGATGTATCTCTAGGAGGTCGTCGGCGGCAGCGCGGTCGGCGTCTCGACCAGCCGCGACAGCACCACCATGCTGCGGGTGGAGGTCACGAAGGGCTCCGCCCGCAGCTTCTCCAGCGCCTGTTCGAGGTGCCCGATGTCGGCGGCCCGCAGGTGCACCAGCGCGTCGGCCTGCCCGGAGACGGTGTAGGCGCCGACGACCTCGGGGTGCCGCCGGGTCGCGACGGTGATCTGGGCCGGTGTGGTCCGCCCGGTGCAGAACAGCTCGACGAACGCCTCGGTGGTCCACCCGACGGCGGCGGGCTCGATGACGGCCGTGAATCCCTTGATCACCCCGGCGGTGCGCAGCCGATCGACGCGCCTTTTCACCGCGGGCGCGGACAGCGACACCTTGGCGCCGATCTCGGCATACGAAGAGCGGGCATCGGCGACGAGGAGCGCAATGATTCGCTGGTCAACCGCGTCCATCTGCAACGAATCGCCTCCGAGGAGCAAGATTTCGAGCTGTTTGCTGCAACTCAGCCTACCTACGCTTTAACCTCATGAGCTACATGGAGCGCTTGCCGCGAAACAGGACATATCTGATGTGTCCGCCTCAGCATTTCACGGTCGAGTACGCCATCAACCCCTGGATGGACACCACCGCCGCGGTCGATGCCGAGCTGGCCGTCCGGCAGTGGGAATCCCTTCGCACCACCCTGACCGGTCTCGGTCACGTCGTCCACGTGCTCGACCCGGTGCCGGGCCTGCCGGACATGGTCTACTCCGCGAACGGCGCCTTCTCGGTCGACGGCACCGTCTACGGCGCCCGCTTCCTCTACCCGCAGCGGGCGAACGAGGCGGTCGAGCACCGGATGTTCTACCAGCGCGGCGACGACTGGCGATTTGTTGCTCCGGAGCACGTCAACGAGGGTGAGGGTGACTTCGCGTACCTGCCCGGCGCGTACGGCGGCATCGTCCTGGCCGGCTACGGCTTCCGCACCGATCCGGCCGCCCACGCCGAGGCGCAGGAGGTGCTGGGCCGCCCGGTGATCTCGCTGAAGCTGGTCGACCCGGCCTTCTACCACCTGGACACCGCGCTGGCCGCGCTCGACGACAGGCACGTCACGTACTACCCGGAGGCGTTCTCACCGGCCTCGCAGCGGGTGCTCGCCCAGCTGTTCCCGGACGCGGTGCTCGCCGACCGGGTGGACGCCGAGGCGTTCGGCCTGAACCTGGTCAGTGACGGACGGCACGTGATCCTCAACACCGAAGCCGTCGCGATGGGGCACAAGGTCCGGGAAGCCGGTTACCTGCCGGTTCACGTCGAGCTCTCCGAACTCAAGCGTGGCGGTGGCAGCGTCAAATGTGCCGTTGCCGAACTTCGGGCCTGAACCGCCCCGACCTCACGGGCATCGCTCGAACCCGTGCGTAAAGATGGATCGCATGACCGCTGACCCCCGAACCACCGAGCCCCAGGAAGACGGCACCGTCATCGTGGTGGGCCCCGACGGCCGCCCGTTGGGCACGATCGACGAGAACGGCGGGCTCACCCCCGAGGAGCCCGGCAACCTCATCGAGCAGCCGGCCAAGGTCATGCGCATCGGCAGCATGATCAAGCAGCTGCTCGAAGAGGTGCGCGCCGCTCCGCTCGACGAGGCCAGCCGTGGGCGCCTGCGGGAGATCCACCAGCGTTCGATCAAGGAGCTGGAGGACGGCCTGGCCCCCGAGTTGCGGGAGGAGCTGGAGCGCCTGTCGCTGCCGTTCGAGGGCGAGACCCCGCCGAGCGAGGCCGAGCTGCGCATCGCTCAGGCCCAGTTGGTCGGCTGGCTGGAGGGCCTCTTCCACGGCATCCAGGCGGCCCTCGTCGCCCAGCAGATGGCCGCCCGCCTGCAGCTCGAGCAGATGCGCGGCGTCCCCGGCATGCCCGCGCTCCCGGCCGGCGCGGTGCTCCCCGGCAAGCAGCCCGGCCCGGTCGACGGTGTCGGAAGAACCGGTCAATACCTCTGAGTACCACCCATATTGTACGGTCGTGGCCGCCCCGCCGAACTCAGGACGTCCCGCTCCGTCCCGCGAGGTAGGGCGGCCCCACCGACACACCCCGCGACCGCCGGGCGGATGCGACCGTCCCGGCCCGGCGGCGCGTGACTAGTCGTCGAAGATGTTGTCCAGGATGCCGCCACTGCCGCTGGACTTTTTCTCGCCGGCGCCGGCCAGGCCGCCGGGCGGCTCCTCGGACGGCTGCACGATGACGAAGCCCTGACCGGCGAAACTCATCGTGAAACGCTCACCCGTGGTGCGTCCCAGCAGGGTGCCGAAACCGAGCTGTTCGGCCCGGTGGTACCCGGTCTGCAGGCTCGCCGACCAGGCGATCGCGGCCTGCGGGTCGACGAAGGTCGGCTGGTCGACGTTGAGCACCACCGGTGTGCCCCGGGTGGTCACCGCGATCCGGCCGTGCCCGGAGAAGACGCAGTTGAACAGGCCGGCGTTGGAGAACATCCCGGCCCCGTTGACCATCTTGATGTCGTAGTTCAGCGACGAGTCGAAGGCCAGCACGTTCGCCCCGTTGATCGAGAGCGCGTCACCGGGCTCCAGATCGATCAGGTGGATGTCGGCCGCGTTGTCGGCGAGGAAGACGTCGCCGTTGCCCCGGATCCGCATCAGCGGGACACCCTCGCCGGTCAGCTTCTGCTTGAGGAACTTGCCGAGGCCCCCGGAACCGAGCGCCTCGAACGTCACCTGCCCCTGGTAGGCCACCATCGAGCCGGTCCGGGCCAGGAAATCACCGTTCAGTTCGGCCTTGAGGAGCTTCGCGTTCTGCAGCCGGAGGCCCGGCTGGCTGTGCTCTTTTTCCAGGTTCTCAGCCGAGAAAAGTTCGCTGCGCATGACCTCAGGTTAGGGCCGCGGGACAAGCCGTCAGCCCCAGCCGAGGTCGTGCAGGCGCTGTTCCTCGATGCCGAAGTGGTGGGCGATCTCGTGGACCACGGTGATCGCCACCTCCTCGACCACGTCCTGTTCGGTCTCGCAGACCTTCAGGGTGGGCAGGCGGTAGATGGTGATCCGGTCCGGCAGCATGCCGGCGTAGTCCCAGCCGCGGTCGGTGAGCGCGGTGCCCTCGTAGAGGCCCAGCAGGTCGTCACCGCCGCCCTCGGGCAGGTCCTCGACCAGGAAGACCACGTTGTTCATCAGCGACATCAGCTCGACGGGCACCTCGTCGAGCGCCTCGCCGACCAGTTCCTCGAAACGTTCTGGGCTCATCTCGACCGGCACGAGCCCATTGTGCCCGGTACGGCCGGTGACCGGCCGTACCGGGAATGTGGATGTCTCAGGCGAGCTTGGCGACCAGGCCGATCTCGGCGCCGGGCGAGAGCAGCTTGGAGATCGGGCAGTTCTCCTTGGCGCCGATGGCGATCTTCTGGAACAGGTCGTCCGCGATGCCGGGGACGTCACCGACCGTCTCCAGGTCGATGCGGGTGACGCCGAAGCCGCCGTCGACCTTGTCCATGTGGACCTTGGCGACGGTCTCCACCGAGGTGGGCGTGAAGCCGGCGTCGGCGAGGCCCTTCGAGAAGGCCATCGAGAAGCAACCGCTGTGCGCGGCCGCGATGAGCTCCTCCGGGTTGGTCCCCTCGCCCTCCTCGAAACGGGACTTGAACGAGTAGGCGCCCTGGAGTCCACCCTTGCCGGTCTTGACAGTGCCGGAACCCTCGGTGAGGTTCCCTTCCCAGCGGGCTGAAGCAGAACGAATAGGCATGACCCGAACGCTATCCGAAATCTCGCCCTTGGTTCACTAGTAGAGGCCAGAGGTAATCATGGAGCGCATGGCGCAGGACTCGATGATCAGTTTCGGAGACGCGGGCGACGACGCGAAACCTCGGCGGACCTTCCGGTACGACCTGGGCCGGGACCACCGGATCCCGGGGCTGGTCGCCGGGCTCGGCGCGCTGGCGGCGTTCGGCTCGCTGATCTCCGAGTGGCAGACCACCACGATGAACGGGGCGACCGTGGATCCCGCGTTCGGTGGCCGGATGCTGCCCACCGAGCTGACCGATCTGGGCGCGGTGGGCGCCGGTTACCTGGTCGGGCTCCTGCTGCTGACGACCGCGGTGGTGCTGAAGCTGTTCGGCCCGGAGTCCGGGCGGCGGCACGCGCGGCTGGCCGGGTTCTCCGCCGGTGGGGTGCTGCTGACCCTGCTGACGGCGATGACCCACCACGTGGGGAAGGCGAGCCTGCTGATCCCGCGGTACTACACGATCGAGCTGACCGGCGACGACATCCAGGTGGCGGCCGGCCGGGGGCTGTGGTGCGCGCTGTTCGCGGTGACCGCCGCGCTGATCGCGATCGGGCTGCCGCACCGGGAGAAGGCACCGGTCACGCCGGCGGAACCGGAGCTCGACGAGGAGCCGCTGGACCTGACTATCACGCCGACGGCGCCGTTCGCATCGATGGATCAGCCGCCCCGATCGTGACACGGGGGATATCCGTGTGCTGAACGGACCGGTACGCCGGTAGGCTCCACAAGCGTGATTGACCTGCGTCTGCTTCGTGAAGACCCCGAAACGATCCGCGCGAGCCAGCGGCTGCGTGGTGAGTCCCCCGAGCTCGTCGACTCCCTGCTGCGTGCCGACGAGGAGCGCCGGGCCGCCACCCAGCGGTTCGAGGCCGTCCGGGCGGAGCAGAAGTCCATCGGCAAACAGGTCGCGAAGGCCTCCGGGGAGGAACGGGCGGCCCTGCTCACCCGTACCAAAGACCTCGCCGTTGAGGTGAAGGCGGCCGAGGCCGCTGCCGGAGCGGCCGAGGTGGCGCTCAAGCAGGCGCACATGGCCGTGTCGAACGTGGTCGCCGGCGCCCCTCCCGGTGGTGAGGACGACTTCGTGGTGCTGCGCGAGGTCGGCGACATCCCGTCGATCGCGAACCCGAAGGACCACCTGGAGATCGGTGAGGCGCTGCGCGCCATCGACACCGAGCGGGGCGCCAAGGTGTCCGGCTCGCGGTTCTACTTCCTGACCGGTGTCGGCGCGCTGCTGCAGCTCGGCATGCTGCAGCTGGCCATCCAGCAGGCGGTCGAGCACGGGTTCACCCCGTCGATCACGCCGACCCTGGTCCGGCCGGAGTCGATGGAGGGCACCGGCTACCTGGGCGCCCACGCCAGCGAGGTCTACCGGCTGGAGGCCGACGACCTCTACCTGGTCGGCACCTCGGAGGTCGCGCTCGCGGCGTACCACTCGGGCGAGATCCTCGACCTGGACGGGCCGCGCCGCTACGCCGGCTGGTCGTCGTGTTACCGCCGGGAGGCCGGCTCGCACGGCAAGGACGTCCGGGGCATCCTGCGGGTGCACCAGTTCGACAAGGTGGAGATGTTCTCGTTCTGCCGTCCCGAGGACGCCGCCGAGGAGCACCAGCGGCTGCTCGCGATGGAGGAGGAGATGCTGGCCAAGGTCGAGATCCCGTACCGGGTGATCGACGTGGCGGCCGGTGACCTGGGCTCCAGCGCGGTCCGCAAGTTCGACTGCGAGGCGTGGGTGCCGTCGCAGCAGCGCTACCGCGAGGTCACCTCGACGTCGAACACCACCACGTACCAGGCCCGCCGGCTCAACGTGCGGTACCGGGACGAGAACGGGAAACCGCAGACCGCGGCCACCCTGAACGGGACGCTGGCGACCACCCGGTGGCTGATCCCGATCCTGGAGAACCACCAGCAGCCCGACGGTTCGGTACGAGTGCCGAAGGCGCTGCAGCCGTTCCTGGGCGGCCGGGACGTGCTCGAACCCGTTAAGTAACGCGCAACCGATCGGCTACCAGTTGTCATAGTCGCTGGTAGCCGATCGGGTGTACCGTTCTCCTTCCGCACTCCGCGGGGGTCAGTAGACCCAACGGAGGGTTTCGATGAAGCCTGGGCTCCCGAAACTGATCGCCACCGATCTGGACGGCACGCTCGTCCGCAGCGACGACACCGTCTCGGCGTACACCCATGAGGTTCTCGACCGGGTCCGGGCCGCCGGCATCCGGATCGTGGCCGCCACCGGCCGTGGCCCCCGGCTCACCTCGCTCACCCGCAACGACATCCGCGTCGCCGACTTCCTGGTGCTCGCGCAGGGCGGCTGGGTGCTGGACCTGGCCGACTCCCGTTACCTGCGTCAGGCCCGCCTGCCCGGCAAGGCGCTCGGCGAGGCGCTCGGCGCGCTGGAGTCGGTGGCCGGCCCACTGTCGGTGATGTTCGAGGCCCTGGAGCACGACGACTCGCCGCTCTGGGGTGACTACGACCCGACCTGGCGGTACCCGGTCACCGTCGAGTCCCGGACCCGCGCCGAGTGCCTGGACGGTGAGGTGATCAAGGCGTTCGCCCGCTCGTTCGAGCTGGACGTGGACGCCCTGCTGGACGCCGCGCACCGGGTGATCCCGCCGGACCTGGCGACCGTCACCCAGGCCGGGCTGGACTACGTGGAGATCTGCCCGTCCGGCGTCGACAAGGGCACCGGGCTGTCGGTGGTCTCCGAGGCGGTCGGCGTCGATCCGGCCGACGTGCTGGTCTTCGGTGACATGCCCAACGACCTGCCGATGTTCGCCTGGGCCGGGTGGCGCCGGGTGGCCGTCGCGAACGCGCATCCGGCGCTGCTCGCGGTGGCCGACGATGTGACGCTCACCAATGACGAGGACGGGGTGGCGGTCTATCTGGACCGGCTATTGTCGAGGTGATGCAAGATTTTCGGCTGGTCGCCTCAGACATCGACGGCACGCTGATCACCAGCGAGCGCACCCTCAGTCCGCGCACGCTCGACGTGCTGGGTCGGCTTCCGGTCCCGCTGGTTCTGGTCACCGGCCGGCCGGTCCGCTGGCTGCAGGATCTGTACGACCAGTTGCCGGCCCCGCTGCCGGCGGTCTGCGCCAACGGGGCGGTGATCTACGACCCGGAGCGCGACGAGGTGGTGCGCACCCAGCCGCTCGACGCCTCGATCCTGATCGACGTGGTGAAGAGTCTGCGCGACGAGATCCCGGACGTGTCGATGGCCGTCGAGGTCGAGGACGGGCGGGCGTTCCTGCACGAGGACACCTGGGTCGTCCGGTGGGAGCACGGCCACCAGGTCCGGGTCGTCGCGGCCCCCGACGGGCTGACGACGGTGCCCGCCGTCAAGTTGCTGGCCCGGTCCGCGACCGCCGACCCCGACGACTTCCTGACACTGGTCAGCGGCATTCTCGGCGATCGGGCGGTGGCCACCCGGTCCTCGTCGTCGGCGCTGGTGGAGATCTCGGCCGCCGGTGTGACGAAGGCCGCCGGTCTGGCGTGGTTCTGCGAGCGCCGGGGCATCAGCGCCGAGCAGGTGGTCGCCTTCGGTGACATGCCCAACGACATCCCGCTGCTCACCTGGGCCGGCCACGGCGTGGCGGTGGGCAACGCCCATGAGGCGCTGCGCACCATCGCCGACGCGACGACCGGCACCAACGACGCCGACGGGGTCGCGGTCTACCTGGAGTCGATCTTCAACCTCTGAGGCCCGTCCGGAGACCTCGCTCCGGTTCCGCCGCGCGATCAGCCACAGCGACGGCAGCCGCAGGTTCCACCCTCGACCAGCGCGCCGAGCAGGCAGCGGAAGTCATGTCCCGCGTAGTGCGGCGAGCCAGGCTGCCGAGTCCGCGAAGTCGTCGTCGGTCAGGCCCTTCGGGGCCGGGACCGGGGCCTCCGGCTGGAGCCGGTGTTTCGGGTAGCTGCCGAGGAACCACACCTCGGCGCAGATCCGCCGCAGGCCCCGCATCGCCTCGCCGACCCTCGACTCGGCGACGTGGCCGGTGCAGTCCAGGAAGAAGACGTAGGTGCCGAGCTGCTCGCCGGTCGGGCGGGACTCGATCCGGGACAGGTTGACGCCGCGCACGGCCAGCTCGGTGAGCACCGCGAGCAGCGCCCCGACCTGGTCGTGCCGGATCGACAGGGCCAGCGAGGTGACGTCGTCGCCGGTCGGTGGCGCGAGCGGGCCGGGCTTGCTGAGCAGCGCGAACCGGGTGACCGCCTCGGCCCGGTCGGCGACCTTCTCGGCGAGCACGGTCAGGTTGTTGCGGCCCACTCCGATCGGGGCGCAGAGGGCCGCGTCGTACTCCCCGGCGGCCGCGTGGATCGCCGCCGCCGCGTTGGAGAGCACGTCGACGACCACCGCGTCCGGCACGTTCGCCTGGAGCCAGTGCCGGCACTGGGCCGAGGCCTGCGGGTGCGCGGCGATCGTGCGGAGCCCGGCGAGCGGGGTGGCCTCCCGGGCGGCCAGCACGAACTCGACAGGCAGCAGCACCTCGCGGGTGATCATCAGCGGGCTGCCGGTGATCAGCTCGTCCAGGGTGACCGGGATGGCGCCGCCCACCGAATTCTCCAGCGGGACCAGGGCGGCGTCGGCCTCGCCACTGCGCACCGCCTCCAGGGCCTCCGGGACGCTGCGAGCGGGGATCCGAACCCCGTGCTCGGCCGCCGAGACGGTCCGCAGAGCCGCTTCGGTGAACGTGCCCTCCGGCCCGAGGTACGCGAATGTTCCAGCCATCCCGAAATCCTAGTCACAACCCGCAGGCAGTGTCAGAATCCGCAGGCGAAGACGCGGATGGCGGCCGGGGCCTGGGCCTGGACCTGCGGATTGCACACGTCGGTGCCCAGCGTGACGATCGTCAGCGTGTCACCGGCCCCGGTGGTGACCACCGACAGCGGTTCGGCGCCGGACTTCCCGATCGTGGTGAAACTCCACGCGCCCGAGCAGTACGGCCCACCGGACACCGTCAGAGTCCCGGACGGCACCGCGTCGCTCTCCTTCACCTCCGCCAGGATCTCCGCCCCGGTGGGCTGCCCGGCACACGGCGCCGCACGCGAGGGCGTAGGTGTGGGTGAGGTGGCCGGCGGGACCGTGCCGGTGGTGGTCCGGGTCGGCACGACGTAGGTGCCGGTGGGATAGGTGCCGACCGGATAGGTGCTGGTCGGATAGGTGCTGGTCGGATAGACCGGACCCGACGGATATGTCGGGTAGGCGGGCGGCGGCACGACACCGGAACTGGGCAGGTCGATGCTGACGTGCGGCCGGGCCGGCCCGGCGGGCAGCGCCGCGGGCGGGGAACCGCAGGCGGTCAGCAGGAGCGAGCCGGCGACCACGGAAAACAGACGTGTGCGGGGGGACACGCCACCATGCTAGGGCTTGTTCCGACATTCGGCCGGGGAGCATGGCGGCGCGACGCGAACGTGAAGTCCGGCGCCGAGCCGCGGGCGCATGCCACCACCGAACGCGGAGAGCGGACGTCAGAGAACGCGGCGAACGGACGTCAGCCGGCGATGCGGTGCCCGGCCGCGGTGAGCGTGTTGACCGCCTCGGTGAGCCGCACCGTGGGCACGAGCAGGTAGTCCGTGTCGTACGTCGAGAAGGTCACGATGTTGACCCTCGCCTCCGCCAGCGGCCCGGCGAGCGAGGCGAGCACCCCGGTCATCGCCAGGTTGAGGTCGGCGACCCGCAGACATCGCCAGGCGGTGTCGGTCTCGGCGCCCGGCGGCACCCGGTCGTTGGGGCAGATGACCGAGAGCTCGCCGACACCCCAGGTCACCGAGATGACGCTCTTGTCGTCCGGACCCGCCGTGAGCGAGGCGGGCAGGGTCGAGCCGGCCGGCAGCCGGCACACCGCGTACTCACCCGGTAACAGGTCTAGATCGAGCATGTTCGCAGACTACGTTGCGTATCTGTAACAACCAATGCCCGGCAACTGCAATGAACGCCACACCTTCACCCGCGAAAGGGACGTCAGTACCGAACCGGGGACAGGAAGGTCAGGGCCCCGCCGATCCGGTCACCGGCCATCAGGGGGGTCGAGATCGCGTCCAGGGTCAGCGGTGTCTCGCCCGTGCGCGGCAGCACCCGGATCAGGCCACGGGCGAGCCGTTCGCTGCGCAACGCCAGCATCGGCGGGATGTTGTCGGCCTCGGGCTCCTCGAGCCGGCCCGCGTTCGCGGTGAAGTCCAGCAGGTTCAGCGAGGTGACCGGCCGGCCGAGCGCCTCGACCGGTTTGCCCAGGCCGAGTAGCTCGCTGCAGGACGGCGACACGGCGATTATCAGCCCGTCGATGTCGATGACCAGGCACGGCTCGTCAGCCGCCGCGACCGCCATGCTCCAGCGCTCGACGCTGGTGACGAACTCGGCCTCCGACGGTGTGCGGGCCTGTGGGACGAACGCTCCCGAGAGGGAGAGCTCAACATGCGCCACCGGGCTCCTCCTCGCTCCTCGTACGTCGATGGCCGGCGTCGGAGAACGTCGGCCATCGACGGTTCACAAGGAACGTTACCGGCGGCTCAGCCGCTTGTCAGCGGCCGTCTGTCCGTTGCCGTACGAAGAGTAGTCATGGCTCGGCCGCCAGGGCGCGTTGGACCAGGTGCCCGGGTGGTGAGCGACGGCGGACAGTTTGTTCGCGGTGGACGGGGAGATCTTCGCCCCACCCGCGATGAGGAGCCGGTCGAGCTCTTTGTCGGTGGAGATCAGGCAGTCCTTGGGCAGACCGTGGACGCTGATCACGCCGTTGCCGACGAAGGTGAGCACCGCTTGCACCGGGACGGAGAGCCCGACGACTGCGGAGATCGCCTTGGCGGCCCGGCGGGCGTCCCGGCGGGCCTCGGAGATGTACTCCGGGCGCTTGCCGTTGACCTGGACCACGTCACCGGCGATCAGGACGCGGGACCGGCCGTGATCGACGACACTGACGGCGTAGATGCCGCCCGGGCCGATCGCGAGGAACCCGGCACGTTCGTCGGCGGGGCTGGGCTCGTAGTAGGCGTTCGTGGAGTCGGTACGAGGCCAGTCCACGATGTGCCAGTTGGGTCCGAGGCGGTCCAGCCGGGTGAGGGCGCGCGCACCGGCGGCCTCGATACGGCGGGCACCACGCACGGCGCGGCGGCGGCGGGCCCACTCGGCCGGAGTCGGCATCCGCTGTGTGTCCTCCATGAGGGGGGACGGATGCGCTCGGTCGATGGGTGTGAGGTCTTGGGAGTGCGCGGGTAGCGCGGAGCGGGCGGGGAAGACAGACACTGCGACCTCCGGCAAAAGGTCAGTTGGGCCTTCTTTTCCAACTACCGTACGTGCTTGGGCCCTTACGGAACAGGGCGACGGGTAGGAAAGAAAGGGGAATGAGTGTGGATGAATGCCATATTCACGACTACATCTTCTTTCGGATGGTGCATCGCACCATCTCAAGCTAACGCCCGGCTCGGGTCGATGCATCAGGGTCTCAAGATCTAGTCTCAACGTCACAGTCCGATAGCGCTCGGTGCGGGATAGGTTCGAGACCGTGTACGTCGACAGTGAAGTCAGCCGCCTCCGCACGGTGCTTCTGCACCGCCCGGCCGCCGAGCTCGCCCGTCTGACCCCGCGTAACAACGACTCGCTCCTCTTTGACGGGATCCCGTGGGTCAGCCGGGCCCAGGAGGAGCACGACGCCTTCGCCGAGGCTCTCCGGGGCCACGGTGTCGAGGTGCTGTACCTCGGTGATCTGCTCGCCGAGACGCTCACCCTTCCGGAGGCCCGGGCCGAGCTCACCGCGGGCGTCCTCTCCCATCGCCGTCTCGGTGACGCCCTGCGCGCGTCGGTCGCCGGTTATCTGGCCGATCAGGACCCGGACCGGCTCGCCGAGGTGCTGGTCGCCGGCCTCGCCCACGAGGAGATCCGGCCGGGCACCGGCGGGCTGGTCTACGCGATGATGGACCGGCACGAGTTCGTCATCGATCCGCTGCCCAACCTGCTGTTCACCAGGGATTCCTCGGTCTGGGTGCGGAACCGGGTCGCGGTCACCAGCCTGGCCATGCGGGCCCGCCGCCGGGAGACCACGCTCACCCACGCGATCTACCGGCACCATCCCCGGTTCGCCGGCACCGAGCTGCTCTTCGACCCGTCGCTGGAGCACGTCGAGGGCGGTGACGTCCTGGTCCTGGCACCCGACGTGCTGGCCATCGGGGTCGGCGAGCGGACCACCCCGGCCGGGGCCGAGCGGCTCGCCCAGCGGGTCATCACGGCCGGGCTGGCACACACCGTGTTGGCCGTGCCGATCGCCCAGGAACGCGCCACCATGCACCTGGACACCGTCTGCACCATGGTGGACGCCGACGCGGTGGTGATGTACCCGAACCTGGCCGACAGTCTGCGGGCCTGGACGATCACCGGCGGCCCGGATGGCGGGATCACGGTCCGCGGGCCGGACCCGTTCCTGGAGGCGGCCGCCGAGGCGATGGGCATCGACCGGCTGCGCGTGATCGACACCGGCCTCGACCCGGTCACCGCCGAGCGGGAGCAGTGGGACGACGGGAACAACACGCTCGCCATCGCGCCCCGGCTCTGTGTCGCCTACGAGCGCAACGTCGAGACCAACGCGCAACTGGAGAAGGCCGGGATCGAGGTGGTCCGGATCAGTGGTTCGGAGCTGGGCTCCGGGCGGGGCGGGCCGCGCTGCATGAGTTGCCCCATCGAGCGCGACCCGCTCTAGTCCGCCTCAGCGCAGCGTGAGCTGCCGCCCGATCAGGCCCTGCTTCGCGCGGCGGGCGGCCGCGTCCAGGGGCTCGTCGATCGCGAGCGTGTCGGCGTACCGCTTGGTGAAGTCGGCCAGCGGCGCCTCGAAGTCGGCGCCCTCCGGCTCACCGGGCACGTCCCAGACCGGCACCAGCAGGCCGTGCGCCCGGAACATGCCGGCGAACTTGGTGCCCTCGCCGAGCAGCAGGTCGCCGGAGGCGGACAGCCGGGACAGGGCGTCCAGCGCCTTGTCCTCCGGGTCACCGAGCACCCAGCGCACGTGGCTCTTGTCCGGGGCGACCCGGCACCAGTACGCCGCCTTGGCCGCCGCCAGCCGCACGGTCGGGTAGATCGAGGCGTTGGCCCGCTCCAGCGACGCCTTCACGGTGGCGTCCTGCATCTGGTCGGCGTCCAGCCAGTACTCGAACCCCTCGTGCATGGTGATCTCGAGCGGGCCGTCGGCCAGGATGTCCTGCAGGCGCAGGCCCTCACCGGGCAGAGCCGGCACCGCGACGGTGTCGCCGGGCTCGGTACGCAGGGCGTTCAGGACGGCGACTGCCAGGTCACGGGAGACGTCACCGGACTGGACGTGCCGCTGGAGACCGATGAAGACCTGCCCGTCCCGGCGGGACATCGCCGGCCAGGCCATCGGCAGCACCGTGGAGAGGCTCACCGGGCGGTCGCCGTACTCGGCGACGATCTCCGGCTTGAGGGTCAGCGGCGCGGACGCGGCCGGGACCAGCTCCCTCAGGGCCACCCATTCGGGCTCATCGGCCAGCCCCTCGAACGGGCGGGCGACGAAGATGTCGCGCACCTTCGTCTTCGGGGTGGTTTCGCGGGACTTACGACGCTTGCTCACGGGGAACCAGCGTAAGCGGTCACTCGGAGATTCCGGGGACGTGGCCCCCATCCAACCGCCCCGCCCGCCTCAGGCCTTCGGCAGCCGGACCTCGGCCACGGTCCCGCCGCCCTCGCGGGGTCGTAGCGAGACCCAGCCGTTCTGCCGCTCCACCAAGCGCCGGACCAGGTAGAGGCCGAGTCCGGCGCCGGCCCGGTGGTGCCCCGAGTCGGCCTGCCAGTACCTGTCGAAGGCGTGCTCGACGTGCTCCGGAGCGATGCCCTCACCCCGGTCGGAGACCCGGAAGCGCAGTGTGTCGTCGTCCACCCCGGCGCACACCTCGACCGTGCTGTCCGGTTCCGAATACTTCTCCGCGTTCGTGGCCAGCTCGGTCAGGATGGTGGCGATCGAGTCGCGAGTCCCGTACGCCTTCGGCAGATCGGCCGGCAGGTGCGACAGCAGCAGGCGCGCCCGCAGATCGCCGGGCAGCTCGGCGGCCGCCTCCCGCAGCGCCTCGACCAGGTCGAACGGGCCGGCCGGAGTCGCGCCGACCGCGCCGTCCTCTTCGCTGGCGACCGAGAGCAGCCGGTCCACCAGGCGGGCCAGCTCACCGGCCCGGGTGCCGACCACCCGCACCGCCTCGCGCCGGCCCGGCTCGCCCAGGCTGTCCCAGTGGTGGGTGAGGGTGTCCGCGTACCCCTTGATCACGGTGACCGGGGTGCGCAGCTCGTGGCTGGTGACCGCGACCCACAGATCCCGGTCGGCGACCCGGCTGACCTCCTCGGGGGCCGGCGCGCCATGGGTCGGCAGCCCGGCACGCAGGTGGTAGACCCGGCCGATGAACGCCGCCAGCAGCTCGACGACGGCGAGATGCTCCGGACCGGGATCGCCGGGGGTGTCGAACCAGAGGTGCAGCGAGCCGAACACGGTGCCCGCGCACTCGCACCGGGCGCCCAGCGTGTAGCGCAGGTCGGCGCCCTCGATCAGCCCGGCGAACTCGTCGCCGGCCGTCTCCAGCGGGACGTGCAGGGTCCGCGGGCCGAGGAGACGGTGCTCCACCCGGCGGCCGAGCGCGGGCGCGCACACCCCGGTGGCGGCGATGATCCGGCCGTGGCCCTCCGCGTACTCCGCGAAGGCGGCGCCGCGGGCACCGAGGGTCTCCTCGGCCAGCCGCACCAGCTGCTCCAGCACGTCCAGGCCCGCGTCCCCGGAGTTGACACGGTCGAGGACCGCGATCTGGCCCCGGGTCAGGGCCGCGTAATCGGGACGGTCGGGCATGTCTGCGAGTTTGCCTCTTCCGCCGGGATTTCGGCAGATGAACCTAAGCGGATCCTTGAGTGCGATCAGATTGAGTGGCGCAGGTCACAAGCGATCCAACTGATCCAGTACGAAGCGGGGACGGTCGGTGATCACGCCGTCCACCCGGTGCTCCAGCACCAGTTCCAGATCCTCGGGCTCGTTGACGGTCCACACGTACGTCCGGTGCCCGGCCGCTCTGATCGCCGGAAGCAGTGCCGGCTTGGCACGGATCAACTCGACACCCGGGCCGGCGGTCCGCGCGCCGAACGGCAGCCGCCCCCGGCTCACCCCGGGTGCCGCCATCTCCATCAGGTAGACGGTCGGCAGGTTCGGCGCCTGGGCCCGGACCCGGCGCAGCGCGAGGGCCGCGAACGACATCACGGTGATCTGCACGTCGTCGTCCGGTTTCGGATCGGCCAGCCCGTGGTGCCGCAGCATCGCGATCAGCCGGCGCTCGACCTCCGCGCCGTACCGCGACGGGTGTTTGGTCTCGATCAGCAGTTTCACCTGCCGCCCGCTGGACCGCAGCGTGTCCAGCAGCCGTTCCAGGGTGAGCAGCCGGGACAGATCGGGCAGCGCGGCGTCGGCCGGATAACCGGGATGCCAGGAGCCGAAGTTCAGCGCGTCCAGCTCGGCCAGCGTCTTGGTGCTGACCCGGCCCCGGCCGTCGCTGGTGCGCTCCAGCTTGCTGTCGTGCACGCAGACCAGATGCCCGTCCCGGGTGAGCCGGACGTCGCACTCCACCCCGTCCGCGCCCTCGTCGAGCGCGCGCAGATAGGCGCCGAGGGTGTGCTCCGGGAGAGCATCAGCGCCACCACGGTGGGCGAAGACGGCGGGTCGGTACCCGTCGGTCACAGCACCCGGGCCGGCTGCCCGCTGTCGGTCACCATGTCCTTGCCGAGAGCGGCCCAGGACTGCATGCCGCCGTCGAGGTTGCGCACGTTGTCCCACCCGTTGTTCATCAGGTAGGAGACCACCTGGCCGGAGCGGCCACCGGCCCGGCAGACCACGACCACCTCGCCCTCGGTGGGCACCTCGGCCATCCGGGTGGGCACCTCCATCATCGGCAGGTGGTGCGCGCCGGGCGCGTGGCCGGCCTCCCACTCGTTGTCCTCGCGCACGTCGAGGAGGTAGACGCCGGCATCGACTTGATCAGCGGTGACGCTGGGAACCTGGGGTCCGAACACCCGATAAGCGTAGAGCCAACCCGCGGGCTACTTTTCGTTGGCCACTACCTCGGGGTGGTCCAGCACGAACTCGTCCAAGCGGTCGTTCTTGACCGCCTGGAACATCTCCTTGCTGACGTCGTTGAAGACCTCACGACCGGCGGAGTTGCCGGAGAACGTGCCGCTGTTGGTCCGCAGCAGGACCATGTCGCCGGCGGCCACCCCGGTCAGCCCGAGCACGAAGTCGGCGATCTCGATGTCGCCGGTGTCCAGCACCAGGGATTTGCCGGCCGTCTCGACCAGCGAACTGATCTTGAGCGGGTTGCCGAGGATGCCGCTCGACGTCGCCTTCTTCGCCATCGCCTTGATCAGCTGCTGCTGGTGCCGCTGGCGGTCATAGTCACCGTTTTTCAGGCCGTAGCGCTGCCGGGCGTAGTCGAGGGCCTCCCAGCCCTCCATGTCCCGGCAACCGACCTTGTGCACCACCGGCTTCTGTGTCTTGCCGGTCTTGCGGGCGTCGGCCAGGTACATCGGCTTTCCACCGACGTACACCATGTGCTTGGAAGTGACCTGCTGGTCGACGCACATGTGGACGCCGCCGAGCTCGTCGATGACGTTCTTGAAGCCGCCGAAGTTGATGATCCCGGCGCCGTCGAAGCTGATCCCGGTCGACGTCTTCAGGGTCTTGGCCAGCAGCTGTGCGCCGCCGCCCCAGCCGGCGCCGTTCTGCGCGCCCCAGTAGAACGCCTCGGTCGCCTTGACCGTGCCGCCCTCCCACTTGCTGGCGGCGAAGGCGGGCGTCTCGACCTCGGTGTCCCGCGGGACCGAGACCAGGTACGCCTGATCGTGGCTGGCCGGGATGTGCAGGATGATGATCGTGTCGGCGTGCACCGAGTCCTCGGCCCATCGGGCCCGGGCGTCCACACCCATCAGGAGCATGTCGATCGGGCCGTCGAGGGTGGCCCCGCCGCCCTCCTGCTCGGTCTTCTTGGCGTCACCGGTCAGGTCGGCGACCGCGATCGTCTCGGTGGTCTTCTTGATCACGACCTTGGTGGCGACCACACCCCCGCCGCCGGCCACCATCAGGACCACCCCGAACGACAGTGACAACCTGGCCCACAGCGGTGACCGCCGCTTGCGCTCGGCCGGCGAAGAAGGCGGGGCCGGCGGGACGGGGACGAACCCGGTCCCGGCCGGCGATTGCCGATCGGCCGTGACGGTCATGCGGCACTCCATGGATGGGGGGTGAGGGGCCGCATAACCCTACGGACACTTTTCAGCCAACTGAAGGACTTTTGTGTTTCAGAACGAGGTCACTTCTTTTTGGGGTTCGCGGCCATCCATTCGTCCATTTTGTCGGCGGCCACGGCTTTGTAGAGCGCCAATGCGTTCTCCCGGTCGGAAACCACGACGGACTGTCCGTTGATGGTGTCGCTACCGTTGTTCGGGCTGGTCAGGAACGTGAGGTTTTCACCCCGGAGGCTCCGGAACTGCACCGCCATGTCCTTCAGCGAGAAGGTTTCGTCGACCGTGACGGCCTTGGTCACCGAGCCCAGGAAGTCGTTCAGCTTCACCGGATTGGTGAGCGTTCCGCTACTCGCCGCTTTCTCCATCAGCGCCTTGAGGAAATCCTGCTGGTGCTGCATGCGGGCGAAGTCACCACGCGGGAACTGCTTGCGCTGGCGCACCCAGTCCAGGGCCTGCGCACCGTTCATGTGCATCATGCCCTTCTTGAACTTGCGGAACGGCTTGTGGATCGACGTGGTGTCCTGCTCCACCTTCAGGTCGACACCACCGAGCGCGTCGGTGACCTCCTTGAAGCCGCCGAAGTCGATCGCCGCGACATGGTCGATGCGCACGTCGGTCATGCACTCGACGGTGCGGATCGCGCGCGGGATGCCGCCGAAGGCGAACGCCGCGTTGATCTTCGCCCGGCTGCCGTCGCCGCAGGCCGCGTTGTTGTCCTTGGGGATGACCACCCACAGGTCCCGCGGGATCGAGATGAGCTGCGCGGACTTGTGGTCGGCCGGCACGTGCATCAGGATCAGCGTGTCCGCGCGCCACTGGTTCGCCTGGTCCTGCTTGGCGTCCGGATCCCGGGAGTCGGTGCCGACCAGCAGGATGTTGAAGGCGCCCTCGACGGTCTTGCCCGGGCGCTCGGTGGTGATATCGGAGAAGGCGTTGGTCCGCTTCAGGTCGTCGTCCAGGCCGGAGACGTATCCGTACGCGGTGATCCCGCCGACCAGGGCGAGCACCAGCAGGACGCCGCCCGCGACCAGGGCGATGCGACCCCACTTGGGCTGCGGGCGCCGGCCCTTGCCGCCGTTGTAGGAGCGGCCGGTGCCGCCCGGGGGACGGCCTCCGCCACCGCCGGGGGGACGGCCGCCCGAGGCCATGCCGTCACCACCGGGAGGGGGAAGGTCCCGATCGGGACGCCCGGGCCCGGGCACGGACGCGCGTCCGGAGGAGTTGCCGCTGGGAGAGGTGGTGGCTGACATGACACCAAGGTTACGGAGTGCCGGGAGCGAATCTGAGGTGTCGTCGCGCTTGCGGCACGAAGGTGGGAGATGAGTGACGGCCTCGTCACGCATCCCCCACCGTCAACTGCCGGATCAGTGTGCTCCGTGGCCGGTCAGCGACCGGACCTCGAGCTCCGCGTACTTCTCCGGGTCGGTCTCCTTGGACAGGATGGTGCCGAGCCAGCCGAAGAAGAAGCCGAGCGGGATCGAGATGATGCCCGGGTTGGACAGCGGGAAGAAGTGCCAGTCCGAGTCCGGGAACATCGCGGTGGCCGAGCCGGACACCACCGGGGAGAAGAACACCAGGATCACCGCGGAGGCCAGGCCACCGTAGATGGACCAGAGTGCGCCCGAGGTGTTGAACCGGCGCCAGAACAGGCTGTAGAGGATGGCCGGCAGGTTCGCCGACGCCGCCACCGCGAACGCGAGCGCCACCAGGAAGGCGACGTTCAGGCTCTGCGCGAAGATCGACAGGGCGATCGAGATCGCGCCGATGAGCAGGGCCGAGTACCGGGCGACCCGGACCTCGTCCCGTTCGGACGCGTTGCCCCGCTTGATCACGCTGGCGTAGAAGTCGTGCGCGAGGCTCGACGACGAGGCCAGGGTGAGCCCGGCGACCACGGCCAGGATGGTGGCGAAGGCGACCGCCGCGATCACCGCGAGCATGATCGCGCCACCGGTCTCGCCACCGAGGTAGTCGAGGCCGAGCTGCTGGGCCAGCTGCGGGGCCGCGGTGTTGCCGGCCTTGTCCTGGGCGGTGATGTCCGCGCCGCCCACGATGGCCGCCGCGCCGAAGCCCAGAGCCAGGGTGAACAGGTAGAACGTGCCGATGATGCCGATCGCCCAGAGCACGCTCTTACGCGCGATCCGGCTGGTCGGCACGGTGTAGAACCGGGTCAGGATGTGCGGCAGACCGGCCGTGCCGAGCACCAGCGCGAGGCCCAGCGAGAGCAGGTCCATCTTGCTGTAGAACGTCTTGGCCGCGTCGCCCGCCGTCTCCACGCCGTACCGGAGCCCGGGTTCGAGGAAGGCGCTGCCCTTGCCGGATTGTTCGGCCGCGGCACCGAGCAGGGCGGACAGGTTGAACTTGTAGTGCGCGAGCACCAGCAGCACCATGATCAGCGCGCCGGTCATCAGCATGAAGGCCTTGACGATCTGGACGTACGTGGTGCCCTTCATGCCGCCGACCGTCACGTAGATGATCATCAGGGCGCCGACCAGGATGATCGTGGCGATCTTGGCGGTGTTCGCGTCCATGCCCAGGAAGGTGGTGTCCGGCTTGATGCCGAGCAGCAGCGAGACCAGCGCGCCCGCGCCGACCATCTGGGCGATCAGGTAGAAGACCGACACGACGATGGTGGAGACGCTGGCCGCGGTACGGACCGGGCGCTGGCGCATCCGGAAGGCCAGCACGTCGGCCATCGTGAACCGGCCGGAGTTGCGCAGGAACTCGGCGACCAGCAGCAGCGCCACCAGCCAGGCGACCAGGAAGCCGATCGAGTAGAGGAAGCCGTCGTAGCCGTAGAGCGCGATCAGGCCGGCGATGCCGAGGAACGACGCCGCCGACATGTAGTCGCCGCCGATGGCCATGCCGTTCTGGAAGCCGGAGAACTGGCGGCCGCCGGCGTAGAAGTCGGTGGCCGTCTTGGTCTGCCGGCTGGCCCAGATGGTGATCCCGAGCGTGATCGCCACGAAGACCAGGAACAGTGTGATGGTGAGAGTGCGCGAGCCGCTGGCGGACGCCTCGGCCGCGAGGATCTGCGGTGCCATCAGGCCTTGCCCCCGTCGGTGGTGGTGGCGGCGGTCTCGACGGCGCCGTTCTCCAGCGTGGCGTGGAGGTCGTCGGCCAGCGGGTCCAGCTCCTTGGCCGCATAGCGCGAGTAGTGCCACGCGATCAGGAACGTGGAGACGAACTGGAGCAGGCCGAAGACCAGCGCGACGTTGACGTTGCCGATCAGCTTGACGGCCATGAAGTCCCGCGCGTACGCGGAGAGCAGGACGTAGAGCGCGTACCAGACGATGAACGCGACCGTCGTCGGGAAGATGTATCGACGCAGTCGGTGGCGCAGTTGAGCGAACTCCTCGGAGCGCTGCACTTCAAGATATTTCTCGGCGGATGCCGGCACGGAAATTCACCACCTTCGTTGGGGCGGACCTTTCCGGCACCGTACGAAGGAGTGAGCCGTGTCACGGGCCGCTGGTCGTGGTCTGCGCTGAGTGGTGGTCTGACTGCGCTGAGCGGCAATCAAGCCAGTTCGGTGTACCTCCCCCGATAGTGGATCAGAGGGGCCGGGCTTGATCCGGTATGGACGGTTTCGATCACTCCGTCGAGTAGCTGCGCCCACCCGCACGGGCGCTGCGAGTCCAGCCGGCAGCCCGCCCAGGTGCCCGCCGAGTCCGGAACCGGACCGAAGTCGGTCTCGGTCCACCCGCCGCCCGCGAACAGCCCGCCCGGTGCCGGGAAGAGTCCGGCGAACCGGTCGGCGAGCTGCCGGTCGGCCGGGGTCAGCGGGATCACGGCGAACCGGCCGGCGCTCACCACCGCGTCGAAGAACTCGCTCTCGTCGTCGATCAGCCCGAGCACCCGACCCGGTTCCCCGTCCGCGACCAGCGTGGACGAGACGGTCAGGCCGGCCGGACCGGGCGCCGTCCACAGGGTCACCGGCGACGCGAGGCGCCCGCGCAGACGGCGTACCGGGGACTTGCCGGTCTCCGGGATCTCGAACGGATCGGTGGAGTGGATCCGGCCACCCGGCTCATCGAAGCTCATCCGATCATTCTCCCGATTACAGATTGTGCACGGGGCTATCGGCTTTAAGTGATCAACGCCTATTTTCGAAGGATGGCTCAGGTGGTGCTCCGTCCCGGTGACGTCGTCCACGTCGGCCCGGACGCGAGTGTGCAGTTCTCCGGTGACCGGGCACTGACCTTCCGGGTCATCCGGGTCGACCCGAGGATCACCTACGACGGCTGGATCTGGCTGGACGGTTACGTGCTCGACGTCGAGGGCACCGCGCTGCAGAGGCGGCGCATCTTCGTCCGGCGGGAGGGGCTACGGCCGACCCAGATCAACCGTGCCCCCACCGCGCGCGTCCTGCCCCGAACCGTGGGCCGGCCGCTGAACTGATCGGCAGGTCAGCCGATCCGCTCGATCACGGCGCGCCGGATCAGGAACTTGCCGGGTTCGCGGACCTCTTCGAAGGCCGCGTTGTTGAGCAGGATGCAGCTGCCCGACACGCTCGCCACGGTGACCGTGATGGCCTTGTTGTTGTCGAGGTTGGTGACCTTCAGCTTGGTGCCGATCGGGTGGGTGCCGCTGGACGCCGCGGGGGCGCCGCCCTCACCGGACAGGGTCACGGTCGAGCCGGGGCAGACCACGTCACCTGTCGCGTTGTTCCCGCCGCCGTTGTTGTTCCCGGCGTTGTTGTTGCCGCCACCGTTGTTGTTGCCGCCGCCGTTGTTCGCGGGCGGGGTGGTGGCCTGCGCGGGCGGGGTGGTCGGCGCGGCCGTCGTCGGCTGGGCCACCGGCACGTCGGCGACGTCGCAGCCACCGGCCTTCATCTGCAGGTTGATCTGCTTGATCACGGCCTCGCGGTTCGCGATGACCGCCTCGGTCTGCGCGTTCGGGTTGGCCCGCTGCTGGGCGATGAAGTTCTCGTTGTTCCGGATCGCCTGCTGTTGACCGTCGCAGAAGACGTTCGTGGTGGAGGCGCTGCTGAGCCCGGTGCCCACCGCCAGGCCGCCGCCGACGACCGCGGCCGTCACGAGGCCGATCACGAGCTTCTTGTTACGTCCGCTGATGCCGCTGCCCGGCCGCCTGTAGGTGCGTCTCATGCCCAGGTTTACGGGACCGGGTTCACTGCTGGATGAGAAAGGAACCTTAAAGATCCTTAAATCAACTCCGCAAAGATTCTGGGGCGTGGAGACGTAGCATCGTGGCGCCCACGTCACCGGGCACGCGGCGGCTGGTGAACAGCGAGACACCGACCATGACCAGGAAGGACAGCGGTACGGTCCACGCGGCCGGCTGCCCCACGAACTCGGCGATCCCCACGTGCAGGGTCGGGCCCAGCACGGTCAGCAGCACCGAACCGACCGCCGCGCCCCCACCGACGATCAGCCCGGCGATCGCCCCGGCCGCGGTCAGCCCCCGCCACCAGATGCCGAGCACCAGCAGCGGGCAGAAACTCGACGCCGCCACCGAGAACGCCAGCCCGACCACCCGCGACACGTCCATGTCGGACACGAACAGCGCCAGCCCGGTCGGCACCACCGCGGCCAGCAGGGTCGCCACCCGGAAGTCCCGGATCGAGCCGTTGCGCCCGGGCCGCAGCACATCCGTGAAGATCACCCCGGCGACGCTGGTCAGCAGGCCCGACGAGGTGGACAGGAAGGCCGCCAGCGCGCCCGCGGTGACCAGCGCCCCGAGCATCCGGCCCAGATGCCCGCCACCGAGCGCGGCCTCCGGCAGCAGCAGCACCACGGCGTCGGTGTTCCCGGTCATCAGCAGCTGCGGTGTGTAGATCCGGCCGAGTACCCCGTACAAGGTCGGGAGCAGGTAGAACAAGCCGACCATGGCGAGTACGACGAGAGTCGTGCGCCGGGCCGACGCGCCGTCCGGGTTGGTGTAGAACCGGACCAGCACGTGCGGCAGCCCCATCGTGCCGAGGAACGTCGCCAGGATCAGCGAATAGGTCGCGAACAGGCTCTCCCGGCCGGGGGACAGCCACGCCTGACCGAACTCGGCGTCCACGGTGCTGACCGCCGGGACGGCGTCCCCGGCGGCGTACCGCAGAGTCTCCCCGGCTTTGACCTGGACCGTGCCGTCGAGAACGGCGTCCTGCTCGATGGTCACCGTGGTCGCCGTGTGGAAGACCGCGCCCTGTGGCGGCGTCACCGCGGGCCGGCCGTCGGACTGCCACTGCAGGATCAGGAAGATCATCGGGACGGCCAGCGCGGTCAGTTTCAGCCAGTACTGGAACGCCTGCACAAACGTGATGGCGCGCATCCCGCCGAATGCCACGTTCGCGGTCACCACCACCCCGACGATCAGAGCACCCCAGGCGTACGAGCCCCCGGTGAGCGTGGCGAACGTCAGCCCCGCCCCCTGCAGTTGGGGCAGCAGGTAGAGACAGCCGATGAACAGCACGAACGCGGTCGCCAGCCGGCGCAGCACGGTCGACTTGAGCCGGACCTGACAGAAGTCCGGCAGGGTGAACGCACCCGAGCGGCGCAGCGGCGCGGCCACGAACAGCAGCAGCGCCAGGTAGCCGGCGGCGAACCCGACCGGGTACCAGAGGACGTCGACGCCGTACCGCAGCACCAGCCCGGCCACACCCAGGAACGACGCCGCGGACAGGTATTCACCGCTGATCGCGGCGGCGTTCCAGGACGGGCTGACCGAGCGGGAGGCGACCAGGAAGTCCGAGGTGGTGCGGGCGAAGCGCAGGCCGTACGCGCCGATCGCCACGGTCAGCAGGACCACCACGACCAGGCCCGGCGCCAGGTACGGGTTCACTGCTCCGGCCTGCGGATCAGCGCCGTGAAGTCCTGCTCGTTGCGTTCCGCCCAGCGCACGTAGGCGGCGCCCACCCCGACCAGGAACGGGAACGACAGCAGCCCGAGCAGCAGCCACGGCAGATGGATCCCGAGGACCTTGAAACCGCCGACGGCCGGCGCCGCCACGAACAGCAGCGGCAGCGTCCCGAGCCCGGCCGCCACCACCAGGGCGAGCCGCAGCGCGAGCGCCAACTGGGCCCGCATCAGTCCCTTGACCAGGGCTTCCCCGATCGGGGTCTGCTCGTGCAGGTCGGCGCGGGCCCGATCGGTGCCGCCGCGCCGGCCCGCGGCGTCGGCCAGCACCACCCGGGTGCGCGGGCGCGGGGGCGGATCGACGGCCATGCCCGGCAGTCTGACGTCATTACCCCCGGCAGTCCACCGGTCGCGCCCCGATGAGGTCGCGGGCGGTGATCCGGGCCAGGTTCACACCGCGCCAGTCGTCGGCCGGCATGCTCGCGCCGATCGTCGCCAGCAGACAGTTTCGGCGATCAGAATCGGTCAGTTTGGCCAGGACCAGGCCGAACCAGACCTCACAGGCGGCGACCAGCAGCCGCAGGCGGGTCAGCCCGTACATGTCGGTGTAGACGGTCATCCGGTGCAGGGCGGACGCCACGATCACCAGGGTCAGCACGGCCAGCGCGCCCAGCAGCACCCGCCGAAGATCCAGCGGACGATCGTGGGGTGTCGAGGTCGGGGATCGCGGCTTCGACGAAGCGGGCGAACGCGGCGTCGGCCGAGGCGAACAGGGCGCCGAAGACTCCCAGCAGCACGAACGTGACCGTGAGGGTGGCGAGCACCCGGCCCGGCGTACCGGCGCCGCGGGGTTGGTCCTTGTCTCTTCTGCCGCCTTTTCGCAGCCAGGCCAGGCCGCGCAGGGTGGCGGCCGGGACCGATTCGGTACGACCGGTGACCCGTGCCGTGACCATGACGATATTTCCCTTTACCGTGGGAGTCGTACCTGGATGTGGCAACCGCTGCGGCTGTCCGGCTCGACGGCCGCGATGGTGCCCCGGTGCAGCTGCACCACCCAGCGGGCGATCGCCAGGCCCAGCCCGGTCCCGCCGCCGGTGGCCCGCTCGCCCCGGGTGAAGCGCTCGAAGACCCGCTCCCGTTCCGCGGGCGGGATGCCGTCGCCCTGATCCACGACGGTGATCACCACCTGCTCGTCCCGGCGCTCGGCCCGGACCGTGACGGTGCCGCCGCGCGGGCTGTGCCGGGCCGCGTTGTCCAGCAGGTTCGCGAAGACCTGATGCAGGCGCTCACGATCACCCGGCACCGTCAGCTCACTGTCGCCGGGCACCGTCAGTCCGGGTGCCGACACCTCGAAACGCACGTCGTGCCCGGAACCGTCGGCGTTCACCCGGGCCTCCCGGACCACCTCGCCCAGGAACTCCGGCACGTCGATCTGCTCCAGATCCAGCGGCACCACGCCGGCGTCCAACCGGGACAGATCGAGCAGATCGGTGACCAGCCGGCTGAGCCGTTCGGTCTGCGCCAGCGCCGTCTTCATCGTGTCCGGTTCGGCGGCGGCCACCCCGTCGACGATGTTCTCCAGCACCGCCCGCAGCGCGGTGATCGGCGTCCGCAGCTCGTGCGAGACGTTCGCGATCAGCTCCCGCCGCTGCCGGTCGGCGGCCGCCAGATCCGCTGCCATCTGATTGAAAGCGGACGCCAGCTCACCGACCTCGTCCTGCGAACGGGTCTGCACCCGGCGGGTGTAGTCACCACGGGCCATCGCCCGCGCCGCCACCGTCATCTCCCGCAGCGGAACCGTCGCCCCGTGCGCCATCACCTGCAGGGTGACCAGGCCCAATGCGGCGGCGATCGCCATCCACAACAGATCGACCCGGTAGAAGTCGATGCTCCACAGGAACACCACCAGGCCCACCCCGCCGGCGAAACCCAGCGCCAGCGACAGCTTCGCCTTGATCGACCGCACCGGGTCCAGCGGCCGGGGCAGATAGGCGAAGACCGGCGCGACCAGGTTGTGGATGCGCGTGATCATCGGTCCACTTCCAGGGCATAACCGACGCCGTGCACGGTACGGATGAGGCCGGCACCGAGTTTGCGCCGCAACGCCTTGATGTGGCTGTCCACGGTCCGGGTTCCGGAGGCGTCGGCCCAGCCCCACACGTCGGCCAGCAGCCGCTCCCGGGCGAGTACCGTGCGGGGCCTTCCGGCCAGGTGCACCAGCAGATCAAATTCGGTCGGGGTGAGGTGGACCTCGACCCCGTCCCGGAGCACCCGCCGCTCGGCCTGGTTGATCTCCAGCCCGCCGAGGATCTTCGTCTCGGTGTCCGTGCCGCCTCCGGCGTTCCGGCCGCCCGCCGCTCCCGTGCTCCGGGCCGCCGCCGCGTTCTTGGCCGCCGCCTCCTCGTTCTTGGCCGCCCGCCGCAGCAGCGCATGGACCCGTGCGGCCAGCTCCCGCATCGAGAACGGTTTCGCCATGTAGTCGTCGGCACCCACGGCTAGTCCCACCAGCAGATCGGTCTCGTCCCCGCGGGCGGTGAGCATGAGCACCGGAACCGGCCGCTCGGCCTGGATCCGCCGGCACACCTCGAGCCCGTCGAACCCGGGCAGCATCACGTCGAGCACGATCACATCCGGCGGCTCCTGCCGGGCGGCGGCCACCGCACCGGGCCCGTCCCCGACGACCCGCACCAGAAAGCCCTCAGCCCGAAGCCTCGCCGCCACCGCATCAGCGATCGCCCGCTCATCCTCGACGACCAGAACCCGCCGCTCGACCGCTCCCACGCTCCGCCACCTCACCACCGACTTGTAGCCACCCCTGGCAGGCGCGCCCCCGTGACGCACCGTCCAGTGCCCAGCAGCCTATTGACCACTTGCGCCCCCTTGGCGATGGACTTGTGAACGATCTGTGCAGACTCCGCCCAACCGGCACCACCGGACATCCGGGAGTCGGGCCCAGCGCGTCCATCGATCGATGGCCAGGCGATTCAGCCGAACGGCCATCGGGGACCGGCCGGGATGCGGGACCGCCGGCCGAACAGGGAATCGATTCCGGACACCGCGGTCGACACAATCCGGCAGTGACCAAACCACGTGCCTCGGTGAAAAACATCAGCGTCGGTATCGGTGCCCTCGTTCTGTTCTGTTGCGGCGGCACGGCCATCATCGGCTCGCTCGGTGGCGACCCCGAGCCGGCGACGAACCGGGCCGCCGGGGTGGCGGCGACGATCGCCGCCGAGGTCGCCGGATCCCCGGCACCCGAAGCGACAGGTGAGCCGGGGACGGCCACGACCGGTGCCGGCGGCACATCGACTCCGCGGCCCGGCACCACGCCCGCCAGCAGGCCCGCCGCTGAACCCACCACCACGCGGCCGAGCCCGAAATCGACCACGAAGAAGCCGAAGCCCCGGCCCACCACCGCAGAACCCGAGGACGAGCCGGAGGAGGAGGTGGTGGAGGACGTGTACTACAAGAACTGCACCGCCGTCCGGAGAGCCGGCGCCGACCCGATTCGCCGGGGTGACCCCGGTTACGGGCGCCACCTCGACCGGGACGGCGACGGAGTGGGCTGCGAATAGCCGGGTCGGCCGGGATCTCCACGGTAGGTGCGGCTGTGCACACAGGGCGGGCCTGCCTGTGGATAACTCTGTGGAGAAGCCTGTGTGGTTGTGGATAACTCTGTGGATTCAGCGGGTCCAGTCGTGTTTTGCCGCTCTTATCAGGCGGTCCTTCAGTTCTCTGGTGTGGCGGCGGCTCACCGGGAGTTCCGCGCCGTCCACAGCTACCACGTAGCCCGAACCGGTCAGGCGCAGTTCGGTGACCAGGCGCAGCTGGACCAGGTAGGAGCGGTGGATGCGGACGAAACCGGCATTCGCCCAGCGCTCGGCCAGGGTGGCCAGGGATACCCGTACCAGATGGGAGGTCTCTCCGGTGTGCAGCCTGGCGTAGTCGCCCTGCGCCTCCACCCACCGCACCGACGACCTGGGGAGCATCCGGGTGGTGCCGGCCAGCTCCACCGGGATGGCCGGCTCGTCCTGGGGCGGGGACGGCACGGATCGCAGCCCGGCGACCCGGCGCAACGACTCGGCCAGTCGTTCGGCGCGGACCGGCTTGCGCACGTAGTCGGTGACGCCCAGGTCGAAGGCGTCGACCGCGCCGTCGTCGTAGGCGGTCACGAAGACGATCGCCGGTGGCTGGGCGAACCGGTGCAGGATCCGGGCCAGTTCCATCCCGTCCAGGCCGGGCATCCGGATGTCCAGGAACACCGCGTCCACCTCGGTGTCGCGCAGCACCCGTAGTGCCTCGGTGGCGTCGCCGGCCCGGTGCACGTGGGCGACCCGGCCGTCCGCGTTCAGCAGATAGGCCAGCTCGTCCAGCGCGGGCGGCTCGTCGTCGACGGCCAGCACGACAAGGCTCATACCCGCACCGCCGCTCCGCCGTGAAAACGCGCGCGAAGCCCGTCGTGAAAACGCGCGCGGCAACTGTTCATGCCCGCACCTGGGGATGGAATTTCGGCACCCGCATACTCACTCTCGTACCCGCGCCGGGCGCGGTCTCCACCACCAGGCCGTGGTGATCGCCGAACACCGACCGCAACCGTTCGTCCACATTGACCAGGCCGACGTGGGATCCCTCGTCGCTGTCGGACGACGACGGCGGAGCTCCGAACAGTGCGGGATCCATGCCGACCCCGTCGTCCTCCACCGTGATGTGACACTCGGCACCCGCGTCACGGGCTTCGATGCTCACCATACCGACGCCGGGCTTGCGCGACAGACCGTGCCGGACCGCGTTCTCCACCAGCGGCTGCAGGCACAGGAACGGCAGTCCGACGGGCAGCACCTCGGGCGCGATCTGCAACCGCACCTGCAGGCGGTCACCGAACCGGGCCCGTTCGATGGTGAGGTAGCGGTCGATGGACCGGAGTTCCTCGGCGAGCGTGGTGAACTCGCCGTGCGCCCGGAACGAGTAGCGGGTGAACTCGGCGAACTCCAGGATCAGCTCGCGGGCCCGTTCCGGGTCGGTGCGGACGAACGACGCGATCGCGGTCAGCGCGTTGTAGATGAAGTGCGGGCTGATCTGGGCCCGCAACGCCCGCACCTCGGCCCGGGCCAGCCGCTCCCGGGAGGAGTCCAGGTCGGCCAGCGCGAGCTGCGATCCGGCCCAGCGGGCGGTCTCCAGGGTGGCCTGCACCAGCCCGGGGGCCGGCTGATCGTCGCCGACGGCCACCAGGGCGGCCTGCGCGGCCCCGCCCGGCTTGGTCAAGGGGGCGACCACCGCGCCGCGCACCACGCAGTCCACCCGGTCGCAGGGCAGGTCGGAGCTGTTCAGCACCACCGAACGCCCGGTCTGCACGGCCCGGCGGGCGGCGGCGATCAGCTGGTCCTCGTGGTGGGCGCCCCGGCCGTCGTACGCCAGGCAGCGTTCCCCGTCGACGATCGCCAGCCCGACCGCACCGACCAGCACCCGCAGATGCCGCACCGCCTTGGCCGCGGTGCCCGGGTCGAGCCCGGCCCGCAGCGGTTCGGCGGCGAGGGAGGCGGTGTGCAGCACGTCGTAGGTGGCGCGCTGCATGGCGGTGGCGATCCCGCGCCGGGCCCGCAGCCGCAGCACGGCCACCACGGCGGCGGCGAGGGCCACCAGGACGGCCAGCACCGCCAGCGCACTTCCGATCTGCCCGGCCACGGGTCAGATCATTCAGTAGGCGCCCTTGCGCTTCAACACCACGAAGATGGTCCGCCACAGGATGCTCAGGTCGTACGTCAGCGACCAGTTGTCGACGTAGTAGAGGTCCAGCCGGACCGCCTCGTCCCAGGACAGGTCGGATCGGCCGCTGACCTGCCACAACCCGGTGATGCCGGGCCGGACCAGGAGCCGCCGGCGGACGTCGCCGAGGTAGTCGCCGTCGTCGGCGGGCAGCGGGCGCGGGCCGACCAGCGACATCTCGCCCTTGAGCACGTTGATCAGCTGGGGCAGCTCGTCGAGGGAGGTGGCCCGCAGTTTCTGCCCGAAGGCGAAGATCCGTGGGTCGTGCTTCATCTTGAAGAGCATGCCGTCGGACTCGTTGAGCTCCTCCAGCGTGGCCTTGCGTTCCTCGGCGTCCTGGTACATGGTCCGGAACTTCCAGACCTTGAACGTACGGCCGTCGTGGCCCACCCGGGTCTGCCGGAAGAAGACCGGGCCCGGGTCGGAGAGCCGGATGCCGATCGCGATGACCGCGAGGATCGGGCTGATCAGCAGCAGGCCGAACCCGGCCGCGGCCCGGTCCATCAGGTTCTTGATCAGCCAGCCGGGGCCGGAGAGGGTCGGTTCCTCGACGTGCAGCAGCGGCAGGCCCTCGATCGGGCGGATGTGCACCCGGGGGCCGGCGATGTCGGTGAGCTGCGGCGCGACCACCAGGTCGACGCCGGTGCCCTCCAGCTGCCAGGCGAGACGGCGCAGTTCACCGGGTTCGGCGCTGGCCGAGCCGCAGACCGCGATGGTGTCCGCGCCGACCTCACGGACCAGGGAGAGCACGTCCCGGCCGGCGTAGACCGGAACCGGCGTCTCGATCCCCCGGGCGGCCGCGAAGCCGTCGGTGAGGTGGATGGCGACCGGGATCAGGCCGGCGGCCGGGCTGCGGGTGACCGCGGTGTAGACCTCCAGGGCCTCCGGCAGCGTGCCGACCAGGACCATCCGGTGCGCGCCGTGGCCGGTGTGCCGGCGGGCCAGGTGCAGCACCTGACGGGCCAGGACCCGGCCGAGCAGGATGAGGATCACCGCGCTCAGCGACACCGTGGCGACCGTGCCACGGGACAGGTCGGTCTTGGTGGCGAACGCGAGCAGGGAGACCGCGGCGACGATCGTGACCGAGGCTCTGATGACCCGCTTGAACTCCTCGCTGCCCAGACCGAGATAGCGCCTGTCGTACGAGCCGTTGGTCCAGAGAACGACCAGCCAGCCCAGCGGCAGCGCGATGTAGGCGAAGAAGAAGAACAGGTCGGTGCCGTCGAAGAAGAGCCACGGCTGGTTCAGGCCGGCCCGCGCCTTCTCCAGGGAGCTGGCGATGAAGCTGGCGCCGAGCACGGAGAGCAGGTCGAGCAGCACGAGCGCGAACGTGTAGGGCCGGTGCCAGCGGGAACGCCGCCGGCTCTGCCTGCCCCAGGCGTTACGGGGCACCCCGTTGCTCGGTGGCGGCTGTTCCTGCCACTCGAAGCTTTCGTACCGCACGGGTCCGCTCCGGCTGCTCTCGATAGGTGGGCGATGCAGGCTAGTAGTCACTGCCTACGTCCTCCCGCATCCGGAAAAAGATTACGCACCGCCACGACCTCGGGATCGCCGGTAGGCCCACCGATACCCGTACGCGCCACAACGGTTGCCAGGGACCGGGCCACTATACCGATGGATCGGCCATAAAGAAGGAGACGATCCTGACGTATACGGACCGTCATCATTCGGTAGCAATTCACCGGACCAGCTTGGACAGCCGCCGATCCGCCAACGGCTTCCCTCCGGTTTGGCAGGTCGCACAGTACTGCAAACTCTTGTCCGCGAAGGAGACCTCACGCACCGTGTCGCCACAGACCGGGCACGGTAATCCGGTCCGGGCGTGCACCCGCATCCCGGCGCGTTTCTCTCCTTTGAGTTCGGCGGCCCGCTGTCCGACAGATCGTTGCACCGCATCGGTCTCGATCTCGCGCATCGCCGAATAGAGCACGCCGATCTGTTCGTCGGTCAGTTTCCCGGTCAGTGCGAACGGTGAGAGCCGGGCCGCGTGCAGGATCTCGTCGGAGTAGGCGTTACCGATTCCGGCGAGCACCTCCTGATCGACGAGAACGCCTTTGATCTGCCCTTTCCGGCTGCGGATCCGCTCGGCGAACTCCTCCTGGGTGACGGCCAGGGCATCCGGTCCCAGCCGGGCCACACCGGGCACCTCGGACGGGTCGCGGACCAGGTAGGCGGCGAGCGACTTCTGCGTCCCGGCCTCGGTCAGGTCGAATCCGGATCCGTCGTCGAGCCGCATCCGCACCGCGATCGGGCCGCTGCCCGGTTTGAGCGGGGCCGGCGACTTGAACGAGTCGCGGTAGTGCAGCCACCCGGCGCGGGCCAGATGCACGACCAGATGGAAGTCGCCGATCCCGATGTCGAGGAACTTGCCGTGCCGGCCGGCGGCGGACAGCGGCAGCCCGGTCAGGGCGGACGGCTGCGGATCATAGGTCTTCAGGGCCGCGAAGGACGGCACTTCGAAACGGTCCACGGTGTGGCCGACCGCACGCTCGCGCAGGTAGGCAGCGAGCGCCTCGACCTCAGGGAGTTCGGGCACCACCTCACGGTAACGTCTTCCGTCGCGTGCGAGGAGAGAGCGCAGCGAGCCCCGCAGTCCGCGACCATTAGGCTCCGGGCATGAAGGTGGTGGTAGCGCACAATCGGTACCGGGAGGCGATCCCGTCCGGCGAGAACGTGATCGTCGACACGGAGATCGGTCAGCTCCGCGAGGCCGGCGTGACAGTGATCCCGTTCCAGCGGAGTTCCGACTCGATCGCGGAGATGCCGGCGGCCCGCAAGGCGCTGCTGCCGATCTCCCCGGTCTACGGCGTGGACGCGCAACGGGACCTGGCGAAGCTGTTGGCGGCCGAACGTCCCGATGTGCTGCACCTGCACAACCCGTACCCGCTGCTCTCGCCCTGGGTGATCCGGACCGCGCACGCGCACGGTGTCCCGGTGGTCCAGACGGTGCACAACTACCGGCAGGTCTGCTCGTCCGGGCTCTACTTCCGGGACGGCCACAACTGCCACGACTGCCGCGGCAAGGTCCTGGGCTGGCCGGCGATCAAGAACCGCTGCTACCGGGGTTCCGCCGCGCAGAGCGCGATCATGGCGACCACGCTGGCCGTGCACCGGCCGACCTGGCGCTCGGTGGACAGGTACATCGCGCTCACCGACAAGATCGCCGCGCACCTGACCGATTTCGGCATCCCGGCCGACCGGCTGGTGATCAAGCCGAACGGCCTGCCCGACCCGGGCGCTCCGGAACCGCTCGGCGACGGCTTCCTCTACGGCGCCCGGCTCTCTCCGGAGAAGGGCCTCGGCCTGCTGCTCGACGCCTGGCGCCGGCACCCCGACGGCAGTCTCGGCCCGCTCCGGATCGCCGGTGACGGCGAGCTGCGCCACCTGGCCGAGCAGGCGGCCGCCGAACGCGCCGACGTGACGTATCTCGGCCCGCTGGACCGTCCGGGAATGATCGCCGCCCGCCGTGCCTCGGCGGTGGTCGTCGCGGTCCCCACCTGGGAGGACGTGCTGCCCACGGTGATCCTGGAGGCGATGTCCACCGGTCGCGCGGTCCTGGGCACCGCGGTCGGCGGCATCCCCTACATGGTCGGCACCGGCCCGGAGGCGGCCGGCTGGCTGGCCGACCCGAACCCGGAGTCCCTGGCCGCGGCCCTCCCGCCGGCCCGCGCCGGCGCCCCGGCCGCCGCGGTCGCCGCCCGGGCCCGCTACCAGCAGCACTTCCACCCCGACGTGCTGACACCCCGCTTGATCTCCATCTATGCGGACATGTCCCGGCACGCCCACCGATAAGACCTTTTGCCGGTACGCCTACCCCGCACGCCGAAGTCGTCATGTCCCGTGGCCACCCGCGAGGCAGGCGACCCACCGGACCGCCCGGCGACCGCCGGGCGGATGCGGCCCGCAACGAACCGCGACCCACCACCCGGAGCCCGGAGCGGCTGCCGAGTGGTGGGCCGAAGGCTTACGGCTTGAGCGCGGCCCGGCCGGTGAAGGCGATCGACGCCGCCAGGAACCCGCCGTTGATCAGGGTGAACAGGCCGACGAACCAGACCGCCAACTGCGGGGCGACCAGCAGGACGGCACCGGCCAGGGCGATCACCGCGCCGTAGTCACGGACCAGCTTGACCACCCGGATCGGCAGTGACGTGCTGGTGACCATGCTGGCTGCCTGGTCACCGCCCTGCATCACCGAGGTGACCAGGTTGACCATCCAGGTGGCGGCGAACGCCGCAAGCAACCAGGCGGGGGTGTCCGGTTCCTGGGCGTGCGCGGTGGCGGCCAGCGCGGACACCAGCGACGCCTGGACCGCGACGTCACAGAGCACGTCGAAACGGCCACCGGCCGGGCTGGCCTGCCCGGTGACCCGGGCCAGCTGGCCGTCGGAGCAGTCGAAGGCGTACGCCACCTGCCAGCCGACCAGCGCGATCAGGCCGATCAGCGGCGCCCAGATCCGGCCGTCGGCGACCGGGCCCGCGGCGGCGATGACGATGAACGACGTCAGGACGCCGAGGCCCAGGTTGAGGACCGAGAGCACGGTCGGGGTGAGGCGGTGCTTGTGGGCGAAGACGGCGATCCGGGAGCCGAGACGCTGGCTGACCGCTTCGCTGAACAGGCCACCACCACGGTTGGCGGCGTAGTACTCGGCCGCGGTAGGCGTACCCGCAACCGGGGGTTTGCCGGCGGATGAGCCGCCGGGCGCGGACGGACCGGAACCCGGCGCACCACCTGGCGCCGGGTTGTCGATGCGGGTGGGTGGCGGACCGGCCTGGGTGGGAGGCCGGCCCGGACCGGTGTCAGAGGGTCGCGAGGACATCGTTGTATTCGGCCAGCTTCTGCCGGGTCTGCTCCGGCGTCAGGGCGAGGTGCTCGATGATGGTGTAACGATCCGGACGGGTCCGCGGCGCGAAGTCGATGACCTGTACGAACTGGTCGACGCTGAGGCCGACGTCGGACGGGGTCCGGGGGAGCTGGTGCCGGGCCAGGGTGTCCGACATCTGCTTGAGCCGCCGCTCGTCGCCCCGCAGGAAGGTGCAGAACAGCGCACCCAGTCCGGCGAGCTCACCGTGCGAGGCGGTGTCCGGGAAGAGCGAGTCGGTGGCGTGCATGATCTCGTGGCAGCCGCCGCTGCACGGGATGCTGGTGCCGGCCACCGCCATCGCCAGACCGCTGGAGATCAGCGCTTCGGCGAGCGTGGTGACGAACGCGTCGTCGGCCATGTCGCCGGGCATCGAGAGGATCGCCTCGGCGCCCATCCGGGACAGCGACGCGGCGAGCCCGTCGACGTTCTCCCCGCGGATCTGCCGGGCCAGGTCCCAGTCGGCGAGGGCACTGATGTTGCTGACCACGTCACCGATGCCGGCCCGGTTGACCCGGTCCGGTCCGCTCTCGACGAAGTCCAGGTCGACGATGACGCCGAACGGGATGTGCACCCCGTACGAACCCTTGATGCCGTCGTTGACCAGGCTCGCCACCGGCGACGCGATGCCGTCGTTGGCCAGGCTGGTCGCGACCGACACCATCGGCAGGCCCCAGCGGCTGGCGGCGTACTTCGCGGTGTCGACGGTCTTGCCGCCACCGATGCCGACCACCGCGTCGAAGTGCCCGGACCGCAGCTTGGCGGAGAGCTCCAGGGCCGCGTCGAGGGTGCCGCCGCTGGTCACGAAGACCTCGGCGGAGTTGAGCGAGGGGCGGAGCAGGTCGACGATCTGCTCGCCGAGGCCCGGACCGACGACCACCGCGACGTCCCCGCCGGACGAGATGCGCCCGTCCTGCAGGATCTTGCCGAGGTCGGCGACCGCACCCCGCCGCACCTCGATGTGCAGCGGGGTCTGGACGCTACGGGCTAGTAGCGGCATGCGATGTCCCGGGCCTTCGCCAGGTCCTCGTGGTTGTCGACCTCGACCCAGGAGACCTCGCCGATCTCCGCGGCCCGCACCTCGTTGCCCCGGTCGGCGTAGAGCTGGAAGCCGTCCTCGTAGAACTGGTTCGGGTCCTTCTCGAAGGTCGCCTTGAGCGCGTCGGCCAGTTTGCCGGCCGCGGACGCCTCGATGATGTTGGCGCCGATGTACTCGCCGAAGGCCTCGGAGGGCTCCATCAGCTTCGTGATTTTGGTGAGCTGGCCATCTTCATTGAAGACAGTCTTCATCTCCTCGTCAGCAAGTTTCTTCACGCTGTCGATGGCGAGGAGGATGCTCGGCCCGCGCTTGGCGAGCAGGGTGTGCTCCACGCTGACCGGGTGCACGGTGTCGCCGTTCACCATGAGCGCGCCCTGGGCGAAGTGGTCCCGGGCGAGCCACAGGGAGTAGGCGTTGTTCCACTCCTCGGCCTTGTCGTTGTGAACCAGGGAGATCTTCACGCCGTACTTCTGCTCGAAGCCTTCGACGCGCTCCTCCACGGCGCCGGCGCAGTAGCCGACGACGATGGTGACCTCGGACAGCCCGGCTGCCGCGAGGTTACGGAGCGAGATATCCATGATCGTGGTGTCACCGTCCACCGGCACCAGTGCCTTGGGCAGCGTGTCCGTGTAGGGGCGCAGCCGGCGCCCAGCTCCGGCGGCGAGTACCAATCCGATCATGAGGGGTGGTTCCTTCCAAGCGCGATGAGGGGTGCCCAGCGAGGATAACGGCATGCGTCCCATCCGTAGGACTCGCGAGGGGCGCACCGAAAATGGTATAGACCCGGCTTCTAAGCTGGGGGCCATGACCGCTGAGCAGCTGATCTCGTTCGCCCGTGGCGCTCCGTCGCTGGACATCGTCGACGTCGAGGGGCTGAAGGCCGCCGCCGCGCGCGCTTTCGACGCCGACCCGGCCGGGGTGACCGCCTACGGCACCTCCGTCGGCTACCTCCCGCTGCGGAAGTGGATCGCCGACAAGCACAACGTCTCGCCCGACCAGGTCATCGTCACCAACGGTTCACTGCAGGCGGACGCGTTCCTCTTCGGCCACCTGGTGCAGCCCGGTGACGACGTGGTCGTGGAGAAGCCGACCTACGACCGCACGCTGCTCAACCTGCAGAACCTGGGCGCCAAGGTGCACCAGGTGACGCTGCAGGAGGACGGCATCGACATCGACGAGCTGCGTGGCCTGCTGGAGTCCGGGGTGCGGCCGAAGCTCGCGCACATCATCCCGAACTACCAGAACCCGGCCGGTCTCACGCTCTCCGCGGAGAAGCGGCGGGCGCTGCTGGCCCTGGCCGAGCAGTACGAGTTCCTGATCTTCGAGGACGACCCGTACGTCGACATCCGCTTCCGTGGCGAGGCGCTGCCGTCGATGCTGTCGCTGGACACGAACAACCTGGTCGTGCACGCGTCCAGCTTCACCAAGACGGTCTGCCCCGGTGTCCGGGTCGGTTACCTGGTCGGCCCGGCCGCGCTGATCGACGCGATCGCGAAGAAGGCCACCAACCTGTACATCTCCCCGGGCATGGTCTCCGAGGCGATCGTGCACCAGTTCTGCGTCTCCGGTGACATCGAGAAGTCGGTCCGTACGGTCAGTGCCGCCCTGGGCGAGCGGGCCAAGGTGCTGGCCGAGTCGATCCGCAAGCACATCCCGGGCGCCACCTTCACCGAGCCGGACGGCGGCTACTTCCTCTGGGTCGACCTGCCGTCGGACGTGGACGTGGACAAGCTGTTCCCGGCGGCCATGAAGAAGGGTGTCGCGGTCGTCAAGGGCAGCGACTTCCTGCTCGACGGGGGGAAGAGCTCGCTGCGCCTGGCGTACTCCGCGGTCACCGTCGACCAGATCGACGAGGGTGTCCGCCGGATCGCCGAAGCGATCGAAGAGGTCCGTACCGCATAGCTGGTGGGGCTTGTCACTGACCTGAAGAATAGGCGGCGGCAAGCCCGCGACGGCCTCCCCTGTGTGAAGGCGTAGCCTCGGTTGGTTTGTCTTCCCGGGGGAGGTCTGGCATGACGGAACGTTCGTGGACCCGGGGCCGGCCCCTCGGCGCGGCCTGGGCGGCCCGGATGCGGGGCCTGCTCAACAACGGCGACGTCCGCCCCGGCGGCGAGCACAACGTCCATTCGTCGGTGGTGGACTGCGGTGTCTACCAGGACGGGCAGCGCACCCCCGGTGAGTTCTCCCCGGATCAGGCGCTCACCGAGGCCCGGGACCGGCCCGGCGCCTTCGTCTGGCTCGGCCTGCACGAGCCGTCGGCCGAGGAGATGGCCTCGATCGCCGAGATCTACGGCCTGCACGAGCTGGCCGTGGAGGACGCGGTCAAGGCCGAGCAGCGGCCCAAGCTGGAGCAGTTCGGCTCGGTGCACTTCCTGGTGCTGCGCACCGCCCGGTACGTGCCGCACCAGGAGCTGACCGAGAGCTCCCAGGTGGTCGAGACCGGCCAGATGATGATCTTCGTGGGCGAGCAGTTCGTCATCACGGTCCGGCACGGTGACGCGTCCGAGATGGCGCCGGTCCGGGCCGACCTGGAGACCAAACGGGCGGCGCTGCTGGAGCAGGGCCCGTGGGCGGTGGCCTACGCGGTGACCGACCGGGTGGTCGACCACTACCTGGAGGTCGCCGACGAGGTCGAGGACGACCTGGACATCATCGAGGAGGGCGTCTTCTCGCGCGACCGGATCGCCCCGATACAGCAGGTCTACCAGCTCAAACGAGAGCTCGTGGAGTTCCGCCGGGCGGTCGTGCCGCTGCAGCGCCCGCTCGCCGCGATCACCTCCAGCCAGGGGGTGGTGCCGAAGGAGATCCGGCGCTACTTCCGGGACGTGCAGGACCACCTGACCCGGACCGTCGAGCAGGTCTCCTCCTACGACGACCTGCTCAACTCGATCCTGCAGGCCCGGCTGGCGCAGGTGACCGTCGACCAGAACAACGACATGCGCAAGATCGCGTCCTGGGCGGCCATCGCCACGGTCTGGACCGCGTTCGCCGGCGTCTACGGCATGAACTTCGACTACATGCCGGAGACCTCCTGGAAGTACGGCTATCCGGCGCTCGTCGCGTTCCTGTCGTTCGTGACGGTGCTCCTCTACCGTGCTTTCCGCCGCAATGGCTGGCTCTGACCCCCCAGAACCGGGGCCGGACCTCTAGGGTGTCGGGGTGCCGTCACGTCAGGATGAGCTGCACTCGTACCAGTACTCAGTGCAGCGTGTAGTCGCGGCACTGGTCTCTCACGACCCGGATCCGCAGCGTTCGCCGCTGCGCCGGGCCGGGGTCACCGCCCTGGTCAGCGCGTTGGTCGCGGCCCTGGTGGTCGGCGGGTTCGGGGCGTACGGACTGTTCACCGGCCTGACCCTGACCGACGCGACGAACCAGAACGCAGTGCTGATGGAGAAGAAGACCGGCGCGCGGTACGTCTACCTGCAGTCCGACGGCAAGCTGCACCCGGTGCTCAACTTCACGTCCGGCATGCTGCTGGCGACCGGCAACCCACCGGAGTTGAAGTCGGTGTCGCCGGACAAGCTGGCGAAGGTGCCGCTGGGCGACCCGCTCGGCATCCCCGGCGCCCCGGACTCGCTGCCGGCGTCCAAGAGCCTGCTCAAGGGCGCCTGGTCGGTCTGTGCGGACACCGCGGCCGGCCGGGCCCGCAGCACGCTGCTGATCGGCACGGCGGCGGCCGGTGGCGCGGCGGCGGCCGGCGGTCTCCTGGTCGAGGACTCCACCGGGCGTACCCACCTGATCCTCGGCTCGCAGCGGTTCCTGCTGCCGGCCGGCAAGGTCGACGCGACGGTGCGCGCGCTCGGCTGGTTCGGGTACCGCCCCTGGAAGGTGTCGGCGGCCTGGGTCGACGCGATCCCGGCCGGCCCGGACCTGGCCCCGCCCGCCATCCAGGGCCGCGGGCAGGTCTCGCAGATCCCCGGGCGCCGGATCGGCCGGGTGCTCACCGACGACGGCAAGAATCTGGCGGTGGTGCTGGCCGACGGCATCGCCCCGCTCACCGAGTTGCAGGCCAAGCTGCTGACCACCGAGGTCGGCGGCACGCCGCTGCAGGTCGGCGCCCAGTTCCTCGACCTGCCGGTGTCGAAGTCCGAGCTGAGCGCCGCGGCGGAGGGACTGCCCGCCACGATCCCGGCGCTGACCGAGGCGCCGGCCACCGCGTGTGTGACGTCGGCGGGTGACGCGATCAAGGTGAACGTGAAGATCCCGGCCGGTGTGGCACCGGCCGGGACCTCCCGGGTCGATCTGATCTCGGTGGCCCGTGGGGCGGGCGCCGTGGTGGAGTCGGCCGCGTCGCCGGACGCGGTGGCCGGCAGCGGCACCGTGAGCCTGGTCACCGACAACGGTATCCAGTACCCGCTGGCCGCGCGCGAGCTGCTGGCCAAGCTCGGGTACTCGGGTGTGCAACCCACCCGGATCCCGGCCCAGCTGATCGCGTACCTGCCGATCGGGCCCGCCCTGGATCCGGTCCGGGCGGCCCGACCGTAGGCCCGCTAGCGCGCGTCCGGCTTGTTCTGGTCGGTCGCGGTGCCGTTGGACGTGGTGTAGACGGTCGGCTCGATCGGGTCGAACGACGCGTCGTCGGCACCGGCCCGGGTGGTGGGCTCGTACTCCTCCCACTGCGCCTCCCGGCGACGGCGGGCGACGTAGGCGGCGCCGATGCCGACCGCGGTGCCGAGCAGCGCCCAACCGGCCAGCCGGCTGCCCCGGCTCTTCTGCCGGCCGGTCGCCTTCTCGGCCTTGCGCTGCAGCTTACGGGCGTTCTTCTCCTGCGCCTTGAGCTGCTTGCGGGACACCTTCTTGGTGGTCTTGCCCGCCTGCCGGACGCTCTCCGAAGCGGTGTTCAGTGCGGCGAGCGCACTGTCCCAGCTCTGCGAGGCGGCGTCCCGGGCCGCGTTGGCGGCCGGCTGGACCCGATCCCGGGCCGCGTTGATTCTCGGGGTGACGGTCGAGCTGGTCTCGTGCGCCGCGATGGTGGCCGCGCGCTTGAAGTGATCCACGCTCTGGCCGAGCTCGTTGCGCATGCGCGCCTTACGGTTACGGCGACGAATCGTTGCGAACACCGGTGCCCACCTCCTGTGGTCTTCTCCCACGTCATGTTGCCTTCTCGGGTACCCCCGCGCGGCCGGATCCATGACATGGGGGAGGATCCGAATTGCACGAGAACAGCCCATCACGATGACGGGAGTACCCGTGGCCGAGAATCTTTACGCCACCCTTCACACCAATCACGGCGCCATCCGGGTGCAGCTCTTCCCGGATCACGCTCCGGCGACGGTCCGCAACTTCGTGGAGCTGGCCGAAGGCACCAAGGAATACACCGACCCGCGTACGGGCCAGAAGGGCAGCGGTCCCTACTACGACGGCACCATCTCGCACCGTGTCATCGCGGGCTTCATGGTCCAGGCCGGCGACCCGACCGGCACCGGCCGCGGCGGCCCGGGCTACCAGTTCGCCGACGAGTTCCACCCGGAGCTCGCCTTCGACCGGCCGTACCTGCTCGCCATGGCGAACGCCGGCCCGGGCACCAACGGTTCGCAGTTCTTCATCACGGTCGGCCCGACGCCGCACCTGAACCGTCGTCACACCATCTTCGGCCAGGTCGCGGACGAGCAGTCCGCCAAGGTCGTCGACTCGATCGCCACCACCCCGACCGGCCCGGGCGACCGCCCCCGTGAGGACGTGGTCTTCGAGCGCGTGGTGATCGAGCGCTCCTGACACCTCGGGTACCTTTGGTGCCATGAGTGAGGCGCCCTCGACGACACCGGTGTGCTATCGGCATCCGTCCCGGGAGACCATGCTCAGTTGCAGTCGATGCGATCGTCCGATCTGCACCGATTGCATGAACGAGGCTACGGTCGGGCACCAGTGCCCCGACTGTGTCAAAGAGGGACGCCGTGGTCAGCGGTCGGCGCGCACCGCCTTCGGGGGGAGCCGCGCCGGCCAGCTCGGCTACGTGACGACCGCGATCATCGTGGTCAACTCGCTGGTGATGGTCGGGTCCGCGATCCTGGGCGGCCCGAGCGCGATCTTCGGCGGCGGCAGCTGGGGCCTGCTCGGCAGCGGCACCCCGATCACCGACTTCGGTGAGGTGCTGGGCATCGCGCTCTACCCCAACGGCGAGCTGCACGGTGTCGCCACCGGTGAGTGGTACCGCCTGGTCACCGCGATGTTCCTGCACTACGGCATCCTGCACCTGCTGCTGAACATGATGCTGGTGGCCCAGCTCGGGCGCTATCTGGAGAGCCAGCTCGGCCCGCTGCGGTTCGCCGCGCTCTACATGCTCGCCGGCATCGGCGGCAACGTGACCGCCTACGTCGTCCAGGCGCCGAACCAGCCGTCGGCGGGCGCGTCCACCGCCACCTTCGGCCTGATCATCGCGGTCATCGTGATCAACCGGAAGCTGATGCGGGACTCCAGCTCGATGACGTCGATGCTGATCCTGAACCTGATCTTCACGTTCACCATCCCGAACATCTCGATCGCCGGGCACCTCGGCGGTCTGCTCGTCGGCGGGGCCGGCGCCGCGGTGATGGCCTACGCGAACCAGCCGAAGCGGAGCACCAAACAGGCGATCGGCTGCTCGGTGATCCTGCTGCTGATCGTGGTGGCGGCGATGCTCCGGACCAGCTTCATCCTCAACTGACCGTGCGCGCCTCGGCCAGCGCCGAGGCCACGGTCTCCGGGTCGGCGCTCAGGTCGTTGCTGGTGAAGATGTAGATGGCATCGCCGGCGTCGATCTCCAGGAGCTCACTGCGGATGCCGCGGCGGGTGCTGTTCTCCACCCGTACCCGCTCGATCTGTGCCCATGGGACCAGCCGGCGGCGGGAGAAACCGGTGACCACCGTGATGCCCTCCGGGGCCGCTGCCAGGCGGACCGGAACCAGGACGTCACGGGCCGCCCAGACGACGACACCGATCATCGCGAGCATCGCCAGCAGCCAGCGCGACCACTCGCCGTCGGCGAAGAGCGCGGCCAGCGCCGGGAGCATGAGCGCGACGATCAGTTTGGCCAACGGGAGCACGGGTCGGACACGCCACTGCATCCACCCACTATGACCTTTCCGGCGTGGGGCCGCCTCTTCGGCCCCGCGTCACCCGTTGGACAGGGCATGGACGTGTTCTCCCGTACGTTCCACCGGGCCGCCGAATCCACCGGATCCGCGCCGGCCGTCAACCGGCACCTGCCGATCTTCCGCAGCTGCGTCGACCCGGACGATCCCGCGGTGCTGGTGGCCCGGTGCGTTCGTCCCGGGGCGCCACTGTCCGGAGACTGGTTCCTGCTGCTGACCCGGCGCCGCATGGTCGTCACCCAGGACACCCGGCCGCTGCACCGGCTCCGCCTGCACCTCAACGCGAACCTGCGGAAACTCAGCGATGTGACGTGGGGGCTGGACCTGTCCCGGCCGGGTCTCGAACTGTCGGTCACCGCGATGGACGGGGTCCGCGAACGGTTCCGCATGCGACTCGGCGACTCGGCGACCGTGTGGCGGGTCGAGGCCCTCGTCCGGGAGAGCCTATGCGCTCAGGAAGTCCGCAATCGATCGCTGGAGGCCGGCCGCGTCCAGCCCGTGCACGCGGGCGTGGTCGCGCCAGGTCCCGTACCGTCGCACCTCGGCCCGGCCGGCGCCCAGATGCAGTGACCGGTGCGGCCGGTCCCGGAGCGCCTCGCTGACCAGGTGCGCCGACGTGCCCGCCGCATAGGGCTCCACCAGCACGATCTCCCCGGTCACCAGCTCGCGCAGGGCGGCCGGATCCAGCGGCCGCGGCGTGTTGACGTAGAGCACCGTCACCGCCATCTCCCGAGTCGCCGCCAGCACCGGGTCCAGCATCGGGCCGACCGCCACCACGACCGGCGATCCGTCCCGGCGCAGGACGCTCCCGTTCCGGTGCGAGCGGCTGTTCTCCTGCACGGAGAGCCGGACATAGACCCTCTCGTCGGTACGGGCGGCCGACCGCAGCAGCTCCGGGACCTCGTCGCGGTGCCCCGGCACGTGCACGGTCCAGCCGTCCAGGGTGTCCAGCAGGGCCACGTCACCGGGGGACTGATGGGTGTACCCCTCGGCCGCCGCGTCGTAGGAGGCGCCGATGCTGACCAGCACCGCCCCGGTGTCCTGGTGACCGAAATCGAGCTTGATCTGCTCGTACGCCCGGTCGATCAGGAACGGGGCGTACGAGTGCAGGATCGGCCGCATCCCGGTCAGCGCCAGACCACCGGCCACCCCCGCCATCAGCTGCTCCCGGATCCCGACGTTGAACACCCGGTCCGGATGCCGCCGGTGCGCGTCGTCGAAGGCGCTCGCCGAGATGTCCGCCACCACCAGCGCGGTCCGCGGATCCTCATCCAGCAGTGCGGTCGTCGTGTCGTAGAAGACGTCTCTCATACCTCAGCCACCACCAGTGTCGGGCCCGCTGCCGGGCTCAGTGCCTTCTCGATCTCGTCGTGGTCGCGCCCGTTCACCACCGACGCGTCCCAGCCCGGGAACCGCACCGGGATGCCACCCGGCCAGCCGTGCGTGGACGACCGGTTGTCGATCACGATCGCGGTGATCGGCAGGCGGATCGCGGCGGCGTACGCGATCGCCTCGTGGTTCGAGCCCTCGTCCAGTTCCGCGTCGCCGAGCAGCACGAACGTCCGGCTGCCGGTGAACCCCTGGGCTCGCAGCCCGAGCGCCACCCCGACGGCCAGGCCCAGGCCGTGGCCCAGCGAGCCGGTGCCGATCTCGACACCCGGGATCAGCATCCGGTCCGGGTGGTGGCCGAGCGGACTGTCCCAGCCACCCATGTCGTCCAGCCGGTCCGGCGGGATGAAGCCCTTGGCGGCGAGCACCGCGTAGTAGGCGGCCGGGCCGTGCCCCTTGGAGAGCAGGAAGCGGTCCCGGTCCGGTTCGTCGACGGTCTCCGGGGTCACGCGTAACACCCGGTCGTAGAGGACCCAGAGCACGTCCAGGGTGGAGTGTGCGCTGGGCGCGTGCTTCGCGTCGCCGGTCACCCGGCTGAGCAGCTCCCGCACCGAGTGTCGGGGTGTCGTCACAGCAGTCATGGCCCTAGACTGCTACTTAAAGTTCACTTCAACTCAAGGGGTGCCGTGGAGACGCTGACCATCGGCGAACTGTCCGCCCGCAGCGGCGTCGCGCCGTCCGCGCTGCGCTTCTACGAGCGCGAGGGCCTGATCCACGCCTCCCGGACCAGCGGCAACCAGCGGCGCTACGACCGGGCCGAACTGCGCCGGGTCTCGTTCATCAAGATCTCCCAGCAGGTGGGTGTGTCGCTGGACGAGATCCGCGAGGCCCTGGCGTCACTGCCGGAGAACCGCACCCCCACCAAGGCCGACTGGTCCCGCCTGTCAGCGAGCTGGCGCTACCGCCTCCAGGAGCGAATCGCCGTCCTGGAACGCCTCCGCGACGAGCTGAGCGGCTGCATCGGTTGCGGTTGCCTGTCCCTGCAGAGATGCAAACTGGCCAACCCGGGCGACCGCTTGGCCGCCGGAGGCACCGGCCCTCAGCGAATCCTCAACCCCGCCGCCGACTGAGATCAGGGAGAATGAGTACGTGGCGTCTGCCGCATCACGGCCCGACCCCACGGGCCGAGTAGTGGACGGCGAAAAACGTAGCGGACTACCTCGGGGCGTCGGCAAGGCGAATCCCAACTGGTGACTCACCAGCGGGAGTGCGTTGCGTTCGATACCGTGACCGGTCTGCCGGAACCGATGGCGCGCGAGATCAACACGAAGACGTGGTACCGACACGCCGTCGCTTTCGTCAACATGAAGTGGCCGAAGGCCGCCGCCGAACAGCTTATGAGCATCGCCGAGGCGCTGGCGACTGTCACCCTCGCCCTGCTGAATACCGAACGGGATGCCCCGGCCGACGCAGTCATCCGGCGAGCGCTTTACGGACACTCCTTCACCAAGGCCGGCGCGAGGACGGACCGCGGTCCGATGGCTCACCGCCAACACCGTCAACCTCAACGACCTGAGGGACGCTGCCGTGGGCCGCAAGGCACTCGACACGCTCAGGGATTTCCGGTGCCCCAGGTCGCCGAGTGGGCCGGAGACAGCGTTTACGTCCTGCGAAAAGTCTGTGCGAAGCGCATCGACGATGCCTCGAAGATGGGCGATGACCAGGACTGACGCTGAGATTCCGTTGCCGCGACGGGTGTGATCCAGCGGAGACCGGCCGGTGCTCCACAAAAACCGCCGCTGACCTGTGTGGTGGCAGGTCAGCGGCGGTGTTGCTGCTCATCCGAGCGGAGGATGTGGGATTCGAACCCACGATGAGTTTCCCCATACCGGTTTTCAAGACCGGCGCCATCGGCCACTAGGCGAATCCTCCCGTGGTGCCGCTACAGTCTGCCACCCGGCTGTGGTTCTTGTCGTACCGGTGGGGCAGAGTCGGCCTCATGCGCGCGATCGTTATCGAGGACAAGCAGCTCACCTGGGCCGTCGTGGCCGATCCGGAAGTGCGGGCGGGAGAGGTGATCGTCGACGTCACGGCGTCGGCGGTGAACCGGGCCGACGTGCTGCAGCGGCAGGGCCACTATCCGCCGCCGGAGGGGGCGCCCGACTATCCGGGGCTGGAGTGTTCCGGGGTGATCAGCGCGGTGGGGCCGGGGGTGACCGGGCATCACGTCGGTGAGCGGGTCTGTGCGCTGCTGGCCGGTGGTGGTTATGCCGAGCGGGTGGCGGTGCCGGTGGGGCAGCTGCTGCCGGTGCCGGCCGGGCTGTCGCTGGTGGAGGCGGCGACGCTGCCCGAGGTGGCGTGCACGGTGTGGTCCAACGTGGTGGACCGGGACCGGCTGCGGCCGGGCGAGACGCTGCTGGTGCACGGCGGCGGCAGCGGGATCGGCACATTCGCCGTCCAGCTGGGGGTGGCGCTGGGGGCGAAGGTCCTGACCACCGCGCGGGCCGGGAAGCACGATCGGCTGCGGGCTCTTGGTGCGGAGCTGACGATCGATTACCGGACCGATGATTTTGTACGGGCGGTGCAGGCCCACACCGGCGGTCGCGGGGCCGACGTGATCCTGGACATCGTCGGCGCGAAGTACCTGGCGGGGAATGTGGCGGCGCTGGCCCCGGACGGCCGGATCACGGTGATCGGCATGCAGGGCGGCGCGGTGGCGGAGCTGGATCTGGGCCGGCTGATGGCCAAGCGTGGCCGGGTGTCGTCGACGTCGTTGCGGGCCCGTCCACCGGCGGACAAGGCGCGGGTGGTGGCCGGTGTCCGCGACCAGGTGTGGCCGTTGATCGCGGCCGGCCTGGTGAAACCGGTCGTCCACCGCACGTTCCCGATGGCGGAGGCGGCGGCCGCGCAGGAGCTGATGGAGTCTTCCGACCACTTCGGGAAGATCGTTCTGCTGACCTGATCACGCCTTCGGGTGAACCGTTACGAAGTGTTATGACCGATAAGTGCGGATATGCGGCGAGTCGCAACGCGATGCAGTCGTATCGAACCCAGCATGGATGGACAGCGCGCCCGGTCGGGGCGCGGCTGCCGACCGCTGGGGGACACCGTGACGTACACACCGCATCGCTCCAAGGCCGGCCCTCGGCACGCGCCGCCGCAGCGCCCGTACCCGGATCGGGTGGAGCCGGGCTCGTACCCGGACGACGTGGAGCCGCGCCGGGCCCGCAACTGGATCGTCGGCGGCGTGATCGTCTCGGCCGGGCTGGTCGGGTTCGGCGCCTGGGCGGTGGTCACCACCCCGCCCCAGGTGCTGACGATCGCGGTGGCGCCGGGCGATTCTCCGGCCCCCGGATTCGACGTCGAGGTGACCGGCGTGCGATGCGGAGTGGCCTCGGTGGGCCCGGACGGTATGGAGCAACAAGCCGCCGGGCAATTCTGTCTGCTCGATGTCGAAGTGACGAACAACGGCGCGGAACCCATGTTGTTCGACAGCGCCGCACAGCGGGTCCGCGACACCGATGGGGAAGCCTACGCCGTCGCCGAACAGGCCGCGGTGTTTCTCAACGATCACGGTTCCTCGCTGCTCAACGAGATCGAGCCGGGCGAGACGGTGGACGGCGTGCTCCCCTTCGACATGCCTGACGGCGCCCGTCCGAGCGACGCCGAACTGAGTGACGGACTTACCACTTCAGGAGTACGGGTAAATCTGCCGGATCCGCGCTGAAAGCAGCGTTTATCGGTTCGTGATCGGGGGCCAATTATGTGAATCGCGCCCCGGCGGATTCGATGTTGTGTTGGCATGGTCCACGGAATATGCACGGTTGTCCGGGTTCTCATTGCCACCTTCGACGGCGGCATAAACGCGACCAGCAGCACCGGTCGCGTAAGGATGGGATTCGCGCGAGTGCCCCGGGCCTATTTCGGAGGCAACACTGCACGGTTCGTCCACCCGCCGGGTGCTGACCGTCGGCGCGCTCGCGCTGGCCGTCATCACGCCGGCGCTAGACCCGGTCGAGCACGACGCCGTCCTGACACCGATGGCCCAGCCGGTCATGCCGGAACCCGCGGAGAAGGTCGCGAGCCCACTGGCCCCGGAGGCGAAGCCTCTACGGCAGCGGCTCCGGGAGTTCAAGTTCGATGCCGGGCTCGACCCGGTCGCGCTGTCCGCCGGCCTACGGAGCCGCCGGGACACGGTGGATCGCGCTTCACGGGCGATGCCGCGCCGGTCCCTGGTGCTGCGTCCGGTGTCCGCGGTCGCCATCGGGGGCACCGACCTGCCGGTGACCCGCGGCGCCGAGGGCGCCGACCTGCCGGCGAGCCGCAGCGTCGAGCGGCGCGCGGAACGCCGGGAGACGGAGACCCCGCAGGAGCGCGCGGAACGCTGGGCCGAACGCCGGCAGGAGCGTGCCGAACGCCGGGCCGCGCGCGACGAGCATCGTGCCGCGCGCCAGGAGGAGCAGGCGGGGCGCTACGAGGAACGGGCCGCGCGCTACGAGGAACGGGCGGCCCGGCACGCGGAACGGGCGGCGCGCCACGAAGCGCGTGCCGTTCGCCGGGCCGAGCGCCAGGCCCTCCGGGAGCAGCGGCGAGCCGCCCGGTCGGCCCGGAAGAGCGTCTCGGTGCAGCGCCGGTGGACGTCGACGGCGGGCCGGGGCGAGAACGTCCGGAGCCGGGACATGCGGGCGGTTGTCGACTTCGCCCGCTCCCAGGTCGGCAAACGGTACGTCCGCGGCGGCGACGGCTCGGGCGGCTTCGACTGCTCGGGGCTGACCAAGCGCGCGTTCGCCAAGGCCGGCATCAGCCTGCCGCACTCGTCCGGAGGTCAGGCCCGCCGGGCGCGGTCGGTGTCCCGGTCCTCGGCCCGGCCCGGTGACCTGGTGGTCGGCCGCGGTCACGTGGGCATCTACATGGGCAAGGGGATGATGGTCGACGCGGGGAACAGCCGGACCGGGGTGGTCTACCGCAAGCTCTACAACGGGCTGTCGGTGTCCCGGCTGAGCTGAGAAAAGGGGCGGAAAAGCAGTCAGCACCCGCCGATGACGACGGGTGCCGACTAGCTGACCACCGTGCCGTACGGCGGCCGATCACGACCAGGCGCGGGGATCTGTGCCGCGCACACCCGGTCGGATGTCTGACAGAAGCATTACCGATGCACGCCGACCCCATGCGCACCACCTGTGCGTTTACCCGATCGTGTGACGGCGTGTGGCAAGCCCGGCGAAAGCCGCCGGTCATGTTGAACGGTTAGTCTCTGGCCACCGTGGGAAAACTCGACCAGTTCTTTTTCACCACGTCGGAGGCCAACCATGAGTCTTGACCGCGCCTTGGCGCCCGACCCGTACGATCTTCTGCCACAGGTCCCGGCCTTCACCGTGACCAGCGTGGACGTCACCGACGGGCAGCCCTTGGACGAGCTCTTCGCGCACACCAGTGTGGGCGGGAAGAACCTGTCGCCGCAGCTGTCCTGGTCGGGTTTCCCGGCTGAGACGCGCGGCTTCGTGGTCACCTGTTTCGACCCGGACGCACCGACCGGCAGCGGTTTCTGGCACTGGGTGCTGGTCAACCTCCCGGTCTCGGTCACCAGCCTGGCCCGTGGCGTCGAGCCGTTGCCGGAGGGCGCCTTCTGCGTCCGCAGCGACTACGGCGACCGTGCCTACGGCGGTGCGGCGCCGCCGCCCGGTGACCGGATCCACCGTTACGTCTTCGCGGTGCACGCGATCGACGTCGACGCGCTGGAGGTGACGCCGGACGCCTCGCCGGCCTACGTCGGGTTCAACCTCGCGTTCCACACCCTGGCCCGGGCCACGATCCGCCCGACGTTCCAGGTTCGCGGCTGACCACGGCCTCAACGGCTGGCCACGGCTTCAACGGCTGACCGCGGATTCGCGGCTGACCGTGGACAGGAAAACGGCCGCCGACACCGGTCGGCGGCCGTTCTCTCGGAACTCAGCTGGGGACGCGGGCCACGCAGAAGACCGACTGCCCGAACGGCGGACGGACGACCCGCTCGGCGGCCTTGGTGACCGGCAGCACCACGCTGTCGTAGATCTTGACCATCGGCCCCTCTTTCGGGGCCAGCTTGAAGATGCTGGTGGCGGTGTAGTAGCCGAGAAGGCCCAGCGCGTTCGCGTAGTGCAGCTTCTCGATCTCCAGCCCGGCCTCGGTGAAGGCGGCGCCCAGCGTCTTCTTGGTGTAGCGGCGGATGTGGCCGGTCGCGATGTCGACCTGGCTCATCGCGAACATGAACGCCGGCACGATGATGATCACCTTGCCGCCCGGGCGGACCAGTTCCTTCATGCTGCGCAGCGCGCCCACGTGGTCCTCGATGTGCTCGAGCACGTTGTAGGAGACGGCGGCGCTGTACTCGGAGTTCGCGTCCTGGGCCGGAAGCAGCATCTGCTTCACGTCGATGTTCGCGTGGTCGGCCATCCGCTCCTTGAGCAGGACGAGCCGGTCCGGGTCGGCCTCGGTCGCGGTGAACTTCGGCAGATGCTCCGCCCACTCGATCGCGTAATCCCCGAGACCACTACCGATCTCGATGGGGTTGTCTCCCAGGTACGGGAGCGCGAGCTCGACGAACCAACGACGGTGGTTCACCGCGGTGGCTAGGCCTTCGAGCACTTCAGACTGGATCCGCTGGTCTCCAGTGATGTCTGCCATAGGTGAGGTTCCCTCATCTTGCCGATCTGAGCTGACAGCGGGACCGCTGAAGTTAACCACTTGAAGCGCCTATCCGAAAGTTGAGTGCTCGGCACCACTGATTTTTTGGCCTGATTGAGACATAGGTGATCAGGGACTCGGATGGGTTACCCCTTCCGAAGTCCACAGAGTGGACCGCACGACGGACACGCTGAAAACACGCGTTCATATCGGCTCTATCACGTGTGGGCCGCACACTGCGGGCTTCTTGGAATCCTCGGTTAGGCTCGCCGATGCTATGACGATTACGGGTTTGAACTCGACAGGCCAGTCGACCGGCGGGAACGTTCTGCCGCCGAGCCAAGTGACCGCCGACGACGACCTGGATGCGGAGCTGATAGCCCTCGGGTCAAACGGCTCGGTGACCGCTCCAGCGGTTCCGGATTCCCCAGCGGAAGCCGAGAAACCGCAGGTCAGACGGCGCCTGATCACCTGGCGGGACGTTGCCGCGATCACGACTTTCGTGATCGCGGCGTTCATGCTCACCGCTCCGTTGTGGCTCAATCTTGATCATGAACTTCGAGATGATCCGCAGGATCAGGCTTTCTTCGAGTGGATGCTGGCGCACGGTGCGCGGGTGCTCACGGATGGCGCTTATCCGTTCTTCTCGGACCGCTTGAATTACCCCGACGGGGTGAACATGATGGCCAACACCTCTGTGTTGGCTGTTTCCTTGCCACTGACGCCCGTCACTCTTCTGTTCGGTCCGCATGTGGCCTTCAACGTATTTCTCACCGGCGCATTGGCATTAACCGGTGCTTCGTGGTATCTGGTGCTCTCGCGCCGCTTCGTCACCTCTCGGGCAGCGGCCTGGGTCGGTGCGCTGTTCGCCACGTTCGCCCCGAGCATGGTCTCGCACGCCGGCGGCCACCCGAACATCGTCTCGCAGTTCCTGGTCCCGCTGATCATCTGGCGCACGCTGGAGCTCCGGGTCCGCGGCAAGGCCGTGCGCAACGGCCTGATCCTGGCCGGTCTGCTGGTCTGGCAGGCCTTCATCAACCTCGAGATCCTCTTCATGACCGCGGTCGGCCTCGGTGTCTTCTGTGCGGTCATGGCCGGAGTGCGGCGCAAGGACCACCCGGGTGAGGTGCTGCCGTTCCTGCGGGCGCTCGGGGTGACCGCGGCCGTCACGCTGGCCGCGCTGGCCTACCCGCTCAGCGTCCAGTTCTTCGGACCGCAGAGTTACCAGGGTCTGGCCGAGGGGGTCCGCAACTTCGGCGCCGACCTCGCCTCGTTCTCCGCCTACTCGCGGCACTCGATGGCCGGCGACTCGGCGACCGCGTCCCGGCTCGCCCAGAACCCGGCCGAGGAGAACGCCTTCTTCGGCTGGGGTCTGATCGTCCTCTTCGTCGGGCTGCTCATCTGGATGCGCCGGTCCCGGGCGGTCCTGGCCCTCGGCGGGATCGCGGTGCTCCTCGGGGCCATGTCACTCGGCCCGCGCATCGTGTTCAACGGTTCCGACACCGGGCTGCCGGGCATCTGGGCCGCACTGCACTACCTGCCGGTGCTCAACGCGGCGGTGCCGACCCGGTGGGCGATGGCGATCGCCCCGGTCGTCGCGATCGTGCTGGCGCTGGGCTGCCAGAAGGCCGCCGACATGATGCGCACCCAGCCGACCGCCCGCGGGCCGGTCCGGGTCGCGATGATCACCGCGGTCGCGATGGCCCTGGTGCCGTTGATCCCGCGGCCGCTGGCCACCACCCCGATGGACCCGGTGCCGGACTTCGTCACCTCGGGCGCCTGGCGGGCCTACGTCGACGACGCGCACACCCTGGTCGCGCTGCCGCTGCCGGACAGCAGCTACCCGGACCCGCTGCGCTGGACCGCGGTCACCGGCCAGGACATGCGGATCGCCGGGGCGTACGCGCTGCTGCCGAACGAGAACCCGCAGAACCCGGGCGACCGGACCGCGATGTTCGCCCCGCCGTGGCGCCCGACCAGCGGCCTGATCGCCTCGATCCGGGGCGGCAACCCGGTGCCGGTGATCACCGACGCCCGGCGCGAGATGGCCCTGGCCGATCTGCGGTTCTGGAAGGCCGGGGTGGTCGTGCTGACCCCGCAGACCCGGGACATCGAGATGCTGCGGGCGATGTCCGACCTGCTGGGATTCCGTCCCACCTGGACCGGCGGCGTCTGGATGTGGGACGTCCGCAACCTGGTCGACGACCCCGACGCGGTGCTGACGGCCGGCACCACCTTCTAACTGTGGCGCGTGATGGCCCGGGTTCGCTTCGAACCCGGGCCATCGCCGTGTCCCGGAGGGGACTGCACGTCGCAACGGTAGCGTTCTATGCTGAGCGCCGCGTGGTTTCGACTCGGGGGAGTGCTCAAGTGCGTTTTGTTGGTATCGGTGTGGCGGCGCTGCTGATGGTGGGCCTGGCCGGGGTTCCGGCCCAGGCGGCGAGCACCGGGGTGGCGTCGGTGGTGCAGGGCACCAAGATCCGCTACAAGGCGGCAACCGGCAAGCAGAACCGGGTCACGATCACCCGGTCCGGCAACACCATCACTGTCGACGACGTGGTCACCGTCAAAGCGGGCAAGGGCTGCAAGCAGGTCAAGGGCGACAAGACCCGGGTTCGCTGTACGCCCACCAAGGCGCCGACCCGGATCCAGGTCTGGACCTATGACCGCAACGACACCATCGTGAACCGCACCGACGTCGGGATGACCGCCGACGGTGGCGCGGGCGCCGACCGGATCACCGGCGGATCCCGGAGCGACCGGCTGGAGGGCGGCGACGGCGCGGACCGGCTGTGGGGTCTGGGCGGTAAGGACTATCTGCACGGTTCGGACGGCAACGAGGTCCTCTCCGGTGGCGACGGCGACGACTGGGTCGAGGGCGGTCACGGCAACGATCGGCTGTACGGCGGCAACGGCCACGACAGCATCCACGGCATGAACGGCGACGACCGGATGTGGGGCGGCGCCGGTGACGACACGTTCTTCATGGACCAGGCGACCTTCGGCAGCGACGACGACTGGATCTCCGGTGGCGCCGGGGAGCGGGACTCGGTCACCTACGTCAACTACGCGAAGGCGATCACCGCGGACGCCGACGGGGTGAAGGGTGACGACGGCGCCAAGGGCGAGCACGACACCATCGGCACCGACGTCGAGGAGATCCAGGGCGGCGACGGTGACGACCGGATCTACGGCACCCCGCGCGCCGACTATCTCTACGGCGCCGGTGGCAACGACGTGATTCACGGTTACGGCGGTGACGACCTGCTGGCCGGCGAGCACGGCAAGGACAAGCTGTACGGCGGGGCCGGCGACGACTATCTGCGGGGCGACGATTGGGGGATCAAGGGCGGGCAGGATCTGCTCGACGGTGGCCCCGCGTCCGACCTGTGCGAAGCGGCCGGTGGGGATGTGAAGGTCAGCTGCGAGCGGTGACCCATCGCATCCAGCCCGGCGGTCGCGGCACCATCCGGTGCCGCGCCTGCCGCGCGGGTGGCCACGGGACCGTGGCCGGCTCGTACCGCTAAGGGGTCTTGATGCAGCAACCCGGGCAGACCTTGGGGCGCGGCAGGGTGAAGGCCAGGCAGCAGGTCTTGCGTTTGAGTTCGAGGTTGCCGTGCGGGCCGGGGACCAGCTCGATCAGGTCACGGACGCCGAGCGCGCCGAGCAGCATGTCGATCGTCTCGGCGGAGGAGCCGGGGACGGCGTCGGCGGAGCGCAGGACGCCGTAGGCGACGCCGGATGCCAGCGAGCCGAGCAGGGTACGTTTGCCCAGGCGGACCCGGCCGTGGATGGCGTCCAGCAGCGGGTTGAGGTGCTCGTCGAGCAGGCTGCGGCGGAATTCGCCGAGCAGCGCCTCCTCGTCCGGCACGACCTTGACCTCGGGGCGGCCGGAGAACGCGATCGGGTCGCTGGGGAGGACCGCGACCGGGATGTCGGGGCGCAGTCCGAGGGTGACCAGCGGGCGGATGTCGTCGAAATGCATGACGACATCGGTCGCGGTGAGTAAGGGCACTCTGCGTGCCGATGCAAAACCCAGAACAGCGGGCAGGGCCAGCCAGTACGTGTACGCCTTCCAGGCCAGAGCGGCTGCGGCGTGTGGCTGCGCGTTCCAGCGGCGCCGCGAGTTCTCCAGCAGGGTGTCCAGGTGCACGTCGGCCAGCCGGGCCGCCGGAGTCCAGCCGGCCAGATCGCGGACGACCAGGTCAGGAGCCAGACCGGGGATCTCGGTGCTGGTGCCGAACATGGCACGCAGGGTCGCGTTGACCGGGGCCAGCAGCCGCGGGCGGATCTGCGTGAGTTCCAGGGTGATGCTGGTCACGGGCGCACTCGTCGCTGAGTCACCGCAGTACTCCTTGCGGATGAACGTGCTGAAGCAGTGGCGGCGAGCCGGCTCTTGTGGAGCAGGGAAGGCTCGCGGTGACCCACGGTACCCGGTTAAGGGTAGCCTAACCACACTGGGCAAGGGGATCTTTCGGACGAATACCCTAGGCAATTGTTACTTTACGTAGCGTCGTCACGTTGCCGGATTCGTCAAGGTATCTGTCGGCAAAACGCTACTAGCTCCTTGCAGACACGGAGAGCCAGCGACACTTGACTTGCCGTCGCGAAGGGGACATCCGTGATGACCACCTCGCCCATTGAACGGGCAGCAGACCAGTTCGTGACGGTGCTTGCGCAATGGCGGGTCGAACGGGGCATGACCAAGAAGCAGCTCGCCGCGCGCATGGGCTTCGATCCCTCCTACGTCAGTCACGTCGAGGGCCGGCGCCACAAACCCACCGAGGACTTCGCCCGCCGGGCCGAGGCGGTGCTCGGTGCGGGCGGCGCCATCTGGCAACGATTCCAGGAGTACGACGAACTCCGGCACGCCCGCGGCTCCAGCCTGCACCGTGACCCACCGGTGCCGGTCCAGTGGCTGCCGCCCGGCACCGGCCTGATCGTGGAACGGGAGATCGCCGAACTCGCCTACGCCGACGGCGCCTACCGCTGCCGGGTCCGGCGCTCGCTCTACAACGCCGGCATCGAGGCGGTCACCCGCTACCTCGCGAAGATCTCCGTCGACAGGTACCCGCACGATCCGGCCGGCTCCAACCGGTACCACCGGGAGAACCCGCTCACCTTCGAGGAACTCGACGTCCAGGCGTTCGCCGGGGAGGGCGTGGCCGCCGAGTCGATGCAGTGGCGGGTCAAGCTCGACCGGGACGCGTCCAAGGAACTCTGGCTGCTGTTCGCCAACGAGCGCGGCCAGTTCCCGCTCTACCCCGGCGAACGAACCACCATCGAGTACGCCTACACGGTCGGCGAGGAGAAGTGGGGCCAGTGGTTCCAGCGCGCCGTCCGCCTGCCGACCCGGTCACTGACCGTCCGGCTCGATCTGCCGGAGAGCTTCGAACCCCAGGTCTGGGGAGTGGAGGCATCGCTCAACGCCGAGGTGCCGGTCCGAACCCCGTTGGAACGCCGCACCGAGGGAGGTCGTGCCATCTTCGAGTGGTCAACCGACGCACCCCTGCTCAACGCGCGGTACCGGCTGGAATGGCGGTACCGCGGCGCCGATGCCCCGGTCTACGACGAGACCGGACCGCCGGAACCGGCCCTGCCCAAGGCCTCGCACCGGATGCGCGGCATCGGCATCATCCAGCGTGGCTCCGATCTGCTCCGGCAGCGGGCCCGGCACTTCCAGCTGCCCCGGGAGGGCCCGGCCGCGCGCAACGCGATGACCCGGCTGCTCACCTCGCTCGGCCGGCTGGAGGACCTGCACGAATTCAGCAAGGGTGTGGGACTCGCCGCGCCCCAGATCGGCGTGCCGGTGGCGGCCGCCGTGGTCCGCCCGCCGGAACGGGACGTGGATCCGGTCGTCCTGCTCAACCCGCGGATCGTCGGCGAATCGGTGGACCACGACGAGCAGTACGAAGGATGCCTGTCGTTCTTCGATTACCGGGGGCTGGTGCCGCGGCCGATGCGGATCGACGTGGAACACGCGCGGTTCGACGGAACCCGGGTGGTCACCACGTTCGAACGGGCGCTGGCCCGGCTCATCAGCCACGAGATCGACCACCTGGAAGGGCGGCTCTACGTGGACCGGATGAAGCCGGACGCCAAGCTGGTGCCGGTCGCTCAGTACCAGCACACGGGACGGCCTTGGGATTACTGACTATTCATTAAAGCTGTCGTACTTTATCCGGACCGACGGCACCTGGAGCTCGGCGAGGCGCTTCAGGGTGCTCCGGACCATCCGGCCCGACCCGGAGACGAAGAAGTCGTGCTCCTTCCACGGGCCGTACTTCGCCACCACGTCCGAGATGTCGCCCTGCTCGCCGGGGAACGTCGGATCGTCGCTGCACGCGGTCACCACCGACAACCAGGGGTAGCGGGCCGCCAGCCGGTTCAGGTCGGCCAGGTCGTACAGGTCCTCGCGGTTCCGCGCGCCGAAGAAGACGTGCACCCAGCGGGTCCGGTTGTACCGGGTCAGCTCCTCCAGCAGCGACTTGACCGGGGCCAGCCCGGTGCCGCCGGCCACGAAGACGGCGTCCCGCGTCGACCGGCGGTCCAGCGTCATCGTGCCCATCGGGGCCGCCACCTTGATCATGTCGCCGACCTGCAGCCTGCGGACCAGAGCGCTGGACACCCAGCCCGCGCCCACCGCCCGCACGTGGAACTCCAGCGTGTTGTCCCGCCGGGGCGCGTTCGCCGGTGAGTAGGTGCGCCACAACCGGGGCTGGTAGCGCGGGGCCTCGACGCTCAGGTACTGGCCGGCCCGGAAATCCAGCGGCTGCAACGGCAGCACCGTGAACACCGCGATGTCCTGCGACCGGCGTTCGTGCGCGACCACCTCGGCGTACCAGTACGGCGGGTTCGGATCCGCCTCCGCGCCGGCCAGCATCTTCGCCGCGATCACCGCGTACGCGTCGGCCCAGGCCTGGTCGTACTCGACACCCCACTGCTCGCCCGCGTGCGCCCGCATCGACTCGATCAAGGCCCCGCCCACCACCTCGTAATGCTCCGGTTCCACGTGGAATTTGCGGTGATCCCGGCCGAGTGATCGCAGATAGTCGTCGAACCGCTCCGGATCCTCCAGCGTCTGTACGGCCTGCACGATCGCCCCGAGCAGACGGGCCCGCTGCACGTCCATCTGCACCGGGAACAGATCACGCAGATCTGGGTACGACAGGAAGATCCGCGCGTAGAAATAGCCGGCAACCTTGTCCTGGTGTTCCTCGACGAGGCTCCAGCTCTCCTTGAGCAAGCGTGCCAGGTCTCCCATGCCATTCAGGGTGGTCAGCGCAGTCGGGAAGACGACGCACGAACAGTGCGACAAGTCATGTTGTGCGGCGTGTCGCTCGCCGATTTGGTCCGGTTTGTGCCTCGCCTAAAGTTGCCTGGTGATCGTCGACCCACCTCGGCCGCGGTACGGGCCGGAAATCGCCATCGTGTTGTTGCTGTCCCTCGGGCAGTCGGCCATCTACTCCGTGGTGTCGCTGACCGCGAAACTCACCGCGGACAAGCCGCTCGCGCAGCAGACCACCACGCTCAACCCGACGGTGTCGCCACGGCCGTACCTTGATCTCACGTACCAGCTGCTGGGGATCTTCTTCGCTCTCATCCCGGTCGCACTGGCGCTCTATCTGCTGGCGAAGGACCGGATCTACCCGCGGACGCTCGGCATCGACTACCGGCGTCCCGGTTACGACCTCGGCTGGGGATCCGGCCTCGCCGCCGGCATCGGCATTCCCGGACTGCTGTTTGTGTACGCGGCACTACAGCTCGGCATCAACGCGCAGATCCGGCCGTCCGGTCTCGACGCGTACTGGTGGACGGTGCCGGTGCTGATTTTGTCCGCCGTGCAGAACTCGGTTCTCGAGGAAGTGATCGTCGTCGGGTACCTGATCACCCGACTCCGGGATTACGCCCTGTCACCGGTTTGGATCATCATGGCCTCCGCGGTGCTCAGGGGGTCCTACCACCTGTATCAGGGGTTCGGTGGCTTCATCGGGAACGTGGTGATGGGGGTGGTGTTCGCGCTGTTCTACCTGCGTACCAAACGGGTGATGCCGTTGATCGTCGCGCACAGCCTGCTGGACATCGTCGCGTTTGTTGGTTACGCGCTGTTGCCGGCGGCCTGGCTCGGCTGGTTGTCCCTGTAGAACTTCGTCGCCCGGGCCGCCACCGTCTCGGTCGTCGACGTGGCGCCCAGGATCGCGCTGACCAGGTTCATGCCCGGGAGCGCCCGTTTCAGCAGGTGACCGGCCACGATCGTGCCCAGGGCCGGGCCCGGGCTCGCCAGGCGCAGCAGGTCCTCCGCCCGGCGCGGGTCCGCGGGATCCACTTCGAACGCGGCCGCCAGATGCAGGATCAGCTCGGCGTGCGTGATCAGGATGCCAGCGGTCAGGGCGATCGGCGAGTACGGTCCGGCAAACGCGCCGGCCGCCCCGCGCACCACCGCTGACCTGGTGAATCGTTGGATCGCCAGCCGTGCCAGGGCCTCCCGCGACGCCTTGGGATAGACGGCCCGGGTGCGGTCCGCCCAGTCCGCGGCGGCAGGCCCGAACCTTTCAACAGCGGCAAGAGCCAAAATTGCTGGCGTACGGCTGGGCTCAGCCAACAGCCCCTCCACCAGACTCTGCTGCCCCGCCCACTCACCAGCACCCGCCACCAGGGGCTCTGGCACTCGCGCGGACGGATCCAGGGACGCCAGCGTTCGCGCGGGCGGATCCAGAGGTGCAGGCGTTTGCGCAGGCGGTTCCATGGGCGCGGGCGGATCCAGGGACTCAAGTGCTCGCGCGGGTGGATCCAGGGGCCTTGGCTTTTGCGCGGGCGCGCCCAGGGGGCGCGGAGTCCGCGCCAGCGCGACAACCTTGCCCTCCGCCTGCCCCGTCACCGTGCTCGGGTCCTCCACCGATTCCGGGATCTTTCGGGCTCGCTTGGCGGGAGCCGCCTTCTTGGCCGGTGCGGCTCGCTTCGCGGGTGCTCGCTTGGCGGGCGCCTTCTTCGCTGCGGGCTCCGCCTTCGCCTTCGTTGCGGCCTCGGCCTTTATTACCGGCTCAGTGGCCGCAGCCGGCTCAGCCTTGGTTGCCGACTCAGCCTCTGCGCCCGGTTCAATCTTGGTTGCCGGCTCAGCCTCTGCGCCCGGCTCGGGAGTCGTGACCAGCTCGGCCCTTGTCGCCGGTTCGACCGGAGGCGCTTCCCCCTGATTCTTGGTGGGTGTCGGCTGCGCCTGGTCTTCGGCGGGTACCGCTCGCACTTCGGGCCTGCTCCGCGGCGCGGCGGCCGGTTGCCCGGTCTTCTCGGCCGCGGGCTCACCCGATTGAGGCGGGACCGTGGCGGGCGGAGTCGTCCTCCGGGGGCTACGCCGTCGCGGAACCGGCTGACCCGTACCGGAAGAAGGCTCTGAAGAGTGACCTTCAGCACTGTCATCGGCCCGGGGCGGCTGAAACGTGACCGCCGGAGGGGCCCCACGCCGAGCCGGAGCCTCCTCGGAAGCCGCCTGCTCGGGCGCAACGAAGGGGCTACGCGGATCCCGAGCCCGCGGAGCTTCCCGGCGCGTGTTCTCCTCCATCACCCCAACCCTAGTGGCTCCCGAGACGTTTCGCCTGTTCGCGCCCCTTCACGAAGTTCCCCGGAGCGCCGGATGCCTACCTCTTTGTGCAGCCGTCAGGCGGTCCGGTATTGTCAAGCCCTGGTGGCCCACGGGACACCGGGGAGACTTCGCCTAGTCTGGTCTATGGCGCCGCACTGCTAATGCGGTTGGGGTTTTAAAGCCCCTCCCGGGTTCGAATCCCGGAGTCTCCGCGCAAAAGTCGGTGATGTAGGCTGACTGAGCAACAAGGCAAGCGCCCGTAGCTCAATGGATAGAGCATCTGACTACGGATCAGAAGGTTAGGGGTTCGAGTCCCTTCGGGCGCACAAGATCAAGAGGCCTCTGAGCTGCGAAAACGCAGCTCAGAGGCCTCTTTTTGTTTGGCCTGTGTGGATCGTGTGGGGCACGTGTGGGGCAAGATCGAGACCCACGTTTTCGCAGCTCAGGGGCCATTTACTGGGTGATCGGAGCGTTCGTTCGAATTTCGGACAGCCGATCACCATTCGGTCACCACTTTCCATAATCCGGGATAAGGGCGCTTGGAATGTGGGAAGCCATGCGGTTGCGAAGCCTATTGCCCCAGCTCAGGGCCCTGAGCGACTGAGCGGCGGGCGGTTCCGACCATCTGATTCCAGGTCAGAAAGTCGAATGCGGAGGAGCGCTCTGCGATGAAGGTGCGGCACCGCCGTCGGCAAGGACGGGCCAGGTCGAACAGCCCGGAATTCGGGGCCACGCCGTTCTTGCCGGCTGCGACGAACACTCCCCGATCTGACAGATTTCCAACGGACTCATTCGTGCGTCTGACAGAGGAGGTGATCGCTGGGGGGAACCTCACGAAGGTGCCCCGCCGCTCGGCACTTCGGATGGTAGGCGCAGCGCCTCGCTGGTGTCGGCGAGCGCGGCCGGCAGGCTGGCAGCCGCCGTTGACGAGCAGGCATTGTTGGTCTGCACGATCGCCGTTCTCAGCCGTCAGCACAACGCGACGGCGATGGGGCCCGCTGGTTCGGTGACTGGTCGGCTCTTGCGGATTGTCTGCCCGCATCCCGGGGCACTAACGGTGGTATGACTGGTCCGCGTTCCGCCGTAGTGTTCAATCCCGTCAAGGTCGGCGATCTCGAAGTTCTACGACGCACCGTCATTGAGGGTCTGGCTACTGCCGGGTGGCCCGAACCGAGCTGGCACGAGACCAGCGAAGACGACGCCGGCCGCGGGCAAGCCCTGCAGGCGATCGCCGAGGGTGCCGAGTTGATCTTCGCTTGTGGCGGTGATGGCACGGTCATGGCGGTCGTGACCGCGTTGGCCGGGACCGACGTTGCTCTGGCCGTACTGCCCGCCGGTACGGGCAACCTCCTGGCTGCGAACCTGGGCCTGGGCACCGATGCCGCTACCGGCGTCGAGGTCGCTATCGAGGGCGGCCGTAAACGTATCGATGTCGGCGTGGTCGGTGAGCAGCGTTTCGCCGTGATGGCAGGGATGGGCTTCGATGCCCAGATGCTCGAAGGCACCTCTGATGTCGCTAAAAAGCATATTGGTTGGCTGGCCTACGTCGGTGGCGCCGCCAAGCATCTACTGTCCAACCCGATGCGGGTCCTCATCCAGTTGGACGGCGGCCAACCACTGCGCCGGCGGCCCCGCTCGGTGATCATCGGTAACGTGGGCCGGCTGCAGGGCGGCGTCCGGCTCCTCAGCGAGGCCCACCCGGACGACGGGAAACTCGACGTCGCCATCCTGAGCCCGAACAACCTTGGTCACTGGATTGCGATGGGCTGGGCGGTACTACGCCGCAGAGATCGCGTCCCGCGAATGGAAACCTTCACCGCACAGCACGTTCTGATCCGCAGCACCCGACCGCAGCCTCGCCAACTCGACGGCGATCTGATCGACGCCGGCACCAACCTGGAAGTGACGATCCAGCACCAGGCGCTGCTGCTCTGCGTGCCCCGCCCGGCAGGCGACCCTGACCTCACCTACGACGTCTCCGTCGCCGAAGCCAATGCCGATACCATCCGCACCGCCGTGGCCGACAACACCGCCTGACCATTGAGACGAGGCGGCCTACTGACACCTCGGAGTCCCCGTATGGGAGCTTTGCGGGACCGGATAGCTCGTCTCACTTTCTCGGCTGTGGAACGGCCGGCGGTCGGCCGCATCCCAGGTGGTTACCGAGTGAGAACTCCTCCACATGAGCTGGTTGACGTGACCAGGTGTCGTGCAGGCGAGGGTGAAGTTCCCGCTGATCTGTGCTCGGCGGCACAACGGTCGATTTGTTTCGTAGTCCTGCTGGCCTGCCCGCCGGTAGGACGCGGACTGCGCCCATGCGCCGAGGGCGATCAGGTGTGGGTCGGCGGCTCGCGGGCAGCCGACATCGCCCGGTCGGCTGCGATCCAGGTCAGCTCTTCGTCGCGGATGTGGCGGCCACTGGCAAGTGTTTTCATACGCCACGGCCAGTGGCTGGGCGGCTTGCTGACGGTCGGAGGCGGCGCGGTGCGCAGCGATCGGGTCATCCAGCAGGGACGACGGTAAGCGGCCAGCGCGGAGTGTGCGACCGGGGAGCCGTGCCAGATCGACTATGCCCCAGTGACCCGGCTGCCGGCGGTTTCAAGGTCAGGGATGTCGCGGCGATCAGTGGCGGGCACCGCGGCACGCATGATCACGGCTCGGCCGGCGGCGACGGCCTCGGCCCGCGGAACCCGGCGTGTCCCTGAGGTTAAGGAGTCGAACTGCTGTCCGATGAAGGGCGCCGACACCACACGCCAGCACAGTGGCGATGTTGATCAGGTCGGTGAGCCGTTCGGCGTGTTTTCGTCCCTGCTCGACGGCGGACACCCGCTGCATGGACTTTGTTGATGCATGCCGCGAGCTGGGCTTGCGTGATGCCGGATACGCGCCGGTGTGTCGCGATGGCTGCGCCGACACCGGGTGTGGGAGACGTCGCCGATGGCGTTACCCTCGCCACGTTAGTCGGTTTGGGATATCGGACTACTACTTCCGTAGCGGTCTCAAAGGACAGAGCCGACGACGTGGGTACTGGATCTCTGATCGGCTGCGCGCGTTGCGTGCCGGGCTGATCGGCGCACTCAACGAGCACACGCGGGAGTCACTGAGCGACATCCCGGATCGCATGATCCTGGTCGTCACCGAACCGGTCAACAACGCCCTCAGGCATGGCTTGGCACCCACTGTCGTCCGCCTGCTGCCCACCGGGGACCGGTTCGTCCTCGACGTCGCCGACCACGACCTCAGCACCCTCCCCGAACTCGCCGACATCCAGCAGGCCGACGCCGGTGGCCGCGGCCTGCACCTGGCCCGGGCGTTCGCCTCCATCATCGGCTGGTACACCGCCGATACCGCCAAACGCGTCTGGGCCAGCTTCCTCTTCACCCCCTGAACCCCACCAGGTACCGCTGGTAGCTGCCACCAGCCGTCGCGATATCGACACGTGTAAGAACCGACGCGCAATCTCCAAAAAACGGCGGTTACTTGCTGGTAGACAAACATCCGTGGATCAGAACTACTTCACCATCAGCAGCGGGCCCGGCTGGGTCAACGCCGACGGGATCCGCGAGAGCCTGATCCTGCTCGCGGGGGAACTCGACCTCGCCGCCCGCGACGAACTACGTGACGCCCTGCTGACCGTCATCGACCGCGACCGGCCCGGCCGGCTCATCGTCGACCTCGCCGAGGTCACCTTCATCGACTCCGAGGCCATCAGTGCTCTCCTCGACGGCTTTTTCGCCGCCCAGAACACCGGCACGATCTTCCGGCTGATCAACGTCAACACCATGATCCAACGCGTGCTGCGGGTCCTGGACTTACAGGACCTCTTCCACCTCGACATCCCCCGACCTCGGCAGCACCCGGGGGCCGCACCGTGAGGCCGGCGAAGCCAATGCACCGATCGACGTAAAAGTCCGATAGGCGGCCTTGAAGCCTGAACGCTTCCTCTTCTTGGGAGTTCTGCTTACGGGCCAGGCCGCTGAACGGCTCCGTGAACAGATCCACCACTTCGCCGCCGGCCAAGTCGCCCCGGCAGCGATCTTGCCGACCTGGCGGCCGCCGCGCCGCTCGGTTCGTCCCGGCCTCTGGTCAGTTCATCCGAGGGACGTCAATGCCGTCGAGACCGCTACGCCACCACTCCAGCAGGCGACGTCCCTGCTTGGTATTAGATGATGGACGCCGAGTGAAAGGCGATAGGGATGACTAGGACCTTCGATGCCGTTATGCGCCGGCATGCCGTGGAGATCAGTGGTGCGCCGGGTGGCCAGCCGATGATCTTCTCTCACGGCTACGGCTGTGATCAGAACATGTGGCGGCTGGTCGCACCGGCGTTCACCGATACCTACCGAGTGGTGCTGTTCGATCACGTCGGTGTCGGCCGCTCGGACCTCAGCGCCTACGACGACACCAAATACGCCGCCCTGGACGGGTATGCCACCGACGTTCTGGAGATCGTGCATGTGCTCGACCTGCACGACGTTGTCTTTGTCGGTCATTCCGTCAGCGCCATGATCGGTGTTCTGGCCGCGATCCGTGAGCCCGGGCGTTTCGCCGAGCTGATCCTCGTCGGCCCCTCCCCGTCCTACATCGACGATGGCGACTACAAAGGTGGCTTCAGCCACGCTGATATCGACGAGATGATGGCCGCCCTTGACAGCAACTATCTCGGCTGGTCCAGCGTCATCGCCCCCATGATCATGGCGAATCCCCAACGGCCGGAGCTGAGCCAAGAACTCGTCAACAGCTTCTGTGCCACCGACCCGGTCATCGCCAGGAAATTCGCCCGGGTCACCTTCCGGTCGGACAACCGGTCCGACCTCGCGGAGGTCCGTACACCGTCGCTGGTGATGCAGTGCACCGACGACATCATTGCCTCGCACGCCGTCGGGCGATACGTCAGCGACCATCTTCAGGACAGTACTTTCGTTGTCATGAACGCCACCGGGCACTGCCCCAATCTCAGTGCCCCTGAAGAGACCATCGACGTGATCCAGGCGTACCTGACCCGCGGCTGATCCGATCCGCAGCGCGTGCGGGCTTACCGTGCGCGCAGAGAGAACAGCGGTCTCGGCGCGGAATGGACCGCGCCAGCAGATGGCTCGACCCTGAGCCCGGCACCGCGCGCCGCCGCGAGAATGATCTTCGATGGTCTGTGGCGCCCTAGGAGAGCCATGACCTGTGCCTGCATGTCTACCAGTAAGGGGGTCCGAGTCCGCTTAGAATGGTTGATGAGGCAGAGGCGGCTGTACTCATCGACGCCACCGACCTCGATGACCTCGATCTCAGCGGCTGGTGCTCCAGCGAAGTGGGGCGCACGAAACGGGTTGTTGAATTCGTCGCACCCTTATACGCGGTACTCGCTCAGCAGTGCGGTGACTTCCTCGGCGGCGGCACGAAGTTCGGTGAGGTCGGCGTCGTTGAACGTGTGAACTTCATTAACGAGCACGCAGTGTGCCCCTACGATCTGACCGTCTACGGCGAGCGGAACTCCTGCGTAGCTGGCGATGCCATCCCTGGTGACGAGTGGGTTGTCGACTTGCACCGGATCCGTGGCGGTGTCTGGGACGATGTAAGGCTGGCCGGTGGCGACGGTGCGGGCGCAGAACGACCATTCGATCGGAGTAGCGGCTGCGTCGGCCAGCCATCCGGTCAGGCCGTGTGAGCCGGGGATGATCTGTGCCGTGTCGAGCACCAGGGTGGTCAGGCTGGTCGGTACTCCGAGTCGGCGTGCGGTCCGGGCGCTGATTGCGTCCAGCTTCTCGCGCAGTGTCGGATTGTCGATGTCGATGGCAGCAAGCGTTTTCATGCGTGCCGGGTTATCGAGTCCATTCAGATAGTCACTGGTGTCGTCGAGGCGTTCAAAGACGTCAACGGTATTCATGGGATGCGCTCCGTGCTGCGTACGGCCGTCGATCGCGGATGTGGTTGAAGCTGCTGAGGCGCGCGAGCAGGGCACGTGCCCTAATTTTGCTGACCGGGTCGTGGTCGGCCATCGCTGTCAGTAGGAGGCGGAGGGAGTCGTCGTCGGTCTCATGTCCAGCGAGCCCGGTATCGGCGAGGAGGCGTTGCCACACCGCTGCGGCTTTCGAGCCGTGTGTGCGATGAACCATCACTAGCGCGTCAGCCACGGTGGGCCGGGCGAGTTCGTCACTCTGAAGCGTTTCTGCCGGCACGGAAGCCTCCGAGACGTCGTCCGTGTGCGAGTTGAACCCCTGTGGCGCGTGAATGATGTTGATCCCGTTCAGCTTCTTCGGCAGCAGTGTCTCCAAGTTGAGGATTGCGAGCGTTCCACTTCTCAGGACGTGGGGAGACGTCATCATGGTGCCAATCGGTCAGCCGAGACCGGATCGACCTCGCTGAAAGCGTCGTTGTACGGCGCCCGCAGCCGACATTGACGCGGTGGGTAGGAGGTGGGAGAGCGGGGGGGTTCTCACACCACTGGGTGTGATGTCAACACTGGTAGAAGTTGTTGACCGGCGGTTTCTACGCGTCTGTGTTTCTTGACTAGAGCCGTCATACCTGCCGCACCGCGAAGGGTGACACCGCCGATATCCAGACAACCCGGTTACCGATGGAGTCGCTTGCCGCGCAGATCAGATGTGAGAGATGCGTGGCATTGTCCGCGTCGACCTCGCCGCGTATGGACAAGGACACCACCGCAGAGTCTTGATCGGCGGCGATTCTGAACCGCCCGGCCGCACCGGCTGACCTTGGGCTCCAGCGCCGTGGACCGGCCTGGCCGCCGCCCGTGGCCAGGTTTGGCACCGACTTCCAATTGGTCAGCTCTCTGAGCTGACCGAGGCCGTCCACCGGCGTGGCGAACGGCTACGACGTGGCGACGGCGAGCTCGTGCGTGCGTAGTTCACTGATCCGCTCGGCCGGGACCGGCCGTGACCAAAGGTAGCCTTGCCCGTACTCGTAGCCGAGCCCGCGCAGCAGGTCACGCTGTTCGGCGGTCTCGATGCCCTCGGCCACCGACCCGAAGTCCAGCGCCGCCGCCATCTGGCTGACCGCGGTGGCGACCGCCGCCTGCCGGCTGACCGTGGTGATCGACTCGACGAACGAGCGGTCCAGTTTGAGCGAGTTGACCGGGCAGGTGAGCAGTAGGCCGAGCGACGAGGCGGCGGTGCCGAAGTCGTCAAGCGCGAGTTTCACCCCGAGGGTGCGCAGCGCGAGCATGGTGGCGTGCGACTGTTCGTCGTCGAGCACGGCGGTCTCGGTGACCTCGATGGTGAGGCTTCCGGCGGGCAGGCCGGTCGCGGCGAGGGCGGCCGCCACGTCGGCGACCAGGTTCGGGTCGCGCAGTTGCGGTCCGGCGACGTTGACGCCGACGTACAGCGGGGGTGCATCCGGGAACTCACGGGTCCAGGCCGCGGCCTGGCGGCAGGCCTCGCGCAGCACCCAGCGGCCGATCGCCACGATCTGCGCGGTGCGTTCGGCGACCGGGATGAACTCGATCGGCGGCACCAGTCCACGGACCGGGTGGTTCCAGCGGATCAGTGACTCGACGCCCATCAGCCGGCCGTCGGAGAGCCGCACGATCGGCTGGTAGAGCAGGCTGAACTCGTCGCGTTCGACGGCCTGGTCGAGCTCACGGATCAGGACTGCCTCGGCGCTGATCCGGGCGCCCATCTCGTTGGTGTAGGCGATCCACTGGCCCTTGCCGCGACGTTTGGCCTCATACATGGCGATGTCGGCGTTGGCGAGCAGGGTGGAGGGGTCCTCGCCGGGGCGGGCTTCGGCCATGCCGATGCTGGCCCGGGTGGTCAGGGTGTGCTGGAGTAGCACGATCGGCTCGGCGAGCAGGCGCAGGATCTCGCCGGCGACCACTTGAGCGCCGTCCGGGCCGGTGCCGGGCAGTAGCAGGGCGAATTCGTCGCCGCCGAGCCGGCACACCACTGCGTCGTCGCCCGCCGCGTCACGCAGCCGTGACGCGACGACCATCAGCAGCGAGTCGCCGGCTGCGTGGCCCATCGTGTCGTTGACGGCCTTGAAGTCGTCCAGGTCGATGAGCAGCAGCGTCGATCCGGTGGTCAGCAGGCGGGTGGTCTCGGCGCTGAAGTGGGTGCGGTTGGCGAGACCGGTAAGCCCGTCAAAGAGGGCCTGGTCTCGTAGTTCGCCGAGGGCCACGTCGAGGCGGCTGATCAGGTTCATGTTGTCGTGGAAGGCGACCAGCTGGCGGCCGGCAACCAGGAAGGTGATCACCACGACGCCGATGGTCGCGCCGACCAGCTGGGACGACGCGGCGTTCGGGAGCACCTGGAAGAACACCACGAAGGTGACGGCGATCATCCCGTACGGCAGGAGGCTGTAGGGGCGGCGCTTGGCGGTGTAGCGGGGATCCCCGACTCGCAGGACGATGACCTGGATCCACGGGCCGACGGCGATCAGGACGCTCGGCAGCAGGCGGATCGCGTACACGTATGCGTGATCAAGGGTCTGGAAGTCGCCGGGCAGCAACGTGCTGACGCCCTGCACCATCGCCGCGGAGACCATCGGCCAGGCCGCTATCCGCGCCATCGGCGGATTGCGGATGAGCGCGACCTTGGTAGCGGAGAACGTCGCGACCAGCACCAGCGCCGCGGTGACGCTGGCGTTGACCCGGTCGGTGCTGCTATCGGGCGGGTTGAAAGCGAAGCACCACGCGACCACGCCCCCGCCGACCAGTACGGTGGTGGCGTCGAGCCAGAAGACGAACCGTTCGCGGGCGGTTCGCAGGCCCTGCGGGAAGATCAGGCATGCGATCACGTTGCTGCTCATGCCGATGGCGAAGAACGCGGTCTGCACGGTGCCTCCGGCGAGCGACGGTTCACCGGGCCGGATCAAGACCTGTAGGGCATGGTAGGTGTCACCGAGCGTGAACGAGGCTCCGGCGAAGGCGATCATGGACCAGAAGCGGCGGTAGCGCTTGTGGGCGAGCCGCCGCAGTCGCCATCCGCCGAGCGCGAGGGCCGCGTCGAGTGGCACCTGCGCCAGCCAGAGGACCTGGATCTGCCGCGTCGGTTGCCCGCTGAGCAGGAAGAACAGCAGGCACCCGAGGAGGGTGAATCCGATCAGTCCGCGCAGCACTGGATCGCGGCGTAGGTGGTCGACCGGCCGCACAGCCGGTTGCGTGTCGGTCAACGATCATCCTCTCCCTGGCGTTCCATCGCTGTATCGGACGACCGTCACCGGATCGGAGAGGTCCGAAGGTAAACGCCTGTTTAATCGGCCCGGCTGGACTACGGCGGGGGACCACAGTGAGTCGAGAGACTCTTCGAGGGCGGCGATGATCGTGTGCCGAAAACCGTCCAGAGATCCACAGAGGGCCGATGAATCAATAGCTGTTCACTCCCGTCACAGGGGAAGGGTCAGCCGGCGGCGCCCTAACGCTCGACAGACCGCTCCGGATACGAGAAGAACTACACGGGAGTAGACGTACTAGATCGATCCCTCAGCACGGCACTGTTGCCCTGCGTAGACATACTCTTCGGCGCAGTTGAGCGCAGTTCGGCGGAGCACTCCTGTGATAGCCCGATCAGGCATCTGACCAGCAAAAATGCAGCTTCGCCTGCCCATCCGAGGTTGTCCGACACCGCTGAACGCCGCCCGGCGCTGTTCAGTGCTTACTGGTTTCAATCCCGCTTGCTCCCCATCCGATCGCTGGTTCTGGGAACAGCGCCGCACCACCTACCCCCGACAACCCGATTTCATCGTGGCGGTGCTCCCTGCCATCGCGGAGGACAACCTCTGAACAGGGCAAACATCACGGCCGGCGAGGGGCAGAACGCTCCCCAGGCCACCGTTAACCTCTGTCGGACCCGGGCCGTGCTTCCCCACGGGCCAGAATTCCGCGGTCGCGTAGGCGGACGATCTGCCACGCTGCGTAGCCATGTTCGGCAGCAACCTTCAGCCGCGCCCACCCAGGATCGGTCAGATCACCCGCTACAACACGTCAACGGGCGGTCTCAAGTCCGTGACGGCTCACCGGGTGCGCTCCGACCGCGCGGGCGAACGTACCGCTGCTCGAGCCTTGAACGCTGGCCGGCAAGCAGAGCTTGCGTCACGCGACTCGCCCGTCGTCGGTAGGTCGTTCGGTGAGTAACCGGTCGGTCCAGGTTGTCAGTGCGGCGGTAGCGGTCCGGGACAGTGCCGCTTGCGGCATCATGCTGGTGAAGCCGTGGAATCCCCCGGGCCAGACGTGTAGTTCGGTGTCGATTCCGGCGCGCCAGAGTCCGCTGGCGTAGGCCACGGTTTCGTCGCGGAACACTTCGGCGCTGGCGCAGTCGATGTAGGTCAGTGGCATGCCGGTCAGGTCGGTGGCACGAGCTGGGGCGGCGTAGATGGACACGTCGTCGCCGCCGCGCCGGTCGCCGAGGTAGGCGGTCCAGCCGAAGCGGGTCATGGCGCGGTCGGCGATGCCGATGCCGTCGATCTGGCGGGTCGAGACGGTCGAGTCGCTGTCGTCGAGCATCGGGGAGATCAGGATCTGGCCGAGCAGTGGTGGTCCTTGCCGGTCCCGGGCCAGTAGCGCGGTGCCCGCGGCTAGTCCGCCGCCGGCGCTCTGCCCGGCCAGCACGATACGCGCGGGGTCGATGCCGAGTTCGTCGCCGTGGGCGGCGGGCCACAGCAGGCCTGCGTAGCAGTCTTCGACCGGATAGGGGTCGGGGTGCTCGGGGGCGAGCCGGTAGTCGACGCTGACCAGGACGACGTCGTCGTGGGTGAGCAGCCAGTCGTCGTAGGAGTCGAGGTTGCCGAGGTAGTGGCCGAACATCATGCCGCCGCCGTGCATGGTGTAGAAGCAGGTTGCCGGGCCGGTGTGCCCGATCCGGCTGATGACCGCCAGGTTGATGGGGTCACCCTGGTAACCGGGGACGGTCAGGGTGCGGCGTTGCCAACCGCGGGCCTGCAGCCGCTCGTCGAGGGCCTGTTCGGTGATGTCCAGCATGCGCATGCGGGGCAGCATGTCGGCGGTCAGGGTGAAGGGGCCGCGTTCGTGCACGGCGGTGAGGAACACCCCGAGTTCGGGGTCGAACGGTGGGCGCGGCAGGACATCAGACATGGTGGGTCTCCTTGACGGACGTGGTGGTGCGCGAGCGGATGACGCCGTAGGTGACGAGTGCGGCAGCGACGGCGGTGAGGACGAGAGCCGCGACGGTCACCGCCTGCTGGAACTGCCCGGCCTGTGCGGTGCTCCAGTGCGAGGCGGAGAGGCTGCCGGTGAACAGGGCGGCCAGGATGGTTCCGGTGGCGGCGATGCCGACGCCTGTCGCGAGTTCACCGGAGGTGTCGACGAGGGCCGCGCCGATCGAGGTGCGGTTCTCCGGCAGGCCGCGCAGCACGTTGTTGCCGGCCACGACCCCGACGACACGCATGCCGGCGGCGACGAGCACAAGCGCGATCAGCACCCCGGGGTAACCGAACCTGTTCAGTGCGGCGAAGGCGGCGAGACCGGCGACGACCGCTGCGGCGCTCAGCCAGGCCGCGCGTTCCAGGCCGACGCGCCGCACGAACGGGGTCACCAGCCGGCCCCCGGCGAGCAGCATGACGACCTGCGGCAGCATGCCGACGGCCGCCATCGCCGGGGACCAGCCCCAGGCGAACTGCAGCAGCAGTGTCACCAGGTAGCCGAGGCCGGCGACGGCAAGGCCGGAGGCGGCTTTGTAGGCCAGGCCACTCGATACCAGCGGCACCGCCAGCAGCCTCAGGTCGAGCAGGGGGTGCCGTGCCGTCCGCTCGCGCAGGACGAAGGCCGTGGTCGTAACGATCGCTGCCGCGGCGACGGCCCAGGGTGCCCACGATGCGCCGCCCTCGTCGACGAACAGAGTCGGCGTGACAAGGGCCAGGATGATCGTCGCCGTGCCCAGTACCGCGCCCGGGATGTCGAGGGGGCCGGCATGCAGGCTGCCCGGGTCGTCCGCGGCGACGCCGAGGCTGATGCCGGCGAACGCGAGCGCGGCGATCGGCACATTGACGAGAAGCAGGACCTGCCATGGGGCGACGGCGAGCACGAACCCGCCTGCCGTCGGGCCGGTCGCGAGACCCACCAGCCCGGCGGTCGAGATGACCGTGATGGCCCGCACACGCAGGTCGTCGGCCCGGAACAGCCGGAAGGCCAGCGCCAGGGAGCCCGGGGTGGTCATCGCCGCGGCGGCTCCCATGCCCGCCCGGACCGCGATAGCTGCCCGGCGGTCGACACGAACATGGTCGCGAGACTCGCGGCGCCCAGCAGGACCAGCCCGGTCAGCATCACCCGGCGCCGCCCGAATCGGTCGGCGATCGCCCCGAACAGCAGCATCAGCCCACCGAAGACGACCGAGTACGCGCCTGTCACCCACTGCAGGGCTGTCGTCGAAGCTTGCAGCTCACGGCCGATCGTGGGCAGCGCGACGTTGAGGACGGAGTTGTCGAGCATCTCGACCAGGAATACCGCGGACAGCCCGGTGAGGACGATCCATCTGTCACCCAGAGACTCGGGTCGAGCCGTCTCAGGGGGGCGTGCCTCAGCAGTGACCATGCCATTAAGTTAACTCACTAAGCTTAGTGGAACAACTACTATGCTGGCGGCAGTTACGGAAGGGGTCACATGCCACGCACCGATGCCCGCGGGGGACCGCAGACACGTGCGCGAATTTCGCAGATCGCCACCCGGCTCTTCCTCGACCAGGGGTTCGACGCTGTCACCGTGGCCGACGTCGCACGTGCGGCGGGAGTCTCCGCCGTCACCGTGTTCAAGCACTTCCCGCGCAAGGAAGACCTCCTGCTGGACCGGGCCGAGGACGCCGAGCAGATGCTGCGCTCAGCGGTCCGCGATCGTCCCGCGGGAACCGATGTGCTGGACGCGCTGGAGGCCCTGATGCTGCGACTGGCCGGGGAGCACCACGGTCTATCGGGGATCGCCGCCGAATCCACCCCGTTCTTCCGCACCGTGGCCGGCTCCACGCCCCTCATCGCCCGAGCCCGCGAACTGGCCGCTGACCTGCAGCACCAGCTGACCGTCGAACTCGAACGCGATCCGGACTTCGACGGCGACAGCACCCTGCTCGCCGCCTTCTTCATATCCGGCTACACCACCGTGCTGACCGACAACGCCCGCCGCCTCATCGCCGGCGAGACCTCCGCCGAGGTAGCCCTGCACCATCGTCAGCGCCTGGAACAGCTCTTCCGTGCATTGCGCAACGCCAATCGCTGACGACGAAGAACGGCTCGCACCCGCCGTCGAACAGCCTGCCGGCGCCGGCCGGTGCGGCGGGCGGTGGCTTGCCGGTTGCGGCGGCCGGTCTGGCGGCCGAGCTAGCGCCAGCCGCCGCCGTCGGGGACGTTGCCGAGCTTCTTGACGTCGACGTGCAGCAGATCGCCGGGGTGGTCGCGTTCGTAGCGGCGGATCGGTTCCCCGGTGCTCCGGTCGAGGTGGGAGATTCGGTTCGCCCGCTGCCGGGTGAGTACGGCGTGCACGGTGGAGGCGGCCAGGCCTAGTTGATCGGCGATCGGGACCGGGCCGAGGCGCCGTTTGCGGCGTAGGTGCAGGATCTTGCGGACCACTGGTCAGGGTCAGGGTCGGTTGCCGGTGCAGGCGTAACGAACGATCGGCCATGCCGGCTGCGCCTTCGTCGCGGAAACGCTGGGCTCATTTTGCTGGCGATCTTCCAGCACACGTCGTAGCGTTCAGCCGCTCGTACGGGTGACCAACCGTGATCCACGATCAGACGCGCCAGCCGCAATCGCACCCTCGGGGTCAGCGCGGCGTTAGCGCGGGACATGAAGGCCTCCGGCCTGGTCGGCGGGTTCTCGACAAACTCCACTGCATCGCTCGAGGCCTTCATAGGCGGCATGTCTCGCAGCGGTTCGTGCCCTGTCTTACCGTCTGACGCCGACGCTCCTCTTGACGGCGTACATGGCCTGATCGGCTAGGGCGGTGAGCTGCTGTGCGCTTATGTCCTGGTCGCCCGTGCGTGCGACGGCGAGGCCGATGCTGATGCCGCAACCAACGGAGGAGCCGGAGATGTTGATCGGCTGGCAGACTGCCGACTCCAGTCTGCGCGCCAGATCCATCACCTCGTCGTCGGGGACACCGGTCAGGATCAGAGCGAACTCGTCGCCGCCGATGCGGGCGAGAGTGTCGTGGGGGCGTGAAGTGGTACGGAGCCTGGTGGCGATGGTCGTCAGCACCTGGTCTCCGACGGCATGGCCCCAGGTGTCGTTGATGGGCTTGAAACCGTCGAGGTCCATGAGCAGAACCGCGACGTCGCCGCCGTCGGGGTGCAATCGGTCGATGGCCCGAGAGAGGTGATTATCGAAGCTGGCGCGGTTGCCCAGTCCGGTGAGCGCATCGGTCAGGGCACGCTGGGCGAGCTGATGGCGTTCCTGCCAGTGGTGGCTGAGGTCGCGGATGTTGAGAACGAGGTCACCGAGTACCGGGTCCTCGTGCTGCCGGGTTGCCAGGATCTCCACCGGTAGCCACGTTCCGTCAGGACGGACCATGCGGACCTCCACTCGGCACGTACCCGAACGCGATGTGGCGGCCGCGGCGAGCCAGTGCGTCAGTAGCTCCTGGTCCTGCTGGTATGCCAGGCTCGCCAGAGGGGTGCCGATCAATTGCCCGGGCGGCAACCCCAGCAGGCCTTGTGCCGACCCGGCGGTGTAGCAGATCCGGCCGTCGGCGTTTGCCGCGAGGATGACGTCGGACGCGTTCTGCAGCAGCAACCCCACCCGCCGCTCAGCGGCACGCCGCTGCCCGTCTTGGCGCCACCGGTTGGCCGCGGTCAGCACGCTCAACCCGATGACCGCGAGCAGCAGTGCGCACAGCCCGCCGATGAACGACGCCGTGTGCAGCTTTGTGCTTGCTTCCAAGACAGCGAAGCCGACCAACGACAGTATGCCCAGCAGCAGGACCCATGTCGGTGGGTACAACGCGGCTGCGGTGGTGACCACCAAGATGGCTCCTGGTGGGTAGAGGGTCGCGCCGGCGTCATCAATCAGGCAGAATGCGGTGAGCACCGGTATCTCCACGACCCACCACGTCACCAGGGCTTCTCGGACGAGGGGGCGGCGCACCAGCCGTTTCCAGCTCAGTGCGGAGAGCAGCATCTGCAGAACGACCGCTGCCACCAACGCCGCCACCCACCAGCGGTTGTCGCCATCCCATACGGTCGCGACACGCGACGCGCCAATGGTGGTGATGATGCAGGCGGTCACACCACCGAAACGGATCTGCCTCGACCAGTACTCAGCGTCATAGTCATCCGCGATGCCGGAGAGCCGGAAACGTCCGCTACCTGTCGGACCGGAAGACCCCATGGCCTGCTGATCGGACGATGGCGTCCACCCTTGAATAGGACTCCCCGACAACGGCAGAGATACAGATCACATCCAAGCCTATAGATGGCTGCACTCCTAGGGATCGCCATAGGCGCAGCCGCACCTTCCGGCCGCGATCTGCATGGTGGGCCAGGTGACAGATGGCCAGCGGGAGGAAGCGGGTATCCAAGGTTCGGTGCTCTTCAGCAGGTGAATCACATGATCGACAGCGTTATACAGCTGGTAGTCGAGCGGGTCGAAGGCCGGCGGGCGACAACCGGCCGAGTCCTCCTTGCACCGGTTGGCGGCCTAATCAGCCTTGGCCGGGATGGTCGTTTCGATCTGGTACCGCCACAGGTAGGCCCGGTCCCCGCGAACTGTACGCCTTGTCCGCCCAGACTCGGTCCAGCGCCGCCCGGGCGCCCGGATGTCTTCTAACTTGCAACCGGGTTGCATCTCGTTGTCGCGCTTCCAGCAACCGGAACTGCCGAAGGTAGTTCCATGTTGCCGTGGACGAAGGATCTACCTCGCTGGCTACCCACCGGCGGTGGCCTGATCGATGAAGACTGGTCCGTTCGGCATCGCCTGCTTTACCGCTTACTCGCCGCCAGCATCGGCGCGCTCAGCATCTACGGCGCGCTGAGCGGGCAGTTCGCGACCGCCAACGTCGCTACCTGGCTGCTGCCGCTCGTCCTGCTCTGCATAGTCGCTGCGGCCACGCTGCCCGGTCGCAGACTTCCCTCCGTCCTCGTTTCCCTCGGGTTCACGCTGGCCTGTGCCGCTTTCGTTGCGATGGCGCACAACCAGACCGAGGCCCACTTCTCCTTCTTCATCGCGGTCGGTGCACTGGCTCTCTACCGCGATTGGGCTCCATTCGGTGTTTTCCTGATGGCTACCACGATCCAGCACGCGATCTTCGGCACCTCTCATTTCGGACCCATGTATGGTCACGGCTCTTCGGGCATTCACCCGCTAGTCTGGGCATTTGTACACGGTGGGGCCGTGCTGTTCGCAGCCACCTTCCAGATCGTGCAGTGGCGGCTGGCCGAGGCCGAAGAAGAGCGTGCCCAGGCAAACCTGGACGAAAGCCGGGCCCAGCTCACGGTCGCCTTCGAAAAGACTCCCGTGCCTATGGCGATGCTGTCGCCAGATGGCCGGGTGCTGCGCACCAATACGGCCTACCGCACCTGGCTACGCCTACCCGACGAGCTTCCCCTCGACTTCCGCATCCGCGACCTGCCGATCGAGGCGGTCGACGCGGCTGAGCCCTGCATGCTCGACCAGCTGGTTGCCCAGAACAGTACTTCGACCCAAATGCGCCAGTACCGCCGCACAGACACCGATGAGATCATGTGGGTGGAGGTGCACGGCACCAAACTGCATGACTGCAAAGGCCGCCTGCGGCTGATCTTCGTGCACTGCCTCGACGTCACTGAAAGCCGTCGCCATCAGGAGGAGTTGCAGGAACAGCTACGCCGTGATGGGCTCACCGGCCTGCTGTCGCGGGCGGCGTTTGAGCACGACCTGGTTGGGCTGACTGCCGGCGAAGAGCCCATCAGCATCCTCTATCTCGACATCGACCGCTTCAAGTCGATCAACGACGGCTCCGGGCACGCGGTTGGCGACGAGTTGCTTCGTGCTTTTGCGACCCGTCTGGCATCGACCGTGCCGGCTGACACGCTGGTCACCCGCCTAGGCGGCGACGAGTTCGTGGTCGCGTTGGCAGGCCCAGTCACCACGGGCGTCCAGGTGGGGCAGGCCCTCCTAGCTTCGTGCGCCCAGCCGCTCGAACTCGACGGCAGGACCCTGCAGGTGTCGGTGAGCGCCGGCCTGGCCGTCGTACAGGATCTCTCACGGGCTGACCAGACGGTGCTGGATGCCGACACCGCCATGTACGTAGCAAAACGCGCTGGCGGCAACCGTCTACAGATTTTCAGCGACGACATGCGGGTCGCGGTGCGCGAGCGGCTCACCGCCGAAACCAGACTACGTGACGCCCTCTCCGGAGAACTCAACGAGACTCTGCCGGTCTGGTTCCAGCCGATCGTGGCAGCCGACACCGGGCGCATCATCGGCGCCGAGGCCCTGGTCCGCCTCCGGACGCCTCAGGACGACCTGCTGAGCCCGTTCCACTTCATCCCGGCCGCTGAGGAGACCGGCATGATTGTTGCACTCGGTGAGCACGTACTGCGTGAAGCCGTACGCCGGCTTGACCTGTGGAACGATCATTTTGAGTATATTTCAGTCAATGTCAGCCCGCGGCAGTTGGCCGAGCCCGACTTCGTACCGATGCTGGCCAACGTACTGTCCTCCCACCCGTCGCTAGACGCGTCCCGCCTGGTCATCGAAATCACCGAGACCGCCCTGCTCAGTACCTCCATCGACGTCCGCGAACGACTCTTGACTATCAAGAGCTTGGGCGTCCGCATCGCCCTGGACGACTTCGGCACCGGTTACAGCAGCCTTACGTGGCTACAGTCGGTTCCCGCTGACGTAGTCAAGCTCGACCGCTCGTTCGTGGCCGGCTTATCCGCTGACCCGCGGAAAACATCAATCATCCAGGCAGTTCTATGGTTGGCGCGCTCGCTGGGGATGACGGCCATTGCCGAGGGAGTCGAAGACCAGGCCGACTGGGACGCCCTTCGCGAACTCGGCTGCCCTTCCTGCCAAGGGTATCTATTCGGCAAGCCGACCCCACCAGCGGAGTTCGCTACCGCTCTCCATGCATCCCTGCAGGCAGCGAGATGACAACCGGCGCTGGCGCATTACTCAACAGCAGCCGCGTTCGGCGCTTGGCAGGGGTGGCGACCTGTTGTTGAGCATATTCGCCGATGGCGAGGTCGCCATGTCCGCGCGGAGATTCTGAACGAAGGCATGGGCGACGATGACAGCCGGGTGGTGCGTGAACCGTGCCTCGGCCGGAGTCCGAGCCAGCCGCGGCGGAAGCGTGTCCTGGGCCTCGTGATCGGCGACCTGGGCGGCGGTGTCAACTTCTCGGCCTTGGGGGTGGCGCGGGGCAGGAGCGCCACCGGCAATAGGCGGCCCACTGATGTGGACCAGCCGTTTTCCTCTCGGGCGTTCAGTGATCTCGCGCATCGGCCCGAGGGCTCCCACGGCCATCCCTTTTGAGAATCGCGGTCGAGACAGCGTCTTCGTAGCCTGGGCCATCCAGAAATACGCCAGTCACCCCGAGCATCGAACAGCCATCGGCACCAAAGCGGAACCGGGCCGGATCCGAACAGTCACTACGGAACAGCCCGTCCTTCACCACCATCGCAACATCGGTCACATTGCATGACAGAGGGCGACGAGCTGCTTGCGTGCTGCTCCCGGAGTCTTGGAGTGGACCCTTTTCTCCGAGGTCAGCCAGCGGTTGGCAGGGCGAGCGTGAAGGTGCTGCCGCCGCCGTTGCCTGGGTGGAACCCCGCGGTGCCGTGGTTGGCCTCGGCGAGGCCGCGCACAATGTAGAGGCCCAGCCCGGTCCCCTTGATCGCCATGCTGGTGTCCGGGTTGCGGGTGTATCGGTCGAATAGGTGTGGACGTAGTTCGGCGGGGATGCCATGCCCGTCGTCGTGCACCGCGATGGTGGCGATGTCGTCCTGCCGATGCACGGTGATCGCGGTGA
>NZ_BOMG01000085.1 GCF_016862075.1 Actinoplanes couchii | reverse complement strand
TACTTGTCGCGCCAACCGGGATCGCCACAAGCATCGGCGGCGAGTTGACCGTCCGGGCCACGCATGAGTACGGCTACTAGGTTCACCGTCTCAGCACCCCGCACCGGATGGGAGCATCACCAGGACCACCCATATGTCGACCTGTACCTGCACGACGAGGATGTGCGGGGATCGCGTATCCGCCCCTGCCGCGATTCGGAAACGTTCAGAACAGCGGCACCGGTGTCGCTTGCCGGCAGTCGCCTCCACTGCAGCTGGGGCCGTTCCACTCTCACGGTACGTCCGTTGGTCGCTCCGTGGTTGCTCGGATGTTTCGTACCCGGGGCGGATGCAGATGGACGGGTCCGAATTTAGCCGTCGCCGTTGGCTGTGAGCTCGTTCCCGGCTACCCGGACGGGTCTAGACGTTGCCGGATGGGCGTGGACTGTGAGAGTATTTTACGAAGTTCCCATGATGGGATGATTCTGCTTCCTTCCTGCGGACTTTTAATCCATAGGTTCAGGGTTCGAGTCCCTGGCGGCCCACTGTTACACCTGGTCAGCGCTGGTTCTCCGGTGCTGGCCAGTTCCGTTTCCGGGCCTGTGCGGCAGCTGACTCCCAGGGGGCGTGATGGCCAGGCGCGAGATCGCCGATCGGCTTCTGCTGGTCGACACCGTCGACCGGTGGTTCCACCTGGACGAGCCGACCTTCATCGGGGCCGGGCAGGCGTACTGGGTGGATCGTTCCACCGACGAGTTGTGCGTGGCCCGCGGCGACGGCCGGGTGTCCCGGCACGTCGGCGCGATGTGCCGGTAGTCAGTGATCAAGGGACTCGCCCGACCGGCAACGGCTACCGGGAGCCGGCCGGGACCTTCTTGTAGTGCGTGGGACAGGCGGTTGAGCACCGCGTAATCCGTCGGATGATCGATGCGACGGGTCGCTGTCCACTGGAGAATGGGGGGATGGAATTTCAGGATGTCGTGCGACGGCGGCGCATGGTTCGGAGTTACGACCCGGATCGGCGGCTCTCGCCGGAAGTTGTGGATCGGATCGTCGACAACGGGCTGCGGGCTCCGTCGGCCGGGTTCTCGCAAGGCTGGGGATTTCTGGTGCTGGACGAGCCTGCCGATATCGCGCTTTTTCGGGATGTCTGCACGCCTGACGAAGCGGCGGATCGGTGGTTCGCCGCCAACGTGCACGCCCCGCTGCTGGTCGTGCCGCTCGCGAACAAGAGCGTCTACCTCGAACGCTACGCGCAGCCGGACAAGGGGCACACGGACCGGTCCGATGCTTGGTGGCCCGCGCCCTACTGGGACATCGACACCGGATTCGCCGCGCTCCTGATGATGCTGACCGCGGTCGACGAAGGGCTGGGCGCCTGTTTCTTCGGGCTGCCCTACGAGCGTGTCGACGCGTTCCGGGACGAGTTCGGGGTGCCCGCCGAGTTCTCGCCGATCGGTGCGATCTCGATCGGCTACAGCGACGAGCCGGCCCGTGATCTGAGTTCCCGGCGGCGGCCCAAGGCCGACGTGGTGCACCGCGGCCGCTGGAGCTGAACGGCGCTGGATCTGAAAGGCGCTGGATCTGAAAGGGCGCTGGTGCTGTACAGCGGGCTGACCTGCGATTTTACCGCCTGCTGTACCTGAAGAGTGCCTTCTGCTGCAATGACCGCGAGCCGCCGCGCTGATGGACTTCGGTCATGCAGATCATCCGGCGCTATCCCGTGCTCAGCTTCTTCGTGCTCGCCTTCGGCCTGAGCTGGTTCTTCTGGACGCCCTACATCCTGTCCGACCACGGGCTGGGCCTGGAACCGGACATCCACATCCCGGAGATCCTCGGGACCGGGCAGCTGGTCGGGGTGCTGCCGGGCGCCTACCTCGGGCCGCTGGGCGCCGCGTTCCTGGTCACCGCGCTCACCGAGGGTCGGGCGGGGCTGCGGCACTGGGCGCACCGGCTGAAGCACTGGCGGGTCGGGTGGCGCTGGTTCTTCGCGGTGCTGCTGATCGTGCCGGTGGCGATCCTCCTCGCGCCGCTGGCCCTGCCGAAGACGTGGGGGCACATCACCATGCCCAGCGCGATGATCCTGGTCGCGTACCTGCCGATGCTGGCCATGCAGATGATCACGACGGCGGCGGCCGAGGAGCCGGGATGGCGGGACTTCGCGCTGCCCCGGATGCAGGACCGGTTCGGCCCGGTGCTCGGCACCTCGCTGCTGGGTGTGCTGTGGGGCGCCTGGCACCTGCCGCTCTACCTGACCGAGTGGGGCGGCCCGAACCCGACGTGGGTGGACCCGACCCTGTTCATCATCGGTTGTGTCCCGCTGAGCCTGGTGATGACCTGGGTGTTCAACCGCAGCGGGCAGAGCGTGCCGCTGATCATGCTGCTGCACGCCGGTATCAACAGCACGTACTCGCTGGTCTGGGGCGAGGTCTACCCCACTCTCGACATCGCCCGGGATCCGCTGTACGGCCAGCTCATCGCTTCGGTGATCGCCGCCGCCGGCATTCTGGTCGCCACCCGCGGACGGCTGGGACTGGCCGCCGATCGACCGGCTCCCGAGGCGGCGGAGCCTTCGTACAGTCGCGCCGGTGACTCCAGGTAGTTGCTCCCGTCAGCGCCGGACCGGCACGCTGACACTGGTGGCCCGGCCGTCCAGGTGACCGGCACGCTTGGCGATCACCGTCACGGTAAGGCGCTTGCCGCGCATCGAGGCGGTCAGTTTCAGCGTACGAGCGGTGGCCCCCTTGATCACCTTGCCGTTGAGTCGCCACTCGTAGGCGTACCCACCAGGTGTCGGTGTCCAGGTGCCGACGGCGACCGTGACCTTGCGGCCGACCTTGGCCACGCCGCTGACCTTGGGTTTCTTGATGGCCTTGGGCGCCGCGGCCTTGACCACGGCGACGGTGGCGGCGGACGTGGCGGACGCCGTGCCGTGGCCGGAGCGGGTGGCGGTCACGGTCACGGTGAGGCGCTTGCCGGCGAGCGGGGCCGCGATTCGGTACGACGCCCCGGTCGCGCCGCCGATCACGACCCCGTTCGCCCGCCACTGGTAGCGGACCGTGGTCGCGGCCGGGGACCAGGTGCCAGCCGTGGCCTTGACCGTCTGACCGACCTTGATCGTGCCGGAGACGGCCGGCGCCTTGGTGGCCCTCAGCGCGGGCAGCGGCGCGACGGTGATCGCGTCGTCGAGGGTGCTGTGGACGGTGCCGTGGTACGGCTTGACGGTCACCGAGACCCGGCCGGCCGGCACCGTCGCGAAGTCGATCTCGGCCTCGGCCCAGAAGCCGTCCGGGTCGACCGATCGGATCCTGGCCGGGACCGGGGCCCGCCCGGCGGCGGTCACCTCGAAGACGTCCAGCGGGTGCAGGTTGATGCCGTGCAGCGTGACGGTGCGCTTCTCGCCGGTGGTGACCGTGGCCGGGACGGCGGAGACCACCCGCCCGTTCTTCACCGCGACCGAGAAGCTGCCGCCGCCGACGGCCGACCGGGTGCCGTCGGCGCTCACGCTGCGGACCTGGATGGTGTGCGAGCCGACGGCGGACGGAGTCCAGGTGATCGTCGCGGTGCCGTCCGCCCGGGCCGGCTGGGTCGCCCAGTCGGTGCCGGTGAAACTCCACTCGAAGGCCGTCGTGCCGGGCCGCCGGGTGGCGACCTGGAAGGTGCCGGGAGCCTTGCGGCCGGCCGGCCCGGTGACACCGATCGGGAAGTCGGTGGAGGTGACCCGCGGGAAGTCGATGACACCCCAGGTCTGCCCGGTCCGCGCGGTGGTCAGGCCGTGGGCGTTGCGCGCGGTCACGGCCAGCGAGCTGATCCCGGTGCGGGCCGGGGTGACGGTGAAGGTGGCGCTGCCGTCGGCATCCGGCGTGACCGTGCGGGTGCCGCCGTCGAACGTGACGTCATAGGCCACCACGCCGGGCATCCCGGTCCGGGCGGTGACGGTCGCCGGGGTGATCAGATCCTCGCCGCCGGTCCGGGTCAGCACGGGCGCCGCCTCGTCCGGCCCGGTCCAGACGGTGCGGGCCACGGAGAGCTCGCCGGTGCTGTCCCGGCTCTGCACCAGCAGCGCGGCCAGGTCGGTGTCGCCCAGGTACCACGAGGTCTCGGCGCTGCCATCGGCCCGGGCCGGGACGGTCACCGCCTGCTCCGGGCGCTCGCCGTTGTAGGTGCGCGGCCAGATCCGGTACTCGGTGACGCCGGGGCTCCGCGGGGTCATCCGGAACGTGGGCGAGGACCCCAGGTAGACGATGCCGGCCGGGTCGCGGGTGACCAGCGGGCCGTTGTCGACCAGGAACTCGTAGGCGTACGCCGCATGATCGGTCCCGTCCTTGCCCACCGTGTGGACGGTGAGCGACCGGACACCGGCCCGCCGTGGGGCGATCGTCACGGTGCCGCGGCCGTCGGCGCCGACCGGGACCTCGCCGGACTGGCCGTCGTCGGTGCGCCAGACGAAGGAGACCGCGTCGCCGGCGGTGGCCTCGAGATCAAAACGGCCGGGAACCCCGACGTTGTACGCCAGGTCGGGCTCGTAGGCGGCATCGCGGTAGACGGTCGAGCCGACGATCGGAGCCCGGGTCTCGGTGGCCAGCGCCACACCCGTGCCCAGCGTCATCGTCGCGGTGACGGTCGCCATGGAGATCAAAAGCCGCATGTCCTGGTCTTCCCCTGAGGTGCTCGCCGATCGACGCATCGAGAGGTTCGCACACGGGTATGACAGAACGTGAGACCGGGGACGGCTGAATACCCACCGACAGTGTGTATTCGCTGTGCGCTCAGGGCCCGTTCGTGCCAGGGTTCTGGGGACAGACAAGGAGAAAGTGTTGTCGGATTACGACCCTGGACAGCTCATGGCCGGGTTCCGGTCGATGAGCATGCTGGCCGGTCTCGTGGAGCGGGGCGGCCGGCCGGCCGCGATCAGCCCCACGATTCCGCTCCGGTCAGGGGAGAAGCAGTACGGATGGTTCCCGGTCGACGTGACCGGCGTCGGCCGTCGGCTCGCGGTCGTCACCAGCGAGCGGTTGATCCTGGCCGGTGCGGAGTACCGGCTGCGGTCGGTGACGAGCCTGCGGCCCCGGCCCGGTGATTTCACGCTCGCGCTGGACGTGCGGGACGGGCGCTCGGTGGAGGTCGCCGGCCCGTGGGTGCCCTGGCTGGGCGTGGTGCTCTGCGCCGAGATCCACGGCGCGGCCTGGCCGCCCGGTTACGCCCCGGTGATCCCGGCCCCGCGCCGCCGCCGGGAGCTGGCTGATACCCGTCGGTAATAAAGGTGATGAGCAGGCCCGGTCCACTCGGCCGGGTGGTGCTGCGACATCGAAGGAAACAGAGCCGAGTAGGCTTTGGCTATGTCATGGAAGGCGAGCGCGCGGCACGGCGTGCGGGAGGCGCCGAACGGGTTCGCCCTTGTCCAGGAGTTGTTGAACACGCGGGCGGTGATGTCCTACGCCCCTGACCTGCTGGCCGGCACCGACGACGCCCAGTGGTGGGTGACCGAGACGCTCGGTCTCTGGTCCCGGGTGTCCGGCCTGCCGGCGCCGACGCTGCTGCTCACCGCCGCCGACCTGCGCTCGATGCGCCGGCTGCGGGGCGCCTTCGAGCACGTGGTGGTCGCCGGTCCCCGGCCGGAGCAACCGGAGGGCGCGCTCCCGCCGGCCGACGTGCAGGTCAGCCTGGTCCCCGACGGGACGGGCTGGGTGCGGGTGGTGCCGACCGGCCGGGGCGTCCGGTGGCTGGCGTCGGCGCTCTGGTCCGAGGCCCTGCTCGCCCAGCAGGCCGGGCTCTGGCCCCGGCTGAAACTCTGCAACAACCAGGCGTGCCGGGCCGCGTTCTTCGACACGTCCCGCAACAACAGCGGGGTCTGGCACGACGTCAGCACCTGCGGAAACACGGCCAACCTGCGGGCGTTCCGGGAGCGCCGCCGGATGCTGGACCAAGAGCACCCCTGATCTTTGTGCCCCGCGGCCTGGAACTCGGCGGCCGTTCCGGGCGACTATCGGTACATGGCATGTGAGCGGTGGCGCGAGATGCTCTCCGCGCAGCTGGACGGCGAGGACGACCCGGTGCTGCGCCCCCTGGTCGACGAACACCTCGACGGGTGCGCCGGCTGCCGGGAGTGGCTGGACCGGGCCGCGGCGGTGAACCGGCTGACGCTGACCGCCCCGGTGCCGCAGGTCCCGGATCTGAGCGCCGCGATCCTGGCCGCGCTGCCGCCGGCCCCGAGGGAGCGGAAACGACGGATCCCGGTGGCCGCCCTGCTCTACCTGGCGCTGGCCCTGATCGGGGCGGTGCAGCTGATCCTGGGTCTGACCCAGGTCGGCGGCGGGGTGAGCGCCGGGCACGCGCACAACGGCCTGGGCGCGACCCAGGGACACCTCTGGCACGAGTCGGCGGCGTGGAACGTCGCGGTCGGCGCCGGTTACCTCTTCATCGGGTTGCGCCGCAGCCGGCCGACCGGGCTGGTGCCGATGCTCACCGCTTTTGTCGCGATGCTGCTGCTGATCTCGGTCACCGATCTCACCGGCGGGCGGGTCGACATCGGCCGGCTCGTCGGCCACGGCTTCGTGATCGCGGGATATCTGCTGGTGGTGGCGTTGGCCCGGGGTGTCGGCGGGGTGGGTGCGCCGCCCGGCGCCCGGATCGGCACGGGGTGGCGGGCCCGGTTCGACAACGGCTTCGACAACGGCCTGGACAACGGCGACGCCGAGGAGAAGGAGCCCCGGCCGGGGCTGCGCCTGCTGCCGCCGATCGGCCCGCTGACCGCCCGGCACCGGGATGATCGAGCGGCCTAGGTCACCGCGAGGACGGGCGCACCGACAGCTCACGCCACTCGTCCGGCCCGGCGAGCAGGGAACGGACCATGTCGAGGGCGGTGTCCTCGCTGTCGTACTCGAAGAAGTGGGAGGAGCCGTCGGAGCCCCCGGCGCGCTGCTCCACATACCACTGATCGCCGTTGGTCCGCAGGTAGACGTCCTTGCGGGCTATCCGGCCCCACTTGCCGTTCCACCAGTGCTTACGCTGCTCCATCCCGGCACTGTATCGAACATCTGTTCGAACAGTGCCGGGAGGGCGGATCTTTTTGACAGCGAGAAAGGCCTAGCGCGGCGGGTCGCTGCGGTAGACCTGACCCGAGCCCCCGGTCTGGTTCTGCGCGAGCAGCAGGTCCCGGATCTCGGTGAGCAGCTGAACCTCTTCGCTGGGCGCCTTCGGCGGCGGCTCCTCGCCGCGACGACGACGCTCGGCCAGCTTGTTCAGCGGCATGACGACGAGGAAGTAGAGGACCGCCGCCGTCATCAGGAAGGTGATGAGGGTGTTGATGAAGGCGGCGTAGGTGAACTCGATGCCCTTGGCGGGGGAGAGGGAGCCGGCAAGGGCACCCGTGCCGCCGGAGATCCACTTGATCAGCGGCTCGAGGAACGACTTGGTGAAGCTGGTGACGACCGCGGTGAACGCGGTACCGATGACGACACCCACGGCAAGGTCGACGACATTGCCGCGCATGATGAAGTCTTTGAAGCCTTGGAACATCTGTTTCACGGGCACTCCCGGGGGCCGGATATGAAGGTCCGGCGACGGAGGTGCCCGTCACCGGTCGACGACAAACTACGCCGACCGGGGCATCAGTCGAGGGCTGGCTCCTCGGCGGTGACCGCCTCGTCCACCGTCGGGTATGTGTGCAGCACCTCGACCAGTCCACTCACCTCGAGGATGCGGAGAACCCCGCGCTGCGGCGCGGCCAGACGGACGGTGCCGCCGGCGTCGTCGGTGCTGTTCTTCGCGCGGACGAAGACCGAGAGCCCGGTCGAGTCGCAGAAGGACACCTCGGCGAGGTCGAACACCAGGCGGGTCCGGCCCTTCTCCAGCAGGTCACTGATCTGATCCTGCAGCTGGGGGGCGGTTGCCATGTCGAGCTCACCAGCGACCGACACGACCACCATGTCGTCACGCTGTTCCGTTTGTACCGTCAGGGACATTCGCCGACCTCCAGTTATTGCTGAACGGTACTCCACGTACCCGGTGGCGCGCAGAACGGGACAGACCTTCGAGCCCCGGCCGTTATTTGACTTACAGCAACGAATCAACCCCCTGATGGTAAAGTCCGGCCGTTGCGAACGATCGTGTGGTTGGAGGAACGGCGATGTCGCTGAGTCCGGACGAGGCGAGTCGCTTCGCCCATCTGCTCTCGAGCAAAGCGGAGCCCTTGGCGGCCCGGTGGGCCGAGCTGGTCGCCGCGGGTCTGCGGGGCCGGCTGAGCAGTGCCGAGCTGCGGAGGCAGACGAGCGAGCTGCAGCGGGCCTTCCAGCAGGCCTTCGACGCCGGTGCCACCGACCTCACCTCGGAGGCCGCCGCCGAGCTGCGCGCCCAGCTCGACGAGCTGTCCACCAACCGGGCCCGGCAGGGTTTCACCGCCACCGAGACCGCGATCAGCGTCTACGCCTTCAAGGAGGCGACGCTGGAAATCCTCGGCAGTGTGGACGACGCCACCACCCTGCGTGACTACGTGGCATTCTCCGGCTTCGTCGACCGGGCCGCGCTGTTCACCTTCGACAGTTACGTCAGGGTCCGTGAGTCGCTCATCGCCGACCAGGCCGAGCAGCTGCTCGAGCTCTCCACCCCGGTGGTCAAGCTGTGGGAGGGCGTGGTGGCCGTGCCGCTGGTCGGCACCCTCGACTCGGCGCGCGCCCAGGTGGTGATGGAGCGCCTGCTGCAGACCCTGGTGGACACCGGCTCGCCGTACGCGATCATCGACATCACCGGTGTGCCCGCGGTCGACACCCAGGTCGCCCAGCACATCCTCAAGACCGTGGTGGCCGCCCGCCTGATGGGCGCCGACTGCATCATCTCCGGCATCCGCCCGCAGATCGCGCAGACCATTGTCGCGCTCGGCATCGAGTTCGGCGACATCGCGACCAAGGCGTCCCTGGCCGACGCCTTGCGCTACGTGATCAGCCAGAACAAGCGGGCGGGCCGCTGACGTGGAGCGCGTCCCGGTTCTGAAGATCGGTGACATCCTGCTGGTCTCCATCCAGATCGACATGGAGGACCAGGTCGCCCTGCAGCTGCAGGAGGACCTCGCCGACAAGATCGTCGCGACCGGCACCCACGGTGTGATCATCGACATCAGCGCGCTCGACATCGTCGACTCGTTCGTCGGCCGGACCCTGGCCACCATCGCCTCGGTCTCCCGGGTGCTGGACGCCGAGACCGTGGTGGTCGGCATGCGCCCGGCGGTGGCGATCACCCTGGTCGAGCTGGGGCTGTCGCTGCCCGGCATCCGGACGGCGCTCAACGTCGAGCTGGGCATCGCGATGATCGGCACCCGGGACCTCAGCGGGCTGCTCGACGACGAGGACGAGGACGAGCCCGACCAGGCGGCGGTAACCGCACCGTGAACGACGAGAGCCAGCGCCTCCCGGTCGACACCGACCGGGACGTGGTCCGTGTCCGGCAGCTGGTGCGTACCGTCGCGGTGGCGGTGAAGCTGTCCCTGGTGGACCAGACGAAGATCGTCACCGCGGCGAGCGAGCTGGCTCGCAACACCCTGGTCTACGGTGGCGGCGGCGAGGTCGAGGTGACCCGCGTCCACAACGAGCGACGGGCCGGCATCCGGATCGTCTTCGCCGACCAGGGCCCCGGCATCGTGGACCTGGATCTGGCCCTCACCGACGGGTACACCACCGGTGGTGGTCTCGGTCTCGGGCTCAGTGGCGCACGTCGCCTGGTGGACGAGTTCGACATCGACACCGAAGCGGGTAAGGGCACGACCATTACGATCGTCAAGTGGTGCCGGTGAGCATCTCCATGTGGTGCCGATGAGCGGAGGCGCGGTGGCGTCCGTACCCGAAGGACTCCTCGACGGAGGGGTCTGGTTCCGGGTGGAGGAGGCCGGGTCGGCATCCGCCGTCCGCCGGGCTGCCGAGCGTCTCGCGGCGGAGCTGGCCATGCCCGAGAAGCGGGTCGCGGACCTCGCGATCGCGGCCGCCGAGGCCGCTGGCAACCTGGTCAAACACGCCGATCAAGGGCTTATTCTGGTACGCACGGTGCGTTCCGCCGACCAGGCCGGTGTCGAGCTGATCATGGTCGACAGCGGTCCCGGAATGGCCGACGTGCAGTTCTCGATCGGCGACGGGCACTCCACCGCGGGCACCCTGGGCATCGGGTTCGGGGCGATCCTGCGCCAGGCCAGCCGGTGGGATCTGCACTCGGTGCCGGGCAAGGGCACCGTGATGACGGTGCAGGTGTGGCCGGCCCGTCTGCCCGACCCGGCGTGGGCGGCGGGCCTGACCCGGCCGATCACCGGTGAGACGGCCTGTGGCGACGCGTGGGCGATCCGGGAGATCGACGGCCGACGGCAGATGCTGGTCAGCGACGGTCTCGGGCACGGCGGGCTCGCGGCGGCCGCGTCGCACGAGGCGGTGCGAGCGTTCCACCGGGCTCCGGCCGTACCACCGGCTCAGGTCGTCGAATTCCTGCACCGCGCCATCGGGCACACCAGGGGCGCGGCACTCGCCGTCGCCGAGCTGGACCTGACGGCCGGGATGATCCGGTACGCGGGTCTCGGCAACATCTCCGGCACCGTGCTGGGACCGGACGGCAACCGCCGCGGCATGGTCTCGATGCCGGGCATCGCCGGACATCAACGGCGACAGGTGCGGGAGTACGATTACCCGCTGCTCCCCGGCGCGACAGTGCTGATGCACAGCGACGGCGTGGTCGACAGGTGGAACGCGGCCGACTACCCGGGCCTGCTCAGCCACAGTTCCGAGGTGATCGCGGCGACCGTGCTGCGCGACGCCGGCACCCGCCGCGACGACGCCGGTGTTCTGGTGGCAAAAGTCTCATGACCGCCGAACCGCTGATGCGCATGCGCCTGCGGGTCGAGCAGGACATCTTCGTGGTCCGCCAGCTGGGCCGGGAGGTGGCCCGTGAGCTCGGCCTGGAGTCACAGGACCAGACCCGGATGGCGACCGCGCTCAGTGAAGTGGGCCGGGTTCTGCTCGCCGAGAGCGGGGATGCCGACGTCACGTTCGCGGTCGAGCCGAACGGGGTACCTTCGCTGCGGGTAACGATGGCGTACCCGGGGACCGGGCAGGCAAACCGGCTCACGGAGCAGCTGCGGCAGGTCGGCCGGCTGGTCGACACGATGGAGGTCGACGACGATGGTGGGACGGGCACAGTGGTCCGGCTGGCACGGCGGTTGCCGTCCGGTGCACCTCGGCTGACCCCGGATCGCATGGACGAGATCCGCTCCGGGCTGGCCCAGCACGTGCCGGGCACCCCCCTGGACGAGCTGGCGATCCAGAACCAGCAGCTCATCGGCGCACTCGATGAGGTGCGGGCGCAGCGTGACGAACTGGCCCGGCTCAACGCCGAGCTGGAGGAGACCAACCGCGGCGTGATGGCCCTCTACAACCAGCTCTCCGAGGAGCTGGAGGAGACCAACCGAGGTGTGGTCGCGCTCTACGCCGAGCTCGACGAGAAATCGGCGCAGCTGCGGGCGGCCAGCGAGGCCAAGAGCCGGTTCCTGGCCAACGTCAGCCACGAGCTGCGCGCTCCGGTCACCGCCATCATCGGTCTCGGCCGGCTGCTGACCGACTCCGGTTCCGATGACCTCACCTCCGAGCAGAGTCGGCAGGTGGAACTCATCCGTACGTCCGCAAGCGATCTTCTGACCCTGGTCAACGGGTTGCTGGACCTGGCCAAGGCGGAGGCCGGCCGGATCGAGCCGACCTGGGCCGAGGTGGATCTCAAGGCGATGTTCGGGCAGCTGCGCGGCACGCTGCGGCCGCTGGCGACCCGCCCCGAGGTGGACTTCGTGGTGGAGGAGCCGGGCCTGCTCACGTTCCGGTCCGACGAGGTGCTGCTCGCCCAGATCCTGCGCAACCTGCTGACCAACGCGATCAAGTTCACCGAGACCGGTTCGGTACGTCTCAGCGTGCGCCCGGTCGGTGGCGACGCCGAGTTCGTGGTCGCCGACACCGGCTTCGGCATCCCGCCCGAGCTGCATGAACGTGTCTTCGAGGAGTTCTATCAGGTGCCCGGCAGCAGACCGGTCAGCGGCAAGGGCACCGGCCTGGGCCTGCCCTATGCCCGGCGGCTGGCCGGCATCCTCGGCGGCGCCCTGCGGGTCGACTCCACGCCCGGTGAGGGCAGCACCTTCACCCTGCGACTGCCGATCACGTCATGACCGATCCGAGGATTCCGGCGTCGCTGCTCGTCGTCGACGACAGCGCGACGAAACGGTACCTGCTGGTCAGCTGGCTCAGCCGGGCCGGATTCACGGTGTACGAGGCGGAGACCGGCGGCGAGGCCCTGGAGCGCCTGGTCGATCTCGAGGTCGACCTGGTCGTCCTGGACGTGAAGCTGCCGGACATGAACGGGTTCGAGGTCTGCGAGAAGATCAAGACCGATGCGCGGTACGGGGTACTCCCGGTGATCCACGTGTCGGCGCACGCGGTGGACGTCGTCGATCGCGCGCAGGGACTCAACCGCGGCGCCGACGCCTACCTGGTCGAACCGATCGAACCGGATGAGCTGATCGCCACCGTCCAGGCGGTGCTCCGCTACTACCGGGCCCGGCAGCGGGCCGAGCTGCTCGCCCAGCGGATGGTCAAACTGGCCGAGGCCACCCTGGCGATCAACTCGGCGCCGACCCTGCCGGCCCTGCTGGTGGCGGCGGCCGAGGGCGCCTGGGAGATCTTCGGCGGGCCGGTGGCGGTGGTCGCGGAGACCTCCGAGGGCGAGAGCCTGGCCGCCACGGTCGTCGAGGGCAGCACCCCGGCGACGGTCCGCCGCTGGGCCGTTCCCGGACCGCCGGTCACCGTCGGCTCCCTGGTGCGAAGCGACGAACCGTCCGACTGGGACGTCCTCGACTGGCCGGACGGCGAGACGGTCGTGGCGGTCGCGACGGCCCGGCTGCGCGTCGACCGCCCGCCGGTCTACGTGGCCGTGCCGGGCCGCTCCCAGACCCCCGGATTCCCGGTGCTGCGGCAGCTGTCGCAGGCGGTCGGCGCGGCCGTGGAGGCGCAGCGGTCCTACGACGACGAGCACCGGGTCGCGGTCACCCTGCAACGCAGCCTGCTGCAGTCCCGGCTGCCCGAGGTGCCCGGCCTGGACATGGGCGTGCTCTACGAGCCGGCCGGCGCGCAGACCGAGGTGGGCGGCGACTTCTACGAGCTGACCGTGGTCGGCGACCAGCTGCTGGTCGCGATCGGGGACGTGGCCGGCCACTCCCTGCACGCGGCGACGGTGATGGCCGAGATCCGGCACGCGGTCCGCGCCTACGCCATCGAGGGCCACTCGCCCGGCGCCGTCCTGGAACTGGTCAACCGTTTCATGCGGGCCGTGCTGCCGACCGAATCGGCGACGTTGTGCCTGCTCACCCTGGACCCGGCGACCGGCCGGATCCGGATGGCGTCGGCCGGCCACCTGCCCCCGCTGGTGCATGTGGACGGCGAGGTGCGCTTCCTGGAACCGAAGGGCGCCCTGCTCGGCATCGCGGCCCCGCGCCGGGCCGAGGTGGAGTACGTACTGCCCCCGGGCGGCACCCTGATCCTCTACACCGACGGCCTGATCGAACGCCGCGACGCCGACATCGACGAGGGCCTGGTCGCGCTGGCCACCAGTGCCGCCACGGTGGAACCGAACCTGAACGCCTTCTGCCGCCGCCTGCACACCCAGCTGACCGGCCCCGGCGACCAGGCGGACGACATCGCCGTGGTCGCCGTCCGCCGTACGCCCTGATCAGCCGATCAGGCGGGTGCTGCTGAGGGTCTGCGGGGCGTCCGAGACCACCCGCAGGAACGCCGGGTCGACCGGCGGGATCTTGAAGGTCTTCTCCTTCGGCAGCAGTACGTAGGTTTCGGTGGCGCCGGCCGGCAGCGTCTGCGGGCCGGTCCGGATCGTCCAGAACTCGGCGATGGTGACACCGGTGGCGACCGCGAAGTGCGGGGTGACCGGCTCGCCGGAACGGTTGGTCACCTCGACCGTCAGCTCCGTGATGCTCGCGCCCGCGACGATCGGGGTGCCGACCCGCAGGTTCAGCGGCTGCGGGCTGGCCACGGCGATCCCGAAACACACCGCGGCCGGCAGGAACAGCGCGGCGGTGACCGCGGCCCCCACCTTCCGCGAGCGCGGGATCCGGAACGCGTCGGCGAAGTCCGCCCGGGACGTGGTGACCAGGGCGACCAGCCACAACGGCATGGTCAGCAGCCAGTAGCCGTCCTGCGAACGGGTCGACACCATGAAGATCGTCCACGGGAGTACGGCGATCGCCGGGCCCAGCTTCGGCAGGTGCAGGGCGAAAGTGATCAGCAGGGCCACCAGCAGCGCGATCGTGGCCCGGCCGTAGAAGTCCAGAGCCCCACTGCCGCCGATGATGTAGTGGGTGATCCCGACCAGGCCCTGCCCGTGCGGGACGGCGTGCTGCAGCAGCGGCTCGAACACACCCGTCAGCCAGTCGTGCGGTGACTTGATCGCGAACGGGAGACTGCTCACGGCGAACACGGCTAGCGCTGTCCCCCCGTACCGCAGCAGCAGTAGGAAGGTCGCGGTCAGCGACAGCTCACGCAGTCGCAGCACGATCAAACCGATCACCAGGAACAACGCCAGGAACCAGCCCAGCTGATGGATCGAACAGGCCGCGCCGAGAGCCACCGCCCGTCCGATGCCGGGCCAGCCGAGTTTGCCGCCGCGGCCGATCGACGGCCAGTTCCACAGCGCGAAACAGAGGAAGGGCAGGGCGATCACCGAGGGGTACGCGTTGTCGGCGTACGCGGTGAACGTGCCGAGACCGAGAACGCCCAGTGTGGCGATCGGCCGTAGCGGGACCGGGGCCACGAAGAAGACGAACAGGGCCGTCGCCAAGATCGCCAGCCACGCCACCAGCACGATCCCGGTCAGCGACGGGAAGATCCGCTGCACCACCGCGCCGATCTCGACCCCGAGCGGCGGGTAGCCGAAGTCGAAGACGGTCCGGCCGTCCATCAGCTGCGTCGGCAGGCCGGGGTCGATCTGCGGCCACGTCGACGTGTACGGGTTACGTCCCTCCGCCAGCCCCCGCGAGGCGGCGTCCATCAGCATGCCCTCGTCGACGCTCAGCTTCCGGATGCCGCTGATCATCGGCCAGGAGGCGATCGCTTTGATCACGATCGCGGTGCCCAGGACCACAAGATCCAGCTTTGCGAGTACGCGGTGACCACGCGCCGTCAGCGCACCGATCGCCGCGCCCAGCATCGTCAGATAGGCGAACGTGATGATCAGGGCCAGCCAGGGGCGGGTCAGGACATGCGCCTGCCAGATCCCCCGGGTGCTGACGACCAGGCCCATGGTCGCGGCGATCGTGAGCGCCCGATGCAGCCAGAGCACCAGATCCGGGCCGGTCCCCTGATCTTCGTCCTTGTTCGGCCCGCTGTTCTTGTTCGGCCCGCTGTTCTTGTTCGGCCCGCTGTTCTTGTTCGGCCCGTCGTTCTTGTTCGGCCCGCTGTCCTTGTTCGGCCCGCTGTCCTTGTTCGGCCCGCTGTTCGGCCCGTCCTTTTCGCTTGCCTTTTGAGCGCCGAGGTCCAGTCGCTCGGTGACGGCCTGGCTCGCACCGGCCCGCTCAAGATCATGAATCACCGGCGCATCGTACAAGCCGGATCCCGCCTGGTCGTCCCCCGATTTACCATCAGGCGACAACGAGGAGGCATCAACCGGACGAGACGGCGAATCCGACACAGCCAGCACGATAACCCGCACACCGGGTAACCGTCGGCGCCGCAACCGTCATGTCACCGGAAGCACCGCGTCCCGGTCGTCCGCAGGCTTTCCTTTCCGGGCGTCTCTTCCCGGGCTCCTGAGCGGCACGCTCAGCCGAACCCCCGACGGTGCCGATCAGATTCTCATGCCGCGACGTCTGGCCCAGTGGTGCGCCGTGATGACAACGGCGACGCTGCTCGCCGCTTGCGACCCCAGGACGCCGAAGCCCTCGGTCGCCACCCCGACCCCACCCCCGTCGCCATCAGCAACGTCGCTTCCGCCGCTACCACCGGAGTACCTCGAAGCGTGCGGCCTGCCGCCGGGCAGCACGGTCGTGCCCAGTTCCTGCCCCGGAGTGCTGGGCCCGGACAACGTCAGCGTGCCCGGTTGAGCAGCCACACCGAGAGTCGCGGCTACCGGCACATCTCACCGAAGTGCAGGGAAACCCGCCCCTCACCACGTTCCACGCAGAGAGCCCCGACCGAACGATCGACCCAGTAGGCCTGCCCGGCCCCCACAAAGGTCGGCGTCTCAAGGTGAAACCACCGCCCAACCGTGTCCACAAGCAGAAGCTGATCAGCAATCACACGAGTAGCCACCCCACCTCCCGAAAATCACCACTCAGCCCGGGGTGCGTGGAAACGCGAAGCATCTACCAGCCCACGTGCGAAGTCGATCACCGCAGCCGGGTCCAGGGTTATCGACAATCCGACAGCACCGCGCCAAGCAGGCCGGGCTGATGCTGCGAGCAGCCGACTCCTACGGGTCGCCGACCGATATGACGGAAGTTGAGTCGGTCATTCTGGTGGCGGCCGGCTATGGCGCACAGCGGTACCTCACCTACGGTAACTAGACATTCACTTACGGCAATGTCTGGTCGAATGGTGGTGCCGCATGGCGGGAAACACACACAGAGCCAACTGCGCCAATGCCCAGAATCCTGGCTGCGTCTGCTCGGGTTGTGGCGGTGCGCTCCACGGCTGGCAGGGGTGGACTCAACTTGCTTCAGGCGTGCAATCGGTGCGTGACGACAGGCGGCACCAGATCGAAGCCAGAATCGAACGAAGTCGGCGTACCGGAGTGTTGAGTTTCAACACCCGGAACCGGCAGGCACTGGTCGACCTCGTTCGCCTGGACATCACTGATCACCTGTCGGCGACCGGCCCCGAAACTCCGCTCACCGACCAGCAGGTACACCTCGTAGATCTCGCCGATCCGAGATTTACCTCGTCCGACCTCGGACGGCTGTCAGCTCTGGGTAACACGCTCATGGCCGAGACGTGGGAGGAGATTTCCACAGACATCGACAACCACGTGAAGAGTCGGCAGACCGCCCGCGATGTCAAGAAGCACCTGGCTGATCACACGTGGTGCGGGCTGCTCGTGGGACTGATCCGCTGGATCGAGCAGATTGACGCCGCGGTTCAGCTTCTCTCCACGAGGGCCAAACAGTTCGTCAAAGGTCTCTTGATCGAAAACCTGGCAGGGTTGCCCGGAAAGCTGGCCGGGGCCGTTGTCGACATCGTGATCGACAGGGTCTGGTCGGCGTTGGCCAGACTGCTGGAAGCGCATTTCCCTCTGTTCGGAGAAGACACGCTCAGGGTGTTGCGGATGCTCGCTCTCTTCGCCTGCCCCTCGCTGGAGCAGCACCCCGAGGTGTACAGGTACACAGCGAGACCGTTGATGGGAGATGCGTTGGGTGTGGTCTCCGACGAGATCAAGAACCAATTCAGCACGCTGTTCACCGCTTGGTGGCGGCGGCGTGGTCCAGAGGCGCTCGCCTGATCCGGAGGCGGGGGCCGGCTTTCGCCGGCGCGGTTCACGGAGTGCCAGGCGCTCGGAGGTAGGCGCGGAGGCCGATGTGCAGGGCGTCTCGGCCGTCCGGTAGTTGGTGGAACGTTGCCGGGTGCCAGCGTTTGGTGCCGGGCTCTCGGTAGAGCAGCACGTTCTCGGTGGCGGCTGCGACCTCGTACTCGCCTCCGGCGGAGGGCATCACCTCACGTAGTGCGCCGGTGGCGGACCAGCTCAGAACCGGTGTGCCGTTCCGGTTGGCCAGCTCGTTCTGGTAATCGTGTCCGATATAGACACCTGCGTGCCTGGCCAGCTCGAAACGGGGCGGCTCGTCGGGTGGCTGCAACGGGGCGGGCAGGGTGAGGTCCGCTACCTCGGTGAGGATCTCCTGGTACAGCGCCCGGTAGAGATCCCGGGCCGGGCCGCCGTTGGTCAGCAGGACCACTGCCAGGCGGTGGGTCGGGAGCAACCTCAGGAAAGCTGTCTGGCCGATGGTGTCGCCGTCGTGGCCGATCGCGCCGGGGCTCTTGTGGAACCAGGCCAAACCCAGGCCCTCGGTCTCGCCGTCGTGGAACGGGACCTCCACCCGGGTGGTTCGCATCTCGCGGATCAGGTCGGCCGGGATCAGGCCGTCGCCGTCGTTCAGGTGGAAGCGGGCGAACGCCAGCACGTCCCGTGCGGTGGCGGCGATGTTGCCGGCCGGGCCGGTCGAGCGGGGCAGGCCCCACCTGGCGGCCGGCTGGAGGGTGCCGTCCGGCTGGCGTTCGTGGCCCATGGCGGCGCTGTGGAGCAGCGCCTCCTCGGGCAGGGTCACGGTGTGCCGCAGGCCCAGCGGGGTGAACACCAGGTCGCGCATCGCCTCGTCCCACATCTTGCCGGTGACCTGCTCGATGATCCGGCCCAGCAGGCTGAAACCGGCATTGCAGTAGGAGAAGGCCGCCCCGGCGGGCAGGAGCGGGGGCACGTCGGCCAGGCCGTCGGCGAATCGTTCCAGGCAGTCGTCGCCGCGGCCGGTGTCGGTGAACAGGTCGCCGGGGATGCCGCTGGTGTGGGTGAGCAGATGCCGCAGGGTGCCACCCATCGGCAGAGGTTTGTCCAGGTCGAGCCGGCCGTCGGCGACCAGGCGCAGCGCGGCGGTGGTGGTGTAGACCTTGGTGATCGAGCCGATCTGGAAGACCGTGCCGGTGCGGACCGGGTCGCCCGAGCGCACATTCGTCACCCCGGTCGCGGCGTCGATCACGTGCATGTCGTGCGGGCCGCCCGAGGAAGAGCCGTGCAGGATGCCCAGGGAGGCGCCGACCACGCCGAACTCGGCGGCCAGGGTGGACAGTCGGTGTTGCCAGTGTGCGGAATCCAGCTGCGGCATGCCGGAATCCTAGCGATCGTCGATGGATCGAACCTTGCGCCCGCATCCGCCCGGATGCGGGCGCAACGGCCCGGTGTTCCGCCTGCGTCGCTGTCAGATCGCAGAGCCATTCATTGGCGTACGAGATGAAAGGGTTAAGCCGCGCCCATCACGTCCAACGCCCAGGCCAGGTTGAAGGCCTCCTCTTTCCAGGCGTCGTAGCGACCGCTCGGACCGGCGTGACCGGCGCCCATCTCGGTCTTGAGCAGGTAGTTGCCGTCCGGTGCGGTGGCCCGCAGCCGGGCGATCCACTTGGCCGGCTCGTGGTAGAGCACCCGGGTGTCGTTGAGGCTGGTCACCGCGAGGATCTTGGGATAGGCCAGCTTGGCGACGTTCTCGTACGGGCTGTATGACTTCATGTACTCGTAGACCTCGGCCGATTCGAGCGGGTTGCCCCACTCCTCCCACTCGGTGACCGTCAGCGGCAGTGACGGGTCGAGGATCGAGGTCAGCGGGTCGACGAACGGGACCTCGGCCAGGATGCCGGCGAACGCCTCCGGGGCTAGGTTGGCGATCGCGCCCATCAGCAGGCCACCGGCCGAGCCGCCCCGGGCCACCAGGCGGGACGCCGACGTCCAGCGGTTGCGGACCAGCGCCTCGGCGACCGACACGAAGTCGGTGAAGGTGTTCTTCTTGGTGAGCATCTTGCCCTGCTCGTACCACTGCCGGCCCATCTCGCCGCCGCCGCGCACGTGCGCGATCGCGAAGACGACACCACGGTCCAGCAGGGACAGGCGGGCGATCGAGAAGTACGGGTCGATCGAGTGCTCGTAGGAGCCGTAGCCGTAGAGCAGCGCCGGCGCCGACCCGTCCCGCTGGACACCCTTGCGGGCCACGATCGAGATCGGGATCCGGGTGCCGTCCTCGGCGGTGGCCCACTCGCGGAACTGCTCGTAGTCCTCCGCCCGGTAGCCGCCCAGCACCGGCTTCTGCTTGCGCAGCGTCATCACCCGGGTGTTCAGGTCCATGTCGTAGACCGAGTCGGGGGAGACCAGCGAGGTGTACGAAAGCCGGACCGACGCCGTGTCGTACTCCGGGTTGCCGCCCAGGCCGACGCTGTAGATCGGCTCCGGGAACTCGACGTCGTGCGCGGCGGTGCTGCCGTCGATGAGCACCCGCAGACCGGTCAGCCCGTCCTTGCGCAGCGAGACCACCAGGTGGCGGGCGAACGCGTCCACCGACTCCAGGCGGATGCCGGGCTGGTGCGGGATCATCTCGACCCACTCGCCCGGATTGTCCACCGAGGTCCAGGAGAGCGCGAAGTCCTCGGCCTCGTGGTTGTGCAGGATCAGGAACCGGTGGCCGTGGTGCTCCACCGAGTACTCCACACCCTGACGGCGCTCGGCGATCAGCGTCGGCTCGGCGGTCGGCTGATCCGCCGGAATCACCAGAACCTCTGACGTGATCTTGCTCTGCACGTCGATGACCAGGAACTTCTCACTGCGGGTCAACTCGATGCCGACCCAGAAGCGCTCGTCCGGCTCCTCCAGGATCATCGTGTTCTCGTTGGTGCCGACGGTGTGCCGCCACACCCGGTCGGGGCGCCACGCCTCGTCGACGGTGATGTAGAAGAGCGTGCTGTTGTCCGCCGACCAGGCGCTGCCGTAGAAGACGTCGGTCACCTCGTCGGCCAGCACCTCGCCGGTCACCAGGTTCTTCACCCGCAGGGTGAACCGCTCGTCGCCGTCGAAGTCGGTCGAGTAGGCCAGCCAGTTGCCGTCCGGGCTCACGTCGAACGTGCCGAGCGCGAAGAAATCCTTGCCCTCGGCCAGCACGTTGCCGTCGAGGAGCACCTGCTCACCGGGCTTCTCGGCGTCCATCGGCGGTGTCGTGTCGCCGGGGGCGGCCGGGACGCGGCAGGAGATCCCGTACTGCTTGCCCTCCTCGGTCCTGGTGTAGTACCAGAAGTCACCCTTGCGGCTCGGGACCGACAGGTCGGTCTCCTGGGTGCGCGCCTTGATCTCCTGGAAGACGGTCTCGCGCAGGCCCTCCAGGTGCGCGGTCGCCTGATCCGTCCAGGCGTTCTCCGCCTCGAGGTGGGCGATGGTCGCCGGGTCGTCCTTGGTCATCAGCCAGGCGAACTCGTCGGTGACCGTGTCGCCGTGGAAAGTGCGCTCGGTGGGCTCCTGGCGAGCGCTGGGTGGGCCTTCAATCGTCACCGGAAACACGTTACCGCCCCCTTTTCGGAGACACACGAACCTCGGTCATTCGAACATGTGTACGATGTGCCAGAGTGGACGATCTTTCATCTCTTGCGTCGCTAGGGGGCTACTGGCGTGAGCGGTTCGGTTCTTGCTGAGCTCGTCCGGATCTGTGGTCCGGACGGCGTCCGTGCGGCTGCACCCGGTCATGTCGCGGTGCCGTCCACCCCACGGGCGGTCGCTGCGCTCCTCCACCTCGCCGCCGGTCACGGTCTGGCGGTCCGCGCCAGGGGTTCCGGCAGCAAATTCCACTGGGGTACGGGTGGGAAGGCCCACCCCGATTTCCTGGTGATCGACACCGCGCGTCTCGACGGACTGTGGGCGCACGACGGCGCCACCGCTGTCGTCGGCGCCGGCACCACGGTGGCCGCCGCGCAGGCCGCCCTCCAGCGGCACGGCAAACGCCTCACCCTGGATCCGCCGTCCCCCGGCGCGACCATCGGCGGGGTCCTCGCCATGAACGAGGCGGGTCCGCTGCGCCACCAGTTCGGCCCACCCGCCGGGCAGGCGATCCGGGTCGATCTCGTCGACCCGTCCGGCCGGTCGACCGCGGTCGAGGGCTGGGAGGGCGCCGACGGGGTGATCACGTCGGCGCTGCTGCCGGTCGAGGCGCTGCCCGAGGCCCGCCGCTGGGTGGTCCGGCCGGTCACCACCCTGACCGAGACCGGTGAGGTGATCAACGACGTGGTGGCGCAGGAGTTCGCCCTCAGCGGGGTGGAGATGGACCTGCCCGGCGCCGCCGGCGGTGCTCTGGCGCTGCTGCTGGAGGGCCCGGCCGCCTGGGTGACGGCCAGTGCCGGCCGGCTGGCCCGTCAGCTCGGGCCGCGGGCCCTGATCCGGGACACCGCGCCGGCCTGGTGGGGGCGCTATCCGTTCGGCCCGTCCGATGTGGTGCTACGGCTCCGGGTCCGGTCCCGTGACCTGCACGCGATGGGTTTTGTGCTGCGCGACGCGGTCGGCACCGCGGTCGCGGTGCGGGGCTCGGCGGGCGCCGGCGTGGTGCACGCGGTCCTGCCCGCCGGGCTCAGCGCGCCGCGCATCGGCGACATCGTCATCGGCCTGAAACAGGTGCTGATGGCCCGCGGCGGTCAGGTGATGGTGCTGATCGCACCACCCGACCTGGCGGACCAGATCGAGATGGCCCGCCCACGAGATCTCTTCTGACCGGCCCAGGCCGGTCGATCGCCGGGATCCGGGTGGCGGTTTCGGTGGTTGGGTGGCGGCCGGGCCGGGTCAGCCGATCACCGGGATTCGGGCTGCGGTCTCGGCGGCCAGGTGGCGGCCGAGCCGGGCCACGTCGCCCACCGCGTATGTCAGATAGGCGAACTGGCCGACCGCCCGGGCGCCGGTCAGGATCAGGTCCTCGACCAGGATCCGGCGGCGCAGGACCGGGATGCCCTCGCCCAGGATGGTCGGGGCGATGCCGAGGATGATCTCGTCGAGCAGGCCCTCGGCCACGAACTGGCTGACCAGGTTGCCGCCACCGGCCAGCCACACGTTCTTGCCCTGCGCGGCGACCAGCATCGCCTCGTGCACGCGCCGGACGTCGCCACTGATCATGAAGACGTTGGCGTCCTCGACCGGCGGCAGGTCACGGTGGGTGAAGACCCAGCACGGTACGTCGCCGTACATGTCGTGCCAGTTCTCCGGCTCCTCCAGCAGGTTGTCGTGTTCGAGGACCCACTCGTAGGTGGTGGCGCCCATGGCGAACGCGCCGACGCCCTCGAAGAACTCACCGAACGGGTTCTCGGTGCCTTCGTCGACCTCGAAGAGCCAGTCCAGCGAGTTCCTCTCGTCGGCGATGAAGCCGTCGATGCTGGTGGCGGTGTAGTACTGCGTTTTCGCCATGACCAACACGATGCCACGACCGAGCCGACAAAAAGGGCAGATCGATCAGGAAGATCGTGGCCGGGGTGTCGGTGGCGGGCTGGGCGTTGCCGCACCCAGCCCGCCACCGCCACCGGTCTCCAGAGGCGGGGGCCCAACACCGTACTCCACGATCCGGTACCGTCGCATCGGCTCTCACATCTCGGATCGATCGAGCATCGAAGCTGGTCAGGCCGGTGAGCGGACGTCGTAGGTCAGGTAGGCGAAGGGGCCGAGCGGTCGCGCGCTCGTCAACGTCAGACGTGACGACGGGATGCGCCGCGGCAGCACCGGCGCGCCGGCCCCCAGCGCGACCGGGGCCACCCCCAGGATCACCTCGTCGAGCAGTCCCGCGTCGTCGAACTGACCGACCAGGTCACCACCACCGGTCAGCCACACGTTCCGCCCGGCGGCCGCCCGGGTCATCGCGGCGTGCACGGGTGCGACGTCCCCACGTACGAAATGAAGGTTGGCCCCTGGCACTTTCGGCAGCTCCCGATGCGTGAAGATCCAGGCCGGGATGTCGCCGTAGGGCTCCAGCCAGGCGGACGGGCGCTCCAGAGCCCTCTCGTGCGCGAGGACCCACTCGTAGGTGGTGGCGCCCATGGCGAACGCGCCGACCCCGGAGAAGAACTCCCCGAACGGGCTCTCGCCCCGGTCCTCCACCTCGAAGAGCCAGTCCAGCGAGTTGTCCTGGTCGGCGATGTAGCCGTCGAACGAGGTCGCGGTGTAGTACTGCGTCTTCATCCCCCGACCCTGGCAGTCGGGTGCGACATTTTTCAGGCGTCGTTGCGCAGCACCAGGATCGCGATGTCGTCGCGGGGCTCCTCGACCGAGAAGTTGATCGTGGTGGAGCGCAGCCGGGCCGCCATCACGTCGGCCGGATAGCCGGCCAGCGGCGCCGCGGCCTCCCGCAGCCGGGCCGAACCGAACAGCTCACGGCCACGGCGGCGCTCGGTCACCCCGTCGGTGTAGAAGATCAGCGAGTCGCCGGAGCCCAGGGTGACCGAAACGTCCGGTGAGGTGATCGTCTCCAGGAGGCCGAGCGCGGTGCCGCCCTCACCGACGAACGAGGTCTTGCCGTCGGCCCGGACCAGCACCGCCCGGTCGTGCCCGGCCAGGTGCAGGCAGACCTCCAGCGAGCCGCCCGGGAGCTTGGTCACCGAGGCCATCGCGAGCGTGCAGTACCGTCCGCCGCCGCGCTGCACCAGGGTCCGGTTGACCCGCCAGAGGATCTCGTTCAGTTCCTTGCCGTCGTCGACCAGGATGCGGATCACGTCGCGCACCAGACCGGTCACGGTGGCCGCCTGGACGCCCTTGCCGGAGACGTCGCCGACGACGACCAGCCACTGCTCGTCGCCGGACGGGACCACGTCGTAGAAGTCGCCGCCCACCTCGGAGCCGGTCGGGACGTATTCCGCGGCGAAGCCGATGCCCTCGACCCGGGGCAGCGCCGGCGGCAGCAGCGACGCCTGCAGGGTCCGGGCGACGGTGCGCCGCTCGTCGTGGATGCGCGCGTTGTCTATCGCCAGGGCGGCCCGCCGCGCCACGTCCTCCAGCACGGCCACCTCGTCGGCGTCGTGCCGGTGTTTCGGGTGCCGGCCGACGGCCAGGGTGCCGAGCCGGGCGCCCCGGGCCACCAGCGGCAGCGCGTAACCCTCCAGCGGCGAACCGAACATCACCTGGGTGCCGAGCCGGGACGCCTCCTCCAGCCGGCCCAGCAGCGACTCCGGGCCGGGCTCGGCGAGCGTCGCGTGCAGCTGGGCCAGCGACGACTCGTCGGCGTGGGTGGCGGCGGCCAGCTGCAGCCGCCCCCACGAATCGGTGGTGTGCACCGCGCACCACTGGCCCAGCCGCGGCACCACCAGCTGCGGGATCAGGGCCATCGTCAGGTTCACGTCGAGGGACTGGGCGAGCAGCTCGCTGGCCTCGGCGAGGAAGGTGATCCAGGTCTGCCGGCGGATGTCGGCGCGGCGCAACCGGTCGTTCTCCAGGTGCAGGGTGAAGCGCTCGGCGACCAGCGTGGTCAGCGCCAGCGCGTAACCCTCGGGGGCGGCGTCCAGCTCCAGCTCGCCGGAGTAGGGCCGCTGCACGTTCAGCGTGACCCGGATGGTGTCGGCGTTGTCGCGGGGCGCCCGGCCGTACCGCGCCAGCAGCTGACGGCCCATGCCCTCGCCGCGGTCCAGCCGGATCACACCGCCGGCCGCGCCGGTCAGCCGGGCCAGCCGGGACAGCAGATCGGCCGCCAGGTCGGCCAGGCCCTCCTCGGAGTGCCGGTCGGAGCCGCTGTGCAGCAGGCCGGTGAGCGCGCCCAGGCTCGGCGTCTCGGCGGCGCTGGGCAGCCGGACCGGGCCGGACTCGGCCCGCGAGTCGAGCCGGAACCAGACGCCCTTGCCGTCGCCCTCGTGCACGGTGCCCCAGCGGCTGGCGAAGTGGTCGACCAGCAGCAGGCCCCGGCCACGCTCGGCGACCTCGCCGATCTCCGAGCTCTCGTTGCGCGGGCCGACGGTGAGCTGCTCGACCGGGCCGGCCGCGAAGTCGGTGACGGTGACGGTGAGCCCGCCGGTGTCGGCCGAGACCTCTATCTCCAGCTCGGTGTTGGCGTGCACCACCGCATTGGTGGACAGCTCGGTGGTGAGCAGGAGGGCCTCGTTGAGCAGGACGAACAGCCCGGTCTCCTCCAGGACGGAACGCACGAGTGCGCGGGCCGCCGCCGGGGTACGACGATCATTGGGCAACCTGGTCCGGCGCACGAGTGCTTCGGACGGAGCACCCGACGGGATGCTCGCCCTGGTTCCGACCTCGGCTGGCACCCATGCATCCTCCCCCGTCGAAGGGTGGATGCACAAAGTCGTCTCTCGCATTGACCCGGTCGGGCGAGAGAGGATAGGTAGCCCCGGCCGTTGAACAGCGAGTGAGGACACCATGACTGCGGCTAAAGAAGCCGACGAGACCGTTCTGCTCGGCGAGCTCGCCGAAGCACTGCGGCGTGTCCGGCGTGGTGACCTCAAAGTGCGTCTGAACAGGCGGGACGGCACCGCCGGGGCGGTCGCCGAGGCGTTCAACGAGGTGGTCTCGCTCCAGGAGCGGCAGAACCAGGAGCTGCGCCGGATAAGCCGGATAGTGGGCCGGGACGGCCGTCTCACCGAGCGCCTGGACGAGGAGGGCCTGGACGGGTCCTGGGAGGACAGCGTCCGGTCGGTGAACTCGCTGATCGACGATCTGGCCAGGCCGACCACCGAGATCTCCCGGGTCATCGAGGCGGTGGCTCAGGGCGACCTGTCGCAGCACATGGCGCTGCAGATGGACGAGCGGCCGCTGCGAGGTGAATTCTTGCGGATCGGCCGGACGGTGAACACGATGGTCGATCAGCTGTCCTCGTTCGCCGACGAGGTGACCCGGGTGGCCCGCGAGGTGGGCACCGAGGGCGAGCTGGGCGGCCAGGCCGACGTGCGCGGGGTGGCCGGCACCTGGAAGGACCTCACCGACTCGGTGAACACGATGGCGTCGAACCTGACGCACCAGGTGCGGTCGATCTCCCAGGTGGCGACCGCGGTGGCCCGGGGCGACCTGTCGCAGAAGATCACCGTGTCGGCGCGCGGCGAGGTGGCCGAGCTGTCCGACACCATGAACGGGCTGACCGACACCCTGCGGCTCTTCGCCGAGCAGGTGACCCGGGTGGCCCGCGAGGTGGGCACCGAGGGCAAGCTCGGCGGCCAGGCCGACGTGCCGAACGTGGCCGGCACCTGGAAGGACCTCACCGACTCGGTGAACTCGATGGCGTCGAACCTGACCAGTCAGGTCCGCAACATCGCCCAGGTCTCCACGGCGGTGGCCAAGGGTGACCTGTCGCAGAAGATCACGGTGGCCGCGCAGGGCGAGATCCTGGAGCTGAAGGACACCGTCAACACGATGGTGGATCAGCTGTCGTCGTTCGCCGACGAGGTGACCCGGGTGGCCCGTGAGGTGGGCACCGAGGGCAAGCTCGGTGGTCAGGCCCAGGTCCGTGGAGTCTCCGGCACCTGGCGTGACCTGACCGAGAATGTGAATCAGCTGGCCGCCAACCTGACCGGCCAGGTCCGCAACATCGCCCAGGTCTCGACCGCTGTGGCGAAGGGTGACCTGTCGCAGAAGATCACCGTCGACGCCCGCGGCGAGATCCTGGAACTGAAGAACACCGTCAACACCATGGTGGACCAGCTGTCGTCGTTCGCCGACGAGGTGACCCGGGTGGCGCGCGAGGTCGGCTCGGAGGGCAAACTCGGCGGACAGGCCCAGGTCAAGGGCATTTCTGGTACGTGGCGCGACCTCACCGACAACGTCAACTACATGGCGTCGAACCTGACCAGTCAGGTCCGCAACATCGCCTCGGTCACCACCGCGGTGGCCAAGGGCGACCTCGGCCAGAAGATCACGGTCGATGCCCGGGGCGAGATCCTGGAGCTGAAGTCGACGGTCAACACCATGGTGGATCAGCTGTCGTCGTTCGCCGACGAGGTGACCCGGGTGGCCCGTGAGGTGGGCACCGAGGGCAAGCTGGGTGGTCAGGCGCAGGTGCGCGGGGTGGCCGGCACGTGGCGCGACCTGACCGACAACGTGAACTCGATGGCGTCCAACCTGACCGGCCAGGTCCGCAACATCGCCCAGGTCTCCACGGCGGTGGCCAAGGGTGACCTGTCGCAGAAGATCACGGTCGACGCCCAGGGCGAGATCCTGGAGCTGAAGAACACCGTCAACACCATGGTGGACCAGCTGTCGTCGTTCGCCGACGAGGTCACCCGGGTGGCCCGGGAGGTCGGCTCGGAGGGCAAGCTCGGTGGTCAGGCGCAGGTGCGCGGGGTCGCGGGCACGTGGCGCGACCTGACCGACAACGTCAACTACATGGCGTCCAACCTGACCGCCCAGGTCCGCAACATCGCCTCGGTCACCACCGCGGTGGCCAAGGGCGACCTCGGCCAGAAGATCACGGTCGACGCCCGCGGCGAGATCCTGGAGCTGAAGAACACCGTCAATACGATGGTGGATCAGCTGTCGTCGTTCGGTGACGAGGTGACCCGGGTGGCCCGCGAGGTGGGTTCCGAGGGCCGGCTGGGTGGTCAGGCGCAGGTGCGCGGGGTGGCCGGCACGTGGCGCGACCTGACCGACAACGTCAACCAGCTCGCCTCCACGCTGACCATCCAGCTGCGTGCCATCGCCGAGGTGTCCACCGCGGTGACCCGGGGTGATCTGACCCAGAGCGTGGCGGTCGAGGCGCAGGGCGAGGTGGCGGAGCTCAAGGACAACATCAACCGGATGATCGTCACGCTCCGGGACACCACCAAGACCAACGCGGAGCAGGGCTGGCTCGACTCGAACCTGGCCCGCATCGGCGGCCTGCTGCAGGGCCAGCGGGACGTCGGCGAGGTCTGCCGCATGATCATGACCGAGGTGACGCCGCTGGTGGACGCCCAGCTCGGCGCGTTCTTCCTGGTCGACAACGAGGAGGCGGTCACCCGGCTGCGACTGGCCGCGGCGTACGGCTACGTCGCCCGCGATCACGAGGTCACCTTCGGACCGGGCGAGGGGCTGGTCGGCCAGGCCGCGGTGTCCCGGCGCACGATCCGGGTCCGGGCCACCCACGACGGGATACTGACCATGCGGTCCGGGCTGCTCGGCATGCCGCCGAACGACCTGGTGGTGCTGCCGGTCCTGTTCGAGGGCGAGATGCTCGGCGTGATCGAGTTCGCGTCGGTGGCCGCCTTCAACGGGCTGCACCTGACGTTCCTGGAGCGGCTGGTCGCGACCATCGGGGTGGCTCTCAACACCATCCAGGCCAACCGGCGTACCGAGGAACTCCTCTCGCAGTCGCAGCGGCTGGCCCGGGAGATGCAGGACCAGTCGGCCGAGCTGCAGCGCACCAACGCCGAGCTGGAGGACAAGGCCAAGCTGCTGAGCGAGCAGAAGGCGAACATCGAGCTGAAGAACCGGGAGATCGAACTGGCCCGGCTCGGCCTGGAGGAGAAGGCCCAGCAGCTCTCCCGGGCCAACACCTACAAGTCGGAGTTCCTGGCCAACATGAGCCACGAACTGCGTACGCCGCTGAATTCGCTCCTGCTCCTGGCCCGTCTGCTCGCCGACAACACCGAACAGAACCTGTCGAGCAAGCAGATCGAGTTCGCACGGACCATCCACAGTGCCGGTTCCGACCTGCTCTCGCTGATCGACGACATCCTCGACCTCTCCAAGATCGAAGCGGGCCGGATGGACGTCGAGACCGACGTGGTCGACTTCGACGGCATCCGCAGCTACGTCGAGCAGGCGTTCTCCCCGCAGGCCGAGGACAAGGGCCTGCAGCTTCGGGTCGACCTGGCGCCGGAGCTGCCGGACTCGCTGGTCACCGACCCGCAGCGGCTCCAGCAGATCCTGCGCAACCTGCTGTCGAACGCGGTCAAGTTCACCGACAGCGGCTCGGTCACGCTGAGCATCTTCTCGGCCGCGCTGGACGCCGGGATCGACGCGCCGCCGTCGTTGCACTCCGCCTCACGGGTGGTGGCGTTCGCGGTCAGCGACACCGGCATCGGCATCTCGGACGAGAAACTGGCGATCATCTTCGAGCCGTTCCAGCAGGCCGACGGCACCACCACCCGCAAGTACGGCGGCACCGGGCTGGGCCTGTCGATCAGCCGGGAGTTCGCCGCGCTGCTCGGCGGCACGATCTCGGTCTCCTCGCTGCCGGGGGAGGGCTCGACCTTCACCCTGTTCATGCCGGAGGCGCTCACCGCCGACGCGATCCCGATGCCGGTGCTGCCCGCGGTGCCGGCCAAGGCGATCTCGGTCCGGCCGGCCAACTCGATGGCGTCCCTGGGGCTGCCGTTGATGGAGATGCCGCCGCGGGTCGAGGAGAAGCCGCCGGTGAGCCCGGCCGGGCGGAAACTGGAGGGTGTGACGGTGCTGATCGTCGACGACGACGTCCGGAACGTCTTCGCCCTGACCAGCGCGCTCGAGATGCATGGACTGCACGTGCTGTACTCGGACAACGGGGTGGACGGCGTACGGATCCTGGCCGAACACCCCGAGATCGACATCGTGCTGATGGACGCGATGATGCCCGATCAGGACGGATACGAGACGACCCGGGGAATTCGGCGCAATCAGCGGTTCCAGGACCTACCGGTAGTCTTCCTGACGGCGAAGGCGATGCCCGGGGACCGGGAGTCGGCCCTCGCGGCCGGTGCGAGTGACTACATCACGAAACCGGTCGATCTGGACGAGTTGATCGAGCTGATGGACCGCTGGGTGAACGCGGAGGGGACCGGAGCGCCGGATCACGGGTGAGACCGGCGGTTGCGGGGTAGCGCCATGGGAGGTAACTACCGGTGGGTGAGGTGAGCGCGGGTGGGTGAGCGTGCCAAGGCGCTACTGGTCGACGACCGGAAGGACAACCTGCTGGCCCTGGAGGCGATCCTCCAAGGGCTGCCGGTGACCGCGGTCGCCGTGGAGAGTGGCGAGGCTGCCCTCAAGCAGCTGCTCACCGACGACTTCGCGGTGATCCTGCTGGACGCGCACATGCCCAACATGGACGGTTTCGAGACGGCCAGCCACATCAAGCGGCGGGAGCGGACCCGGCACGTGCCGATCCTGTTCCTGACCGCGGCCGACCGGGACGCCCAGCTGGCCCTGCGGGGGTACGCGGTCGGTGCCGTCGACTACCTCACCAAACCGTTCGACCCGTGGGTGCTGCGCGCCAAAGTCTCCGTCTTCGTCGAGCTGTGGATGAAGAATCAGCAGCTCAAGGCGCAGGCCGAGATCTCCAAGGAGCGCGAGGCACAGTGGCAGCGGCTGACCGGGACGGTCGACGAGGCCGCCCGGGTGCTGCGGGCCGGTGGCGAGACGGCCGCCGCCGAGGCCCTGGGCCTGCTGGAGAAGGCCCGCTGGGGCGACTGATCCCCGGGGTCCGTTTTTCGGGCGGGCCCAAGTGTGACCTGGCTCACTGTGGACAACTTTGCCAGGCGACCGCGCCACTACCGGGACGTGATCTTCCCGAGTAGGAGCTGCGCGCGATGACGATGGTCGAGGGGGAACTGCGCGCGGCACTGCGCGCGGAGGCGGCGAAGCACCGCCCGGACCGCGAGGCGATGCTCGACCGGATCACCCGGACCGCGGTGCGCAGCCGCCGCGGGAAGGAGCCGTCCCCCCGGCTGCGGATGACCGGCGCCGCCGTCGCGGTGGCGGCGGTGCTCGGTGGTGGCGGGTTCGCCCAGTGGGCCCTGGCCGGTGGCGGTGACCCGGCCCCGGTGCCGACGCCGGTGGTCACGGTGGATCCCTCCCCGAGCGGTCGCCCGACACCGGAAAAGGCCGCACCCAGCGGTACGCCCGGTGCCTCCGCGAGCAGGACGCCGAAGAACAGGCAGTCCAGTCGCCCGCCGACCTCGGAATCCCCGGCCGCCGGGAACTCCAGCGCACCGGCCGATCCCGCGGTTCAGGGCCCGCTCTGGTCCGACGGTTCGGTCGTCCCGGGCGGGGACACCCAGGCCGGCAGCGTGGTGACGGTGAAGACCACCGAGCGGGTGGATGCCCTGGAGGTGACGATCCGGCTCGCGCGTACCGACGGCCTGGTCTCCCGCGGTGGCAGCCAGCAGGTGCCCGGCGCGAGCGTGACCAGCACGGTCGTCGAGGAGGCGGACGCGATCGTCTTCCGGTTCGTGCTCTCCTCCGCCGACCACCTGGAACCGGGGACCTACACCTTCGCTGCGCGGTACACCCATGCCGCGGGCGGGCGGGACGCGAACGGCGACTCGTACCGGGCGACGGCGGCCGGTGTGACGGTCAGCGGTGACTTCGGCTGACGCTGAAGCTGCCGCCGACGCTGGCGACGGTGCTGGCGACTGCGCTGAAGAAAAAGTTATCCACAGGCCTGTCCACAGGGGTCAGCTGTGGCTGCTGATCATCAGCGCGGACCGCAATCCGGTGATGTCGAGCACACGCATCAGGAAGTCGCCGACGTTCGACAGGGCCAGCACGACCTGTGCGTGCTGCGCTTTACGGCTCAGCACCACCAGGGTGCCCAGGCCCTGCGAGTCACAGAAATTGACCCCGGACATGTCCAGCACGATGCGATGGGGCTGGTCATCGCCGAGAATCTCGTTGACCACGACGGACAGCTCGTTGACCGTGAGCACGTCGATCTCCCCGGCGAGCTGGATCACCACCTCGTCGGGTGCACGCTGAACCGCGATGGACAGCTCGGGTCGCTCCACGCAGCTCAGCCTATCCTCTTCGGGGCGAATCAGCCCGTCCGGCGCGGTCAGACCGAGTGCGCGACGACCATGATCCTTTTGATGTGAAGAACCCTCTCGCAATACTCGTTCCATGGCGCTGACAGAATGGGGACTGCTGTGACCACGACATATCCCACCGAGGGACTTCCGTACCCGGAGGACGCCCCGGTCTCCCAGGCCCTGTTCGACCGCGCCCAGGCCATCGTGCCGGGCGGGGTCAATTCACCTGTGCGGGCGTTCCGCGCGGTGGGCGGCACGCCCCGGTTCATGGCCTCGGGCACCGGCCCGTGGCTCACCGACGTGGACGGGCGGCGTTACGTCGACCTGGTCTGCTCCTGGGGCCCGCTGATCCACGGCCACGCCCACCCCGAGATCATCGACGCGGTGCAGAAGGCGGCGGCCCTCGGCACCAGCTTCGGCACCCCCACCGCCGGTGAGGTCGACCTGGCCGAGGAGATCGTCAGGCGTACCCCGATCGACGAGGTCCGGCTGGTCAACTCGGGCACCGAGGCGACCATGACCGCGATCCGGCTGGCCCGGGGATTCACCGGCCGGTCCAAGATCGTGAAGTTCGCCGGCTGCTACCACGGGCACGTGGACGCGCTGCTGGCCGCGGCCGGTTCCGGCGTGGCCACGCTCGGCCTGCCCGACTCGCCCGGCGTGACCGGGGCGGCGGCCGGCGAGACCATCGTCCTGCCGTACAACGACGTCGCCGCCGTTGAATCGATCTTCGCCGCCGAGGGCGATCAGATCGCCGCGATCATCACCGAGGCCGCCCCGGGGAACATGGGTGTGGTCACCCCGCGTGACGGCTTCAACCAGGCCCTGGCCGAGATCGCCCACCGGCACGGCGCGCTGCTCGTCGTCGACGAGGTGATGACCGGTTTCCGGGTCTCCGCGGGCGGCTGGGCCGGGCTGCACCCGGTCGACGCCGACCTGTTCACGTTCGGCAAGGTGATGGGCGGTGGCCTGCCCGCCGCGGCGTTCGGCGGCCGCCGGGAGATCATGTCCCGGCTCGCCCCGGCCGGCCCGGTCTACCAGGCCGGCACCCTGTCCGGTAACCCGCTGGCCTGCGCGGCCGGCCTGGCCTCGCTGCGTCTCGCCGACGAGGCCGCCTACAAACGTCTGGACGAGCTGGCCGGTGTCATCAGCGGCCTCTGCTCGGACGCCCTGAGCGCCGCCGGTGTGCCGCACCGGCTCCAGTTCGCCGGAAACATGTTCTCGATCTTCTTCACCGAGGACGAGGTCGTCGATTACGACTCCGCGAAGACGCAGAACGCGGCCGCGTTCAAGGCGTTCTTCCACACGATGCTGGCCAACGGGGTCTACCTGCCGCCGAGCGCCTTCGAGTCGTGGTTCGTGTCGACGGCGATCGACGACGCAGCACTGAACGTGATCGCCGCCGCGGCACCGCTCGCGGCCCGAGCCGCAGCGGGGGCATGACCTTGAGCGAACCGACCAAGACCACGGTGCACGTGCTGCGACACGGCGAGGTCTTCAACCCGGGCAAGATCCTGTACGGGCGGCTGCCCGACTTCCACCTCTCCGAGCTGGGCCACCAGATGGCCAAGGCGGCCGCCGAGGTGCTGGCCGGCCGGGACATCACGCACCTGGTGTCCAGCCCGCTGGAGCGCGCGCAGGAGACCGCGGCCCCGTTCGCCGCGGAGTTCAAGCTGGACATCACCACCGACGTGCGGCTGATCGAGAGCGCCAACTACTTCGAGGGCAAGAAGGTCTCGGTCGGCGACGGCGCGTTCAGCAACCCCCGGCACTGGTGGGTGCTGCGGGATCCGATCACCCCGTCCTGGGGCGAGGCCTACCTGGTGATCGCCCAGCGGATGTTCGAGGCGGTGCAGGCGGCCCGGGTCGCGGCCGAGGGGCACGAGGCGGTCTGCGTCTCGCACCAACTGCCGGTCTGGACACTCCGGCGCTACATCGAGGGCAAGCGGCTCTGGCACGATCCGCGTAAGCGGGAGTGCGGGCTGGCCAGCCTCACCTCGTTCCGCTTCGAGGGGGCCAAGGTGGTCGGTGTCGACTACTCGGAGCCCGCCGCGCACCTGGTCGCGATGTCCGCGACAGCCAAGACAGCCAAGGGGGCCTGATGCGCCGCCTCGCCGCCGTCGCCATCGCGGCGGTCACCACCGCCGGAGTCCTGAGCGGCTGCGGCGGCGAGGAGAACTGGGCCAAGAAGTGCGCCACCACCAGCCTGGTGGTGGAGTGCGCCCCGGCGGACCGGCCGCTGGTCACCGACGTCACCGGGGAGTTGCTCGGCGGCGGCACCTACGACCTGGCGAACGACCGGGGCAAGGTGGTCGTGGTCAACTTCTGGGGCTCCTGGTGCGCGCCGTGCCGGGCCGAGGCCGACGACCTGGAGAACACCTACCAGGCGACGAAGGACTCCGGTGTCACGTTCGTCGGGGTGAACACCCGCGACACGAAGGACGCGGCGAAGGCGTTCGAGAAGGCCTACCGGGTCACCTACGACAGCATCTTCGACGTGCAGAGTGAGGTCGGCGTGAAGTTCGACGTCACCCAGAACGCCATCCCGAATACCCTGGTGCTGGACCGGCAGGGCCGGATCGCCGCCGCCATCCGCAAGTCGACCACCGAGGGCGAGCTGAAACCCCTGGTCGAGAAGATCGCGGCGGAGGCGACCGGCTGATGACCCCGTTCGAGGGCGCGGTGACCAGCGGGCCGATGCTGCTGGCGATCGGCGCCGCCCTGCTCGCCGGGCTGGTCAGCATCCTGTCCCCGTGCGTGCTCCCGCTGCTGCCAGGCTACCTGTCGTACGTGACCGGCCTGGCCGGTTCCGACATGGAGACCGTGATGGGGCGCGGGGAGACCACCACCGTCACCCTCACCCGGAAACTCACCCTCAAGGGCAAGGTCCTGCTCGGCAGCCTGCTCTTCGTGCTCGGCTTCTCGGCCGTCTTCACGCTGATGGTGACGATGTTCGCGAACGTCTTCCTGCAGCTCTCGGCCAACCAGAGCGTGCTGAACACCATCGGCGGCGTGCTGATCATCGTGCTCGGCCTGATGTACCTCGGCTGGATCCCCGGGCTTCAGCGGGAGGCCCGGATCACCAAGCTGCCCTCGGCCGGGCTGCTCGGCGCCCCGGTCCTCGGTGCGGTCTTCGCGATCTCCTGGACCCCGTGCATCGGCCCGACCCTCGGCGCGATCAACACGCTCGCGGTGACGACCGGGGAGGCCGACCGGGCGGCGATCCTGGCGATCGCCTTCAGCCTCGGGCTGGGCCTGCCGTTTGTGCTCTTCGGGCTCTTCTTCCGCCGGATGCTCGGCGTCTTCACGGCGATCCGACGGAACAGCCAGTGGGTCACCCGGATCGGTGGCGGCCTGCTCATCCTGGTCGGCCTGGCACTGGTCACCGGCGCCTGGAACGACTTCCTGATCTTCCTGCTGACCACATTCGACTTCAATGCGGGGACGCTGCTGTGACAGTCGTCGAGGACCGGCCGGCCACCGCCGAGGCGCCCCGGCCGAAACGACCGAACCGGCTCTGGGCGCTGCTGCGCAACTCGTGGCGCCAGCTGACCAGCATGCGTACCGCGCTGGTCCTGCTCTTCCTGCTCGCGGTCGCGGCGGTGCCCGGCTCGATCTTCCCGCAGCGGGGGGTGAACCGGGAGCGGGTCGCCGAGTACTTCACGAACAACCCGAAGCTGGCCCCGGCGCTGGACCGGTTCTTCGCCTTCGACGTCTACGCCTCGCCCTGGTTCGCGGCGATCTACCTGCTGCTCTTCACGTCACTCGTCGGATGTGTGCTGCCCCGGGTGCGGGAGCACGCGCGCGCTCTGACGGCCGTACCGCCGCAGGCACCCAAGCGGATGGAACGCCTACCGCACCACGAGAGCGGAATCCGGCGCCCGGAGGATCCCGCGGCCGCGGCCGCGGAGATCGCGAAGACGCTGCGCCGCAACCGTTGGCGGACCCGGGCCCGGGAAACCCCGGAGGGCTGGACGGTCTCGGCCGAGAAGGGCTTCCTGAAGGAGACCGGCAACCTCTTCTTCCACATCGCCATGCTCGGGGTGCTGATCGGGGTCGGTTTCGGCCACTGGTACGGCTGGCACGCCAACCGTCTCCTGGTCGAGGGCCAGGACCAGGGCTTCTGCAGCGCTCTGCCACAGTTCGACGAGTCGGTGCTCGGCCCCCGGGTGGAGGCCGGTGACCTGCCGGTCTTCTGCATGCGGATGACCGATTTCGAGTCCACCTTCCAGACCACCGGGCAACCGAAGTCGTTCGAGGCGAGTGTCGATGTGAGCGAGGAGGGCGGCGACTACCGCCAGCGGCGGTTCACCGTCAACGACCCGCTGCGGCTCGACGGCGCCACCATCAACCTGATCGGCCAGGGGTACGCCCCGGTCCTGCGCTTCACCGACCGGTTCGGTGCCCAGCAGACCGCGACGGTGCCGTTCCTGCCCACCGACCTGATGATGACCAGTGAGGGTGTCGTTCAGTTCCCGGACGTCAACGTCGACCCGAACGGCGAACGTGACCCGAAGCTGCAGATGGGCTTCGAGGGGGTCTTCCTGCCGACCGGTGGCACCGATGGCAGCGCCCTCTCCCAGTTCCCGGCCGAGGACAATCCGGTGCTGTACCTCTCCGCCTACCGCGGTGACCTGGGCCTGGACTCCGGCAAACCCGGTTCGGTGTACGCCCTGAACCGCGAGAAGATCGCCGACGGTGATCTCCAGAAGATCAGCGGCGAGCGGCCCTACGTGCTGCGCCCGGGCGAGAAGTGGACCCTGGACGACGGGACCACACTGGAGTTCGTCGGCACCCAGCGGTTCGCCACACTGTCCATCCGGCACGACCCGACCAAGGTGTCATTGCTGATCGGTTCGATCGTCGGGCTGATCGGGCTGATGCTGTCGCTCTACGTGCACCGGCGCCGCGTCTGGTTCCGGGTTCTCCCCGCTCTCCCCGCCGACGGTGAACCGGCGGGCGGTAGCGTGATCGAGTCCGGTGGCCTTCCACGCACCGACTATCCAGGGTTCGGCGATGAGTTCGCGGCGCTCACCCGGCAGATACAAGAAGGGAAACGCTGATGGCGGAGTTGTCCAATCAGCTGATGGCACTGACCGTGCTGGCCTACCTGGCCGCCATGGTCTGCTACGCCGGGGAGTACGCGTTCGGCAAACGCAGTCACATCGGCAAGGCCGCCAACCGGCAGCTGGTCGGGGCCGGAGCGCCTCTTGAAGAGATCCCGGAACCGCCGGCGAAGCGGTCCAAGGGCGACCTGATCGGCCTGATCGCGGTCGGGCTGAACATCCTCGGTCTCGCCCTGCACCTGGGCACCACGGTCACGCGCGGCATCGCGGCCGACCGGATGCCCTGGGGCAACATGTACGAGTACATCCTGTCCACCGCGCTGATCGGCTCCGCGGTCTGGGTGGGTGTGCTGATCCGCAAGCCGGCCGTCCGGCACCTGGGCCTGTTCGCCAGCCTGACCCTGGTGGTGCTGCTGGGCGCGGCCGCGCTGGTCGCCTACACCCCGGTCGGCCCGCTGGTGCCCGCCCTGGAGTCGTACTGGTACGTCTTCCACGTCTCCACGATCATCATCTCGTCCGGGATCTTCCTGGTCGGTGTGGTGCCGGCGCTGACGTTCCTGATCAAGGACGGCTGGGACGCCGGCAAGCGCACCTTCCCGTTCACCCTGGGCCGCCACATCGGTGACGCCGGGGTGCTGGAGCGACTGACCTTCCGCCTGCACGCGTTCGCGTTCCCGCTGTTCACGTTCGGTGCGCTGATCGCCGGGCCGCTGTGGGCCGAGGCGTCCTGGGGCCGCTACTGGGGCTGGGACCCGAAGGAGGTGTGGGCGTTCATCTCCTGGATCGTCTACGCCGCCTACCTGCACGCCCGGGCCACCCCGAGTGTGAAGCGGACCACCGCCACCTGGATCGCGATCGTCGGTTTCGTGACGATGCTGATGAACCTGTTCGGCGTGAACCTGTTCTTCGAGGGCCTGCACTCGTACGCCAACGCCGGCTGATCAATCGGCGCAGTTCGCGGTGGACCAGGTGTCGTACCGGGTCTGCCAGTCCAGACAGAAACCGCCCCGCTTCTGCTGTTCGCCGGGGGCCGTTCCGGTCAGGGTCGCGACGTCGTCGCGCCAGTACCGGGCCGGGCCCCCGCCGGCCGGCCGCAGCCGCACGTTGTCCACGGTCACCTTCGGCATGTCCAGCCGGGTCGGCCGGGTGGCGTCCACGTGCACCTCGACGTACTGCTCGATCTGTGCCGTCGCGCCGATCGGCAGCCGCTGCTGGGTGAGCAGGTTCCACCTGTTGTTCCACCAGAGCCAGGCCCGCCACAGCCCGGTACGGTCCCCGCTGATGTCCAGCCACACCTGGTCGCCGGGGCGTACCGCGTACTGGTCGTAGAACTGCCAGCGGTTGGTGTTGGTGTTGAACGTGTAGACGTGCTGGCGGCCGGGGGAGGCCCAGCCGGTCTCCGCCCAGCCCGCTTCCAGCCAGGCGACCCGGCCGGCGCCCATCTCCTTCTTCGCCATGAACCGGGCGACCAGGAAGTCGTAGGTCTGCGCCCGGACCCCGCCCTTGACCACCGAGAACCGGCCGGACACCCCACCCCACTCGCCGGCCGTCCCGGCGCCGAGATGGTGGTAGCCGCTCGGGGTGACGGCGACCTTCGCGGACTCCACCGGCGGGGCCGCCCGGCAGGCTCCCGGGCTGGCCGGGCTCGCGGCGGAAGCCGGCGCCGTGGTGGACGCCTTCCCCGGTTCGCATTCGGGCAACTGGGTCTCCGGGGCCGCTGTCGCCGGAGCTCCGGCGGCCAGAACGGTCACCAGGCACCAATGGGTCACGTTCCGCAGCTTCATGAACCCCCCAACGCCGTCGGCGGATCAGCAGTGACGGAGACTGGGGGTCATGGCGCCGCGTGGATTCCCCTATGCCGATCTGCAGAGCTTCATCGCCGCCCTCGAGGCCGCGGGTGAGCTGCGTCGAGTGAAAGTGCCGGTGGATCCGACGCTGGAGATCAGCGAGATCGTGACCCGGACGGTGCGGGCCGGTGGTCCGGCGCTGCTCTTCGAGAAGCCGACCCGGGGCGAGATGCCGCTGGTGATCAACCTGTTCGGCACCGAGAAGCGGATGGCGATGGCGCTCGGCGTCGACCACCTGGACGAGATCGGCGCCCGCATCGGCGACCTGGCGAAACCGGAGCTGCCGGTCGGCTGGTCCGGCATCCGGGAGGGCATCGGCAAGGTGCTCCAGCTCAAGTCCCTGCCGCCGAAGAAGGTCAAGACCGCGGAGTGCCAGGAGGTCGTGCTCAAGGGCGACGACGTCGACCTCGGCCTGCTGCCCGGCCTGCAGGTCTGGCCCGGTGACGGCGGCATCTTCCACAACTTCGGGCTGACCCACACCAAGCACCCGGAGACCGGCAAGCGCAACCTCGGCCTCTACCGGCTGCAGCAGCACTCGAAGAACACGCTGGGCATGCACTGGCAGATCCACAAGGACTCGACCGCGCACCACGCGGTGGCCGAGCGCCTGGGCCAGCGGCTGCCGGTCGCCATCGCGATCGGTGCCGACCCGGTGGTGGCCTACTCGGCCAGCGCGCCGCTGCCCGGCGACATCGACGAGTACCTGTTCGCCGGCTTCCTCAAGGGCGAGCGGATCGAGATGGTGGACTGCCTGACCGTGCCGCTGCAGGTGCCCGCGTCGTCGCAGATCGTGCTGGAGGGCTACCTGGAGCCGGGGGAGCGCCTGCCGGAGGGCCCGTTCGGTGACCACACCGGCTTCTACACCCCGGTCGAGCCGTTCCCGGTGCTGCACATCGAGACGATGACGATGCGCAAGAAGCCGATCTACCACTCGATCGTCACGTCCCAGCCGCCGCAGGAGGACCACGGGCTGGGCAAGGCCACCGAGCGCATCTTCCAGCCGCTGCTCAAGATCCTGATCCCGGACATCGTCGACTACGACATGCCGGCCGCCGGGGTCTTCCACAACTGCCTGATCGTGTCGATCCGCAAGCGCTATCCGAAACACGCGCAGAAGGTGATGAACGCGGTCTGGGGCGCGCACCTGATGTCGCTGACCAAGCTGATCGTGGTGGTCGACGAGGACTGTGACGTGCACGACTACCACGAGGTCGCGTTCCGGGCGTTCGGCAACGTCGACTACTCCCGTGACCTGCTGCTCACCGAGGGGCCGGTGGACCACCTGGACCACTCCTCCTACCAGCAGTTCTGGGGTGGGAAGGCGGGGGTCGACGCCACCCGTAAGCTGCCCAGCGAGGGCTACACGCGGGAGTGGCCGGAGTCGATGAAGATGTCTCCCGAGGTGGTCGGCCTGGTGGACAAGCGGTGGAAGGAATACGGGCTGTGACAGCGCTCGACGAGAAGCCCGGCAAGGTCAAGGCGTTCCTGCGGCTGGTGATGATCGAGCACTCGATCTTCGCGTTGCCGTTCGCCTACCTGTCGTCGCTGGTCGCGATCCGGTCCATCGACGACAGCGTCGGCGAGCACTGGCTGGACCTCGTGCTGGTCACGATCGCGATGGTGTCCGGGCGTACCTTCGCGATGGCCGCCAACCGGATCCTGGACCGGAAGATCGACGCCCTCAACCCGCGGACGAAGAACCGGGAGCTGGTCACCGGCGCGGTCAGTGTGCGCACCGCGTGGACCGGGGCCCTGGTCTCGCTGGCGATCCTGATCATCGCGGCCGGGCTGCTCAACCCGCTCTGCCTGGTGCTCTCGCCGCTCGCCGTGATCCCGCTGGTGGTCTATCCGTACGCCAAGCGCTTCACGAACTTCCCGCACTACGTGCTCGCGCTGGCCCAGGCGGTGGCCCCGGTCGGCGCCTGGCTGGCGATCACCGGCACGTTCCAGGGCTCGTGGCCGGCCTGGGTGCTGGGTGTCGCGGTCGGTCTCTGGATCGGCGGGTTCGACATCATCTACGCCTGCCAGGACGTCGAGGTGGACCGGGAGATCGGGGTGCACTCCACCCCGGCCCGGTTCGGCGTGCGGACCGCCCTGCGCATCTCCAGCGTCACCCACGTGCTGACCTTCGGCTTCTACGTCTGGTTCGGCCAGCTGGTGGGGCTGAGCTGGCTGTGGTGGGCGGGACTGGTGCTGACCGCCGGGGCGCTGATCTACCAGCACGTGGTGGTGACCGAGAACGATCTGTCCAAGGTCAACCGGGCGTTCTTCACCGCCAACGGCTTCGTCGCGATCGCGCTGTTCGTCTTCGCCGTACTGGACCTGATCTTTTTCTAGAAACGTGTAACCCGATCGGCCTCGATCTCCGTCTGACGCGCGTGAGCGATAGTGAGGCCGAGTTCCGCGAGTTCGCCGCGGCGCGGATGGAGGCGTTCCGGGGGCTCGCGTACCTCACCTGTGGCGACTGCCGACTGGCTGAGGACGCGGTACTCTCGGCCATGCCGGCCAAGCAGCGGGCGGTGCTGGTGCTGCGCTCCTGGAGGGGCTCAGCGTGCAGCAGACCGCGGCCGCGCTGAAGTGCCCGGAAGGCACCGTCAAGGTCTACACGTCGCGCGGTCTCGACGCGCTCCGCCAGATCCTCGGCCTGAGCGGGCCGAGCGGGAGGCCCGTCATGTCGCTGCCTGATCTGCTGAACGAGGCCGAGACCGGCGCGCCGCCGCCCCGGTACGGGGTCGAGGACGTGCTCCCCGACGGTCCGGCTCCTTCGCCGAGCGTCTCCGGCGTGGCCTTCGCGTTCCACGGCTACCGGACCGGCGGGTACGAGATCGCCGAGGCCTTCGAGGTGTCCCGGGACCGGACCACCGCCCGGATCCACCGGGCCGGGCGACGGCGGTTGCGGGAGGTCGCTGCTCGGCAACCGTTATCTGTACGTCAGCGGGTCGGATCTGCCGCCTGCCGAGATCCGGAAGATCTTCGACTCGACGGTGGTGGCGGCGGACCTGGAGAGCGACGACGGCTGGTATCCGCTGGAAGAGGCGTTCCCCACGTCGGCCGGGTTCACGCCGAAGTAGCGGCACACTTGACCACATGCGTGAACCATGGATCGTCGGTGTCTCCGGGGCGTCCGGCACCCCGTACGCGAAAGCGGTCCTGACCGGCCTTTTTGACGCCGGTGAGGCGGTCGACCTGGTGATCTCCCGGGCGGCCCGGCTCACCCTGCTGGACGAGACCGGTGCGACGGTCCGGGACGCGCACTGGAAGGACGACGTGTCGGCCTGGCTCGGCCGTGATCTCGGCGATCTGGCCTACTGGCCCGCCAACGACCTCGCCGCGGGTCCGAGTAGTGGTTCCTACCCGGCCCGCGGCATGGTGGTGGTTCCGGCCAGTACGGCAGCGTGCGCCGGAATAGCCATCGGTTTGTCGAAAGACCTGTTGCAGCGGTCAGCCGAAGTGAATCTGAAAGAAAGACGTCGCACGGTGGTCGTGCCCCGGGAAACCCCGGTCACCCGTAGTCATCTGGAACACCTCATCGCCTTGCACGATGCCGGTGCCGTGGTGCTGCCGGCCAGCCCCGGATTTTATGGTTCCGGAGCCGGCGCGACCGCACAACAACTGGTCGACTTCGTGGCCGGTAAGGTGCTCGACGCGTTGGGCGTACCCCACACGCTTTTTCGCAGATGGACCGGTGAATTGGGCGAGAGGAACGGCTAACGGAGTCCGTTGGGCGGGCCGTAACCCGACCCCGGATTGGTCGGCCCGTTGTTCCTCGGCTTGTTCGCGGCGTCATCCTCGCGCATTTCCTCGATGACACCATCGCCTTCGAGTAGTGCGCGAACTTCGGATTCACGGAATCGGCGGTGTCCACCCGGAGTGCGGATGCTGCCGATACGGCCTGCGGCGGCCCATCGCGTGACCGTCTTGGGGTCGACGCGGAACAAAGCGGCCACCTCGCCCGGTGTCAGCAGACGATCTCCAGTGTCCACAACCCCCTCCTCGGTTCGGTTATCTGGAGCGGCCGGTGGTCACGGAGAGTGTCGGCATGCTCGATCGGGACGTAAAGCCATTAGAGCACCGCCCCCGAACCAAGTCCGTGAAATGCGGAAAAAGCCCCGATTGCGACAGTGGTCATTATCCTGCCTCCCATTCGTCGCTACCGGGCGTGAAGGTGGGAGCGCCACCCGATTAGGGTTTCAAGCATGGACTCCATCGACCTCCGGCTGATCGACCTGCTACGAGAGAACGCCCGGTCGTCGTACGCCGAACTGGCCCGCAAGGTCGGGCTCTCCGCCCCCGCCGTGCACGAGCGGGTCGGTAAGCTCGAAGCCGCCGGGACCATCCGGGGATACCGGGCCGACGTCGACCACGAAGCGGTCGGGCTCGGTGTCACCGCGTTGATCGGCATCATCGAGGACTCCGGTGCCGACACCGACGACGTGCTCGCCGCCGTGCGGGCCATGCCCGAGGTGGAGAGTTGCTATTTCATGGCCGGCGTCGAGTCCTACCAGCTGACCGTGCGGGTGGGCACGATCGCGGAGTTGGAGCAGCTGATCGTGCGGATCAACCGGGCCCCCGGGGTGGCCTCGACCCGGACCGCGATCGCGCTCTCCACCAAGTGGGAGAACCGGCCGCAGCCGGGGCAGGCATGATCACCGACTTCGGGCGCACCGAGCGCGTCACCCGGGACTGGGCCCGCACCGCCATCGGCCAGGTCGAGGCCGACGCCAACCGGTCCGCCGACACCCACCTGCTGCCGTTCCCGCTGCCCGCCGAGTGGGGTGTCGACCTGTACCTCAAGGACGAGTCCTCGCACCCCACCGGCTCCCTCAAGCACCGGCTGGCCCGGTCGCTGTTCCTCTACGCGCTCTGCAACGGCTGGATCGGCCCGAGCACCACGGTCGTCGAGGCGTCGTCCGGATCCACGGCGGTCAGCGAGGCGTACTTCGCGCGGATGCTGGGCCTGCCGTTCATCGCGGTGATGCCGGCCGCCACGTCGCCGGAGAAGATCTCGCTGATCGAGTTCCAGGGCGGCCGATGTCACCTGGTGCCGGACGCGACCCAGGTGGTGCCGGAGGCGCGACGGCTCGCGGCCGAGCTCGGCGGGCACTTCATGGACCAGTTCACCTACGCCGAGCGGGCCACCGACTGGCGTGGCAACAACAACATCGCCGAGTCGATCCACCACCAGATGAGCCGGGAGCGGCATCCCGTACCGGCGTGGATCGTGATGGGCGCCGGGACCGGCGGGACCAGCGCGACCATCGGCCGGTACGCCCGGTACCAGCGTCTGGACACCAAGGTCTGCGTTGTCGACCCCGAGGGGTCCGCGTTCTGGCAGGCTTATCTCGCCGGCGACTGGACGGTCGCGACCGGCACCGGCTCCCGCATCGAGGGCATCGGCCGGCCCCGCGTCGAGCCGTCCTTCCAGCCCTCGGTGGTGGACCGGATGATCCACGTGCCGGACGCCGCCTCACTGGCCGCCATGCGGGCCGGCTCGGCCGTGCTGGGCCGGCGACTCGGCGGGTCGACCGGCACCAACCTGTGGGGATCGTTCCGGCTGATCGCCGAGATGCTCGCCGCCGGGCGGACCGGATCGGTGATCACGCTGATCTGTGACGGCGGCGAACGGTACGCCGACACCTACTACTCGGACGAGTGGGTGGAGGCCCAGGGGCTCGATCTCACGAACCCGGCGGGCGTCATCCGCGATTTCCTCGACAACGGTGGATGGCCTGGATAGAAGGTCGTGGTTAGATCCTCCACCATGGGGGTTCGAGCACGAGCATTGTGGATCAGCGGGCTGGCGGTCGCGGTGGGGGCCGGAGCCTTCCTGTTGCGGCCGTCGACGCCCGCAGCCGCCCCGGCCGTGGCTTTGTCCGTCCCGCCACCCGCGTCGGCTACCCCGCTGGAAAAAGTCCGATTCATTCTGGAAAAGCAGGAAAAGGCGCTCGTCGACGGCGATGAGAAGGCCTGGCTCGCCCCGGTCGACGCCAAACTCCAGGGCCGTTACCGGGCGATCTTCCGGAATCTGCGGGCACTCGACCTGACCCAGGCGGAGCTGGAGTTCGACGATCAGCCGGACATGACCGGCACCACGATGGTGGTCCGGATCCGGCTCAGCTACTGCTTCGACGGCGTCGAGTGCATGCTCAGCCAGACCGCGGATCACGGCAGCGCGCCCGACGTCGTCCACAAGCTCACCTGGACCGTGCGGGACGGCGCGTACCAGCTCACCGGGATCGCCGACTCCGGCATCGCCAACGGCCTGGAGCCGGCGCCCTGGGAGGACAAGGCCCTGAGCATCGTCCGGGGCCCGCGGGTGACCCTGGCCGCGCCGGCGTCGACGGCCGGGCAGCTGGACCGCTTCCTCCCGCTCGCCGAGAAGGCCGCGGTCGTCGCCGACCGGTACGCCGGGAAGCTGGGCAATCCGCAGCCCCGGTACCGGATCTATCTGGCCGACAAGAAGAGCTGGAACAGCTGGTACAGCAAGGCCGACCCGGGGAAGCTGACCGCCGCCTACCACCTGCTGATCGGCTGGACCGGGAGTGACACCGTCGTCCACACCGAGCTGGTCCGGCCCGGGACGGACGCCGAGATCACCGCGCTGCTCCAGCACGAGCTGACGCACGGTGTGACGCTGAACGGCAACAAGGACCAGAGCGGCGGGCCGTTGTGGCTGGTCGAGGGCATCGCCGAGTACATCGGCAACCTGCCGCGCCAGCCGAAGGCCACCGACAGCCGCTACTTCGTCCGCGGCCCACGGACGATCGCGGTGGCGCCGGTCGCCGACGACGCGGACTCGGCGACCGTCAGCAACCTCTATGCCACCGGGCACTTCGCCGTCGGGTGCATGGCCGCGAAATACGGCGAGCCGAAGATGCTCGACTTCGTCGCCCGGGTGGTGCGAAAGGGACAGGGATTGGATCCGGCCGCCCGCGCCGCGTTCGGCAAACCGTTCAAAACCGTCGATAAAGCTTGTGTGAGCTGGATCAAGCAGCAAATCGGATAGTGAGCCGGATCGGCCGCGTGGTTAGATTCCCGATCATGGATGAGAGCCCGCCGCGGAAGAAGCCGTTGGTGCCGGTTGCCGGTCTGGTGATCGCGGTGCTGACCGCCAGTGTCGTCGGGCTCTGGCCGGACGGTGCGGAGGCGGCCGTCGCGACCCCGGTCGCCTCGGTGTCCGCCCCGGCTCCGGAGCCGTCCCGGGCACTCACCCCGTTCGAGCAGGTGAGCAGCCAGGTCGACGCCCAGAAGCTGGCGCTGCTCAAGGGCGACGAGGCGGGCTGGCTCGCCCCGATCGACAAGAAGCTGCAGCCGCGCTACCGGACGATCTTCAAGAACCTGCGGGCGCTCGACCTCACCTCCGCCGACATGGGCATCGACGGCGAGCTGACCGAGAAGGGCGCCACGCTGACCGGCAAGGTCGGGCTCACCTACTGCTTCAGCGGCGTCGCCTGCCCCGCCTACCGGCTGGACCCCACCGGCGGGGCGCCGAAGATCATCCACAAGATCACCTGGACGTCCCGCGGCGGCTCCTGGGTGATCACCAGGATGGCCGACTCCGGGGTCAGCAACTACCTGCAGCCGGCCCCGTGGGAGAACACCGCGCTGACCGTCGCCGCGGGCGAGCGGGTCATCGTGGCCGGCCCCAAGTCGCAGGCCGCCAACGTCAAACGGGTCCTGCCGCTCGCCGAGAAGGCCGCCGCCGTCGCCGACCGTTACGCCGCGCAACTGAACAATCCGCGGGCCAAATACCGGATCTACTTGGCCGACAACAAGATGTGGAAGAGCTGGTACGCCGGAGCGGCACCACCCTGGTCGGTCGCCTATCACCTGCAACTCAACAACACCGGCAGCGACATCGTGGTGAAAGCGAGCAAGGTGATGCCGGAGGGAAACCGTTACATCACCGAGGTCATCCAGCACGAACTCGGCCATTCCGTCACCCTCGACGGCAACCACAATCGCGACGCCGAGAAAGACCAGTGGCTGACCGAGGGCGTCGCCGAATACATCGGTTACCAGCCCGGCAAACCGCAGAACGGCTACAGCGGCGACGCGCTGCGGTTCGTCCGCTCCCGGGGCCGTGCGGTGAAGACCATCGCGGTTCCGTCGCTCACCGAGAAATCCGACGACCTTGCCGTCACCAGGCTCTACGCCACCGGCCACTTCGCGGTCGCCTGCATGGCCGAGAAGTACGGTGAACCGAAGATGCTGAACTTCGTCCAAATGGTGCTGCACAGCGGAGTGGAACGGGACGCGGCATCCCAGGCCGTCTATGGAAAACCCTTCGCCGCCGTCGACAAGGCGTGCGTGAGCTGGATCAAGCAGAAGCTGTGACCCGCCGCGCCAGCCCCGGATAATCGACCACAAAACCGTCGGCGTCGTACTCCAGATCGGCGCTGAAGGTCTCACTCGCGAACCGGACCCGATCGCCGCCCAGCGGGGTGTAGATCTGATCCCCCTGCACCACCTCCAGGCTCGGCACCAGAACCAGCGCGACACTGATCCGATGCGACACCCCGGGCTCGGCGCCCCGCAGCCCCAGCCGCCTGATCGGTAGCGCGGTGAACAGCGCCGACCCGGCCAGATCCACGTCGAACGCCCCGTACAACAGATCAGGATCGGCACAGCCCGGCTGCCCGGCGCGCGCATGCCCCGCTTCCACCAGGGCCGCGTCCAGATCACCCTGCTCCGAACCGGTCACCCGCCAGCGGCCCGCGGCCAGCTCCAGCCGCACCGTCCGGGTCCAGCCGGCGCCCTCGGTGGAGACCTCGGCGCGCGCGGTCACCCCGCCAGGATCGGTCAGCACCTGATAGCGACAGACGAACGGAACCGGCGCGGCGGTCAGCATCGTGCCGCGAACAAAACCGTCCCCGGAAAGAACATGCTCCGCCCCGGGAACGTCGTCACGCTCCCAGAACAACGCGGTCGCCAGCGCCATGCCGGTAACGTACCCGCTCCCGTAGGTCCTTTCACTTCTTTCACTTCTTTCACTGCAAAGATCAAATTCCCTTTTCCGGTACGAGTGGGCAGAGTCCAGTGGCGGCCCCGCAAGGCAGGACGCCACCCCGGACCGACCCGCGACCGCCGGGCCCGGGAGCGGTGGTCACCCCGCCCCGTGGCCACCGGGCGCCGTCCCCGCCCGTCGACGTGATGGCCATGCGCCGCCACCGTCCGCCGAGATGGATGCCGTGCGCCGTCTCCGCCCCCGAGGTGGATGCCATGCGCTGCCACCGTCCGTCGCGCCCCGCCCTGTGGTCACCTCGGACGGGCGGCGCTCTTGTCACGCGTACGCGGAAAGCGGCGTTCTTCTTGCGTCGTCGGCTTGGGTTTTTGCGTGGGGAAGTCGGTGTGTTTTCGGTGGAACGGGCGAAGCCCCGGCCCGCTGTCTCGCGGGTCGGGGCTTCGCCTTCGACTGGTGTTGCTGCGTGCTTACGTCTCCGTGCTGTGGATCAGTAGCTGCGGGCCGGGCGGGAGGTGCCGTGACGGCCGCTCGGGCCCTCGCGACGGTCGCCGCCGCCGAACGAACGCTGGCCGCCGCCGGCGCTGTGGCCGTCCCGGCGCTGGCCGGTCGGGCGGTCACCGAAGGAACGCTGCGGACGGTCGCCGAACGAGCGCTGCGGGCGGTCACCGAACGAGCGGTCACCCTGGCCCTGCGGCCGGTCGCCCTGAGGGCGGTCGCCGTAGGAACCCTGCGGACGGTCACCGTACGAACGGTCGCCCTGCGGGCGGTCGCCGTAGGAACGCTGCGGCCGGTCGCTGTACGAACCCTGCGGGCGGTCGCCGTAGGAGCGCTGCGGCCGGTCGCCGAACGAGCGGTCGCCCTGGGGACGGTCGCCGTAGCCACCCTGCGGGCGGTCACCGTACGAACCCTGCGGGCGGTCGCCGTAGGAACGCTGCGGGCGGTCGCCGAACGAACGCTCGTTGCGGTCGCCGTAGCCACGCTGGGGCCGGTCACCGTACGAACGCTGCGGGCGGTCGCCACGGGGACGGTCGCCGAAGCGGCCACGGCCACCGGAACGCTCACGACGAGGCTCCGGCTCCTCCACCACCGGGATACCACTGGGCTCACGCGCACCGGTGACCTCGGCCAGCTTCTCGTCGCCGAGACGGACGCGGAACTCGCCCGGGTTGACGCCGGCCTTGGACATCATCGCCTGGGTGGTGCGGCGCTGCTTCGGCAGAACCAGCGTCACGACCGAGCCGGACTCGCCGGCCCGTGCCGTACGACCGGCGCGGTGCAGGTAGTCCTTCGGGTCCTTCGGCGGGTCCACGTGCATGACCAGAGAGATGCCGTCGACGTGGATGCCGCGCGCCGCCACGTCCGTCGCGACCAGGACGTTCGTCCGGCCTTCCTTGAACTCGGCGAGCGTGCGGGTGCGGACCCGCTGCGTCTTGCCACCGTGCAGGGCACCGGCCCGGACACCGACCGCGGCGAGCTGCTCGACCAGCCGGTCGACGCCCATCTGGGTGCGGGCGAAGACGATGGTCTTGCCGTCCCGGTTCGCGATCCACGAGGTGATCGGGAACTTGTCGGCCGGCGGGATCAGCAGCATGTGGTGTTCCATGGTGGACACGCTGGCCTCGGCCGGAGCCGTGGAGTGCGTCACCGGGTCGGTCATGAACCGCTTGACCAGGGTGTCGACGTCACCGTCCAGAGTGGCCGAGAACAGCAGGCGCTGCGCGGTCGCCGGAGTCTTGGACAGCAGGTCGGTGACCTCGGGCAGGAAGCCCATGTCGGCCATCTGGTCGGCCTCGTCGAGAACGGTGACCTCGACGTCGTCGAGGCGGCAGGCGCCCCGCTCGATCAGGTCGCCGAGACGACCCGGAGTGGCGACGATCACCTCGACGCCGCGGCGCAGCGCGTCCATCTGGCGGTCGTAGGGAACCCCGCCGACCGCGGTCTTCAGGAAGACGCCGACGGCCCGGCCGACCGGCATCAGCGAGTCGGCGACCTGCATCGCCAGCTCACGGGTCGGAACCAGGATCAGAGCCTTCGGGTAGTGCGGGCGAGCCCGGCCACCCTTGGAGACACGAGCCAGCACCGGCAGGCCGAAGGCGAGCGTCTTGCCCGAACCGGTCTGGCCGCGGCCCAGGACATCCCGGCCGGCCAGCGCGTCCGGCACGGTCGCGGCCTGGATCTCGAACGGGGTGGTGATGCCCTCACGGCTCAGCACGCGGACGATCTCGGCCGGGAGACCGAGGTCGGCGAAGCTGGGGGCCGCGGGAGTGTCGGACGTCTCGGTGACGGCCGTCTCAGGGGCTTCGATGTCGGGGGTGTTGCCGTTGTCGATGACGGACGGGAACGTGCTGGAATCAGCGAAAGTGGTCAAGAGAACCTCTCTACGGGGGCGCATGCTCGCGAATGGCCCGCCGCGGTCACAGTCGACCGCCCGCTGAAATGCCCGCAAGAACGCCCGTGGCGTGCACCCGGGGGGCACGCCGCGTCAATAACTACCATCAGTGTACGGGTCAACGTCGAGACCGCCGCCCGCATTCCATCCGGGTAGTGGGCTCGCTCACCCCGGAGCGCAACCTCGCCAGCTTAAATGGCGGAGGCCCCGACGAGCAAAACGCCGAGGCCCCGACCGACTGACGGACGTCCGACAGTTACGTCAGACCGCCCAGGAAATCAGTGAAGGCGTCACCCGCTGTGAAGACGAAGATCAGACTCACAGTGACGAGCAACCCCAGCACCACCAGCATCGCGACAACCACCTTCAGGTTGCTGCGGCGCTGTTCGGTCGGCGCGTCGTACCAGCCCTGCGCCAGGATGTGCCCGGTCAGCGACCCCGAGTTCTCCACCGGGTCGATGTTGACCGGCATCGTCGTCTCGATCGCCGGGTAGCCACCGGTGCTGTAGACCGTGCCACCCACCTGACCACGCTGCTGCGGCACTCCACCCGACGTGGGATTGACCGGGGTGGTGGGAGCCTGGGACGGATATGCGGTTCCGCCCGCGCCCGCGCCTGCTCCCGAGGACGGGTACTGCGTCCCGAGGTAGGGCGTGCCGGAAGGAGTCTGAGACGGGTACGGCGACCCGGATGGGAAGGGATTTCCGGCAGAGACCGGCTGGGTCATCTCGATGTTCTCCGGCGACGACGGGAAGCCCCGATAAGGCGTTCCGCGAGGGGCGCTCTGTGGGGCCGGTGGCAAGCCTGCCGAGGCAGCGCTGGGCGGCAGGGTATAGCTGGGCAGCCCGTTCCCGCCACCCCCGATCATCTGCGGAGGCGGAACCACACCCGGCCCTGGCGGCACCGGACTGGGCCCAGGCCCCGGCGGAACCGGACTCGGACCCGGGCCGGGCGGCACCGGGCTGGGCCCCGGACCAGGCGGAATCGGGTTCGGTCCGGGCCCCGGCGGAATCGGGCTCGGTCCCGGTGCGGGCGGCACCGGGCTCGGCCCGGGCCCCGGTGGAACCGGACTCGGCCCCGGACCGGGCGGCGCGGGATTGGGCCCGGGCCCCGGCGTCGGCGTCGGCGGAATGGGAGACGGCCCCGGCGCCGGCGGAGCCGGAACAGGGACGGGCGAAGGCGTCGGGATCGGAGCCGGCGGCTTACCGGGCTCCGGCTGCGAAGGCCGAGGATCGGTCGGCTTGGGCGGCGCGGGTCGCGACGGCGTGGGAAGCGGCTCCCCGGGCCCGGGCTGAGGCTCAGAAGGCGAGGGCTGCCCAGGCTTGGGCCCACCCGGCGCGGGCGCATCCGGCGCGGGCGCACCCGGCACGGGCACACCCGGTTTGGGCGCACTCGGTTTGGGCGAGGAGGGCTCAGACGTCTGAGGTGCGGCTTCGCTGGCCTTGGACGCACCCGACTGGGGAGCGGCAGACTGTGGGACGCCGGCCTTTCCGTTGCTGGAGCCGCCGGTGTCACCGAGGCTCTGCGGCCGGTCCGGGCGAGGCGACGAGCCGTAGACGGTCGGCTGCCCACCGGTCCGGGCAGCGGGAACCGCACCACCGGAAGGTTTGGCCACCCCGGGCACCGAGGCCCGAGCCGCACCAGAGCCGGGCACAGCCGAAATAGGCCGGGACGACCCACCACCGGACACCGCCGAACCCGGCCCGGCAGCCCCGGAAACAGGCGCTGCCGAAACCGGCTGCGCGGTGCCCACTGAGGCAGGCCCAGAGACCGGCGCTGCCGAAACCGGTTGTGCGGTGCCCACGGAAGCAGATCCGGAGACCGGAACCGCCGAGACGGGCGCTGCCGAAACCGGTTGTGCGGAGCCGACCGTGGGACCGGATGAGGGGGAACCAGCGACCGGGGCCGCCGAGACTGGTCGCGCTGAACCGACCGCCGCGGAACCCGCAGCAGGTGAAGCGGAGACCGGCTTGGCGGATCCCGCGGCGGAAGAGCCGGACACGGGGGCCGCCGAGACCGGCTTGGCAGAACCGGCGGCCGGAGAGCTGGAGCCCGGAGCTGCCGAAACCGGGGCCGCCGACGTCGGGATCCCGGAGACCGGCTTGGCGGAGCCGACCACGGGCGCGGCCGAGACGGGCTTCACCCCGTCAGCTGAGGCCGGCGTGGAGGTCGCCTTGCCGTAGACGGTGGGCACCGGCGCTCCGGAAGTGGGCGCGGAACTACCGCCCGGAGAGGCCGAAACCGGAGCCGCGGTGACCGGGGCAGAGGAAACCGGGGCTGCCGAGACCGGGGCAGAGGAAACCGGGGCTGCCGAGACCGGCTTGGCGGAACCGGCGGCCGGAGAGCTGGAGACCGGAGCGGCCGAGACCGGGCTGCCGGAGACCGAGGCGGAGGAAACGGGGGCCGCGGAGACCTGGGCGGAGGAAACCGGGGCTGCTGACACGGGGGCCGTGGAGGCGGGGGTGTCGGAGGCCGGAGAGTCGTCGGGCGTGGGCTTGTCGGCCTCGGAGTTTTTCGGTGCGGCGCCGGCGGTATCGGCAGGCTTGGAGGCGGGCACATCAGAAACGGGTGCGGCAGCCTCAGCGCCGGTGGTCTTTGTGTCAGCGGCAGAGCCGGCGTCAGCGGCCTTGGGCGCGGACGCGCCGGAAACGGGTGCGGCTGTTTCAGCGCTGGCGGGTTTTGCGCCAGTGTCGGAACTGCCAGCGGCGTCGGCGTTCTTGGATGCGGGCGCGCCGGGAACGGGCGCGGCGGCGTCTGAGGCGGTGGCCTTGGCGGTGGGCACGGCTGTGCCGTTGGCGGCTGCCGGGGCTGCGGCTGCTGACGAGGTGGGTGGGGTGGGAGGGGTGCCGCCCCACAGGGCGCCCGGTGCGGGTGGGGGCGGTGGTGCGTACCCCTCGGTGTCGTCTGCGGGCGGCCGCGCAGCGGGCGGCGTCTCGATGTCGCCGTCCCTGGTCGCGTGCTGCTCGTCCATGGGTCCTCCCGACCACCGCTGCCGACGCTCGGACGTCGGGCGCTGACCTTAACCGTGCCACATCAGCCGGTGTGAACACACCCGGCATCAGCGTCACCTGTCGCGCTACGACAGTCCGATACGCAACTCGCCCTTTCGGGGCAATTTTTAGGGTGCGTATTACCCGATTACCGGACTAATCTTCACTCGACGCGCTAGCGGACGAAGCGGACTTCGATGCCGTTCCGGACGCTGAGCCGGATGCCGAGGACGCGCCGGACGCCGATGAACCGGTGGATTTCGAGGCCGATGTGGACGCTGCCGCCGATGTCGGGTCGGCGGTCGGCTCCGGTTGCAGCGACCGGGACGCCGAAGCCGACGGCGAGGGCGACGGTGACGGCGCGGTGGAGGTCGACGGCGACGGGGATGTCGAGGGTGAGGACGACGGCGACTGCGAGGGCGAGGACGACGGCGACTTGGAACTCGACGGCGAGGACGACGGCGACTTGGAGCTCGACGGGGACGTCGACGGCGAGCCGGACGGCGACGGCGACGACGACGGCTTGCCGGTCTTCGACGGTGAGGACGACGGCGACGGCTTGGTCGTGGCCGGCACCGGCTCGTCGGGGTCGGGGGAGCCCAGGTCGGGCGTCTCGGTCTCGCCCTCGATCGATCCATAGACCCGGGTGGCCGCGAACAGGCGGGTCCACCGGACCGGCGTGAGCCGCACGTTGAGGCCGGTCCGTGGGGCCTCGACCATCATGCCCTCACCCGCGTACATCGCGACGTGGTGAATGCCGGTCCAGCTGCTGGAGGAGCTGAAGAACAGCAGGTCGCCGGGGAGCAGCGAATAGCGCGAGACGGTCCGGTCCCGGGTCTGGTAGTACTGGTCGCGGGAGACCCGGACGAGCGGGTACCCGACCCCGCGATAGGCGGCGTACATCAGGCCGGAGCAGTCGTAGGCGTCCGGACCCTCTTCGGACCACACGTACGGATCGCCGCGCTGCGACAGGGCGAACTGGAGCGCCCGGACGGCCCGCGGGTCGGCGCCCCGCCCGGCGTCCGACCCGGCCAGGATGTCCTGCCCGGCCTGCTGGTCGGCGGCGGTCGCGGTGCTCTCGGCGGCGGTGATCTCGTCGCGGTGGTCGTCCTCGTACTTCTTCTGTGCCGCCTGCTTCGCGGTCAGATCGGTGTTGAGGGCGGTCCACTGGGCGAGCAGGCTGGTGTAGCGGTTGTTGGCGGCGACGTGGTCGCTGCCGGCGACCCGGACGGCGTCCTCGGCGGCGAGCACCCGGCGGGCGCTGGCCTCGTAGGGCGCGGTGTCGCCGCGCTGGACCCGGGCGAGCGCGTCCAGCTCGAGCAGACCGGTGTCGAGGGAGCCGGGCGGCAGCGCCGCGGCCAGCTGCATGGTCTCGGCGGCGGCGGCTTTCACCTGCTCGCGGGCCTGGGCGAGGGCCAGCTGGGTCTCGCTGACCCGCTGCGACGCGGTGGTGAGCTGGGTCTGGGCGAGATCGCGGTCCTGGCCGACGCGGATCAACTGGTCGCCGAGGGCGGCGATCTCGGCACGGCCCTTCTCCACTTTCTGGATCACCGGGCTGGCGATGACGCCGGGGACGGTCAGGGTCGACGTCGCCGGGCTGGTGGCGGGGGTGGCCGGGCTGCCGGGCAGGACCAGCTCACCGGTCTGGACCGGGCGTGACCCCGAGTTCGGAACGGTGGCGATGCCGACCGCGATGCCCGGGTCGGCCATCGCCGGAACGGGCTGGAAGAGGGCGGCGATCGCCGCTGCCACGGCCGCCGACAGGGCGAGGTGGCGCATGCGATGCGGTGTGCGGTGCCGCGATCCCTTGGCCATGAGCTCCCCGTCCGCGGCGGTTCGGACCGCCGCTAGTCGTCCCTAAAGGTTCATACCGCAAGCGCCGTACCGATGTCGATTGAATCAAGGTGAAAGCACGCTGAGAATTATTCGCTTCAACGGTGCCGCAGGCCACTCGAGGGAGGCGACGTACCCTCGTGCCTATGGATGCTGGGTTGAAGCGTGAGCTGGAAGCGAAGGTCTACGCGGGTGAGCGACTGACCCGTGCGGACGGCGTCGCGCTGTACGCCGCCGACGACCTCGCCTGGCTCGGCCGCCTGGCCCATCACAAGCGCACGCAGCTGACCGGCGACCGGGTGACCTTCGGACCAGCCGGGCCCGCGGAGGAAACCGCCGGGCCGCAGGACTGGCTCGATCACGTACTGAAGGTGAAAGAAACCCCACGGGTCACCGGCGCCGCCCCGGCCGAGCTGCTGAAGATCTTCGCGGTGACCCGTCTGCTGCTCGACGTTCCGCGCCTGTCGTGCCGATGGGATGTCTACGGGCTGCCGATCGCCCAGCTCGCGTTGAACTTCGGTGCCGACGACCTGAGCGCCGAGGAGCTTCCGGAGGACCGGGACGAGCTGCTGCACCTGATCTGGGACGCCGGTTTCCAGCCGGTCGAGCGGGACGCTCGTTATCAGGTGGTAGAGGAGCACGAGAAGGCGACGTCGCTGGCGGAGCGGCGGAGCGAGCCCCAGAAGATCTGGGCCTGAGACCCCACGGACGGTGACGTCGATGCCTCAGCTGAACAAAGACGCGACGGGCCGGCTGGCGACCTTCGGCGACCTGCTGGGTTCGGCGTTCGCCGGGCTGGCGGCCGGCTCGGCGGTGCTGCTGGTCTTCGAGACGGTGATGTGGCTGACCGGGCTCGGCGAGTTCGGCGAGTCCAACGGCTGGCTGATCCTGATCCTGCCGGTGTGGTTGTTCGTCGAGGAGTTCCGGGCCGAGGGCTTCGGCGCACACCGGATCATGGTGAGTGTGCTGGCCGCCGGTTTCGGAGTCGCGATGGGGATGTCGGTGGCCGGTGTGGTGGCCGGGGTCGCTCCGGCGTTGGTCAGCGGCGGCTCCGGCGCCCTGACCGGTACGGTCGTGTACTGCCTGATCTGGTTCTACGGCCTGCGGTGGCTCAGCCATCGGTCGGGCTGAGGGAGAAACGAATGAAGCCCGCCGTCAAGTACACGCTCGGCCGTCTCGGACTGTTCCTGGTCGTCTTCCTGGCGCTGTTCCTGACACCGCTGAACATCCTGGTCAAGGCGATGGTCGCGTTCGTCGCCGGGTCCGGCCTCTCGTTCATCCTGCTGCGCGGCTGGCGGGACGAGATGGCCGAGCAACTCGGTGAGATCTCGGCCCGCCGGTCGGCGGAGAAGGACCGGCTCCGGTCGGCGCTCGCCGGCGACGAGGTGGCCGCCGCCGAGGGTGACCGGGTGGCCGCGGCCGACATCGTCGAGCAGCCGAGACGCGCCGACGTCTGAGGCGCTCGCGGGCGGTGACCACGGCGGTCCGGTCGGCGCCGAGACCGACAGGAGGACGATGAAACGCCTGCTCACTGCCGCTGCCGCGGCTATCGCACTGGTCCTGACCGGATGTGCGGGCAACGAGCCCGATCCGGTCGTCACCCCGTCGGGCGGCGGGCTGGCGTACCCGGTCACGGTCGGCACGGTGACCCTCGCCGCCCAGCCGTCGAAGATCGTCTCGCTGAGCCCGACGGCCACCGAGATGCTCTTCGCGATCGGCGCCGGTCCGCAGGTGACCGCGGTCGACGACCAGTCCACGTTCCCGGCCGACGCGCCGAAGACCGACCTGTCCGGCTTCAAACCGAACGCCGAGGCGATCGCGGCGAAGGACCCGGACCTGGTGGTGGTCTCCGGGGATGCCGACGGCATCGTGGCCCAGCTCGGCAAGCTGTCGATTCCGGTCTTCGTGTCGCCCGCCGCGGCCGATCTCGACGAGACCTACCAGGGCATCACCGACCTGGGCATGCTCACCGGGCACCGGTCCGAGGCCGGTGCGCTGACCGAGCGGATGGCCGCCGACATCGACCGGATCGTCAAGGCGGTGCCGGCCCGGAGCACGCCGCTGACCTACTACTACGAGCTGGGGCCGGACCTCTACTCGGCGACCTCGAAGACGTTCATCGGGTCGGTCTTCGGCCTCTTCGGCATGACCAACGTGGCGGACGCCGCCGATCCGGACGGCAAGCTCGGCGGGTACCCGCAGCTCTCCCAGGAGTCACTGGTCCAGTCGAATCCGGACACGATCTTCCTGGCCGACACCAGGTGCTGCCAGCAGTCGGCCGGCACGGTGAAGGCGCGGGCCGGCTGGGCGTCGGTGACGGCGGTGGCCAAGGGGCAGATCTACCCGCTCGACGACGACATCGCCTCGCGCTGGGGCCCCCGTACCGTCGATCTGGTCCAGGTGGTCGCGGACGCGGTGGCCAAGGTTCCCGCGTGACCCGACGCCGGCCGGCCGGTTTGCGACCGGCCTGGCTGGCGGCCGGCGTCGCGGCGGTCCTGGGTTCGGCGGTCCTGGGTTCGGCGTTCGGCGCGGTTCCGCTGCCGGCCGGCGGGGTCGCGGTGGAGATGTTCAACCTGGTTCCCGGCGTACGCCTGGACAGCGCCCTGTCCGAGCGCGAGATCGACATCCTGATGCAGCTCCGCCTGCCCCGTGTCGTGCTGGGCCTGCTCGTCGGCGCGCTGCTGGCCCTGGCCGGCGCCGCCTACCAGGGCGCGTTCCGCAATCCGCTGGCCGACCCGCACCTGCTCGGGGTGGCCAGCGGCGCGGGCCTGGGGGTGACCGCGGTCATCGTGCTGCGCGCCGGCGACGGGATGACCGAGCTGCCGATCGGGGTGCCGGCGGCCGCGTTCGCCGGAGCGATCGGCGCGGTGGCCCTGACCTGGATGCTCGGCGCCGCCGGTGGGCGGGACCGGTCACCGGCCACGCTGATCCTGGCCGGGGTGGCGGTGTCGGCGTTCCTGTCCGCGGCGCAGACGTTCCTGCTGCAGCGGCACGTCGAATCGTTGCGCGAGGTGTATTCGTGGCTGCTCGGCCGACTGTCCACGGCCGGGTGGCACGACGTGCTGGTGGTCCTGCCGTACGCGCTGATCACGGGTTTGATCGTGCTGTCGCAGCGACGCCAGCTGGACGTGCTGACCGTCGGTGACGCCGAGGCGGCGAGTCTGGGCCTGCACCCGCAGCGCAGCCGGTACCTGCTGATCGTCGCGGCCTCGCTCGGCACCGCCGCGGCGGTCAGCGTCTCCGGGCTGATCGGTTTTGTCGGGATCATCGTGCCGCACACCCTCCGACTGCTGGCCGGGCCGGGCAACCGGGCGCTGCTGCCGCTGTCGGTGCTGTTCGGGGCGGCCTTCCTGGCGCTGACCGACCTGCTGGCCCGGACCGCCGGCGGCGACGCGGAGATCCCGATCGGGGTGGTCACCGCGTTCCTCGGCGCGCCGTTCTTCATCCTGGTGTTGCGGACGAGCCGGACGGGACAGGCGTGAGCGCGATCGCGGTCGACGGGCTGACCGTGCGGCTGGACGGGACGCTCATCGTCGACGGTGTCGACCTGGACGTGGCCGACGGCGAGTGGGTGACGGTCATCGGGCCGAACGGGGCCGGCAAGTCCACCGCGCTGCGGGCGATCGCCGGGCTGCTCCCGGCGGACGGGACGATCCGGTGGCACGGCCGCCCGATCAGTGCGATGAACCGGCGGGAACGGGCCCGGACGGTCGCCGTCGTGCTGCAGTCCCCGGTGATCCCGCCCGCGGTCCGGGTCTTCGACTACGTGCTGCTCGGTCGTACCCCGTACATCAGGCCTCTGGGTCGTGAATCGGCGGCCGACCTGGCGGCGGCCGACGAAGCCCTCGCCGCGCTCGACCTGACGCCGTTCGCCGTGCGCCGCCTGGACACGCTCTCCGGCGGTGAGCGGCAGCGGGTCTTCCTGGCCCGCGCGCTCGCCCAGGGTGCCCGGATCCTGCTGCTCGACGAGCCGACCAGCGCTCTCGACATCGGCCACCAGCAGGAGGTCCTGGAGCTGGTCGACGGGCTGCGTGCGGACCGCGGGCTGACCGTGCTGGCGACCATGCACGACCTGACCACCGCCGGGGAGTACGCCGACCGGATGGTCCTGCTGGCCGGCGGCCGGGTGGTCGCCGCCGGAACCCCGGCCGAGGTGCTGACCGAGGCGAACCTGGCCACGTACTACCGGGTCAAGGTCCGGATCGTCCCCGGCGACCACGGCCCTCTGGTGGTGGCGATCCGCGGCTAAGGGAAACCGGCGAGCGTCCGAAGAGAGAGTCATGGCCATGTCGGACGCCACGGTTATCGAGATCGCCTTCATGTCGATGACGGTGGCCGCGAAGCTGGCGGCGCCGGTCCTGCTGACCGCGCTGGGCGTGGGTTTTGTCATCTCGCTGTTCCAGTCGGTGACCCAGATCCAGGAGGCCACGCTCTCCTTCGTGCCGAAAGCGGTGGCGATCGGCGGGGTGCTGTTGTTGACCGGCAACTGGATGCTCCGCGAGATGATGACCTTCACGGTTCAGCTGTACGAGAAGATCCCGACGCTGCTGTCGTAGAGAGGCCGCCCCCGGCAGGGACGGCCTCTCCGTTCTCACAGGGTGTAGAGCAGGCGGTTCGGTGAGCCGGAGCCGGCGCTGGTGACCACGCCGGTGGTGGCGTTGTTCACGATCGCCGCGTTGACCGTGGCCACCGAGGCGCCCGGGTTGGCGGCCAGGTAGAGCGCGACCGCCCCGGCCACGTGCGGCGCCGAGAACGAGGTGCCGCTGCCGGTGTAGGTGGCCGAGGTGCCGGTGTTCCACGCCGAGGTGATCGAGACGCCGGGGGCGAACAGGTCGAGCACCGAGCCGTAGTTCGACCAGGATGCCTTGGCGTCGGTGGTGCCGGTGGCGCCGACGGTCAGCGCCTCGGTGACGCGGGCCGGGGAGGTGCTGCTCGCGTTCACCCCCGAGTTGCCCGCCGCGATCGTGAACGGGATCCCCGCCGTGATCGCCCGCCGGACCGCGGCGTCCAGGGTGGTGCTGGCGCCGCCGCCGAGGCTCAGGTTGCCGACCGAGCGTCCGGGGGTCGCGTTGGCGGTCACCCAGTCGATGCCGGCGATGACTCCGGCGGTGGTGCCCGATCCGTTGTTGTCCAGAACCCGGACACCGACGACGTTCGCGCTCTTGGCGACCCCGTAGGTGCTGCCGACCGCCACGCCCGCCACGAAGGTGCCGTGCCCGTTGCCGTCCTGGGCCACGTTGTCGTTGTCCACGGCGTCGTAGCCGTACGACGCCCGCCCGCCGAACTGGGTGTGCCCCACGGTGATGCCGGTGTCCACCACGTAGACCGTGACGCCGCTGCTCGCGCCGTAGGTGTAGGTGGTGCTCAGCGGCAGCGCCCGCTGGTCGATCCGGTCCAGTCCCCACGGCGCGTTGCTCTGGGTGTCGGCGATCCGGACGACCTGGTCCGCCTCGACCGAGGCCACCGCCGGGTCGGCGGCGAGCCGGGCCGCCTGCTTCGCGGTCAGTTTCGCGCTCCAGCCCTCGACGGCGTGGCCGAAGACCCGGGAGACGGTGCCGCCGTACCGCTTGGTGATCTTGTCGGCGAGCGGGCGGTCGACGTCGGTCTTCAGCGTGACGACGTAGGAGCCGGCGACGGCGGTGGCGCTGTCGGCGTAGTGGACCTCGCCGGTCGCCGGTGAGGCGAACGCGGGTGTGGTCAGGGAGAGGGCGAGTCCGGTGCCGACGAGGACGGCGGCACTCCGGGAGACGGGTCGCATCAAGGGTTCCTCCATGGTCCCGGCGTCCGATCTGGACGCTTGCCGAGAACGCTAGGGAGTAAACTTTGATTGACGATCAACGATTCTTCACGGTGTGGACAACGACTTCTATCGATGTTTGTGCAGTATTGCGAACGTCCCGCCCTGCGGATCGGCCAGAACCGCGAACCGGGCGCCGGGAATGTTCGCCGGCGGGCGGACGAGCCGGCCGCCCAGCCCGAGCGCGTGACCGACCGCACCGTCACAGTCGCCGACCGCGAAATGGACCTGCCAGTGTGCCGGCAGATCGTCCGGCCAGTCGCCGCCGGCCATCAACTGGATACCCGCGACCGGGGCCTGGTTCAATTCGGCGAGCAGGTACGGCAGGCCGTCGATCCGGGTGCTGCGGAACTGCCAGCCGAACACCGCGTGGTAGAAGTTGGCCGCACCCTCCAGATCGCGGGTGTTCAGCTCGCTCCAGGTCAGAGCGCCCGGGATGTTCACCACCTCGGCGCCGCGCATCGTCCCCGGCTCCCAGACGCTGAACGGCGCGCCGGCCGGATCCAGGAACGCCGCCATCCGGCCCTGATCGCCCACGTCGAACGGCGGCACCAGCACCTTGCCGTACGCCGCCTCGACCCGGGCCGCCACCGCGTCGGCGTCGGACGCCGCGAAATACGTGCTCCAGGCGGTGACCTGGCCCTCCCCGAAGAGCGGGCCCGCGCCGGCCGCGGGCAGCCCGTTCAACAGGAACGTGGTGTAACCACCCAGATCGTCACCGGAGATCTCGGCGGTCCAGCCGAACATGGCGGTGTAGAAACGGATCGCGTCATCGAGGTCGGCGGTCGCCAGATCTATCCAGTTGGGCACGCCGGGCGATGCAACGTTCATGTTCGGATGGTCGCACCCGAACGCCAGCGCCCGGCCCGAACTGTCAACGTTCTATCCGAACCGGCGACCCTCGTCCCGCCGATACGCCCAGGTCGCGAGTAGTCCGAAAAGGATCGTTCAGCCCAACAGGGTGAGGGCCGAAGGGAGATCGAACGGGTAGTCGCGCCTCCACGTCCAGTCCCGTCGTCGGCTCGTCCAGGAAGACGATCTCCGGGTTGCCGGCGAACGCCAGAGCCACCGCCAGACGGCGCTTCTGCCCGCCGGAGAGGCCGCCGGTTTGTTTGTGGGACAGGTCGGGCAGGCCGAAACGCTCCAGCAGGTCGGCTCTTTTCATCGGGGACGGGAAGTGTGCACGTACGAAATCAACGACCTCGCCGACGCGCAGCGAGGCGGGCAGACCCGTCTCCTGCGGTGCCACCCCCAGCGTGCGCCGGGACCGTGGATCGCGGGGGTCGTCGCCGCATAACTCGACCCGGCCCGCGGACGGCCGGCGACTGCCGGTGAGCAGACCTCTTGCCCGCGCCGTGCGGGCCGAGCAGGCCGACGACCTCCCCGGCCCGCACCTCGAGATCGACCGCCTCCACGGCGATGGCGTCACCGAAACGCTTGGTGATCCGCTCCGCCAGGGCATGGATCATGACTCGCCGCCTCCCGGTTCGATCATGGTTTTCAGCGTGCTCACGTACTCCTCGAACGCCAGCCGCCCCTTCGCCGTCAGATGCGTGAGGGTGGCCGGGGTACGCCCGCGGTGGGTCTTGGCGACCTCGACGTAGCCGGCGTCCTCGAGTTTGCGCAGGTGCACCGAGAGGTTGCCCGGGGTCATCCGCAAGATCTCCTGAAGCCGCGGAAACGCGATCCGGTCCCCGGGACCGAGCTGGGACAACGCCACCACGACCCGCAGTCGTGCCTGGGCGTGGATCACCGGGTCCAGCTCCGGCAGTTCGCCCTCCACCATCGTCACCGCTCCACCGCCACTTCTCTGGGCCGGGACCGTGCCGCCCGGTGCTCTCCCGGCCTCGTCATCGGCGCTGCAGCCATCCGACCAGGCCGGCGACCAGCAGGCCGCCGCCGCCGGCCACCGCCACCACCAGTGCGTGCCAGCCCGGCCCACAGATGACACCGGCGATGTTGGTCAGGCTGATCCAGGCGCCCAGCACGAACATGTCCCGGTCGTCCCAGACCGCGGCGCCCGCCAGGTAGAGGACGCCGACCAGGGCGACCATGCCGCCGCCCCAGAGCAGGCTCAGCGCGGAGTCCGGCAGGCCGTCGCTGACCCGGCTGAAAATGATCGCCAGGGCGGTGAAGCCGGCGGACCAGGAGATCCCGTACATCATTCCCTGGCGGCTGGACGGGCCCTCGATGTGCCGAGCCGATCGGCCGCCGACGATGCCGGTGAAGATCCCGGCCGCGGCCAGCAGGACGGTCAGGGCGGTCAGTGGCACCCACTCCGGCATGGACACCAGGATGCGGCCGTCCGGACCGTAGCGCAGAAAGGACAGTCCGAAACTGATCAGCCAGGTGAGGCCCCATGGCCAGTACATCAATCGGGGATCGGGCGTCACCTGCCGCCGGGTGTTGGTGCGTTCGTCCTCGATGAGGCGGAGCGCCTGCACCGGGTCGTCGAATGTCGATTCGTGCTCCGTCGATGCCATGCGTCTACTTTAAAACACAAAGTCAAAGAACTTTGTGCCATAAAGTTGATGGGGATACCGCCACCCCGGGACGAACAGGGGATACGGGATTGGAAGTGACCTGGGCCACTCTGGATTGATGACGTGGCGGGTTCGATGGAGCGCGGCGGCCGTGGTCGCCTGCCTCGCCCTGCTGCCGCCCCTCCGGGACGCGCCCGGGATCGTCGCGGCGCTCGTCGTGCTGGGTCTGGCGGGCGCGATCCTGGTGGGGGCGTCCGGGTTCGGCGAGGTGACGCTGCGATGCGCGGGCGCACCGGTGTTCGTGGCGGGATCCGGGATCCGGCTGTGGGAGTACGCCCGCTATCCGATGCCCGGCGCCTGGACGCCCGAGGTGCCCTGGGCCTGCCTGGCCGCTGCCGTCGCCGGGCTGCTGACGGTCGCCTTCGGTGGAGGATTCCAGCTCGCTGGCCCGGCCGGGGCGTTCGGCCTGCTGGCAGCCACCACACTGGTCGCCACCGGGACGACGCTGTTCGGAATCGGCAGCTGGGAGTACGACGTGCTCCGCACCCTGGCCGCGGCCGGCGCTTCCTCGGCTCTGGCTCCGTGCCTTCCGCTGGCACCGCGCCTTCCGCTGGGAACGTCGTTCCTTCCTGTCGCACCGCCCCCTCCTCGGGGGAGGCCGCCCTCTCGCCGGAGCCGGTTTCCCTCCGTCCCGCGAGTCAGCCTCGGCTCCGGCCGGAGCGCGTGACTCGTCGGGACGGTGGAGTCCGCAGAACATCGCCGTCTGGGTCGGGCTCGTCGGCGGCGTGGTGGGGATCGCCAAGGAGATCATCGGGGTGGTCGTCTCGCTGGCCGGGTGAGACGGAACCCAGGGGATCTAGGGTGTGGAGGTGGGGAGAGTCGCGCTGGTCACGGGGTCGGTTTCGGGGATCGGGGCGGCTACCGCCCGGCGGCTGGCCGCGGACGGGATGACCGTCGCCGTGCATTCGCGGTCCAGTAGGGAAGCCGGGGAAGCGCTGGCCGAGGAGATCGGTGGTTCCTACCATCAGGCGGATCTCGGGGATGACGATGCGGCGTCGGGGCTGGTCCCGGCGGTGCTCGACCGGCATGGGCGACTTGATGTGCTGGTCAACAACGCGGGGATCAGTTGGCCGGTTCCGCATGCCGAACTCGACGGGCTCACCGCTGGGGATTGGCGGCGGCTCCTTGATGTGAACCTGATCGCGCCCTGGTTGTTATGTACCGCGGCGTTGCCTGCTCTGCGCGAGTCCGGCGGGTGCGTCGTCAACGTGACGAGTCATGCGGGGGTGCGGCCGAAGGGGAGTTCGATCGCCTACGCCGCGAGCAAAGCCGCACTCAACCACGTGACGAAACTGCTGGCCGCCGCCCTCGGGCCGGACGTCCGGGTGAACGCGGTAGCTCCCGGCCTGGTCGACACCCCGATGACCGCCGACTGGACCGCGACCCAGGAGCTCTGGCGAACCACCAGCCCGATGCGCCGAGCCGCCCAGCCGTCCGACGTAGCCGACCTGATCGCGATGTTGATCAGCCACTCCTACTTGACCGGCGAGGTCATCCTCCTCGACGGAGGCCTCAACCTGCGCTGATCCGGCGTCAACGGCGGAGTCGCCGCCACGCTTACCGCGCAACCGCAACACCCAACCTGGCAAAAGAGCGGCGAGCGAGTTCGTTGATTGTTGGCGGCCGTAACGGTGTTCGTGGTGATCGTGGTCTGCCGGGCAACGGTGGCACCCGGCCTGGCACGTCGTTGGCTCGTTCAGGGAGACGATCTCCGGCTTGCCGGCGAACGCCAGCGCCACCGCAGGGTGGGGGAGCGGGGTTGTCGAGTGTTGGCGGCGGTAACGATGTCTGCCGTGCCTGCGGCGCTCGTGCTCGTGGGGCCTGGCGATTTTGCCTGGTCTGCCTGGCAGCGGTGGCATCCGGCCTGGCGAAGGGCAGGGTGAATGGGACCGTCGCGCAACGGTGGGTCGGGATCGTTGACGGAGTCGCGGAGGTGCGGGGGAGAGCGGGCGGTGGCTGGAAAATGGGGAGAGCCCGGCGGGCTGCCGATCCTAGGCTGGCGCCATGGGTGACTTGATCTTGCGGGCTGCGGTGGAGGCGGAACTGCCGGCTGTGCTGGAGTTCTGGCGGGTGGCTGCGGAGAACGACAGCCGGCCTGTGGATACGGATGATGCGATCCGGGCTTTGTATCGACGGGATCCGGCGGCGTTGATTCTGGCTGTGGACGGTTCGGAGATCGTCGGCACGATCATTGCCGGGTGGGACGGGTGGCGCTGTCACCTCTATCGGCTGGCGGTGGCGCCGCAGCGTAGGCGTGCGGGCATCGGTGGGCGGCTGGTCGCGGCGGCCGAAGAGCGATTCAGATCCTTCGGCGGTACGCGGGTGGACGCCATGGTCCTCGACGGCAACACGGTGGCGCACGGAATCTGGGCGGCGCGCGGCTACCACCCGCAGGGCGAGTGGTCCCGCTGGGTGAAACCGCTGGGCTGACTCAGGGCAGTCGGGCCCGTTCGTCGAGATCGTGAGCGGGCGGGCCGGTGAAACCCGTCGTCCGGTACGCAAGATTCAGGGTGTCGAAGCGGTAGAACCCGTCATCCGACCATCGGGAACTGAACCGGTAGTTGACGCGCCACCGCATCCACCGGCCCGGGGGCAGTTGGACGGTTTCCCGGCGGTACCAGCGGGCCGGATTTCCGCCGGAAGCCGGGACCAGCCTCACATGCAAGGAGCCGCCGGATTCGTGCAACCAATCCTGCTCGGGATCACCTGTGATCGAGACCCGAGGCGCAAAATCCTGCCACTCGCGCATGTCGATCTCGTGCAGGAGAAGGCCACGCAGGAGAGAACCGTGCGGGAGAGGCCCGCCCGGGAGAGAGCCCCGCGAAAGAGGGCCGTCCGGGATAGGGCCGTCCGGGATAGGGCCGTCCGGGATAGGGCCGTGCGAAAGAGGGCCGTCCGGGATAGCGCCGTGCGGGATAAGGCCGTGCGAAAGAGAGCCGTGCGGGAGAGGACCGTGCAGGTCGGGCAGGGGGAAGACGGTCGGTAGCGAGTTTCGGCGGGTGGATGCCGGGGCGCCCCGTGACTGTTTTGTCCACGAGACCCGCACCCACTGGGCGATCACGTCCGGCATGGAAATGGACTTTACCGGCGGGTTCGGGGCCACGATCATTCATCGGCATGAGGGATCGGGAGCTGCGGCAGGCCCTGGCGGAGAATCCGGCGCTTCCGGTCTGGCTGGTGGAGCGCCTGATCGCGGAGGCCGACGACGACCTCGCACTCTGCCTGGCGGAACGGGACGATCTGGACAGTGCGCAGGTCCGGACGTTGGCGGGACGCTCCGACGAAGTCGCGACGGTGCTCGCTCGGCGCGGGTTGCTGAATGCGGATGACGTGGATCCGGTGACCCGGCCGTACGCCGCAATGGTGTTGATCGAAGAGGGACGTGGCCGCGACGAGTGGGCCGTCGCCTTCGCCCGCGATCCGGATGTGAAGCGCAGAGTGACGCTGGCGGCCTGCCCTCAGCTGCCGGATGAGGCGAATCTGCTGCTGGTGGCGGGCGACGACGCCGAGGTGGTGACCGAGTTGGCGTTCTTCACCACGGACAGTGACCTGCTCACGCGGCTGGCCGGCCACCCGGACGCGGACGTCCGCGCGGCTGTCGCATCAAACCCAGCCACGCCACCGACAACGCTCGCGAATTTGGTGACAGCGCATTGGCGCGGGAAAGAAGTGCCGCCGACAGACTTGGTGACGACGCATTGGCGCGGGGAAGAAGCGCCGCCGACGGGCTTAATGGCGACGGATCGGCGTGGGGAAGAAGTGCCACCGCCAAGCCTGGCACCGCCAAGCCTGGCACCGCCAAGCCTGG
>NZ_BOMG01000084.1 GCF_016862075.1 Actinoplanes couchii | reverse complement strand
CCACCGCCAAGCCTGGCACCACCCACCCTGACGCCGACAGGCCTGTTGGCGGCGGATCGGCGTGGGGACGGTGCTGGCCCCGTTGTGCACAGGGGTGTGGAAGACGCGCCGCCGGATAGGTGTTCGGTCTGTGTGCGGAAGCCGGTCCCGTTTGTCCACAGTCCGAATTGTCCGGATGTGGATTGTGGCCTGCCACCTGACGCCGCCTGTGACGGTACCCACCAGTCCGCTATCCACAATCTGCTGGTCAAGGCTGTGGATAACTCGGCGACACCGGTGGAGAACGTGGTCGCGCTGGCCGCACATCCGTCGCCGATCGTGCGCTGGACGCTCGCCGGGCGGGCCGATCTTCCGGCCGCGGTGGCGGAGATGCTGGCCGCCGATCCGTGGCCGGCAGTGCGGGCCGCGGTGGCGGCGAACCCGGCCCTGTCCGAGGCGGCGATCCGGCGGCTGGGTGCGGATGAATTCTCGAAGGTGCGGTGGCGGGCGGCGCGGAACCCGTCGGTGCCGATCGATGTCCTCGCCGGTCCGGGCCGGATCGGTGGCGGTGACCCGGTGCCGTCCCGGATCGGTGGCGGTGACCTGGTGCCGCCCCGGATCGCCGCGGCCGGCCCGGACGAGGTTCGGGAACTGGCCGACAGCCCGTCGCCGCAACTGCGGATGCTGCTGGCGGAACGTCGCGACCTGCCGCCGGAAATTCGCGACCGCCTGGCCCGCGATCCGGACGCGAAAGTGGTGAAAGCCGTCGCCCCGCACCCTGGTTTTTCCGAGGAACTGTTGCGGGACATGGTGTCCCGGCACGGCGCCCGGGTGATCGCCCGGGTCGCCGCGAACCCGGACGCCTCACCCGGTCTGCTGTTCGACCTGGCCCGGCACCTGCCGCCGGTGCGGAAGGTGTTCCGGGAGATCGCCGGCCGGGCCGATGCGACAGCCGACGCGCTGGAACTCTGTCTGGCCGATGCTCAGGCCCGGCGGATCGCCGCCGCCCACCCGGCGCTGCGACCGGAATTGATCGTGGAGTTGCTGGCCGACGACGAGGACTGGGTGGCGACGGCGGCCGCCGCCAACCCGGCCCTGCCGGAGAGCGAGATGATCAGGATCAGCGACCGAGGGCTTTGAGCGCGGCCAGCGCCTGCCCGAGGTGGTCGTCGCCGAACGGGCGCAGCACCACGGTGCTCGACCCGACGTCGGCGAGGGCCTGAACCTTGGCGGGTACGTCGGCGGCCGGGCCGATCAGCCCGAACACCTCCTCGACCGGCACCCCGAGGAACCCGGCCTGCCCGGTCAGCGCCGTCTCCCGGATCTTGGCGATCTTCGACGGATCGTCCTCCACGTGCAGGAACGTGAAGTTGATGATCTCGTGGTCGTCGCCGGCGCCACCGCTGCGGATGGTGGCGATCGCCTCGGTGATCCGTTCCGGGCTCAGGCCCTCGACGATGATCGTCCCGTCGGCGACCCGGCCGGACAGCTCCAGCCCCTTCGGTTTGACCACACCGGTGACGACCGGCGGGACCACCGCGGGCGGATGCACCAGCTTCACACCGTCCAGGTGCACCTCACGACCGTCCAGGGTGACGGTCTCGCCGTTGAGGAGGCCGCGGACGGCGACGACGTTCTCCTCCAACAGGGACAGTGGCGACTTCGGGTAGGCGCCGATCTGCTTCATCCACGCCGGAACACCATGACCGATTCCGGCCACGATGCGACCGGGGTGGATCCGGGCCAGGGTGGCGATCTCCATGGCGAGCAGCGACGGGTTGCGCAGCGGGGCGGGTGCGATGCCGATGCCGACCCGCAGGCGGGACGTGGCGGCCAGGGCCAGGGCGGCGGCACTGACGCCACCGTTCCAGCCCAGGTCCTCCACGACCCACAGGTCGTCGGCTCCGGCCTCGTCGAGGGCGGCGGCGAACCCGGGGAGCTCTTCGGGGGCGCGATTGCAATCGAACATGACACCGATACGGGGCATCACGGAAGCCTAAGCGCTTCCGGAAGGGCTTTCGAGTGCAATACCGAAAGGCGGGTGACGGCTCGGGTGAGCACCACGTACAGGCGGTTCAGGCCCTTCGGCTCGGCGGCCACGATGTCGGCCGGCTCGTGCACGATGACGTGGTCGTACTCCAGGCCCTTGACCAGCGTCGCCGGGACCACCCGGACCCGCGCCGGGCTGTCCACGTCGTCGGCGGTCGCGTGCTCGATCCCGGCCGCGTCCAGGTGACCGCATAGCCGATCCACCGCGGTGTCCGCCGCGATGACCGCTACTGATCCCTCGTGCGCGAGTGCGGCGGTCACCTCCGCCACGGTCCGTGGGTCCAGATCGGCGGGCTCCGCCACATCGATGACGGCGAGATCGCCGTCCCGGCGCAGGGACACGGCCTCCGGGACGTTCACCCCGAGCGCCGGCAACAGGCGGTTGGCAAGAGCAACCACGGCTTCCGGTACGCGGAACCCCACAGTCAACGGGACCACCGCCGCATCCGGTTTACCCAGATGTACGAGGATCTCCCGCCAGTCGGTGGTGGCCCACGGGGCGGTGCCCTGCGCCAGATCGCCGAGCAGCGTGATCGACCCGTGCTCGCTGCGCCGGGCGATCGCCCGCGCCTGCATCGGCGACAGATCCTGCGCCTCGTCGACGACCACGTGACCGAAACTGGCCTCCCGGTCGAGCAGGCCGGCCGCCTCGTCGATCAGCACCAGGTCGGCCGTGCTGAACTTCGCCGACTTCACCGTCTTCGGCGGCTTCACCCAGCGGATCGTCTCCCGTTCCGCCTCGGTGAGCACGTCACCGGCGATCGACGGGTCGGTCAGCAGCGCCACCACCAGCGACTCTGGGGTGACCGCCGGCCAGCACGCCTCCAGGAAACCGGTGACCGGGGCGATCCGGCTCATCCGGCGCAGCCACGAGTCGTTCGGCGAGTTCCCGGTCCGGTACTCCGACTGCAACTGCAGCAGGTTGACCACCCGGGCGCGGACCCGTTCCCGGCCGACCGCGTACGGCAGCCCCTCCCGGCGGGCCTCGTCGACGATCCGCTGCAACGGCTCCACGTCGATCCGCCAGCGGTACGAACCGTCCGACACCATGATCGGCTCGACCGGCTTCGCGATCCGGTCCCACAGCGCCCGGTGCAGGGCCTCGGCCATGCGTACGTCATGTTTGACTGCCGTGACCCCGGCCGGATCGACCGCCTTGACCACCGCGCGGCCCACCATGTCGTCCAGGGTGGACTGCTGCACCTCGACCTCGCCCAGCGTGGGCAGAACCGCCGAGATGTAGGAGAGGAACGCCGTGTTCGGGCCGACGATCAGCACCTTCGACTTCCGCAGCCGCTCCCGGTGCAGATAGAGCAGGTACGCGGCCCGGTGCAGGCCCACTGCGGTCTTACCGGTGCCCGGCGCGCCCTGCACACAGATCGAGTCGGCCAGATCGGCCCGGACCAGCTCGTCCTGCTCCGGCTGGATGGTCGCGACGATGTCCCGCATCGGGCCGACACGAGGCCGCTCGATCTCCGCGGTCAGGATCCGGGACGTGGTGCCCAGCTCCTCACCCCGGTCCAGGTGCTCGTCCTCGAAACTGGTCAGCTCGCCCTTGACGAACCCGAACCGGCGCCGGGTCGCCACCCCCTGCGGGTCGCGCACGCTGGCCCGGTAGAACGAGCGGGACAGCGGCGCCCGCCAGTCCAGCACCATCGGCTCGCCGGCGTCGTCGGTGACGTGCCGGCGGCCCACGTGGTACGGGCTCTCGTCGATGTCCAGCCGCCCGAAGAACAGCGGCGTGTCCGGGTCGTCGGCCAGCTCCTTGACCCGGCGGGCCATGTGCCGGCCCAGCTGCTCTGCGGTGTAAGCGTCACCGGCGACCTTGTCACCGGTGGAGAAGAGGGCCTGGGCCCGGTCGCGCATCCGGCGCAGAGCGGCCCGGGAACTCTCCAGATGGTGCCGCTCGGCGGCGAGTTCGGTGTCCAGATCAGTGGTGGGCACAGATCGTCCTCGGTTCACAGCGATCGAGGTCGCTCGCGTATCCGCGAGGGCGTGTCGGCCGCCCCACGGCGCGGGGACGCCCGCTGCGGTGCATGCTCACCACGGCCGTCAAGCGGTCCTCAACCCTACGGCATTCACTCGTCCGGTCTACTCAATTTGTCTCGGCAAATCCCAGAGGTTAAGGATAATGTTAACTTCATGGGGAGGCTGCGCAGTGCAGTGGGAGATCAATATGACGCGGCAGGTCGAGTGCTTCCTCGATGATCTGTGGGAAACGGACCGCGTGACCCATCGGCTCGTCAACGAGACGATCCAGATTCTGGAGAGCAACGGCCCAGCGGAAGGGCGACCATTGGTGGATTCCCTGGTCACGTCCAATCTGTCTAGCCTGAAGGAGCTACGACCGCCGTCGTCCGGGCGGTCGGAGGTCCGGATTCTCTTTCTCTTCGATCCGTGGCGGGAAGCGATTCTGCTGGTGGCAGGCGACAAGGCGGGGAAGTGGAATCGTTGGTACCGCACCGCCATACCTGAGGCCGAACAGAGCTATGCCCTCTATCTGAAAGAGCGGCAGGAGGAGATCTGATGGGAACGAAGCGTTGGCGAGACACGGATCATCGTGAGCGGGCCATCAGCACCGCTGGAGGGCTCGAGGCGTTCGAGGCCGGGGTCCAGCAGATCCTGAATGAGGCGCGGGGTTGGCGCCTGGTCGAACTACGCAAGCGGCGTGGGATGACGCAGGTGCAGGTCGCCGAGCAGATGGGGATCTCGGTAGCCAGGGTGTCGCAGATCGAAGCCGGCTCGGTCTCCACCCAGGACGTGCTGGGTCGATACATCTCTGCGCTGGGGGGAACTCTGCGGCTCGTCGCCGACTTCGGGGACGAGCAGATGAAGGTCGCCTGAGAGCTGCCGGAGGCGGGCTGGGGCGTGCTGGCGAGAATGGGGGGATGGCGGAGCGGGAGAGTGCGGCCGGTGGGCGGATCAGTGACGCGCGGACCATGCGGGCGCTGGCTCATCCGGCGCGGATCGAGATCATCGATCATCTGGCGGTGACCGGGGACTCGGTGACCGCGACCGAGTGTGCCGCGCTGGTCGGGCTGTCGCCCAGTGCGACCAGTTACCACCTGCGGGAACTCGCGAAGTACGGGCTGGTCGAGCACGCCCCGGGTCGCGGGGACGGGCGGGAGCGCCGGTGGCAGGCGGTGAGTTCGACGCTCGATTTCGCGGGGGACACCAGCGTCCCGGAGTCGATGGCGGCCGAGCACGCCCTGGTCGATCTCTACCTGAACCGGGACCGGGTGCGTATCCAGGAGTGGCTGGGCCGGCAGGACGAGGAGCCGCCGGAGTGGCGTGAGTCCAGCGCCCTGATGGGCTCGCAGATCCTGGTCACGGCCGAGGAACTGGCCGAGATCAACAACCGGGTGCGGGCGTTGATGGACCCTTACCGGGTGCGGGCCCGGCGGGACGGGGCGCCGGCGGACGCCCGGCACGTGGTGATCCAGTACGTCTCTTTTCCAAAAAGCTGAGCCGGAAGGCGACACATCGGCGGGGTTGCCTAAAGCAGATGTGAAGGAATACTTTCGAAGTATGTCCTTCACATCTGCCGAATCGCGCTGGGCCGACGTCCGTCTGGTCGCCGGTGGCCGGGCGATCGCGGTCTGCGGTGAACTCCTCGCGGCCACCACCCTGGCCCTCGTGCTCCAGTCGGCCGGCCACGGCGGGCTCGCCGTCGCGGGCCTGCTGCTCGCGGCCACCCTTCCGATCGCGCTGCTCGCACCGGTCGCCGGCCGGCTCGCGGACCGTGCCGACAGTCGTACGCTGCTGGTGGTGGTGGGTTCGGCCCAGGCCGTGATCTGCGCGACCCTGGCCTTCACCACCCACCCGGTGGTGATCGTCGCCCTGGTCGCGGCCCTGGCCTGCGGCCTGTCGATCACCCAGCCGACGCTGTCCGCGCTGGTCCCACGGATGGTGCGGCAGGCGGATTTCGCCAGGGCCAGCGGCATCGTGCAGAGCGCGAGCCAGATCGGCATGCTGGCCGCGCCCGCCCTGGCCGGCGTGCTGGTCGGGCAGACCGGGCCGCGGGTGCCGCTGCTGATCGCCGCGGTCAGTTACCTGTCCCTGGTGGTGATCGGCCTGCTGCTGCGCACCCGGCGGCACGGTGCGTCGGCGGCGGACCGGGCGGTGACCGCCGCGTTCCGGTTGCGGGACGACCGGACGCTGGCGGTGATGACGGTGGCGGTCGCGGCGGTGGTCGCCGGGGTCAGTGCGATCAACGTCTTCGATGTCTTTTTTGTACGGGAGACCCTCGGCGCCTCCACCACGGTCTACGGCCTGGTGTCCGCGTCGTGGTCGGCCGGGATGCTGCTCGGCAGCCCGCTCGGCAGCCGCATCCCGGAGCGCCGGCGCACGGTCGGCACGGTGCTCGCGCTGCTGGCCGCCGCCTGCCTGGCGGTGCTGATCGGCGGCGCGACGGCGGGTTCCGCCTGGGTGCTGATCCCGGCCTGGATGGTCGGCGGCTTCTTCAACGGCCTGTTGAACGTCAGTACCAACGTCTTGATCGTCAGCCGGGTGCGCCCCGAGGCACACGGCCGCGCGTTCTCGGTCTACGGCGCGTCGGTGCAGGCGGCGGGCATCGCCGGTTTCTTCGTGGCCGGGCCACTCGTCGAGCTCTTCGATCCGCGGGTGCTGGTGGCCGGCGCCGGGGCGGCCGGTCTGCTGGCCGCGCTGGCCTGTGTGCCGCTGGTCCGGACCACCCGGGAACCACGCGTCACCCGCGACTCACCCGCCCCGGTGGCCGGCTGATCTTGTTTCCTGCGATATGGGACACGTGCCGGGGCGGCTGTGCCGGAGCCGGAGATACCGTCGCACCATGAGCGACAGCGTCCGTCGGCCCCGGGTCGGGCACATCCAGTTCCTCAACTGTCTGCCGATCTACTGGGGGCTGATGCGATCCGGCGCCCTGATCGACGTCGACCTGCACAAGGACACCCCGGAGCGGCTCAGCGCCAGCCTGGTCGCCGGTGATCTGGACATCGGCCCGATCACCCTGGTGGAGTATCTGCGGCATGCCGACGAGCTGCTCCTGCTGCCCGATCTGGCGGTCGGCAGTGACGGGCCGGTGCTGTCGGTCAACCTGGTCTCCACCCGCCCGCCGGCCGAGCTGGACGGGCGGCCGGTGGCTCTCGGCTCGACCTCCCGGACCGGGGTGATGCTGGCCCAGATGCTGCTGAGCGAGCACTACGGCGCCGAGCCGGAGTTCTTCCGGTGCCCGCCGGACCTGTCGCAGATGCTCCTGGAAGCCGACGCCGGTGTGCTGATCGGCGATGTGGCGCTCCGCGCGATGTATGAGGCGCCCGGTAACGGACTGCAGGTCATCGACCTGGCCGAGGCGTGGAAGGAGTGGACCGGCCTGCCGATGGTCTTCGCGGTGTGGGCGGTCCGCAAGGACTTCGCGGAGGCTCACCCGGGCCTGGTCAAGGAGGTGCACGAGGCCTTCCAGCGGTCCCGTGACCTGTGCCTGACCGAGCTGGACGAGGTCGCCGAGGCGGCGGCCCGCTGGGAGCCGTTCGACGCGGCGACGCTGGCCAACTACTTCCGGGTGCTCGACTTCTCGCTGGGTGAGCGGCAGATCGCCGGCGTCCGGGAGTTCGCCCGGCGTGCGGCGGACCGCGGCGAGGTGCCTCCGCTCCCGGCCGACGGTCCCCGGTTTGCCGACGTCTGAGAAAGACGACGTCTGAGAAAGACGTCGGCAAAGACCGGCCCTAGGAGAGCAGCGCGTCCAGGGCCGCGACGTCGGCGGCGTCCAGCTGCCAGGTCCCGGCCGTCACGTTCGCCTGGACCTGCTCGGCGGTGGTGGCGCCGGCGATGACACTGGCCACCGCGGGCTGGGCGGCCAGCCCGGCGATCGCCACGTCCAGCAGGCTGTGGCCACGCTCGGCCCCGAAGGCGGTGAGCGCCTCGATGGTGTCCCAGTCGGCGCCGGCCAGCCACGACCGGTAACGCTCGGTCGACATCCGGCTGCCGGCGGGCGGCTGCGCACCCCGCCGGTACTTGCCGCTGAGAAGTCCCGCCTCGATCGGGAAGAACGGCAGCAGACCCAGCCCGAACTGCTCGCAGGCCGGCACCACTTCGGCTTCGACACCCCGGTTCAGCAGGCTGTACCGGTTCTGCGCGCTGACGAACCGGGTCAGGTTGCCGCCCCGGGCGGTCCAGTCGGCGTCCGCGATCTGCCAGCCGGCGAAGTTCGAGTTGCCCAGGTAGCGGACCTTGCCGGAGCGGACCAGGTCGTCGAGCGCGGCCAGGGTCTCCTCGATCGGGGTCGCCGGGTCGGGTTCGTGCATCTGGTAGAGGTCGATGTGATCGGTCTCCAGCCGCCGCAGCGACGCCTCGACGGCCCGGACGATGTAGCGCCGCGAGCCACGGGCGCCGAAGTCCCGCCCGTTCATGCCTTCCATGTCCATGCCGAACTTGGTGGCCAGCACCACCTCGTCCCGGCGGCCCTTGAGCGCGGCGCCGAGCAGGTGTTCGGACGACCCGTGCGGGGTGCCGTAGATGTCGGCGGTGTCGAAGAGGTTGATCCCGTGGTCGATGGCGGCGTCGACGACCTCGCGGGTGCCGTCGGCGTCGAGTTTGCGGCCGAAGTTGTTGCAGCCGATGCCGACCACGGACACCACCAGGCCCGAGTCGCCGAGCCTGCGGTACGTCATCTCACTCATCAGGGGTTCCTTCAGCTAGATCGCGGTAGTGGGGGCGGAGCACGTCGACAAGCGGCACGTGCCGGACCTTGACCGGTGGGGCGTCCAGCGCCCGTAACAGCAGCTCCGGCGGGGTGGTGTTCCGGGCCGGCCGTTCCCGGAGCCGGCCCAGGCTGATCGCCGGGGAGTAGAAGTCGGTCAGCCGGTCGTCGAGGGGTTCGTCGTCGACGGCCAGCGGATCGACGGTGTCCTCGGGTTCCGGGGTGCCGCGCAGCGCGCCGAGCAGTTCGTCGCGGCCGCGGCCACGCCAGGCGAGCACCAGGAACGGGTCGTCGTCGAACGCCTCGGCCAGCACGTAGAGCACCGCCGACCCGTGTTTGCAGGGGATTCCCCAGTCCGGGCAGGAGCAGGCGATGTCCAGGCGGTCGGGGAAGAGCGGCAGGCCCAGTTCGGTGAAGAGGTCGACGATCTCGTGCGGCATCTCGCCGGCCAGCAGCGCGGCCCGGTAGAGCGCCCGGGCGCCGAGCTGCTCGACGATGCCGGTCCACCGGTCCGTACCGAAATGCTCGATCTTGATCGTCACCTGGTAGGGCGCCGGACGCGAGCCCTGCACCCGGGCCTGCACCTGCCCCGGCGTCAGGGCGAAGTCGATGACCTGCCCTTTGCGCGCATAGGCCCGTCCCCGCGACAGACGACCCGGATCACACACCTTTTCCAGTACGTCGACAAATCGCCGGGACCACCACTGCTCGCCGATCTTGCCGCGTTTCGACCGGACCGCGAGCCCTCCGTCGACCTCGATCGGGCGGCCGCTCTCGAAGAAGGCCATCACCGCACCGTCGAGGTGTCGAGCGAGAACAGTTCGCGCAGCTGGTCGGTGCTCAGATCGGTGATCCACTGCTCGCCGGTGCCGACGACCGCGGAGGCGAGCGCCTTCTTCCGCTCGATCATGGCGTCGATCTTCTCCTCCAGCGTGCCGGTGCAGATGAACTTGCGGACCTGCACGTCGCGGGACTGCCCGATCCGGAACGCCCGGTCGGTGGCCTGGTCCTCGACCGCCGGGTTCCACCACCTGTCGAAGTGGACGACGTGGTTGGCGGCGGTCAGGTTGAGACCGGTGCCGGCGGCCTTGAGGGAGAGCAGGAAGATCATCGGCTCGTCGTCGGTCTGGAAACGCTCGACCAGCTCGTCGCGGCGGGCCTTGCTCAGACCGCCGTGCAGCCAGAGCACCGGCCGGTCGGTGTGCGCGGCCAGGTAGGGCTGCATCAGCGAGCCCCATTCCGCGTACTGCGTGAAGACCAGCGCCTTCTCCCCGTCGGAGATGATCTCGTCGGCCAGCTCCTCCAGCCGGGCCAGCTTGCCGGACCGCCCGGGCAGCCGGGAACCGTCCTTGAGCAGATGGGCCGGATGGTTGCAGACCTGCTTGAGTTTCATCATCGCGGCCAGCACGTTGCCGCGCCGCTGGATGCCCTCGGTGCTCTCGATCTCGGCCATCATGTCCTCGACCACGGCCTGGTAGAGGGTGGCCTGCTCGGGGGTGAGCGAGCACCACACCTTCATCTCGTTCTTCTCCGGGAGGTCCGAGATGATGCTCTTGTCGGTCTTGAGGCGGCGCAGCACGAACGGTCCGGTGGCCCGTTTCAGGGCGGCGGTGGCGTCCTCGTCCTGCCGGTTCTCGATCGGCTCCTGGAAACGGCGGCGGAACCGTTTCGCCGGGCCCAGCAGACCGGGATTGCAGAAGTCCATGATCGACCAGAGCTCGGCGAGATGGTTCTCCACCGGCGTGCCGGTCAGGGCCAGCCGGGTGCGGGCCGGGATCGCCCGGACCGCCTGCGACTGACGGGTGCCGCTGTTCTTGATCGCCTGTGCCTCGTCGCAGACGACCCGGCTCCAATTCACGCTGCGTAATGTCTCTAGATCACGGAGCGCAGTCCCGTAGGTGGTGAGAACCAGGTCCGCACCGGCCACCGCGGCCTGGAAATCCTCGTCCCGCCGCCGGGTTCCGCCGTGGTGCACGTAGACCCGCAGCTCCGGCGCGAACCGCCCGGCCTCCTTGACCCAGTTGCTCACCAGCGACATCGGGCAGATCAGCAGGGTCTTCGACGGCTGGTCGGTGAGCAGCAGCGACAGTGTCTGCGCGGTCTTGCCGAGGCCCATGTCGTCGGCGAGGATCCCGCCCAGCCCGAGCCGGCCCAGGAAGTTCAACCACGACAGGCCCCTTTCCTGGTACGGGCGGAGAGTCCCCTGGAAGCCGTCCGGCGTCGGCAGCGGGGTGAGCCGGTCGGCCGCCTGCCCGGACAACAGATCGCCCAGGTCACCGTCGGCGTCCACCTCGACCAGCGGCAGGTCCTCGTCCCCGCCGTCGACCACCTGCTGCAGCACCTCGCCGGCGGTGAGTTCGCCCTCGCGCCGCCGCCCGACCGCCTTGAGCGCGGCCTTGAGCTGCCGGTCGTCCAACTCCACCCACTGGCCCCGCACTCGGACCAGCGGAATCTTGGCGCGGGCCAGCTCGGCCAGCTCCTCCGCGGTCACCGCGCCCTCGCCGATCACCAGGTCGAGCCGGAAGTCGACCAGCTGCTCCAGCCCGAACCCGGAGTCGGCCACCGCCCGGGACGCCCCGGCCTTCGACTTCGGTTTCGACCGGGCGGTCAGTTTGAGACCCACCGCCTTGCGCCCGGCCCAGGCCGGCAGCTGCACCCCGAACCCGGCCGCCTGCAGCAGCGGCGCGGTCTGCCGGAGGAACTCGTACGCCTCCCCGGTGCTCAGCCGCATCGCCGCCGGCCGCTGTTCGAGCAGGGCCGTGTGCAGCACCGGGAAGAGCCGGACCGCCCGCCCGAGCCCGGCGAGCAGCGTCTCGTCGGGTTGCCGGGGCAGACCGGGGAACCGCTCACCCGCCCACAGGTCACGGGCCGGCAGATAGAGCCCGGGATCCTCGGCCGACTGCAGCGCGAACTCCAGCGCCCACTCGTCCGGCGAGGCTTCGGACTCGGGGTCCGGCTGCGGTTCGATCAGGCGGAAGCTGACCCGGATCGGCCCGTTCGCCTCGTTCGCCGCCCGCATCCAGTCGTCGAGCGCTTTTCGCAGCTCACGCACGTCGGCGTCGGCGGCGCCGGGCAGCGCCGGATCGCCGGTGAGCGCGGACAGCCAGCGGTCGCTGAGGGCCGCTTTCGGGCCGGGCCGCGGACCCACCATGATCCGCTCGGGCATGACCGACCGGGCCGCGCTGTCCAGCATCGCGGCGAGAGCGTCCCGGATCGTACGGCCGAGGGACTGTCCTTCGCCGGAGGCGCGGACCACGGGAGGCATCCCGGCCGCGAAGTCCTTGAAGGTGGCCGCGTCCGACCCGGTCAGCACCGGGCGCCAGCGGGCCGCCGGAACGCCCGCCTCGGTCACCAGCTGCGGCAGCATCCGGCCGCGCCGGGCCAGGTCACAGGCGTAGCCGGCGAGCAGGCCGAGGTAACGCAGCGACGGCCCGGCGATCCACGGCCGGTCCGGCGCCGGGTCGGTGAGCGTCGCGAGGACGGCCAGCGCCTCCTCGGCCGGGACGACGAGTGCCGGAACCGTCCAGGTGGCGAGCTTGAGACCGCGGGCTGTCGCGTCGAGACCGGTCTCCGGCGACGGCACCGGGGCGCGGCCGGTGCTGGGCAGTGTGAGCTGGACGGTCTCGGCCCGGCCGGCCTCGATGACCGACCCGGGATCCGGGGCGGCGAACGGGTGCGGCCGGGACCGGGCCCGGGAGGTGGTGGTCGAGGGCAGCGCGGGATCCTCGGCCCAGATGATCAGCCGGCCCGGTGACCAGCCCCCGTGAACAACGAGCACTTGTCGACCATATCCGCCGATCGGGGAGGTACCGGTGCGTGACCCTCGCCGCTGACGATCGGGATGCGGTGGACGTACGCTTCGGTTCGTGACCGCGAACCCGGAGATCGACAGCATCCTGCAGCGCGGAGCCGACGGCGGGCGCATCACGCCCGAGGAGGCCCTGCTCCTCTACACGGACGCCCCGTTCCACGCGCTGGGCGAGGCTGCCGACGCGGTCCGGCGACGGCGTCATCCCGAGGGCATCGTCACCTATCTGATCGACCGCAACATCAACTACACGAACGTCTGTGTGACGGCGTGCAAGTTTTGTGCCTTCTTCCGGGCCCCCAAGCACAAGCAGGGCTGGGCGCACCCGATCGAGGAGATCCTGCACCGGGCCGGTGAGGCGGTCGAGCTGGGCGCCACCCAGGTGATGCTGCAGGGCGGTCACCACCCGGACTTCGGGGTGGCGTACTACGAGAATCTCTTCTCCTCGGTCAAGCAGGCGTTCCCGCAGCTCGCGATCCATTCGATCGGCCCGAGCGAGATCCTGCACATGGCCAAGGTCGACGGCGTCTCCATCGAGGACGCGGTGATCCGGATCAAGGCCGCCGGGCTGGACTCGATCGCCGGCGCCGGCGCCGAGATGCTGCCGGAGCGGCCGCGCAAGGCGATCGCCCCGCTCAAGGAGAGCGGCGCCCGCTGGCTCGAGGTGATGGCGATCGCCCACCGGCACGGGCTGTCCTCCACCGCGACCATGATGATGGGCACCGGCGAGACGAACTTCGAGCGGATCGAGCACATCCGCATGATCCGCGAGGTGCAGGACCTGGCGGTGGCCAACGGTTACCAGGACGTCCCGGTCGAGCAGTCGCACGACGTCGGCGGCTTCCGGGCCTTCATCCCGTGGACCTACCAGCCGGAGAACAACCATCTGAAGGGCCGCACCCAGGCCACCACGATCGAGTACCTGCGGTTCATCGCGGTCTCCCGGCTGTTCTTCGACAACTTCTCGCACCTGCAGGCGTCCTGGCTGACCACCGGCAAGGAGGCCGGCCAGCTCGCGCTGCACATGGGTGTCGACGACCTGGGCTCGATCATGCTGGAGGAGAACGTGATCTCCTCGGCCGGCGCCAAGCACCGGTCGAACCTCCAGGAGCTGATCACGATGATCCGCACCGCGGGGCGCATCCCGGCGTGGCGCGACACCTGGTACGAGCACCTGGCCGTGCACCACACGCCCGCCGACGACCCCACCGACGACCGGGTGGTCTCGCACTTCTCCTCGATCGCGCTGCCCGGAGGAGGGGTCCGCAAGTCCCTTCCGCTGGTCGAGGCGAATTAGAAGTGGCCCCTTCGGGGGTGGCAGTAGTCCGTTCGGCCAGGTTCGGGTCGTCGGACCGACGATGCCGTGTTGCTCCTTCGTAACGAGCCTGGCAGTTGGCTGTACCCGCTCGGGTCCGCTGGTTACGTTGCCTGTGTAAGGCCCTGGTAACTCAGATACGTCGCAGGTCGCGGTTCAGCGCCCGGTGACGAGCATTCGGACCCGACCGATGGCGGTCGTATATATAACGCACAAGGCGCGGGCGGGATGGGAAACCATCCCGCCCGCGCTGTTTGCCGTCCCTGGTGCGAAACTCGGATGCGTGACACGCGCAGACCTGGACAAGCAGCCGCACGAGGTCGCCGAGATGTTCGACGGCGTGGCCGATCGGTACGACCTCACCAACACCGTGCTCTCCTTCGGCCAGGACCGGGGCTGGCGCCGCGCCACCCGGGCCGCGCTCGGGCTCCGCCCGGGGGAGCGGGTCCTGGACGTCGGGGCGGGCACCGGCGTCTCCACCGAGGAGCTGGGCCGGTCCGGGGCGTTCGCGGTCGGTGCGGACCTCTCGGTGGGCATGCTGCGGGCGGGCCGCCGGGTGCGGGCCGACGTGCCGCTGCTCGCGGGGGACGCGTTGCGGCTGCCATTCGCGGACAGCACCTTCGATGCGATCACGATCTCCTTCGCTCTGCGTAATGTCGTCGACACCACCGCTGCGCTGCGTGAGTTCGCTCGGGTGGTTCGTCCGGGTGGCCGGCTGGTGGTGTGCGAATTCAGTCACCCGATCGTCGGGCCCTTCCGGACGGTCTACCTCCAGTACCTGATGCGGTCGCTGCCGACGGTGGCGCGCGCGGTCTCCAGCAACCCGGAGGCGTACGTCTATCTCGCCGAGTCGATCCGCGCCTGGCACCCGCAGCAGGGCCTGGCCGACGTGATCGCGGGCTCGGGGGAGTGGGACCGGGTGGGCTGGCGGAACCTCACCGGCGGAATCGTGGCCCTCCATCGGGCTACCAGAATTTGAAAACCCCAACAAACGGCCAAAACCGCTGTTTAGCTCGATTCATGACTGATATCGGGCAGATCGACGACACCGACATCGACCTCGCCATCGACGAGGGGGAGGCCGGGGAACGCCGCGCCACCGAGCTGGCCAGCCGGCTGCGGATGGTCGCGGCGGAAGACCCTGATCTTGCGCAGGATCTGGTCGAGGAGCTCATCGTGGCGCTCGACCGGGCGATGGGCGGAACCATCCGGCAGCACCTTGACGGCCCGGCACTCGGCGTGGCGGACCGGGTCCTTCGGGCGCCTGAGCAGGGACGTTAGTCCAGTCGAAACATTTAGGCGAACCTAAGCGCAAAGATCTTCGATTGTCGGCATACACTCCGATCGAGGCATGCTTGTGAACTAATTCACGAGCGTCCGGCGAGACGGAGGTTGGACCGTGAGCGACCACGTAGCGAGTGGGCCCGTCGGTGACGAGGCAGACGTGATCGTGGTCGGTGCCGGCCCGGGCGGCTCGGCGGCCGCCTACCACCTGGCCCGTCACGGCGTGCGGGTGCTGCTGCTGGAGAAGACCGAGTTCCCCCGCGAGAAGGTCTGCGGTGACGGTCTCACGCCCCGCGCGGTGCGTCAGCTGATCCGGATGGGCATCGACACCTCGGAGAAGGCGGGCTGGCTCCAGAATAAGGGCCTGCGCGTCATCGGCGGGGGCGTTCGGATGGAACTGGACTGGCCCGAGCTGGCCAGCTTCCCGAGCTACGGCCTGGTCCGGACCAGGATGGACTTCGACGACATGCTGGCCCGGCAGGCGGTCGAGGCGGGCGCCGTGCTGCACACCGGTGTGAACGTCACCGGCCCGGTGCTGAACGACGACGGTTACGTGACGGGTGTCGAGGCCAAGGTGGGCCCGGGCAAGGAGCCGGTGCGTTACCTCGCCCCGCTGGTGATCTCCGCGGACGGCGTCTCCGGCAAGTTCCCGCTCGCGCTCGGCCTGGCCAAGCGGGACGACCGGCCGCTGGGTGTCGCGGTCCGGCGCTACTACCGGTCGGCGGTCAAGGCCGACGACGACTACCTGGAGTCCTGGCTGGAGCTGCGCAGCGCGCAGGATCCGGGCCGGCTCCTCCCCGGTTACGGGTGGATCTTCGGGCTCGGCGACGGCCGGGTCAACGTCGGGCTGGGCATCCTGAACTCGTCCGACGCGTTCGGCAAGACGAACTACCGCAACCTGCTGACCGACTGGCTGGGCAGCACCCCCGAGGACTGGGGGCTGCGTGACGAGGCCAACGCGGACGGTCCCACGCTGGGTGCCGCGCTCCCGATGGGCTTCAACCGGGTGCCGCACTACACCCGTGGCGTGATGCTGGTCGGCGACTCCGGCGGCATGGTCAATCCGATGAACGGCGAGGGCATCGCCTACGCGATGGAGTCCGGCGAGATGGCGGCCGAGGTGGCCGTGCAGGCGCTGGCCCGTCCCGCGGGTCCGGAGCGCGAGCGCGCGCTCCAGGCGTACCCCGCCGAGTTGAGTCTCCGGTTCGGTGGTTACTACCGGATCGGTGGGATCTTCGTGAAGCTGATCGGCAATCCGCAGATCATGCGGGTCGCCACCAAGTACGGCATGCCTCAGCCGCTGCTCATGAAGTTCGTCCTCAAACTCCTGGCCAACCTCACCGACCCCCGGGGTGGCGACGCCATGGATCGCATCATCAACGGCCTGACCAAGGTGGCGCCCTCCGTCTGAACCTGGACAAAAAGGGCACCCCGACCAAAGGACTGCAAAACCACAGTAACTAGTGTGAAGCGGCTAACAGTCGTACGGGAGTAGACATGACGATCAACCCTTATGTCCCGATCGTCGGGTTGCTGATCTTAGGCGCCCTGTTCGCGTTGTTCTCGGTGTCCATCGCGCCCATCGTCGGGCCCAAGCGCTTCAACCGCGCGAAGCTCGACGCTTATGAGTGCGGGATCGAGCCGGCGCCGCAACCGATCGGTGGCGGGCGATTCCCGGTGAAGTTCTATCTCACCGCGATGCTCTTCATCATCTTCGACATCGAGACGATCTTCCTCTACCCGTGGGCCGTGTCGTTCGACGCGCTCGGCCTGTTCGGGTTCGTGGAGATGGTCCTCTTCATCCTCACCGTCTTCATCGCCTACGCGTATGTGTGGCGACGTGGCGGCCTGAACTGGGACTGATGCGCCATGGGAATCGAAGAGAAACTCCCGGCCGGCATCCTGCTGACCAGTGTGGAGAAACTGTCCAACTACGCTCGGAAATCATCGTTCTGGGGCGCGACCTTCGGCCTCGCCTGTTGCGCCATCGAGATGATGGCCTCCGGCGGCCCACACTATGACCTGGGCCGGTGGGGGATGGAGGTCTTCCGCGCCTCACCCCGGCAGGCCGACCTGATGATCGTGGCCGGCCGGGTCAGCCAGAAGATGGCCCCGGTGGTCCGGCAGATCTACGACCAGATGCCCGAGCCTCGTTCGGTCATCTCGATGGGTGTCTGCGCCTCGTCCGGTGGCATGTTCAACAACTACGCCATCGTGCAGGGTGTCGACCACATCGTCCCGGTGGACATCTATCTACCGGGTTGCCCGCCCCGACCGGAAATGCTCATCGACGCGATCCTCAAGATGCGCGAGAAGGTCATGGCACAGCCTCTCGGCCCGAATGGGCGCAAGATGCTCGCAGCTCGGCAGGCCGAGGGCCGAGTTCCGACCGTCGCGCCGGGCGCCATGCCGTCCTCCTATCGCGTGGACAAGGTCCGCCGTGCGGAATGGACCCAGGCCGTGAAAGAGGGACGCGAAGAGCAATTGCGGATCGAGAACTGGATGAAACTCCAGCCGCATTTGCGGGAGGTTCACAAATGAGTATTCAATCCGGAACCGACGGTGACGTGCCCCGTGGTGCCGAATTGGGCGCACCCGCTCAGACGCCGCCCAGCCCGGATAAGGGCATGTTCGGTGTCAAGGGCACCGGAGACGTCTCCGGCTTCGGTCGTCTGGTCCGCCCCAAGCCTGCTGCTTTTGGCAGCCCACGGCCCTACGGCGAATACTTCGACGACGTCTATGACGCGCTTGAGGAAGCATATCCGGCCATTGCCGAAGCGATCGAGAAAGTGGTCGTGGATAGGGCGGAACTCACACTTCACGTACGCCCTGAACACATCGCTGAGGTGTGTCAGGTAATGCGTGACGACGCCTCCCTGCGCTTCGAACTGTGTTCGTCCGTTGACGGAGTGGATTATCTGGGCTCCGACGAGCGGCGATTCCACGTCGCTTATCAATTGACTTCGATGACCTATCGGCGCCGGGTGCGGCTGGAGGTCGCGGTCGCCGACGGAGTCACCGTTCCGAGCGTCACCCGGGTCTACCCGACGGCCGACTGGCAGGAGCGGGAGATCTACGACATGTTCGGCGTCGTCTTCGCCGGCCACCCGAACCTGACGCGGATCCTCATGCCGGACGACTGGGAGGGCCACCCCCAGCGGAAGGACTACCCGCTCGGCGGCGTGCCCGTCGAGTACAAGGGCGCCGAGATTCCGCCTCCCGACCAGCGGAGGGTCTACCAGTGACCACATCTGAGTACGCGACCGAGCGCGAGACGACCGAGGGCCGGGTCTTCACGGTCACCGGCGGCGACTGGGACAGCATCACCTCCAGCGTCGATCCGCTCAGCAACGAGAAGATCGTCGTCAACATGGGCCCGCAGCACCCGTCCACCCACGGCGTGCTCCGGCTGGTCCTCGAGCTGGAGGGCGAGACGGTCACCGAGGTCCGCCCGGTCATCGGTTACCTGCACACCGGGATCGAGAAGAACCTGGAGTACCGCAACTGGACCCAGGGCGTCACCTTCGTGACCCGGATGGACTACCTGGCCAACATGTCCAACGAGACGGCGTACTGCCTCGCGGTGGAGAAGTTGCTCGGCGTCACCGACCAGATCACCGAGCGGACCAACACCATCCGGGTGCTCTTCATGGAGCTGCAGCGGATCGCCTCGCACCTGGTCTGGCTCGCGACCACCGGCATGGAGCTGGGCGCGATCTCGATGATGCTGTATGGCTTCCGCGAACGGGAGTACATCCTCGACATCTTCGAGGAGACCTCCGGCCTGCGGATGAACAACGGCTACATCCGCCCGGGCGGCCTCGCGCAGGACCTGCCGGAGTCCGCGGTTCGCAAGATCCGTGACTTCCTGAAGTACCTGCCGAAGAAGCTCAAGGAATACGAAGCGATGCTGTCCGGCCAGATCATCTGGCAGCAGCGGACCCAGGGCGTCGCCGTGCTGGACGTGACCGGGTGCCTCGCGCTCGGCATCACCGGCCCGGTGCTGCGCTCGGCCGGCCTCCCGTGGGACCTGCGCAAGACCATGCCCTACTGCGGGTACGAGACGTACGAGTTCGACGTGCCGACCGCGACCACGGCCGACGTCTGGGGCCGGTACCTGGTCCGGATGGCGGAGATCCGCGAGTCGCTGAAGATCGTCGAGCAGGCTCTGGACCGGCTCAAGCCCGGCCCGATCTGGATCGACGACAAGAAGATCGCCTGGCCGGCACAGCTGGCGATCGGCACCGACGGTCTGGGCAACTCGCTCGAGCACGTCGCCAAGATCATGGGTCAGTCGATGGAGTCGCTGATCCACCACTTCAAGCTGGTGACCGAGGGCTTCCGGGTGCCGCCGGGCCAAGTCTACGTCGGTATCGAGCACCCGCGTGGCGAACTCGGCGTACACGCGGTCTCCGACGGCGGAACCCACCCCTATCGGGTGCACTACCGCGAGCCGAGCTTCGTGAACCTCCAGGCCATCCCCGCGATGGCCGAGGGCGCCCTGCTGGCCGACGTGATCGCCGGTGGCGCCTCGCTGGATCCCGTGATGGGTGGGTGTGACCGATGACAACGGTGGACTTCTCGCCGGCCGCCGAGCCGCTGGCGGCCAAGCTCCTCGAACCGGCCCGGGAGATCCTGGCCCGCTACCCGGCCGGGCGTGAGCGGTCGGCGCTGCTGCCGCTGCTGCACCTGGTGCAGACCGAGGAGGGCTTCGTCAGCCCGGGCGGGGTGGCGTTCTGCGCCGACCTGCTCGGCATCAACAAGGCCCAGGTCGGGGCGGTCGCGACCTTCTACACCATGTACAAACGCCGGCCCACCGGCGAATACCTGGTCAGCGTCTGCACCAACACCCTCTGCAACGTGATGGGCGGCCAGGAGGTGTACGACGAACTGGTCGAGCACCTCGGCATCGGTCACGGCGAGACCTCGGCCGACGGCAAGATCACGCTGGAGCACGCGGAGTGCCTCGCCGCCTGCGACTACGCCCCGGTGGTGACGGTCAACTACGACTTCACCGTCGACCAGGCGACCCGGGAGAGCGCGGTCGAGCTGGTCGAGAGCCTGCGGCAGGACCAGCGGCCGGCCCCCGAGCGCGGCGCCCGGATCTGCTCGCTCAAGGAGATGCAGTTCCAGCTCGCCGGATTCGCCGACCCCCGGGACGGCGCGGTCGGTGACGGGGTGGCCGGCGCGCCGACCCTGCGCGGGGTGCGTCTCGCCCAGGAGCACGGTGTCGCGGTCGCCGGGTTCGACCCGGACACCCCGATCACCAAGACCAAGCCGCTGCCCAAGGACGAGGTCGCCAACCCCGCCGAGGCGGCCGGGGTGGCCGCGAACAAGCCGGCCTCGGACGCCAAGCCCGCCGGTGACAAGCGCCCGAGCGGCAAGGAGGGGACAAAATGAGCCAGCCACGGCAGGAGGTCCTGCAGAAGCTCACCCCGGTCCTGACCAAGCGCTGGCTCTCGCCGGACGCCTGGCAGATCGGTGTCTACGAGCGGCTGGACGGATACCTCGCGGTCCGCAAGGCCCTGGACGTGCACCCGGACGACCTGATCCAGCTGATCAAGGACTCCGGGCTGCGCGGCCGTGGCGGCGCGGGCTTCCCGACCGGGCTCAAGTGGGGCTTCATCCCGCAGGGCGACGGCAAGCCGCACTACCTGGTGATCAACGCGGACGAGGGTGAGCCGGGCACCTGCAAGGACCTGCCGCTGATGACGTACGACCCGCACTCGCTGGTGGAGGGCGCGATCATCGCCTCCTACGCGATCCGGGCCGAGCGGGCGTTCATCTACATCCGCGGTGAGGCGGTGCACGCGGCCCGCCGCCTCCGGAACGCGGTTCAGGAGGCGTACGCCAAGGGGTATCTCGGAAAGAACATCCTCGGCTCCGGCTTCGACCTCGACCTGGTCGTGCACAGCGGCGCCGGCGCCTACATCTGCGGTGAGGAGACGGCGCTCCTGGACTCCCTGGAGGGGTTCCGTGGGCAGCCCCGCCTGCGGCCGCCGTTCCCGGCCATCGCCGGCCTCTACGCCAGCCCGACCGTGGTCAACAACGTCGGCACCATCGCCAGCGTGCCGTACATCGTGCTGGGCGGCGCCGACTGGTGGAAGAGCATGGGCACCGAGAAGTCGGCCGGCCCGATGATCTACTCGCTCTCCGGCCGGGTGGTCAATCCCGGTCAGTACGAGTGCGGCCTCGGCATCACCCTGCGCGAGCTGATCGAGCTGGCCGGGGGCATGCAGCCGGGCCACGAACTGAAGTTCTGGACGCCGGGCGGCTCGTCGACGCCGCTGCTGACCGCCGAGCACATCGACACCGCGATGGACTTCGAAGGGGTCGCCGCGGCCGGGTCGATCCTCGGCACCACGGCGATGCAGATCTTCTCGGACCAGGACTGCCCGGTCTACAACACGTGGCGGTGGCTGGAGTTCTACCACCACGAGTCGTGCGGCAAGTGCACCCCGTGCCGGGAGGGCAACTACTGGATGGTGCGCACCTACCGGCGGATCCTCGCCGGGCACGGCACCGTCCAGGACCTGGACACGCTGCAGGACACCGCGGACAACGTCTTCGGCCGGTCCTTCTGCGGCCTCGGCGACGGCGCGGCGACGCCCGTCATGTCGACGCTCAAGTGGTTCCGGGACGACTACCTCGGCTACATCGAGGGCCGCACCGCACCGCGGCTCTCCGAGAAGTCCCTCGTAGGAGCGCACTGATGACCGACGTCGAGAAGAGGACCGACCTCGTCACCTTGACCATCGACGGGGTCGAGGTCAAAGCCGAGAAGGGCGAGCTGCTGATCCGGGTCGCCGAGCGGATGGGAACCGCCATCCCGCGGTTCTGCGACCACCCGCTGCTCGCCCCGGCCGGCGCCTGCCGGCAGTGCCTGGTCGAGGTGGAGGGCCAGCGCAAGCCGGTCGCCTCGTGCACCCAGACGGTGGCCGACGGCATGGTGGTCAAGACGCAGCTCAGCTCGCCGGTGGCCGCCAAGGCGCAGGCCGGAGTGATGGAACTGCTGCTGATCAACCACCCGCTCGACTGCCCGACCTGCGACAAGGGCGGCGAGTGCCCGCTGCAGAACCAGGCGATGAGCACCGGCCGCGCCGACTCCCGGTTCGTCGAGGAGAAGCGCGAGTACGAGAAGCCGATCCACATCTCCAGCCAGGTGCTGCTGGACCGGGAACGCTGCGTGCTCTGCCAGCGGTGCACCCGGTTCTCCGAGGAGATCGCCGGGGACAAGTTCATCGACCTGATGGACCGGTCCTCCGGCGAGCAGATCAACGTCTACCGGGACGACTTCTTCGGAGGTACCGGCACCGGTGACGGACAGGTCGGGGAGGGCGAGGGGGACGTCCCGTTCAACTCCTACTTCTCCGGCAACACGATCCAGATCTGCCCGGTCGGCGCGCTCACCGGCGAGCAGTACCGGTTCCGTGCCCGCCCGTTCGACCTGGTCAGCACGCCCAGCGCGTGCGAGCACTGCGCCTCCGGCTGCGCCCAGCGCACCGACCACCGGCGCGGGAAGGTGCTGCGCCGGCTCGCCGGTGACGACGCCTCGGTGAACGAGGAGTGGAACTGCGACAAGGGCCGCTGGGGCTTCCGGTACGCCACCGCCAACGACCGGATCATGACGCCGCTGGTGCGTGACTCCGGTACCGGTGAGCTGCGGGAAGCGTCCTGGAGCGAGGCGCTGTTCGTGGCGGCGGAAGGCCTCCGGGCCGCGAAGGACCGCGGTGTCGGGGTGCTGCCGGGCGGCCGGTTGACGGTGGAGGACGCGTACGCCTACGCGAAGTTCGCCCGCACCGCGCTCGGCACCAACGACGTCGACTTCCGGGCCCGCCCGATCCGGGCGACCGGATCGTCCACGACCGCCACCGAGGAGGCCGACTTCCTGGCCGCCATGGTCGCCGGGTCGACCGGGGTGACGTACGAGCAGGTGGAGAACGCTCCGTCGGTGGTCCTGGTGGGCATCGAGCCGGAGGAGGAGTCACCGATTCTCTTCCTGCGCCTGCGCAAGGCCTTCGTGCGGCGCAAGCTCCCGGTGACCGCGGTCTCGTCGTACCTCAGCCGGGGTCTGGAAAAGCTCGGAGCGGTGCTGGTCTCGGCCGTGCCGGGCGACGAGGCCCACGTCCTGAACACCGATCCCGCGGTGGCCGGAGCACTGAGTGCCCCCGGCGCGCTGCTGATCGTCGGCGAGCGCCTGGCCACCGTGCCGGGCGGGCTCAGCGCGGCGGCCGACCTGGCCGCCCGCAGCGGCGCGAAGATCGCCTGGGTGCCGCGCCGGGCCGGGGACCGGGGCGCGATCGACGCCGGTTGCCTGCCGAACCTGCTGCCCGGCGGCCGTCCGGTCACCGACGCGGCGGCCCGTGCCGAGCTGTCGCTGGCCTGGCGGACCGACGCCGGGGTGCTGTCCGGCACCCCCGGCCGGGACACCGACCGGATCATCGCGGCGGCGGCCGACGGCACCCTGGGCGCCCTGCTGGTCGGCGGCGTCGACCCGGCCGACCTGACCGATCCGAAGTTGGCCGAGGAGGCGCTCGACGCGGTTCCGTTCCTGGTCAGCCTGGAGATGCGGCAGAACGCGGTGACCCGGCGGGCGGACGTGGTGCTGCCGATCGCGCCCGCCGTGGAGAAGGCCGGCACCTACATGGACTGGGAGGGCCGGCTCCGCTCGTTCGGCGCGGTGCTGAAGAGCACCGCGATGACCGACGGCCGGGTGCTGGACGCGCTCGCGGCCCTGCTCGACGTCACCCTCGGCACCGGGGACGTGACGGCGGTCCGGCGCGAGCTGGGCACGCTGCCGGGCGGTACTGGAAGCACGATCCGGCCGTCCGCGGAGGCCGAGCGCGCCGCGCAACCGGCCGCCGACGAGGCCGTCCTGGCCACCTGGCACCAGCTGATCGACCTGGGTTCGCTGCTGGACGGCGACCGGATCCTGGCCGGCACCGCGCGGCCCCCGGTGGCCCGGATCGGCAAGTTCCTCGCCGAGTCGCTGCAGGTCGTCGACGGTGACCTGATCACGGTCAGCACGATCCGCGGTTCGGTCACGCTGCCGGCCGCGATCACCGACATGCCGCCGCGGGTGGTGTGGCTGCCGACCAACTCGCCGGGCTCGACGGTGCGGCGCAATCTCGGCGTCACCGCGGGCGCGGTGGTCAAGCTGACGGCCGGCGTCCCCGGCCCGATCCTCGCCGAGCAGGTGGAGCGATGAAGAGTCTTGTTCTGGCCGGGGCGATCGACCCCACGCTGGAGACGTTCGAGAACGACGTCTGGTGGATCTCGCTGGTCAAGCTACTCGGCCTGTTCGTGCTGCTGCTGCTCCTGACGCTGTTCACGATCAACTACGAGCGCAAGGTCGTGGCCCGGATGGCGGTCCGGCCGGGCCCCAACCAGGTCGGCCCCAAGGGCTGGTTCCAGAGCCTCACCGACGGCATCAAGCTGCCGTTCAAGGAGGAGATCATCCCGAAGACCGCCGACAAGGTGGTCTACTTCATCGCCCCGGTGATCTCCGCGACGGTGGCGTTCACCGCGTTCTCGGTGATCCCGTTCGGCGGCGTGGTGAACATGTTCGGTCAGCAGACCGCGCTGCAGCTCACCGACGTGCCGGTCTCGGTGCTGGTGCTGCTCGCCTGCTCGTCGATGGCGGTCTACGGCGTGGTGCTGGCCGGGTGGGCGTCCGGCTCCACCTACCCGCTGCTCGGCGGCCTGCGATCAAGTGCCCAGATGATCTCGTACGAGGTCGCCATGGGTCTGTCCATCGTGGCGGTGTTCATGACCGCCGGAACGATGAGCACCTCGCAGATCGTCAAGGCGCAGGCGCACGGCAGCCCGATGGAGCTGTTCGGGTTCGAGCTGACCACCCCCGGGTGGTACGCGGTCCAGCTGCTGCCGAGCTTCCTGATCTACATCATCGCGGCGGTCGGTGAGACCAACCGTGCCCCGTTCGACCTGCCCGAGGCGGAGTCCGAGCTGGTCGGCGGCTTCCACACCGAGTACTCGTCGTTCAAGTTCGCGCTGTTCTTCCTCGCCGAGTACATCAACATGATCACCGTCTCGGCGTTCGCGACCACGCTGTTCCTGGGCGGCTGGCGGGCTCCGGCCCCGATCACCACGTTCTGGGCGGACGCCAACTCCGGCTACTGGCCGCTGCTCTGGTTCTTCGGCAAGGTGCTGATCCTGCTGTTCGGATTCATCTGGCTGCGGGCCACGCTGCCCCGGATGCGCTACGACCAGTTCATGCGCTTCGGCTGGAAGGTGCTGATCCCGGTCAACCTGGTCTGGATCCTCTGCCTGGCGTTCTTCAAGGTCGCCAACAGCGGCGCGATCTCCAGCACCACCCGGTACGTCATCACCGGCGTGGTCGCGGTGCTGGTCCTGGCCGTCGCCTGGGGCTGGCCGGCGCCGAAGAAGGCGAAGCAGCTGTCCATCGAGGAGGAGCTGCACCAGCGGCCGCCGGGCAGTTTCCCGGTCCCGCCGATGGACCTCCAGGTTCCGCCGAGCCCCCGAGCCCGCCGAGCCGTGGCCGAACGTGCCCCGGCGACCGTGGGTGTCGAGCCAGATTCGAAGGAGGTGTGACGTGGGTACGTTCACCGGTTCCTTCAAAGGGTTCGGCGTGACCTTCGCGCACATGTTCCGCAAGGTGATCACCACCGACTATCCGTTCTCCCCGCCGAAGCCGGCGCCGCGCTACCACGGGCGGCACATCCTGAACCGGCACCCGGACGGGCTGGAGAAGTGCATCGGCTGCGAGCTGTGCGCCTGGGCCTGCCCGGCCGACGCGATCTACGTCGAGGGCGGCGACAACACCGACGAGCAGCGGTTCTCGCCGGGCGAGCGGTACGCGAAGATCTACCAGATCAACTACGCCCGGTGCATCTTCTGCGGGCTCTGCATCGAGGCCTGCCCGACCCGCTCGCTGACCATGAGCAACGAGTACGAGCTGGCCCGGGACAACCGGCAGGACCTGATCTTCACGAAGAAGGAACTGCTGGCCCCGCTGCTGGAGGGCATGGAGCAGCCGCCGCACCCGATGCGCCTGGGCGAGACCGACAAGGACTACTACGTCGGCGCTCTCACCAACCCGGGCACGTCGGCCGGCGCCGAGACGGCCCCGCTCCACAAGGGGCAGGGGGTGGAGGAATGACCGCCGTCTCCACCGGGGAGCAGATCGCGTTCTGGGTCCTCGGCTCGCTCGCGGTGATCGGCGCGCTCGGCATGGTGCTGGCCCGCAACGCGGTGCACTCCGCACTGTGGCTGGTCGTCACGATGCTGAACCTCGGGTTCTTCTACGTGATCAACTCGGCGCCGTTCCTCGGCTTCGTGCAGATCATCGTCTACACCGGCGCGATCATGATGCTGTTCCTGTTCGTGCTGATGCTCGTCGGCCGGGACGCGTCGGACTCGCTGATCGAGACCCTGCGCGGGCAGCGGATCGCCGCGATCGTGCTGGGTGTGGCCTTCGCCGCGCTGATCGGTACCGGTCTGGCCCGGGCGCTGGGCACCAGCCCGTCGGTGGGCCTGGACGCGGCCAATCAGAACGGCAACGTCCAGGGCCTGGCCGCACTGCTCTTCACCAAGTACGTCTTCGCCTTCGAGGTGACCTCGGCTCTGCTGATCACCGCGGCGGTCGGCGCCATGATCCTGGCGCACGTCGAGAAGACCAAGGAGGAGACGCGGGACCAGGTGACCCGGATGAAGGACCGCTTCCGTCCCGGCAACTACCCGGGTGCCAAGCCCGGCCCCGGCGTCTACGCGAACACCATGTCGGTGGCCGCGCCTGCCCGGCTGCCGGACGGTAACGGGGCCGAGCGGAGCATCTCGCCGATCCTGCCGATCCGCGAGTTGACTCCGGACGAGGCAGCGCCGAAGGGGACAGAGAAGTGAAGCGCAGCGGAACGACCAAGAAGGGTGCAGCGAAGTGACACCTGATTATTACTTGGTCCTCGCGGCGATCCTGTTCACCATCGGGGCGTCCGGCGTGCTGGTCCGGCGCAATGCGATCGTCCTGTTCATGTGCATCGAGCTGATGCTGAACGCGGCGAACCTGGCGCTGGTCACCTTCAGCCGGATCAACGGCGGACTGGACGGCCAGATCATCTCGTTCTTCGTGATGGTCGTCGCGGCCGCCGAGGTCGTGGTGGGCCTCGCCATCATCATGTTGATCTTCCGGACCCGGCGCTCGGCGAGTGTCGACGACGCCAACCTCCTCAAGTACTGAAAGGGGCCTTCGCATGGAACAGACTGTGGAGTTCGCCCCCGCGGCGGGAGTGTTGAGCAACATCTGGTTGCTCGTGGCGATCCCGCTGGCCAGCGCGGTGATCCTGCTGCTGCTGGGCAAGCGGGCCGACAAGTGGGGGCACTGGCTCGGGGTGGCCTCGGTCGCCACGTCGTTCGTACTCGGACTGATCTTCTTCCTGAATCTCGCCGGGCTGGAGGACGGCAGGCGTTCGGCTGAGCTGAGCCTCTGGGACTTCATCGTGGTCGGCGAGCTGAAGGTCGACTTCGGCCTGCTCTTCGACCCGCTGGCCGGCGTCTTCGTGCTGCTGATCACCGGCGTCGGATCGCTGATCCACCTGTACGCGGTCGGGTACATGGAGCACGATCCCGGCCGCCGGCGGTTCTTCGCCTACTTCAACCTGTTCGTCTCGGCGATGTTGCTGCTGGTCCTGGGCAACAACTACGTGATGCTGTACTTCGGCTGGGAGGGCGTCGGCCTGGCGTCGTACCTGCTGATCTCGTTCTGGTACACCAAGCCGTCGGCGGCCACCGCCGGCAAGAAGGCCTTCCTGATGAACCGGGTCGGCGACGCCGGCCTGGCCATCGGCATCTTCCTGATGTTCACCGAGCTGGGCAGCACGCAGTACGCGGACGTCTTCAACGGCGTCGACTCGCTGGCCGCCGGCACGATCCTGATCATGGGGATCCTGCTGCTGCTCGGCGCGTGCGGCAAGTCCGGCCAGTTCCCGTTGCAGGCCTGGCTCCCGGACGCGATGGAGGGCCCGACTCCGGTCTCCGCGCTCATCCACGCGGCCACCATGGTCACCGCCGGTGTCTACCTGATCGCCCGGTCCAACCCGATCTTCTCGGCGAACGCCACGCTGCAGCTGATCGTAGTCAGCATCGGTGCGGTCACCCTGCTGATCGGCTGTCTGATCGGCTCGGCCAAGGACGACATCAAGCGTGTCCTGGCCTGGTCGACGGTCTCCCAGATCGGCTACATGTTCCTCGGCGTCGGGCTCGGCGGCGGGGCGTACGCGCTGGCCATCGTGCACCTGCTGGCACACGGCTTCTTCAAGGCCAACATGTTCCTCGGCGCCGGCTCGGTCATGCACGGGATGCACGACCAGGTCGACATCCGCAGGTTCGGCGGCCTGTCCAAGCACATGAAGATCACCTGGCTGACCTTCGGCACCGGCTGGCTGGCCATCATCGGCATCCCGCCGCTGTCCGGCTACTTCTCCAAGGAGCCGATCATCGCGGCCGCCTTCGAGCGGGAGGTCGTCTGGGAGGCCTGGGTCTTCGGGCTGGCCGCGCTGATCGGCGCCGGTCTGACCGCGTTCTACATGACCCGGCTCTTCGTGCTGACATTCCACGGCCCGGCCCGCTGGACCGAGGACAACCAGCACCCGCACGAGTCCCCGGCGATCATGACGATTCCGCTGATCCTGCTGGCCATCGGCTCGGTCGGGGCCGGTTTCCTGCTCAGCACCAGCGTGCCGGACTGGCTGACGCCGGTGTTGCCCGCCGCTGAGGGCGAAGCACACGGGGTGCTCTCGCACACCGTCATCACCATCCTGTCGCTGCTGGTCACGGTGCTCGGCGCCGGTCTGGCCTGGGCGATCTTCCGCAAGGGCACGGCGCTCGAACCGCAGCCGGCCGGGGTGCTGGTCACCGCGGCCCGGCGCAACCTCTACACCGACGCGTTCAACGAGGCGGTGTTCGAACGGCCCGGCATCTACCTGACCCGGGCGCTGGTCTTCCTCGACAACAAGGGGATCGACGGCCTGGTCAACGGGATCGCGGCCGGGGTCGGCGGCGGTTCCAGCCGGTTGCGGCGCTTCCAGACCGGCTTCGTCCGGTCGTACGCCATGTCCATCCTCACCGGCGCCATGCTCGTGGTTGGCGCCTTCCTCGCGATCCAACTGGGGTGGTTGGCGTGAAAGACTTCCCGTTCCTTTCCGTCCTCACCCTGTTGCCGCTGGTCGGCGCGCTGGTGGTGGCCTTCATCCCGCGGTCGAAGGCGGAGTTGGCCAAGCTGGTCGCGTTCGGCTGGTCGATCCTGGTGCTGGTCCTCAGCGTCTTCATGTGGATCGCCTACAGCGTCGGCGGCGACCGGTTCCAGTTCCACGAGTCGTACGCCTGGATCCCCGCGTGGGGCGCCAACTTCACGTTCGCGGCCGACGGCATCGCGCTCGTCATGCTGATGCTGATCGCGATCCTGTTCCCGATCGTGCTGCTGGCGTCCTGGCACGACGTCGACCAGAGCACCCGGTCGGCGCCCGCCTACTTCGCGCTGCTGCTGGTCTTCGAGTTCACCATGATCGGGGTGTTCGCCGCGGCGGACGTGTTCCTGTTCTACGTGTTCTTCGAGATCATGCTGATCCCGATGTACTTCATCATCGGCTCGTTCGGCAGCGGCCAGAAGCAGTACGCCGCGGTCAAGTTCTTCCTCTACAGCCTGGTCGGCGGCCTCTTCATGCTGGCCTCGGTGATCGGGCTGTGGGTGGTCGGCGGGAAGACCTTCGACTTCGCCGCCCTCGCCGCGGTCGCCGGTGACCTGGACACCGACACCGCGCGCTGGCTGTTCCTCGGCTTCTTCGTGGCGTTCGCGATCAAGGCGCCGTTCTTCCCGTTCCACACCTGGCTGCCGGACTCCGGTGGCGCCGCCCCGGCCGGAGCCGCCGCGCTGCTGGTCGGCGTGATGGACAAGGTCGGCACGTTCGGCATCCTGCGCTACTGCCTCTCGCTGTTCCCGGAGGCGTCGCGCTGGTTCGCTCCGGCGGCGATGGCCCTCGCGGTGATCGGCATCATCTACGCGGCCCTGCTCGCGGTCGGCCAGAACGACCTGAAGCGCCTGGTGTCGTACACGTCGATCGCGCACTTCGGTTTCATCGGCATCGGCATCTTCGCCTTCACCACCCAGGCCGGCACCGGCGCGGTGCTCTACATGGTCAACCACGGCCTGGCCACCGGCCTGCTCTTCATCGTGGTCGGCATGTTCGTGGCCCGGCGCGGATCGTCGCTGGTCAGCGACTTCGGCGGGGCGGGCAAGCTGATGCCGGTGCTGGCCGGGGTGCTGTTCTTCGCCGGTCTCGCCTCGCTGGCGCTGCCCGGCACGGCGCCGTTCGTCAGCGAGTTCCTGGTCCTGATCGGCACGTTCAGCACCAACAAGGGTTATGCGGTGGTGGCCACCCTCGGCATCGTGCTGGCCGCCGCCTACGTGCTCTGGATGATCCAGCGGACCACCCAGGGCACCCTCAACCCGGCGCTGACCGAGGTGCCGGCGATGTCGAAGGACATCACCCTGCGGGAGAAGGCGGTCGTCGCCCCGCTGATCGCCCTGCTGCTGGTGCTCGGCTTCTACCCGAAGCCGGTCACCGACGTGATCAACCCGGCGGTGCAGGCGACCATGCAGGACGTCGGCGTCAAGGACCCGGTCCCCACGGTGGAGGCCGGCGGAAAGGTGGGCGGCTGACATGGAACCGTTGAAACTGCCTCCCATCGAGTACGGGGCACTGCTCCCGATGCTGATCCTCTTCGGCGCCGCGTGCGCCGGGATCGTCGTCGAGATCGTGGTGCCCAAGCGGGCCCGCAACGTGGTCCAGCTGGTCCTGGCGCTGCTCGCGGTGACGGCGTCGCTGACCGCGGTGGTGCTGGCCCGGGACGTCCGGACGGTCACCATCGGCGGCGCGGTCGCGGTGGACGGGCCGACCCTGTTCCTGCAGGGCGCGATCCTCGTCCTCGGCGGGGTGTCACTGCTGCTGATCGGTGAGCGTTCCATCGAGCGGGGCGGCGCGTTCGTGGCCCAGGCCGCGGTCACCGTCGGCTCGCAGAAGGACACCAGGCAGGCCACCAGCCCGGGTGCGACCGAGGTCTACCCGCTGAGTGTCTTCGCGCTCGGCGGCATGCTGCTCTTCGTCGCGGCGAACGACCTGCTCACCATGTTCGTGGCGCTGGAGGTCTTCTCGCTGCCGCTCTACCTGCTGTGTGCGCTGGCCCGCCGGCGGCGACTGCTCAGTCAGGAGGCGGCGCTCAAGTACTTCCTGCTCGGTTCGTACGCGTCGGCGTTCTTCCTGTTCGGGGTGGCCTTCATCTACGGCTTCTCGGGCGGGATCCAGCTGAGCGTGGTGCACGAGGCGGTGGCGAACCCGCAGCGCAGCGAGGTGCTGCTCTTCGTGGGCCTGGCGATGATCGCTATCGGTCTGCTGTTCAAGGCGGCCCTCGCCCCGTTCCACGTCTGGACGCCCGACGTCTACCAGGGCGCGCCGACGCCGATCACCGCGTTCATGGCGGCCTGCACCAAGGTCGCCGCGTTCGGGGCCCTGCTGCGGGTGCTCTACGTGGCCTTCGAGGGGGTGCGCTGGAACTTCCAGCCGGTCCTCGGGGTGATCGCGATCCTCACCATGTTCGTCGGCGCGATCCTGGCGGTCACCCAGACCGACCTGAAGCGGCTGCTGGCCTACTCGTCGATCGCCAACGCCGGATACCTGCTGGTGGGGGTGCTCGCGCTCAACGAGTCGGGTCTGAGCGGCACGATGTTCTACCTGGTGGCGTACGGGTTCTCGATCCTGGCCGCGTTCGCGATCATCAGCCTGGTGCGGGACTCCGACGGCGAGGCCACCCACCTGTCCCGGTGGGCCGGCATCGGACGGAAGAGCCCGCTGCTGGCCGGCGTTTTCACGTTCATCCTGCTGACCTTCGCCGGCATCCCGTTGACCAGCGGTTTCACCAGCAAGTTCGCGGTCTTCGGGGCGGCTGTCGAGGGCGGGCAGACGTGGCTCGTCGTCTTCGGCGTGATCAGCAGCATGCTGCTGGCCTTCCCGTACCTGCGGGTGGTCGTGCTGATGTGGCTCTCCGAGCCGGGCGAGACGACTCCGGCCGTCTCCATCCCGGGCTTCCTCACCTCGGCGGTGCTCGCCCTCGGTGTGATCGTCACGGTCGCGCTGGGTGTCGTTCCGGCGCCGCTGATCGATCTGACCCGCGAGGCGGCAGAGTTCGTCAGGTGACGGATATCCGGAACTGATCATCGGCGGGAGTCCTCCGGATTCCCGCCGATGTCCGTTTCCAGACCGGCGGTTCGGTCACGGTGAGTGATCTTTAAGGGCCACACCGGTTGCCGGTACGCCGGGAGAAGGCGCCAGTGGCCCCCCCGTCTCATCAACCGTGACATGGGCGGTGACCGATTTCCATCGCTCTCACCCGGACCACCGCTCCCGGCCCGGAACGACAGGCGGATACCTGGAGTGACGCCTACGTCCGACGGTAGCCACGGGCACCTTTGTGGTCCGTACCGTCGCTGTCAGATTTTTGATCTTGTCTCGTGCCACCCTGGCACTGAAACCGTCAGATCGGTATGGCAAGGTGAAAGCGTGGTTAGCACCGGTGATTCGAGCCCGCGCGAGCTAGTGCTGTCATCGTTGGGTCTCGATGTCGATCCTGCTATGGACGAGTCGGTCTCCGCGACGCTGGCCGCTGTGGAGTCCGCGCTGCGCGGCCATGTGTCCAGCGCCGATCCGTTGGTGGCGGAGGCCGCGCTGCATCTCGCCGAGGCGGGCGGCAAGCGGTTCCGGCCGCTGCTCGTGGCGCTCGGCGCCCAGTTCGGTGATCCGTCGTCGCCGCAGGTCGTCGACGCGGCGAACGTGGTCGAGCTGACCCACCTGGCGACGCTCTACCACGACGACGTGATGGACGAGGCCGCCGTGCGGCGCGGTGCCGCGAGCGCCAACGCCCGCTGGGGCAACTCGGTGGCCATCCTGGTGGGTGACTACCTCTTCGCGAGGGCCGCCGACCTGGCCGCCACCCTCGGCACCGAGGCCGTGCACCTGCAGGCGACCACCTTCGCGCGGCTGGTGCACGGGCAGATCGCCGAGACGGTGGGCCCGCGCGGCACCGACCCGATCGAGCATCACCTGCACGTCATCACCGAGAAGACGGCTTCGCTGATCGCCACCGCGGCCCGGTTCGGTGGGCTCTTCTCCGGCGCCCGGCCGGAGTTCGTGGAGGCCCTCGCGGGCTACGGCGAGACCATCGGCATCGCCTTCCAGCTCTCCGACGACCTGCTGGACATCTCCAGCGAGTCGGTCCAGTCCGGCAAGACGCCCGGCACCGACCTGCGCGAGGGTGTGCCCACGCTGCCGATGCTCTACGCGCTGGCCGACGACGACGCCGAGCCGTCCGCGGTCCGGCTCCGGGAGCTGTTGTCGTCCGGGCCGCTCACCGACGACGCGCTGCACGCCGAGGCGCTGACCCTGCTGCGCGGGTCGGCGGCGATGAAACGGGCCCGGGAGACCGTCCGCGGTTACGCCGAGGCGTCCCGGTCCAGCCTGGCCCCGCTGCCGGACGGCGAGGCGAAGCGGGCGATGGAGGCGCTCTGCGACTTCATCGCGGACCGGACGAGCTGATCCCCGGACCATCGCGGCCGTCTCACCGCTGTCCGTCTTATCGCTGGCCGTCTTATCGCCCGCCGTCCTATCGCCGGCCGGATGAGCTGATCAGCCGGCTTCCCAGGATCATCAGGACGGCCGCGGCGAGCATCGCGCCCGCGGCCGTGACCCACATCGCCGGATAACCGGCCGTGTGCGCGACCGCGCCCAGGGCGATCGGGCCGATACAACCGCCGGCGTAGACGCCGGTCTGGGTGATCGAGGTGGCCGCGGCCGGCGCCTGCGGGTGCAGCCGGACCACCGCGAAATTCAACAGGCCGGGCCAGGCCCAGCCGAACCCGAAGCCGAGCACCACGCCGGCCAGCAGCGCCGGGGTGCCCGGGACGGCCAGCAGGGTCAGTCCGGCCGCCCCGACGGCCAGCAGAGCGCCGATGACGCCGATCTGGTGGTTCGGGTGACGGTCGGCCTGCCAGCCGCCGGTGATCCGGGCCACGGCGCACACCGCGCCGCCCAGGGTGAGCGCCAGGCCGGCCGGGCCGGGGTCGATGCCGCGCTCCACCGCCGACGAGACGACGAACGTGCCGAGGGCGTTGGCCGCACCGGCGGCCAGGGTCGCGGCGACGCCGAGCACCACCAGCGGCCCCGTCTTCTCGGTGGCCGGTCTGTCCTTCTTCGCCGCCCGGTCGTCACCCGGCACCAGCAGCACCGCTGCCGAGGCCAGCACGCCGGCCAGGACGAACGCCCAGCGCCAGCCGGCGGTCAGGGCGAGCACCGGGACCGCCGCCCCGGCCAGCAGGGTGCAGACCGGGATGGCGGCCTGTTTGATGCCGAATGTCAGGCCCTGCCGATTCGCCGGGGTAAATCGGGAAAGGCTGGTGTTGCTGGCGAGTTGTCCCATCGCGTTGGCGGCCGCGCCGAGCATCAGAATCGCGATCAGTGTCCACAATGACCGGGCTGCGACGGCGATACCGATCAGTGACGCCCCGGCCAGTGCGATGGCTATCCGGGCGATTCTGGTGGAACCGTACCGTTCCACCAGATTGCCCGCCGGGATCGAGGCGAGGGCGCTCACTCCGAAGTAGGCCGACACCGCCAGTCCCAGACCGGCCGGCGAGAAATTCAGCTCGTCCCCAACCTGGACCGCGAGGCCCCCGACCAGGAAGACGGGTATCGAAACAGCAACCGTCGTGGTAAGTGCACCGCTCGTCACCCGGACCGTGTTTGTGCTGGTGGAACCGGTCTTGGCGGGATCTTTCGCGAGCTCGTGCATTGGAGGCAGACTAGGCGATTCACCCCCGGTTCTGATGCGCACAGTTCCATTGATCACACGCGCTGTGTAAATCGACCGTGATCCACTTCCGTTTGGCATTCCGTCGACAGACGATTCTTCATATGGTGTAAGTCCCTGGGCCTCGGAGGTAGCTGTGCGTGACCCCTTAGCGGAGCCGTCAGATCTCATCCGGAGCGTGTCGCGTGCCCTGCGCGTGCTGGAATCGGTGGGCCGGGCGCCACGCGGGCTCACCGTCAAACAGATCGCCCGCAGGTGCGAGCTGACCGTCGCTACGACGTACCACCTCGTGCGGACACTGGCGTACGAGGGTTATGTCATCCGGCGTGAAGACGGCACGTACATCGTCGGACTGGAGATCGCCGACCGGTACCGCGAGCTGGTGTCGGCCTTCCGTGGCCCGCCCGCCGTCGGTGAGGCGCTGCGCCGGGCCGCCGTCGACAGTGGATACAGCCACTACCTGGGCCGATTCGTCGGTGGGCGGATCGCCGTCACGGCCTCCGCCGAGGGCACCCGGTCGCCGTTCATGGACGACGTCGCCCCCGGCTTCGACGAAGGTGGGCACGCCACCGCCCTGGGCAAGGCGCTCCTCGCCACCCTCACCCCCGACCAGCGCTCCCGCTACCTGCGGGACTACGGGATGCGGGCCTTCACCCCGGCCACCCTCACCACCCCCGAAGCCCTGGAAGCCGACCTGGCCGCCGGGGAACGACGCGGCATGCAGATCGAGATGGGTCAGTTCCGGCAGGGGCTGGCCTCCGCCTCGGTCGTCGTGGTGGCCGACCGGGACATGGAACGACGCCTGGTCCTGGCCTGTTCGATGCCCGCCGCCGAGATGCTGACCTCGGCCCGGGTGGTCCGCGCCAAGCTCACCGCGGCCGCCCGCAACGTGGCCGAAGCCCTGTCCGGAGGCGAGTCCGCAACCGCCTGAAAATGAACCTTTTTCAACTCGGCATCGAGCCCATCGAAGGCGGTTGTCGGCCCGCCGCCGGGCCGGTCCGGCCTCGCCGATTTGAAAAAAGTTCAGTGGTAGCTCTCCGGATTCAGGTCGCCACGGCTTGAGGTGGAGTTCTAAGGCTGCGTTGAACCTTCGGGGCTCGGGCCGCGTACCTCCAACCGGGAAGGGCAGACCCGGTGGGAGGCGGTACGGATGCGATGCGAGGACGGGCACGACGACGCCGCCTATGTCCTCGGCGCCCTGTCGCCGATCGAGCGGGCCGCATATGAGAACCACCTGGCGACATGCTCGTTCTGCCGGGAAGCGGTGGCCGATCTGGCACAGGTGCCGGACATGCTCGACCGGCTCGACGCCGAAGAGTTCGAACGGCTGCTCGACCCGGACCTGTTCACCCACGAAGGCGCCCGCCGGTCCGCCGACCGCCGGCCCCGCGTCGGCAACGGGCAGCCCGCCGTCAAACGCTCCAAGCGGCTGCGGACCCGGATCGCCAGCACCGCCGTCGCCGCCGTCCTCGTGCTCGGCATCGGCGGCGGAGTCGTCGCCTGGGGCCTGAACCCGAGCGGGACGGACGGGCCACCGCTCGGGCCGGCCATCGCGATGACCGCGGTGGAGAACGGGTCGCCGATTGCGGCCACCATCCGGATCACCAGCACCCCCGGTGGCAGCCGGGTCGAGATGCACTGCCAGTACAGCACCACCGGGAAGCCCTACACGTTCCGGCTCATCGCGTACGGGCCGGACGAGCAGAGCGAACAGCTCGGGTCCTGGCTGGCCCAGCCCGGGGCGGACTTCCTGATGCCGGCGGCCACCCACTTCGCACAGGGCAGCCTGTCCCGTCTGGAGCTGGTCCGGTACGACGGCAAAGTGATGCTGGTCTACGAACCGCCGCGCTAGGCCTCTGCCTTCTGGCCCGTTTCCTGGCTTGCTTTTTGAAGCGCCGGTTTCCGGTTCTTCCGGGCGCTCCGGATGCCGTCCACGGTGAAGATGATCAGGGCCAGCCAGACCAGGGCGAAACCGGCCAACCGGACCGGCGGCATCGGCTCGTGGTAGAGCAGCACACCCACGCCCAGCTGCAGGATCGGCGCCACGTACTGTAGGATGCCCAGGCCCACCATCGGCACCCGGTTGGCGGCGCCCGCGAACAACAGCAACGGCACCGCGGTCGCCACCCCGGACAGGACCATCAGGACCGTGTGTACGGCGGACACCTGCCCGAACGTCGCACCGTGCTCGATGTTCAGCCACGTCAGGAACGCCAGCGCCGGCAGCGCCAGCACCGCCGACTCGACGAACAGGCCCTCCGCGGGCGGCAGCGACATCCGCTTCTTGATCAGCCCGTAGCAGCCGAACGACGCGGCCAGGGTCAGCGCGACGTACGGCAGATGGCCGTAGTCGAACGTCAGGATCGCCACGGCCAGCGCGCCCACCCCGACCGCCGCACCCTGCAACGGCCGGAGCCGCTCCCGCATCACCGTCACCCCGAGCAGGACGATGACCAGCGGCGTGATGAAGTAGCCGAGAGCCGTCTCCACCACCCGGGACGAATTGACGGCGTAGATGTAGGTGCCCCAGTTGATGCCGATCAGCAGCGCGGCCAGGGCGATCCCGCCGAGCAGCCGGGGCGTGCGCAGCAGCCGCCCGAGAAAACGCCAGTTACGCATGACGGCGAGCAGCAACGCGACGAACAGAACCGACCAGAGCACCCGGTGCGCGAGAATCTCGAGCGCGGGCGCCGGCCGGAGCGTCTTGAAGTAGATCGGGAAGAAGCCCCACAGCACGTAGGCCGTCAGGCCGTACAGGTATCCGCGCCGCTCGTCGCTCATGCCCCCACGGTAAGGGCACACCGATCCGCCGGTCCTTGCATATGAACCAGCTCACGATGCCGATCCACAACCAGTGGCCTGCACACCCCGGCCCCACTCACCCCGCGCCCGGCTTTTGACCTCGCGCCCGGCCCTCACTCACCCCTGGCTCGCGGTCGGCTTTCCACCTTGCGCCCGGCCTTACCTACCTCTTGGCCCACGCCCGGCTTTCGCCTCGTCTCTGGCCCGCAGCGGGCCCCTACCCCGCGTCTGGCCCACGGTCGGTTTGACCTTGAGCTTGGCTTGCGGTCGGTCTTTCGCCTCGGGCCTGGCTCGCGGTGGGCTCTTACCGCGCGCCTGGCTTGCGCTCGGGGTTCGACCTTGGGGCTGGCCACCGTTCGGCATTCCGCCCAGCCTTCGCCTGGGTCGTGCTTTCCACCTTGCGCCCGCGCTGGGTTCAGCGCGGGCGGGCGGGTGTCGGGGGATCAGTCGTCGCCGTCCGGGACCAGCATGTTGAGGATCCAGCTCACGATGCCGACCAGGAGCGCACCGAGAACGGCCGACAGAACGCCGTCCACGTGGAAGCCCAGGTCGAACTGCGCGGCGATCCAACTGGTCAGGAGCAGGAGCAGCCCGTTGACCAGGATCGCGACCAGGCCGAGCGTCAGAACGTAGAGGCCGCAGCCGATCGTCTTGATGATCGGCCGTAGAACCGCGTTGACCAGACCGAAGATCACCGCAACGGCGAGCAGCGTGCCCACCTTGCCGGTAGTGCTGTCGGTGTTCAACTCGATGCCGTCGATCACGAGTGTCGCGATCCACAGCGAAACGGCGGTGATCACCAACCGGATGAGGATGCCCATGGCACGCGATCGTGCCACGGGCTGTCCACCTGTGGAAACGACACCCCGCGATCATGTTCGAGATCTATGCCGGAGTTAAGAATCCGAGCCGATCCCGTGATCCACCGACCCGCCTGCCGATCCGTCCGCCAACTGTCTCCTGGCCCCGTCCGCAAATCCGTCTGCCGGCCCGTCCGTCGACCCGTCTGCCGGGCGGTCCGCCGATCCGTCTGCCGACCCTGTCTGCCGGGCGGTCCGCCCGGCCTGTCTGCCGGGCGGTTTCCTCAGGGCGTGGTCTGACCGCGCAGTGGCTCCCCGATCAAGCTCTGTTCGATCGGGGTCTGGGACCACACCGCCCACCGGACCGCCCGCCGGTTGATCACCGCGAGCATGTCGGGGCGCATCCGAGGAAAGTACTTCGCGGTGTCGCCGAGCCCGAGCGTATTGCCGAGCAGGGTGGCCTCGGCCGGCCGGAGCTGCTGGAGCACGACCAGGTCGGCCTCGGAGGCGTGTGGCACGTCGGAGGTGCCGAACTCGTCCCGCACGATCAGGGTGGTCCGCCAGCCGGCCTCACGATCCGGCTCCGGGCCGGCCGGTGCCGAGCCGGTGTCCAGGATCGTCAGGGTGGGCCGCCGCACCGAACCGGGTGGGGACTCGAACGAACGCCCGGCCGGCATCACCGTGATCGACTCACCGGGCACGGCCGCGCCGCGCACGAACGGCTCCCACGCCTGTGGTCGTGTCGTCCGGACCAGCACCCGGGCGCCCACCGCCATCGCCCGGAACGCCAGCATCTGCGCCCCCGGCAGGCCACCGACCAGCATCGCCCGGGTCGGCTCCGGCCGGAACAGGCGGATCAGGACCGGCCCGCCGCTCTGGTTGCGGCCGAGCATCATGCCGGCCGGGCTGATCGGCACCTCGGGGACCGCGAACGCCGGCCCGTCCACCGCCGTGCCACCGAGCGGCAGCGTCGCGGTCAGACCCGGCAGATGCGCCCCGTCCCACCGGCGGAGCCGGACGTGCTCGGCGGAGAGCAGCGCCCGCAACGCCCGGGACGCCGTCTCCAACTCGGTGACGTCGGACGCGGCCAGCCGGACGAAGAGCGCCGTCGACGTCAGGGACACCGTGGTGGCGGCGGCCGGCAGATGCAGGATCCGGGTCACCAGGTTGCCGGAGAGGTCGGCGCCGGACGCCGGCTGACACCGGAACGTCGCCTGAACCAGGCCGCCAAGGCTCAGGTTGTTCCAGCTCTCGCGGCCACCGACGGTGTCGCCGCCCTCGATGTTCGCCAGATCGGCCATGGCCCGGTGCGCGGCGACGTCGCCGAGCGGCCGGGCCTGGGCGGCACCGAGACGCCGGGTCAGCCGCCGGGTCAGCCCGGCCAGGCTGCGGTGCAACTCCTCCTCCGACCAGCCGCCGGCCCGGGAGACCCGCAGCGCGAGAACCGCCCGCAGATGACCGAGCGAGCTGCCCTCGGCGAGTGTCCGGTACGACCCCTGTGCCCGGTCGGTGCCGGCCCGGGTGGACAGCGCGGAGACGGCGCTCAGCACCAGCTGGACCCGGATCTGTGGCTGGTCGCCACCGGACGGCGACTGGTCGCGCCCGGTGGCGTGCAGCAGCGTCGAGAAGGACGGCACCGGCGACGCCTCGTCGGCCGGGTCACCCAGCTCGACCAGGACGGTGAGCCCGGAGTCGTCGGCGAACGCCGCCGCCGGCCCGCTGGGCAGGTCGAGAGTCGTCATCCGGACCCGGGGCGCCGCGTAGGCCAGCAGAGCGCCCGGGCTGTCGACCGGCGCGGTCCGGCGGCGCCCACCGAATCGGGCCGCCACCCCGAGCCACTGGAAGGCCCACCGGCCGCGCAGCCGCAGCCAGGCCAGGACCAGCACGCCGATCGCGACGATGACGAGCGGGACCATGGCGATCCCGCCGAGCACCAGCCCGGCCAGCACCAGGACCACCGCGACCTGGGTGGCGACGATCTGCTCCGGGCGGACACCGAGCAGCCGGCCGCCCACACCCGGACGGATCAGGCTTTCGGTCATGGGGACCGCGACTTCGGTACTCATGCCGCGAGCTCGCTCATGTGCCCCTACCTTCTCGGTCGCGCGACGGTCGTTCACGGTGACGCGCGGCCCATCGTAGGGCAGTCGGCCGCCGGGTTCGGGGTCGTCCACAGGCCTGAGCAGGAATGCGGGGTTATCCACAGGTTGAGGTCCCGGGGCTGACGTGAGTCGCATCGGGCAGCTAACGTCGTCGCCGATGTCGGTCGCGAACAGTAGCCTGGTCGCGGCGGACTAGCCTAGTGACCTGCGTCGATATGGCGCTGGTCCACAGCGGATTGTTCTACGAGAGGGGTGACGTCCGATGGCGGAGACCAGAGCCAGTGCCGATGCGATGGCGAGCGCGGCATCGAAGTTCGACGAGGTCAACAGCGACCTGCAGAAGATGCTGTCCGACCTGATGAACAACCTGTCGGCGCTCAGCGGTTCCTGGAAGGGTCTCGGCGCTGCCGCGTTCGAGCAGGTCAAGCAGGAGTACGCGGCTGATCTGCGGAGCCTCAACAACGCTCTGACCGAGACCGCGGAGGCGATTCGCACCTCCGGGACCAGCTACACCTCGGCCGACACCGAGGCCGCCTCCCGCGTCGCCAAGACCGGCGGCACGTTCTCCCTGCCGCTCTGATTCCGAAGAAGGAGGAAACCCCATGAGTGACGGCATGCTGCTCGTCAACTTCGGCGCGCTTCAGCAGGCGAGCGCCGACATCCAGAAGGCGCTGAGCACGATGCGCGCCAAGCTCGACGAGGCCGAGTCCGTCGGTGGCGCGCTGGCCCAGGAGTGGGACGGCGAGGCGAAGCAGGCGTACGCCGAGCGTCAGCAGCGCTGGCGGAACGCCTCCGAGGACCTGTCCAACATCCTGCGGCAGATCCAGGGCGCGGTCACCGACTCGGCGACCGACTACAGCGACACCGAGCGGGCGGCGACCCAGCGCTTCCAGTGACGCGCTGTCCGTGAGTCCGAGGACGGGTCGCCCGTTCGCGTAGTGGCCTGGCCGGCTCCCGCGGTTACCATCGGTTGTTGAAAGATCGCCTCGGGCGATCGAAGTGTGCTCGCGGGGGCTGAGCGAGGTCGTGTCGAACGTGCCAGAAGTACGTTCCGATGGACAGCATGCCGCCGCCCATTGTGATTACGGGCCGACCTTGTAGGTTATACGCGTTGAGTTGGCTCGTTGACACGCGTGGGGAGAGGTGGACGTGTCCGAGTGGGAACCGGCTACGGACGCCGAGGTCGCGATGCGCGATGCGTTGCGCACCGACGACCAGGAGTCCTACTTCCGCATTCTCGCCGGTGTCGACCTACTGTTACCGGTCTCCGCTGACGTCCTGGCCGGCCTTGCGCCGATGGGCTGGGGCACGTGGAGCACGGGTGGTCGCACCCACGTGCTGGCGTTCACGTCGAACGCCGCATTGCGGTCCTGTCTGGCGGACTACACGGGGTCGGCACGTCGTGTGCCGTACTCCGAGCTCGCCAATACCTGGCCGAACCTCGAGTGGTGGCTGGCGGTAAACCCCGGCCTGCCCATCGAGGGATACCTACCGGCCTGGTTCGTCGCCCAGCTCGCCCGAGGCGACCTGCGGCTGCCCACCCGTGGCCCCGGACGCGAGGCGAACACCACCTCGAAGATCCAGGAGCTGGGTGCGGCCGCGCTCGCGGCGAGCCGATCCGGTACCGAGAGCGCCGCCGGTGGCCCGACCTACGATCCGGAGCCGGCCGCTGTCGCCGCTCCGAGTTCGCCGTCGCCGGTCGCTGTCGCCGCGCCGCCCGTTGCCGCACCGCCCGCTCCCGTGGCTGCGCCGCCGGTTGCTCCGGCGGTCGCCCCGATTCCTCCGGTGGGCACGCCCGCTCCGCCGATGGGTGGCTCCGCGGGTGGGTTCGGCACACCGCCGCAGCCCGCCGCCCAGCCGCCGGTCGGCCCCGGTGGCCTGCCGATGCGCACCCCGGGCGGGACCGGCGCCAACGGTCTGCCCACCCGTAACCCTGCCGAGCCCGCGGCCTACCAGCCGCCGGCCGTTCCGGGTTCACAGCCTCCGGTGTCGGCGCCACCCTCGTCGGGTGCGCCGTCGTCCTCGCCGCAGAGCCCGGCCGGTGGATTCCCCGGCCCCGGTTCGCCCGCTGGTTTCCCCGGTTCCGGCTCGTCCGGCGGTTTCCCTGGCTCTGGTTCGCCCGCCGGGTTCCCTGGTTCCGGTCCGGCTGGTGGTTTTCCGGGCTCCGGTCCGGCGCCGACCTCGGCTGTTCCGGCTTCCGGGTTCCCGGCTTCCGGCCCCGCGCCGGTTTCGGCGATCCCGGTGTCCGGTTTCGCCGGTCCGGGCGCCGCCCCGGTCTCCGCCGTGCCGATGTCCGGTAACCCGGCCGCCATCCCGGCTCCCGGCGCCCCCGGCTCCGGCCTGCCCGACTCCGGTTACCCCGGCTTCGGCGCGCCAGGTTCCGGTGCCCCAGGTTCCGGTGCCCCCAGTTTTGGTGGGCCCGGTTCTGCGGCCCCTAACTCTGGTGCTCCTGGTTTCGGCGCTCCTGGGTCCGCTGGTCCTGGCTCTGGTGCGCCCGGTTTCGGTGCTCCTGGTTCAGGCGCTCCCGGTGGCGGTGCCGCCGGAGTTGGTGCTCCTGGTTCCGGTGCGGCGGGGAGTGCTGGGATGGCTACCCCGGGCTGGGACAAGGCCGGGATGCCCTTCCGGCCCGACGAGGACCCGCGTGGGCCGCTTCAGGATCTGAAGGCGCCGCTGCCGGTTCGGACGCCGATGGCCAACACGCCGCCGGTGCCCGATCACGTCGCGCCCTACGACCCGGCGGAAGCCCAGGTCGACCCGCACTGGGCGGCCGCCAACCGGGGCACGCCCCCGCCCGGCACGCCGCCGATGTCAGCCCCGCCTGCCGCATCGCCGATGTCGGCAGCACCATCCATGTCGGGCGGATCGCCCCTGCCAGGCGGATCGCCGATGCCAGGTGGTTCACCCCGGCCGGGCGCTTCGTCGATGCCGGGTGGATCACCGATGTCGGGCGCTTCGTCGCTGTCGGGCGGATCGTCACCGTCGGGGGCTTCGCCGATGTCGGGGCCGCCCGGTTCCGGCGGGTCCGGTGTTCCGCCGCTGCCCACCCGGCAGCCCGCTTCCTCGATTCCGGCCGCGGCCTCGGCGGCCGGGTCGCCTCCGGCTGCTCCGCCCGCGGCTCCCCCGCTCGGCGGTGGCCTGCCCCGGCGTCAGCCCGGTCAGTCCACGGGTGGCGGTTCGATGTCGAGCATGGCCGGGTTCGTCCCGTCCAGCACGAACGCCGCCAACCACGGCGCCCCGAGCGCACCCACGCCGCCGCCGACGATCCGCCCGGCCTCTCCGGCCGCGCCGGTCTCCGGTTTCGGTGCTCCCGGCGGTTTCCCCGGTTCCGCCAACGGCGGTTTCGGCAACACGCAACCCGGCACCACCGCGCCCGGCGGCCCCGGCCCCGGCTCCGGCTCCGGCTTCGGCGGGCCCGGTTCAGGTGCGCCCGCCTCGGGCGGCCCCGGCTTCGGTCCGGCCGGTTCGGGTGCGCCCGGTTTCGGCCAGCCCGACTCGGGCGCTCCTGGCTTCGGCCGGGCAGGCTCGGGCGGGCCCGGCTTCGGTTCGCCCATTCCGGGTACGCCCGGTTCCGGGTTCACTCCGGGCGGCTATGGTCCCTCCGGCTCCGGCTCCAGCCCCAACTCCGGGTTCGGTCCCGGTGCCCCGGGTGCGCCTGATTCCGGTGGGCCCGGTTCGGGGTTCGGGCCGTCCGGCGCGGCTCCGGGGTACAACCCAGCCGGCAATCCGGGCTCCGGCCAGGGCTTCGGCACGGCTCCGGGCTACGGTCCGTCCGGGCCGGGCGCGGGTCTCTCCGGGCCCGGTAACAGCGCTTCCGGGCCAGGTAACAGTGCCTCCGGGCCGGGTGCCGGCCTTTCCGGGCCGGGTGGCAGCGGCTCCGGAGCGGGTGCCAACTTCGGGGACGGTTCGGCCGGGCAGCAACCGGTCAGCCCGGGCGCCTCGTCCGGTGCTCCGGTCGGTGCGTTGCCGCGCCGTCAGGTCACCCCGCCCTCCGAGCGCCCCACGTCGATGGCCGCCGCCGCGCAGGCGCTCGGTGCCGGCCGTACACCGACGGGTGAGGTTGCCGCACCGACCTGGACCAGGCAGGACGAGGTGGCGGACCGGTTCGGCCCGTCCGGGCCCGCGCCGTCGATCGCCCCGCCGCGTCCCGAGATGGCGGGCAATCCCGCGGCCACCACGATGACGAACCTGCTCCCGCCGGTGATCCCGGGCGCGCCCGGGCCGGAGCGGTCGGTGGTCTACCCGGCTCCGGGTTACGGTGCCGCGGTTCCGGGTGGTTCCGGTCCGGCGGCCCCGCAGGCGTACACCGCTCCGCCGGCGTCCACTCCGGCGCCGTCCTACGGGCTTCCGCCCCAGGGCAGCCCGGCCTCGGCGTACGCCACGCAGTCGCAGTCGGCCTTTGCCACCCAGGTGTTGCCGCTGGCGACCGGCGGTTACAACCCGCCGGCCCCGACGAACATGGGCGTCTCCGGGTCGGCCACCGGTTCGCGTGGTCCGGCGGCGGAGGAGTTCGTGCCGTCGAACGAGACCGAGCGGGAACTGCAGGACGCCGCGGACACCGGCAACACCGATGTCTTCCTGTCCACGCTGCTGCTGGCGAAGGTGCTGGTCCCGGTGGCCGGCCACTCCCGCCCGGGGAGCGCGCCCGGCGAGTCCGGTTTCGCGTTCCTGCCGGAGGAGGTCGACGGCGAGCGTTTCCTGATCGTCTTCACCAGCAAGGACCGGCTGTTCGAGCACTTCGGCGAGCCGACCCGCACGGTGGAGGCCCGGTTCTACGAGCTGATCCGCAACTGGCCGGACCCGTCCTGGTCGTTTGCGGTCAACCCGGGCACCCCGGTCGGCGCGAAGTACCCGGGCGCCCAGATCATCGCGCTGGCGAACTGGGCCACCGAGGCCGGTCTCGGCGCGGATCCGGCGGAGACCGTGGTGACCGAGCTCGCGGTGGCCCCGGTGCCGGCTCCGCAGCCGGCCAGTGACGAGGCGCAGCAGGCCACCGTCATGCAGAAGACGATCTCCGCGGAGCAGGTCGACTACTACCTCGACCGGGGTTACGACCGGGTTGCCGGTTTTGTGCACCGGGCGTCCGAGGTCGAGCACCTGCGCACGCCGGCCGAGCTGTTCGGTGCCCTCGGGTTGTTCTACGAGGCGTCGCCGTTCCAGCCGGACGCGAAGGAGGCGTTCGTGCTGCGCTGGCCGGCGTACCGGCCGAGTCTCTACCGCATCCCGTACGGCGGGCAGAACGAGCAGGCCCTGCGCGCCATGGACGGCTGGGTGATCGAGCGCCCGCCGTTCCGGGGCAACGGTTTCGCGGCCGGCGAGGGCAAGGACGTGATCGCCGAGTTCAAGGTGGACAGTGTCCGTCTGCCGCACGGTGCTCAGCTCTGGCGGACCGACGCGGACGGCAACGAGCGGATGCTGGCGATCTTCGACGCGGACGGCCCGATGTGGCGCCGGGTGGGTGAGTGATGCGCGACGGTTACGTGGTCACCTGGCAGGGGCGGGAGTACGACGCCGCCCCTGACGGCGACAAGGTGCGGATCTACGACACGACTCCGGGCGACGGTTTCCAGGAGGTCAAGCCGGGGCGTTACGTCCGGGTGCTGGATCCCGAGGAGTACGACGAGATGTCGTACGTCCGGACGCTCTGCACCTGGCGGGGTGAGCCGTTCGTGGTCCTGGCCGAGGCGGACAACTGGCTGCGCCTGGAGTACACCGGCGGTCGTGCCCCGGTCGCGCGTCAGCTCGGGCTCGAGGAGTTCGACTACGGCGTCTACCAGGGTTGGGCGCCGGCGCACGAGGTCCGCGACCGGTACGAACACAAGGTCTGACCCCTTTTTCCGGTACGCCTACGGGGTGCCGGAAGCGACTACCCGTCCCCTGGCGACGACGCGAGGTGGGCCCGGCTCCGGGCCGTCGACGCGTCCGCCGGGCGGAGGCTGTGGGTAAGGGCTCCCCGCTCTGCGCGGGGAGCCCTTCGTCCGTTCCGGGCCTCCGATGACCGAGGAGGAGAGAAAGGGGGTGGTCACCGGTGGTGGGTTCGGACTCTCCGGGCCGATCGTCGTCCGCGGTTCGTGTGGGGGTAGCGAACCGTGGTGACGGGTCGGCCTGCCGAGTACCGGGGCCGCCGCGGCAGGGGTCGGCGGCCCTGGTGCCCGGAGTTGTCGTGCCGACCGGGAGGACGACACATCGGGTGGGAAGGGGCGGGGCTCAGCTACGTTCAGTAATCTTGGGAGCGGTACCAATCGCTACTGAACGTGAGATTAGAGCAGATCCGCGCCGAGATTGATCAATTAATTGTCACTTAAGCTGACCATAACCCCGTACTCAAGAAGGGGTCTTCAACCAGCGCAGAATCTCGCCAGTGACCACGTCCGGGGCCTCCTGGTGCAGGAAGTGCCCGACCTCCGGCAGGAGCCGCCACTCGTACGGCGCGGTCACGTAGCGTCCCGATCCCTGCGCGGTGCGAGGTAACACAGCGGTGTCGAGTCCGCCGTGCAGCTGCAGGGTCGGCACACTGGACGGGCGCTGCATCAGCTTGACGAACCGGTACCCCTGCAGCCGTAGCGCGCTGCGGGCCACCCACCGGTACGCCTCCAGCGCGCAGAACGACGCCTGCGGGATCTGCATGGCCTCCCGGCAGCGCGCCGAGTACTCCGCGAACTCGGGGCTGGCCGCGAACCGTGGACTGCTCCACCGGGTCATCAGCTCACCGACCATGGCGGCGTCGTCCTTGGTCAGCACGTGCTCGAAGCGCGGCACCTGGAACTTGACCACCGGCGACGACGCGGAGAGCTGCCCGCGCGGATCGGCGAAGAGCGAGGCGCGCAGTCGCAGCGGGTGCGCGGCACCGAGCACGACCAGGCGGTTCACCAGTTTCGGATGGAACGAGGCAGCCGCCCAGCCGATCATGCCGCCGGCTCCGGCGCCAACCACTGTCGCGGAGCGTTCACCCAGGGCGCGGATCAGGCCTGTCACGTCGGCGGCCATCGTGTACCCGTCGTACCCCCGCGGGGGTTTGTCGCTCGCACCGTAACCGCGCAGGTCGATCGCGGCGGCCCGGAAGCCGGCGTCGGCGACCCGGACCATGATGTCGTGCCAGGCCCACCAGAACTCGGGGAAGCCGTGCAGGAACAGGACGAGTGGCCCGGTGCCGACCTCAGCGACGTGGAAGCGGCTGCCGTTGGCGCCGACAAAACGGTGGTTCCACGGCCCCTCCGTCAGCACGCACGACTCGTCCACTCGACCACCCATGTGGTCAGCCTAAGTCCCGTTGTCACACACGGTGCCGGGCCGTGGCGTTTTGGAGCCGCACCGTGATCATTGAATCGTCTCCGACTCGGTCATCGCCATCAATGTCCCGGGGCCGCAGTAGATCCGGATCAGAGTGGTCTCCAGCTTGACCTTCACCCGGGCGCCCTTGGCCAGTTCGGTGCCGGCGGTGCTGTACAACGCGTACCGCTGGCCGTCGTCGGCGATCAGTCCGTAACACGGGCCCTTCCCGCCGACGGTGACCATGCCCGCGACCCAGCCGTCCGAGGGCAGGTTGTCGGTCGGCTCCTTGGGCGGCTTCTCGGTCAGCGTGACGGTGGGCAACGGGTGATCCGGCGGCAGCGACAGAGACGGTGCCGGCGACAGCGAGGGCGCGGGGGAGAAGGACGGTGGCGCAGAAGCCGAGGAAGCGGGCGAGGCGGTGCCGTTGGCGCATCCGGCGATGACCGCTCCGGCGGCTACCGCCAAACCGATCCGGTACGTGGCGTGAGTGCGCATGAAACTCATCCTTCCCGCGTAAGGCGTCGTAGATGGGACGAATCGCAGGCGCGAACGGTTCCCGGAAATACAACGACGCCCGGGGAATCCCCCGGGCGTCGCGTTGAAAAATCAGTACGTGGCCACGGTCACCGAGGTGCCGGACTGGCCGAGCACCGCGATCTTCACGCCGACCGCGGGGAGCTTGACGCCGTGGTTCGGCAGCTCCTCGTAGAAGTACTTGTCCTTGTCGTTGAAGACCGGCTTGCCGAGCTGCGGCTTGACGACCGACTTCGCGCCGTTCAGGTGCAGCGTCATGCCGTCGGTCGGCCAGAAGCCGAACGGCGCGTCGTAGACCTGGACCCGGGACCGCCACGGAACCCCGGTCGGGTTCAGGACCGGCTTCGGGTGCGCGTCGATGATCAGGTTGCGGCCCTCACCGGGGTGGACGTTGGTGTTGTTGTCCGCCTGCGAGGTGTCCCAGTAGGAGATGAGCAGACCCTGCTGGTAGTTGTAGTGCTCCACCCAGTCCGGCTTGGAGTTGGCCCAGCCGAAGTTGTACGGGCCGGTCTCCAGGTACTTGTCGTACGAGGTGTAGGTGCGGTTGCCCGCGATGTAGAAGTGCGGGTAACCCTGGCTGACCGAGTTGCCCACGATGGTGAAGCCGCCCAGGGTCCAGGTCGAGGTGCCCTCGGCGCCCTCGGTGGAGACGACCGCCCCGTCGGCGGTCACGGTCAGCTCGTCACCGAAGAAGCCGCCCTCGGAAACGCCACCGTCGGTCAGGTAGTGCAGCCGGAAGTCGATCTTCTGACCGGCGTACGCGTCGAGGGGGACGTTGATGTCGACCCACGCGCCGTTCGACGAACCGGTGATCGCCGGGCTGCCCGCACCGTCGGCGACGAACGGAGCACCCGCCACCGTGCCGTTGAGCTTGACCCAGTTGGCGCCGCCGTCGGTGGACGCCTCGGCGTAGAGGTAGTCGTAGTCGGCCTCGATCGAGTAGCGGCCCTTGAGCGAGACACTGCCGCTGGTCTTGCCGGTCAGGTCGACCGTCTTCGACAGCGAGGTGTTCAGGTCGTCGGCGTTACCCGAGAAGAACTGCTTGGTGCCCGCGTACGGCTGCCCGAGGTCGGTGGTGACCTGCTTGTCCGGCAGCTGGACCACGAGGGCCTGCTTCTTCTTGGTGTTGAACTCCTGCGGGCCCAGGTTCACGACCTTCTTGGTGCCCGCCTTGACCAGCTCGTAGTCGAGCCAGCCGAGCTGGAGCTTGTTCCAGGCGCCGAGGTCGCCGGGGCGGGTGCCGATGCCCTGGTCGTTCTTGGCGCTGAGCCGGCTCTGCGCCATCAGCGTCCAGTACTCGTTGCTGTTGTCGCCGAGACCGCTGGTGTCGTAGTCGTCCGGCAGACCCAGGTCGTGGGTGTACTCGTGGACGAAGACGCTCAGGCCGCCGTTCTCCGGCTGCACCGTGTAGTCGCCGACCCACAGGTCACTCGAACCGACCTTGGCGCCACCGAGCTTGTTGAAGTTCGGGCCGGTGAGGCCGATGTTGCTGTTGTAGGCGTACCAGCGGTGGCTCCAGATCGCGTCCTCGCCCTGGTACGGGTCACCGTCGGCCTGGTCGCCGCCGGAGTGGACGATCTGGAAGTGGTCCAGGTATCCGTCGGGCTCGTTGAAGTTGCCGTCACCGTCGTAGTCGTAACGGTCGTAGACGTCGTACTCGGCGAGCGCGGCGTTGATCTGGGCCTCGGTCTTGCCGGCGGCCTTCTGATCGGCGTACCAGTTGTTGACGCCGTCCTGGACGAGCGCCCACACGTTGGTGCAGTTGCTGCTGGCGCAGACGTTCGGGTCGTCGCCGTTCTCGTCGGCCGGGTTGTCGTTCGACCGGCCGTACCGGGCCTCGTTGTACTTGACCTTGACCCAGTCGGAGACCTGGCCGTCGACGCTGTACCGCCCGGACGACTGGGTCTCGAAGTAGGTCTTGACCGACTCGGTGTTCTTACCGGTACCGAAGTACAGCTTCCGGAAGTAGTCGGGCGAGTAGTCCGACTGCCAGATGGTGCTGTTGTCGACCTTGCGGTCCGGTGCCGGGATGGCGTTGTGCAGCGGGCCCTCGAATGTGGAGGGTCCGGCGTACTGAGTGGTGGTGTCCTGGTCCGGGAAGTTCGGGTGACGCTCGTTGCCGAACTCGGTCAGGATCACGAAGATCTTGTCGGTCTTCTCCCGGGCCAGCTCGACGTACTGGTTCTTGCCGGGGTGCCCGAAACCGCCCTTGCCGTACGTCTTGCCGAGGTTGACGACCTTGCTGCCGTTGCGGGTCTCGACCTTGGCGTTCCCGCTGAACACCTCGGAGACCGCCTGCTCGCGCAGTGCGCGGCGCTTCTCCTCGAGAGGGTTGGGCAGATCGTGATCGTCGACGTGAGCCGACTCCGGCGCGGACTCCGATGGTGGCGCCGCCATGACCTGGACCGGGGCGAAGGCTCCGACTCCGGTCACGACCACGGCGCCGAGCAGTCCTGCGACCACCTTGCGCACTACGTTTACCTCCGCTTTCGACAGCCGGGGTCCCGGGGGAACGGGTTTCCGGCGTGAAAGGTGAACGTATGCAAAGGAGCCGATGTTCGGGGAACGTCGAGGATATTGATGACCAACGGTTATTCGATATGACCTTGCCATAACGCAAGAACCGGCATACTACGCAAAAGGCTGGCAGAGATTACACTCTGCCAGCCTTTATTCACGCATATCAGTCTTCGGATTTGGCCGTTTTCAGCCCGGACGAGATCAGGTCCATCACCGTCGAGTCCTGCAGCGTGGTCACGTCACCGAGCGACCGGTTCTCCGCCACGTCCCGCAGCAGGCGCCGCATGATCTTGCCGGAGCGGGTCTTCGGCAGCTCCGCCACCAGCATGATCTGCCGCGGCTTGGCGATCGGGCCGAGCGTCTTGGCGACGTGGTTGCGCAGTTCCTTGATGAGTTCTTCGCCCGCATCGCCGGAACTGTCCACATTGCCGCGCGGGATGGTGAACGCGACGATCGCCTGACCGGTCGTCGGGTCGGTCGCGCCGACCACGGCCGCCTCGGCCACCGCCGGGTGCGACACCAGCGCCGACTCCACCTCGGTCGTCGAGATGTTGTGCCCGGAGACCAGCATGACGTCGTCGACCCGGCCGAGCAGCCAGAGCGCGCCGTCCTCGTCCTTCTTCGCACCGTCGCCGGCGAAGTAGAAGCCCTCGAACCGGGACCAGTACGTGTCGATGAAGCGCTGGTCGTCACCCCAGATGGTGCGCAGCATCGACGGCCACGGCTCGGTCAGCACCAGGAAGCCACCGCCGCCGTTCGGCACCGACTGGCCCTGGTCGTCGATCACGTCGACACCGATGCCGGGCAGCGCGGTCATCGCCGAACCCGGTTTCGCCGCGGTCACGCCGGGCAGCGGCGAGATCATGATCGAGCCGGTCTCGGTCTGCCACCAGGTGTCCACGATCGGGGTGCGCTCCCGGCCGACGTGCTCCCGGTACCAGATCCAGGCCTCCGGGTTGATCGGCTCACCGACGCTGCCGAGCACACGCAGCGACGACAGGTCGTACTTCGCCGGAATGTCCTCGCCCCACTTCATCATGGTGCGGATCAGCGTCGGCGCGGTGTAGAGGATCGACACCTTGTACTTGTCGACGATCTGCCAGAACCGCCCGCGGTCCGGGGTGTCCGGGGTGCCCTCGTACATCACCTGGGTCGCGCCGTTGGAGAGCGGCCCGTAGACGATGTAGGAGTGCCCGGTCACCCAGCCGATGTCGGCGGTGCACCAGTAGACGTCGGTCTCCGGCTTCAGATCGAAGACCGCGTGATGTGTGTACGAGGTCTGGGTCAGGTAACCGCCGGTGGTGTGCAGGATGCCCTTGGGCTTACCGGTGGTGCCCGAGGTGTAGAGGATGAAGAGCGGGTGCTCGGATTCGAACGCCTGCGCCTCGTGCACCGGGCTGGCCTGCTCGACCGTCTCGTGCCACCACTTGTCCTTCTCCGTCCAGGCGACCTCCTGGCCGGTACGCCGGACCACCAGCACGTGCTGGATCTTGTCGGTGCGGCCGACCGCCTCGTCGACGGTGGGCTTGAGCGCCGACGGCTTGCCACGCCGATAACCACCGTCCGCGGTGATCACCACCTTGGCGTCGGCGTCGTCGATCCGGGTGGCCAGCGCCTCCACCGAGAACCCGCCGAACACCACGCTGTGGGTGGCGCCGATCCGGGCGCAGGCGAGCATCGCCACCGCGGCCTCCGGGATCATCGGCAGGTAGATCATCACCCGGTCGCCGGCCGTCACACCCAGGTCGGTGAGCGTGTTGGCCGCCTGGCTGACCAGTTTCAGCAGCTCGGCGTAGGTGACCGTGCGAGTGTCGCCGGGCTCGCCCTCCCAGTGGATCGCGACCTTGTCACCGTGACCGGCTTCGACATGGCGGTCCACGCAGTTGTACGCGATGTTCAGCTCGCCACCGACGAACCACTTGGCGAACGGCGGGTTCGACCAGTCCAGGACCTCGTCCCATGGCTTGGCCCAGCTCAGGCGCTCGGCCTGTTTCGCCCAGAACGCGAGGCGGTCGGAGGCCGCCTCCTCATACGCGTCCGCCTTGACGTTCGCGTTCGCCGCGAGGTCGGCGGGCGGCGGAAACTGCCGCTTCTCCGAGTACAGATTCTCCAATGTCTCACTCATGAGAGCGGCTCCTCTGCCGTGACCGGGATCTCTTCACTGCACACTAGTTGCGCCGGAGCGGTTTGCGACCCGGCGCGCGCCCGATGGTCTCGTGCGCGCGCTGACTGGCGCATCGATGCTCGCTACTGCGCGAATCTTGCCAGTTACGAGCGCGTTTGTGCACCCCATGTTTCCGCTGTTTTACCGCCGGCGGCGTTCATTACCGTGGTCACGTGGATCCACTAGCCCCGTTGCTCGATCTGGCCGATGTCGGGCCCGCCTTCGCCGCCGCCCGCGAGTCCGTCGACGCCGCGCACCGGCACCGCGCCCTGCGCAAGCACGGCGGTCCGGTCGCCGCCGAAGTCAGCCTGCGCGTCGCGGTCGCGAGCGCGGCCCTGGAAGGCAACACCTTCGATCTCGATGAGGTACGCGGGGGAACGGTCACCGATCCCGTGGTGCAGGGCGCCCTGCGTGTCGCCGAGGCCCTGCCCGGACTGGTCGACCTCTGGTCCCGCGCGCCTCGCCAGGTCCTCGCGAAACTGCACGTGCTCGCCGCCCGTGGTGTGGTGCACGACCACGATCTGGGCCGTCTCACCTCCGGCGCGGACCGGATCGACGCCCTTGCCGGACTGGTCGCGGGCAATCAGACCACCCCGCCGATGCTGCTCGCCGCCGTCGTGCACGCGGAGCTGATCACGCTGCGCCCGTTCGCCGGTCCGGCCGGTGTGGTGGCCCGGGCGGCCGCCCGCCTCACCCTGGTCGGCCGGGGCTTCGACCCACGCGGCCTGGTCGCCGTCGAGGTCGGTCATCGGGACCGGGAACCGGAGTACGTCGGATCGGCAGGCGCCTACGCCACCGGCACCCCGGACGGCGTCCGGTCGTGGCTGCGGCACTACGCGGCCGCGATCACCGCGGGCGCTGAGGAAATCACCGTCATCGGGGATCGGGTGCTGGCCGGCGTATAAGCGGCGGCATACTTCATCTCGTGGCTTCGTACTGGATCCGCCCCTACCCGCCCGGAACCGGCCGCTGGCTCGTGATCGCCTGGGAGGCGGTCGCACTCGGCTTCCTCACCTGGGCCTCGATCCGTCAGTTCGACCTGATCGGGCACGGCGTCAAGGCGATCACCGTGGTGCTCGGCCTGGTCTGGGTGATCGGCGCGTGGCGGATCCTGCAACACGGCGTCTACGTCAGCAGCCACGGCCTGCTGATCCGTGGCCTGGTGCGCTCCCGGCGGATGCACTGGCACGACATCGCCGGTGTGCACCTGCACCAGTCCATTCACAAACTGGGCCGGTGGGAGCTGCAGAAGGACATGACGGTGGTGATCGAGCGCCACGACGGCGCCACCGTCAACACCGAACTGTGGGCCCAGGGCGTCGACTTCCACGCCCGCCCCAAACTCTTCCGAGCCGTCTACCAGGAGATTCGCGGCCGGCATCAGACCGCGACCGGCGTCTAGGCGGCGTCGGGGAGCAGGACGACCTTGCCGGCCACGGTGCGGGACTCGGCGAGGGTCAGGGCGGTGCCGGCCTGTGACAGCGGGATGCGGGCGGCGACCTGCGGGGTGACGACACCGGCCGACAGCAGCTTCAGGACCTCGGTCAGGTCGGTGCGGAGACGGCTGCGGAAGGCCTTCAGGGTGAAGCGGCGACCGGCCCAGAAGTTGTAGAAGTGGGCGCCCCGGCCGTTGGGCAGGTAGTTCCAGAGCATCAGGCGGCCGAACAGCTTCAGCACCGGCAGTTGCGAGTTGCCCTCGACGTCCTTGCTGGTCGCCGTGCCGTACGACACCAGGGTGCCGCCGCGGCGCAGCAGCTGCCAGGACTCGACCAGGCCGTCGCCGCCGACGTGGTCGAAGACCGCGTCCACCCCGTCCGGCGCCAGCTCGCGGATCCGGGCGTAGAGACCGGGGCCGCGGTAGTCGACCGGGGTGGCGCCCAGCTCGCGGACCATCTCGTGGTGCCGGGCCGCGGCGGTGCCGATCACCGTGATGCCGGCGTGCCGGGCCAGCTGGACCAGGGTCGAACCGACACCGCCGTTGGCACCGAGCACCACGATGGTGCCGCCCCGGCGGACCTTGGCGACGCGGTGCAGCATCTGCCAGGCGGTGATGCCGTTGACCACGACCGTCTCCACCTCGGCGGGGTCGAGCCGGTCCGGCACCGGCACCAGATCGGCGGCGTCGAGCCGCAGCAGGCTGGCCCAGCCGCCGATCTTGGTGACCGCCGCGTAGCGCCCGCCGACCATGGCCGGGTCGACACCGGGGCCGACCGCGGTGACCGTGCCGACCACGTCGTAGCCGGGGACGAAGGGGAACGCCGGCTGGTCGTAGTACTTCCCCCGGCGCATCTGCTGCTCGGCGAAGGAGACGCCGGTCGCGTCCATCCGCAGGATCACCTGGCCGGCGGCGGGGGCGGGCAGCTCCCGGACGCGGATCTCCAGGCCGGTGGGCTCGACCTTGCCGGGCAGAACGATCTCGGTGGCGGTGCTGCTCATCTCGGAACTCCGATCTCGGTAGCGATGCCGATAAACTTACACACGTAACCTAACGGTCGCAAGCTTACGGGCATAAGCTTTTGCCTGTAAGGTTCTGAGCATGGAAAACAGAGTCCGCAACCGGCGGGGCCAGGGGGCGCTGCTGCGCGACGAGATCGTCAGAGCAGCCGTGGATCTGCTCGACGAGTCCGGTGACGAGCGCACCCTCACGCTGCGCTCGATCGCCCGGCGGGCCGGGATCGCGGCGCCGTCGATCTACGCGCACTTCCCGGACCAGCCAGCCGTCATGCTGGCCGTCGTGCGCAGCGCGTTCGCGGAGCTGACGGTCGCGCTGAGCACCGCACTGGACGCGGCCGGCGACGATCCGGCGGCCCGGCTGCACGCGATCTGCCATGCGTACCTGGACTTCGCCCGCACCCACCCGCAGCGCTACCGCACGATGTTCGGCGGCCTGTGGATCCCGGTGCTGGGCGAGAGCTCGGTGACCGAGCAGGATCTCGTCGAACTCGGCGCGGACTGCCTGGGCCTGCTCGGCGAGGCGTTCGCCGGGTGCGTGGCCGCGGGCATCTCCACCAGCACCGATCCGGCCACCGACACGATCGCGCTCTGGCTCGGCCTGCACGGGCTGGCCCACCAGCGCGCCGCCACCCGGATCTTCCCCGGCCCACCCGGCATCGACGACCGGATGGTCACGACGCTGGCCCGGCTACGGGAGAGCTGATCCGGGTCCGGCACGCAGAAAAAGAGCCGGCGTCCCTCGCGGGGGCGCCGGCTTTGCGCGTCCGGACCGGGTTATCAGGCGTGCACCTGGGTCGTTGTCGACGGTCCTGGGCCTGCGAGAGGCGGAGGTCCCGTCGCAACGTGCCAAACGTGGCTGATCGCGCGTGGGTTCCCGGTGGCCGTGCACGGTTCCCGAATCAACGGGCCCCGCACTCCCATTTCTACGCCGCCCAACCCAAGATCACCAGATTTCTGGCAACCCCGGGAGCAGGACCTTTAATACTCAGACCGATTTTTGTACGCCGGGAAGCGCGCGGCGCCGGACCACAGCGCCGGGAGGCACCGTGGAATGCCACGCCGGATTTCGACGGTGACCACCGCAATCGGCCCGGCGGTCGCGGGTCGGTCCCGTGCCGCGCATCGCTCGCGTGGTGGCGACGGTTCCTTGCTGTGGCGTACCGGAAAATGGGTCTAAGGGGCCGTGGTGGCCGCTGCCCGGATGCGGCGATGACGGCCGTAAAGGGCCACCCCGATCGCCACCCCCACGCCGACGCTCAAAGCCGCGGCGACCGGAACCGCCGGACGGTCGCGAAGACGCTTTCCGAGCGGCACCGGGTGGCGGAATTCGAGAATCGGCCAGGTGCGCTGGGTGGCGACCCGGCGTAGCGCGCGATCCGGATTCACCGCGCTCGGATGACCGACCGCCTCCAGCAGGGGCAGATCGCTGCTGGAGTCCGAATAGGCGTAACACTCGGTCAGGTCGTAGCCGCGCTCGCCGGCCAATTCGCGCACCCCGACCGCCTTCGCCGGGCCGGCCGCGTAGAACTCCACCATGCCGCTGTATCGACCGTCGGTGATGGCCATTCGCGTCGCGATGACATCGGTGATGCCGAGCAGGGCACCGATCGGGCGGACCATCTCGTCACCCGAGGCGGAGACCAGAACCACGTCCCGACCAGCGGCCTGATGCTCGGCGATCAGTGCGGCGGCCTCGGCGTAGACATAGGGGTTGATGAGATCGTTGAGCGTTTCGGCGACGATCTGCCGCACCTGTTCCACACTCCAGCCCTTGCACAGGGCGGCCATGTAGTCGCGGGTGCGTGCCATCGATTGCTCATCGGTGCCGCCACCCAGCCGGAACATCAGCTGGGCATAGGCGGTTTTCACCACGTCACGGCGGCTGATCAGGCCGTCACGATAGAACGGCCGTCCGAAAGCCAGCGCACTGGACTTGGCGATGACGGTCTTGTCGAGGTCGAAAAACGCGGCGCTCAAGCCCACGGGCCGAAAGTGTAGCCGCAACCGCGCGCCAGGGCCGCCCCGCGCGTCCGACGCGCCCGCCGGTGACGCGCAGTGAAAACGGTCAGGCGGGCCGGGAGTGCCCGAGCGGGCGATTTTCGGTACTCGACGGGGAGCCCGATACTGAGGCAAACTTGTGTTTGCTACCGACTTAGTGCTGTCACCACTGCGGTGAGTCATATCGGTTTCCGGTGATTGCGCCCCCCGCGATCACCGGGCGATTCGGCTCGACCCCCCCCGGAGCCGAATCCAAGGACGGCCCCCGTCTCCCCCGACGGGGGTCGTTCCCTATCCGGGACCGACCCCCGATCGCGTTTCTATGCAGGTATCGGCAAGGCTGCCCCACCCTCGTCGTCATCGTCCGAGCGGTCCGGGGCCGGAAAAGTCAGCAGATCGTCAGCAGAGGGGTCGAAAACGTCCCGGACAAGCGCCTGATAGTCGGTCGGGGCGTGGGTGTAGCGGTCGAGGGTCGTGGATGCGTTGGCGTGCCCCATGACCTTCTGTACGGCGTTGACGGGTACTCCGTCGGAGATGAGCCACGTCGCGTACGAGTGCCGTAGATCGTGAAACCGAAGGGTCGTCGGCAGGCCGGAGCGAGCGAGCGCGAGATTCCACACCTCCCGGCGGAAGTTGCCCCGGAGGATCGGTCTGCCGTGTCGGGTCTGGAAGACGAGATCGGTCGGCGCGGGCCGCTCGCCGAACCGACCGAGATGGGCGCACAGTTCCGCTTTCAGGAACGAGGGGAGCGGCACGGTGCGAACACCGGACTTCGTCTTCGGGTACGGCCGGAGGGTCACGCCCTGGGGCGTCTCCTCGGCGACCTGGACCACGCGCACCGTGGCAACGTCGAGTTCAAGGGCGCCCCACGTCAGTCCGGCGCACTCTCCCCAGCGCAGACCGGCTCCCGCAGCCAGACAGACGATCGCCTTGTGCCGGACGGGCACGGCCGGCAACAGCTTGCCGAAAAATTCGTCACGGGTGATCGCCGAAGAACGCGGGGTGGCTTCGCGTGCCTCCCGGCGCACCTTCACACCCTCAGCCGCATTGAACGGCAGGATGCGCGCCCGGACCGCTGTGTCCAGAATGGCCTTTAAGAGGCCGTAGCACTTGGAGACGGTCGGCGGAGCGAGCTTGGTACCCAGGTCCACCACCCAATGCTGAACCGACATGTAGTCGATCTGCGCGAGCTGCAAGGTGCCCCACCGGGGGATGAGGTGCGTCCGCAGTAGCGACATCGTGCGTTCCGCCGTCCGGGCCTCGACCTCGCGGCCGAGAAGCCAGCGCGCGGCGAAGTCAGCGAACCGGACTTTGCCCGCGTCCGGATCGACGTAGGTACCTCGGTGCTTGCTGTTTTCGACGTCGGCGAGGTGGGCATTGGCTGCCTTCTTGGTCTTGAACGTCCTGGCTTTCTGCTTGCCGGAAGGGTCGCGCCAGTTGGCACGCCAATTGCCTGCCGGTGTCGGGGTTACGTGACCCATGGTGGCGGATCTCCTCTGAGTGGGATGTCGTCGCGGGATGGCATGCCGGTGGGTGCGGCCATGTCGGGATGGCCGCACCCGCCGGGGTCACGCTGGGGTCAGGCTCCGCGCCGGCTACGGCGACGCGTGATGGCGGCGAGCACTTCGGCGTGCGCCTGCTCGATCGGGGCGAGGCCGACGGGCGCGACCGATTCGGGCTCGGCGTGGCAGGTTTCCAGCCAGGTGTGGAAACGACCCCTCGGGACGACCCATCGGCCGCCCAACTTGATCGCGGGGATCTCTCCGGAGCGGATCAGGGCGTAGGTGCCGCCCAGGTTGAGCGAGAGCATCCCGGCGACCTCCTTGACGGTGTACACCACGCGGCCGACCGGGGCGGGCGTCTCCGCATCGGTGGGTGCGGTCGGGCTGGTACGCGGGGTGAAGTCGTAGACGCGGGCATTCACAGGGGCGATACCTCCAAGGAGAGGGGTCCGAGAGGTGGTCCGTCGGGGTGAGTCGTCCCAGCCGTCCCACCCGTCCCGGTGCAGGTCAGGGCTGGGACGGCTGGGGGAGCGGGACGGCTCAAGCCGTCCCGGTGGCGTCGGCCGGGGGCGGGGGCATCCCGTCGTCGAGGGCGGGTTGGGACGGCTTGAGCCGTACCACCTTGGCGAGCCGTCCCGGTGCTGAGCTGGGAGGGGACGGCTGGGACGGCTGGGACGCCTCTCCATCGGGGTCGGGGCAGTAGCGCTGCCACGCGTCGGTGAAGTCGGCGCGCTGGTAGCCCTTGGCCTGTCCGGTGGTGAAGCGGACGTTGCCGGAGGTGATGTCGTACTCGCGGAGCAGCGAGCCGAGTTTCATCGCGCTCAGGCCGGTACCGCCGTAGTCGGCCCACGGCGCTTCGGGGTCGGTCTTGAGCCGGTCGAGTAAGACGGCGGTCGGGATCGCGTCGTGCTGGCCGAAAGCGGCGCGGCAGTCGGTCAGCAGACGGATCCGGTCGGAGGTGACGGTATGGCCGTCGCGTTCGGCGGTGAGCGATTCGGCGGCGTGCCTGCTCCGGCCGGGCCAGTCACCTCCGGCCAGGTCGGCGACGGCGATCAGCGGTTCCCACGTGTCGGCTGCCCGGTCCTCCAGCGGCATGGTCGGCTCGGCGCGTTCCAACGCGGGCAGGTGACCACGAATCCACTGGTTGAGGTCGTTGGCGATCTGCTGAAGTCCTGGGCCGTCGCGGCGCTGCCGGTACGGTGCGACCTTTTCGCCGTTGGCCCGGCGGCGCATCCGGATCACAACGGCTCGGTCCTCGATGGTGTCGGGCATCTGCCCGATACCGGCGAGCGCGGCCATGGCGAACGTGCCGATCTTCTCCATCCGGTTGCGGGCGTTGTCCCATCGAATGGTGGGCCGGTTGCGCTGGTGACCAGCGTTGAGCAGGCCGCGTAGATCCTCGTTGGCTTCCGCCTGTTTGCCACCGAAGATCGTGTCGGCCTCGTCGAGCAGGATCGTCGGCGGGTCGTCGGTGCCGATCGACCGGTAGACGGCGGCCGGTGACGCGTTGACCGTGATCAGTGGGTTGAAGCACGTCCCTTCCACGATGTCGAGCAGCCTCGACTTGCCACACCGTTTCTCCGGGGCGCGAATGACCAACCGGGGCGCGTAGGCCCAAGCGGGTACGGCGTGACTGGCGGCGACCCACAACACGACGGCGTCGATCGCTTCCGGCGACGGCAGGACGACGTAGCGGGTGAGCGCCTGGTGGAGGCGATCGAGGATGGCGGTTCCTTCGATCACCCGATGGAGCTGGGTCATGCGGCGATCCCTTCCGTGGGGACGGCTTCGGCGCGGAAGCCGCCCGTGATGGCCGTGCGGGTGTCCCGGTCGGTCTGTCCGGCGGCACGTCCGGCCTGATAGAGCGCGGTGTAGGCGTCGGTGGGGGTGAGCGCTCCGGCGGCGACCATGCGAGCGATGCCGCGTGCCGCGCCGTAGAGGACGTTGCGGCGGTGGCCCTCAGGAGCGGTGGCGACCGCCCGTAGGTTCGCGTCGAGCAGCGCGGCGGGGTCCGAGATGCCCTCCCCCCGGCGCAGTGGCGTCACCGTGCCAACGGGTAACGCGGTCGGCGCGGGAATCGGCCGGCACAACGCGACCAGCGGCGGGGGCATCTCGGCCAGGTCCCGGTCCCCGATGCGGCGGTAAGGCTGCCGGGTGTCGGGGTGGGTCGACGGCGGAGCCACGATGTAGCCGCCGTCGGCTTTGAGATCGACGCCGGGGTGTCCGGCCAGCTTCGCGGCCAGGGCGCCACCGGGATGCCGGTAGTACAGGTGCCAACCGCCGGAGCCGGTCCGCACGGCGCGGGTGGGCGGCATGACCTGGTGGTCGATGGTGCCGCCGTTGCGCGGGTCGATGTCGACCACCGCCAGGTCACAGACGCGACCGGTCCGGATCGCCAGCAGGCCACCCGGCACCCGATGGTGCATGGCAGCGATCTGCTTCGGGTCGCGGGTGGCGGCGTAGAAGCCGTGGCAGGTCAGGTGGTCGCAGGCTTCCGGGTCGTGGGCGTTGTCGGCTTCGGCTTTCGGGCAGGCAGGGCAGTTGGCAACCGGCCGTTTGCGGCGGCCGAGCAGGAAAACGGGGTAGCCCTCAGCGGCCAGCGCCAGGGCGGCGGGCAGCGTCGGGGCGTGGTCGGACATGGACGACTCCCACAGGTTGACGTCGGACGGCGCTTCCGGGTGGCCGAGCAGGGCGGCCGGGGTGTGCTCGGGACAGCGCGGTCCGGGCAGGTAGCGGCGGACGTGGTCGGTGGCGAGGCAGTACCGGCTGTCGCCGCCGATCCAGTGGCCGCACACGGCAGGCCGGATCATCAGGCGGCCTTGCGGCCGATCGCCGGTCGCGGGGTGCCGCTGGTCAGGCTGTTCGGACGCATGGCGTTGACGCCCTGGATGAGGCGGCGGATCAGGTGCAGGGTGAGGCCGACCTGTCGGACGGCGATCGGGTCGCGGTGGTCGAGGCGTACGCGGATGGTGATCTCGGCGTAGTCGCGGTCAACGGCCCGGACACGGGTGATGACGCCTCGTCCGCCGGTGGCGTCGGCGATGACGTCCGGCGACCGGTGTGTGTCGATGCCGCACCGGTGATCACGGGCGCACCAGTCGGTGTGATCGATGGCGCGTCGCTGAAGGCGGGCCATCGTGCGCGCGGTCATCGGGTGCCCTTGTCGTGTACCTCGCGCAGGCTGTTGATGATCCGGCGGCCGATCCTCAGGCGGCGGCCGTCGCCGTGGCAGCGTCGGCACAGGGCGAATGCCTTACCGAACGGGGAGCGGCGTTTGCCGGTGCCGTGGCATCGGCGGCAGGCCCCGAACGGCCAGAGCCAGCAGCCCAGACCATAACCGAGCGTTACCAGCACAGCAGTGATGAAAAACAGTCCGAACAGGATGCCGGACGGGCCATCGGCGGGGGTAGCGGTAGCGGCGTGGAAGGACACGGAGATGCCTCCAGAGCGGTTCTCGCTGGTGAGAGGGGCGCTCGCGCTACCCGCTACCGGCCTATGTCTGTGCTGACCAGGCCGGTAGCGGGTAGGGGTAGCGGTCGCGCTACCGGTAGCGGGAGATCCGCTACCGATCAAGCGCTCTTGCGACGGCCGATCGCGGTGTCGATGTCGGCCAACCGGCAGCCACGCGACACGGTTCCTTTGACCTTGACGCTCACGCTCGGTACATGCTCGCGGAGCAGTGCCGAGACGGCGTCGGCGGTGGCGTCGGCGTAGTGCTCCGGCAACCGGTCGGCCAGGCGCTCGGCGACAGTGCCCCAGTGCAGGCCCGGCTCACCGGGCAGGAACACCGACCGGACATCGGCGAGGCTGTCACGCAGTTCCCGAGCGACCTTCTCTCCGGCAGCGTCGCCGGTGAGAGTGCCGGCCGCTTCGCGGTGCTTGCGGGCGGCGGTCAGAATCCGCTCGGCGTCGGTGTGATCAGCGAGGTAGGTCCGCACGGTGGCGGTGTCGTCGCTGTGGCCGTAGAGGATGCCCACCCCCGCGTACTGCTTGCCGTTGGGCAGCGCGGACGCGTCGAAGCCTTCAGCGTAGGCGTCACCACCGAGCACGGCCTCACTGACGATGCGGTTACCGCAGCGCAGCGCGAACCGTACGCCGTGGTTGTCGCGGTAGCGGTTGAACAACCGGCCCACGTCGCCAGCGCCGACGCCGGACGGCTTCTGCGACGACGACAGGATGATCACCCCCGCCGACGGACCGACGGCCATGATGAACGACAGCAGCGCCGCAATCTCCTTGTTGAGATCCTGGTCATCGGTCTCGAAGTAGGTCTGGAACTCCTCCATGACCAGCACCCACACCCGCAGCAGCGGGTACTTACGCGACAGGTCACGGGTGAGCTTGCCCTCCGGGCACTCCGAGGTCGGAAGTGAAGCGAGGAAGTCGTTCACGTCCTCGATGTGCTTCTTGACCTCCCGCAGCATCTCCAGCAGATGCTCGATCGGGTCGTTGTCGCGGGAGTTCGGCACTACGCCGCAGACGAACCGGTGCGCGATCAGCCGGAACTTGTCCCAGTCCGCCGACATCTTGCCGTCGGCCAGCAGCAGCACCGTGTACGGATCGAGCGCGGCGTAAAGCGCCAGCAGCCGCGTGGCGAACGTCTTGCCCTTACGTGGCTGAGCGCCGACCAGGACGCTGATCCACATCATCAGCAGGCCGACGTTGCGGTCCCGCTCGTCCTTGCCGAACGGGGCAGGCTGCCAGATGTCACGCGGCTTGCAGTCCAGCAGCGGCGTACGCCCCGCCGGGATGGCCAGGGGGTCACGGTCGGCGACGAACAGCACGTGCCGCCGGTGCGAGCTGGGGTCGCGGCTGATGTACACCTGGTTGATCGAGACGTCGAGGCCGGACGCGATCGCACCCCTGGCCTTGATGACGTCGTCGAACGTCTTGCCGTACGGCAGGTCGATGGTGACCTGAGAGCCGGTGTTGGCCGAGTCGCGGGCCATCGTCGAGCCGAACGCGATTTGCTGGCGCGGCCGGTCCGGGTGGCCGAGCCCGGCAGCGTAGTGCGCCCGCAAGATGATGTCCGGGTCGATCCGGCGGAATCGGCCGGCGACGGTGGCCGGGGTGATGATCGGCCGGTCGTCGGGGCGGCCGATGTGGGCCAGGAACGCCACCACGCCAGCACCGGTCAGCAGCAGCGCCCACGTCGGCGCGTTCACGTACAGGATCGGTCCGCCGATCAGCAGGATCAGAAGCCCGGCCAGCAGCACGAGGCCGCGCCACAGGCGGGTGGCTTTGACCTCCCGGTGCAGCTTGAGCCACATCGCCGGATCGTTGGTGTCAGCGGCGGCTTGCCGCAGCCCGTACTGTTCCGTGACCCACCACCACTTGATCTGGCGGCCGAGCATTCGGAACAGGCCGACGATCGACCAGAACGCGGCTAGCAGCGCGTACCAGGGCGAGCGCAGCGTGTGGAAACCGAGCCGGTAGAGACCGATCGCGGTAGCCTGCCGCGTGCTGTGCTTGATGTTCGGCCAGGTGTTCCAGCCCACCGGCACGATCGGGATCCGTCCAGCGGACCCGGTCGGCGGCGGGTCCACCGGTGCCCCGCCGGGCGTCGGCTCATCGTCCAGGGCGACCGTGTAGTGCGTGTCGCCGGACCCGGTACCGGCCTTTCGGGCGCGGGCCGAGTCCAGGTCCACCACGTCGGCGGCGGGCCGGTCCGACACGTCCGCTTCGGCAGCGTGCCAGTCGAATCCGTCAGGGTTGGGAGTCGGGTTGTCGCTCACGGACGGTCCTCCGTTGCGTCGCTCGTGCCCGGGTCTGCGAGGGGGTAGAGCAGCGGCGATGCCGCCGGGGTGAGGGTGTAGAGAAAGCCGAAAAGGGCCGACTGCAAGCGCACGTGGTCCGTGCCGGACCGGATCGGCGGGTAGCCGTGCGCGGCGAGCACCTTGCCGATGTCGAGGGTCAGCCCGAGGGTGAACCGGGCGTCATCGTCGGGCGCGGGCATCGGGTAGACGGCGGACTCGGTCCGGGTCGCCGGACCGGTGATCAGATCCTGTGTGGTCATCAGCAGGCTTCCGCTCAGGCGATGATCAGCGCAGCGACGAACAGCCACGCGTAGTGGAAGGACTGATCCAGGGCGTACGCGCCGGTCCCGAGCGACGGGTTGTCGTCGCGGCCGGGCCGGGGAACGCCGAGGGCGTAGAACCGGTCAGCGCCGAGCAGCACGGCGAGCCGCTTCAACGGCGTACGCCGGTCGGCGATGTAGTGCGTGACCGCAGAGACCGTCAGCCCGGCCACGACACGCCACGGGCTCAGGTGCAGGTCGAGCGCGACGGCCAGGGCGACGACGGCGACGGCCGCCGTGGCGGTGTAGCTGGTCACGTGAGCGGCGCAGGCGATACGGCCGGACCAACCGGGATGCCCCTTGCGGTCGGCCTGGTATTGCGTCTGGATCCAGTGATCGGCGACCTGATGGGCTACCCACAGGGCGATGAACACAGCGGCGAATGTCGCGGCCATGCCGTTGCTTGCCATACTGGTGACCTCCTGAAGGTCCTGGTGACTGAAGGGGTGACCGACGGCACGGCGCGTTGCTTGCAGGCCTTGGGCCGTGCCGTCGGGCGGAGCTACTTGCTCTTGTGCATCAGGTGAGCCAGGGCCGCGCCCATGCCGAGCACGGCGACCGGGATGCAGGAGACAGCCGCGGTGATCTGCCACGGGGCAGTGGTCCACCCGGCGGCGGCCATCAGGTGATAGGCGACCTGACCGAGTCCGCCGAGCAGCAGCGACGCGAGCGCCGACCACTTCGCGAACGCCCGAGCCTCGCCGGTAGCCAGACCCGATAGCCACGCGTAGAGCGCGTACGCGGCGTACGTCTCGACGCCGATCGGCAGCGTGATCGCCGTGTTGATCTGGAAGTCGGCGATGCCGGGTAGCAGGGTGACCATGCCGAAGCCGGTCAGCTTGCCCATTTCCACCCAGCCGCCCCAGATCGCGACGAACGCGGGCAGACACAGAATCAGGACCGGCCATACGACCGGGCGGCGCCGCTTCGGCTCCGGCTCCTTCTCAGGTGCGTCCGGAGCGACGGTGACCGGCTCGGCGACCGGGCGGGGCGCATCGAGCAGCGGGGGCATCTCGTCCGGCACCACCAGCGGCACCGGGTCGGCGGCCGGGGGCGGTTCGACCGGCTCGGGATCGGCCGGCACGGGCACGGCCGGGGCGGGGGCAAGTGCGGTGAGCAGCGCGTTGGCCTTGTGGGAGCCGACGCGGAAGGTCTTCATCAACGTGTTGCGGCTCGGCAGCGTGCCGAGCCGGTCGGCCAAGTCGCGGGCGTGCGGGATCAGCTCGTCGACGGTGCGCGGGTAGGCGCTACCGGTTGTGGTGGTGGTCATCGGTTCTCCCAGCAAGTCAGGCACTCGCCGAGCGAGCGCGGGATGCGGTTGCGGGCCATCAGGCGGCGTGGGGCGTGGACGTCGACCGGGTCAGCCGGGCCACGTGAGCGAACGTCTCGCGGATCACCGCACGCTCGGCGCGGCGCACCCGGCGCGTGTCCAGCTCGTCCACCCGGCCACGCTCGATCGCGGTCAGCAGGTTCATCTCAGCGAGCAGCCACTCGAACTCGGCGTTGAGCAGCGGTTCTTCCGACTCGATCGCGGCCAGGTCGGCGGCGGTCGGCTCGGTGATGAAGTCGAAATCCCTCACGGGAAGTCCTCCAGGAGCAGGGCCGACACGGCGGATGCCGCGCCGACCAGCGAAAGGGTTGAGGGGTGCGCCGCACCTGAGCCCGGCGCGCGGTGGCCTTATTCGGAGGGAAGCCACGAGCCCTGGTGGAGCAGTTGTCAGAGAACAAGGCACGTACCGGCCTTCCTGCCTGAGGAGCAGGCGCACCGGAACCGCCGTGGAACTCACTTGCCAAAGCCATGCTGAGCAGGGAGCACAGGCATGTTGTGACTTGCAGGTCCCCAAGGAGGGGACTTATCCGTCCCCCAGATCATGAAGACTCATCCGTCCCTATTTCAAGGACCAATCCGTCCCATCAGGGACCGAGGGGTCTCCTTGCAGGGACTCATCCGTCCCCGGAAGATGGGGGCATGGAGATGGCAGACGTCCTCCGCCAGCGGCGGGCCGAGCTGGGTATGTCCCAGGTCGACCTAGCTACCGCTGCCGGAGTGGACAAGCGGCAGATCAGGCGCTACGAGGCAGGCGAACAGCAACCCGTGCTGTCGGTCGCGGTGGCGATCGCGAACGCACTCAAAATCTCGGTCGGCGAGCTAGCCGGCATCCCGAGCCACAAGGTGAACCTGTCGGGCGACTGGTGGACGTCCTGGCAGAGCTTCAAGGACTCAAAGGAGGTAATCGCCGTACAGCCGGTGCAGCTTCGCCAGCAGGGCGACCTGATCAGCCTTCAGACCATCGCCCGGGGAAGGCCGGTCGAGGACGGCGGCTACCACTGGCGCGGCGAGCTGCGCGTCTGGGACAACGAAGTCCTCATGGGGTGGTACGCAGCCGATGACGGCTCCATCCGGTCCAAGGGCACGCTGTACTTCGTGCTCCACCCGCACGGGCAGCGCCTCGAAGGGCGATGGGTAGGCGTAAGCCATGACGGGAAAATCGTCACCGGCTACGGCGGCATGGCGCGCACCGAAGACGAGGCCCGCGACACGATCACCAAGCTCCGCGATGAGAAAGAAGCAGCATGAGCGACGAAGTGTGCGAAGTCTTCATCAACGCGCCTGAGGTCGATTGGCTCATCGAATTCACTCGACGCTTGGTGAATGACCGGCTCGTTGCATCGGGTAACGTCATCGAGCCCATCCGGTCCATCTATCGCTGGCAGGGCGAGATTTACGACAAGCCGGAGGCACGGGTCGTGCTGCACACTCGGAGCAGCCTCGTCCCCCACATCATCGACCGAGCGAACCGCGAGCACCCTTACGAGGTTCCATCCGTCGTCGCAATGACGTTCTTCGGCAATCCCGCCTACGTGCAGTGGATCATCGACGAGACGATCGAACCGTGACCCACAGTTCGGGAGTCAGGGCGGTGATCAGCCCTCGTCAGCAGGTCCGGGTGCAGCCTTCGCAACGTACGTTCCTCGGTGCGGCACAGTGAAAACCAGACCGCGCTCACGAAGTACCGCCACGGCACGGCGCGCGGTTCCGCGCGCCACCCCGAACTCCTGGACAAGCTGAAACTCGCTCGGAATCGGCCGGTTGGGCTGCCAATCCTCGCGAGCAATCCGCCCGGCAAGGATGTCGGCGAGCTGGAGATAGGGCGGCACAGGTCCATCTGGCTCGATCACATCCCGAAGGTAAATGACCGCCATCGACCAAATAACACTAACTACGTCTTTGTACGTCCTAGAACAAGCTTGTACGAGCATGAACATATGAATCCGACTTGTTGGAACGCGCCAACGTGGAAAGCGGGAACTAATGTCACGGGCCAAGTGGAAACTGGTAACCGAGAATGGCTCGCCCCAGATCGACGAATGGGGTGCTACGGAAACTGAGCGCTTCTCTGGACAGACCATCCCTTTGCTGGCCCTGCTGGCGGAAGATCCCCGAAACGGGTTCTCGCGCCTTGCCCCTGGGGTCTACGAGGGACCGAAGGCCCCATGACCATCGACCACGCTGCCGTGCGTCCTTCCTGGGACTGCGTGGTGTGCGACCAGACGTGGCCCTGCGATCCGGCCCGTGAATCACTCCGAGGCGAGATGCCTCTCCCCGAGTTGGCCACCTACATGTGGAGTCGTCTCGACGAAGCAGTTTTCGACCTTCCCCCCACTCCGTCGGCCGTACTATTCGAGCGGTTCTTGAAGTGGACACGGTGAGCTTGGGCGATGGAACCCAGGTGCCCGTACACCGGGCAGGCAGTAGGGTCACCGCATGCGTCCCGCAGTGGCTATCGAGGAACTCAACAAGTTGAAGGCCGAGGCGGAAGCTCGTGGCCTGTTTCATCGCGTGGAGGGCATCGACTCATGGCGTCCACGCGTTCGCATGCTCATCGTTCGCTCGCTTGGGGAAGAAAATAACCTTGTCGCCAGGTTCGACAAGATCCACTACTCGCCAATGGTGGCGTATTCGGGAATGCCCGGTTCGGTGTATGCCGACGCCCGTAAGGGCGGCGTGAGCCAAGCCATTGGACTGATCGATGCTGCTTTGTACGAGTTGCAGCTCATGGGTGGGGATGAGCCCATTGACGAGCATGCATTTGACCCAGAGTTATGGGCTCACATCAAAACGGAGGTTGAAGACGGCGAGTGGGGCAAGGTGGCCAGCCAGACCGCCATCTTCGTGGAAAACCATATCCGGAATTGGGCGGGCGAGCCGAAAGATAGGAACGGCAACAACCTCGTCGGTAAGCAGCTCTACCTAGAGGTGTTCGGCGACAGCAGCGCCTATCGCCTCGGTAAACAGGCAGGCGAGTTCGAGGGCTGGCGATTCCTCGGCATGGGGTTCGCGCAGGCGCTGAGTAATGTAGACCGGCATCGAATCCAAAAGCGCGACGATGCTAAACGATACGCGCTCGGTGTGTTGGGGCTCGGCAGCCTACTGCTGACGCAGATGCGCTATGAGCACGACGGCATCCTTGACGGCACGACCTGATGATGGCTGCCAGAAGCAGGGCAGCCATCATTGCGGCTGCCAGAAACTAGGCGACGAAGTTTGCCCTGCCATAAGAATTAAATGGAAAAAATCTTACAGAAGCTTTCATGCAAAGCGACAAGCGTTCTACGATTTGCCTCCGTTAAAACAATTTTTTGCGGATTTTGTACTAGGTAATTTGCTACGGCAATTTTGCCAGGAACCTTGATGCCGCCCAACTTGGCCGCCTCTTCGATCTGTTTTCCAAGTGTAGAACTCGTCTTATCGGAGATTTCTAGCGGCACGACAGACGTGGAGCCCTCTTGGCGAATATGCTCGAAAGCTGCGAGATAGCAGGATCTTGAAACGAGATCCTCAATAGCCTTATTTCGAGGAAGTGAAACAACTACTTCTTCCGGTACCCCGGTCGCTTCAAGAAGCTTCTTTATAGCGATTCCACCTGCATCGCCATCGAGAAGATATGCAACCCTTGCCGCAATCTCATCCACTCCAAGACCATTTTTCTTCAGCCCTGAAAGACCTGGCGCCACTTGGTAATCAAGCGAGGCCAGATTTGTGGCTAAGCGGATTAGGGTTGGGAGCAGGATCATTTCGGTGGCTCCTTCGGCAAGCACCGCCTTCCTGCATGCCGAAAAAGCGGCAGCGCCTGCTCCCATGGCGACCAGAAGAGGGCTAAATCCGATTGCACTCGAACTCCAGAAACCATTCCTCAGGTGGCTGATATCTGGACTAGCGGCGTCTGGCTCAACGAGGCGAACGGAGGTACCCAGATCAGGGGGAAGGCATCCGGGTGAATGCGTTGTATATAAGACCTGACTGACTTCAGATTGCTCCATCAAAACGTTTACTAGATCGGCTTGAGCATCATAATGTAGGTGCCGATCCGCTTCGTCCAGCAACAAGATTACAGGGTTGGACGGTGCTGGATTTCGCAGAGTTCTAGCAAGAACAAAACAGAACATTGCCAAGAAGGCCCGCAATCCGTCACTACGTTCGTCAAGTGTGGTGACAGCACCATTTTCGTCAAGCTCGTCCACTAGAACGAGTAGATGACTCCCCTCGTTCTCTAAATGCAGAGTAATCTCTGATTGCTGCCAAGCCGGAGTAATTAGCTCACGTAGCTTTTTATTTCCGGCCTTCAGTAAAGTTTTTGTTTTTGCAAGATTTCCGGATTCAAGCACCGCTGCAAGCTCATCTAGGTCCAAATTCGCCAATGCTAGAACATCTACAAGAGGCTGAGGTGGACCCAATGCTACCTCTGCATCGGAGAGATCGTAGCGTGTCTCCAGTAGACGCTGATTCGCGTCATACAGGATAAAGCCTGGGCGGCCCGTCTTCATATATTCCTGAACTCGCGAAAATGGAGATGACCTTAGCTCTTCCAAAATCTCTTCAATTACTGGTCCAATTTTGGCGGACTTTACGGATGCGCGGCTCAACTCCTCCTCAGCTAGTTCGATTGAATCCAGCTTTTCATCGGAAGCTTCCTGCTGATTTTTTAGGATAACGATAAGATCCGAAAATTTTCTTTCCAACTTCTTGGGCAGGGACGGATCTAATTTCATTACCTCTTTAATCATGAGCAGATATTTTTCATACAGCCCATTCAAGTGGTCCCAATTTCGCGAAATGGGCGGATCGTAAAGTACGGTTCGCCTGCCATCAATCATTTTCCGTAGGGATTCTCGGGTGCCGGCTTCGGCTATTACTCCGCGTTTGGCAAGCTCAGTAATGTCATTATCGCCAAGGATGAAGGTTGCCGAAACGATCTGACCACCCTTTTTAGCGCCTCGCCTTGCGATCTGCGAACTTGTGAAAGGCTTTAGACGGTTCAACTCCGCCAGGCCTTGAAGAACGCTACTTTTACCTGCTTCATTCGGGCCAATGAAAGCGATAAGTTTGCTGTCAACATTGCACCCAGTGTCGTGTAGCCGCCGGTAGCCGCCGAAGTCAATCCTCATCAGCCTCACGTGTCACTCCTCAACGGCAGATCTATGGGATCGGACTATGAACCGCGCTCAGTGTAGGTTCCCCACCCTAGTCTGTACCAAATATTTGAAGACTCCTGCATCCCCTAGCGGCCTCGCTGGGATTTTGTTATCGGGAGTCAAAACCTACCGACTGGATGACGCGGTCCCACTGCTTAGAGTAATTACTATCGGAACGTGAATAGACGACGCCTAGTTACATTTATTAATGTATTTATGGGAATACGGGCATTGTAAGTGAATTTTATGACAAGATGTTCATTGCGGGCAAAGTGTACATGGCATCTTTGGTATGCGCTTTGTTGCTGGTGGTGGCGCTTCATGAGGAAGTCATCCCCGTCTGGCGCTCGGTCCACCCCTATGTGCACTGCTCGCGATCGTGCGCTGCTTACGGATTGCTCATAGACGCGTGAGTCGCATATGGAACCAGACAGCTACGGGCGACAACCCGGTCTCATCTCGGACCAGCATTGTTGCGTGCCCCTGTCTGATGCCAGTCGATAAGATGACTCTTGGTACGAAAATTGGAAGGTCGGCGGTTCGCTGTTCCTAAGTCCTGACGACTCTTCTCTGGGCCGTCTGTGGGCCGTCCGAGGCCGTTCGATACTGGCAGGCGATGCCAGATGTGACGTCTTACTCGCAGATCAACGGCATGCGGGGACAAGCCAGGGCAGGTGTGTTGCGGGCTGCATCAAGTTCTTGCGCAACAAGTAGAAGCCAGTCAGCAGAAAGTCAGCGGCCGGACCGACAACCGACGACAACGGATGGCAGTCGATGTTGTCAGGCGTGAGGCTGGCTGCGGGTTTCAACCGCCGGCGCTGTTCAAGATTGAGTTGTTGCCGTCTCCCCCGACGGGGGTCGTTCCTTTTCAGGCGCCGGTCGCCTGGGTCCGTTCGGTGTCGATTTCCGTCTCGATCAATCCGAAGAAATCGGAGAGACCGGTCACCGTCAGCACCCGGCGGAACGTGTCGCTCGGATTGACCACCCGGAAATCGGCGCCCTGCGCCGACGCCGTGCGATAGCCCTCGATCAGGGCGCCGAGACCCGTCGAATCGATGAACGTGGCATCGGCCAGGTCGATCAGGAGCACCTGCGGCGACCAGTCGGTGATCGCGTCGTGCAGGGCCTGCGCCACCTCGTCGGCGTTCGAGAAGTCGACCTCGCCGAGAACGGTGACGGTGACCATGCCGTCGTCGCCGGAGGTCGTCCGGATCGAAGTCTCCATGCCCACCCCAACGGTTCGTCTGAGCCTCCCAAAATACCCAACCGCCGCTCGGGCACACGCGCCGCTTATCAGATCACCCGGCGAGCGGGCGGCTCGTCCACAGTGGCGTGCCGTCCACAGCGCGTGGTTGCCGGGGCCTCCGGGGCGCGGCGAAGGTGGTCGCCCACCCACCGCCCGTCCCCGCTGGAGGTCAGCGAATGCCCGTCCCGCGCCGCGCTCTGATCGTGACCGCCGACCCCGAACTGCTCGATGAACTGCTCCGGCTCGCCGCCGCCGGCGGAGCCGAGCCGGAGGTGGCGCCCGACCCGGCCGGAGCCCGCCCCCGCTGGTCCGCCGCCCTGTTCGTGCTGGTCGGCGTCGACCAGGCGGTCGCCTGCCTGCGCGCCCGGCTGCCCCGCCGCGGCCGGGTCGTCCTGGTCGGGCAGTCCGGCACCGTCACCCCGTCGTGGCACATCGCCGAGCTGCTCGGCGTCGAGAACGTGGCGATCCTGCCCGAGGCCGCGCCCTGGATCGTCGACCAGTTCGCCGACGGCCCCGCCCGGCGGGTCACCGCCCGCACCATCGCGGTGATCGGCGGCCGGGGCGGCGCCGGCGCGAGCACCCTCGCCGCCGGGCTCGCCACCACCGCCGTCCGCAACGGCTTCCGGACCCTGCTGATCGACGCCGACCCGCTCGGTGGCGGCCTCGACCTGGTCCTCGGCTGGGAGGACGTCGGCGGCCTCCGCTGGCCGGCCCTCACCGAGGCCGACGGGCGGGTCGATCCACCGGCCCTGCTGAACGCTCTGCCGCACCGCGGTGACCTGGTGCTGCTCTCCTTCGACCGGGCCGAGCTGCCCGGAGTGCCGAGCGAGGCGATGGCCGCCACCCTGCACGCCGCCCAGCGCGCCCGGGACGTGATCGTCGCCGACCTGCCCCGGCAACTCGACGACGCGGCCGTGCTCGCGCTCCAGGCCGCCCAGCGCACCCTGCTGGTCGTGCCGGCCGAGTTGCGGGCCGCCGCCTCCGCTCGGCGCACCGCCGACGCGGTCCGGGAACACTGCGAAGACCTTGCCGTCGTCGTACGGGGACCGGCACCGGGCAAACTGCGGCCCCGCGACATCTCCACCGCCCTGCAGCTGCCGCTGGCCGGCACCATCCGCCCGGAGAAGACCGTCTGCCAGGGCATCGAGGAGGGTCAGGCCCCCACGGCCACCGGGCGGGGACCGCTGGCCGCCCTCTGCCTGCGCCTGATCGGCGACCTGACCGGCACCGCCCTGAAAGCGGACGCGGCATGACGATCGCCGACGAGGTGCGCCGACGATTCGCGTACGAGGGGACCGAAGCCACGCCGGCCGCCGTCGTCACCGCGGTCCGCCGCGACAAAGCGGTCCTCGGCGACACGGCCGTGCTGCGGATCGCCGGCCAGGTGCGTGACGAGCTCGTCGGCGCCGGGCCACTCGCGCCGCTGCTGGCCGACCCGGCCGTCACCGACGTGCTCGTCAACAACTGTGACGTCTGGATCGACCGGGGCGCCGGGCTGGAACGGGCCGCCGTCACCTTCACCGACACCGCGGAGGTGCGCCGGCTCGCCCAGCGTCTCGTCGCGGCCTGCGGGCGGCGGCTCGACGACGGCCAGCCGTACGCGGACGCCCGCCTGCCCGGTGGCACCCGTCTGCACGCGGTCCTGCCACCGGTCGCCACCAGCGGGCCCTACCTGTCGCTGCGGACGTTCCGGCAGCGGCCGTTCACCCTCGACGACCTGGTCCGGCACGGCACCGTCACCCCCGACGCGGCCACCCTGCTCGCGGCGGTGGTGCGGGCCCGGTTGGCGTACCTCGTCACCGGCGGCACCGGCAGCGGCAAGACCACCCTGCTGGCCACGCTGCTCGGCATCGTCCCGGCCACCGAACGGATCGTGCTGGTCGAGGACGCCGCCGAACTGCAGCCGGTCCATCCGCACGTGATCACCCTGCAGGCGCGTACCGCCAACGTCGAGGGCGCGGGCGCCATCGGGCTGACCGACCTGGTCCGGCAGGCGCTGCGGATGCGCCCGGACCGAGTCGTCGTCGGCGAGTGCCGAGGGCCCGAAATCGTGGACCTCCTAGGTGCGCTCAACACCGGTCACGAAGGCGGGGCGGGGACGCTGCACGCCAACGCGCCCGGTGACGTTCCGGCCCGGCTGGAGGCGCTCGGGCTGCTCGGTGGACTGCCCCGGGCTGCCCTGCACGCCCAGGTGGTGGCGGCTCTGCAGGTCGTCCTGCACGTCCGGCGTACCGGGGCGGGCCGGCACCTGGACTCCATCGGTGTGGTCCGGCCCGCCGGCAGTGACCGGCTGGCGACCGTGGTCCCGGCGTGGCACCGGGACCGGGGTGCGGGGCCGGGCGCCGAACATCTGGCCCGGCTGTTCCGGGACCGGGGCTGCCCGGTGCCGCCGGTGATCGAGGAGTGGTCGCGGTGAACTGGCTGCTCGCGGTACTGCTGATCGCTGCCGCCGTGGTCGCGGCCCGTCCCGGGTCGGCGGCTCGGGAACGGCTGCTCGGGCCGCGTACCCGGATCGACCCGGGCCGGCTGCGCCGGCTTGCCGTGTCCGGCGGGCCGCGGCTGGCGGTGGCGGCGGTCGGCGTGGTCACCGTGGCCGCCGGGGTGCTCGGTGGGCCGGTGGGGGCGCTGATCGCGGCCGCCTACGCCGGGCTCGGCGCGCACGAGTGGGACCGCCGGGTGAAGCGCCGGCGGGTCGAGACGCGGCGGGCCGCCGACCTGGACGAGATCGCCCACCTGGTGGCCGAACTCCGGGCCGGAGTCCCGCCGGTGATCGTCGCCGCGTCCCGGGTCTCAGACCTCGCCGTATCCCAGCCTTCAGACCTCGGCGCGTCCCAGCCTGCAAACCTTGCCGCATCCCGGCCTTCCGACCTCGGCGCGTCTCGGCCGGACTCTGATCCGGCCCTCTCAGCCGATGCCCGGCTCGCGCGGCTCACCTCGGCTGTCTGGCATCTCGCCGAGTGCACCGGAGCGCCCGCCGCCGACCTGCTCGAACGGATCGAGCGGGACGGGCGGACGGCTGATCGTTCGGCGCGGGCCGCCGGGGCGCAGGCCGCCGGATCGCAGACCACGGCGGTGATGCTCGCCGTGCTGCCGGTGGCCGGGATCGGGATGGGCTACGCCATCGGGGGTGACCCGCTCGACGTGCTGCTGCACACGCCCTGGGGTTCCGGGTGCGCGGTCGGGGCGCTGATCCTCCAGGTCGCCGGCCTGAAATGGGCCCAGCGACTGACCGGGAAGGTGACGGCGTGAGCTGCGGAGTGGCGGCTCTGCTGCGCCCCGGTGGGCCGGTCCGGGTGCCGCTGCGGGACTGCTGTGTGGCGGCGCTGCTCGGCGTCGACGGGGTGACCACCACGTCCACATGCCTCGCGACAGCCGTCGAGCCCTCCGCGCCTGGTTCTTCCGTGCCTGGTTCTCCCGCGGCCGGTGTTTCCGCGCCGGGTGTTTCCTCGCCTGTTGAGGTCGATGCCGTCCCCGTTCTGGTCGCTCCGGTTCCGTTGCGTGAGGTGTCGCGGTGACCGGCCTGGTCGTGGCCGGGTGCACGGTGACGGCCGCTGTTCTGCTGCTGATACCGGCCCGGCGATCCCGGCCACCGACCAAGGAGTCGCCGGCCCGGCCCCGGAAGGAGTCGCCGGCCCGGACCCGGCTGCTGCTGTCGATCGTGACCGGCCTGGCGGTGGCCGGGCTGATCGGAACCGTGTGGGGAGTGCCGGCCGGGATGGCGGTCGCGGTCGGCGTGGACCGCTTCCTGCGGCGGCTCGAACCGGCCGAGGTCCGCCAGGAACGTGTGGAGGTCCTCGCCGACCTGCCGCTCGGTGCCGATCTGCTGGCTGCCGCGCTGAAGGGCGGTACCGCGGTGGACAGCTCGATAGCCGCGGTAGCCGAAGCCGTCGGCGGTCCGTTGGGGGCCCGGCTGCAGCGGACCGCCCGGTCGTTGCGGCTCGGTGCGACCCCGGCGGAGGCCTGGGCGCATCTGGCCGGAGTCCCGCAGGCCGACCGGTTGATCACGGCGGCCGTCCGGTCCAGCGCGAGCGGCGGAGCGTTGTCCGGCGCTCTGGAACGCCTGGCCGGTGACCTGCGTTCGGACCGCGCGGTGGCCGCCGAGGCAGCCGCCCAGCGGGCCGGAGTGCTGATCGTGCTGCCGCTCGGACTGTGCTTCCTCCCGGCGTTCCTGCTGGCCGGTTTGGTTCCCGTACTGGTCGCGATCATCCGGGAGGTGATGTGACCGGTAGGTGCTCGATAGACCCGCGGCGCTGATCGGCGCCGCGTTCGTGAAACACCCGGTTCGGCGTCACCGGCGCCGCACCACGTTACGAGGAGGTCCAGTGCACAACATCATCGTCCGGTATCGGCGGCTCCAGACCGAGGCCGCGGACGCCGGGATGAACACCGCCGAGTACGCCATCGGCACGGTCGCCGCGGTGGCCTTCGCCGGTGTGCTGCTCAAGGTAGTGACGAGCGGCTCCGTGCAGTCGGCCCTCACCGCAGTGATCGGGCGGGCCCTGAAGTGAGACGAAGCCGGCAGCCCAGCCGCACTCAGCCCACCCCCACCCGGGAGGCGAACACCCTCCCGGAACCCGCCTCCCACGCGGGAACCCCCTCTTTCGCGGGGACCGGTTCCCGCGCGGCGACCTGTTCCTTCGCGGTGCCCGATTTCCCTGCGGGGGTCGGGGAGATCGATCCCCTCTCGGGGGTCGGTGACCCGGACCGGGGTGCCTTCACGGCTGAACTTGCGGCTGGGCTGCCGGCGCTCATGCTGCTGCTCAGCTTCGGATTGACGGGGGTGTCGGCGATCTCACTCAAGATGCAGTGCCAGGACGCCGCACGGGAGGCCGCCCTGGCCGAATCCCGTGGCGATCCACCTCTGGGCGTCGCGGCCCGGATCGCTCCGGACGGCGCCTCGATCCGGGTGGGCGGCGGCGACAGCGTCACCGCCGAAGTGTCGGCACCGGTTCGCATGCTCGGCTGGGACCTACCCGGCCTGACCGTCAGCGGTCGCTCGGTAGCGGCCCGCGAGCCCGAACAGATCGGCTTCTGAGCAACCTGCCCCTGCCTGTCGAACGGCGTGACGGGGCGACAGATGGAAGGATGGTAAATGGGTCTTTCGTTACGAGATGACCGTGGGGCGGCTTCGGTTTTCGTGCTCGCGGTGGGGCTGGTGGTGGTTCTCGTCGGCCTGGCGGGAACGGCCGTCGGGGCTGCCCGGGTCGCCCGGCACCAGGCGGGCAACGCCGCCGACTTCGGAGCCCTGGCCGGTGCCGCCCACACCATCGAAGGGCAGGCGGCGGCGTGCGCTGTGGCGGACCGCTACGTCCGGGCGAACGGCGCCCGGATGACCGGCTGCGAGGTCACCGGGCTGGAGATCGTGGTCCGGACATCAGTCCGTTTCGGCGCCTTCCCGGCCGGCGCCGAGGGAGCGGCACGAGCCGGACCGGTGTCCTCAGTGGTGGGAGGCGTCCTGGAGTCGCCCATCGGGCGGTAGCCGCCGCTGCTGCGGAGCGTCATCGGCAGGTTCGACAACGTCAGCCGCCGGCGAAGACCCTGACGACGGAGCCGCCGCCGTAGTCCCGGTGCCGACCTCGCCGCGTCCATCGATCGTGCTGGTCGAAGCCGCCGAGGCGGTGGGGTGGGTGGCCGGGGTGGCGGCGTCGGTGGCCGAGGTGCGGCGGATGTCGTGGACGGCCTGGCGCATGACTCGGCGCAGCCAGCGGCCCAGCGAACGTTCCGCGTAGCGGTGCACCAGCCAGGCCAAGCCCAGGACCAGCAGGATCGCACCGGCGATCAGGAGCCAGGCGGGCAGGCCGGTGTGTTCATGGGTGTAGCGCACGAAGCTGTACCCGATGCGCTGATGCAGCAGATAGAACGGGTAGGTGAGGGCCCCGGCGGTGGTGAGCCAGCCCCAGCGGATCCGGTCGGTCCAGCCCAGGGCGATCACCAGGACCACCGCGAAGGACAGGGTGACGATGACGATGCCGGGCCAGGTCGGTACCTCGAAGCCGGGGTTGACGTCGGCCACCCGGTCCTCGACCCGTTTGAGGCTGACCAGCCAGGCGAAGCCGACGATCGCGAAGAGCAGCGGGGAGCGGCCGAACTTGTAGATCAGGAAAGAGGCGATCCCGGCGATGAAATAGGGCGCGTATTCCGGAATGGCGACGACGTTCACGATGCGGCTGTCGACGGTCGGGCCGATCACGGCGACGGCCATCCAGGCCGCGCAGAAGATCACTGTTCGACGATAGGTCAGACCGAATGCGACGAGTGCGGCGAACAACAGATAGAAACGAAGTTCGATGAAGAGTGTCCAGTAAACGGTGTCGACCATGGCGACACCCAGGGGCTCCTGCAACATGGTCATGTTGACCGCGATCTCGGCCAGATCGGGGGTGCCGGAGACGGGCACGCCGCCGACCACCGGGAACAGGCCGACCACGAACGCGGTGATCAGTATGCAGACCCAGTAGGCGGGGTAGAGCCGCCCGACCCGGGAGACGAAGAACTCCCCGAGCCCGCGCTGCCAGCTGCTCATGCAGATGACGAACCCGCTGATCAGGAAGAACAGCTCCACACCGAGGAAGCCGTAGATGGCCAGGTGGGAGAAGTTCGGCAGGAAGTAGCTGGGTGGGTTGTGCCCGTCGATGCGCCACGAGACGCTCAGGTGGTACACCGCGACGGCCAGCGCGGCGATCAGGCGCAGACCGTCCAGGGCGGCCAGGCGAGGAGCCCGGCCGGCCGTCGCGGCCTGCGCTTTCGTCGGGGAGGTCATCGGGTGAGTCATCGGGGAGGCAGGCTACCCGGTATCGGCAAATTGTTCAGCACGACGTCGAGCACCTTGACCGCGTCGGGTTTGTTGAGCGGGTTGTTTCCGTTGCCGCATTTGGGTGACTGCACGCACGAGGGACATCCGCTTTCGCAGACGCATGACGCGATCGCTTCCCGGGTGGCGCCGAGCCATTCGGCGGCGGTCCGGTAGGCGCGTTCGGCGAATCCGGCGCCACCGGGATGGCCGTCGTAGACGAATACCGTCGGCGCCTCGGTGTCGGCGTGGTTGGCGGTGGACAGCCCGCCGATGTCCCACCGGTCGCAGGTGGCGATCAGCGGCAGCAGCCCGATCCCGGCGTGTTCGGCCGCGTGCAGCGCCCCGGGGAACTCGCTGGGCTCGACGCCGGCCGCGACCAGCGCCTGCGGTGACACGGTGAACCAGACGGCGACGGTCCGCAGCTCACGGACCGGCAGATCGAGCGGCCGGGTGTCGATGATCTCGCCGCTGCGCAGGCGCCGTCGCTGATACGAGACGACCTGATTGGTCACGTCCACGTCGCCCAGGAAAAGCCCGACCGGACCGGCATCCACGTACGATCGGACGTTCACCACCGACAGATTGGTGACGTCCCGGGCGTGGGTCGTCCAGTCCGGTTCCTCCTGGTGCACGAGGGCGATGGCGTCCTCCAGATCGAGGTCGTCCACCACGTACGACACGCCTTGGTGCAGGTGAACCGCCCCCGGATGAAGCATGACGTGTGACGATCCGTGATCGACGGTGCCGAGGAGCCGCCCGGTGGCCGCTTCGACGACCGACACCGGTGCGCCGCCGGTGCCGCGCAGGTCGACCTCGGGCCGCCCGCGATGGGTCCAGTAAAAGCCGGACGGCCGTTTCCGGAGCACCCCTTCGGTGACGAGCTGTCCCACGATCGCGCCGGCCGGTTCGCCGAACAGTTCGAGATCGGCGGGGGTGAGCGGCGCTTCGGAGGCGGCGCAGCACAGTTGCGGGGCGAGCACGTACGGGTTCCCGGGGTCGAGAACCGTTGCCTCGACGTCGGGGCCGAAGATCGCTTCGGGGTGGTGCACCAGGTAGGTGTCGAGCGGGTCGTCCCGGGCGATGAGGACGGCGAGCGCCTCCTGCCCCGATCGCCCGGCCCGGCCGGCCTGCTGCCACAGCGACGCCCGGGTGCCGGGGTACCCGCAGATCAGCACGGCGTCCAGCCCGGTCAGGTCGACGCCGAGTTCGAGCGCGTTGGTGGAGGCGAGCCCGAGGAGTTCGCCGGAGAGCAGGGCGCGCTCGATGGCCCGCCGGTCCTCGCGCAGGTAACCACCCCGGTAGGCGGCGACCCGGTCACCGAGCCCGGGCACCGCCTCGTTCAGGGACTGCCGGGTGAGTGACGCGACGACCTCGGCCCCACGCCGCGACCGGATGAAGGCGAGCGTCCGGGTGCCGGCCACCACCGAGTCGGTGAGCAGGTCAGCGGTTTCGCGCAGGGCGGACCGCCGAATCGGCGGAGCATCCTCCTCAAGCAAGAATTCCGAAATATCGGAATTGCCCGACGAGGAGGACGGGGAGGGCGAAGGCGAGGGCCGGGGTGCAGGTGCGGGCGACGCCGAAGGGCGAGTCGCGAATGCGGCCGAGGAGGGGGGCGGTGGCAGGAGGGGTGGCTCCCACAGGGCGAACGTCATCGCCCCGCTCGGTGAACCGTCTTCGGTGACGGCGGTCACCGGGAGGCCGGTCAGGCGGGAGGCGGAGCCGGCCGGGTCGCCCGAGGTGGCGGAGGCCAGGATGAAGGTGGGGGAGGAGCCGTACCGCAGAGTGGCTCGCCGGAGTCGGCGCAGGACGTGGGCGACGTGTGACCCGAACACGCCCCGGTACGTGTGGCACTCGTCGATCACCACATAGCGTAAACGCCGCAGGAACACGCCCCACCGGCCGTGCCCGGGCAGCAGGCTGTGGTGCAGCATGTCCGGGTTGGTGAGCAGGAACCTCGAGTGCTGCCGGATCCAGTCGCGCTCCTCGCGCGGGGTGTCGCCGTCGAAGGTGGCGGGCCGGATCCCGTCCAGTCCGAGCCTCCGCAGCGAGCGCAACTGGTCGGCGGCGAGCGCCTTGGTGGGTGACAGATAGAGCACTGTCGCTCTAGGGTCCTCGGCGAGCGCATTGAGTGCCGGCAGTTGGTAGGCGAGGGATTTCCCGGACGCCGTCCCGGTGGCCAGCACGACGTGTGTGCCCTCCCGGGCGAGGGTGGCCGCGGCCGCCTGATGCTCCCAGGGCGCGGTGATCCCCTGTGCGGTGAAGGCGTCGCGGACGACCGGATCGGTCCAGGTGGGCCACGGTGCCGGGCGTCCTTCGCGGGCGGGCACCCGCTCGATATGTGTGACCGGAGACACTGCCGAAACGGTCGTCCGGGCCCGCAACCGGTGCAACAGTTCGGTGGGACCGAAGGCGGTGGAGGTCACGCATTGCACTGTGACACCCGTATGGCCCGAACCTCAAACGGGTAGGACGGTGGGTGCCATGCGTCGCCCGCGAACCGTCGGTGGTTAGATTTCGCGGGGGGAGAGATCAGGGAGGAGGACCGATGGAGCTGTCACTCACCACCCGGACCGTCGCCGGGCACACCGTGCTCGAGGTCGGCGGAGAGGTGGATGTCTATACCGCCCCCCGTCTGCGCGAGCGTCTCATCGAGCTGGTGGATGCGGGTGCGCGCGACGTGGTGGTGGATCTGGAGCGGGTCGACTTCCTCGACTCCACCGGGCTCGGCGTGCTGGTCGGCGCACTGAAGCGGCTGCGTACCGCGCAGGGGACCTTCGGTCTGGTGTGCGCGAAGGAGCCGCTGCTCAAGATCTTCCGGATCACCGCTCTGGACCAGGTCTTCCCGATCTTCCCGACCGTCGAGGCGGCCACCGAGCGCGACGGCAGCGGTCCCGCTTCGTGATGGCCACCGTTCGACTCTCCTTCTCGCCGGCCCCGGTGCATGTGCGCACCGCCCGTCTCGTCGGTGTCGCCGTCGCGCGCCGCGCCGGGGTGGCGGAGGAGTTGCTCGACGAGGTTCGCCTCGCGATCGGTGAGGCCTGCACCCGGGCGGTCACCCTGCACCGGCAGTATGGCCTTTCCGAGCTCGTCACCGTGGAGATGTCCGACTCGGACTCGTATACGGTGCGGGTCATCGACCATGCGCCGATCGAGGCGAGCGTGGGCCTGACGAAGCTGCCGCCGGACGAGCTGGCCGACGAGTCGCTGACCGACGACGCTCTGACCACCGGCGTCGGTTTCGCGCTGCTCGCCGGTTTTGTCGACGACCTACAGGTGCGCCCGGTGGACGACGGCCCGGGCACCGAGGTCCGCATGGTCTGGCCGGTCACCCGCCGCTGACCGGCCCGCCCAGAGCAAAACCGCAAGGCAAACCCCAAAGCAAGACCCTTCCCGCCGCCGTACGCGAATGCCGCGCACGCAAGCAGTGCGAAAAAGCCGCGCGGAAGCCGTGCGAAGGCCGCGTGGAAGCCGTGGGCTGGGCTGGGCGCGATAAAGGCGTACACCAGTTGGCTGTACGCCTTTTCGAGGGATCTTTCCCAAAATTTAGGTTCATTTCGGACAATCGCCATCAGGCTGACATCACCGAAACCTGGGGCGCCGCCCGTGTGTCCGAGATCGAATCTCGGCTAACACAACGGTGATCATCACCGCGACACGGCTGGTGCTACTTGTGACGACCGACACTTAAGACCTATACAGTACGCGAGTTGTCAGCTACTCACCGGCCTCGCGTCCGCAGGTCTGGTCGGTCGTTCCCCGGCTCCCCGGGGAATGCGCCCGAAGGGTCTCGTCCACCCTGCCGGGCGCCATCGGTGCACAGGAGGACATTGATGTCCGATGCTGAGGTAATAGAGCTCGCCGCCGAGGGTGGCGGAGCATCCCTGACCGGTTCCAACATCACATTCGTCGTCGTCGCGCTGGTGTTCTCCCTGGTAGCACTGGGGTTCGCCGCCGCGTTCGTCCAATCGGTGCTGCGGACGGCCCGCGGCACACCGAAGATGCAGGAGATCGCGGGCGCCGTGCAGGAGGGCGCTTCGGCGTACCTCTTCCGGCAGTTCAAGACCCTCGGCATCTTCGTCGTCATCGCCGTCGTTCTGCTCTTCCTCCTTCCGGTGCACGAGACCGACAACGAGACCCTGGTCAAGATCGGCCGCTCGTTGTTCTTCATCGTCGGCGCGGTTTTCAGCTCGTTCATCGGCGGCGCCGGCATGGCGCTGGCGACGCGGGCGAACCTGCGGGTCGCGGCGGCCGCCGGTGAGCAGGGCGGCCGGGAGAAGGCGATGGGTATCGCGTTCCGTACCGGTGGCGTGGTCGGCTTCCTCACCGTCGGTCTCGGACTGTTCGGTGGCGCCCTGGTCGTGCTGATCTTCAAGGGTGACGCGCCGACGGTGCTGGAGGGCTTCGGTTTCGGCGCCGCGCTGCTGGCCATGTTCATGCGGGTCGGCGGCGGCATCTTCACCAAGGCCGCGGATGTCGGCGCGGACCTGGTCGGCAAGGTCGAGCAGGGCATCCCGGAGGACGACCCGCGCAACGCGGCGACCATCGCCGACAACGTGGGCGACAACGTCGGTGACTGTGCCGGCATGGCCGCCGACCTGTTCGAGTCCTATGCGGTCACCCTGGTCGCGGCCCTGATCCTGGGTTCGGCGGCGTTCGGCCAGGACGGCCTGATCTTCCCGCTGATCATCTCCACGATCGGTGTGCTGATCGCGATCATCGGTGTCTTCATCACCCGGCTGCGGGCCAGTGACCGCAACGGTCTCACCGCGATCAACCGGGCGTTCTACATCTCGGCGGCGATCTCGGCGATCGCGGTGGCCGCGGTCAGCTTCGTCTACCTGCCGACCACCTTCGCCGGTTTCGGCGCGGATGCGGGCATCGCCGAGGACATCCTGAACAGCGGTCAGAACCCGCAGGTCGTCGCGGTCGGCGCGGTGGTGATCGGCATTCTGCTGGCCGCCGCCATCCAGGCGCTGACCGGCTACTTCACCGAGACCAACAGGCGCCCGGTGCAGGACATCGGCAAGTCGTCGCAGACCGGCGCGGCCACCGTGGTCCTGGCCGGCATCAGCGTCGGCCTGGAGTCGGCGGTCTACTCGGCGCTGCTGCTCGGCGCGGGTGTCTTCGGCGCGTTCCTGCTCGGCGGCTCGTCGCTGACGCTGTCGCTGTTCGCGGTGGCGCTGGCCGGCACCGGTCTGCTGACCACGGTCGGCGTGATCGTGGCGATGGACACGTTCGGCCCGATCTCGGACAACGCGCAGGGCATCGCCGAGATGTCCGGTGACGTCGACGAGCGGGGCGCGCAGATCCTCACCGAGCTCGACGCGGTCGGCAACACCACCAAGGCGATCACCAAGGGCATCGCGATCGCGACCGCGGTGCTCGCCGCCACGGCGCTGTTCGGGTCGTACACGAACAGCCTGCTCAGTTCGCTGACGGGGGCGGGGATCGCGGACGCTCCGACGGAGATCCTGAACCAGCTGAACATCTCCAACCCGCGCGCTCTGGTGGGTCTGCTGATCGGTTCGGCGGTGGTGTTCCTCTTCTCCGGCCTGGCGATCAACGCGGTGTCCCGGTCGGCCGGCGCGGTCGTGATGGAGGTGCGGCGCCAGTTCCGGGAGTTCCCCGGGATCATGGACTACACCCAGCGCCCGGAGTACGGCCGGGTCGTCGACATCTGCACCCGGGACGCGCAGCGTGAGCTGCTCACCCCCGGTCTGCTGGCGATCATGGCCCCGATCGCGGTGGGCTTCGGCCTGGGTCCGGGCGCGCTGGCCGCGTACCTGGCCGGCGCGATCGGCACCGGCACCCTGATGGCGGTGTTCCTGTCCAACTCCGGTGGGGCGTGGGACAACGCGAAGAAGCTGGTGGAGGACGGGGCGTTCGGTGGCAAGGGGTCCGAGGCGCACGCCGCCACGGTCATCGGCGACACCGTCGGCGACCCGTTCAAGGACACCGCCGGCCCGGCCATCAACCCGCTGCTCAAGGTGATGAACCTGGTCTCGCTGCTGATCGCCCCGGCGGTGGTGACCTGGAGCTACGGCGCGGACGCGAACCCGGCGCTGCGGATCGGCATCGCGCTGGTCGCGGTGGCGGTGGTGACCGCGGCGGTGGTGTGGAGCAAGCGCAAGCCGATCGCGATCGGCGACGACAGCGCCGCCGCTGCCACGGCCGGTGCCGCGGACACGGCCAAGGCGGTCCAGGACGCCCGGACCACCGAGCCGTCCCGGGTCAAGGACAACGTCTGACAAAGGGTCGAAACGGTCACGAAGGGCGCCCGGCGCGACCGGGTGCCCTTCGTATTACCGCCATCGAGACGTGTGAAGAGTCCGACCATAGTCGTACCCTGCTTGCATGCGTGCGGCCCGCCCGATCTCCCTCGCCCTTCTTCTCGCGCTCTCCGCACCGTTGGCGGCCTGCTCCGCCAATCCGGGGGCACACGCCTGGGCGGCGCTGGTGTGCACCACGCTGAGTCCCTGGCGGGCCGAGATCGACTCGCTGACCGCCCGCACCCAGCAGCAGATGACCGCTGAGACCACTCCCGGTCAGGCGAAGGAGAATCTGGCCCGGCTCTTCGACGGGGCCGCCGTCGCCAGTGAGAAGGCGAGGGACGGTGTGGCGAAGGCCGGGGTGCCCGACGTGACCAACGGCGAGGCCATCGCCGAGGGGTTCCAGACCTCGCTGTCCGGCATCAAGACCGCCTACGAGCACGCCAGCTCCGGCATCCAGGGCCTGGCCACCAGTGACGTCAAGGGCTTCTACTCGGAGGTCGGCAAGGTGGTCGAGGAGCTCGGCACGGAGTATCAGAAGAGCAGCCTGGACACCACGAGCCTGGAGTCGGTCGAGCTGAGACAGGCCTTCGACTCGCTGCCCGAGTGCCGATGACCGAGACCGGCTGGCCATTGATCCCGCGGGAGGTGCTTCCCCCGCCGGTGCCGGTGGCGAAGCGCACCGAGCGGCGTGCCGCCGGTCATCCGGAGACGCCGCCGGGCCGTCAGTTGTCGATGTTCGGCGCCGAGACCACCGAGCCGTCACCGACCGACGTCGCCGGCCTGCTGACCGGTCCGGGCCGGCTGGACCGGATGGGTGGCACGGCCCGGGTGTCGATCCGGGTGGACGCCGGCTGGCGGGTGCACGTCCTGGTCACCGAGCTGGTCGCGCGCGGTCTGACCGCCAGCTGGGAGCCGGTCGAGGACGAGCCAGTTCAAGATCAAGAGCCGATTGCCGCGGTACGCCCGGACGAGGCGCCCGTGGAAAACGACGAGGCGCCCGTGGAAAACGAGGCGAACGACACGTCGCCGATTTCACCGGAGCCGAAACAGCCGCTCTTCGAGGTTCGTACCGCGTACTCCCGGAGGTTGAACGGTCTTGCTCTCGCCTGGCCGGACGCCTCCGCGCAACTCTTTCTCTCCGGCCCCCGTCTGCGTCTGTGGGTGGCCGCCGCCGGGAGCCCGCGCCCCGGTGGCTACCAGCTCGGCCTGGACCCGGCGGAGGACCGCCCCGAGGTGGCGGCCGCGCTGGTCCGGGCGGGTCTGGCCGGCCGGGTGTCGGATGACGGACGGCGGTATCTGATCACCGGCCGTCGGCGGTTGCGCCGGCTGGCCGAGTTGGTGGGCGAACGCCCGTCCGCTGCCCCGGAGGAGTTCTGGCCCGGCGGTGCGGACGCGTGATCTTCCGGGATTGTGTCCGACATAACACTGTCTTCCCGGTGTACGGTGTCGCGGTCGGACGCATGCGGTGGCCGTACCGTTACCATCCGACTGCGGGCTTCCCCGGGAATGGGAGCTTGTCCGGCGCGTTACGTTGAACGTCTGTGCCCCAACCGGACGCCAAGACCGGATGAAGCGGGGAGCGCTGAGGGTCAAATAAGGAGTGCCGTGCCGAGTAACGCCAGGACGACCCGTCTGGTCATCGTCGAGTCCCCGTCGAAGGCCAAGACGATCGCCGGTTACCTGGGCCCCGACTATCTGGTCGAGGCCTCCGTCGGGCATATCCGGGACCTGCCGCGCAACGCCGACGAGGTGCCGGAGGAGTTCAAGGGCCAGCCGTGGGCCCGGCTCGGGGTCGACGTCGACAACGGCTTCCACGCGCTCTACGTGATCTCCGACAGTCGCAAGCAGCAGGTGGCCAAGCTGAAGCGGCTGGCCAAGGAGGTCGACGAGATCTTCCTCGCCACCGATGAGGACCGCGAGGGCGAGGCCATCGCCTGGCACCTGATCGAGACGATCAAGCCCAAGGTCCCGTTCAAGCGGATGGTCTTCCACGAGATCACCAAGCCGGCCATCCAGGCGGCCGTGGCGAACCCGCGTGACATCGACCGCTCGCTGGTCGACGCGCAGGAGGCCCGCCGCATCCTGGACCGGCTCTACGGCTACGAGGTCAGCCCGGTCCTGTGGAAGAAGGTGATGCGCGGCCTGTCGGCGGGCCGTGTGCAGTCCGTCGCCACCCGCATCGTCGTCGAGCGCGAGCGGCAGCGGATGGCGTTCCGTTCCGCGGAGTACTGGGACATCCTGGCCCACCTGGCCGTTCAGGGTCAGGTCGAGGGCCCGCGCACGTTCAACGCCACGCTGATCGCGCTGAACGGCGACCGGATCGCCACCGGCAAGGACTTCGAGCCGACCACCGGGCAGCTCAGGCCCGCCTCCACCGCGGTGCAGCTGGACGGTGACGGCGCCCGCGGGCTGGCCGCCCGTCTGGAGAACCGGCCGTTCACGGTCACCCGGACCGAGGAGAAGCCGTACCGCCGCCGGCCGTACGCGCCGTTCATCACCTCCACGCTCCAGCAGGAAGCCGCGCGCAAGATGCGGTCCTCCTCGCAGCAGACGATGCGCACCGCGCAGAGCCTGTACGAGAAGGGCTACATCACCTACATGCGTACCGACTCGGTGAACCTGTCCGAGACCGCGGTGGCCGCCGCCCGCCGGCAGATCGCCGAGCTGTACGGGCCGGGCAACGTCCCGCCGCAGCCGCGGAAGTACACCACCAAGGCCAAGGGCGCCCAGGAGGCGCACGAGGCGATCCGCCCGGCGGGGGACAACTTCCGTACCCCCGGTGAGGTCGCCAACGAGCTGAGCAGCGACGAGTTCCGGCTCTACGAGCTGATCTGGCGCCGCACCATCGCCTCGCAGATGACCGACGCGGTCGGTAACTCGATCAGCGTCCGGATCCGGGCGACCACCGCCGCGGGTGAGGAGGCCGACTTCGCCGCCTCCGGCAAGACCATCACCGACCCGGGCTTCCTGCGCGCCTACGTCGAGTCCTCGGACGACGAGAACGCCGAGTCCGACGATGCCGAGCGCCGCCTGCCGAACCTGGTGAAGGACCAGCCGCTGAGCGCCGACGCGCTGAACGCGGCCGGCCACCACACCTCGCCCCCGGCGCGGTACACCGAGGCGTCGCTGGTCAAGGCGCTGGAGGAGCTGGGCATCGGCCGGCCCTCGACGTACTCGTCGATCATGCAGACGATCCAGGACCGCGGGTACGTGGAGAAGCGCGGCCAGGCGATGATCCCGTCGTTCCTGGCGTTCGCGGTGATCGGCCTGCTCGAGGGGCACTACCCGCGACTGGTGGACTACAACTTCACCGCCGCGATGGAGGGCCAGCTCGACGACATCGCCGCCGGTGACGGCACCCAGCTGAACTTCCTGTCGTCGTTCTACTTCGGCAGCCAGGAGACCGGCGCCGACGACGACATCGCCAAGGCCGGCGGCCTGAAGAAGATGGTCACCGAGAACCTCAGCGCGATCGACGCCCGCGAGGTCAACTCGATCCCGCTCTTCGTCGACGAAGAGAACCGCCGGACCGTGGTCCGGGTCGGCAAGTTCGGTCCGTACCTGCAGCGTAAAGCCATCGACGGGGGCGAGGACGCGCCCGAGGACAAGGCCTCGCTGCCGGAGGGGATCGCGCCCGACGAGCTGACCCCGGAGAAGGTCGAGGAGCTGTTCCTGGCCGGCAACGGCGACCGGGTGCTCGGCGAGGACCCGGTGACCGGTGACGAGGTGACCGTGAAATCGGGCCGCTTCGGGCCGTACGTCTCGGCCGGTGAGCGCAAGTCGTCGCTGTTCAAGGACCAGTCGCCGCAGACGGTCACCCTGGAGCAGGCGCTCGACCTGCTGAAACTGCCGCGGGTGGTGGGCAAGGACGCCGACGGCAACGAGATCGTGGCCCGCAACGGCAAGTTCGGGCCGTACATCTCCCGGGAGAAGGACTCGCGGTCGCTGGCCAGCGAGAGCCAGCTGCTGACGATCACCCTGGAGGAGGCGCTGGCCCTGCTGGCGCAGCCGAAGACCCGTCAGTCCCGGACCGCCAAGCCGCCGCTGCGGGAGCTGGGCGAGGACCCGGTCAGCAAGAAGCCGCTGGTGATCAAGGACGGCCGGTTCGGGTCGTACGTGACCGACGGCGAGTTCAACGCGACGCTGCGGCGGGACCAGACTCCGGAGGAGATCACTCTGGAGGAGGCGGTCCAGATGATCGCGGACAAGCGGGCGAAGGGCCCGGCTCCGAAGAAGCGGGCCGCCGCGAAGAAGGCTCCGGCCAAGGCAGCTGCCGCCAAACAGGACGGCGCCACGCCGGCCAAGAAGGCGCCGGCGAAGCGGGCCACCGCCGCGAAGAAGACGACGACCGCCGCCAAGAAGACCACGGCGGCGAAGACCACCACGGCGGCCAAGAAGGCGCCGGCCAAGAAGGCCGCGCCGCGTAAGGCCACCACCGCGGCCGAGTGACGTTCGGGTGAGTCGCGGAGCGATCCGTGACTCACCACGACGTCAGCTGCCCAGGACCCGCTTCAGGTATTCGTTGGTGAACATCCGCTGCGGGTCCAGGCGGTCCCGGACGGCCAGGAAGTCGTCGAAGCGGGGGTACGCCGGTCGCAGCGACTCGGCGTCCCGATAGTGCAGCTTGCCCCAGTGCGGCCGCCCGCCCAGCCCGGCGCAGACGGCTTCGAAGGCCCGGAAGTAGGGCTCGTAGGGCGCGCCGAAGTACTGGTGCACCGCGATGTAGGCGGACTCCCGGCCATACCCGTGCGACAGCCACACGTCGTCCGGGCCGGTGAAGCGGACCTCGACCGGGAACTGCACCCGGAACGGCAGTTGTTCGAAGATCCGGGTGAGCGCGCCGAGGACTTCGGGGAGGGCGGCGCGCGGTACCTCGTACTCCATCTCAGTGAATTTGACCTTGCGCAGGGAGCAGAACACCTCGTGCGACCGGCCGGTGTAACTGCGTGCGCTGAGGGCCCGGGCCGAGACGCCGTTGAGCAGCGGGACGGTGCCGGGAACCCGGCGCCCCAGCGCGCAGACGCCCTTCCAGACGGTGTTGGACAGGAAGTCGTCGTCGAGCCAGCCCCGGAACCTCGACAGCGGCCGGTCGTCCTCGTCCACCCGCTTGTTGATCTTCAGTTGACCCCGGTCGGTGTACGGGTACCAGAAGAACTCGACGTGGTCGTTGGCCGGCAGCCACTCGTCCAGTCCGGCCAGCATGTCCGGCAGCGCCATCGGCCGCTCGTCGGCGAGCAGTGTGAACCCCGGCACACACCGGAGGGTGACCTCGACGATCACGCCGAGCGCCCCGAGCCCGAGCCGGATCGCACCGAACTCGGGGGAGTCCGTGGTGTACCGCTCGATCGTCCCGGTCGCGGTGACCATGGTCACCGCCTCGACACAGGACGCCAGCGTGCCGTGCCCGAGCCCGGTGCCGTGCGTTCCGGTGGAGATCGCGCCGGCCACCGTCTGCGCGTCGATGTCACCCAGATTGGGCATGGCCAGGCCGTTCTCGGCGAGCACCCGGTTCAGCGTGGACAGCGGCATTCCGGCCTGGACGGTCACCAGCGGCCCGTCGACGCTGATCAGGTGGGTGAGCCGGTTCACGTACATCCGCTGATCGTCGGCGACCGCGATGGAGGTGAAGGAGTGACCGCTGCCGACCACCTTGACCCGGCGGCCGTCCTCGGCGGCCCGGCTCACGGCGGTGACGACCTCGTCGATACCGCCAGGCGTCAGCACCTCGGCGACCGACTCCTGATTGCGGCCCCAGTTGGTCCACCGACGGGAATTAACGGGTGTAGTCATTCTGGCCTTTGTCCTCCGTCCGAGCGGACACCGTGACCCGGCGTCCCGTCGATGCCCCTCGCTCGTTGATCCGAGTAACGTTCGATTTAACGATGAGATTTATTCACGACGGTGAACATGTTTCCTTGCGAGCTCCGGTCGTGAACGGATCTCTTTGCTGAGAGGGAGTGGCGACGCGTGTCGACACCAACCGTCAGCACCGGACCGCTGAGGCGGGTCCCGGTGCAGGGCAGAAGCGTTGCCCGCGTGCAGCGCATGCTCGACGCCTGCGCTGAGCTGGTCGACGAGGTCGGTTACGAGGGCCTGACCACCACGCTGCTCGCTGAGCGCGCCGAGGTCGCGATCGGCTCGGTCTATCAGTTCTTTCCGGACAAAAGGGCCATCGTCCAGGCGCTCGCACTGCGCAACATGGACGCGTACCTGCAGAGCCTGTCCGACCGATTCGCCAGCGAGACGTTCACCCATTGGTGGGACGCGGTCGATGCCGCGATCGACGCCTACATCCACATGCACCGCAGTGTGCCGGGTTTCCGGACCCTGCACTTCGGTGACGTGGTCGATCTGCACCTGCTCGACTCCGACCGCGACAACAACGCGGTCATCGCCGAGCGCCTGGCCGATCTGCTGATCGACCAGTTCAAGCTGGGTGACCGCAGCGGCGTGCGGTTCGCGCTGCAGATCTCGGTCGAGGCCGCGGACGCGCTGATCAAGCTGGCGTTCCGTCGCGACCCGACCGGGGACGAGATGGTGCTCGGCGAGGCGAAAGCCCTGATAAGGGAGTACCTGCACCGTCACGTGACGGTCTGAGGCCGGGTCACCCCAGAAAGGCACGGCCTTCTCCGCGGTACGTGAGGGCCGGCGCGGCTGACTCGCCGTCGACCAGCTGCAGCTCGTTGACGTGTTCGCACAGCTCGCCGGCCTTGGCGTGCCGGAACCACACCCGGTCGCCGGGCCCCAGCTGGTCCGCGGCCGCGCCGACCAGCGGCGTCTGCACCTCGCCGGCGCCCTCGTCGGCCTTGAAACTCAGCCCCTCGGGCAGCCACGGTGTCGGCAGCCGGGACTTCTCCCCGGTGCCCGACGCGACCCAGCCGCCGCCCAGGACCGTGGCGATCCGCGGGGCCGGCCGGCGGACCACCGACATCGCGAAGAAGGCCGCCGGCGTGGGCCGCCAGTCGCGATAACCGTCGAACAGCGTCGGGCCGTAGAGGCCGGAACCCGCGGTCACCTCGGTGACCGCCGGATCGGCGCTGGTCGCGGCGACACTGCCGGTCCCGCCGCCGTTCACGAAATCCAGATCGGCGTGCTCCCGGACGGCACGTACCGCCGCCGCCCGGCGCTCCATCAACTCGGGCATGGCCCGCCGCTGCATCAGGCGGACCGCCCGGCCCCACACCGGCCGGCCGGGCGGGGCGTCGCCGACCCCGGCGATGTGCGCCTCGTAACACATCACGCCGGTCAGCCGGAACCCGTCCCGGGCGGCGATGGCCCGGGCCAGCTCACCGGCCTGGGCGGCCGAGTGGATGGGGGACCGGCGCACCCCGATGTACAGCGCGCCGGCCGGGCGCCAGGCGGCGTCGAGATCGACGCACAGCCGGAGAGCCGGGCGGCCGGCCGGGGGCACCACCCGGTCGATCAGGTCGAGATGCGACGGATCGTCCACCATCAGGGTGATTGCCGCGGCGAGTTCCTCGTCGGCGGCCAGCTCGGTGAGCGCGGCCCGGTCCACCGTGGGGTACGCCACCAGCACGTCGTCGGTCACCCCGGACCGGACCAGCCAGATCGCCTCGGGCAGCGTGTACGCCATCACCCCGTGCCAGCCGGGGCGGCTCAGGACCCGTTCCAGCAGTGCCCGGCAGCGGACCGACTTGCTCGCCACCCGCAGCGGCTTGCCGCCGGCACGCGTGGTCAGCCGGGCCGTGTTGTCGTCGAAAGCGGCCAGGTCGACCACCGCGACCGGGGTCTCCAGGTGGTCGGTCGCCTTGTCGAGTCGTTGTCGCAGGGAGCTGCGGTCGGGGAACACGCGAGCACGGTATCCCGTGAGATGGGTAACACGAAAGACATTCATCTCTGCCCCGCCCGATCGTGGCAGCCCCGCGCCTCGGGGGACGGCCGGTTACAGTGCTCCGAGCAGTGACCACGGGAGGTAGGGCCATCAGTACGGACAAGCAACAGGACCCGGGGCCCGTCGACCTCAACGGTGTGGCGGCGCTCCGCTCGGTGCTGCGCCTGCGTGGCTTCCGGCGGCTCTGGCTGGTGCTCGCCGCCGCCTCCTTCGGTGACTGGATCGGCATCCTGGCCACGGCGCTCTTCGCGTCCGCCCAGTTCGAGAACACCGCCGCCCAGGGCGCCGCGTTCGGTGGCACCATCGCCGTCCGCCTGCTCCCGGCCCTGGTCCTCGGCCCGATCGCGGGTGTCCTCGCCGACCGGTTCGACCGTCGCTACACGATGGTGATCGTCGACCTGCTGCGGTTCGTCATCTACGGCTCGATCCCGCTCGCCCCGGTCTTCGGCGCCTCCCCGGCCCAGACGGTGGCCTGGGCGACCATCGCCACCCTGATCGGCGAGGCGATCACACTGATCTGGATCCCGGCCAAGGAGGCCGCGGTCCCGAACCTGATCCCCAAGTCGCACATCGAGGTCTCCAACCAGCTCACCCTGGTCACCACGTACGGCATCACCCCGATCCTGGCCGCGCTGCTGCTCTCCGCGCTGACCGCCGGCCTGCAGCAGTCCGGGGTCGCCCTGCCAGACTGGGCACAGCCGGTGCAGATCGCCCTCTACATCAACGCGCTGTCCCGGCTGGCCACCGCGCTCGTCGTCTTCTTCGGCATCAAGGAGATCGGCGGCAAGAGCGAGGAACGGCTGAAGAACGCCGCCGAGCAGAGCATGACCCGGCAGTTCCTGGACGGGTGGAAGTACCTCGGCAGCACCCCGCTGGTCCGCGGCCTGGTCGTCGGCATCTTCGGCGCGTTCGCCGCCGGTGGCGTGGTGATCGGCGCGGCCCGTACCTTCGCCTACTCCCTGGGCGCCGGCGAAGCTGCGTTCTCCTTGCTCTTCGGCTTCATCTTCATGGGCCTGGCCCTCGGCATCGGCCTCGGCCCGATGATCGTCAAGGACCTGTCCCGGCGGCGCTGGTTCGGCATGAGCATCGTGCTGGCCAGCGGCTCGGTGATGTTCCTCGGCCTCGCCTTCCACCTGTCGATGGCCCTGGTCGGCGCGCTGCTGGTGGGCGCCGGCGCGGGCATGGCGTTCCTGGCCGGCACCACCCTGCTGTACGGCGAGATCGAGGACGCCGTCCGCGGCCGGGTCTTCGCGGTCGTGCAGATCGGCGTCCGGACCGTGCTGCTGCTGGCGATCACCGTGGCCGGCGTGCTGGTCGGCCTCGGCAGCTCCCGCCGGGTCGAGCTGGGCCCGCTCTCCTTCGACGTCTCGTCCACCCGGGTGCTGCTGCTGGTGGCCGGCGCGATCGGCATCTGGGTCGGCATCGGCAGCTTCCGCCAGATGGACGACAAGAAGGGTGTGCCGGTCCTCGCCGACCTGCTCGGCTCGCTGCGCGGCCGCCCGCTGTCGCCGCCCGAGGAGTTCGTCCGCTCCGGCGTCTTCGTGGTCTTCGAAGGTGGCGAGGGCGCGGGCAAGTCGACCCAGGTCACCCGGCTCGCCGAAGCACTCAAGGCGGAGGGCCGCGACGTCGTCGTCACCCGGGAACCCGGCGCCACCGACGTCGGCGCCCGGATCCGCGGGCTGCTGCTGAACGAGGCCGAGGCCCCGTCGGCCCGGGCCGAGGCGCTGCTCTACGCCGCCGACCGGGCCCACCACGTGGCCACCGTGGTCCGGCCCGCGCTCAGCCGGGGCGCGGTCGTGATCAGCGACCGCTACATCGACTCGTCACTCGCCTACCAGGGCGCCGGCCGGACCCTGCCGGTCCAGGAGATCTCCTGGCTGTCCGCGTGGGCCACCGGTGGTCTCAAGCCCGACCTGGTGGTCCTGCTCGACGTCGACCCGTCCGTCGGCCTGACCAGGGTGGACGCCCGGGGCGAGGGCGCCGACCGGCTGGAGAGCGAGTCGCGGGCCTTCCACGAGCGGGTCCGCTACGCCTTCCTCGACCTGGCCGCCTCCGACCCCAAGCGTTACCTGGTGCTGGACGCGTCCCGGCCACTGGACGAGATCGCGTCGACGGTCACCGGCCGGCTGTCCACCCTGCTCGACCCGGTCACGGTGCCCTGAACGGCGGTCATGCCGCCTTCTTGAACAGCTTCAGCGGGACGGCCGCCGCCATCGCGGCCATCCCGGCGTCGTTCGGGTGCAGGTGGTCGCCGCTGTCGAAAGCGGCGGCCAGGCGTTCCGGATCGGCCGGATCGAGCACCGCCCGGTCGAAATCGATCACCCCGTCGTACTCGCCGGACGTCCGGATCCACCGGTTCAGCGTCTGCCTCTTCGCGGCGTTCTCCGGGGTGTAGAAGCCGAGCGTGTCGCCCTTGAACGGCAGGATGGTCGCGCCGATCGCGGTGATGCCCTGCTGGTGCGCCCTGGTGATCAACTGACGGTGGCCCCAGATCAGGTCTTCGGCGGAGACCACCTCGTCCAGCGGCGCGATCGTGCCCGGATGACCGAGATCGTTCACCCCGAGCAGGACGACCAGATGACTGGCGCCGGGTTGGGCCAGCACGTCCCGGTCGAAACGGCGCGGGGCGCTGTGCCCGAACCACGCCGCGAACTCCTCGGCCGGATCACCCGCCGGCGGATTCGGGTCGTGCAACAGCCGGTTACCGGAGATGCCGACGTTCGCCACGCCCAGGTCGATCCCGGCCTTCCGGAACCGGGCCGCCAGCAGGTCCGGCCAGCGATGATTGGCGTTCGTCTCGGTGTTCGCGCCGTTGGTGATCGAGTCGCCGAGCGTGACGACAGTGCCGCTACCCCTCGTGCTGACGCTGACCCCACTCAGGAACAGGTACTGGGTGATCGTCGCGGTCGGCTCGATGTGCGGGGACGCGGTCACGTTGCCCGCCGCGATCAGGTTCTCCTGGAACGCGAAGGCGGCCACGGTGGTCACCGGCGTGCGGTCCGGCAGGTGCAGGCTGACCACCAGGTCGGCGCCGCCGGGCACCGGCAAGGCGATCGGGTCACTGGTCAGAGCAGTTCCCGCCGGTACGGTCACCGAGCCCCGTCCGCCGAAAGTGACCCGCCGGTCGTTGCTGGTTCCGGTGCCTTTCCGGAGCGCCGCTCGCACCTCACCGATCCGCAGTGGGGTCTCGCCGAACTCGTTGGTCAACCGCAGGCGGACCTGGTCACCGCCGAGGCTGAGATGCGCCACCTGGCGGACGGTCTGATCGGACAGGATCAGCGGATCGCCCGGCGGGATGGTGGTGGGGGCGGCCGACCACGTACCGAACCAATCGCTCTTGACCTTTTTCGGCAGATGGCCCGTTGCCGCGATCGCCGCGCCGGACGCCACGGCCAGGATCTCGCGTCTTGTCGACATGGCCCTCAGGCTACTGCTTATCCATGTCTATCGATATGGTTTCAGCCCCGCCACAGGGTGACCATCATGGCTTCCAGCGCCACCTGCGGTTTCACGTTGCGGTCGATCGAGTCGCGGCAGGCCAGCACCGCCTCCAGCCGTCGCAGCGTGCTCTCCGGTGTCCACTTCTCAGCCGCCGCGGTCGTCACCGGCGCCAGGTCGCCGTGCACCATCGCCACCGGCGCCCGCATCGTGGTGACCAGCACATCCCGGTAGAAACCGATCAGATCCTGCAGAGCCCGGTCGATCGCGTCCCGCTGCGCCCGGGTGGCCCGCGCCTTCTGCGCCCGCTCCAGCTCCTTCAACTGCCCGGCCGCCCCGCGCATCGCCGACGTCGCGCCCCGGCCGGTGCCGCCCGCGCCCAGCGCCCGCTCCAGCGCGGCCCGCTCCGTCGAATCCAGCTCGGCGACCGCGTTCGCCGCCTCCAGCTTGGTGGCCGCCTCCAGTTTCACGGCCGCCTCGAAACACGCCCCGATGTTGGTCAGCCGGCGCGGCACCCCCAGCACGTCGTCACGCCGCGACCGGGACTCCGGATCCGCCGCCAGCTGCCGGGCCCGCTCCACGTCACCCTGCGCGGCCGCCGCCGCCCAGCCGGCCTGCTCCGGATCCATGCCGTGCCGGTGCACCAGGAACTCGCCGAGCGCCGCCGCCGACGGCTGGATCAGCGACACCACCCGGCAGCGCGACCGGATCGTCACCATGATGTCGTCCGGATGCACCGACGGCGTGCACAGCAGGAACACGGTCCGCGGCGACGGCTCCTCGATCGCCTTCAGCAGCGCGTTGCTGGCCCGCTCCCCGAGCCGGTCGGCGTCCTCCACGATGACCACCTGCCACCGGCTGCCGGACGGGGCACTGGCCGCCCGCAGCACCAGCAGCCGGGTCTCCTTGACCCCGATGCTCAGCCCCTCGGTGGCGACCACGTGCACGTCCGCATGCGTGCCGACCAGCGCGGTGTGACACCCGTGACACTCGCCGCAGCCGGTACCGTCCCGCTCGCACTGCAAGGCGGCGGCGAACGCCCGGGCAGCCACGGTGCGCCGTGCCCCCGGCGGCCCGGTGAAGATCCAGGCGTGCGTCATCCCGCCCCCCGGATCGGCTTCCCCAGCCATGACCCGAGCGGCCGAGGCAGCGGCCCGACGCAGAACCCGCACCGGCTCGTCCTGCCCCACAAGTTCCGAAAACACGCCCTGGACACTCACCGAGCCATTATCTCCCTGGGGTCCGAGACCCCAGACCCCGCGTCACGGCCACTCCCGGCCGTCGGTGGTCAGCCTCAACCCGCCCGCGGTCTCGCCAACTCCCGGTTTCAGCCAGCCGCGGTGTTGCCCACCTCGCGGTCCGGCCTTGGCTGGTGCTCCCGGCCCGTTCCCGTCTGCCTTTTCATCGGGCCTACTCGTCCTTGCCTGCCCTCACCCTCCTGGCTCCCGTCACTTTTAGCCCCTGTCCGCGCTGCTTCGTCTCCGTCTCGCCGTCTGTCCGTCGCCTCGGCCTCGCTGTCTTTTCTTCGGCGTTCGCCCTTGCCCTCGCTCTTTGCCTCGTCCCTCGCCCGTTCCTTGTCCTCGCCGGGTTGCCGGCTCGGGCGGTTCCGGTTCGGATTTGCCACGCGAAGTTTGTTTTGATCACTACGGGTCACCTTTTATGGCGATCTATGTGACGGCGGGTGTTGGTGGGCGAAGTTATCCACAGGGGACTGACGGCCGTAGCGGGACGGTGACCGGAGCGGGTACGGTCTCAACCCGGAACGCGACGGTGGCATGACGCGCGGTGAGGAGCCTGAATGGCCCGCGAGATCGACGAGGCGTGGATCGACGAGGCGATCGACCGATATCGGCGCATCGAGGAGTTGCAGGCCGACTTCGGTGCGGCGGTGGCCGTCCACACCGTGTCGGTGCATTCGCCGGACCAGTCGATCGAGGTGATCGTGACCGCCGCGGGAGACATCGTGGACATCAAGATGCACGGCGGCCTGCGCCATCGCGAGTCGGCCGAGTTCGCCCGGGAGATGCGTGCCGTGGTGACCAGCGCGGCCGAGGCCGCCCGCTGGGCCAGGGAGAAACTGCACGGTGAGGTGTTCGGATCATTCCGCACCCTGGAAGGACACTGACGTGGATCGACTCGCCGACCAGATCGACCATGCCGCCAAGGCACTGGCCACGGTGGACCGCCGCGTCCCAGAGCTGGTCCCGATGGCGGCCGACTTCGGCGCCGCCGACGCCGGCCGCCCGGGGCGGATCGGGCGGGCCCTGTTCGCCGGCTGGTCCGCGGTCCTGGCGGCCCGGGGCAGAGAGGCCGCCGACGCCTCGTCGCACCTGGCCGAGATGGCGAGGTCCGTCCGGGTCAGCGCCCACACCTACGCCGAAACCGACGACCTGGTCCGCCGCCGCTTCCAGGGAACCCTCTGATGCCCCACGCCGGTCCGGCCTTACTGGTTCCGGTGCGACAGACCCCACGGGGCTGCGGCGTGGCCCCGCTGTCGCAGACCCCGCAGGGCTGCGGCGTGGCCCCCCTGTCGCAGACCCCGCGGAGCTGCGTCATGGCCCCGGCGGTGCTCGACGGTTTCCGGACCGAGGCCACATACAGCGCGGCCGGTCGCGACATCTCGATGCACAGCGACGTCACCGGTGAGCGCCCTTTGTCCGGCCGGCGCCGGCCACCACCTGGACCTCGCCTCGTACCCACGAGGTCTGCCACACCGGATCTGGTCGATCGGCAGCGTCCGTGTCCACCTCGGCCGCCTCGGCGCCGACCCTGGCCTCGCCACGTTTCCGGCGCCTCGGGCCTCCCGGCAGCGTGCCTGTCCGCTGCGGCGACGCATTCGCCAGAGATCGTCGATGGGCTGCCGGGGAACGTTCTGCCGCAGCCGTCGGGCGGTGATGTCACGGGCGACCACCCGCGTACCGTTGGCGGGCAAGTGTTCGGTCGCCGCCCGAGGGCTGTTGATGAGCGGGTGCCTGATCGGCATCCGCGGGCTTCAGCCGGGCAGATGTCCGGTCGCCGAGCGCCTGGTCGCAACCCCCGCGCTGTCGGCGAGCGGTGGCTCGGCCGTCGTGCGCCGGCCGCCGGGGTGTGGATGATCAGGTTGCCGTCTGCCGTGGTCGGTGGATGGGTGTCGAGGCGTTTTCCGCTCGGGGTCGGCGGATCGGTGATGGGCTGCCTTCTGCGAGGAATGTGATGGATCGGCTCGATCAGCTGTTGACCGTGACGAACCCGCTGCTCAGCCGGGTTGACGATGTGCTCTCGACGATCGGTGCGCCCGGTGGGCACGACGTCTGGACCGAACTACGACGGGTGCGACTACTGCCCGGTGACGCCGCTCGTGCGGTTGCCGGGCTACGGCCGACGGCCATTCTGGAGTCGGTTCCCGAGTTGCGGGCCGATGCCCAGGCCTACGCCGACCTGGCCGGTGCGCTGCCACCACCGGGGGAGTGGTCCGGTGAAGCTGCCGATGCCTACGAGCAGGCGAGACGTAACGCGGCTGCCCGGCTGCACGGCGGCCCGGACAGCCTCGGCCAACGGATGGAGGCGACCGCCGATCTGGCCGACGCCCTCACCGACTGGATGCTCGGTGCCCGCGCCGACCTGGCGGAATCCCTGGCCGAGGTCTGCCTGACCACCGAGGCCCTGACCCTCATCGGCAGTGCCCATCCGCCTGATCAGGCGCCGTCCCCGGGGGTCAGCGCGCGCCCGCCTGACCAGGAGGCCACCGCCGCCGCGGCCATCGGCGCGATTCTGCTGCGTACGGTCGCCGACAGCTACGACCGTGCCGAGGACCTGCTCGGCGACTACACGTTCCTGCAGAACCCGTTACCGGTCTGACCCGCAGAACTGTCCGCCAAGGGATCGTGGAAAGCGCGATCCCTTGGCTGCCGGGCCACTATTCACACCGGGTTGCGGCATTCAGGTAGACCGGTATGTCCGAAGTGGTGCATGACGTATTCGTTGCCATGGCACCGGACGAGTGAATCTGCGAAGAATTCCGAAGACCACAGCCCGGCCAAGGCCGGCGACCGGCGACCGGCGACCGGCGACCGGCGACCGGCCGCCGGCCGCCGGTGTGCGTCCCGCTCCTGGCGTCGGCGTCAGGACTGCTGGCGCCGACGGCGGCGGGAGGTGACGACAACAGCGCCGACACCGCCGAGGATCAAGGCAGCTCCGGCGATCACCAGGGAGATCGCGCGCGGACCGGTGAGCGGAAGACCGGTAGCAGGATCGACGGCGGTGTCCGGACCGGACACGAAGTCGGGACCGGCGCCGAGGTCAGTTCCGGCCCCGGGGCCAGCGCCGACCCCGGGACCAGCACCGGCACCCGTCCCGGAACCCAAACCGAAGCCCGGCCGCTCCGTGCCACCACCGGGAAGGTCGTCGCCGAGCTGATCCCCACCACCGCCGGGGCGGCCGCCATCCATGCCGGGCCGGTCCACCCCGACACCGGGCCGGTCCACGCCGGCACCGGGACCATCGGCGCCAGGACCAGGACGATCCGTGCCGGTGCCGGGGCGGCCCGCTCCGGCACCGGCGGTGCGGGCCGGAGCGACAGCCGCCGCCTGCAGCATCCCGATCCCCAGGTCGGCGACCACTGCGGACGGTTTGCTGTCCGGGTTGTCGTCGTTGCGGAGGACCGTCACCCGAATCGCGGTGACCGCCGCCGCGATCGCCTCACCGTCGGTGGCCTGACGTACCGAGCCCAGAGAGATCCGCATCAGAGATCCACTGTTCCCATCGGGGATCGGAGTGTTCTCGGTTCGGCTCAACACGGGCAGTCCCGGAACGCTCGGCACCGGCAGTCCGCCGATCGGAACAAGCGGTGCCGGAGCCGATTCCAACGGCCGCATTTCGTCACTCAAAGTGATGTCAACATGCTCACCCGCAGTATCCAACTGGGCCTTCTTGCCACCACCGGTGGTGACCTCCACGACCGCTGGCTGGTAGTCGACCCGGCTCTTGCCACCCGCACTGACCGTGAGCAGTGGCGCCCTTAGAACCCGGATCCGCACCTCGTTGTCGACCAGATTGATTCGCCCGGCGTTCATGGTCGCCGTGGCCACGGTCTGCGAGATCCCGGCCCGTTGCCGCAGCGCGGTGGCGCTCCGGCTGGAGATCTTCTCGGGCACCCGGACCATCGCCCCGCTTCCCCCACCGGTGAGCGTGAACTGGCTGATCTCCGCGGCGGAGCTGGACACCTCACGCTCCCCGGCACCACAGTTCATCGCCGCGTTCCACACCGCGCGGGCGTGCAGTGCCCCGGTGCCGACGCTGACCGGCCCGTACTCCTTGGCCCCGGTCTGCCGCCCACTCGCCTTGGACTGGGTGGGCGGGGCCTGCTGCACGGCCAGTTCGTTACGCGCCGTGGTTCCGGCGACCTTGCCCTGGAGTACCCGGGCGGCCCCGGCGGAGCTGATCGGCGCTCCGGCGATGAGCACACTGCGGGTGTTGCCCAGCCCGACGTCCCCGACCGGTTCCCGGGACGCCGCACCGGCGGACTCCTCGTCAGGTCGGCCCTGGTCCCCCGTACCGGCGGAGGGAATTTTGGTTCTTGAATCGGCGATGCGGCCGGACGGTGCCAGGTCGAGCTTGTCGATGCGGAGCAGTTCCGACCCGGATTGGGCGGCGTAGCGTTCCGGCCGTGCGCATCCGGGTGCGGCGACGGCGGGCAGGGGAGCGGCCAGCGGGCCCGCGAACCCGAGCGCTACGACACTGGCGGCCATTGACCGGGCGGATGCCATGGCAGGTCCTCTCAAGCCGGGGGTGCTTACGGGACTGGCCAACGAGGGTCGATAGAGACGGTTTCGCGGCATCTATGCGACAACCCTCGCGGGTAGGTCAAAACCGGCATTTGGTACGGCTTGCCTGCCGTCGTACTGTTGATCGCATGGGCATGCTGTGCGCGGTCAGTTTCAACCGGTACGGCCGCCTCTACTACCTCGATCCCGCCGGATTCACCCCGGCCGTCGGCGACCGCGTGCTGGTCCCGACCGACGACGGTCCCGAGGTGGCGGAGTGCGTCTGGGCACCGCAGTGGGTCGAGGAGGACACCTCCGGCTTCCCCAAGGTCGTCGGGCTGGCCGACGACACCGATCTGCGCCGTGACGAGACGCTGCGCAAACGCAAGGCCGAGGCCAAGGTCGCCGCCAAGAAGCTGATCAAGGCGCACAACCTGCCGATGAAGGTCGTCGCCGTCGATCACGTGCTCGACCCGACCGGCGGCAACAGCGCCCGCACCACGATCTACTTCACCGCACCGAACCGGGTCGACTTCCGCTCCCTGGTCCGCGACCTCGGTGCGACCCTGCACTGCCGGGTCGAGCTGCGCCAGCTCTCCGCCCGCGACTCGGCCCGCGTCCAGGGCGGCATCGGCTCGTGCGGCCGCGACCTGTGCTGCGCCACGTTCCTGACCGACTTCGAGCCGGTCACCATCCGCATGGCGAAGGACCAGGACCTCCCGCTCAACCCGCTGCGTATCTCCGGGGCGTGCGGCCGCCTGATGTGCTGCCTGAAGTATGAACACCCCCTCTACCAGGCGTTCCAGGCGTCAGCGCCGGCCGTCGGCTCCCGGGTCACGACTCCGGAAGGTGACGGCCGCGTGGTCGCGCACAGTGTTCCCAAGGACTCGGTGGTGGTCCGGCTCGACGCCGACGGCTCCCGGTGTTCCTGCAGCCGGGCCTCGGTCTGCGCGCCCCGCCAGGCCCACGACGCCCACTACCAGACCGATATCTAGTACGAGCCGATCACAGTCCCGTCCGGTCCCCGCGAGCGATGCGCGGCCCGGGACCGACTCGCGGCCGCCGGGCCGGACGCGGTGGTCACCGCACTTCGAAAGCCGGCTCCACCCGGTGCACGACGAGTGGTTTCTCCGGCCGCACCCAGGACGAGTGCGGATCACCGTCCGGGTCGGCGGCCCACTCGTGACAGACCGTGCCGATCCCGATCGGATGGATCGTCAGGGTGCCGTCGGCGGCGATGTGCAAACGCAGGAAACTCTTTGCCTCCTCGATGCCCTGCCCGGCGTACAACTCGTTCAGATTGACGTCGAACCGGGCCGCGACCAGCAGATACAGCGAGAGCAACTGGGTAGCGAGGACCGCGATCAGCGGACCGTAGAGGATCGCCGCCACGGCCAGCGGCCCCGGCCACGGCCAGTCCCGGAACGGCAGGTGCAGCCACGCCCACGTACCGAGCACAGCCAGCCCGATCTGGGTGAACCCGTGTGACACCCCGAACACCAGATGCCTGGCGTTGCCCTCCGGCTTCGCGAACAGAACCGTCCCCGCCATGATCAGCACCAGCATCAGGACCAGCGGGATGCTGAACAGCCGCTGGACGGTGCCGCCCTGACTGGCCGCGCCGGCCATCGCCAGCATGGTCAGCGTGTGGATGATGCCGAGCAGGGTGGCGAACCCGGCGTTGCGGCGCGGCACCCGGCGGAAGACCCCCCACCCCATCCGGTTCGACTCGGCGGTGTCCGGATAGGTGGCCTTCCGGTCGTACCGCCGACTGCGGCTGGAACTGCGACTCAGCGACGCCTCCGGCGGAACCGTCAGGTGATCGGGCAGGTTCTGGGTGCCCAGCGTGTACGCCCCGCCGCCACCACAGGTGATCAGCTCCCGGTCGTCGCCGGAGAAACGCGCGTAGTGGTGCAGGTCGCCGGAGACGAGAACCCGCACCCGGGCCTGGGTGGGCCCGAGGATCGTCCGGATGAAGTAGTCCACCGCGTCGTACGCGTGCGGATTCTCCCGCGCCTTCACCCACGTCGGCGACGGCGTCATCAGGATCACCCGGTCGTCCGGCCCGACCTTCTCGGCGGCCTTCTCGAAATACAGCAACTGCGGGTCGTCGATGTACGCCCCGAACTGCTCGTCCACCGCGAACACCCACCAGTTCCCGGGCAGCTTGATCGCGAAATACGACCGCCGCTGCCCGGTCCGCCACCCGCCGATGTGGCCGTCCTTGCGCCGGGCGAACAGCCGCAGGAACGCGGTCAGCCCGTCGTACCAGTCATGGTTGCCGGGCAGCGCGTAGAGCGTGGGCCGGGGCGTGCCCGCCGGAGCTTCCGGCAACGCCGCGCGGTAGGGCCCCTTCATCCGGTTCTCGTAGTCGTCGCCGCTCGCCACCGGATAGACCTGATCGCCGCCCATCAGCAGCAGCCGCCCCCGGGGCAGCAGCTCCCCGTCAACCTCCAGCGACTCCTGGGACAGCAGATAGGCCACCGAGTAGGTGGCGTCGAACCCGTCCCCCAGGTCGGCCACATAGTCCACCCAGATGTCCCCGGTAGCGGTGGCCGAGTGATCGAAGACGTCGTCGTCGAGCGCGTTCTGCAGCTCACGTTTGTCCAGGTAGGCCCCGAAGAGGATGTGCAGCAGAGTCCGCAGCCCGGTACTGAGCAGCAGCAGCGGCGCGAGCCAGCCGATCGGCCCTTTCCGCTCGAACCCCAGCTCCTGCGGATCGAGGCTGCGCGGTCGGCTACGCCCACCGGCTCCCGACTCGGCAGGCTTGCCCGGAGAGGCCTCCGGAGGCGCGCCAGGCACGGCATCCGACGGTGTGGATCGTTGCGGGGGAACGATGGCCATCGACACATCCTCCGTCACACCCGTCACACTAGCCACGGGGTACGACACCAGACCTACCCGGATGATGAAGCACCCGTCGATGCCGTAGACTGGACAGGTCGCCGCGTACGCAGCGACACTGCCGCCTTAGCTCAGTCGGCTAGAGCGACGCACTCGTAATGCGTAGGTCGACGGTTCGATTCCGTCAGGCGGCTCGTTGAGAAAGCCCAGGTCAATGACCTGGGCTTCTTCTTTTGAATAGGTCGACGACGTTGCTCGGGGCGGCCTCGGTCCGCAAATAGTCCGCATGGCCCGTAGCGGCCCGGTCGAGCCTGTCGGCGACCTGGTCCAGGTCTTCCTCGAAGAGGTCCGCGTACACGTCGAGCATCATGGCCGCTGAGGCGTGCCCGAGCATCCGCTGGACCGCTTTGACGTTGGCCCCGGCTGCCACGGCGAGGAACGCCGCTGTGTGCCGCAGATAGTGCGGAGTCAGTCCGGTCAAGCCCAGCGATTCCGCCGCCGGTGTGAAGGTCCGGAACCGGAAGTTCGTGTTCCGCAGCGGCCCGCCGTTCGGCGCGGTGAACAGGAGCGCGTCTTTGGACTTGCCGGCTACTTGGGCGGTCAGAGCGTCGACGAGAAACCGCGGAATCGGCACCGATCGCCGCTGGTGATTCTTCGGTGTGCCCTCGATCAGTTGGCCGCGCACTTCGCTGAACGCCACTGCCACGGTGACCCGGCGCCGCACAAGGTTGAGCCGACTCACCCGTAGTGCCGACATCTCACCCCACCGCAGGCCGGTGCACGCCAGGAACCGCACCAGCAGTCCATAGGGTTCGCACGCGTCCGCCAGCGCCGACACTTGGGCGTGGTCGAGGAACCGGTTCCTCCCGCAGCACCCGAGGTAGCCGCACACCGTCGGCCGGGTTCCGGGGGATCCGGCCGTCCCGAAGAGCGTGACCCAGGATCATCGAGAAGACCCGGTGCGCGTATCGGACGGTTGCCGGGGCGAGGCCCGTGCCGAAGGACAGCGTCCGGGAACCAAGCAGGACAGCGTCATGCCGGTCAACCAGAGCCGGTAACGAAGCGGGGTGGTCACCCTGCAAGCCTCAAGCCTCAACAAGGTCGAGAGTCAAGCGCGGCCCGAAGAACGCAGCCTGGAGAGGGCGAGGCGGAGAGCGTGAGGCGGAGAGCGCGGCCCTGAGAGGGCGGGCCGGAGAAAGCGTCTCGGAAAGCGCAGACCGGCAGAGCGCAGACCCCGGGAAAGCTGGAGGCCCGGCTCCCCCCGAAAGCCGGACCTTCCACAACGCCGACGAACCAGCGGATCAACCCCACCGGATCGATGGGTCGTACTCTGCCGGGCCTGCCTTAACTTCCGCTGTAACTTCCCTATACGTGACCGGCGCGCCGGTCGGGCTCGCGCAGTGCCGGGGTCAGGGCGATCGACAGCACCAGCAGCATCGCCACCGCCAGCAGGCCTTTCGAGACCGTGAAGTGGTCGCCGAGGAAGCCGATCAGGGGTGGGCCGCCCAGGAAGGCGCAGTATCCGATCGACGCGACCACCCCGACCCGGGCGGGTGCCTTGACCGGGTCGTCGGCGGCGGCGCTCATGCCGACCGGGAAGCCGAGTGAGGCGCCGAGCCCCCACAGCAGCGCCCCGGCGAAGGCGATCGGCGCGGACGGCCCGAAGACGAAGACGAGCAGCCCGGCCAGGCCGGTGACGGCGAGGATCCGGAGCACCATGACCCGGCCGTACCGGTCGAGCAGGTTGGGCCCGTACCACCGGCCGACCGTCATGGCGGCCAGGAACAGGGCGAAGCCGAGGGTGCCGGTGGACGCCGTGGTGCCGTGGTCGTCGATCAGGGCGATGCTGATCCAGTCGATGCCGGCGCCTTCGGTGAGCGCGAAGGAGAGCACGAACAGGCCGATGAGCAGGGTGCGCGGCTCGGTCCAGGCGGCCAGGGCGCGCGGTTTGTCGGATTCTGCGGCGTTGTCGGTGGCCTCGTCGGTGATGAACCACCGGACGGCGGGCACGACCGCGACCGCCACCAGGATGCAGGCGGCCACCACGTGCACGGTGACCGGGACGCCGAGCTTGACGGCGCCCGCGCCGGCCAGGGCGCCGGCGACCGTGCCGACGCTGTACCCGGCGTGGAAACGGGACATGATCGACCGGCCGAGACGGCGTTCCACCACCGCTGCCTGCACGTTCATGGCTACGTCCCAGGCGCCGGTGGCGAAGCCGTAGACGTACAGCGCGATCACCACCGGGAGGACGCCGTAGTTGTAGCCGATCGCGACGCCGGACAGCGCCGCGGTGAGCACGACGGCGCCGGTGGCGACCACCAGCCGGGAGCCGAACCGCCCGACCAGGTGCCCGGCGAGCGGCAGCGACGTGACCGATCCGGCGGCGATGGCGAGCAGCACCAGGCCGAGTTCGGCCGGGGTGAGCCCGAGTTGGTCGCGGATCTGCGGGATGCGGGCCGCGAAGCTGGCCATGGCGATGCCGAGGAAGATGAAGGTGACGTAGACGGCCCGGGTGGAGGCCCGGACGCCGGCCTGCTGGATGGTGCTCAAAGGGTGACCCCGTGTGATCGTGAGAGCGTTTTCTCTGCTCACCGTACCTAAAATGTGGAGGTGCGCCAGAGCCTGGATTGCGACGTAGCGGTGGTCGGAGCGGGCCCCGCGGGGCTGTCCGCGGCACATGCGGCGGCTACCGCCGGGGCCCGGGTGATCGTGCTGGAGCGGGCCGAGCATCCCCGGTACAAGACGTGCGGTGGTGGTCTGCTCGGCACCTCGATGCGGTTGAGCGTGCCGACCGTGGAGGTGCCCGCGCGGGACCGGATCCACGCGGTGACGTTCACCCACGACGGCCGCCGGCCGTTCACCCGGCTGTCGCCGGACGAGCCGGTGGTGACGATGGTCCGGCGGTCCGATTTCGATCAGGCTTGGTGCCGGGCCGCGGTTCAAGCCGGCGCGGCGGTACGCGAGAACACGCTCGTCCGCGCGGTGAACCAGGACGATCGTACGGCGACGGTGGTTCTCGCCTGTGGAAGTTCGGTCACCGCAAGCGTGGTGATCGGGGCGGACGGTTCGGCCGGAGTGACCGCCCGGCACGTGGGTGTCACCTTCGACCAGCAGGATCTGGGGCTGGAGGTGGAACTGGCCGCGACGAGCGCCGATCAGGCCCGCTGGCGGGGCCGGCTGCTTGTCGACTGGGGTCGGGTGCCCGGTTCGTACGGCTGGCTGTTCCCGAAGGAGGACCAGCTCACCGTCGGTGTGATCATGGAGCGGGGCCGCGCCGCGGAGACGAAGCGCTACCTGCGGGACTTCGTCGCCCGGCTGGGCCTGTCCGGTCGCCGGGTGCTGCGGGACTCCGGCCATCTGACCCGCTGCCGCAGCCTCGGCGCCCCGGTGCGCCGCGGCCGGGTGCTGGTCGCCGGGGATGCCGCCGGCCTGCTGGAACCGTGGACCCGGGAGGGCATCAGCTACGCGCTGCGGTCCGGGAAGTGGGCCGGCACGGTTGCCGCCCGACACGACGATCTCGCTGAGTACGACCGGTTGATCGCCACCGGGCTGTCTCCGGAGATGGCGGCCGGCCGGCGTCTGCTCGGGCTCTTCGGCCGCCATCCCGGACTGGTGCATGCCCTGATGGCGAGCCCGCCGGGGTGGCGGGTCTTCGCGGCGTTCTGCCGGGGCGAGGTCTCGCTGGCCCGGGTGCTGCGCCACCGCGCCGTCCGTGCCGCGGTGACGCTGTTGTCCGCACCGGGTCGTTGAGTCCGATCAGCGGCAGCGGTACTGCCAGGGGGCCCACTGCACGGGGGCCGCGAACCCCTCCCGCCGGGCGTCTCTGGCCCCGGCTGCGGAGAGCGGCCCCTCCTGATCGACCTTCACGCCGGCCCCGATCAGCCTGGTCTCGAACCAGGACCCACTCAACCCGCGGCGTACGCGTTCCCACAGTCCGCCTTCGATCAGGGCGTCGGTGTGGATCCGCAGCCGCTCGGCCGCGATCTTCGGGTCCTCGTCGCAGGTGTCACAGGGGCAGGCCGGCAGCGACTCCGCCCACCACCGGCCGAGGCGCAGCCGGAGTCCGGAGTCGGTGAACTGCACCGCCAGCGGTGCGGCGGTGGGCATGCGGGGGATGAGCCGGACGGTTCGTGCGAGCGCTTCGTCGAGCCCGAACGGTTCCTTGTTCTCCCGGCGCTCCACCTGGTAGCGCTCGGCGAGATCGTCCAGCAGGGTGTCGGCCGCCTCGTTCAGAAGGCCGAAGCGGTCGTTTCCGGTGGTGTCGGATGTGCCGTCCACCTTTGCAGTATGCCGCGCTCGGCCCGCGACATCACGCTGCTCCGGGGGAAGACTCATACGGACCGGAATTCGCCGTCCTTGACTCCGGCCAGGAAGCTGTCCCACTCCTTCCTGGTGAAGGCGAGGATGGCGCCGTCGGATACCTTGGAGTCACGGACCAGAACCCGTTCCGCGACACGGGCCACCTCGACGCAGGTACCCGTGGAGCAACGTCTGCTCCGGCGCCAGTGCGTCTCTTCCGTCGGTTTGATCATTTGTGCACCTCCGTGACGGTTCGAATCCACGGTATGCGAGTGAGCCGGAACCGACCGGGTGCAAACATGAATGAAAAAGAGAAAATGCCGCTTAACCCACTCATTGTGAGTTATGCGGCGTTAATTTAATACTATAAAACTGTTTTGCGAGTATTCTTGACCGGCCCGCTCTGGTCGTTCGCGATCTCGCAGAGCGGGCGGGCCCACGTCTTTAGAAGCGGAACTCGCCCGCGGCCACGCCCTGCACGAAGGCGTCCCACTCGTCCTTGGTGAAGGAGAGCGCGGCGACCTCGGGGTTCTTCGAGTCGCGGATCAGGTACTGGTCTTCGACCTTCGCGACCTCGACACAGGTCGACGTTCCGCAGCGGCTGCTCTTACGCCACGCGGGCACGTTCATCTGTTCCATCGGGAACCTCTCGACAATTGTTAGGTAATTAGCGATTCAATGCTTCCGGCGCGCCCGGTCCGTAACCGTTCGCTCCAGCTCTTTGATCTGTGCGTCGATGAATTGAATTGTGTCCTCCTCATCAGCGGCGTCATTCCAGACCCGGTCGTAGCGCGCGTGGTGTTTCGCGGTCACGAGCTGGTCTTCGATCATCTCGTCGCCCACACCGGTCTCCCGGTACAACGCCTCGCCGCCGCTCATCTTCAGCAGGTCGAAACTGGCGTTGTTGGTCACCGAGACGTCGAGCGTGAAGGGCACCATCCGAATCCGGACGATCCCGGAGGAGACATGAGTCTTGAGGTCACGCAGTTGGTCGGCGAAGACCGAGGGGCCGCCGACGGTCCGGCGCAACACGGACTCGTCGACCAGGTGCAGCATCTGCACGTCGCCGGTCCGGGCCAGCAGTGCCTCCCGGCGACGCATTCGCGTGTCGACTCGCTTGGTGCGTTGTTCCTCGGACAGGTCTTCCTCGTACCGGGACATCAGCGCGGTCGCGTAATCGTGCGTCTGCACCTGGCCCGGTATGTAGTAGACGGAGTACGAGCGAATTTGTGTGGCCTCGGCTTCGTACTCAATTAGTTTACGCAGGTCATCAGTGAGCGCGGTGTGGAAATCGGCGGCCTGATACCACGGTTTCCGGGATCGGGAGCGGGCAATGCGGGTGGCCGCGAGGAGACCGGCGACCACGCTCTTGTCCCGGATGCCGAGCAGGATCAGCACGGACCGCAGATCGTTGGCGGAGATGGAGACATCCCCGTTCTCGATCCGGATCACCTTGCTGGTCGACCACTCCATCTCTTCGGCGACCTGATTTTGGGTGAGACCGGCCGACTCACGCGCTTCACGAAGCGCGAGTCGCACGCGCCGGCGCGCGATGGTCGGCGAGTCACCCTCGGTCATGAGTCCTTCATCGTCGAAGTAATGGTGACGTACAGTAATCACTCAACATCATTCTGCCACCTCGCTGACTGACAGCTGGCAGTCAGCGAGGTCGCGGACATCCTAGCTACTGTCCTATCAGAACGACGGGCCGGAGGTGGGGTTTTGACGCAAGCCGCGATCTCACCCTGGTGAAGCGCGAAGGACCGCAGCTCAGGCGGCAGCCAGGCCGTACCCCCACGGTGTTCGCCGGGTGTCCTCCATGGCCCTGCGCAACGCTCGGCTCACCTGATTGAAGACCCGCGCGTCGGGTGACGAGTAGAGCACCACGGCGGCTCCCCGGTACTGCGCGTGGAGCTCCCAGCGGCCCGGCTCGCGCCACACCATGACTACGCCGGGTATAGCGAGACCGAGAAAGACGAGGATGTAGACCAACGGATCGGGCAGCAGGGCCCAGCCGGCGGCCGCGGCCGCGAGGGCGACCACCGCGAAGGCGGGAGCGTAGGGACGGATGCGAGCCGGAGCCTGGACGAGACCGACGTTGTGCAGATCCGTGATGGCGAAGACCAGGGGTGCGGTGCGGGGATGCCAGACGAACTGATCGTCGGACACCAGAGCGTCCGGCCCGCGATAGTAGATCCGTGTGCGCATGGCGAACTCCTCTTCGCTGTTTCTTGCGAGGAGGGACGGAATGGGACCACCATTGGCGCGAGAGACCCATCCCCGCCTCGCTCGAGCCACAACGAACGAAGACGCAGAGGCGGACAACGGCACCCGTTTGCCGCCGGGTGCCGTTGTTTGTCTCTCCCTCCGACTCCGCCCTTTGTTGCCCTACAAGCAGTGAAGCACGCCACCCAGCAGCTCGCCACCACTCAAACTGCCATGTTGCAGATTGCGTACAAGCTGTGCGACGTTGGCATGGTGGTCCATCGGCGATCGCCGTGGTGTTTGTCCCCGGAACGGACCGGGTAGGCCAACGTCGCCAAGCTGATTCGAATCTGCGTTTGCGCAGGTGGGAAGGCGAAACCTGATGGAAAGCCGATTGAACGTCGCCGGACAGGCGGTGCAGCCCATCCTGGTGATGTTCCCTCTCGGGCTCTTCGCCATGGCCGTCCTGTTCGACATGGCGGACTTGCTGGGCGGGCCTAACATCCTCGGAGCTCTGGCCTACTGGAACGTGGTGGCCGGACTGGTCTGCGGTGCCCTGGTCACCGTCGCGATCGCGGTGGACGTGATGTTCGCGCGTGGCTCACGGGACCGTCGTCTCGGCGTACTCCGCAGTCTCTTGAACGTGGGTGTGCTGGTGATCTTCGCCGTCATCGCGATGCTCCGCGTCCAGGCGCCGGACCGGGTCGTCAGTGGGGGGCTGTTCTTCATCGAGCTGCTGGCCCTGGCCGTCGCCGGATTCGGTGCCTGGTTCGGTGGCGAGGTCGCCAACGGGCGGGCTCCGGCGTTTGCCCGCGCCGTCGCCGGGAACCGGAACTACTGACGGACATTCCCCGACAAGCCCCGAAGGAGACGGCCATGACCGCGTCGCTGACCGGAAAGCGAGTCGCCTTCCTGGCGGCCGACGGTGTCGAGGAGATCGAGTACACCGAGCCCCGCAAGGCCGTCGAGGCGGCCGGCGGCACGGCCGAACTGGTCTCCCTGGACACCGGCGAGATCCAGGCGCTGAACCACCTGGACAAGGCCGGCACCTACCAGGTGGACAAGACCGTGCGGACCGCGAAAGCCACCGAGTACGACGCCCTCGTCCTGCCCGGCGGAGTGGCCAATCCCGACTTCCTGCGCGCCGACGCGGACGCGGTCCGGTTCGTCCGGGACTTCGTCGCCGCCGGGAAACCGGTGGCGGCCATCTGCCACGCCCCGTGGACGCTTGTCGAGGCCGGTGTCCTCGACGGCCGGACCGTGACCAGCTGGCCCAGCCTGCGCACCGACCTGGCGAACGCCGGCGCGACATGGGTGGACGAGGAGGTCTTCGTGGACGACCACCTGATCACCAGTCGCAAGCCGGACGACCTGCCCGCGTTCTGCAAGGCCCTGCTGGAGCAGCTGGCCTAGTTCCGCGGGCGCACCGACACACGGAACCCCGGGTCAACGGCGACCCGGGGTTCCGTGTGTCAGGCCGCGTACCGGTGCGCCGGGTAGGTCAGATACCCCTGGTCGCCGCCCTGGTAGAAGGTCGCCGCGTCCACCGGCGCCAGCGGCACCCCGGTCCGCAGACGCTCCACCAGGTCCGGGTTCGCGATGAACGCCCGCCCGAAACTGATCAGCTCCGCGCCCAGCCCGAGCCAGTGGTCCGCCTCCACACGGCCGGCCTGTTTCGGTCCCATGGGCAGGACCGGGTTCATGATGAGTACGCCCGGCCAGTTCTTGCGCAGACCCAGCAGCACGTCCTCGTCGGCGGTCGCCTCCACATGCACGTAGGCGATGTCGAGCCGGGCCAGCTCGGTCAGCAACGCCTCGTACAGAGCCGGGACCTCGCTCTCCTCGACACCCCAGAACACCCCTCCGGGGGACAACCGGATGCCGGTACGGGCGGCGCCGACCGCGTCGACAGTCGCTTCCACGGCCTCGACCGCGAACCGGATCCGATTCGCCACCGAACCGCCGTAGCCGTCGGTGCGCAGGTTGGCGTTGCTGGAGAGGAACTGCGAGATCAGGTATCCGTTGGCGCCGTGCAGCTCCACCCCGTCGAACCCGGCGTCGACCGCACGACGGGCCGCGTCACCGTACGACCGGGCCTGCTCCGGAATCTCGGCCGTGTCCAGCGCCCGGGGCACCGGCGCCGGCTGCGGCCCGGACGGGGTGAAGACGTCCCCGGTAGCGGCGACCGCCGACGGCCCGACCGGGACCAGCCCCGTGGTCTCCGGATGCGAGACCCGGCCGCCGTGCATCAGCTGGGCGAAGATCCGGCCGCCGTTGACGTGAACGGCATCGGTCACCTGCCGCCACGAGGCGGTCTGCTCATCGGTGTGCAGCCCCGGGGTTCCCGGGTTGGACTGTCCGAGAAGGCTCGGCTGAACACCCTCCGAGACGATCAGGCCGGCGGTGGCCCGCTGCGCGTAGTAGGCGGCCATCGAAGCGGTCGCGACTCCGCCGGCGCCGGCCCGGACCCGGGTCATCGGGGCCATCACGATCCGGTTGGGAAGCGCCAGTTCGCCGAGCCGGAAGCCACTGAAAAGCTGCGACATATCAGGATCCTCCACGATCCGTCGGGTCAGGTGCGGCTACGCTAAAACCTGACGTCGACGTCAGAGGCAAGGCTTGAGGGCCGGGTCACACAGGGGAGGCACACGTGCGCATCGGAGATCTAGCCGCAAAGACCGGCGTCAGTGTCCGGGCCATCCGCTACTACGAGGAGCAGGGCCTGCTGACGAGCGTCCGAAGCCCCAGCGGCCAACGCCACTACACGGACGACCAGGTGGAGAGGATCGCGTTCATCCAGCGCCTGTACACCGCGGGAATCTCCAGCCGGACGATCGCCGAGCTGCTCCCGTGCGTGGAGTCCCCGAGCGAGGAGAACTCCGACGCGGCAATGGAACGCATGCGCCTCGAACGAGACCGCTTGACCGAGCACATCGCCGAACTGCAGCGAACTCGAGACGCCCTGGACCGCCTGATGTCAGTAGCAGCCGACTTCCGCGAGACTCTGGCCGTCCATTAAAACCCTGATGCCTGACCCGGTTCCGTCAATGGTCTGCCGGTGTGCGCTCCGCGGGCTGTCGCGGCGGAAAACCGAGATACGCCCTGACGAACCGCTGCTGCTCGTCCATCGAGACGACCTGATCCGCCGGGGCGGCATCGAGCAGATCGACGACCTCGAAAGATTCCCCGGTTCCGGTCCGGCGGCCCTCGGTGAGTACGTATCCCTGCCGACCGTCCGGGAACTGCCTCAGTTGCCACGTTCATCCGCGCCCCTTGGCAGCACAGCCGCAGCTCAGAGACTTCCATCCGGACCGTATCTCGGTCAGCGCAACCAGAAGGTCGTCACCGACGGCAAGGCCGAACGTCTCGCCCCCGGCCACCGCAGTGATCCGACCCGTAGCACCGAGCCGATCAACCGCCTCCAGAAGCCGCCCCTCAACCACTGGCACCCACTTTCCACTCAGTGTCAGTCGATCACACGAGGGACAGGATGCCTCGGCAGGCAGTCGGCGCACCGCGGGATCGTCGGGGACGACTCGCCCGGTGAAGATTGCCAGCACCGCTACCAGGGAGAGATCGCCCGTCACCTATTCGAGGCAGGTGGAGGTCCATCCAGTCGAACCGACCGACTACCCCGTTGATGTAGAGGAGCGAGTCGTGGCGTCGGAGGTGAGCGCCTACCGCGGCACTCGAGCTGTTGCTGACGATGGCGACTAGGCGGCCTGAACCGAGCGCCGTTCGGAGCACGTCAAAACACCGTCCGATCGGCCCGAAGCACGATTACCACTAATGGCGGACACTGCTCGACCTGGCGAAGGTGAAGCAGGAGCGGCTCTCGCGGCATGGCGTGCACATCGGCCGGCCTACCTCCTGCACCCTCGCTGATCATGATGGATGTGTCGATCGAGGTGGTGCAGGAGATCCTCGGCCATTCGGATGCCCGGATCACCCGCGGGTATGCCCACGTGACGAGCGAGATGGCAAGGTCGGCTACAGCACGTACAGGTAAGGCGCGGTTCGAGATCGGGTCTACACCCTGTCGTACACCCTGAAGGATTCCGGAAACGGCAAAAGGGCTGTTCAGCGACCGGGAAGCCGGGTCTGACCAGCCCTTTTGGATTGGAGCCGCCTGACGGAATCGAACCGTCGACCTACGTACTACGAGACCAACAGCGACCGTTGATCTAGCTGCGTGGTGTGCGCACTTGTCGCGATCATCCTGGCCATCGTTGCCTGGGCGGTACCCACAATGTCGGCACGGCCCCTGAGCTGCCTAAGGTTACTGATTGGATTCAGGCCTGGGGCGGCGTGGGTGGGGTGTTTGCCGGCCTAGCTGCAGCTAGCGCTGCCGCTCTTCTCCTTATGTTTGAACGCAACCGAGCCGATACAGCCGGGCGTCAGTTGGCGGACGAGCGTGCTGAAGCAGCGCTGAACGTCGCACGCGCTGGGGTCGTGACTGATGCCAGGTTCGGCGGGTACGGAGGCGACGAGGAACCTCACATCAACGATATCCATAACTATGGGTCCAGCCCGCTCCGGAACGTGGTCGCTGTCGTCAGCCTGCCCACGAGTGGGAACTATGTGATCCAAGCTTACGAAGTCATGGGTCCAGGCGAAGAACAGCAAGTCCAGAAGAAACTCAAGGCGGCCGTGCGTGTTGCACCCCCTTGGAAGTTTCGCGCCGAGAAGGCTCCGGTTGCCGTCTGTTTCATCGACCACGCCAATCAGGCTTGGCAGAGAACAAGCGGCGGAGGGGTTACGCGGACGACGATGCTGTATCCGCTCGTCACCCGTGCTGAGGGTGTTGACGATGCTTCCGGAGAGCCGTCGTGGCTGTTCGGTGGTCGCGAGCGGAGCCACTCCTCCTTCGTTACTGGACAAGCGAAGTCGGCTGGGCCGGCCGATGCCGGCAGGACGGATCCATGCCGGCGCGGCCCGCCTGCGGGTCGCCTTGATCCAGAACAGAGCGATTCGGCGACCCCAAGCGTTCGTGCGGCGACTGCCAAGTAGACCCCACGCTGCCAGGACGGTGCTCGCGCAGGATCTCTGACCTGCAACTTGATGGTCTCGCGGGCCACGCCGTGGCGCTCGGCCAGATCTGGGTGAGATCTGTCGGCTGGCGCGGCGTGGTGGCGGTGGTCATGAGGATGCGGTGTAAGTGGTGAAAGCGGTTCGGGTCTTTCCCGGTGGCCGTTCGGGTGGGGGTGGGCGGCTGGGCGGGCGGAACTTCGCACTGTGGCTGGAAACGACCGGCGGGCTGGGACACACTTCTAAGCCGGGACGACGAAACGTACCCGTTCGTTCGTGGAGAGCTTCGCGAGGAGTCGCGGAGGGCTTCGCGGAGAGATCTGGATAGATGTGGGGGATAGGGGACTCATGCGTCAGTCGCTCGTTCGTCGGGGGGCCTCGGCGGCTCTGGCTCTTGTCGCGGGGCTCGGCACGCTTGG
>NZ_BOMG01000083.1 GCF_016862075.1 Actinoplanes couchii | reverse complement strand
TGCTGGAGCCGGGGCATCCGGACGAGGGCTACCGGCTGGACGTCGGCGCGGACCGGGTCGAGCTGCCGCCACCCGGCCGGCCGGGCTGTTCGCCGGGGTGCAGACGCTGCGTCAACTGCTGCCGCCGGCCGGCTCGCGGTGGGTCCTTCCCGGCGGCACGATCAGGGACTTCCCTCGGTACGCCTACCGGGGCGCGATGCTCGACCTGGCCCGGCACTTCCACGATCCGGCCGACGTGCGCGCCTACGTCGACCAGATCAGCCGCTTCAAGATCAATCACCTGCATCTGCACCTCAGCGACGACCAGGGCTGGCGTATCCGGATCGACTCGTGGCCCCGGCTGACCGAGATCGGTGGCGCGCCCGGTACCGGGGTGGGCGGCGCCGGTGGCGGCTTCCTGTCCAAGGACGACTACCGCGCCCTGGTGCGGTACGCCGCCGACCGGTTCGTCACGATCGTGCCGGAGATCGACATGCCCGGTCACGTGAACGCCGCCCAGGTCGCCTATCCCGAGTTGACCTGCGACGGGATCGCGCCACGACCGCGGACCGACATGCGGGTCGGCTACAGCTCGCTCTGTGCGGACAACGACGTCACGTACCGGTTCGCCGACGACGTGATCCGGGAGCTGGCCGAGATGACACCCGGGCCGTACCTGCACATCGGCGGCGACGAGGCGATGTCGACACCGCACGGGGCGTACCTGCGGTTCCAGCGCCGGATGCTGCCGCTGGTCCGGAAACACGGCAAGATCCCGTTCGGCTGGCACGAGATCGCCCAGTCCCCGGCGGCGGCCGAGAACGGCGCGGTGATCCAGTTCTGGGGCCGGGAGCGCAGCAGCCCGGCGGTGGCGGTCTCGGGCGCGGACGTGATCCTCTCCCCGGCGAACCGCACCTATCTGGACATGGAGTACGACCCGATGACCCCGGGCGGGCTGGACTGGGCCGGGGCCATCGAGGTGCGGGACGCGTACGACTGGGATCCGGCACGGCTGCTGACCGGCGTACCGGCGGAACGGGTCCTAGGGGTCGAGGCACCGCTCTGGTCGGAGACCCTGCGCGATCGCGCCGACCTGGAGTTCCTGGCCTTTCCGCGCCTGGTGGCGATCGCCGAGCTGGGCTGGTCACCGCGGGTGACGCACGACTGGGAGTCGTTCCGGGAGCGCCTCGGCGGCTACGGCCCGCGCTGGTCCGCCGAGGGGGTCCGGTTCTATCGATCACCCCAGATCCGGTGGTACTGAAAAGTCTGTACGACAGGACGACACCGCCACGTTGCGCCGTCCACCTAGGATCTCCAACGTCTGATGAACATCATCTATACGGGGGTTGATGCTGTGATTTCGGGAACGTGGCTGACCAGAGCGGGCATCGCTCTGGTCGGCACCACCGCGGCGGTCGGCATGTTCGCCGCACCGGCACAGGCCGCGGGCCGCAACACCGTCTCGGTCCTCGGCGACAGCCTCATCTACTGGGCGAACAAGGGCCAGGTCAACCGGGTCTGGATCGGGCAGTCCGGCGGCAAGGTCGTCCTGGACGACCGGGTCGCGCTGACCGCCGGCGAGGGCTGCACGCTGGTCGAGGGCGACCGGACCAGGGTCGTCTGCACGGGCGTCACCCAGGTGCACATCAACCTGCGGGACAGGGACGACGTCTTCGTCAACCGCACCGGGCTGACCACGAATGTCGCCGGGGCGAACGGCAACGACACCCTGATCGGCGGCACCGGGCGCGACTATCTGTCCGGCGGCCGGGGCGACGACGTGCTCAAGGGTGGTGCCGGGGACGACCTGCTGACCGGTGGCGCGGGCCGAGACCTGATCCACGGCAACTCCGGCAGCGATTCCCTCTACGACGGCGCCGGGGTCGACCGGGCCTACGGCGGGACCGGGGACGACCTGTTCTGGGACGGCCGCGGTGCCGACCGTCTCCACGGCGGCGCCGGCAACGACCGCATCCTGACCGGGAAATACGTCGACGCCGACCGCTACTACGGCGGCGTCGGCATCGACCGGGTCGACTACCGGCAGCGCACCGGGCCGGTCACCGCCGACGCCGACGGCCGGGCCGACGACGGCCAGACCGGCGAGAAGGACCGGATCGCCCCCGACGTCGAGAACCTCACCGGCGGCAAGGGCGACGACACGCTCATCGGCAACCGCTACGCCAACGTCCTGGACGGCCGCGAGCACGTCAAGGGCGACACCTGCGTGGCCGGTGGCGGCGACACCACGCGGAACTGCGAGATCGTCAAGTGAACATCTACCTCGGGGGTAACTGATGACGTCGAAGACCTGGCTGACCAGAGTCGGTGTGGCGCTGCTCGGCGGCACCGCGGCGATCGGCGTCCTGGCCGCGCCCGCGCAGGCCGCGTCGGCCGGCACCGCTTCGGTGATCAACGGCAAGCTGACCTTCACGGCCACGAGCGGCAAGACCAACAAGGTCTGGATCGGCCAGGCGTCCAACGGCTCGGTCGAGCTGAACGACCGGGTCGCGGTCAAGGCCGGTAAGGGCTGCACGCCGCTCAAGGGTGTGCGGACGCACGTCAACTGCGTCGGCGTGACCTCGGTGAAGATCAGCCTGGGCAGCGGCAACGACACGTTCCGCAACGAGTCCCGGCTGACCACTGTGGTCTACGGCGGCGCCGGGAACGACACGCTGAACGGCGGCGACGGCCGCGACTACCTGCACGGTGGCGCCGGCAACGACAAGATCAACGGCTACGGCGGCCACGACTACCTGTACGGCGACAGCGGCAACGACACCCTGATCGGCAACGCCGGCAACGACCGGATCTACGACGGCTCCGGCAACGACGTGGTCTACGGCAGCGGCGGGGACGACATCATCCACGACGGCGCCGGGAAGGACCGCTTCCACGGCAACGCCGGCAACGACATCTTCTTCGCCGGCACCACCACCCAGGCCGACCGGTTCTCCGGGGGCGCGGGTGTCGACCTGGTCAGCTACCAGGGCCGGAAGAAGGCGGTCACCGCCGACGCCGACGGGAAGGCCGACGACGGCGCCAAGGGCGAGAAGGACAACATCGCCACCGACGTCGAGAACCTCGAGGGCGGTTCCGGCAACGACCGGCTCACCGGCACCAACGGCGCCAACGTCCTGACCGGCGGCGCGGGCAACGACGTCCTCAACGGTCTCGGCGGCAACGACACGCTGACCGGCGAGTGGGGTAAGGACCAGCTCAACGGCGGCGCGGGCAACGACCTGCTGATCGGCGACCGTGGCGTGGGCCCGGACACCGACGTCCTCCACGCCGACGTGCTGCTCGGCGGTTCGGGCATCGACACCGTCGACTACCACGGCTACTCGGTGCCGGTCACCGTCGACCTCAACGGTTCGAAGGGCAACGACGGCGCCAAGGGCGAGAAGGACACCGTCGGCGCCGACGTGGAGAACGTCCGCGGCGGCCGGAGCGACGACGTCATCACCGGCAACAACGCGAACAACGTCCTGGACGGCGGCGACGAGGGCGCCGACGTGCTGCGCGGTCTCGGCGGCGACGACACCCTGATCAGCAACACCCTGGGCAACGGCATCTCCGACGAGCAGGTCGACATCCTCGACGGCGGCGCCCACATCAAGGGCGACAGGTACTCCGCCGACCGCGAGGACAGCGTGGTCAACTGCGAGATCGCCCTGTGAGCCGGATCGCGTTCCGGACCCGGGCCGGGATCGCCCTGCTCGGTGGCATCGCCGTCATCGGCGGCCTCGCCACCCCCGCCCAGGCCGCGTCCGGCGGGCGAGCGTCGGTCGACTTCGGCATCGAGGGCCCGCGGGTCCTCCTCGTCGCCGGATCCGGCCTGATCAACAACGTGGTGGTCACCAGGTCCGGCAACACGATCACCCTCGACGACCGGGTGACCATCACGGCCGGGCCCGGCTGCACGGCGGTCCCCGGCGACGTCACCAAGGTCACCTGCACCGACGTCAAGCCGATCGGACTGATCCAGCTCGAACTCGGCTCCGGCAACGACTCCGCCACCAACCGGACCTCGGTGCAGTCGCTGATGGACGGCGGCACCGGCGACGACACGCTCCGGGGCGGTTCGGGTCACGACACCCTCTACGGCGGCAGCGGTGCCGACCGGCTCTGGGGCAACGGCGGTCCCGACGGCCTGGTCGGCGAGAGCGGCAACGACACGCTGTACGGCGGCGCCGGATCCGACTTCCTGGAAGGCGGCAAGGGCAACGACAAGGAGTACGGCGGCTCCGGCAAGGACCGCTTCTCCCAGTTCGATCAGGGGAAGGCCGCCGACGCCGACCTGATGTCCGGTGGCTCCGGCTTCGACACCGTCAGCTACTACGGCACCCGGGCCATCACGGCCGGCTCCGACCGTGGCAAGCGCAACGACGGCCGCAAGGGCGAGCACGACACCCTGCTCGGCATCGAGGGCATCAACGGCGCGGGCGGTGACGACAAGATCTACGGCACCGGCAAGGCCGACGTGCTGCGCGGCTTCGGTGGCAACGATCTGCTGGTCGGCAACGGTGGCAACGACCGGCTCGAAGGCGGCGCGGGCAAGGACCGGCTGATCGGTGGCCCGGGCAAGGACGTCCTGATTCAGTGATTGAAGAACGAGAGGCCGCTTTCCGCGTACGGGGAAAGCGGCCTCTCGTTCTTTTGATCGTCAGATCCCCGGACCGCCGGGCGTCTCCAGAGCCGTCTCCAGGGCGCCGTGTGCGTCCTTGGAGCCGGCGCCGTCCGCGATGACCTCGGCCTTCACCGTGTGCGGCCGGATCTCCCCGGACTCGATCTGCTCGACGAAGTGGCAGGCCACCCGATGTGCGCCGGTCCCGACGACGCGCAGTTCGGGCCGCTCGGTGCCGCAGCGGGTCGGCTGCGCCCACGGGCACCGGGTGTGGAACCGGCAGCCGGACGGCGGGTTCGCCGGCGACGGCAGGTCACCGGCGAGCAGGATGCGCTCGCGCCGGTCCTCGACCTCCGGGTCCGGCACCGGCACCGCGGACATCAGCGCCCGGGTGTACGGGTGCAGCGGAGTCCGGTAGATGTCGTCGCTGGGCGCCTCCTCGACGAGCGCGCCCAGGTACATCACGCCGACCGTGTCGGAGATGTGCCGGACCACCGCGAGGTCGTGCGCGATCACCAGATAGGTGAGCCCCAGTTCCTCCTGCAGCTCCTCCAGCAGGTTGATCACCTGCGCCTGGATGGAGACGTCCAGGGCGGAGACCGGCTCGTCGGCGACGATCAGGTCCGGGTTGAGCACCACGGCCCGGGCGATGCCGATGCGCTGCCGCTGACCGCCGGAGAACTCGTGCGGGTAGCGGGACAGTGCCCACTGCGGCAGGCCGACCGCGTCCAGGGCCTTCGCGATGATCTTCCGGCGTTCGGTCCGGTCGCCGCCCAGCCCGTGCGCCTGCAGGCCCTCGGTCAGGATCGACTCGACGTTCTGCCGCGGGTCCAGACTGGACATCGGGTCCTGGAAGATCATCTGCATGCGCCGGCGCATCGACCGCAGCTGCTTGGCGGGCAGTGTGGTCAGCTCGGTGCCGTCGAAGTTCACCCTGCCACCGGTCGGCGGGGTGAGCTGCAACAACGCCCGGCCCAGCGTGGACTTGCCACAACCCGATTCACCGACCAGGCCGTACGTCTGGCCCTTCGCGATCCGGAGATCGACTCCGTCGACCGCCTTGACGTGCCCGACCACCCGGTCCAGGAACACACCACGCTTGATCGGGAAATGCACTTTGAGGTCGTCGACCTCGACCAGCGTTTCGGTCACGACGGCACCTCCGCGGTCCGCGACTCGGGATTGACACAGCGGTAGGCGTGCCGGTGGATGTCCTCGACCAGCGCCGGGGGCTCCCCGACACAGGCCTCGACCCGCTGGTCGCACCGCGGGGCGAAGGCGCACCCGTCCGGCCAGGGCAGGACGTCCCGCACCGAACCACGGATCGCGTGCAGCCGCTCGCCCTTGCCGGAGTCCAGACGGGGCACCGAACCGAGCAGCCCGTTGGTGTACGGGTGCCGGGGGTCGGCGAACAGCGGCTTGCGGCGGGCCGACTCGATGACCCGGCCGGCGTACAGCACGTTGACCTTGTCGCACATGCCGGCGACCACACCCAGGTCGTGCGTGATCATGATGAGCGCGGTCCCCGACTCGCGGACCAGCTCACGCAGCAACTCCAGGATCTGCGCCTGGATCGTCACGTCCAGCGCGGTGGTCGGCTCGTCGGCGATCAGCAGCTTCGGGGCACAGGCGACCGCCATCGCGATCAGCGCCCGCTGCCGCATACCGCCGGAGAGCTGGTGCGGGTACTCCTTGAGCCGCCGCGACGGGTCCGGGATACCGACCCGGTTCAGCAGCTCGACGGCCTCCTTGCGGGCCGCCTCCCCGGTCAGCCCGCGGTGCCGGGTGAGCACCTCGGTCACCTGGATACCGATCGGGACGACCGGGTTCAGCGAGGACAGCGGATCCTGGAAGATCATCGCGACGTCCCGGCCGCGGATGTCCCGCATCGACCGCTCGTCGGTCTGGAGCAGGTCGGTGTCGCCGAACATCGCCGAACCGCCGATGGTCACGCCCTTCTGCTTCGGCAGCAGCCCCATCAGGGCCAGCGACGTGACGCTCTTGCCGCAGCCGGACTCGCCGACCAGGCCGACGACCTCACCGGCCTCGACCGCGAACGACACCCCGTCGACCGCCCGCACGGTGCGCTGACCGCGCCGGGAGAAGGTGACGGACAGATCCTTGACGTCTAGCAGTGGCATCGCGGCCTCACTTCCGCAGTTTCGGGTCGAGGGCCTCACGCATCGCCTCACCGAGCAGGGTGAAACCGAGCGCGGTGATGATGATGCCCAGTGCCGGGAAGATCGCCAGGCCGGGCCGGACGTCCAGGTACTGCTGCGCGTCGGCGAGCATCAGACCCCACTCCGGGGTCGCCGAGTCCGGGTTGCCCAGGCCGAGGAACGACAGGGCCGCCGCCTCGATGATCGCGGTGGCCAGCGTCAGGGTCGCCTGCACGATCACCGGGGCCAACGAGTTCGGCAGAATGTGCGAGACCGCGATCTTCGTACGCTTGACCCCCAGCGAGGTCGAGGCCAGCACGTAGTCGCTGCCGGCCTGCACCACCATGGCGCCGCGCAGCAGCCGCGCGAAGACCGGCACCGAGACCACGCCGACCGCGATCATCACGGTGGTCAGGCTCGCGCCGAGCAGAGCCGCGATGCTGACCGCCAGCAGCAGGCTGGGCAGGGCCAGCAGCATGTCGACGATGCGCATCAGCACCGAGTCGACGGCCCGGCCGATCCGCCCGCCGAGACCGGCGGCGGCACCGGCGATGCCACCGACCAGCGCGCCGAGGGTGAGACCGATCAGCGTGGAGACGATGCCGACCAGCAGGGTCTGACGGGCGCCGACGATCAGGCGGCTGAACTGGTCCCGGCCGTTGTGGTCGTAGCCGAGCCAGTGTTCGGCCGACGGGCCCGGGATCACGCCGGGGCGGACCTCGTTGATGCCCATCAACTCGGACGGCGAGTACGGGACCAGCCACGGCCCGACGATCGCCACCAGGACGAAGATCACCAGGATCCCGACGCCGACGAGGGCGCTCGGGGTCCGGCGCACCCGCCGGAGCGCCTCGGTCCACAGGCTGACGCCGTGCTCGTCCTCTTTCGCCGCGGAGAGCTCGCTCAAGCGGTCGATCTTGTCGGTCTTCGTGCTCATCGGACCCTCACTCTCGGGTCGATCAAGCTGTACGAGAAGTCGACCAGCAGATTCACCAGGACGTAGAAGATCGCAATGATCATGATGAAGCCCATCAGAACCGGATAGTCCCGATTACTGATTGCTTCGTAGAGGAACGCCCCGATGCCGCTGAACGCGAACACCGTCTCGGTCAGCACCGCCCCCGAGAGCAGACCACCGGTGAGCAGGCCGATCACCGTGACGATCGGCAGCATCGCGTTCCGCAGGATGTGCCGGCTACGGATCGTCCGCTCGGTCAGGCCCTTCGACTGGGCGGTCCGCACGTAGTCCTCGCTGAGCACCTCCAGCACGCTGGCCCGGGTGATCCGGACGATGATCGCCAGCGGGATGCTGGCCAGCGCGATACCCGGCAGGATCAGGTGCCAGAGCGCATCGAGCGCGGCATCCCACTCCCGGGTCATCAGCCCGTCCAGCACGAAGAAGTTCGTGATCCGGGTGGCGCCGATCGTCGGATCCTGCCGTCCACTCGACGGGAACAGGTGCAGGTTCTCCGAGAAGACCGCCTTCAGCACGTACGCCAGGAAGAACACCGGCACACAGATGCCGATCAGCGAGCCACCCACCGACAGGCTGTCCAGCAGACTGCCGCGCTTGCGGGCCGCCAGATAACCCAGCGGGATGCCGACACCGATCGCGATGATCATCGCGGTGACGGTGAGTTCGACGGTGCCCGGGAAACGCTCCAGGAACTCCGTCGTGACCTCGCGCTTCGTCGAGATCGAGGTGCCCAGGTCGAGCTTGAGCATGCGCTGCATGAACCGGCCGTACTGCACCAGGATCGGCTCGTCCAGGCCCAGGTTCGCCCGGATCTGTGCACGCATCTCCGCGGTACCGCGCTCGCCGAGGATCGCGGTCTCAGGGCCGCCGGGCAGGCGGCGCAACCAGATGAAAAGAAGGATCGACAGACCGAACAGCGTCGGGATCAGCTGCAGCAGTCGTCGCACGATGAACCGAATCAAGGCCGCCTCGTGAGGTGAGAGGTCGACAGCGGGCGGGCGTCAGGATAAGACGCCCGCCCGCTGGTGAAGCAATAGGAGAGAGGTGCCGGATTGCGGCTACTGGAAGGTGGCCCCGACGAACCTCTCGTCAGTCAGCGGGCTCGGCGTGATGCCGGTCAGGCCCTTGCCGAACACGATCGCCGGCGGCGAGTGCGAGATCGGCACACCCGGAGCGAACTCCGCGATGGTGGCGTTCAGAGCCTTGTACTTCTCCACCCGGGCCGCCTGGTCGGCGGTGCTGTCGGCGTCCTTGAACTGGGCGAACAGCTCCGGGTTGTTGAAGCCCCACTCGTCCTTCTGGCGGTCGAACATGGTGCCGATGAAGTTGTACGCGTCGCCGTAGTCACCGGTCCAGCCGAGGAAGTGCAGGTCGTGCGCGCTACCCGAGGTGGTGGCGTTCAGGTAGTCCGGGCTCCACTTCAGCGGAATGGCCTCGATCTCGATGCCCACCGCCTTCAGGTCGGCCGAGATCAGCTCGAACAGGTCCTTCGGGTTCGGCATGTACGGCCGGGTGACCTCGGTCGGGTAGTGGAAGCGCAACTTCAGGTTGCTGGCGCCGGCCGAGGCCAGCAGCTTCTTGGCTTCCTCGACGTTGTACGTGTACTTCTTGACGTCCGGGTTGTAACCCTCGACGGTGTCCGGCAGGAACTCGATCGCGGCCTTGGCGCCCGGCGGCAGCTTCGAGCTGACCAGGGCGTCCTTGTTGATCGCCATGTTGATCGCCTGACGCACCTCGGGCTTGGCCAGCGCCGGGTTGCCCTTCTGGTTGATCGCCAGGTAGAGGATGTTGAACGCCGGACGGGTCAGGACGTTGAAGCCCTCACCCTTCAGCGGCTCTACGTCGGCCGGGCCGACCAGGTCGTAACCCTGGATGTCGCCGGAGCGCAGCGCCTGCTTACGGGCGTTCTCGTCGGAGATCGTCCGGAAGATGACCGTCTTCAGCTTGGCCTTGTCGGCGTAGTAGTCGTCGTTGCGCTCCAGCGTCAGCGACTTGTTCGGCAGGTCCCAGGCCTTGAACTTGAACGGGCCGGTGCCGACCGGGTGCGCCGTCGCGTACTCCGGGTACTTGATGTCGTCCGCGGAACCGGTCACGTTCGACGCGTCGTACTGCTTGAGGGCAGCCGGGCTGTGGATCGCGAACGACGGCAGCATCAGCGCCGACGGGATCTTGCTGGAGACCCGGGTGAACGCCAGATCGACAGTGGCGGCGTCCTTCGCGGTGCAGGACTTGAACAGGCTCTCCGGCAGCTCCGCGCTCTCGTTCTTCGCGAAACCACCCATGACGTCCTGCCAGTACGGCGTGACGTCCGGGCTCTGCATCAGGCCCTTGGCGTTGTACCAGCGGTTGAAGTTCTCGCAGACGGCCTCGGCGTTGAAGTCGGTGCCGTCGTGGAACTTCACCCCCGTCTTCAGCTTGAACGTCCAGGTAGTACCGGCCGCGTCCGGAGTCCAGCTCTCGGCCAGACCGGGCGACGCCTTGGTGCCACCCTCCTCCGGGCGCACCAGGGTCTCGAAGATCTGCCGCGCGACCCGCAGCGACTCGCCGTCACTGGCGAAGCTCGGGTCGAGCACCTTCGGGTCACCGGCGACACCGAACACCAGGGTGTCCTTGACGGCCTTGTCACCGGAACCGTCCCGGCTGCTCTCGGCACAGCCGGCGGCTGCCAGGACCGCGACCGCGGTAACCGCGATCGCGGCTCTCCGCCTCGATGGACGCATGCTTCACCTCTGCCTTGTGGGGTGGTCAACGCGGTGGAGTGTGCCACCGATGCGACGGACATTAACGGCCGTAGAACTTTCCGGGCAGCCGTTGAAATCCAATCGTGTTGTTACGAGGTTGCTTCGCAGCGCAACCACCCCAGGCTTTTGGTTCAGACCGCCCGTCTTCCTTCGAAAGCGCGACCCAGAGTGATCTCGTCCGCGTACTCCAGATCGCCGCCCACCGGCAGGCCACTGGCCAGACGGGTCACCGTCAGCCCCATCGGCTTGATCAACAAGGCTAGATAGGTAGCGGTCGCCTCACCCTCGGTGTTCGGATCGGTCGCCAGGATCAGCTCCTTGACCTCACCCGTTCCCACCCGGTGCAACAACTCACGAATCTTCAAGTTGTCCGGGCCGATGCCCTCCAACGGATTGATCGCGCCGCCGAGCACGTGATAGCGCCCCCGGAACTCGCCGGTGCGCTCGATCGCCACGATGTCCTTCGGCTCCTCCACCACACACAACACCTCGTTGGTGCGGCGGGTGTCCCGGCAGACCCGGCACTGATCCGACTCGGCCACGTTGAAACACGTCTGACAGAACCGCACCAGGTCCTTGACCTTGCGCAGCGCCCCCGCCAGCCGGTTCACGTCCGCCGGGTCCGCCGACAGCACGTGAAACGCGATGCGCTGGGCCGACTTCGGGCCCACGCCCGGAAGACGGCCCAGCTCATCGATCAAATCCTGGATGGCACCCTCGTACACGGGATCAGAACCCCGGCAGGTTGAAGCCGCCGGTCGCCGGGCCCATCTTCTGCTCGGCCAGCTCCCGCTGCGCCTCCGCCGCGTTGTGGATCGCCGCGAGCACCAGGTCCTCCAGCGTCTCGATGTCGTCCGCGTCGACCACCTTCGGGTCGATCTTCACCGACTTGAACTCACCCAGCCCGGTGATCACCGCCGTCACCAGCCCGCCACCGGCCGTCCCGGTCAGCTCGGCCTCAGCCAGCTCGGCCTGCGCCTGCGCGACCTGCTGCTGCATCTTCTGCGCCTGCTTCATGATCTGCTGCATGTTCGGCTGTCCACCGGGGCGCATGGCACCGCTCCTCAACTAATCGGTCTCGCTGTCCACCATCGATACTTCGGCACGGCACAGCGGGCGAAAATTACCGCCGCCAGCGTAACCGTCCCCCACCTCATGCCCGCCGAGACGCCACCGGACACCCACCCACCACCACGATCCACACATCCGCCCGGGTACGCCCGGCTTCCGGCCCGCCCCACCCGTCTTCCGCCGCGCGGCCCGCCTGGCGGACTCACCCACATGCCCGCGGTCGGCCGACGGCGCGTGAGGCTCCCGATCAGCCCTCGCCGCGCTTGTGCGGTCAGATCTCGGCGATCTTCTCCGCGCCGAACGCCTCGCGGAGCAGTTGCATGGCCTGTTCCTCGCTGCTGGCCCGAGCGGTCTTCTCGTCCAGGACCTCGTCCAACGGTTCGTCACCCGGGTCGAAGCCTTCGAGAGCGGCCCCACCGGACGGCGGCCCGTCATACTCCGGGTCGTAAGGGGCCTCCCCGATCGGCGACCCGTCGGCCCACGTCGAACTCGCCGATCCACCACCGGCCGCCGCAGCCCGAGCCTGAGCGACAGCCCCACCCGAGGCTTTCCCCGGAGCGCCGGCACGAGCGTTACCCGAGGTGGCCGCCGCAGCCGCGGCAGCAGCCCCTTCCCTTTCGGCAGTACGGCTGGCAGCCCCCAGCCCCAGCCGAGCCGCGGCCCGAGCAGCTTCCATCGCGGCAGACCGAGCCGGGGCAGCCTTCCCTCCACTCGCCGGAGCAGCCTTCTCCCCACTAGCCGGAGCAGCCCGCTCCCCACTCGCCGGAGCAGCTCTCTCCCCGCTCGCCGGAGCGGCCTTTCCCCCGCTCGCCGGAGCAGCCGAAACCGCGGCCCCACCAAACGCCGACCCACCACCGACAGGGCCCACCCCACCGCCGATGCCGGCACCGTAACCGGCGACACCGGCGCCCAGGTCACCGTGCTGTCCGGCACCGCCACTGCTGCTGCTTCCACCGTCACCGGCAATGGCGTGCCCGGAGTGCGAACCGGCACTGGCGGCAGTCGGCCAGCCAGCATCGCCGGATGCCGCGACCGGGCCTCCGTCACCGAAACCGGATCCGGTGCCAATGGCAGCGGAACCCGCAGCGCCGGCACCGAATCCATCACCGGCCGCGCCCGCATCGACGTCATCGAATCCGGACCCGGCGGAGGCACCTCCCGACCCACCGTGGACAGCGCCAGTGGCACCCGGCCCGGCGGCCCCTTGCGACAAGCCTGTCGACCCGCTGTTCCCACCGGTCCCGGGTGCCTGACCAGGGGCCGTCCCACTTCCGGGACGGGCAGGTTCCGGCCACGCCGCATCGGCATCGGACGCGGACGAACCCGCCGAGGCCATGCCGCTGCCGGGCTTGACCGGTTCCGGCCATCCGTCGTCAGAACCCGATCCGGTTACCCCGGGCCGGGCCGGTTCAGGCCAGCCGGAGTCGTCCCGAGACGATTCCGCATGTCCGGGCCTGTCACCCCGGGAAGATCCCGCATGCCCAGACCCGTCACCCCGGGAAGACCTGGTCTGCCCGAAGCCGTCGGCCTGCGCGGATCCATCCCGCCCGGAACCATCAGCCTGGCCGGACCTGATCTGCCCGGCACCGTCGGTCCGCGCGGAATCCGCTCGGCCGGAACCGTCGACTCGGCCGTGGTTCGCCTGGCCGGAACTGTCGGCCCGGTCGTGGTTCGCCTGGCCGGAACTGTCGGCCCGGTCGTGGTTCGCCTGGCCGGAACCGTCGGTGGGCCTAAGGCCGCCGACGCCTGCGGTTGAGGGGGTGCTGTTGTCTGTCGGAGGCGTGGGGCGGGCCGGCCACTCGTCGTCGGCGTCAGCTGACGGGGCCCGCTGAGGGCGGGACGGGCGAGACTCCGTGCGGCCGGTGTTCCGTTCGGGCGCGCCGGAAGCCGAAGCCGTCCGGCCCGGACCCGCGGCGTTTGCCGGATGGGCCACCGACTGGTCACGGCGGTCGTTGGGACCGCCGGAACCACCAGAACCGCCGGGGGCACCGGTGCTGCCGACCTCGCATCGGATTCGCCAGTCGCCGCCGGGGGACTTGCGGAACTCGGCGGCTATGGCGTCCTTCCAGTTCAGGAAGCGGTCCATCAGCGCCTGGGTCGGGGCGGCGAACACGATCATGTCGCCGTCGACCTCGCGAACGCCGATGCCGTAGTCCTGCATCGCCTTGACCTTGGACTGGTGCTGCCCGAGTGCCTGCCAGGCCGCCCGAACCCGCTCCAGCCTGCCATCACTCCGAAGCACGGGAGCGTCGTCCACGACCTGACCCGGCCCCCCGGAAGCATGTCCCACGGGGATGTCGTCCGCGCTCTGGCCCGGCCCCCCGGAAGCATGTCCCGCCGCGGCGTTATCGGAGTCACCCGAACCGCCGGAACCGGCAGAACCACCGGAAACGGCCGGTCCGGCGATGTCCTGGTCCGAGGACGATCCGGGCTCGACCGAATCGGATCGGGCCGGCGGGCGCGCACCGGCAGGAGCCCGGCGAACGGGCTCGTCCGGCTCCGGCGGCTCCTCGTCCCACGGCGGCGGTTCGTCGTCGTAGTACCCGGGGTCAGCCGGACCCGAATGCTGCCCGGAGTCGGCCTGCGATTGCTGACCGGCGGAAGGCTGACCCACGGCGGTTTGGCCGGCCGCGACCTGGTTCCAATCCGGCTCGGCCTCAGCCGGACCGGAATCCGCGGGACCGGAGGCCACGGCGGTGGGAGCCGAGGCGGCGGGTGCGGAGGAAACCGGGGCGGGTGAGACCGGGGCGGCGGGCGCCGGGGAGACCGGGCGAACGGAGGCTCCAGACTGGCGGTTGGATGCGGCGCGGGCAGCGGCCATCGCGGCAGCCTTCCCACCACCGCCGGGAGCGCCGCCGCCGGACATGCCGCCCGCGCCGTGGGCAGCGCCGTCGTCGCTGGGTGAACCGGCCGGGCCGTAAGAGCTGCCGGCCGGGTCGCCGGCAGAGGGCTGGGCACCGTCGACCGGCGGGTTGCCGGAAGCGGGGCGCTCCCCTCGTACAACAAAGCCCTGCTCCAAGCGCTCCAACCGCTGCAACAGAGCCGACGTCGAAGCGTCCGCCCCGGGCAGCAGCATGCGGGCGGTGACCAGCTCCAGCAGCAGGCGCGGGGCGGTGGTGCCGCGCATCTCGATCAGGCCGTTGTGCAGGATGTCGGCGCAGCGGGACAGGGTGGCGGCGCCCAACGCCGCGGCCTGCCGGGACATCGCCTCCAGCTGGTCGGCGGGGCCGTCGATCAGGCCTTTCGCCACGGCGTCCGGGACCTGCTGCAGCACGATCAGGTCGCGGAAACGCTCCAGCAGGTCGGAGGCGAAGCGGCGGGGCTCGTGGCCGGCGTCGGCGACCCGGTCGATGGTGGCGTAGGCGGCGGCGCCCTGGCCGGTGGCGATCGCGTCGCACATCTCGTCGATCAGGGCCGAGTCGGTGACGCCGAGCAGGGCGACCGCGCCCGCGTAGTCGACGCCGCCGGGGCCGGAGCCGGCGATCAGCTGGTCCAGGATCGACAGGCTGTCCCGGGCGCTGCCGCCACCGGCCCGCACGATCAGCGGGAACACCGACGGCTCGACGGCGACACCCTCGGCCTCGGTGAGCTTCTGCAGGTACGGCCGAAGGACGGCGGGCGGGATCAGCCGGAACGGGTAGTGGTGGGTGCGGGAGCGGATGGTGCCGAGCACCTTGTCCGGCTCGGTGGTGGCGAAGATGAACTTCACATAGTCCGGCGGCTCCTCGACGAGCTTGAGCAGCGCGTTGAAGCCGGCCGACGAGACCATGTGCGCCTCGTCGATGACGTAGATCTTGTAACGGCTGTTGGCGGGTGCGAAGAACGCCTTCTCGCGCAGCTCACGGGCGTCGTCGACACCACCGTGGCTGGCCGCGTCGATCTCGATGACGTCGATCGAGCCGGCGCCGTCGTTGGCCAGCGACGTGCAGGACAGGCACTCACCGCACGGATCGGGGGTGGGGCCTTGCTCACAGTTGAGCGATCGGGCCAGGATGCGGGCGCTGGAGGTCTTGCCGCAGCCACGTGGGCCGGAGAAGAGGTACGCATGGTTGAGCCGCCCGCTGCGCAGCGCCTGCGACAGCGGATCGGTCACGTGCTCCTGGCCGATGACCTCGGCGAAGGTGCGCGGCCGGTACTTGCGATAGAGGGCGAGAGCCACTCCTGCCACCTCCTGAACGACCGCGCCATTCTCCGTCGAGGGTCTGACAAGAACAAACGACGTGCCCCGACAGTGCGAGTCCGGAGGAGAAACCAAGGACCCCTCGTGCACCCGCCAGAGCCCGCTTATCCTTGCTGCCTTCCGGCCCTGGGGAGGTTCACAGGATGACGCCGCACGAGGGGCTACCTGAGAGACTACCTAATGACATGCGACCGCATGCGGACCCCCTCCCCGCGAGCGAGCCGCGTCAGAGCGTCTGTATTCTGGCTCACGGAGGATTCGCCTAGTGGCCTAGGGCGCACGCTTGGAAAGCGTGTTGGGGGAAACCCCTCACGAGTTCGAATCTCGTATCCTCCGCACCCAAGATGAGGGGCAGGACTCAACGGTCCTGCCCCTCACTGGTTTCTCCGAAGACAAAGCCTTTCTTCGGAGACAAAGCCGCCGAGGCCGCCGAAGACAAGGCCGGGCGAAGCAGAGATCAAAGAAAAGATCATCAGCCACTCGTCGTACGCCTACCGTAGCCCTGAGCAGTGGGTATGCCGATATGGCCATCGACTCTTGACGAACGTCGCGCGCTGTCGCACTCTCGGCGTCATGGCCCCCTCGCCAACCCGGCTGGACCCCGATCGCAGCCGTCGCCGCCTGCAACTGCTGGCGGCCCTCGCGCAGATGAAATCGACACGTGAACCGATGCCGTCGCCCCGGTTACGAGGGCTCCGGCTCCGCGAGCTGATCGCCGCACGCCGCCGCGCCGACTGATTCAGGGCGTGGTGTGATGCGTCCGCCGTCGCACCGGCTACCGTCAGGCGCTGAGTGTTTAGGAACGTGTTGGGGGAATCGTGTCGATTTTCGCTGCCGCCGTGGCCCGGGGCAAGAACGGCTGGTCGGCGTCGGAGCTGGATCTCTCCGGCTTGGCCGACATCGACGAGGTGGTGGACTCGCTGAGGGACGCCGAGCCGGACGCCGAGTTGGCGCTGCTCTTCGTGGAGAGCGACGACGAGTACCTGGCGGTCCTGCGGCTGGACGAGGGCGAGGATCTGCGGGTCTTCGCGTCGGATTCGGCGTTCGCCGAGGAGTCGCGGATCGGATCGGTGCTGCTCGGCGAGGTGGAGACCCCGGCCCTGGAGCTGGACGACGAACTGGCCGAACCGGACGGTGACGAGGACGACACCCCGCCCGAGCCGGACGCCGACCCGATCGGGGACGCCGATCTGCTCGGGGATCTGGGGATCAGTGCCAAACGGCTGCTCGCCCTCTGCGCCATGGAGGGAAAGCTGCCGGCCGACGTCACCGCCGAGATCTGCCAGAAGATCGGCTGCGGTGACGAGATGGAGGAGCTGCGCGAGGCGTGATCCGGCGCCGGCAGCACGAGGAGTGGATGCGGCGGGCGCTCGCCGTCGCGTCCAGTTCGCCCGAGGACGTCCCGGTCGGGGCGGTCGTCCTCGGGCCGGACGGGGCCGAGCTGGCCGCCGCCGGTAACGAGCGGGAACTCACCGGCGATCCCACCGGGCACGCCGAGATCCTGGCGATCCGGCGGGCCGCCGCCCGGGTGGGCGAGTGGCGGCTGGAGGGCTGCACCCTGGTGGTCACCCTGGAGCCGTGCACGATGTGTGCCGGGGCGCTGGTCCTGGCCCGGATCTCGACCGTGGTCTTCGGCGCCTGGGAGCCCAAGACGGGTGCGGTCGGCTCACTGTGGGACGTCGTCCGGGACCCGAGGATCAACCACCGGCCGGAGGTGTACGGCGGGGTCCTGGAACCCGAGTGTGCCGCCCTCCTCCGGGACTTCTTCCGATAGCCGGAACGAACAAGGCCCACCCGCGATCGTGAGCCGCCCGCGGCGTGGGCCGGCGCACCGAGATCCGCGGCGGGTCCGAGCGGGCCGCCCGCGGCGTGGGCCGGCGTGCGGAGATCCGCGGCGGGTCCGAGCGGGCCGCCCGCGAACGAGTTCGCGTGGCCCGGCCCGGACCGCCTCGGGCACCGCATCCGCAGCCTCGGGCACCGCATCCGTTGCCCCGGGCACCGCATCCGCCCGGCGGTCGCGGGGTGGCGGTGAGCCGCCGCCTGCCTCGCGTGTCGCCACGGGAGGGGTAGCCCGGCGAAGAGCCACCTATTCGTAGCGGCAAAGTTTGGTCTTAGGCGATCGCGGTGTCCAGACCGATCTTGACCATGTTGGTGAAGCCCTTCTCCCGCTGCGCCGAGTCCATCGCCTCGCCGCGCTTGATGTGGTCGCTGACCGTCAGGATGGTCAGCGCCTTGGCGCCGTAGCGGGCGGCGATCGTGTAGATCGCGGCGGACTCCATCTCGACCGCGAGCACCCCGTAGTCGGCGAGCGAGTCGTAGAGGTCGGGGCGGTCGGTGTAGAACGCGTCGGCGGCCAGGATCGGGCCGACCCGGATCGGGGTGCCCTGCGCCTCGGCGACCTCGACAGCCTTCCGCAGCAGACCGAAATCGGCCACCGGCGCGTAGTCGACCAGGCCGTCGAAGCGGGTCCGGTTCATGTTGGAGTCGGTGGCCGAGCCGATCGCGGCGATCACGTCACCGAGGTTCAGGTCCATCGCGAGGGCGCCGCACGATCCGATCCGGATCACGGACTTCACGTTGTACTCGTTGATCAGTTCGTGGGTGTAGATGGACGCCGACGGCATGCCCATGCCGGAGCCCTGCACCGAGACTCGCTCGCCCTTCCAGGTGCCGGTGAAGCCCAGCATCCCGCGGACCTCGGTGTAACAGACCGCGTCCTCCAGGAACGTCTCGGCGATCCACTTGGCACGCATCGGGTCGCCGGGCAGCAGCACCCGCTCGGCGATGTCGCCCGGCTTGCCGCCGATGTGCACGCTCATCTCAATCCTCCGCTTTCAGTGGCTAGGTCGTCGATCTTGCCAGGTCAGCGGGCTCACGGTCGGTCATGGGTGACCCGGCAGCGGCGCGCGGCGAGGCGTCCGGTAACGTACGTACCGGTGGCGTGTCCGAGCGGCCTAAGGAGCACGCCTCGAAAGCGTGTGAGGGTTTACGCCCTCCGAGGGTTCAAATCCCTCCGCCACCGCCAGGGGAGAGCCCGGTCCATGTGACCGGGCTCTCTGCTTTTGTGCGGTGTTCGGGTACCCGCGCCGGATTAAATCCCTGTTACGCTCCGTCGCCAACGACAGGGTCAGCCGACCATCCACAGGACGGCTAGTCCGTTCGGGTGTTCTCCATGATCAGATGCATTACGTGTAACGGTGGTGTTTCGTCGCACGTCAGAGCCCGGAAACACGCCCTGTAGTCAGGTGCGAACCGCCCAAATACATAGGGTGTTGCGCAAGTCACGCAGACCAAAACTACCGGATCAGACAATGTGGTTCCGACCGGGCGGCGAGTAAGTTTCACAGAATCGCCCTACGCAGGTTCGTCGATGTCTGTCCTAGATTTGTCATGTGAGAGTTGAGCATCACTGGTGGAATGGCGACGTCCGGCTCCAGCGCCGGGACGTCTACGTCCGCACCGACGGCGCGCTCTGGGAGGTCGAGGCCCAGATGGGCGGCCCCGAGGGCAAGTCGAAGGTGCAGCAGTGTCCCGGCAAGGCATCAGCAATGATCCTGGCCGACGCGTGGCGTGGACCACGCTGGCGGTGGCGCGAGCTGCAATAGCAGCGCCAGGAGCCCCCCACTGGCTGCGTCCGCACATGCTTGACCGGTTACAGCCAGCCTCCGAAACGGGTCGGACCCCAGGGTCCGGCCCGTTTTCTGACGCACGCGGTGTCCGATGTGTCGTGATGATTGCGATCTAGGCTGAATATCCAGCCAGTACGGGGGTAGGGAAGCCGATCATCATGCAAGCAGCAGTCACCGACCATCGTGCCGACGTGGCGGTGCTCCACCTCCGGGGTGAGCTGGACGCGGACACCGCGGCCCAGTTGCAGGCCGCGCTCACCGAACTGCTGGAGCGTCCGGTGCCCAGAATCGTGGTCGACCTGTCCGGCCTGAAGTTCTGCGACTCGGTCGGTCTCAGCGCCTTCATCACCAGCAAAGAGGTGATCTCGGCACGCGGCGGCTGGCTGAGTTTCGCCGGCGCCAACCTGTTCCTCACCCAGCTGATGGAGAACGTCGGCCTGGGCCGGTACTTCGCCATCTTCCCGGAAGTCGACGACGCGATAGCGGCCGCCCAGATCTAGAAGACGACGCGATGGCCGCCGTCCAGATTCAGATCAGAAAAAGGCGTGGGCCGGGGATCACTCCCCGGCCCACGCCCGCACTGTTTTCACGCCCGAGAATAGACCCGTCGCCGACGGCGGCTCACCACAGGGGCCAGTCCAGCGTCGTGGTCCAGCGGTAAGCCACGAACGCCATCGCCAGCGACAGGCCGAGCCCACTCGCCACCGCCACCCCGACGGCCACGCCACGGTCGCCGAGCAGCGCCAACAGGGCGGAGACGGCCCAGGCGACGAGCGCCGCCCCGATCGTCCACCAGGCGTACGAACCCAGGTCGCCACCGAGGCTGCCGAAGAGCACGAACCAGGCGGCGGTGGCGGCCATCCCGGCCAGCACCGGACCGGCCGTGATCGGGTGCGGCTCCCGGTAGACCGGGCGGGGCGGCAGCCCGGAGAACATCATCGGCGAGTGCGGCAGCCCTCGCGGCGGAAGGTAGCCCGGTGGCGACGGCTCGGCCATCGGCCAGGAGACTTGCCGGTCTGTCATCCTCGGTTCCCTCCGTCACACCTGCCCACAGCCTAGCTCTCACCGCTCTGCGCCATTTCCGGTCTTCTGCCAGGATGGCGCGATGCCGATACTCCGCGCCCTCTCCGGTCTGACACTCGCCGCGGTCTGTCTGGCCGGCTGCGGGTCCACCACCGGCGGGTCGGCCTCGCCGGCCAGCACACCCCAGTTCGTGGAGCCGTCCGCGGTTCCTTCCGCAACGGCACCCGCGGCAGAGATCCCGGCCCCGTCCGCGACGCCGTCGGAAAAGCCCTCGGAAACGCCGTCCAAGCAGGCCGAGAAGAAGACCGTGAAGTACACGTTCCCGGTGAAGGCCTCGAACGTGGACTGGCACGAGACTCACTCGAAGTACAAGGCGACCGACCTCTTCGTCGACTGCGGCAAGCCGTTCCTGGCCACCACCAGCGGCGTGGTGCTGGAGGTGAGCCTGAAGGACGAGTATGTGAAGGGCCGCCCGGACGGCCCGCTCAACGGCGGGCTGTCGGTGTCGCTGCTCGGTGACGACGGGGTGCGCTACTACGGCTCGCACCTGAGCAGGGTCCAGTCCGGGATCAAGGCCGGCACCCGGGTCGAGTCCGGGCAGCAGCTGGGGATCACCGGCAAGACCGGCAACGCGAACAACGTGTGCCACGTGCACTACGGCATCTCCCCGGCGTGCGCGAAGACCGGTGACTGGGAGGTGCGGCGCGGCGTGGTCTGGCCGTACAGCTATCTCGCGTCGTGGCGCAAGGGTGGCCAGAAGAGCCCGGTCGCCGAGGTCGCGTCGTGGAAGAAGAAGACCGACTGCAAGGCGTAGGGCCTGTGTGGCAGACCCCGCGGGAGCGAGGCGAAGTCCAGGTGATGGCTGGCGGCAGCCGGACAACGGTCGCATACCGGTGTTGTATGTGGCCGTTGTCCGGATGCCGTCAGGCGTCGCCTGGACCACGCCGTAGCCCCACGGGGTCTGCCACACAGGACCTAGTCTCTACGGGTGCGTATCGCGGTTGTCGGACTGGGACTGATCGGTGGCTCGCTGCTGCGGGCACTCGCCGCCGCCGGGCACGAGGTGGCCGGATTCGACGCCGATCCGGGCACCCGGGAGCAGGCGCGGGCCGCCGGGTTCCGGATTGCCGGCTCGGTGCCGGAAGCGGTCGCGGGTAGCCAGGTGACCGTGCTGGCCGTACCGCTGCCGGTGTTGCCGCGGGTGATCGCCGGCCTGAACGGCTACGACGGCCTGGTGACCGATGTGACGTCGGTGAAGGGCCCGGTCCGCGAGCTGCTGACGGGCCGCCGGTTCGTCGGCGGGCATCCGATGGCCGGCCGGGAGACGTCCGGGTTCGCGGCGTCCGACCCGGGCCTGTTCGACGGGTGCGCGTGGGTGCTGTGCCTGGAGCCGGACGAGACGGCGCTGGACGACTGGCTGCTGCTGGCCCGGCTGTTCACCGGGATGGGCGCGCGGGTGGTGCCGGTGACCGCGGCCGAGCACGACACCGCGGTGGCCCGGATCAGTCACGTGCCGCACCTGTTCGCCGCGGTCCTGGCGGCCCAGGTCGGCACGGATCCGCTGGCGGGGGCCCTGGCTGCCGGGTCGTTCCGGGACGGCACCCGGGTGGCGGCCACACGGGCCGAGTTGACCGCGGCGATGTGCGGCGGCAATCGGGACGCGGTCCGGACGGAGTTGCGCCGGCTGATCGGCGAGTTGGAGACGCTTGACGGGGCGCTGGACGACGCTCCGTCGCTGATCTCCCACCTGCGGCCGGGCGAGACGGCGCGACGCGCGTGGCCACCCGCCGCCACCACCGGCAGATCCGAGATGTCGGAGATTCCAACTTTGCTGGCCCTCGGACGATCCGGCGGATGGGTGACCTCGGTACGGGATCGGGAAGTTGTCACCATGCGGCCGAAAAGTGACCGCAATGGCTCCTAACGTGAGGTGACGACACCCGCCACGTTAGGAGCCGAGAAATGCCAGGACAGGTTCGCCCGGTGACCGACGAGCAGGACGGTCTGCTCGCCTACCTGACCCAGATGCGGTACGTGCTGAGGCTGACCGCCCACGGCCTGACCCCCGAGCAGTTACGGGCGACCCCGAGCGCCAGCGCCCTCAGCGTCGCCGGCCTGATCAAGCACTGCGCCACCACCGAGGAGGGCTGGCTCGCCACCGTCCGGGGCGAGCAGCAGCCGATCGACTACGGGGCCTATGAGCGCAACTTCTCGATGGCCGAGGACGAGACCATCGAAGACATCCTTGCCATGTACGACCGGGTCGCCGAGTCCACCGAGAAGACCGTCCACGGGATCGCCGACCTGAACCATCAGGTGCCGATCGACCACTCGGTGCCGTGGAACCCGAAGGATCAGGACTTCTGGACGCTGCGCTGGGTGCTGCTGCACCTGATCCAGGAGACCGCGCGGCACACCGGTCACGCGGACGTGATCCGGGAGACCGTCGACGGGGCCACCGCGTACCCGCTGATGGCCGCCGCCGAGGGCTGGCCGGAGACCGACTGGATGAAGCCCTGGAAGCCCGCCGCCTAGGGTTTCTCGCCCCGGTCGACCCGGATCACCCGGCGGTCCGTGACGATCGCGGTGACCAGGTCGTACGGGGTGACGTCGAACGCCGGGTTGACCGCCTCGCCCCACGCGGTGACCTCCGCCGAACCGCGGTCCTCGATCTCCACGTCGGCGCCGGTGGCGGTGGACGTGTCGACCGTCGACTCGGGCGCGACCACCAGGAACGGGATCCCGGCCCGCCGCGCACCGAGCGCGTGCGAGTAGGTGCCGATCTTGTTGATCACGTCGCCGTTGGCGCAGATCCGGTCGGCGCCGAGGATCACCGCGTCCACCTCGCCGCGGGCCATCAGGAACGGCCCGGCCGAGTCGACCGCGACCCGGTGCTCGATGCCCCAGCGGGTCAGCTCCCACGAGGTGAGCCGGGCGCCCTGCAGCAGCGGCCGGGTCTCGCTGGCGATCACTCCGGCGAGCCGGCCGCGGCGGTGCAGTTCGCCGACCACGCCGAGGGCGGTGCCGACGGTGACCGCGGCCAGCGCGCCGGTGTTGCAGTGGGTGAGCAGCCGGGGCCGGGCCCCGCACAGCTCGGCGACCAGGTCGGCGCCGAGCCGGGCCATCGACTCGGAGGCGGCGATCTCCTCGTCCCGGACGGCGCAGGCCTCGGCCAGCACCGCTTCCGGGCCGTGCGGGAGCAGGGCGGCGGCCCGGCGGGCGCCGCGGGCCAGGTTGACCGCGGTCGGCCGGGCCGTCTCGATCCGCTGGACGGCGAGGTCGAGCGCGGCCGGGTCGTCCAGGTGGATCCGGGCGGCCAGGGCCACCCCGAACGCGCCCGCCACGCCCAGCGCGGGCGCCCCGCGGACGGCGAGCGACTGGATCGCCGCGATCAGTTCGCCCACCGTGTGCAGGCGCAGCACCCGCTCCTCACCCGGCAGGGCCGTCTGGTCGATGATCTCGACGGCCTCGTTGACCCAGTCGATCGTCCGCACTGTCGTTACTCCGTCCGTTCTTGGATCTGCTTCAGCACCGCTTCGACAGTGTCCCGGCTGTCGCCGATCTCCTCACCGGTCCACCGGGCCTTGACCGCGACCGTGGCCCCGTCGTGCAGGTCCAGCTCGAAACTGATCGGCACCGCCTTGAGCATCCGGGCGCCGGTGATCTCCTCGTACGGCACGAACCGGTAGAGATTGGCCAGCGTCGCCGGGTCGTTCCGGGAGAGCATCTCCTTGAGCCGCTTCTCGCCCTCGCTGCTGCCCTTGGGCGCGGGCACGAAGACAAAACCGCGGTTCAGCAGGATGAGGTCGGCGTCCTGGTCGTCGACCTTGACGTTGGCCATCGCGCCGACCACGTCGGCGCCGCTCGCGTTGGCCCTGGCCTCGACGACCCGGGCCGCGTCGACGTGGATCCCGATCGCGGCGAGCCGCTGCCGGGCCTCCTCGACGGTCTCCGGGGCGACCGCCAACTTGGCGATCTCGGCGTAGTCGGCGGGTTCGCCGTTGGTGTCCACCAGCCGGGCCGGCGCCGACCAGGAGTGCTGGAAGGTGGCCACCCCGGACCGCACCGCGGCCAGGGTGATCAGGTCGTCCATCGGGTCGGCGAACGCGACGGCCGCCTCCTTGCGGGTGGCGTCCGGGAAGAACTCGGCGGCCAGTTCGCCCAGCTTGCCGGTGGCGACGATGTCGAAGATCTCGGCGAGACCGGCCTCCTGGACACCGAGCCGGCGGGCGGCCGAGCGGAAGATCCGGTCGGCACGGCGCTGCTGGATCGCGGTGATCGACGCGGCGGTGAACTCGGCCCAGGGCAGGAGCGTCCGGTCGCCGAACGCGAAGACCGCGGCCTGCAGGGCGAGCCCGGTGCCGTCGAGCTGGGGCAGCAGCACCGCGGCGGGCCGGCGGTCGGGGGTGTGCTGCCCGGCCGGCAGCGCCCGCATCGCCTCGATCCGCACGCCGGGCGCCGGGTGGGTGTCCCAGCGCGACGTCTCGGTGTCCGGCTCCTGGTCACGCAGACGGGCGAGTTCCTCGGTACGGGCGGCGTAGAGCTGCCCGAAGCCACCGAAGATGTCGTCGGGTGCGAAGCCGAGCTCCCACCCGTGGGCGACGTACCGTCCGAAGTAGAAGTCCCAGGCGGCGTCGACGACGGGCATCTCCCGCATCGCGCCGACCGCCGCGTCCAGGCCGGCGACCCGCACCGACACCTGGTCGGCCTCGAGCTCCTGCTGCCGGGTCACCGCGTTGCTGACCAGCAGGTACAGGCGGCCGTAGCCCTTGAACACCCAGCCGAACACGTTCCATTTGCCGACCCGGCTGAGCGTCTCGTACATGGCGACCCGGCCGCGGTAGGCGACCGCGGCGAGCCGGGTGTGCGAGCCGGAGTAGTGGCCGAGCTCGTGCGCGAGGACCGAGCGGAGCTGGTCGACGGTGAACGTCTGCAGCAGCGGCATGCCCAGGTAGAGCCGCCGGGTGCCGCCGAGCAGGCCGAGCAGCCTGGTGTCCTCGCTGACCGCGGCGTTCACCTCGGGCACCAGGCGGATCTCGTCCGGGGCGCGGGTGCCGGCCTCGGACGCCATCTCGCGAACCGTCTGCCACAGGACCGGCGCCTGTTCGGGGCCGATCAGCAGGCCCTCGGGCTCGCTCGGCCGGGAGCGGATCGCCTTCCAGAGGCCGGCCACGACGGCACCGACCGCGGCGAGCAGCACCCAGCTCAGTTTCCCGGCGGCCAGGCCGCTCAGGTGGGTCCAGATCTCGTAGAGCAGAAAACCGACAACGGCCAGCTGGAGCAGGCCCAATACATAAAATCCGACGAGCATCGCCACCGAGACGGCGGCGCGCAGCGCTGTGGACATGATTCCTCCCCGTGGAAACAGCCGTCGGAAGATACCGATGTGGATATCCGCCCGGCAAGATTCTTTTGAGGTTCTACGCTCGGGGTATGACATCGCGGGATCCGGTGGCGGATCTGAGGCGGATCGCCTTCCTGCTGGAGCGGGCCAACGAGGCGACCTATCGGGTGCGCGCGTTCCGGTCGGCCGCGGCGACGATCGCGAAGACTCCGGCCGACGAGCTGGCCGAGCGGGCCGGGGCCGGCACGCTGGCGAAACTGGCCGGCGTGGGTGAGGTGACCGCCCGGTGCGTGACCGAGTCGCTGGCCGGGGAGGAGCCGGTCTACCTGCGGCGGCTGGCCGGCACCGAGGGCACCGATCTGCCGGCTGCGGCCGCCGCGCTGCGGGCCGCTCTGCGCGGTGACTGTCACGTCCACTCCGACTGGTCCGACGGCGGCTCGCCGATCGAGGAGATGGCGCTGGCCGCGGCGGACCTGGGACACGAGTGGTTCGTGCTGACCGACCACTCGCCGAAGCTGACGGTGGCCCGGGGGCTGACCGCGGACCGGCTGCGCCGGCAGCTCGACCACGTGGCCCGGCTCAACGAGGCGCTGCCGGCCGGGTTCCGGATCCTGACCGGCATCGAGGTGGACATCCTGGCGGACGGCCGCCTCGATCAGGAGGACGAGCTGCTGGCCCGGCTGGACCTGGTGGTCGGCTCGGTGCACAGCGGACTGCGCGACGACGCGGCCCGGATGACCCGGCGGATGGTGACCGCGATCGCGAATCCGCACCTGGACGTCCTCGGGCACATGACCGGCCGGAAGGTGACCGCGGCCGGGGCCGGCGACGCCGCGCACTCGAAGACCCGGACCCGGCCGCCCAGCGACTTCGATCTGGCGAAGGTGCTGGCCGCCTGCGTGGAACACGACAAGGCCGTGGAGATCAACTCGCGCCCGGACCGGCTGGACCCGCCGAAGCGGATGCTGACGGTCGCGGTCGAGGCCGGCTGTCTGTTCAGTGTCGACACCGACGCGCACGCCCCCGGCCAGCTCGACTGGCTCGACTTCGGCTGTGAGCGGGCCGCGCTGTGCGGTGTCCCCACCGAGCGAGTGATCAACACCTGGACGGCGGAGCGCCTCCTGAAGTGGACTGCGTCGCACTCCTGAGTTCCGTAGGGTCGGCGGAGTGGGACGAATCGACGAAATCGCGAATCGCTACGTCGACGAGTGGGCCGTGCTCAACCCAACGGGCGCGACCGCTGTCGGCATCACCGGCTACGACGACAAACTGGACGACCTCTCTCCGGAGGGTTATGCGGCCCGGACCGAGCTGACCCGGCGGACCATCAACGAACTGGACGTGACCGACCCGGAGCACGAGTCCGAGGACGTCGCCAAGGACGCGATGATGGAACGCCTCGGCCTGCAGCTGGCCCAGCAGGACGCGGGGTACGCGGCCACCGACGTCAACGTGATCACCAGCGGCCTGCACGAGCTGCGGATGGTCTTCGACGTGATGCCGATCGACGGCGAGGAGGCGGTGGCCAACATCGCCACCCGGCTGAACGCCTTCCCGGCCGCGCTGGAGCAGTACCGGCGCACCCTGCTGGAGGGCGCCGGCAGCGACCGGGTCAGCGCCCGGGCCCAGCTCATCGCGGTGGCCGAGCAGTGCGCGACGTGGACCGACCCGGCCCGGGACGACTTCTTCCACGGTCTGGCCCGGCGACTGCCGGCCTCCGGCCCGCTCGCCGCCGAGCTGGAGCGGGGCGCGGCGGCGGCGACCGCGGCCACCGCGGCTTTCGGCGTCTTCCTGCGGGAGGAGCTGGCACCGCGGGGCCGGGAGAAGGAGGCGGCCGGCGAGGAGCGGTACGCGCTGTCGTCCCAGTACTTCCTGGGCGCGAAAATCGACCAGGTCGAGACGTACCACTGGGGTTTCGCCGAGCTGGACCGCCTGGAGCGGGAGATGCGCGCGGTGTCCGCGGAGATCGCCGGCTCCGGCGCCTCGGTGGACGACGCGGTCAAGCTGCTGGACGCCGACCCGGCCCGCAACATCAAGGGCAAGGAGAAGTTCCGGGACTGGATGCAGGAGCTGTCCGACCGGGCGATCACCGAGCTGAACGGCACCCATTTCGACATCGAGGAGCCGGCCCGGACGCTGGAGTGCTGTCTCACCCCGACCAGTGACGGCAGCATCTACTACACCGGGCCGAGCGAGGACTTCTCCCGGCCGGGGCGGATGTGGTGGGCGGTGCCGGCCGAGCAGAAGATGTTCTCCACCTGGCGGGAGGTGACCACGGTCTACCACGAGGGTGTTCCCGGTCACCACCTCCAGGTCAGCCAGGCGCTGCTCCGGGCGGACACTCTGAACCGCTGGCAGCGGCTGCTCTGCTGGTGCTCCGGGCACGGCGAGGGCTGGGCGCTGTACGCCGAGCGGCTGATGGAGGAGCTCGGCTACCTGTCCGACCCGGGTGACCGGCTGGGCATGCTGGACAGCCAGGCGCTGCGGGCGTCCCGGGTGATCGTGGACATCGGGATGCACCTGGAGCTGGAGATCCCGAAGGACAATCCGTTCGGTTTCCACCCCGGCGAGCGGTGGACGCCCGAGCTGGGCTGGGAGTTCCTGCGGGCACACACCCGGGTTCAGGAGGATGTGCTCCGATTCGAGTGGAAACGTTACCTGGGCTGGCCGGGGCAGGCGCCGTCCTACAAGGTGGGCGAGCGAATCTGGCTTCAGGCCCGGGACGAGGCGAAGCTTCGTAAAGGAAGTGATTTCGACCTCAAGAGCTTTCATCGGGACGCTTTGAACCTCGGGTCGCTCGGACTCGACCCGCTGCGCAAGGCACTGGCCAGGATTTGAGTCATTCGGGTCTCTCCTTACCGAAATCGGGACGGAGAGGCCCGTTTTTGCGTAACCGGTCCATTACACAGGGTTACTTTTCACCTCATTGCAATGGATCAAACACTTTCCGTAAATGCGGTGCCGCCAAGACGTAACAAATCCGAAGTAGAACTCATATTCACGTCTCCAGGACCGTGTGGATACGATCTCCGGCGGCGCTCCCACTTGGCATTCCTCAGGCCCGGATCCCCCGCGAGGAGGGTCCGTACCGCCAGGTTCGCAGTGCCGCGTATCCCCCGATCAGCCGAGCGAACTCTGACCCTTGGAAAGGGGTTTTCTGAGGATTTCTCGGATAGATTGACCCGGATCGGTGCGCCCGCATGGCTACTATCCGTAGCCTCCCAATGGCCCATCGCGTGTGCATGGCGGAGGACTAAAGCAATGTCAGTCTCGGTGAACAGCCGGCGAGCCCGTTTACGCTCCGCTCTCGCGGTGGCGCTCACGGTCCTCGTCGCGCTGCCGACCGCAGCCCTGTTCCTGCGTGTCCGGAGTGACGTCTCGGCCGACCGAGCGGACACGGAGCTCAAGCAGCAGGGCGTGACGTACCTCGTCGCGCTGGCCCCGCTGATCAGCGCGCTCGCCGACTCGCAGTCGCAGGCGCTGCAGGGCGTCACCGCCGAGCCCGCGTCGCTGACCTCCGCGGTCGCCCGCGTGCAGGAGGCCGACGGCAATCTGGGCGCGACTCTCGGCACCACCAACCGGTGGAACGGCATCAAGGAGAAGATCACCAACCTCCCCGCCGTCACCGGCAACTCGCAGCAGATCTTCCAGGCCCACGTCGAGGTCGGTGACCTCGCGCTGGCGCTCTACACCGAGGTCCGCAAGAACTCGAAGCTCAACATGGACCCGCAGCAAGACATCTGGTACCTGCAGGAGACCATCACGGTGAACATGCCGCGGACGGTCACCGCGGTGAGCCGGATGAGCGACCTGGCGAACATGCACGAGGCCGCCGCGCGCGCCCAGAAGCCGGCCCTGCAGGTCCAGCTCGGTGTCGAGCTCGACGAGGTCCAGAGCGGCGTCGCCGAGCTGACCGAGAACCTCCAGGCCGCCGCCGACGTGACCGACAGCGCCTCCCTCGCCGGCAACACCCTCAACAACCTGGACTCGTTCCGCCGTGGTGTCGAGGCCGCCGTCCGTGGCGCCAACTTCAACGGCTCCCCCGACGTGTCCACCCTGGTGACCGCCCAGAGCACCCTGAGCACCGCGCTGAACGCGCTGACCACCGTGCTCCTCAAGGAGATCCAGGCCCTGCTCGACACCCGGTCGGACGACCTGTCCTACCGCCAGATCGAGTCCTGGGTGCTGATCACCGTCGCCGTCCTGCTGATCCTGCTCGCGGCCTTCTGGACCCGCAGCGGCACCGCCCCGGCCGGACAGCCGGGCGACGGCGCGGCCGGTCGCGACATCTCGGTGCACAACGACGGCCCGCCCGGTACCCCCGGTCCGGGCACCTACGGCGGCTCGAGCAGCCCGTACGACCAGGTCCCCGGTTACGGCGAGGCCCCCAACTACGGCGGCGGCGCGGCCGGGCGGGAGCGTTCCGGTGCTCTTCGGTAAGTTCCGCATCCTGGGCAAACTGGCCCTGCTGATCCTGGTACCGCTGCTCGGCGTCGTCGGCCTGAGCATCCCGGTCATCTACGAGCGCATCGATGCGGCCCGTACCGCCGGGGAGATCTCGGACACCGTCCAGCGGGCCACCCAGGTCAGTTCGGCGCTGATCGAGCTCCAGGAGGAGCGGCTGCTCTCGGTGGGCTACCTGCTGGGGCTGGTCGAGCGCCCGGACCTGGTGCTGCAGAGCGCCCAGGCCGCCAACACGGTCGCGGCGCTGTCCTCGGACAGCGGCGCCCCGGCCGACCTGCGCCGCGCCATCACCGGCGCCGCCCGTCTGGACAGCACCCGGCAGAACGTGCTGAACGAGGCGATCGAGCCGCAGGACGTCATCGAGGACTTCACCGGCGCGATCGACCCGCTGATCGACGGTCTGGGTCTGGCCACCGGCGCCGACCTGACCACCGGCGTCGGCCGTCAGGTGTACGCGCTGGAACGCGCCATGCGCTCCGACGACCTGATCAACCAGGCCTCCGCCTGGCTCGCCGCGGCGGTGGTCACCCGCCCGCGCAGCGCCGTGCAGGCCAACCAGATGCTGAGTGAGTTCACCTCGGACTTCGCCCAGATCGAGTCGTTGATCTCCACGTCCCGGGTGTACTTCACCGACGCCCAGTACAAGCTCTACATCAGTACCCAGCAGGCGTTCTCCTTCCGGGTCGGCAGCAAGTTCAGCACCGCCCTGGAGCAGAACCCGACGCAGGCGCTGCAGACGCTGCAGATCAAGACGCTGTTCCCGGCGCTCCAGTCGGTGACCGTCCTCGGTAGCTTCGTCGAGAAGCGGGTGGCGCAGGACGTGGGCACCACGGTGGCCCTCAACCGGGAGAGCGCGCTCCGCCAGTCCGCCCTTCTGGTCAGCGGCACCATCCTGATCCTCATCCTGGTCATCACGCTCTCGATCTTCATGGCCCGCGCGGTCGCCCGGCCGCTGCGGCGTCTGACCGTCTCCGCCGACCGCATCGCCCGCGCCGCGGAGTCCGAGCTGGAGAGTGTGGCCGACGACGAGGCCGAGGCCCAGGTCCGCCCGATCCGCCTGGACCCGGTCGACGTCGAGGCCCAGGACGAGATCGGTGACCTGGCCCGCGCGTTCGACCGGGTGCAGACCACCGCCGCCCGGCTGGTGGAGCGTCAGGTGCTGGGCCGCCGTAACGTCGCCCAGATGTTCGGCCACGTCGGCCGGCGTACCCAGAACCTGGTCGGCCGTCAGTTGTCGCTGATCGACGGTCTGGAGCGCAAGGAGACCGACAGCGACCGGCTCCGCGAGCTGTACCGCCTGGACCACATGTCCAGCCGTCTGCGCCGGAACGCGTCCGCGCTGGTCGTGCTCTCCGGTGGCGCCGGCGCGAACGAGCACATGGCCCCGCTGGCCCTCTCCGACGTCGTCCGTCTCGCCCTCGGTGAGATCGAGGACTACACCCGTGTCGCGGTGGACATCCCCGAGGAGATCGTCGTGGTCCCGGCCATCCTGGCCGACCTGACCCTGCTCCTGGCCGAGCTGCTGGAGAACGCCACCACGTTCTCCCCGCCGCACACCAACGTCACGGTCAGCGCCGACGAGCTGCGCGGCGGCGCCCGCCTCGCGATCATCGACCACGGCCTGGGCCTGGCGCCCGAGCGGCTGGCCGAGGAGAACGCGCGACTGACCCGCCGTGAGCGCCTCGACCTGGCGCCCACCGAGGTTCTGGGTCTCTTCGTGGTCGGCCGGCTCGCCCGCCGGCACGGCATCGAGGTGACCCTGACCGACACCCCCGACGGCGGTCTGACCGCCTGGATCGACCTGAACCCTTCGCACATGGTGGCCCGGATCGAGAACCTCAGCCCGCTGGCCCCGGCCGGTTTCCCGGCGAACAGCGCGCCGACGATCCCGGCCCCGCCCGCGGCCCCGCAGATCCAGGCTCCCGAGCAGCCCCCGGCCTACGCCGGCGCGCTGCGCGGCAACACCACCGAGGTCGCGATCGCCAGTGCCGGCGTCCGCTCGGTGCCGGGCAGCCAGCAGCCGTTCGACCCGGTGGTGCTGAACCGCGCCACCCACATCGTCGAGTCGGGCAACTCCTGGAACGCCTTCGGGTCGGCGGCGCCGGTCCGCAGCGACATCCCGGCCGACCCGTACGCGGGCCAGCCGGTCTACGACGCCGAGCCGGTGTACTCGCCGGGCCGCGCGTACCAGGAGCCGTCCTTCCCGACGGCCGGCAGCTTCCCGGACCCGGCACAGCAGTTCGACATGGGCACCCCGATCGCCGGCCGGGTTCCGGCCGCGCTGCCGGAGCTGCCCCCGGGCCAGCCGACGTGGAACATCCCGTCGCAGGCGGTCGTGCCGGTCTCGCCGGCGGTTCCGGTGATCCCGGCGCCGCCGGTCAGCCGGGAGCCGGAGCCGGAGCGCAACGGCTCCCCCCGCCCGCTGAGCCGCCGGGTTCCCGGCAGCCAGCTCCCGGCCGAGAGCGGACCGCACCAGCTCGCCGCCACCCAGTCGCAGGACGACGCGCTCGCCGCCCGGGCCGCGTTCGACGCCTTCGAAGCCGGTGTCAGCAAGGCCCAGTGGGACGCCGGTGACACCAGCACCTCGATGCCCGCCCCGGACCTCACCCAGTCGTCCTGGGCCAACGCGCCGATGCCGAACTTCAACGACATGCCGGCGCCGGTGTGGAACGAGCCGGTCGCCCCGGCCGCGCCGCCGGCACCCCCGGCCCCGCCGACCTCCAACGGTTCGGCGCCGCTGACCCGTCGTGTGCCGGGTGCGAGCCTGCCGAGCCCGGAGATGAACCCCCCGATCCAGCCGCCGGCCCCGACGACGCTGGACCCGGAGGCCGCACGAGCTCTGATGGATCAGTTCGAGTACGGAGTCGCACTCGCGCTGAATGAAAGTCAGCCACAACACGAGGGACAACCGCGATGACATCCCCTTACTCCGCCGCGCCTAGTCAGCTCAGCGCTGAAGCCAAAACCTTCAACTGGCTGCTGGACTCGTTCACCTCCGGCACCGCGGGAGTGATCGAAGCCATCGCCGTCTCCTCGGACGGCCTGCTGATGGCCATGTCAGCGATCAAGGACCGGCCCAACGCCGAGCGTCTCGCGGCCGTGGTCTCCGGTCTGACCAGCCTCTCCGGCGGTGCCGCCAGCTGGTACCGGCTGGGTGCCCTGAACCGGGTCATCATCGATATGGCCGACGGGTACCTGCTGGTCACCGCGATCAGCGCCGGCTCGGTGCTGGGTGTCATCGCGGACCGGTCGGCGAACCTCGGCACCCTGGCGTACGAGATGACGCTCTTCGCCACCCGCGCGGGCGGGGCTCTGAGCCCGCGCCTGATCGCCGAGCTGAAGAACGCCGTTCAGCAATGACGTACCCGGACCCCGACGACCCGGTAGCTCCGGCGCGCCCAGGAGTCCGGCCCTTCCTGCAATCCGGTCCTCAGCAGTCGACCGGTGGCTACACCCCTACCGGGGAACAGCCGCCGGTCGGCGCCTCGACCAACACGCTGCGCCCGTTCGTCATCACGGCCGGGCGAACCGATGGAGGCGACCCCGACATCGGTATGGAGACTCAGGTGACGCTGGTGCCAGGTGCGCCGGCGTCCCGGCTCACTCCGGAAACCAGGGCGATCGTGGCGATCTGTGAAGAGAGCCCGATCTCGGTAGCCGAGATCTCCGCGCGCCTCCGCCTGCACCTGGGCGTGACGCGAATCCTGGTCGGCGACCTGCGGGCGTCCGGTCAGCTCGACGTCCACGTGCTGGAAAACGACACACCAGACCCCGAGACCATCATGCGAGTGATCCGTGGACTTCGATCCATCAGCTAACCGCGTCGTCGGTACCGCCCGCATACCCGGGGGCGCCGCGCCGAAGAAGGCACCCGTCCCGGTAAAGATCATCGTGGCCGGCGGCTTCGGGGTCGGCAAGACGACCACCGTCGGCGCCATCTCCGAGATCTCGCCGCTCACCACCGAGGCCGAGATGACCTCGGAGTCCGTCGGTATCGACAACCCCGGTCAGGCCACCATGAAGACCGGCACGACCGTGGCGATGGACTTCGGCGTCCTGACCATCGATCAGACGCTCAAGCTCTACATCTTCGGCACGCCGGGCCAGACCCGGTTCGCCTTCATGTGGGACGACCTCGTCAAGGGTGCCCTCGGCGCCCTGGTTGTGGTAGATACCAACCGAATAGACGACTGTTACCCGGCGGTCGACTACTTCGAGCGTGCCGGCCTCCCCTTCGTGGTCGGCATCAACACCTTCAACGGGCAGATGAGCTACACGGTGGAGGAGGTGCGGTGGGCCCTCGCGGTCCGGGAGGACATCCCGGTCATATCCTTCGATGCGCGCTTCCGTTCCTCCGTACGGGACGCTCTGCTCGTCGTTCTGGACCAGGCTCTCGACAAGGCGATCCGCATGAAGTCGTAGGGTTTGGACCGGTCGCCCGGTGAGGGTTTCCCACCGGAGGCGGAACAGGGCGGTTCCCAAACCGGCCCGCGGAGGGGCAGAGTTGGGATACCGGGCGACCGTGCAGGAAAGAGGACAGTGACGTGCGAGGCGGATTGGACGACGCACTCGACAAGCTCGCCCGACGGGACGAGCTGAGGCGCCGTGCCTCCGGTGAGAGTGGAGGCACTCCACCGGCGGTGACGGAGCTGGTCGAGGCGATCGCCGGTGTGGTGTCCCGCAATCCCCAGATGAGCGTCACGGTGGGTGTCGAGGGCACCGGCGATCCGGTGCTGCTCCACTTCGCCATGGCCGACGGTGTGGTCCAGGTGACCGCCGACAACACGGTGGCGAACCGGGCCGCCGAGGGCCCGCGGCACGTCGACTTCGAGATAGACGTCGAGGAGCCGGCCGAGGATCCCGCGCCGGCCCCGCCACCGCCGCCCCCAGCCGAGATGCCCCGGGCCAGTCACGACGATCAGGACCGGTTCGGCCCCACCGACTTCGACTACGCCGAGCCGACGACTGCCGAGCAGCCGTTCGTGCAGCCGCGGGCGCACGAGACCCCGTTCGGGTACGAGACCGGTGGTTACGCCGAGCAGGGCAACATCACGCCGCACCCGTTCGCGCCGACGCCGCCCCCGCAGGTCCCACCCCAGACCCCACCCCAGCAGCATTCGTACGCGGCACAGCAGGCCCCGCATCCGTACGCCGAGTACGCGGAGTACTCCCAGCAGACCCAGCAGCAGCAACAGCCGGCCGCCGATCCCGAGCCGCCGATCCTGGAGCCGTTGCCGGAGCCGATCCCGCTGCAGGTGGAGCGCCCGGAGGAGACCGAGCAGGCGGCCCGTCGCCTGGCGGCCCTGCTGCGCAGCGATCCGAGCCTCCTGGACGGCCCTCAGTAATCAGCTGACTACTCAAAGTCACAAAACCTTTGCGTCCGTACGCATAACTCAGGGTAGTCACGTCGTTTCTGCGTGCCACAACGGCACTTTGCCGGAATTGCCCACCACTGCGCCCTGTTTCGCCAGCGAATACCCGGTCTGAGATGTCTGGGTTAGACCGTTTGGCCGGACTCTGACTCCGTTCCGCTCGCCGCTATTGAGTCACGCTCGGTAGCTACCTAATGTCCTATTACGTCCAAGAGCGCGACCCACTTCGCTCAACGGATCACACGGACAGTGAGCGAAACGGGGAGGTTCCGATGGGCGCGTCGGAGAGCTGGCAGATTGCCGTCGCCGGCTACGCGGTGCTGCTCGCCTGGCCGATCACCACGGTGGTCCTGGTCTGGTTCGCCCTCCGCTACCACGGCACGCACCGGGCGAAGACCGTCAACCGGTCGCTGGCCGGTGGCAACGGCCGCCCTCAGCACTTCTGGGTGATCGTCCCGGCCCTGAACGAGGAGGCCGTGGTCGCGAACACCGTCGGCGCGGCGCTCAAGCTGCGCGGCCCGGCCGGCACCCTGTCCCGGGTGCTGGTGGTGGACGACGGCTCGGACGACCGTACGCCCGAGGTGCTGGCCGCCATCGACCATCCGCGACTGCACGTGATGCGCCGCGACCTGCCGGAGGCTCGGCAGGGCAAGGGCGAGGCCCTGAACGCCGCCTACCGGCACATCTCGAAGTTGACCGAGGAAGCCGGCATGGCACCGGAGAAGGTGGTCGTCGGGATCATCGACGGCGACGGCCAGGGCAGCGAGAACATCCTGGTCGAGGTCTCCCGGCTGATGCGCGACGAGCGGGTCGGCGCGGCCCAGGTGCAGGTTCGGATCCGCAACCGCAACCGGCTCCTCGGCGCCGTGCAGGACCTGGAGTTCGGCGCGATCGTCGACGCCTGCCAGAACATGCGCGACGCGCTGGACACCGTCGGTCTCGGCGGCAACGGCCAGTTCAGCAGGCTCTCCACCCTCCAGAAGCTGGGTGCCGCTCCCTGGTCCAGCTGCCTGGTCGAGGACATGGAGCTGGGGCTGCGGATGCACCTGAACGGTGACGGCATCCGCTACACCTCCCGGGCCTCGGTCACCCAGCAGGCGGTCGTCGACGTCCGCCGCCTCACCCGGCAGCGCACCCGCTGGGCGCAGGGCAACATGCAGTGCGCCCGCTACCTCGGCCGGCTCTTCTCGTCACCGCGGGTGGCCCGGATCGCGCTCGCCGAGATGCTGCACTACCTGCTCTCCCCCTGGGCCAACGCGATGGTCACGGTGGCGCTGATCGGCACCGGGATCGCCGGGCTGGCCGGCCTGCTGATCGGTCACCCACTGGTCTTCATCCCGACCTGGACCGCCCTGGTCGTGAGCTTCGGCGTCTGGCTGGGTGTGACCACCTTCCCCGGCCTGCTGTGGGCCGCTGTCCACCAGCGCAAACACGGCGACGAGGGCGTGTGGCGGATGCTGGCCGCCGCCCTGGCCTACCCCGCCTTCCTGATCCTCGGCCTGGCCGCCACCTACCGCGCCCTGGGCCGGCAGGCCAGCGGACGCCAGGCCTGGGCCAAGACCGAACGTCTCGTCGAAGAACCCCTGGCTCTCCCCGCCTGAGAACACCCCGAGAAAAGGCTCCCCCATGTCTCGTGAAGTACACCTGGTCGGCGGCACCCGTCCCGAAGCCGTCAAACTCGCTCCCGTCGCGATCGCCATGCGCGAAGCAGGCATCCTCGAACCGGTCCTGCTCGCCAGCGGCCAGCACCCCGCGATGGTCACCCAGGCACTCGCCGCGTTCGGTCTCGAGCCGGACATCACGCTGCAGGTCGAGCGGACCACCGGCGGGCAGGCCGAGCTGCTCACCGCGATGATCCGCGAACTGGACGAACTCTGGTCGGTACGCACCCCGGCCGCCGTGATCGTGCAGGGCGACACCACCACCAGCCTGGCCGGCGCGCTCGCCGCGTTCTGGCGGCGGATCCCGGTGGTGCACCTGGAGGCCGGTCTGCGCTCCGGTGACCTGGAGTCGCCGTTCCCGGAGGAGGGCAACCGCCGCCTGGTCGCCCAGGTCGCCGCCCTGCACCTGGCGCCGACGCCGCTGGCCGCGATGAACCTGCTGGACGAGAAGATCCCGGCGAGCGACGTGCTGATCACCGGCAACACCGTGGTCGACGCGACCCTGGCGGTGGCCGGCCGGAAGCTGCCGTTCGAGAACCAGGCGGTCGCCGCCGCCCGGGCGACGAGCACGAACCGCCTGGTCCTGGTCACCGCGCACCGCCGCGAGTCGTGGGGCGAGCCGCTGGACCGGATCCTGGCCGCGGTCCGGGAGCTGATCGCCCGCTACGACGACATCGACGTGATCCTGCCGAGCCACCCGAACCCGGCGGTGCGCGAGCAGGTGGAGGCCGCACTGGCCGGCGTCGAGCGGGTGACCGTCACCGACCCGCTGCCCTACCCGGACCTGGCCCGGCTGCTCTCCGAGGCGTACCTGGTGCTCACCGACTCGGGCGGCATCCAGGAGGAGGCCCCGTCGTTCGGGGTGCCGGCGCTGGTGCTGCGGGACGTCACCGAGCGGGTCGAGTCGCTGCACGCGGGCTGCGCCAAGCTGGTCGGCTCGGACACCGCGCTGATCGTGTCGGAGGCGTCGCTGCTGCTGGACAGCCGGGAACGCCGGGACGCGATGACGGCCGGCGGCAACCCGTACGGCGACGGTCTCGCCGCCCAGCGCACCGCCCGGGCCACCGCCGCCCTCCTGGGTCTCGCCTCCCCGCCCGAGGCCATGCCCGTCACCCCGTCCGCCGCCACCACCGGAGCCATTGCCTGATGCGTACCTCGATCGTCTCCCGCCGCAGTGTCCTCGCCGCCGGTGCGGCCGTAGCCGCGGTCGCCGCGGTGGGCTTCAACGCCGTGGAGGCCGACGCCGCCGCCGTCGCGGTCGCCGCCACGAAGACCGGAAAGGCCGCCCCCGGCGGTGGTACGGCGAAGGCTCTCGTCCTCTACGACACCACCGGCGACTACGGCTGGCTGGGCGAGGTCTACGCCACCCAGACCGCGAACCTCGCCTCGCACTTCGGCGCGTGGACTGCCGCTCCGGTGGCCGGGTACAAGGCCGGTGACCTGAACAACTACACCGCGGTGATCTACCTGGGCTCGACCTACGACGAGCCGCTGCCGGCCGCGTTCCTGGCCGACGTGGTGGCCACCACCAAGCCGGTGATCTGGGTCCGGGACAACGTCTGGCAGCTCTCCAAGGTGGACGGCTTCGCCGCCAGGTTCGGCTTCACCAGCGGGCTGTTCGACTTCGCCGACATCACCGGGGTCACCTACAAGGGCCGCGGCCTGACCCGCGACGAGAACAACAAGTCCGGCCTGATGAACCTGTCGGTCACCGACCCGGCCAAGGTCACCACGCTGGCCGCCGCGACCCGCGCCGACGGCAGCAGCCTGCCCTGGGCGGTCCGCTCCGGGAACCTGACCTACGTCAGCGAGATCCCGTTCTCGTACGTCACCCACGACGACCGTTACCTGATCTTCAGCGACCTGCTCTTCGACGCGCTGGGCCCGAACACGGCCGAGCGGCACCGGGCCCTGATCCGGATCGAGGACGTCGGCCCGGACGCCGACCCGGCCGACCTGCGGGCGATCGCCGACTACCTGTCGTCGATGAAGGTGCCGTTCAGCGTCGCCGTCTACCCCCGGTACCGGGATCCGAAGGGGGTCAACAACGACGGCAAGGCCGAGGACTACACGCTGCTGAACCGGCCGAAGGTGGTCTCCGCCCTGAAGTACATGCAGGCCAAGGGCGGCACGCTGCTGATGCACGGCTACACCCACCAGTACGGCGCGGTGAACAACCCGTACGACGGCACCAGCGGCAACGACTTCGAGTTCTACACCGCGCACGTCGACGACGCCGACCGGGTGATCTACGACGGCCCGGTGAAGGAGGACTCGGTCGCCTGGGCCACCTCCCGCATGCTCACCTCGGGCGCGCTGTTCGCGCTGGCCGGACTGGGCTCGCCGAAGATCTTCGAGTTCCCGCACTACGCCGCCAGCCCGGCCGACTACCAGGCGGTGCACAACCTGTTCGGCAAGCGGTACGAGCGGGGCCTGTACTTCCCGGGTGTGCTGACCGGGGCCAAGTACGACTACACCCGTCAGTTCGGCCAGTTCTTCCCGTACACGGTCCGCGACGTGTACGGCTCGGCGGTCGTCCCGGAGAACATCGGCAACGTCGAGCCGACCGCCTACAACACGCACCCGGTGCGGCTGCCGTCCGACCTGATCGCCAGCGCCGAGCGCAACCTGGTCGTCCGCGACGGTGTGGCCAGCTGCTTCTACCACCACTACCTGGGTACCGACCACCTGAAGGAACTGGTTCCGGGCATCATCAAGGCCGGCTACTCCTTCGTGAGCGCCGACTCGATGCTGAACGGCTGATGGGGAACCGCATGGACGTGGTCGACTTCTGGGTCAGGTCGTGGACCAACGACGACCTGCCCGGAGCTCGCAGGCTGCTCAGGCCGGACGTGGAGACCGAGTGGAATCTCGACGCCCCGGTCGACGACGAGGAGCTTCTCCAGGTCCTGCACCGGATCGCCGCGTTCGCCGACACCGTCACGGTGGTGGCCCGGACGGACGCGGTGGACGGGTCCGCTCTGATCTACGACCTGGTGGGCCCGTTCGGCACAGCCCGCCTGGTCGAGTTCCTCGGGGTCGAGGACCAGGAGATCAACGAGATCCGGCACGTGTACGACGTGACGGCGATCGACAGGTACTTCCCGGGGCTCTACGCCAATTAGGCCGGAAGCTGTCCGGAATCGTGGGTAGCGTGCGGTTCATGGCTTACGACTTCCAGGTCACCGTGGACTGCACCGACCCGCACACGCTCGCCGACTGGTGGGCGGAGACCCTGGGCTGGGACGTGGAGCCCCAGGACGAGGCGTTCATCCGGGACATGGTCGCCAAGGGGTTCGCCACCGACGACCAGACCACCCACCACCGGGGGAAACTGGTGTGGAAGACCGGTGGCGCGATCGTGCACCCGGACAACGGCCGGCGGATGCTCTTCCAGTTCGACGAGGCCGCCAAGACGGTGAAGAACCGGATGCACGTCGACATCCGGGCCGGCGACGCGAACCGGGACGCCGAGCGCGACAAACTGGTCGCGCGCGGCGCCACCTTCCTCTGGGACGGTCAGCAGGGCCCCTTCACCTGGGTCACGCTGGCCGACCCGGAGGGCAACGAGTTCTGCGTCAGCTGAGCGCCCGGCCGAACAGCGGGATCAGCACCTCCCAGTGCCGTTTCTCGCCGGCTTCGTGGTACATCGACGTGTCGGTCATCGTGAATCCGTGCGGGGCGCCCTCGTACAGCTCCGAGGTGTACTTCACGCCGGCTTCGGCGAGGGTCACCTCCAGGGCCGCGATGTTCTCCGGCGTCATCGACTCGTCGTTGTCGGCGTGTCCGAGATAGACCTCGGCGGTGATCGCCGGCAGGCCCAGGTGCGGGCTGTCCGGCTTGTCGGTGACCACCCCGCCGGCGTGGAAACTGGCGGCCGCGGCGAACCGGTTCGGCAGCTCCGACGCCGCCACCAGCGCGTTCCGGCCGCCCATGCAGTAGCCGACGATCCCGGCCGGCACCTCGGCGACCTCGTCCCGCCCGGTCAGGTAGTCCAGATAGGCGGCGGCGTCCGCACTGATCCGGGCGGCGGTCAGCTCCTGGATCATCGGCACGATCCGCCCGAAGGCCGCGCCGCGCTTCTCCTCGTCGGCCAGCTCACCGGGGCTGATGATCGGGCCCTGCGCGCTGCGGTAGAACAGGTTCGGGACCAGCACCGCGTACCCGTGCCCGGCGATCCGCTCGGCCATCTCCCGCAGCCGGGGCCGCAGGCCGAACGCGTCCATGAACAGCAGCACAGGCGGGAACGGCCCCGGGCCCTCCGGCGTGACGAGAACCGCCTCGGCCACACCGTCCGCGGCCGGCACCTCTACTTCGATCTGCGGCATTACCGCACCTCCTGCACCATTTCAGCGACGTCCCGCGGACCGTAGCATTCGATCTCTGTGATTCCGCGGGAACGTCGTATCCTGTGGCGCATGGCCACCCGGCTGCGAGCGGACGCCCGCCGCAATCGCGCGGCCCTGCTCAGCGCGGCCCGACAGGTCTTCGCCGAGCAGGGTCTGGACGCCAGCCTGGACGAGATCGCCCGCCGGGCCGGCGTCGGCAACGCCACCCTCTACCGCCGTTTCCCCGGCCGTCGCCATTTGATCGCCGAAGTTTTCGCCGGGCACATGACCGCCGCGGTACGCCTCGCCGAGCAGGCCCTGGAGCACCCCGACCCGTGGGCCGCGTTCGTCGGCTACCTCACCCGGGTCTGTGAACTCCAGGCCACCGACCGTGGCCTCGCCGAGTTGCTGGTGACCAGCGCCTTCGACGACGACGAGCGGCTGGCCGCGCTGCGTGCCGTCGCCCAGCAGCGGGGTGTGGACGTCTGCACCCGGGCGCAGCGGGCCGGCCGGCTGCGCCCCGACTTCACCCGCCACGACATCACGCTGCTGATGATGGCCAACGCCGGGGTCGCGCAGCACTCCGCCGACCCGCAGGCCTGGCGCCGCCAGCTGACCCTGGTGATCAGCGGCCTGGGAGCCAAAACCCTTTAAAACCGGTTTGCGGTACGCCGGGAGCGTCACGTCGCTCCGGCCGGCCGATCCATCAGCGCAGCCCGCCGAGGCCCCGTCCGGTCTCGTCCAGGGCGTCACTGGCCAGGTCCCAGAACCGGATCTCGGACGGGTGCTCCAGCCACACCGTGAGCGACGTCCGGAGAACGGCCAGGAAGGTGGCGGCGAGCAGCTTCGCCCGTACACCAAGCGGGTCTTGATCTTTGAGCCTTGCCGCGACCTCGGCACTCAGGTCGTGCTCGGTGGCCGCGAAGGTCTGCACGTGGGCCGCGGCCAGCGCCGGATGGCGGCGGATCAGGCGGCCCCTGGTGATCCACTCCGGATCGAGCTCGCCCCGCTGCGCGTAGAACTCCCGGGCCGCCTCGGTCAGCGCGGTCCACGGCGACTCGTCGGCCGGACGGCTCCGCAGCAGGTCAGCGATCATCCGCATCCGCAGCCGGTCGCCGTAGAAGAACGCCTCCTCCTTGTTGGTGAAGTAGTTGGAGAAGGTCCGCCGGGAGACCCCGGCCTCGTCCGCGACGGCCTCGACGGTGACGTGCTCCGGGCCGAGCTCCAGTGCCAGCCGGAGCGCCGCCTCGTGCAGGGCCTGGCGGGTCGCCGCCTTCTTCCGCTCGCGCAGGCCCTGCTCCTGTTCGGTCACCGCAGTCATGGGTCGAGCGTACCGACGTGTGATCCAGTTCCCAATGAGCAAACTTGCACAACGAGCAAGTTCAGGAAGATAGTTGTATGCACCAAGCATTCCGAGGAGGTGGGGCATGAACCTGCTGGAGGCGTTCCACGACGCCATCAAGGCGGTCCGCGTCCTCAAGCAGCGTCATCCGGTGCAGGCGCCGCTCGGCGTGCTGCTGGCGATCCGCCGTCGTGAGTCGGCCGGCTGCCACATGAAGGAGCTGGCCAGCGAGCACGCGCTCGACCCGTCGACGATCAGCCGGTCGGTCGCCGCCCTGACCCGCGCCGGGCTGGTGGAGCGCACCGCCGACCCGCTCGACGGCCGGGCCAGCACCCTGCACGTGACCGAGTCCGGTCACGCCCTCCTCGACCAGACACAGACCTTCTACGAGGCCCGGATCAGTGCGGCACTGCACGACTGGACACCCGAGGAGATCGATGCCCTCACCACATCCCTGAGCCGATTGGCCCACGACTTGATCACCCAGGAAGAAGAGGTCGCTTCATGAGCGAGCTTGCGAGCGAATCATTGGACACAGGCTCTAAGACCATCGCGACACCGGAGCGGAGCGGCGGTGGCGCGATGACCCACCGCGAGATTCTGGAGGCCCTGTCCGGCCTTCTGCTCGTGCTCTTCGTGGCGATGGCCAGCTCCACCATCGTCTCCACCGCACTGCCGAAGATCATCGGCGACCTGGGCGGCACCCAGACGCAGTACACCTGGGTGGTCACCGCGACCCTGCTCACGGCCACCGCGTCCACCCCGATCTGGGGCAAGCTCTCCGACCTCTACAGCAAGAAGCTGCTGGTCCAGGTCTCGATCATCATCTTCATCCTGGGTTCGCTGATCGCCGGCTTCACCCAGAACACCGAGCAGCTCATCGCGGCCCGCGCGTTCCAGGGTCTCGGCATGGGTGGCGTGCAGGCGCTGGTGCAGGTCGCCATCGCCGCGATGATCCCGCCGCGCGAGCGCGGTCGTTACAACGGCTACCTCGGCGGCGTGATGGCCCTGGCCACGGTCGGCGGCCCGCTGCTCGGCGGCCTGATCGTCGACACCGACGCGCTCGGCTGGCGCTGGTGCTTCTTCATCGGCGCACCGTTCGCGGTGATCGCCCTGTTCGTCCTGCAGAAGACCCTGCACCTGCCGGTGCTGCGCCGGGACGACGTGAAGATCGACTACCTGGGCGCCTCCCTGATCGCGGCCGGCGTCAGCATCATCCTGATCTGGGTGTCCTTCGTCGACGACGCGTTCGGCTGGTTCTCCTGGCAGACGGCCGCCATGGTCGGCGGTGGCCTGGTGCTGCTCGCCCTGGCCGTCTGGGTCGAGTCCCGGGTCGCCGAGCCGGTCGTCCCGCTGCCCATCGTCCGGGAGCGCACCACCGCCCTGGCGATCATCGGCAGCCTCGCGGTCGGCATGGCGATGTTCGGCGGCTCGGTCTTCCTCGGGCAGTACTTCCAGATCGGCCGGGGTTACAGCCCGACCGAGGCCGGCCTGCTGATGATCCCGATGATGGGTGGCGTCCTGGTCTCCTCGACGCTGGCCGGGCGGGCGATCACCAAGAGCGGCAGGATCAAGCCCTACGTGGTGGCCGGCACGATCACCCTGGTCGCCGGGTTCGCCGGGCTCTCGTTCCTCGACCACGACACCTCGCTGTGGTACATCGGGACCAGCATGGCCGTCGTCGGCGTCGGTGTCGGCATGTCGATGCAGAACCTGGTGCTCGCCGTGCAGAACACCGTCTCGCTGCGGGACATCGGCGCGGCCAGCGCCACGGTCGCCTTCTTCCGCTCGCTGGGCGGCACGATCGGCGTCTCGGTCCTCGGCGCGGTCCTCGCCCGGCACGTGGCCACCTCGACGACCGAGCAGCTCACCGCGATGGGTGTGCCCGCCGACACCGCCGCCGGCGGCTCCGGCACCCTGGACATCGCCAGTCTGCCGGAGGCGTTCCAGCACGTGGTCCGGATCGCGTACGGCGACGCCACCGGGCACATCTTCCTGATCTCGGCCGGGGTGGCGGTGATCGGTGTGATCGCCGCGATCGCGATGAAGCCGACCATGCTGCGCTCGACGGTCGACATCAAGCCTTCACCCGAGAAGGTTTCGGCCGAGTAGGTCGTACGTCACTCCGCACTCCCTGGGGTCGAGCCCTCACGCAGAGCTAACCTCGGGGAGTCCGGGTGCGGTTTCCCTCAACATCGGCGCCGGCATGCCGATGACTCCCTGCGGGAAAGCACGTACTCGCACGGGGGAGGCGGTTGATGGAGTTGCCGGTGGATGCCGACATGCTCTCGGCTGCCCTGCTCGACATCGAGGACAAACGCTCGTGGGACGCCCGCGCCGAGTTGGCCCGGGCGATCCTGCTCGAGCAGGCCGCCCAAGAGCTGGGCGACCCGCTGCTGATCGCTCGGGCCCGGCTCTGCCAGGCCAACATGCGGATGCGCGACGGTGACATCACCGGCGCCACCGAGCAGATCTGGCAGGTCCACGAGTGGGCGGTGGCCAACGACGCCCGGGTCCTGCTGGCCCGGATGCACGTCCTCTGGTCCTACATCCACCAGCACCTCGGCGACGCCGAGCAGGGCCTGGAGCACGCGCTGCTCTCGGTCGAGCTGCTCGACGACGAGGCCACCGATCACATGCACATCTGGCACCGGGTCAAGCTCGCCGACGCGTTCTGGGCGGCCGGCTCGATGGACGCCGCCCGGGTGCGGTACGCGCAGGCGGAAGACCTCGCCGTGCGCTCCGGCTCGCTGGCGCTGCTCTGCCTGCTCAACAACCAGGCCTTCGCCGAGTTCGACTCCGGTGAGACGCAGCGCGCCGAGCAGGTGGCCGGGCGGCTCCAGCACCTGGCCGTCGAATGGGACGTCCGGCTGGAACCGGATTATCTCGACACCATCGGCTCGATCCAGGTCGGCAACGGCAGCTTCGCCGAGGCCGAGGCCACCATGCGGCTCTGCATCGAGCGGCACGGCGAGGGGCAGCACGACCGGGCCGACGCCTTGGCCGGTTACCTGCTCACGCTCGCCCAGGCCCAGCGCGGCCGGGGCGCCTTCGACCTCGCCCAGCAGAATCTGGACGAGTGCCGGGACCTGTGCGTCGACCGCCACCTGCTGGACATGCTGGTCCGCCTGCACCAGGAGCAGGCCGAGCTGCACGCCGCCCGGGGCGAGTTCGCCGAGGCCTTCGCCATGCACAAGACCTTCTTCACGGCGTACCAGAATCTGCACTCCCTGCAGCGTGAGGCCCGGACCAGGACCAGGCAGGCGATGTTCGAGACGGTGGAGGCCCGGCAGGAGGCCGAGCGGTTCCGCGAGCAAGCCCGCCGCGACCCGCTCACCGGCCTGCACAACAGGCGTTTCGTCGACGAGAGCCTGCCCACCCTGATCGAGACCGATCCGGCGCTGACCATCGCCCTGGTCGACCTGGACCACTTCAAGCAGATCAACGACCGGCTCTCGCACAACGTCGGCGACCAGGTGCTGATCCGGGTCGCCGCGATGCTCGCCGAGGGTGTGGCCGGCGCCTGCCCGGAGGGGTTCGCCGCCCGGATGGGCGGGGAGGAGTTCCTGATCGTGCTGCCCGGCACCACACCGGGGCGGGCCACCGCTCTGCTGGACGGCATTCGCCGTACTGTCCGTGACCACGACTGGCGGGACATCACTCGCGGACTGCCCGTCACTGTCAGTATCGGGGTCGCCGCCATCGCCGACGACCCGGACGCCACGCAGCCAACCCTACTGTCCACTGCGGACAGTCACCTGTACGCTGCCAAGCACGCCGGACGCGATCGGGTCGTCTCGGCGGCGTCCAGGGGCTACGCCTCGGCGGCCTGACCATCTTCCGACTGGCATTCACTCTCCGGGGGTGAAATCGGTCGATCGTTACGGCTAACCTGGACCGGGTCGTTGGCTGTGGGGTCGAACACGAGGAGACGGTCGTGGCAGAGAGTAGTTCCACACCCACCGAGATCGCTCCACCCGGGGTCAACATCAACGTGCCGCACTCGGCCCGCATCTACGACTACTGGCTCGGCGGCAAGGACAACTTCGCCGTCGACCGGGCCGTCGGCGAGGCCATCATCAAGGCGATCCCCGGGATGCGGTTCATGGCCACGGAGAACCGGCGGTTCGTCCACCGGATCGCCCGGGACCTGGTGCTCAAGGAGGGCATCCGCCAGTTCGTCGACGTCGGCACCGGCATCCCCACCCGGCCCAACCTGCACGAGATCGCCCAGCTGCACGAGCCGTCCACCCGGGTGGTCTATGTGGACAATGATCCGATCGTGCTGGTGCACGCCCGCGCGCTGATGATCAGCAATCCGCTCGGCCGCAGTGAGTACATCGCCGCCGACCTGCGCCGGCCCCGGAGCATCCTGACCGATCCGGCCCTGATGGACACCCTCGACCTGACCAAGCCGGTCGGTCTCAGCCTGATCGCCATCCTGATGCTGATCGCCGACGCCGACGACCCGTGGTCGCTGGTGGCCGAACTCCGGGACGCCCTGCCGTCCGGCAGCTGCCTGGCCATCACCCACCCGACCGCCGACTTCGATCCCGCCGCGGTGGCCGCGGCCGTCAAGTCCGCCACCGGCGCCGGGATGACGCTGGTGGCCCGCACCCGCGAGGCGGTGGCCCGCTTCTTCGGCGACTGGGAGTTCCTGGAGCCGGGCCTCACCCCGGTGTCCGCCTGGCGCCCCGACATCCGGGTCGACGATCCGAAGGTGGCCTACTACTGGGCAGGCGTGGCCCGCAAACCCTGATCACAGCTTCCCGCGCCACACGCCGGGTCGACGCGGGCTGGCGCCGTCTTCGGAGTCCGGCGCTTCTTGCGCCACGGGCCAAGACTTCTTGCGCCGCGCGCCATGCGCCGGGTTGACGCCGGCTGGCGCCGACTTCGGAGACCGGCGCTTCTTGCGCCGCGGGCCAAAACTTCTTGCGCCGTCGGATCGATGCCGGTTTCGGAGACCTGGCTTCTCCTTACCGCGCCCCGGGTAGACGCCGGGTTTCGGAGACCCAGCCTTTTCCTACCGCGTGCCGAGTAGACGCCGGGTTTCGGAGACCCTGTCTCATCCCTGCCGCGTGGCCGGGTCGACGCTGGGTTTCGGGGGGCCGGGTGGGCGGCTCAGCACGGGGGACTGTGCCGCCCACCCGGTGTCTCACACGGGCGTGCTGCGCAGCGCCCTCATCCGGGGACGGCGGATGGCGGGGGGAAGTGGAATGCAGGAGGCGCGGACCAGCATCTCCCGGACGGCCCCGTCGCGGCCGGCGGCGTCGATGACCACGCCACGGACGGCCAGCCAGGTGTCACCCTCGTGGGGGATCGGCTGCGACCAGTTCACCCACTCCAGGCGGAGCCGGATCGGGCCGACGCCGTAGCAGTAGTCGGCCTCGCCGAACTCGTACACCGGCCAGGCCGGGCTGCTCTGACGCAGTCGACCGTCGCGCCGGAACGGGGCCCGGGGGCGGGGGGATCGGGCATTGAACCGCCCTCGGTGGCAACTGACCAGCTCAGTCACGCGCGTCGGACTCATCCTCCTCGGCAGGCGGCTTCCGGGCGGTCGTCCCGCCGGGCCGGCTCAACGCATACCTGACCCCGCCGAATCGGTGGCTCACCGTGGTCGCCCTGGTGGAAGCGGCGAACACCTCGTCGGGTTCGTCTCGGTAGACCAACGAGTTTCCCCAGCGCGGACTCTCCACCGCGCCGGAGCCACCCGTTTCGGGTCGTTCGGGGCCAAAGTTCGGAACCGACACACTCGTCACCTCTCGCTAAGGACGCCCCCGCCAGGGGCCTCGCGCCGAGGTCGCAGCTTGTCGCTCCGCGACCGACCCATCACCTAAAGATGTCACCCTCAGTGACCCCCAAAGTGAGTAGTACGTGCGTTATCATGCTCAGAATCACGTGACTACGCAAGGCCAGATGCACGTGCATTTGCATCACCGCTTCATTTAGGCACGTGAGATCACCACCAATCCCGGACCGATGGGCGATCCGGGGCAAATCTAGGGAGCTTGGAATGGCCTACGTGGTCAACGGCATGCCTGCCGGCGAACTGCAGGGAGTGACCTGGCAGAAGAGCCGCCGGAGCAACCCGAGCGGCAACTGCGTCGAGTGCGCCGTCCTGCCCAGCGGTGACGTCGCTGTGCGTAACTCCCGGGATCCCGAGGGTGCGGCACTGATCTACAACCGGGCTGAGATCGAGGCTTTCCTCGGTGGCGTCCGCGACGGCGACTTCGACAACCTGATCGCCTGACCCTCAGGCACCAACCGGTCCGGCCGTGCGGCCTTTCGCGCACGGTCACCCCGTCCCGGCGAGGCATTGGCGGCGGTACGGGGACGAGTCCCGTGACCCGCGAAGCACAAGCACCGACCCGCGGCCGGACCTCCTTCATCGGACCTCACCGGGTCGCCGGCGCTGCTCCCCCACAGCGGCTCGGCACCCACGGCCCCCGATGGCCACCGGCGGTTCTGAACAACCACCGGTGGCCACGGGACCGCCGTTCGACCACAGTGAGCGCTGCTGGGCCACGGGCCCGCCGCTCGATCACCGCGACTGTTCGGCCTCCGGCCCGCCGCTCGATCACGGCGACCGTTCGACCTCTGGACCGCTGTTCGGCCACGGCGACCGTTCGACCTCTGGACCGCTGTTCGGCCACGGCGACCGCTCGACCTCT
>NZ_BOMG01000082.1 GCF_016862075.1 Actinoplanes couchii | reverse complement strand
CCGTTCGACCTCTGGACCGCTGTTCGGCCACGGCGACCGTTCGACCTCTGGACCGCTGTTCGGCCACGGCGACCGCTCGACCTCTGGACCGCGGCTCGGCCACGGCGACCGTGACCCCTTCGGCCGGGACAGCGCGCGACAGCGGTAGTGCTCGTGACTGCGCTGTTCGATGGACGTACCGCGGCCGCAGCCTTTGAATGGCTTTTGATCTGCTCTTTTGAACCGCCGGGGACCTCTCGGGCCGGGGTCGGTCAGGCCGGGCGGCCGATCTCGTTGAGCAGCTTGCCGAGAATCTCCGGCGTGTCGTTGGGCGGCTCGGCGTCGATGCAGACGCGCTCCATCGCCATCGCGTAGTGGTCGACGTCCTCGCGCTTGTCCAGGTAGATGGCGCTGGTGAGCTGCTCGACGTAGACCACATCGGGGAGCTCCGGCTCCGGGAAGCGCAGGATCGCGAACGGGCCACCGGCCGCCGCGTGCCCGCCCGCCTGGAACGGGATGATCTGCAGGCGCACGCTGGGCAGCTTGGCCGCCTCGATCAGCGCCTCGATCTGGGCCCGCATGACGTCGACGCCACCGATCGGCCGGCGCAGCACCGCCTCGTCGATGACCGCCCAGACCTGCGGGCCGCCCTGACGGGTGAGGATCTGCTGGCGCTGCAGGCGCACATCGACCCGGCGGTTGATCTCGTCGGAGCTGGCGCCGGCGTGGCCGAGCATGATGACGGCGCGGGCGTAGTCCGGGGTCTGCAGCAGGCCGGGAACGAACTGGATCTCGTAGGTCCGGATCAGCGACGCGGCCGCTTCGAGCCCCAGGTAGGCCTGGAACCAGTTCGGCAGGACGTCACCGAAGTGCTGCCACCAGCCCGGGCTGTTCGCCTGGCGGGCGAGGCCGATCAGGGCATCACGCTCGGCGGAGTCGCTCACCCCGTACAGAGTGAGAAGGTCGGTGACGTCGCGCTCCTTGAAGCTGACGCGGCCGAGCTCCATCCGGCTGATCTTGGATCCGGAGGCGCGGATCTCGTACCCCGCGGCCTCTCGGGTGATCCCTTTCGACTCCCGCAGCTTTCGAAGCTGGGAGCCGAGCAGGATGCGCAGCACGGTAGGTCCGCCGCTCGGCGTCTCCTCCTGCGAACCCGCGCTCACCTGACTCCTCGTCGCTGCTCTGTGACTGCCCGGCGCAGCCTTACGCATCCTAAGGCGGAGATCGTCAACCGCGAAACCAGCCGTCAAACTCACTGTCGACCACTTCCGAACCGGCCGTGCTTGCTTCCGGTTCTGCCCGTTCGTTGCGGATGCACGTGCATCCGGCCTTGCGAACGCACTTGATGACGAGCATGATAGCTGACAGACACGTACTGACCGCTAACAGAGCGTGCCGAAATCTTCGGCTGCTCAGCCGGTTGCGCTCGGCGCCTGTCGATCGGTTGCGCTCGTGCCTGTCGATCTGGAAACCAAAGTCATCAGACCTTGGAGGCAAGTCCATGCTGAACCTGATGGTGTCCACGCCGACCGTGACCCCGCCGCATCGCGATCCGGCCGACGTCGCACCGGCGGAGAGCTACCGTCCGGCCGACCCGGTGTGGGTCTACCGCGGCTGCTGGGTGGCCGGGGTCATCGAGGCCTCGTCGCCCCGTGCCGTCACGGTCACCTACCGGTCGGAGAAGCACTCGGGGACGGGTGTGGACACCTTCACCGCCCCCTACGTGACCCCCCGCTCCGACATCGACGCCCTCGACAACCGCGCCGTGACGCTGATGCGCAGGAACCCGCGGCGATGACCGGCGCGGTCACCGTCTCGGCCATCGTCGGCATGCTCAGCCTGCTCGCCGGCGTCGGTCTGGGGTGGTGGCTACGGCGCACCCGCGACTGGTGCGTCAGTTGCGGCGAGGAGCTTCGCTGCAATGCTTGTGAGCCTGCGCTCGATCGGGTGCGGCTGGATTCACCCGCTTGAGCGTGTTGCGGCCTCTCCCTCCTGGGCGCCTCTTTCCTTCCTGGGCACCTCCAGGCGCTTTCCCCAGCGCCTTCCTTCCCCTGCACCGCGGTGGGTGCCTGAATCTTTGGCCTCCGAATCACTCGCCATGGTGAATTTCGGTCACCCTTGAGAGCGCGGCCGCCCCTTGGATCGTCTCCCACCGGCCTCGGGTCTCTACCTGACCCCGGAATTCCGCGGTGCGGGCCGGCTTCAGGACCTTCTTCGAAAAAACGGCCCAGCGGTTGTCCGCCAAGCCGTTTTCTGTCGCACCGAATGGGGTACGCGCTTCCTGTACCCCTTTAACCTCGGCCGCGCCTTCCAGGCTCAGACCGCATCCGCCGAGGCCCCGGATGGAGGTAGCCGCCGTGCCCAACCCCACACCCGCTGTTCCGCCGACTCCGTGGGCAATCGCTGCACTGTGGACGATCGCCCCGATCTGTGTCGTCTTCGGCGGCGTGGCCGGGTTGGTGGCCGCGGTTCTGATCGGCGGTTACGGCAGCCACCTGCTCCGCAAGCGGCGGCAGTGGATGGCATCGCAGGCCCCTGCCGCGGTGGCACCGGCGGTCAGCTGATCGTTAGCGCCAGCTTTCGCCGGTGAGCCGCTCGTAGACCTCGACATACCGATTCCGGGTGGCTTCGACGACCTCGTCCGGAATCTCCGGCCCCGGGTCGGTCCGGTCCCAGTCGGTGAGCTGCCCCGACCAGTCCCGCAGGAACTGCTTGTCCAGGTAGCGCGGAGCGTTCCCCGGCTTCCACTCGTCGGCAGCCCAGAACCGTGACGAGTCCGGAGTGAGCACCTCGTCCCCGAGTTTGAGGGTGCCGTCCTTCGCGTGCCCCACCTCGATCTTGGTGTCCGCGATGATGATCCCCTTCGCGGCCGCGATCTCCGACCCACGCCGGTACACCTCCAGCGTCACCCGCTTCAGCTCCTCGGCCAGCTCCGCCCCGACCCGCTCCACGGTGCCCTCGAAGTCGATCGGCTCGTCGTGCCCACCACCGACGGGCTCCTTGGTGCTGGGAGTGAAGATCGGCTCCGGAAGCTGCGACGACTCGACCAGCCCAGCCGGAAGCGGGTTCCCGGAGACGGCCCCGTCCCGCTGGTAATCCTTGAGCCCCGACCCGGCGAGATAACCACGAGCGATGCACTCGACCATGACCATGTCGAGCCGCTCGCACCGGATGGCCCGCCCCGCGAACTCGGCAGGGACGTCGGTGGCAGAGATGACGTGGTTGGGGATGACGTCGCTGAGCTGCTCGAACCACCAGAGCGACAGCTGCGTGAGGATCTTCCCCTTGTCCGGGATAGGCGTAGGCAGGATGACGTCATAGATCGAGATCCGATCCGAGGTGACGAGAACGAGGTCGCCCCCGTCGGCATAGACGTCCCGAACCTTGCCAGAGTGCAGAAGCTCCACGTGTTCCCCTCGGTGCTGACTGGCGGCTTGCGTTTCACGCTACCGAACGGCTTGATCGGCTGAGCACTTGAGCAAGCCGCTGGTGCGCTCGCGGAAGCCCGGGTCTCTCACCATCACTCGCGTTCAGGACTACCGAAGCCTTTTCAATGCTGTTAGCATCGTCAACGGATTAAAGATTGATCCAGTGCGCACACAGTCAGACTTTGGTGTCGACGGCACGACACCTTCGGGACCAGACACGAGGGCGAACGATGACTTTCGAGATCCCCGGCCAAGACGCCCTATGGGATGAACCCTCCGAAGGGGAGGTTGACCCCGTCCCATTACCCACGACGCTCCGTGCACGACGGTCACGACTGCTTCCTGCCCGCCCGACGTCGAAGAATCGACCGAAGCACTCGAGAGGCCCCGACGTGGATCTCCTCGTGGACCCGCCGACGATCGAGGAGGACCCCGAACTCTGGGCGGTCCACAAGGCGATCTCCCGCCTGGACCCTTACGGCGATCGAACCGGCTACGCCATCCGAGAGGCACTGGACCAGATCTACGACGGCCAACGGACCGGTCGATGGGACTTCACTCAACTACTCAAGACCGAGAAGACCCACATCGGCACTCTGGTGGAGATCTGGCTTCAACGAGAATTTGAATTCTCCGACGGTCGGGAGCTGGACTACAACATCGCCGGCGCGGACGTGGACTGCAAATGGTCGCGGAACCTCTATGAATGGGAGATTCCGGAGGAGATGTACAGCCGCGGCGACAAGATCGCACTGGTGGTGTGGGCGAACGAGTACACCGCCCGGTGGGCGTCGGGTCTCATCCGGATCAGCGAGGAAGTCTTGAGACCTCGCGGCAACCAACGGGACAAGAAACGGCATCTAAACGATAGGGGGCGCGGCAGAATCCTCTGGCTCGTCGCGGGGGCAGACCTGGTGAAGAACACGTTGCTACATATCAGCGACCCGCAGAAACTCAACCGGATCGCCTATGCGACACGCGGCCAGATCGCTGTCGACAATCTTTTTCGTGAGCTGCCCGGCGAACTCGTCAATCGGGCGACGGTGCTGACCGCGGCGCAACAGGTGGACAGCGCGAAACGCGTCCGCGACTCGCGGATACGACTTCGACCCGATGGAATCGTCATTTTTGGCCATTACCGCCCACACCCTCGTATGGCGGAGGAACTCGGCCTTCCAGCGCCGACTCTCGGGCGATTCGTGAGTGCACGCATCCACCCCTGGCAGGAGGGCGACTCCGAATCGAACACCCTCATTTACGGCTCTCCTTGGCGCCTGGCTCGGCCCGAAGACCCGATCGTGCCGGCCCCCGACATCGCACCGGAGAAGCTCAACAAATGGTCTAAAGATCAAGGGACCAGTCATCGAATGATTGAATGAAATCGGACCTCGAACCGGATCTACGAACACTCGATATACGCGCGATCGCTGCGCCCGAACGAACCGAATACCACAGGACTTCATCGGAAGTGGGCTGGCGAACCGACCTGGCCGTTTTGTCCGGATCTTGACGATTGTTATCGAAGGTGCCCGAGTGACTACAAGGATTGGCCGAATGGTGGAATCACTGTCGACGGTCATGCCAACTAGGTTCGGACGGCCGGATGTGATCGCCGTACCCATCCAGCCATCACGGACGCAGCATTTTAGGGGCCTGACTTTGCATAAGGTGATTGACTCCCGACTGAACGGCTCGGATGTTACCGTCGACCGAGTTGCTTTCCGCCAGTCGGGTTGCCGGATGGTTCCGTATCGAGCTCACCCCGGTGACACGCCCTCAGGAGCGACCGAGTCGAGCAGACATGGGAAGACCTGTGGCACTGGGGGTGCTGGATCATGACGACGACAAAGCAGTCATGGGTGCCGGATTCGATTCTCGTACAGGAGATCGAAAGACTGTTCGACAGCACCATCCAGTCATACCGCGCGAAGCCGGAACTCATCTCCGAGCATGCCAACCATGAGGAGTCGATCCGAGTCGGCGGGTACGCCAACCGGACTCTGCTCGAGCTCGTGCAGAACGCTGCCGACGCCATGACGGGATCCATGGTTCACACCGGAGATCCCGTCGGCCGCGTCGAGATCGTGCTCGACGCCACGAACGGCACGCTGTACTGCGCCAATTCGGGGCGTCCCTTCTCCAAGAGTGGGCTCATCGCCATCACTCACGCCCACCTGAGCGGCAAACGCGGAGATGAGATCGGCCGGTTCGGCCTCGGCTTCAAATCCGTCCTGGCAGTGTCCGACAGCCCACAGGTCTTCAGCCGTTCCGTGTCGTTCGGGTTCAACTCACATCAGGCACTGACCGCGCTGGGCGGAGTGAGTTCAGGTGCGAAGCGATACCCGGTGCTCCGCACCGCGACGGCCATCGACCCGGCTCCCGCATTCGCTCAGGACCCGATCCTGGCGGAGCTGTCCGTATGGGCCACCACGATCGTCAAACTGCCCAACGCGTCGAACATCCCACGTCTACGCAGCGAGATCACCACGTTCTCATCGCAGTTCCTGCTCTTCGTCGGTGCCGTGCGGGAAGTGCGGCTCCGAGTCCTCGGTGCGGAGTCCTTCGAGACGAGCCATGTCTCGCGGGATCTCGGTGACGGCTTGTTCAGGATCGAACGCCCCGACGGCGAGAACGAGGAATGGATCGTCGAGGATCGGATGCATGCTCCGTCCGCGGAGGCACGACGACACGTCGGCGAGGCCGTCTCGCGGGCAGAGGTGAAAGTGACCGTCGCGATCCCGAAACGGCGAGGCTCCGACTTCCGTGTCGGCCGTTTCTGGTCCTACTTTCCGCTGCAGGATAAGACCTCGGCTTCCGCCCTGTTCAACGCTCCGTGGAGCGTGAACGACGACCGCACGACTCTCCTGCCTAACGACTACAATCGTGAGATCCTCCTGACCCTCGCGGGGATGTTCGCACGGATGGTGACTCGAGTACGGACACCGGACGACCCGGCTTCTCATCTCGACTACCTGCCGGCGCGAGGCAAGGAGGATCTGTCATACGGCGACGCTGTGCTCTGTGCCCAGGTCCCGCAGATGTCCGCCGACCTGGATCTGATCCCCGACTCCACAGGCGCTCTGACTAGGGCACCGGAACTCAAGCCACTGGACTTCGCTTACGGGTTACCCGACGAGGTCCATAAGGCGTGGATGACATCACCGAATACCGGATCCGATGTTCCACACTGGCGTTGTTACAGCACGCCGCAACGAGTCACGCGTCTTCGTCAGTTGTTCGCGGTCGGGCATGGTGTCGGCTTGGACGCACGTGAAACGGACATGAAGAGGACGCTGGCAGTGATGCCGAAGCGTGGAATCCTGTCGTGGTTGCGCGAGTGGGCCGAGGGAAGCGACCCGGTCTCCGCCGCGCACGCCTTCCGATTCGTGAGTAAGCAACGCAACGTCGAGGGCATCGAGAAGGCCAAAGTCATCCCGACCACGCATGGCCTGCGAACGGTGCAGGACGCCAAGGTCGTGTTCCTTCGGCAGGAGAGGGGCGTCGAGATCGAAGGGGCGGTCTTCGTTCTCCCGGGCTTTCTCGCCGAACCCGGTATCGAAGGGCTCCTTCGACAGGTGGGCTTCCGGGATCTCGATCCCCTCGCCATCCTCACCGCGCGTCTCGCCAGGCTCGATGCGATGTCCAACGACGAGGACTACGCCCGGCTCTGGGAGTCTGCGATCGCATTGCCCGCCAACGTCGCGGTGAAGACCCTGGAAGGCCACTCGGGCAGGGTCAAGGTGCCGACAGGCGACGGGCAGTGGGCATGGGCCCGTCAAGTGATCGACATCGACGCCGACGTTTCGGCACTGCCGAGTGTCAAGGCGTTGGATCGCAAGCGTTGCTTACCGCAAGCCGCACACGCGCTCGGGGTGGTCCGCGATCCGGTGAAAGGGTTCCCCGTCGAGGACGAGCCGTACCTCGACGACTATCGGGAGTGGCTTCTCGGTCAGCTCAATGCGATCCAGGATCCCGGCGAGCGTCCGGTCGAACGCATCGAGCTGCTTCACGGTGAAGGTCCGGGACCGTTCTCCATGCTCTACATCCTGCGCGACGCGAAGGCGTCCGATCAGCTGCGCGCGAGCTGGACCACTGCTCTGCTGCAAGGCGGCGAGGTCTTCTGGACCTGCGAGGACGTCGACTCGGGTGTCACCTACACCGTTCAGTCGCCGGCACGCTGGGCGGCCGACAACGCCGGCTTGGTCCACTCCACCCGCGGCTTCCTCCCGCCCGCTGAGGTAGTCGCGCCATCCCTGGTCAGGTACGAGAAGCTGCTGCCACTGTTCCGCGGTCCTTCACCGGTCGCCGAAGCTTTGGATCTGCCGGATGAGCTGGACGCGGTTCCGGTCGCGGTACTCAGGACCGCGCTTGCAGCGTCGCTGTTCCCGCCCGGGGTCACCGACGATCTCCTAACCGAATTCACCTTGGCCGTCTCACGAATCGCCTACCCCGGCGCTCATCCGCCGGCCATTCCCGCCAGAATCGGGCGTGTCGCCGAGTCACGCCCGCCGGCAGGGGTGTATCTGGCCACCTCCGATGAGCAGGAGTCGTTCCTGTCGTCGCGTCAGCGCCCTTACCTACGGGCGACGGCCGAGCGGGCGGCTGAACTGGTGGACACGGTGGGCTGCCGCCGCTTCGAGGACAGCTTCGCTTTCTCGACGCTGATCGAGGGCGAACAGGAAGACGAGCGGATCGTCGACGTCTTCACTGGTCTGCGCACGACGCATGTGGCCAGGAAGGTCGAGAACGCGACTTTGACCCGCGCCGTTCAGTTGGCCAAACGCGTGACGACCGAGGACGGCGTCGAGGACCAGTCGCTGGAGTGGCACCTCGACGGTCTGAATCTGTTCGCTCGCAGCGACGCCGACGAACGGCGTCTCCTACAGTTCGTCAGCGAGGCCTTCGAGCTGGGTCTGACGAATGCCGACCGCGAAGAGGTTCTCAAGGCAGGACTCGACCATCGGTTGGAGGAACTGCGCCAACTCGCCCAGGCTGCTGCCGCCGACGCTGATCGGCTCGACGTCTACTTCGGGCCCGACGACTTGCGTGAGGCGCTACCGAAGGGGCTATGGCAGGCGCTCGACGCGCAAGGTCTGATTCTCGACGACACCTCGGTGGCCGAGCTGTTCCTGACGGTTTACGGCTCGGACTCGATCAAGCAGCTGGCACAGAACTTCCGGCAGGAAGGTTTCCCCGATGTGCCAGCGGAGTGGGCAGGTCGTCCGAGCACCATCTCCTGGCTACGGAAGATGGGATTCGGCCCGATGTACGCAGGTCGCCGCAACCGGCGCCAGGATCAGGAGTTCGTCGTTCCCGGCGCCGTACGGCTCAACGAACTGCATCCGTTCCAACGCAAGATCAGCACCCAACTTCGCGACGTTCTCACGCTGCGTGAAGCGAACGGTCGCCATCTCAAGGCCATGGTCGAGCTCCCGACCGGAGCGGGCAAGACGCGAGTCGCCACGGAGACTGTGTTGAGGCTGTTCACGGAAGACCGGCTGGCGGGCCCCGTCTTGTGGATCGCGCAGTCTCAGGAACTGTGTGAGCAAGCGGTTCAGACCATCAGTACGGTCTGGCGCGGGCTCGGGGACGAACGACCCCTGACCGTGGGACGGCTGTGGGAAGGCAACGCCGTCCACGAGCCGGACACCGAATTCGGGTTCATCGTCGCCACTGACGCCCAACTCGACGTCGTCTTGAGTGATGCGGAGTACGACTGGCTGAAGGAGGCCTCCGCCGTCATCATCGACGAGGGGCACCGGGCGGGCGGATCCGAGCGATACACACGGATTCTGACCTGGCTCGGCGTGGCGGGTCGAGGATGGGAACGTCCGTTGGTGGGGCTGTCCGCGACGCCCTTCAAGGGCACCTCGGAATCGGCAACGGCTGCATTGGTGAGCCGCTTCGGTGGCCGAAAGATCGACGCCTTCGAGCAGGACAACGCGTACCGGAGACTGGCCGATCTCGGGGTCCTCGCACGAGTCCAGCACAAAGTCCTACCCGGCATCCATGTCGATCTGCAGCCTAGCGAGCGCAACGACGCAAAGACCCTGCGCAGGATCAGTCAGAGCGTGATGGATCGGATCGGGCGTGATCATGCCCGAATGTCCGTCCTCGTCGAGCACATCATGGGGTTGGACGAAGACTGGCCAGTGCTGGTGTTCACGCCGAACGTGCTGTCCGCACAAGTCCTGGCAGCGACGCTGCGATATCGCGACGTCAACGCGGCGGCGGTAAGTGGTCAGTCCGGAAGGCAGGAGCGGCGCGACACCATCGAGAGGTTCAAGAGCGGCGAGATCAGGGTCCTCGCCAACTGCGATCTCCTGATCCAGGGCTTCGACGCACCGGGTGTGCGGGCGCTCTACATCGCGCGTCCGACGTTCAGTCCGAACGCCTACATTCAGATGGCCGGGCGAGGGTTACGAGGACCGGCCAACGGCGGCAAGGAGGAGTGCCTCATCGTGGACATGGCGGACAACTTCGGTGATGTCACCGAACTGCTCGGTTACCGCGAGTACGAGGACCTCTGGCAGGTACAGCACCGATGATCCTCGTACCGGATCTGGCCGACATCCAACGCAACGCCGGCAGCGACGCCGAACGGCGTGTGGCGCGACTCCTACGGGAGGTGTCCGGCGACCAGGACGCAGTCGCCTTCCACTCGGTGAAGCTGCGATCACATGCCTATAAGCAGCAGGCGGAGGCGGACTTCGTCGTGCTGTGGAAACGAGTCCTGATCGTCATCGAGGTCAAAGGCGGCGGAGTCAGGAAGTACGAGGGTGTCTGGTACAGCGTCGACCGGCGCAACGACTGGCACAAGCTGGCGGGCTCACCGATGGAACAGGCTCAGTCGGCCATGTACGCACTGCGGGACATCCTGAAGGAGGAAGGCGTCGGCTGGTTCGCACACGAGGCGGTCGTCATCACTCCCGACATCGATACCCCGCCCCACTCGGTGGAGTGGCAGCCGACGCACTGGCTGGCGAAGGACGACATGACCGTCGCGGGTTTGACGTCCGCGCTCGATGCGGTGGCCGCGGATGCTCGGAAGGCTCCGACGGGTCAGCGAATCGCCGGGAAGGACGAGTTGCGTGCCCGGCTGTTCGGCGAGTTCACCCGGATGCCGATCCTCGACGCCCAACGTGGGGCGGTCATCGAGGAGCAGAACCGTGCCACCGCTGGTCAGGCCCGCGTGCTCGCAGCCCTGGCCCGCAACCCGCGAGTGATGGTGTTCGGCGGTGCGGGGACCGGTAAGTCGTTGGTCCTCGTGGAGGCCGCGAAACAGGAGGCGGACCAGGGACGATCCGTCCTGATCACCTTCTACTCCGCGGAACTGATGCGGTTCTTCGCTCCCCATGTCGAGGGACGCGGTATCGACGTCATCGCCTTCGACGGCGTCAAGCCCGGCAAGGCGTACGACGCGGTATTCATCGACGAGGCGCAGGACCTGATGTCCGCCGAGATGATGGATCGGCTCGATGCGGTGGTCATCGGCGGACGGGACCGCGGCCGCTGGCGGATGTTCCTGGACACCAACAATCAGGCGCACGTCGATGGTGGTTTCGACGACGAGGTGTTCGAACTCGTGGCTTCCGAGGCGCTCTCCGTCGACCTGGACCTGAACGTACGCAACACCCAGGCGATCGTGCACATGGTCCAGGAGTACCTCGGAGCCGACGTCGGTGACCCCGGGATCGTGCACGGTGAGAAGGTCCGTTGGCACACATGCGACGAGGAGACCCGGCTGGCCGAGGCTCAGGAGGTGGCACGTCGACTGATGGAGGACGGAATCCGTCGGGATGACATCTGGATCATCAGTACGACCTCCACCGCGCCCCGCACGGTGACCGATGGAGGGTTCACTCTCGTCACCCCCCGAATCGCCAAGGGGCTGGAAGCGGAGAGTGTGATCATCTGTGATCTGCCCCCATCCTTCGACGCGGCAGGCACGGCGGCCTTCTACGTTGCGGTGACGCGAGCCCGTGTCTCCTTGGACATCGTGGTCTCCAAAGCAGACAAAAAGCGGCTCCAGAGCCTGCTCCGACAGCGGTTGGAGACGAAATGACCCTGACCAACGCCCAGCGGATCGCGCTGAAGCACCTCCGAGACGCCTACTTCGGCCCTGGCGACGACGACGAGGTCATCACGAATCTGCCGGACAAGCAATACGCGGTCGGCATGCTGTTCCCTATCGCCTCGGCACCTCCAGTCGACGAGCAGGCCCAGGTCGGCGAGCCGGTCGAGTCCGACGTACTGGCCGGCGACGTGGAGGAGGACGGTGCGGGAGTCCCCCTCGCCGAGGACTGGCGACCGTCGTCGATCGCGATCTCCTTCGTCACGAACCGTCCCTCGGTGGCTTGCGACTTCTCTGGCGGAACCTATACGAAGGTCACCGGGGACGGTCCGCCGCGCTGGCAACGCCGCCCGTTCCGGTTCAATGGTCGCGAACTCGTCCCCGATCGGCCTCCACATCAACTGACGGCTGGTGATGTGCCGATCGAGGTCGGTTCGCGTTGGCGGCCCTACGGTGACGCCCACCTGGTCACCGTCCACGCACGCGTGCTCGCCAGAGCGAGCGGCAACGACCGCGACGACATCGAGAGGATGCTGTTCCAGGTCGCTCTCGAGGTGAGACCCGCAGCTGAAGGTCGATTCCTGGAGTACCGAGGAGCGAGTGCCGTGGACCTCGACGCCGAGTCGGCGGAGCTGCGACTGCGCTATCGAGACAAGAAGATCTTCGCAGTCGGGCACGGTATGGCGGCCGACTGGCGGATCACTGACGGCCGCTGCACGAGCCTCTTCCTCGATCCGGTGCCTGCCTTCGTCGTACCCGCAGTCGAGACCACCGGCTTTCACCAGGACAGTATCGAAGCCCAAGCGCTGCGACTCGACAATCTAATCCGCATCGACACACATCCCGGCGAGATCCTGCCGATGTTGGACGCCTTCGTCGAAGCCTTCTCCGCCTGGGTCGAAGGTCAGGAGACCGCGGTGGCCGCTTTCGGCTCCGCAGCTGCGACCGCACGAGCGGTCACCGATCGCGCCCGGCTGGCCTGCAGGCGGATGAGGGCCGGAGCCGACCTGCTGCGCAACCCCGACAGCGGGTCGCTGCGGATGGCGTTCTCCCTCGGTATGACCGCCATGCGGATGCAGATCAGCCAGAGTTCGATCAAACAGGGCAAGGAGCCCTCGGAACCGAGATGGCGCCCCTTCCAGCTGGGCTTCCTACTCGTGGCCCTCGCCTCCGCCACCGACGAAACCCACGACGACCGGGAACTCGTCGACCTGATCTGGTTCCCGACCGGCGGCGGCAAGACGGAGGCTTACCTCGGGCTCGCCGCGGTGGAGATCTTCCGTCGCCGACTCGATCACGGCATCGCCGGAGCCGGCACCGCCGTTCTCACCCGTTACACCCTGCGCCTTCTCACTGCTCAGCAGTTCCAGCGGGCCGCGGCGCTGGTCTGCGCGATGGAGCTCCTGCGACATCAGGACCCTCGGGCGAGAAGCATGGCCGGGTTCACCATCGGTCTGTGGGTCGGCAACGAGGTCACGCCGGGCACCCGCCGAGACGCCAAGGCCGCCCTGGAGCGTCTCTACAAGGCGACACGACCCGAGGAAGCCAACAGTTTCCAGGTCGAAAGCTGTCCATGGTGTGGTGTCGCGTTGTTGCCGCAGAAACGGACCGACGACCGAACCCGCTACGGTGTCCGCGCCGTCGGTAACGACGTCGTCATCCATTGCGTCGATATCGATTGTGAGTTCAGCGACGAGCTTCCGGTGTCCGTGGTCGATGAGGTCATCTACGAGACACCACCGACGATCCTGCTCGCAACGGTCGACAAGTTCGCGCGCCTACAGTTCCGGCCGGAGGCGGGGAGACTACTCGGCCTGGGCACACCGTTCCGACAGCCTTCGTTGATCATCCAGGACGAGTTGCATCTGTTGTCGGGGCCGCTCGGCACGACGGTCGCGGTCTTCGACGCCATCATCCAGATACTCCTGAGCAGGGGTGGTTCGAAGCCGAAGATCGTGGCGTCGACGGCCACGATCCGAGCCTCCCAAGAACAGGTTCAGGGCTTGTACGGCCGAGAAGTCGCGCTCTACCCTCCGGCCGGGTTGGACGGTGACCGAACCTTCTTCTCCCGGCCCGTCGAAAGCGGTCGAGGCCGGCTCTATGTCGGCCTCATGCCGCAGTCGCTGTCCCAGGTGTCCGCGGTCATCTCCGCGACGGCCCCACTGATCGAGATCCCCGAGGTACTCGGTCGCGCCGATACCGCCGGAACGACACGTGACGCCTACTGGACCACTGTCATGTATCACAACAGCCTGCGGGAGCTCGGCCGCACCGGAACTCTCGTGGTCGACGACGTGAACGGTCGCCTCGAGCCCCGTGCCGAACGGCTGGGACTGCCGTTCCGCAAGGTCCGCGCCGACCGCGTGCTCGAACTGACCAGCCGACGCGGCCCCGAGGAACTACCCAACGATCTGCGAGAACTGGCCCGCAGCGTAGACCAGACCGATCAGGCCGTCGATGTGGTGCTGTCGTCCAACATGCTGTCGGTCGGGATCGACATCCCTCGACTCGCCCTGATGCTGATGGTCGGACAGCCGAAGACCACTGCGGAGTACATCCAGGCGACCAGTCGTGTCGGACGTGGTGACAACAACGGGATCGTCACCACACTGTTCAGGTCGAACCGTGCCCGTGACCGATCGCACTTCGAGACCTTCCGCGGCTACCACGAGGCGCTCTATCGCAACGTGGAACCGACGAGCGTCACACCATGGTCGCTCGCCTCGCGTGCCCGGTCATTGGCGGGAGCGCTCGTCGCTCTGCTACGTCACTCGGTGCCGGCGCTATCGCCCAACGAGGCGGCGTCTCGCCTCGACCTCGAGGACGCGCACATGTCCGGGCTGATCGACCAGTTGGTCGAGACATTCGTTCACATGGTCGACCGCTTGGAACACATCGAGACCGACGAGGCCCGAGATGAATTGTGGCGGCTGCTGCGGGACTGGGATCGCCGCGCCGGGCTCGCCCGGGAGGCGGGCACGAGGCTCTTGTACGACCGGGTCAAGGCGGATGATCAGGCCCTCCTGAAACGGTTCGATCAGAAGGGCGAGGGCTGGCTCGTCGCCGACTCGATGCGCTCGGTCGAGCCGAACGTCGCCGTCCATGTCCGTGAACCGATGGAGGAGGTCCGCCGTGGATCCAATCGTCCATGACCTGCGTCTGTCCGAGACCATCAGCCCGTTCGGTGTCGGGGCGATCGTCGACGTCCGCGGCGAGTCGCTGATCGCACCGGACACCTCCTGGTGGAATCGCAAGCTGGCGCCGGAGATCTCCTGCGATCGGCTCGTCGCTCGACTCGGTGGCGGCGTGTTACGTCAACCGCCCGCCCATGCGGGACGTGCTGCGAAGGAGACGGCGAGCCTGCTCTACTGGCGGTTCCCCGAATGGCGCTTCTGCGAGCAGTGCACGAAATTGTCCAAGCTCACCGGCAAGAACAGGGGCCGTTGGGTGAACAAGTGTGATTGCGGCGGCATGCTGGTGCCGATGCGCTACGTCGCCATCTGCGAGAAGGGCAGCCACATCCAGGACATCCCCTGGTTCATGTGGGCGCATCGCGGCAACGACTCCGAGGTCACCGAGTCCGTACGACACTGTCGGTCGTACAAGGAGCTCAAGTTCGTGCGCTCCACCGGATACGGGGAGGGCTTGGCATCGCTACGCGTGCTATGTACCGGATGCGGACGCAAGCGGCCGATTTCGGACCTGGTCGGTAAGGATTCTCTGCAACGCGACGGGATTCGATGCGACGGCAGGCAGCCGTGGGAGGAGGAGAACTCCGGCGGAGACCCCTGCGAGCACCAGCTTCAAGCGGTCCAGAGGGGCGCCACCGGAAACTACATCGCGGAGCGGCTGTCGGCACTCGACATACCGGAGGAACGACCGGAGTCGGAGGAGAAGAAGGACCAGATCCGCAGCCACGTCTACTTCGAGAAGGTCGTGGCCGACAACGGCGGTCCGCAGGCGGAGATGGTCGCCGAGTGGATCGCTCAGGAGTTGGACGTCACCAAGGAACAGGTGTTGGCACTGGCCGCCGGTGACGGCTCAGATGACGCCCCGCTACTCGAGCTCAAGGACGGCGAGTGGGCGGCGTTTCTCAAGAAGCTCGAAGGCGGAAGGGACCACAGCGGTGGAGACTTCATCGTCGACGGTTGGAAGGTGCGTACCGACGCCGGCTGGCCGCCGGCATTGACCAGCCGTCTCGTCGCTGTCGGTCAGGTTCGTCGTGTGCGTGAAGTCCGAGCCCTCAAGGGCTTTCGACGGCACAACGCCGAGGCTGAACTCATCTGCGCGGATCTGGGTCCCGACCGTAAACGCAAGCCGGTGTATCCAGCTGTAGAGATGTTCGGCGAGGGCATCTTCCTGCGCTTCGATGAGGAGCGGATCGCCCGCTGGGAGGACCTCCCCGAGGTCCGTGCCCGAGCTCAGATCCTGGTGGGTCGCCGAGAGGCCAGCGCCTGGGCCCACCGGCTGGATGTACCGGAACCGCGATTCATCGCGCTCCACACGTTGGCTCATCTACTCATCCGCAGACTGGCCTTCGCCAGCGGCTATTCGTCGGCGTCTCTACAGGAACGCATCTACGCCAATTCCCAGCGCCCCGACCGTACGGCAGGCATCCTCATCTACACCGCCGCCGGTGACGCTCAAGGGACACTCGGCGGGCTCGTCCGGCTGGGTGAGCCCGATCGGATCCTGCCGTTACTGTCGGCTGCGCTGAGTGACGCGGACGTCTGCTCCAATGACCCGGTCTGCATCGAAAGTGATCGGCAGGGATCCTCACAACTGAATCTCTCCGCCTGCCATGGATGTGCTCTTGTCAGCGAGACGTCGTGTGAGACGGCTAACCGGCTGCTCGACCGTCAACTCGTGCTCGGCGGAGGCAACGTACCCGGTCTGCTCGACGACGTCCTGGACCAACTGAGGCAGACGACAGCCGCATAGACCGACACAGCTGACGGTAGGTGCCACCATCTGCGTGGCACCTACCGTTGACGAGTGCGAGACCTTCGATGGTCCGTCGCTGCCAGCGGTACGAGTGCCGGTGTACATCCACAATGACCGACCCGCCGCCGTCATGGATCGGAACCGGTGCGGTCTCCACATGAAAGGGCGACATCGTGAAGCTCGGTGACGGCCGCTACGAGCTGGACGAACTCCCCTTGGCCCGCGGCGGCATGGGCGAGGTGTGGCTCGGCCGTGACGTGCGGCTCGACCGGGAGATCGCCGTCAAGTTCCTCCGGTTCCCGAACGATGTCGCCGACGAGGCATTGGTACGCCGGTTCGACCGGGAGTCACGCATCACTGCCAGGCTGGAACACCCTGGGGTCCCCGCGGTCTACGACGTCGGTGTGCACGACGGCCGCCCGTTCCTGGTCATGCAACGTATACACGGCATCAGTATCGCGGACCTCGTCGCGGAGCAGGGCCCTCTGCCGATCGGTTGGGCCGCGAACATAGCCGGCCAGGTCTGCGCGGTTCTGGTGGCCGCGCATGCGGCCGCACTCGTTCACCGTGACCTGAAACCACGGAACCTCATCCTCGAACCTGATGGTTCGGTGAAGGTCCTCGACTTCGGCTTGGCGGTCGCCCCCACACTCACCGACTTCTCTCGGATCACCAGCACCTTCCAACGACTGGGCACGCCTGACTACATGGCACCGGAACAGGTTGAGGCCGGTGACAGCGAGCCCGCCACGGACCTTTATGCCTTGGGCTGCACCCTGCACGAGATGCTCACCGCCGAGCACGTCTTCAGTGCGCCCACGCCCTTCGCCGTGATGGTGCGACAGGTGAGGGATGCCCCGGCACCGCTGCGGGCACTCCGTCCCGATGCGCCTCCGGAGCTGGAGAAGCTGATCCTCGATCTGTTGGAGAAGAAGCCTCACGACCGTCCCGCAGGGGCACTCGCCGTCTACGAACGGTTGCTCCCGTTCATCTCCGGCCTTCCCGATCTGCCTGGATTCCTTCGGCCTCTAGGCGTCCCGAGTTCGTCCCGGCTGTATGCCGGGATGCTCGCGAAAATCACCGTCGACGACAGCTCCGCTCTTGAGAACGACAGCGACGCGGGAGTCGAGACCCCACACGATCCGCTGGCCACGGCGATCATGTCCCCGGAATGGCGGGAGGTACTCCGGCGATCCGATCAAGATCACCCTTCTGCGTCGTTCCTCCTCCGGGAACTCGCGGTACGTGCGCTACCGGTACCCGTCGCGGTCTTCGATCTCGGTGGGCGGTCGCGAGGGATCTCCCTGGCTTGGCCGGAACGCAAGGTGGCGATCCTTCTGCCGGCCGATGGGGCCGAGTCGTGGACCGCAGGTGACGCGGACACGTTCATCGGAGCCGGGTGGGACGCCCGACCTGTCGGCGCTTGGAATGTCGAAGGTCTGACCAGGCGGCTGATCGGATGAACGCACACGAATTCGCTCAGGCAATAGGGTGTCACCGTGGCGAATCGTGATCCGGCCGACGATTACCGGGCAGCTGTCGAACGGCTCTTCGACCTCGTGTCGGAAGTGGCCGCCAAGCGATCGCGCGCGGAAGTGCTCGACGCCTTATCCGAAGCACAGGTCGCCGTATCACGGGTATACCGAGGTCAGGTCGCCCGCTCGGAGAGTGGCGCGGGGGCGCGTCCGCGAATCCTCGCGTATCTGAGAGCACACCTCGGCGAATGGATCAGCAGCGAGGACATCGCCGCCGTGTCCGGCATCGGCGAATGGGCCCGGCGCATCCGGGAACTGCGGCTAGAACAGGGCTATGAGATCGAGGAAGGTGGTGGCCGCTACCGTCTGCTCACCCTCGAACCGAACGAGGCCCGCCGCGATCGGTGGCACACCGTTTCCAGAATCCGCAATCGGGAGGGAACCTCCCTGGATCGGGTTCGCGAACTACTCCAAGCCCTGGCGGGTCAGGTCGTGACCCTCGACGAGATCAACCGTGTCGCCCACGGCAAGGACGGCCCGAGCCTGGCTCGGCAGCTTCGCGATCGTGAGATGTGGCCTGTCGAGACGAGCGCCGATGCCTCCGATCTCGGCGGTGGAGACCACAGGCTCGCATCATCGTATGAGTCCGATCTACTGCATCCGACGCAGGCCTCGTTCCCCGAGGAACTGCGGCGGCAGGTCTTCTCCCGTGACGGATTCACCTGTCGAAGCTGCCGACTCAGCCGGTCGCCAGATGATCGCCCCTTCTATCTGGTGGTCCGCCACTTGGATGCACGGCCGGAAGCGTTACCCGCGTTGTCGGTGGAGCGTCTGTCCGACGTCGGGCGCCTCGCGACCTCCTGCAATCGATGCCCACATTGAGACCGGTCTGAGCCCGGTCTCCGTTTCAGTGCTGCCAGAGATGGTCGTACTCCCGATACGCAAGGCCTTCCCCGAAGGCTTCGAAGGTGTCGGCGACGTTGACCACCAGGCACTCCGGTTCACCTCCGTTGAGGGGCCCACGGAGGGCACGCCCGACCATCTGTATGTAGGTGTTGGGACTGAACGTCGGCCGGGCGATGTAAAGCGCCCGCACTCCGGGAGCGTCGAAACCCTGCGTCAGCACATTGCAGTTGGTGAGCACCTGAATGCCACCCTGCCGGAACGCCTCGATGGTGCGTCGTCGTTCCGGCAGTGAGGTGGAACCGCTGATGGTGGCAGAGGATCTGCCCCGTAGTCGCAGCAGTGCCGACAACGTGGTGGCGGCGAGTACCGAGGAGGCGAAGACCAGTGTGGGCCAGTCGTGGGGCAACTCGCAGATGTCGTCGACCAGTCGCATGGTCCGCTCGTGGTCGCGTCCGACCCGGTCCAGCACCGTGTTCGGAACGTCGTCGTACCTCGTGATGTGCTCCCGTTCGGATACATCGAAGGAGTACGACGAGCCCGGCAGGACCCGGTGCCGGACCTCGGCCAGGACACCGAGCCGTTGCAATTCGCCGTAGGGATCCTCACCCAGCACGTTGAGGCGTCTATTGTCGAACAACGCAGCCAGCACCTCGTTGGAGGTCTTGCCGTTTCCGTGGAACGGCGTCGCGGTGAGGCCGAGTAACGGGCGGGCGGTCTCCCCGGAGTTGATCCCGAGCCACTGCAGTGTCGCGGTGATACCGGGCGCTGTGGCACCGTGAGCCTCGTCGACGACGACGGCAGCCGCGGTGAGCAACCAGTCGTAGTCGGAACGGGCACGGATGCGATCGAGTTTGGCGTCGGTCGCCACGATGACTTCGGCGTCCGATTCACCGGATGTGATCTCGTTGTCACCCCAGAGCCGGCACAGACGCAGCGGACGATTGCCGAGCAGTCTCCACACCGTGATCCAGGACTGAACGGCCTGTTCGCACAGCTCCTCGCTCTGAGCGATCCAGAGCACGGGTCCTCCGAGTTCCCGTGCCCGGATCGTCTCCACGAGTGCCTCCACCGTCACTCGCGTCTTGCCCGCGCCGGTCGGCAGGAAGAGCAGTGCACGCTCGGGTTCGGCGGCGGTACACACCAGGCGCCGAATCTGGACGGCCAACTCGCGTTGATACGGATGCAACGGCTTGAGATCGGGAGGACCGAGCACCGTGACGTCAGAGTCCAGTTGTCGGCCACGTTCGCCGGCGAACTCGGCGGGAAATCCCAACCGGCGGACGAAGGCGATAGCGGGGCCTGAGCCCGCCCACGTGTCCGGTACGTCGAAGCCGTTGTCCGCGAGGTCGCGGCGTAGGCGATGCAGCGCGTTATGGCCGTGGACATGCAGGACCAGTTCGGCGAGGCCTCGGTCTCCGGTGTCCGCGGACGAAGCTCGTATGGTGCTCAACAGACCCGAGGGGAGAGCCGCCTCCAATACCGACACAGGAAGCAGGGCCAGCAGCTTGTCGGCCGGGTCGGTCAGTGCTCGGGCCTGTGCGATCGCGGTCTGAACACGTTCACTCTCCGCTTCCTGCAGCACCAGCAGGATGTCTGCGTCGCTGAGGTGCAGGGAGAAATGACCAGAGATCTCAGCGAGCAGCTGATCCGCGTCGAGGATGCGCTCGAAGTAGACGGCACGTCTGTCGACGGCGAATCTCTCAGGATGCGACTCCATCCCCTCGGACAGGGTCACGACACGGCTGACCGAGGAGCAAGCGATCAGTACGAAGTCGTCGAGGGCACCACGGGCGTAGTCCCGCAGTCGCCGGAACCGGTCGAGTAGGGCGACGGCCTCACCGGGTTCCTCCGGCACGATCTCGACACGGAGGAACCCTGATGCCGCCCGGCAGCCCCAGACGGTATGAAGGCTCTCGACGCTCCCCTCGTCCTCGACCGCGACGAAGGGCAGGTTCAGCTCGACCAGGGTCCGGATCTCCTGCTCAGTGACGGCGATCAGCAACTCGGTGGGCGCCACGCTGTCGTAGCCGATGCCACGAACCGCCGGCACGGCTGTCGGCTTCTCGTCGGGCGGAAGGCCACGGGAAGCCACGGAGATCAGATCGCCGAGCAGATGGGGATCGCCACCGGTCGGGATGCGATCCAGGAACTCCCGCCACATGTCGGCGGGGACGGCCTTCAGATCCGCGATGGTCTCCAGCTTCGCAGCGACAGCCCACACCGCCACCGGCATGAGCGGTGCCATACGGCTCATGCCGGGATTCAGAGAACGGTGAGGCTGGCGCGGACCCCAAGCGGTGTCGAGCAGTCCATAGGTCTGCGACGCCCATAGGTGAGGGGCTGTCACTCGATAGGCGGGGAACCTCTTGGGATTCGGGTGATTCAGGGTCCATACCTCTGGAACCTCAGACCCTAGAAGCTCTCTGGTCCATGTCATCCGAGCCTGCTCGTCGCCCGAGTCGGCAAACCTGCGCAGGACGTGAAGCGGTCCGAGACCTTCACGTTCCACGAAGTCGATCTCGCCCCTGTCTCGGTGTGGAACGCCTAGATCCTCGACGAACCGCACCCGCTGTAGTCGTCGATACTCCAGTTGGGTGGGATCCTGGGCTACTACGGCCGAGACGACCGGCAGCATCGTCACGCCGATCGCACGTAGCAGGTTCAGGTGGTCACGATGGAATTCCGAGTCGATCGCCACCGACTCGTCGATCGGGTCGACAAGGCCCGGCACGACCGTATAGCTGACGTGCTGCCAGCTCCCATCGCGGCATAGGACCTTCAATGCGGCTCCCCGGGCGACGTGCTCGGTGAGAATCTCCCGTGCGTCGTGGTTGTTGATCCTTCCCACCAGGTCCCAGAACCCGTGCCAGTCCGGTGCGCTCCAACGGCCCGTGGCCATCTCGGATAGTCGGCGGAGCTCCAGTCTCGGATCGACGTCGGTGAAGCCGAGCGTCCGTAGCTGGTCCTCCACCTCCGGCAGTGCTACGAACGAGTGCCGGACCAGCCGAATCCCTACAGAGGCACTCAATCGGTCGCCGTGAAGGAAGATGTCGCGGACCGCGTCCAGGCGCGCCAGTGTGCCAGCGCTGTCGGGAATGACTGCGGCTCGGCGTAGCTCGCGCCGCAGTGCGTCATCGCCGACTGTGAACAGGACCCGTAGCGCAGCCCGACACTGTTCGTCGCTCGCGTCGCTGACCAGGTGTTCGAGCCACTGCGATGCATCTATTTCGTTGGATGCCGGCTGCGACAGGTCACCTCGGACCAGACGCCGCATTCGGGCTCGACGGGTCGGCGTCCGATAGCAGGTGGGGTGTGGGCTTCGGTGCGGCCGACCCGGCGCATCGGACCAGGCCTTCACTCCCGCGTACTCCAGATGGAGGTCGGTGTTCGGATAGGTCAGGTAGGCAGGTGACCGCAGCACTCCCGCGGCATCGGGCACACATGCCGTCGCGGCGGCAGCCACGGGGACCAACTCGGTCAGGCGGTGGTCACCGAAGTTGTCCGTCTCACGACCACGGGCAGGCATGTAGTCGAAGTGCCGAGCCGGGTCCTCGGCCGAATTCAGGTATGGCAGCGAACTCACCAGCAGATCGGCCGCCACCTCGAGCAACTCGTCGTTGAAGCGTCCGGGCAGCAGGTTGGTGCGGTCGTCGGTCACCTGCCAAGGAGCGTTGAAGACGCCCCGAGCCGATGTGGTGTCGAGCAGTGGGAAATAGGCCCAGAAGCGACCCAACTGTTGCGTGTCGTCAAGCGGAGCAGCGTACGACAACGTCACCTCGGGACGACGGGTCGTTTCGCTGACCTCAGCCAAGGCCTCCTCTGACGGACGATACCCGCGATGCCACACCATCCAATCCGAGGGAATTCCATCGACTCCCGTCAACCGATAACGATGATCGTCGAGTTGCTCGCAGCCGAACTCGAAGGCTCCGTCATCCGCGAGCCTGATCGCCAGCTTCGACACGAAGGGTGCGAACAGCATGAACTCGCGCGGGAAGGAGCGCATGCCCTCGATCAGGCGGTCGACATCACCGACCAACGGCAACCGCACGATGGTCTGAGCCCACGAGCCGAATTCGGCCAGAACCGGATCGGCATCCATCTCGGCAGTCGCGTCGACGAGCGCGGGTAACCGCAGCACGGGATATCTCCGCGCCGTAGGAGCGATCTCTGCAAGAACCTGTCGACTGCTCTGGGCACTGAACGAGAAGGACACCGAACGACTTAGCACCAAAGGTGCGTCGGTGACGCCCAGAATCGATTTGAACCCGAGGCCGAACCGGCCGATGTCATCCCCGCGTTTGTCGCTGAGATAGGCGTGGGTGACCGCCTCGAGCCCTTCCCGGGTGAATGGAGCCCCCTCGTTCGCGCAGTACAGCATGTCGCCGACGATGGCGACCTCCACGCGGCCACGATGATGCGAACGCCGTAGGGCGTCGGCTGCGTTCTGCACGAGTTCGAGTACCTGCCGCTGCGAATAGCCGCCGGTCCGGAAACTGTCCTCCTGCGCGGCATGCTCTCGTACCAGCGCCGGGTCGGCTACATATGCCGCCAGCATCCTGGCCCGTTGCGCCTCGATCCAGGCCCTGAGACCCGCATCCGGTTCATCCCATGAGGTGAAGCCTGTCACGGAACCATTATCGCCACGCCTGCCCCGATCGATGTTCCCGGACTGTGTCGAGCCTGGCTGCAGCGCAGGCTCCGACCGGAACTCAGTTCAGGTAGCCCTTGAGGTGCCTGGCGATGGCGGCGGCGAGACCGGACGGGACCGCGTTGCCGATCTGTTTGGCGATCTCCGTTTTGGAACCGCACCACAGGTACTCCTTGGGGAAGTCCTGCAGGAGTGACGCCTCGTAATGGGTGATGACCCGGTTGACTCTGCGCTCCGGATCCTCTTCCCACTGGGGGTGCAGGTACTGGCCTTTCTCCGGTTTGAAGAACTCCGTTCGGATCGTCAGGGACGGGGCGTCCCAACGCATCCGGCCCATGACGTCGGTCGTACCGGTCTTCTTCTCGCGCCAGCACCGGGACAGCAGGTGGTCCGGGAGGTTGAAGCGGCCGCCGCCCGGCGGGATGTGGTCGTAGCGTTCCAGGGACATCGCGGTCGGCTGGCGGCCGAAGTGGATGTCGGTGCCCTTGAACTCGCCCCGGATCCGCTCGCCGAAGTATTCGGTCGTCGAGTCGGGGAGCTCGGTCGTCGTCGGGTGCGGGTCGATTCCCGCGATTCGGCTGCGCACCGTCTCCCACGGCTTCAGCTCGCCGGTCGGGACCTTGGCGTGGGTCGGCTTCGGCAGCGGGATCTCACCGATGCGGGATCCGATGACGATCGTACGAGGCCGGCGTTGCGCCACGCCATAGTCTGCAGCCAGGAGTACACCGGGTGTGAGCTTGTAGTCCTTGATCATGCCGTGATCGGCCTCGGCCAGCAGGAGCTGGAACTCGCTGGCTCGGGAGAACCGCTCGACGTTCTCGATGACGAAGACCTCGGGGCGCGCCTTGACGACGAAGCGTAAGTACTGCTTCCACAACGTGTTACGCGGGTCGTCCACATCCTTGCTGCCGAGGTTGGAGAAGCCCTGGCAGGGCGGCCCTCCGATGATCACCTGGGCAGGGGGGATCTCACTGTCGGGAACCTTCTCGATGTCACCCCAGTGGGTATGACCCTCACCGAAGTTCGCAGCGTAAGTGGCAGCGGCCGCGCGGTCCCATTCGACGGACATGACGGGATCGAAGCCTTCGCGCTTGAACCCGACGGTCATACCGCCGCATCCCGCGAACAAGTCGATCATGCTCAGGCGGTCACTCACCCACGGAATGCTAGCCGCCGATCATCACAAGACGGGTGACGCCGAGCGCTCCTCAGCAGATCGGGGACGGAGATCTGCACCTCAACTCGTCTCGACCGACCCTCACGACGACTTCGTCACGAAGGTAGTGCCGGCAGCGCGTCGAACGAACCGGGGTCCTTACCTCGAACGTGAGAGCGGACTTTAGATCACTGGACAAATGTTCTATCGTGTCATGACACACGCTGACCTTGGTGTCATGACACCAGCCCACTTTGAGGTGCAACGATGCCCAAAGTTCTTGACCTGTACTGCTGTGCCGGTGGAGCCGCACGCGGCTACCAGAGAGCCGGGTTCGAGGTGGTCGGGATCGACATCGAGAACCGGCCGAACTACTGCGGTGACGAGTTCGCACAGCGGGACGCGCTGGCCGTGCTCGAAGAGCTGGTGAAGAACGACGGCGAGCTGGAGCACTACGGCCGGTTCGACCTGGTCCACGCTTCGCCGCCCTGCCAGGCGGGCTGCACCATCACCAACGGCACGAACAAGGCGAAGGGTTGGGGTCGTCAGCACGAGCAGCTGGTTCCCGCGACCCGCGAGCTCCTCGACGCCACCGGCCTCCCCTACGTCATCGAGCAGCCCACCGGACACGGCGGCCTGATCCGCACCGACCTCCGGCTGTGCATGGACATGTTCCCGATCGGGGAACCGCCCTGGGTCCAGCGCCACCGTGACTTCGAGATCCATGGCTTCACGGTCGAACAACCGAAGCATTCGAAGCACCGCGGTTACGTCCGGGGGATGCGACACGGCGTCTACCGGGACGGTCCCTACGTGGCCGCATACGGGAACGGCGGAGGCAAGGCCAGCATCATCGAAATGCAGCACGCGCTCGGCATCGACTGGACCTCGGAGCGTGAGGAGCTGACCGAGGCCATTCCACCGGCTTACACCGAATGGATCGGCGAGCACCTGTCGAGAAGCCTCGCCGAAAGCCTCAGCATGTCATGACACCTGCGATACTGGCCTCGTGCCGAACGCGCCCAGGACTCCCCGGCGTACCGTTCGTGTCTCCGACCGGGTCTGGGACGCGGCGAAAGCTACGGCGGAGCGGCGAGGCGACAATCTGTCCGAGGTGATCCGTCAATGCCTGGAACGGTATGTCAGGCGTAACCCGCCGGCGACGGATTCCGCGGAGGCCGGCGACGATTGAACAGGGCTCCCCTGGTCCCACAGCAAGACCGCCGGCCGGGTGAGATGAGGTGCATGTCCGACAAATCTTGGGCGTCGTCCGCGGGTGTCCGGAAATCGATGCAGGCGAACACCGGACGCGACACCAAACCGGAACTGGCGCTGCGGCGGGCCGTTCACGCCCGAGGCCTCCGCTACTTCGTGAACCGGCGACCGATCAAAGCGGTCCGCCGCACCGCAGACCTGCTGTTTCCCCGCCTCCGACTGGCCGTCTTCCTCGACGGCTGTTTCTGGCACGGCTGCCCTCGACATCACACCATCTCGAAGACGAATGCGGCGTTCTGGGCGGAGAAGGTGGCCACGAACCGCCAGCGGGACACCAATACCAACCTTCGACTCGCTGATGCCGGATGGACCGTTCTTCGGATCTGGGAGCACGAAGCCATCGAAGAAGCGGCCGACAAGGTCGCGGAGACCGTCACCACTCTGCGTCACGCGAGCCCTCGATCGGATGACCCGCCAGCCTCATGAGACCCGGCGCGGGCAGGCCTTTCACCTCGGAAACCAGGTCGTCGTAGTCTCGTAGCCGTCTCTGCCGCACCAGCCGTCGAAACGTCTGCATCGGCGACCACGTCTCCGGCCGCCGACTGCCACGCACCGAGAGCGCCGACATCGCCTTCGAGCGCCGGAAGATTCAAGTGATAGACGCAATCGACGGCGCCCGACCCATCACCGAGGATCTTCAGCATCGACGGGCGTGTCTCCATGGTGATCAACCCGAAGTGAGGCATCCGGCCCCCGCGTTGCGCCACCAGCTTCGCGCCTTGCGAAACGCAATCCTGCGCTCGGTCGGTACGTAGAGACCACTTCGACGAGAGAGCGACGTGCAGTCGAGGAAGACGTCCAGCCTGAGGCTCGGCGATCGTCACGTCGACTTTGAGCAGAGCCTCCTAAGGCATGTGCTCCATCAGCTCGAAGGCGAGGTCGTCCTGCGCCTGAAAGGCCTTCGCAGCTTCCTCCATCAGGCCCAGGAGGGTCGCCCTCTCGGCCGGAGAGCCCATTGAGCGACCGGCTTCGAAAGGTGGTGCAAGCGTTCTCGCTGCTCCTTGATGACCTCGTTTGAATCGAGGAAAGGCGTCCAGATGTTCGTACTGTTCGAACGACGTCGCCGACGCGCTCCGGGTGAACTGAAGGTCTCGACGAAGTCCGGCCCGGTGCTGCTGCACCTGTTGCTCGAGTGCCACACCGGGATCTTGTCGCCCCACCTGCCCTTCCGGGATCCCCGCGATCCGAAACAACGCGTGCCCAGTTCCTTGGAGAGTTCGTCGCTGTTGTCGGAAGTGTTCAGATTGCCGTTGGGCCGAAATCCACACAGCAGGGCATGAACGGTGCGGGCATCCGATCAGCCTGCCACGGCGGATCGTCTGGAGGCCACGCGCTCGATCGCACCAACCCCATCGTCCCTCGCCGTCGCCTCGGGCCCGATGGGCGCGGGGTGGCCCGGCCACCTCCTGCCGCGCATTGGGGCCACGGTTGTGGGTGGTGCGGTTGTGAGAGGTGTTGGCGTATCGGTTCAAGGGTTGCTGTTGGGTTGTTCCTTGAAGTTCTGGCGAAGCGGGTGGGAGGCGGGGTCGAAAGGGAGGGCGGCGCCGGTGGGCGGTGCCGATTTCTCCTTGGGGGTTTCGCCGTTTTGGGGTCTATGTTCGCGCCGCTTCGGGAGCGTAACTACCGGATTTGGGCTGCCGCTGATCTGGTTTCGGTTGGTGGCACCTGGATGCAGGTACTGGCGTTGAACTGGCTGATCCTGTCCGCCACCGGGTCGGCCACCGCCATGGGCGCGGTGGTCATGTTGCAGGCGCTGCCTGTGCTGCTGCTCGGGAGCTGGGGTGGGGCCCTTGCTGATCGGCTTCCTGCGCGTCCGTTTCTGATCGGGTTTCAGGCGCTTCGTGCTCTGCTTGCCCTGGCTCTTCTGCTGCCGGGTGGGGTTTTGCCGGGTAACTGGCTGATCTATGCGGTCGCGTTGTTCTCCGGGGTGATCAGCTCGTTCGAAGGGCCTGTTCTCGGGCGGTTCGGGTCGGCTCTGGTGCCGCCTTCGGCCCTGGGGTCGGCGCTTGCTCTGGGGTCGGTTCTCAGCTCGGCTGGGCGGATCGGCGGGATGGCGCTGGGCGGCGTGCTGATCGGGGTCACCGGGCCATCCGCGCTGTTTCTGATCAACGCGGTCTCGTATGTGGCGGTCATCGTCGCACTGCTGGCCATGCGGCCGGGGGACATGCGCGAGCTTTCCGCACCTTCCCGGGCGGACGGGGGTGTGGTGGCCGGGTTCCGGTACCTGCTCGGGCAGCCGGTGATCCTTGTCGTTCTGGCGCTGTCGTTCGTGCTGGGGTCGTTGGGGCGCAACTATCAGGTGTCGATGGCGGCGATGGTGGCCGGGCCGCTAGGTGGGTCGTCGGGGTCCTACGGGTTGCTGTCGACGGTTTTCGCGGTGGGTGCGGTGGCGGGTGGGCTGCTGCTGGCGGGTACCGGGCGTTCGACGCTGCGGGTTCTGCTGGGTACCGGGTTCGTGATCAGCGTGCTGCAGCTTCTCTCGTCTCTCGCCCCGAACGTCCTGGGATTCGCCGCCCTGATCCTGCCGATCGCGGCCGGCGCGGTCATCTTCGACACCGTCGTGTCGACGCGGATTCAGCTGGACACTCGTGAGGAGATGCGCGGACGGGTGCTGGCCACCGTCGGCATCGTGTCGTCGCTGTCCGGCATCGTCGGCGCGCCGGCCATCGGCTGGCTCTGTGACACCCTCGGCGCTCGGGAAGCCCTCTTCACGGCGGGGGCGGTGACCACGGTCGCCGCAGTGGCCGGTGGGGTTGCTCTGCTGCGGCTGAAGGGACGCGCCCTGAGCTGGCCGTTCCTGCTGGGGCGTCCGGCCGAACAGGCTGCCTGACACGAGAAGGCGGGAACCCCCACGGGTTCCCGCCTTTCGTTTGTCCGGCTCACCGTGACCAGGTGGTCAGGACCCCGTTGTTCAGCTGGTGGATTCGGCCGTTGGTTACCAGGAGCTTGCCGGGGAAGTCGGGGGTGGTGGGGGTGCCGTTGTCGGGGTTCAAGGGGTGGCCGCCGGCGTAGAGGAGATCGCCTGCTCGGGTCGGCTGGGTGGCTTCCGCGGATTGGGTCCTGCTCCACGCCTTTGTGCCGTCCGCCGTGTTCAGGGCCAGAATGTTTCTGCCGGAGGCCCGGTAGATGCGGTTCTCGTCCACTGCCATCTCGTTCGTGTCGGTCTTGGAAGATGGGATCTTCCAGCGGACCGCGCCGTCGGACACCCGGATCGCGCTCAGGTTGCCTGCGGCGTCTGTGGCGTAGAACCACTCGCTGTGGGGGTCGGCTGCCCGTGCTGTCCAGGTGGAATCTCTGGTCCAGCTGTCCTTGCCGGTCAGGATCGAAGCCGCCGAGCTCTTGGTGTCTTCGGTTCGGAGCAGGAGGGTTCCGTTCGCGGAGACCTCCGACGTCAGAGCGTTCGGTCGGGACCACAGTTCCCGGCCGTCCCGGGTGGCGAAAGCGGTCACCTCGTTGTCGTCGGAGGCTGAACCGCCGGAGACCGCCACCACGCCCTTGTCCACGACCATCGAGGTGATCGGGCTTCCGGTGCTCTGCTGCCAACGGGGCAGGCCGGTGCGGGCGTCCACTGCGAACAGGTAGCCGTCCGGGTCGCTCTGGGAATTGCAGTCGTTTCCGGCGGCGATCACCAAACCGTCGCTCACTGCCAGTCGAGGCGTGCCGGTGTCGTCGGCGTCTTTCCAGTCGTACCGCCAGAGGGGCTGTCCGGTTTTGACGTCGTAGGTCGAGAGGCCGAGCTGGTCGCTGACGTGGATGCGGCCGCCGGCGACCACGGGGGTGGCGAACCGGGAGCAGCTTTCGGCGCTGGTCCGCAGGTCGACCTGCCACGTCCGGGTCACCTTCGCGATGGTGGCGATGGTGACCCGGGTCTCGTGCGGGTTGTAGTGGCTGTCCTCCGCGTCGTAGCCGGGATGGTCCCAGAGGCCCAAGGCGAGCACGGCGGTCAGGATCAGGCTAGATGCGGGCATACCGCCGATTATCCGGCAAAAGGCTAGCCGGCCAGCAGTTTCAGCATCTGCTGGACCTGGTCGGTGCGGGACTGCTTAACCCGCTCCGCGAAGGACTTGGTCAGGTCGTTGGCGCCCTTGTCGAGTTCGAGTTGGGCGAACTCGACCGCGTTGTGCTGATGGGCCAGGAAGAGGTTCAGGAAGGCGGTCTCGAACTGGGCCTTCTTGATGGTCTTCAGCGAGTCGATCTCCTCGTCGCCGGTGCTGGGCATGCCGCCGTGGTCAGCGTGCAGGCTGACCCGCTCGTCGAGGACTGTCGGCTTGTTCCACTCGTCGAGCCAGCCCTTCATCAGCTTGATCTCGTCGGCCTGGGTGACCTGCACGGCCTCGGCCAGGTCGACGACCTCCGGCCGGGCGCTCCGGTCCGCGGCGATCTTGGCCATCTGCTGGCCCTGTTCCAGGTTGTCGATCAGCATCTGCAGGAACATCACGTCGGTGTCGTTGTACGTGGCGCCGACGGTGATCTCGGAGACGCTCTTCACGGCCGGGGCCGAGGAGGAGGCAGACGGTTTGACATCGGTGCCGCACGCCCCGAGAAGGAGCGGGATGAAAAGTGCGAAAGCTACCCGGCGCTTCACAGCGGCAGCCAGAGGGCGAGCGTCCAGATTCCGGGCTCCCAGCTGCGGATCGAGGTGTGCGCCTGCCGGACCTGGTAGGTCACGCCCTCGTAGGTCACCTTGTCACCGACCTTGTAGGCGACACCCGGAGCCCAGGCACCCTCGGCGCCCTGAACCGGGGCCGGCGCCTGGGTGGTGGGCGCGGTGGTCGCGGGCGCCGTGGTGGGCGCTGTGGTCGGCGGAGTGGTGGGGGCCTTGGTGGGCGGCGTCGTGGGGGTGGAAGCACCGCCACCGCCACCGCCGACGTTCACGTCCACGCAGTTGTAGAAGGCCATCGGGGTGTCACCGATGTTCCAGACCGCCAGCACCGTCTTCTTGCCGGAGAACCGGCTCAGGTCGACGGTGTGCGACACCGAGGCCTCGGGGATGGCGTTCTTGTCGTCGAACGTGGCGACCGACGTACCGTCCACGAAGTACTCCCACGTGGCGGTGCGGTGCCGGGCGGTCAGCACCCAGTTGAACGTCACCGACTTGCCGACCGTGGTGGCCGGCCAGTTCCTGGACTCGTCGTTCAAGACTCCGAAGGCCGCGCCGCCACCATTGCATTCCTTGGATCCCTTCGGGGCCTCGACGCTCTGCGGCTCGAACTGGATCCCGCCGCAGTCCCCGACGGTGCCGGCGGCGCAGAGGGCCTGTCGGCTCGGCGGCGAGGACACGTAGCCGTGCGCCATGGCCGGCGACGCCGCGACCGCGAGGCTCGACGCGACCATCCCCAGGGTTGCCAGCGGGTAGGCGATCGTTCTGCGCATGTCGGCGTTCCTTCCGTTCTGGCTGGTTACGAGCCGGAACATTAGGAGCGACTGCCATAACGGAGCCTTAACGGCACCGGAAAAGGCTCATAAAGCCAGTACGAACCCGATCCGCGCGCCGCCCAGCGGGGACCGCTCGATGATCAGCTTGCCGTGCAGGGTCTCCGCCGCCCGGCGCACGATGTCCAGGCCCAGCCCGGTCGAGCCGGCCCCGCTGAAGCCGCGCTGGACGGCGGTCTCCGGGTCGGGGATGCCGGGGCCGGCGTCGTCGACGAGCAGGCCGGTGGACGAGACCAGCACCCGGAACGCGGTGCCGTCCGGAGTGTGCGAGAAGACGTTGCCGAGCAGGGCGTCCACCACCAGGATCACCTCGCCGGCCGGCATCGGGAGCATCACCGGCTCGTAGCCGCCGACCACCTCCCAGGGCCGTTCCTGGTCCTCGGCGAGCACCGACCAGAACGCGAGCCGGTCGGCCAGCACCTCGACCAGGTCGCACTGCTGGGAACCGCGGGTCTCGATGCTGCCCAGCCGGGCGCCGGTGATGATCGCCTCCAGCTCCTCGTCGAGCAGGTCGCAGGCTTGGCGCATCCGTTCCGCGATCGGGCCGGGTGGCATCGCCTCGACGTCCAGGCGGAGACCGGTGAGCGGCGTACGCAAGCGGTGCGAGAGGTCGGCGGCCAGTTCCCGCTCGCGGTCCAGCAACCGGCGCAGGTCGTCGGCCATGCCGTTGAAGGCGCTCGCGGCGTCGCGCAGTTCACGCGGGCCGACCGGGGTGATCCGCTCGTTCAGCTCACCACCGCCGAGGCGGCGGCTGGCGGCCGCGAGCTGGCGGGTGGCCCGGACCAGCTGGCCGCCGAGCCGGTCGGCGAACAGGGTCGAGCCGCCGACCAGGACGATCGCGAGGCCACCGAGGGCGAGCCAGGCCACCACCACGCCGCGCCTGGTGTCCTCGTCCGGGACGAAGACCTCGACCACGACGGTACGACCGTCGGTGAGCACCGTGGGCTGCAGGTACGCGACACCGTCGTCGGTGTGCGCGACGGCCGCCCGGCGGTCCTGTGCGGCCCGCCGGACCACGTCACCGGCCAGGTGGGTGGCGCCGATCGGATCGTCGCCAGGCAGGTGCACGGCGAGCCGCCCGACACTGCCGGAGGCGGTGCTGGCCACCGCGTTGGTCAGGGTGAACGGGTCACTGTTGACCCCGAGCACGGTGACCATCGAGGTGGCCTGCTGTCGTGCCTCGGCGATGGCCCGGTCGTAGGCGATCTGCCGGGTCGCCACCGCGAGCGGGACCAGGAAGGCCAGCGCGACCATCGAGGTGATCGCCAGAGCGAGCCGGTTGAGCGCCCATCTCACTGCGGATCGACCATCATGACGCCCACTCCCCGTACGGTGTGCAGGTAACGCGGTTTCGCGGCGGTCTCGCCGAGTTTGCGGCGCAGCCAGGAGATGTGGACGTCGATGGTCTGTTCCTCGCCGATCCGGGCCTGCTGCCACACCTGGTTCATCAGCTCGCGGCGGCTGATCACCTGGCCGACCCGCTCGGCGAGGTAGGCGAGGACGTCGAACTCGCGCCGGGTCAGCTGCAGCGCCTCACCGCGCAACTCCACCCGGCGCTGTCGCGGGCTGATCATCAGCTCGCCGACGGTGATGGCGTTGGGCTGCTGCTCGACCTGGCTGCGGGCCCGGCGCAGCACGGCGGAGATCCGGGCCAGGATGTGACCACCGGAGAAGGGCTTGGTCACGTAGTCGTCGGCGCCGGCCGAGAGCAGGGCGATGATGTCCGCCTCGGAGCGCCGGGCGGTGGCCACGATGACCGGGACGTCGGAGACGGTACGCATCATCCGCAGCGCGTCGGTGCCGTCGATATCGGGCAGCCCGAGGTCGAGGATGACCAGGTCGGGTCGCTCCTGGGTGACGATCTTCAAGGCCAGGGCAGCCTGGCCGACCGGGCGCACGACGTGCCCGGCGTCGGTCAGGGCCCGGGTCAGCGCGGCCGTGATGATGCGGTCGTCCTCGACCAACAGGATCATCGCCATGGCGCCCACCTTAGGCGCAGGTGTAAGGATGGTGTCGTGCGCTCTTCCCGGTGGATGCCGGTCGCGGGCTGGTGTCTGGCCACCGCGACCAGCATCGTGCTGTCCTCGGTGGCGTTGTCGCCGGTGCTGAGCACGGCCCGGGCCGAGTCCGGCGATCTGCCCGATATCGATCAGCTTCCGGCGCCGACGGCGGTGGCCGAGACCGCTTCCGCACCGGCACCGGAGACAGCCGCGCCGTCCCGGAGCAGAACGGCCCGGCCCCGGCCGACGTCCCCCTCACCCAAGGCGGAACCGAGCAGAGTGACACCTACCACTCGCCCGCCGACAACGGTCGAGGACGGCTGGACGGTCACCACCAGTGACGGCGTCAAGACCTATGTGCGGTCGTTCGTGACCGGTGGCGGCACGGCGGTGATCCGGATGACCAGCAAGGGCACCGTGTCGCTGGTCACAGCCACTCCGGCGGACGGTTTCCAGGTGGTCAAACAGGGCTCCGACGTGAACCTGGCGGTCTACTTCAACGCTCCGAACCACAGCTTCATCGTTCACGCACAGTGGCACAACGACGCCCCATTTGTGGAGATCAGCGAAGTCGGCGGCTGACCCCACAAGGGTTTTCCCTGATTCGTGGAAGCTTGTCGATATCTAACGTCTCACCTCAAGTCACCTCGGCGTGACCTGCCGTCCACGGACGGTTGAGGCCCGTCCGCCACCCCCTGCGGACGGGAGAGGAGTAGGCGTGAAATCCCGTACCCCAGTCGTCATCGCACTGTCCGCCGTGACCGCGGCGGCCGGCGCGATGGTCGCGGTCGCCGGACCGGCGACCGCTGCCCCGTCCACCGATCCGTCCGCGGTCGCGGCCCGAGCAGCGGACAGCGCTTCGGCTCTCGTGGCCCAGCGTCCCGCGGTGCTGAAGGCCAGCACCGGCGAGGCGTTCGTCCAGCGCCCGGTGATCACCTCGGACAAGCTGCAGTACGTCCCGTACGAGCGCACGTACAAGGGACTGCCGGTCATCGGTGGTGACTTCGTCGTCGTCACCGACCAGTCCGGTCAGCACCAGTTCACGTCGGTCGCACAGAACCGGTCGATCGGTGAGCTGTCGGTGACCCCGAAGCTCTCCGCGGCCGACTCGGTCCCGTTCGCGCGGGCCGAACTGAAGACGGTGGCGAACGTCGAGGGCACCCGCCTGGTCGTGGTCAACTCCGAGAGCGCGCCGACGCTGGCGTGGGAGTCGACCATCAACGGCACCCGGATCGACGAGCACGGCGAGGAGAACGTCAGCCGTCTCACCGTCGACGTCGACGCCACCACCGGTGCGGTGCTGCGCACCCAGGAGCACGTCACCCACGCGACCGGAACCGGCACCGGCTGGATCGTCGGCTCGGTCAGCCTGGACACCACCCAGTCCGGCACCACCTTCACCCTGCGCGACCCGTCGATGACCACGCTGAGCTGCCAGGACTCGTCGACCAACACGATCTTCAGCGGCTCCGACAACGTGTGGGGCAACGGCGTCGGCACCAGCAAGGAGACCGCCTGCGTGGACGCGCTCTACGCGGCGCAGAAGCAGAAGGCGATGCTGTCCAGCTGGCTCGGCCGGACCGGTTTCACCAGCAGCGGCGGCGCCTGGCCGATCCGGGTGGGCCTGAACCAGGTGAACGCCTACTACGACGGCACCCAGGTGCAGATCGGTAAGAACAACGCCGGTCAGTGGATCTCCGCGCTGGACGTGGTGGGCCACGAGATCGGGCACGGCATCGACGACAACACCCCGGGCGGCATCTCGCGCAGCGGCACCCAGGAGTTCATCGGCGACGTCTTCGGCGCGGCCACCGAGGCCTTCGCGGCCAACCCGAAGGACCCGGCCGACTACCAGGTCGGCGAGGAGATCAACCTGGTCGGCAACGGCCCGATCCGGTACATGTACAACCCGTCGCTGGCCGGTGACTCCAACTGCTACACCAGCAGCACGCCGACCTCCGAGGTGCACGCCGCGGCCGGCCCCGGCAACCACTTCTTCTACCTGCTCGCCGAGGGCACCAGCCCGGCCAACGGCCAGCCGGCCAGCACCCGGTGCAGCGGCACTGCCGCGATCAAGGGTGTCGGCATCCAGAAGGCCACCAAGGTCCTCTACAACGCGATGCTGATGAAGACGTCCAGCTCGTCCTACCTGAAGTACCGCACCTGGACGCTGACCTCGGCCAAGGCCCTGGACAGCACCTGCGCGCTGTTCAACACCACCAAGTCCGCATGGGACGCGGTGAACGTGCCGGCGCAGACCGCCGACCCGACCTGCACCGCCGCGTAACTCGAAACGATCACGGTATGTCCCCGGTCACTGCCCTCGCGGTGACCGGGGACATATGGTTCCCCGCACATGTACGGACAGGAGGCCCTCGGTGACCTATAGCGCTTACGCCCGACCGACCGGGGTCCTCGCCGACGCGTGGGGCCGTTCCGCCGTACGGGACGTGCTGCTGACCGTCGGTGCGGCCGGCGCGGTCGGTCTCGCCGCACAGATCGCCGTCCCGGTCCCCGGGTCGCCGGTTCCGATCACCGGGCAGACGTTCGTGGTCCTGCTCGCCGGCGCCACCCTCGGCGCGGCCCGCGGCTCGGCCGCCATGCTGATCTACCTGGCAGCCGGCGTGCTCGGGGTGCCGTGGTTCGCCGACGGCAGTTCCGGCTGGCCGTCCGCGACCGCCGGTTACCTGGTCGGCTTCGTCATCGCGACCGCCCTCATCGGACAGTTGGCCGCCCTCGGCGGGGATCGCCGCCCGCTCCGCACCGTCGCCCTGATGGCCGGCGGACACGGATTGATCTACCTCGTCGGGGTGCCGTGGCTGGCCTTCGCCACCGGCACCGATCTGACCACCGCACTCACCACCGGACTGGTCCCCTACCTGATCGGCGACGTGCTGAAAGTGCTGCTCGCGGCGGCTCTGCTGCCCGGCGCCTGGATGCTGATCCACCGCCGCCGCTGAATCCACAGGCTGTGCACACAGCCTGTGGATAACTAGAACATGCGTACGAACTCCGGCAGCCCGATCCGGGTGCGCACCCCCGGTGACGAGTGCACCAGCGGCGCTCCCTTCGGGGCGGGTAGCCCGGCCGCGGCGGTCAGGTCCTGGCGCAGGTCCAGGACCTCGGCCCGGTGCAGCGGCCAGGGCGGATGCCACACGTCGACCGCGACCAGACGGCCGTACCGCAGGGTGTAAAGGCGGCTCTGGGTTGTCAGGAAGTGGTCGACGGGGCCGAGTTCGGCCTCCGGGAACTCCTCGCCGGACCGCACCAGCAGGCGGTACCCGGCGCCGCGCGGCTCGGCGAAGCGACTGCCCCGGTACTCGGTCACGTCACCGTTGACGCGTAACGACATGCGGGACCAGCGGTACGGCAGGTTCAGGCCGGCCCGGGCGGTGGCCACCACGGGCAGGCGTGCGGCGTCGAGCGAGAAGAAGAAGATGCCCGCCCTGCCGTCCGGGCCACGGACGTACGTCCGCAGGTTGGTCTCCGGGAATGTCGACAGCCACGGCAGGCCGGGAAGCCAGGGTGGGCGCACCTCGTCCATCAGGAACGGGAGCATGCCCACCCAGACCTGGCCGTCGTCGGTGTCGGGGGTGAGCCCGGCCGGAAGCAGCGGGCTGACCGTGTCGGCCGGATAACGCCAGTGCAGAAACGTCATCCGCCGCCACCACTGGATCATCATGGCGGTGCGGATCTCCACCATCGGGGGTGCCGGCACACCCCGATTCTAGAGGTCCAGACCACCCTCGATCCGCTTCAGCTGGTGCCGGGCCAGAGCGAGATTCGCGCGGTCCTTGTTCAGGGCGATGTACAGGAACAGGCCCTGCCCGGAACGCCCGGTCAGCGGGCGGATCAGGTGGTACTGCGAGTCGAGGGTGATCAGGATGTCCTCGATCTTCTCGTGCAGGCTCAGCATCTCCATCGTGCGCAGCTTCGCCCGTACCACCTCGGTGTTGGCGGCTGCCGCCACCTGCAGGTCGAAGTCCCTGCTCCCGCCCGCGACACCCAGCGCCATTCCGCTGGAACGGTCGACGAGCGCGGCACCGATCGCGCCGTCGATCTGCATCGCGTCCTTGAGGGCTACGTCCATGTCCGGCATCTGATCCTCCACATCGGTCCGGTCTGTCGCAGAGCGTGTACGAGATCTCACCGAACGAGTCGCACACGATGTCCGCCTCGGTGCGGCCCCGGCGTGGGTTCATGGATCGTGCGACAAGGCACTTGAAGATTTCTGCAACTCCGCAACTGCTGAATACGTCAACAGCCGTAACCACATCCGGGTCGCACAGTTGTGAGGAGTGTCGGAGTCCGGGCATGAGGGGACGGGACGTGTCGGTGCCGCTGTACCAGGCGAAAGCGGAGATGTTCCGGACTCTCGGTCACCCGGTCCGGATCCGGGTGCTGGAGCTGCTCCAGGGCGGCCCGCGGCCGGTCCGTGACCTGCTGGCCGAGATCGACGTCGAGGCGTCCAACCTGTCCCAGCAGCTCGCCGTCCTGCGCCGGGCCGGGATAGTCACCTCGTTCCGGGACGGCGCCCTGGTGATGTACGCCCTCAGCACCCCGGACGTCGCTGACCTGCTCGCCGCGGGCCGGCGCATCCTGGGCGCGGTCCTCACCGACCGGGACGGCCTGCTGGTGGAGTTGCGGTCCCAGGCGAAGAGCTAGGACCCAGCTAGTGCGGGTGGTCGGCGCGGCCCGCGTCGGCGATCTCGGTGATGCCCTGTGCGGACAGCTGGACGCGGTACGCCCGGACGTCGTCGATCAGGCCGTCGAAACGGTCCGTCCAGGCGCCGTCCCACCAGGAGCGGGCCACCTGCACCGGACCTGTCGCGTCCCACGCCACGGCGTGTTCCGCGGTGCCCTCGGCGACGCCGTCCACGTAGAGGGTGGCCTCCCGCCGGTCGGCGTCGAAGGTGGCGGCCAGATGGGTCCAGGCGCCGGGTTGCGGGCGGCTCGACGAGGACGGGCCGTCGACCACCGGGGCGCCGCTGTCGGTTCGTGGCAGGGTCAGCCGCCAGGTGTCCGAACCCTTCTCGTACTTGAGGATGAACCCGCTGCTCGTGGTGCCCGGCTGGGAGAGCACCCCGTGGGTGCGGTCGGTGTTCCCCAGCTTCACCCAGGCCATCACGGTGAAGCTCCGGTCGGTGCGGACGGCGGGCGCCGAACCGCTGGCGAAGCCGGAACCGGCGCCGAACCGCATCGCGGCGCCGGTCGTCGACCAGCCCGCCTCGGGGCTCAGCGTCGCCTGGTTGCCGCCGCCGGAATGGTCGCAGACGGTCGGGCCGTCGCCCTCGTCGGCGGGCCACCACAGGGCCGGATCGCTGGCGGCCGGCTCGGGGGTGGGGGTGGGCGGGGCGCAGGCGGCCGGGGACACCGGCACGGACGGCTCGGCGGCCTCCCCGGTGCGGCCCGGGAAGAGCTGCACCACCCCGAACCCGATCGGGACCAGCACCAGCACGGCGGCCAGCGCGGGCAGATGGCGGCCACGGACCGGCGCCTGCTCCGTCTCGACCACCGGCGCGGTCACGGCGACCACCGGCAGTGCCGGGGCGGCGGCGACCTTCGGGGCGAGCGACACCGCGCCGGGTGACCCGAGCAGCCCGCCGGCACCGTGTCGCACCTGGCGCAGCCGGTCGGCGAAGACCGCCATCGACTCGATCGCCGGAACCGGGGTCAGCACCTCGTCGAAGAGCGCGGTCAGCCCGGGCCAGCCCGAGATCAGCAGCTCGTCCTCGTCGCCGCGGCCCGGCCAGGGACCGCCGGTGACCGCCCGGAACAGCAGCGCGGCCAGGTCGGTCACATCGCCGCTCGGGGTCGGCGCGGGGGTGCCCGGCGGGCGGGGCGCGGCGAAGTCGGTGAGCATCGGCACGCCGTCCGCCCGGACCAGCACCGACTCGGCCCGGATCCGGCCGTGCACCATCGCCGGGCGGGTGGTGTGCGACCAGGCCAGCGTGTCGGCCAGCACGATCGTCAGGTCCATCGCCGCGGTGGCCGGGGGCGGGTCGTCGCGCAGGATCTCGCTGAACGGGCGGGCCTCGATCGGGTCCAGCGCCATCCAGGGCCGGCCGGTCGCGGTGATGCCACCGGCCCGGACCGGGACGATCGACGTGTTGCGGCCGAGACCGATGCAGGAGGTGACGTGCGCGGCGAAGGCGGCCTCCTCGGAGCGGCCGCTGAGGAACCGGTGGAAGAGCCTGAGCACCACCCACCGCCCGGCCCGCTCGTCCCAGGCCCGGTAGACACCGGCGTCAGCTCCGGTTCCCGTCCGCTCCAGGCGGGTATAGCCGGCCGGGGTGTCGATCCCCGCCACGTGTCGCCTCCCCCGCAGACCTCAAAGTACGCATCTCACCCGACCGGCCCGGCAACGGCAACAGCCTCCTGGTCAGCAAGATCAACCGAAGGCGCGTTGCGGAACGCGGCCTCATTCTTATCCTGCCGGGCCTCCGGGATGTGCATCCTGTGGGTTAACAATCTTGCCTCCACAGTGGAAGCCAAACCACACCAAAAAGACAAAAGACCCGATTGCTGCGGTACGTGTGGAGCACAGAACTGTCGGTGGGGGTGGATACCATCGCGTCCCGAGCCGCGAGTGGATGGAGCCGCCATGTCCGACACACCGGTCACCGACGACCGGGCGCCCGCCGACGTGGTCACCGCCATGGTCACCGAGGTGCTCGATCTCGCCGCCACCTGGGTCGCGTGGGACGGGGTGCCGATCCCCGCCGACGACCGGGTCTACACGCCGCACAAGGCCGTCCGCCGGGTCACCGACCACCTGATCGACCACCTGGCCGAGGTGGAGGCGCGGCTGGCCGGGGTGCCCACCGTGCCGGACCACTGGCACGCCTCGGCGATCACCACACCCGCCGACCTGGCGGCGTTCACCACCGAGGATCTGGCGGAGGCCCGCAGCCGGCTGAGCCGTCTCGCGCTGATCTTCCGGGTGCGGCTGCGCGGCCTGTCCCCGGCAACGCTCGACGCCCGCGACGGCGACGCGTGGTCGATCCGGCAGGTCGCGTTCCACCTGGAGGAGTCGCTCTACTACGCGCAGGCGGTCGGCCGGCTGCCCTGAAACGGACGAGCCGGCCCGCGGGCGTCGTTGGCCGCGGGCCGGTGGACCCGTCCGGTGCTCAGATGCTCCGGTAACCGGCGATCGTGTCGGCCAGGATCTCCCGGCCGGGGCGCTGCCAGAGCTCCTCGTTCATGACCTCGACCTCGATCGGGCCGGTGTACCCGGCCTTCTCGACGGCGGCGTGGAAGGCGGCCATGTCGACGCAGCCCGCGCCGGGCAGCCCGCGCCCGGTCAGGACACCGGCCGGCAGCGGGGTGTTCCAGTCGGCCAGCTGGTAGATCGCGATCCGGTCGCCGGCCGCCTCGATCTTCGGCAGCACGGTGTCGTCCCACCACAGGTGGTAGGTGTCGACGGTGACGCCGACGTGCGCGGCCGGGTGCTGTTCGGCGATCGCCATCGCCTGGTCCCAGGTGTTGATGACGCAGCGGTCGGCGGCGTACATCGGGTGCAGCGGCTCGATCGCCAGGGTGACCCCGGCGGCGGCCGCGTGCGGGACCAGCTGGGCGATCGCGTCGGCGACGTGGGCCCGGGCGCCGGCGATGTCCTTCGACCCCTCGGGCAGACCACCGGAGACCAGGACCAGCACCGGCGCTCCCAGAGCAGCGGTCTCGTCGATGGCCCGGCGGTTGTCGTCGAACCAGCCGTCGAGCTGGAAGAACCCGCTGCGGCAGAGTGTGGTCACCGACAGGCCGGCGTCCCGGACCAGGGCGGCGGAGCGCTCCAGGCCGTACTCCTGCACCGGTTCCCGCCACAGCGCGACCTTGTCGACACCGGCCTCGGTCAGGCCCGCGACCAGGTCTTCCAGCTCCCAGTGCTTCGCGGTGATCTGGTTGAACGAGAAGCGGCTCATCCGGCGGTCACCTCGAAGAACCGGTTCGCCCGGTGGGCGGCCAGCGCCGGGTCGGGCAGCAGCCCGGCGGCGTCGGCGAGCTCGATCAGCTTCGCGAAGTGCGGCACCGAACGACCGGACTGGATGCCACCGACCATGGTGAAGTGGCTCTGGTGACCGGCCAGCCAGGCGAGGAAGACGATGCCGGTCTTGTAGTAGAAGGTCGGCTTCGCGAAGATGTGCCGGGAGAGCGTGACCGTGGGAGCCAGGATCCGGTCGTACTCGTCCAGGTCACCGCGGTCCAGAGCGGCGAACGCGGCGGCGGCGGCCGGGGCGATCGCCGCGAAGATGCCCAGCAGCGCGTCGGAGTAGCCCTGCTCGTCACCCTTGATCAGCTGCGGGTAGTTGAAGTCGTCACCGGTGTAGAGGCGCACCCCGGCCGGCAGCCGACGACGCAGGTTGATCTCGTGATCGGCGTCCAGCAGCGAGACCTTGATGCCGTCGACCTTGGCCGGGTTGCTGTTGATCAGCTCCAGTACGGTCTCGGTAGCTTTGTCCACGTCGGACGAACCCCAGTAGCCCTCGAGCGCCGGGTCGAAAGCGGTACCCAGCCAGTGCAGCACTACCGGCTTGTCCGACTTTTCCAGCAATGAGCGATAAATGCTGAGGTAGTCGTCAGCGCTCTGAGCGGTGGCGGCGAGATGCCTGCTGCACATCAGGACCGGGGCGGCCCCGGCGGTGAGGACGTCACCGAGCTGTTCCTCGTACGCCGCGAGGAGCTGACCGAGAGTCGTGTCACCCGGAGCCAACTGGTCGGTCGCGACCCCGGCGACGATCTTGCCGCCGACCGCCGCCGCCTCGGCGGCGCTGCGCTTGACCAGCTCCTTGGTCGCCGCGTAGTCGAGGCCCATGCCCCGCTGCGCGGTGTCCATCGCCTCGGCGACCCCGAGACCGTGCGACCACAGATGGTGCCGGAACGCCAGGGTCGACTCCCAGTCGAGGACCGCGGGCGCGCCCGGGGCGTTCTCGGCCCGCGGATCGGCGACCACGTGCGCGGCCGCGTACGCGATCCGGCTGCTCGGCGGCCCGGCCGGCTTGTCCCAGCTCTTCGCGGTGAGCGTCAGCTTCCGCCCGTCGGGCAGGTTGACGGTGCTCATGTCAGGCCCCTTCGATCAGCGAGATCCGCTGACCGGTCTTGGCCGACTCGAGACCGGCCTCGGCCAGCCGCACGCCGCGAGCGCCGGAGGTGAAGTCCCAGTGGAACGCCTCGCCTGCGACGACGTGCTTGAGGAACGCCTCCCACTGGACCTTGAAGCCGTTGTCGAACTCGTCGTTGTCCGGCACCTCGGTCCACTCGTCGCGGAACGACTTGCCGGTCAGCGGCAGGTCCGGGTTCCAGACCGGCTTCGGGGTGCCCGCCCGGTGCTGGAACTTGCAGCCGCGCAGACCGGCGACGGCGCTGCCGTGGGTACCGTCCACCTGGAACTCGACCAGTTCGTCCCGGTTGACCCGGACCACCCAGGAGGAGTTGAGCTGGGCGATGATGCCGCCCTCCAGCTCGAAGATCGCGTAGGCCGCGTCGTCGGCGTCGGCGGTGTAGGTCTCGCCGCGCTCGTCGACCCGCTCGGTGATGTGCGTGGCGGTGGTTGCCTGGACCGTGCGGACGTTGCCGAACAGCTCCTCGAGCACGTAGTTCCAGTGCGGGAACATGTCCATCACGATGCCGCCGCCGTCGGCGAGCCGGTAGTTCCAGCTCGGGCGCTGCGCGTCCTGCCAGTCACCCTCGAACACCCAGTAGCCGAACTCGCCGCGCACCGACAGGATCTGCCCGAAGAAGCCACCGTCGATCAGGCGCTTGAGCTTGCGCAGGCCGGGGAGGAACAGCTTGTCCTGGACGACACCGTTCTTCACCCCCGCGGCGGTGGCCAGCTCGGCCAGCTCCAGAGCCGCGGCAGAGCCCTCGGCGAGCGGCTTCTCGGTGTAGATGTGCTTGCCGGCGGCGATCGCCTGCCGGATCGCCTTCTCGCGCTGCGAGGTGACCTGAGAGTCGAAGTAGATCTCCACGTCCGGGCGGGCCAGAGCCTCGGCCAGGTCGGTGGTCCACTCGGTCAGGCCGTGCTGCTCCGCGATGGCGGCCAGTTTGTCGGGGTCACGGCCGACCAGGATCGGCTCGGGCCAGATCCGGGTGCCGTCGGCGAGCTGGACGCCACCCTGCTCACGAATGGCGAGAAGGGAACGGACCAGGTGCTGCCGGTAACCCATCCGGCCGGTGACGCCGTTGACGACGATGCCGATCGATCTACGCGCTGCCATACGGGATCCCTCCGGAGGTTATTTAGGAAAGCGCTTTCCTGCTGCTGGCAGCGTAGGCGTCTAAATCCCTTCCGACAAGAGCAGGTTAGTGACCGAAGCGCCACCATCGACGCCTTTGAACTGGTCCGGGCACGTCAGCGGCACCCTCCGGATTCTCCTCCGGCTGCGTCGACCAGGTGAGAAAACAGCGTCGGCACAGGTCAGGATCGTTCCAGCGGGCGAACAGGTCCGGAGCCGGCGGTGCGTCCGAGGTGTCCGGCCCACCCGGCCAGGTCGGGAACAAGAGCCCGAGCGGTTCGCCGTCGGTCACCCGGCCGCAGACGGTGGCCGGTCCGGCGTACCGGCAGAGGTGGCCGTTGATCAGGTCGTATTCCTCCTGGAGCCGGTAGCGGTAGTGATCGGAGAGGGGTCCGACGATCCGCTGCCGGTTCGGGCAGTAGAGGGCGTGCCAGGGCTCGCCGTACGGCTCCCGCTCGATCGTGACCAGGATCAGCTCGTCGATCGGGGCGAGCGGCCGCTCCGGGAAATCCGGCAGGCGCTCGCCACACGCCCGGTTGCGGTCGTAGGCGAACTCCATCGACGGGTACAGCGGGGTGCAGACGGCCTCGACCACGGTGCTGTAGTCGGCGTACCGAACAGCGCCGGGGAGACGGATCGTTGCCAGCCAGGTGCCCACCGGCGCCATTCAACATCGGCCACGCAACCACCGTTGTGACGGTGGTCACGGCAACCCTTCCGGCCGGGAACGACCACAACCGGGCACGTCTTCCCCACCGAAAAGGAACACCGATGAACAAGCGGAAGGTCGCCATCGCGGCCGGAATGGCGGCGGTCGTCGCCGGCATGGGGGCTGTCGCCTCGATCTCGTTCGCCGACGCCGACGGCGCCACCACTGTCGGGTTCAGCGACAGCTTCGAGGACGGTGACACCGCGGGCTGGACCAGGTCCGGCGGCACCTGGTCGGTGGTCAGCGACGGCGGCAAGGTGCTGAAGCAGGCCAAGACCGGCGCCACCCTGTCCCGGCAGTTCGCCGGGCTCACCGACTGGACCGACTACACGGTCAGCGCGAAGGTGTCGCCGCTGTCGGTCGGGACCGGCGGGTTCGCCGCGATCGTGGCGCGGTCCACGAGCTCGACCAGTTACTACCGGTTGGCACTGGTCGGGACGAACAAGGTCCGGCTCGAATCAGTCAAGTCCGGAAATATCACTACTCTTGGTGAGGCGGCTCTGACCGTCACTCCCGGTGCGGACTACACGCTCGGGTTGACCGTTGCGGGCGGCACGCTCACCGGGTCGGTCAACGGGGCCTCGATCCTGAGCGCTACCGCGTCGACGTTCGGCAACGGGCGGATCGGGCTGCAGACCTACGACGCCACCGCGCAGTTCGACGACGTGAAGGTCACGACCACCACCGCCGCGCCTCCGTCCGTCCCGGCGGCCACCACACCGGCCGCGGCCACCGGGACCTTCGAGTCCAGCCCGATCGGGTTCGGCGCCGGGACCACCGGAGGCGCCGGCGGCACCACGGTGAACATCACCTCGCTGGCCCAGCTGAAGACCGAGGCCGCCTCGGACGGGAAGAAGATCCTCCAGCTGTCCACCGTTCTCCAGGGCAGCGGCACCGACCGGGTCGACGTGACCTCGGACAAGACGATCGTCGGGGTCGGTGCGAACGCCGGGCTCACCGGCGCGGGCATCTTCATCAAGAACGCGAGCAATGTGATCGTACGAAATCTGAAGATCTCGTTCGTGCAGGCGCCGACCGACCTGATCGCCGCGCAGAAGTCCGACCACCTGTGGATCGACCACAACGAGCTGTTCAACGACACCAGTCACGGCAAGGACTTCTACGACGGCATGCTCGACCTGACGCACGCCACCGACCTGGTCACCGTCAGCTGGAACCACCTGCACGACCACTCGAAGGGCTCGCTGCTCGGGCACAGCGACAACAACGCCGCCGAGGACACCGGCAAGCTGCGGGTCACCTACAGCCACAACTGGTTCGACAACGTCGCGTCCCGGCTGCCCCGCCTGCGGTTCGGCACCGTGCACCTCTACAACAACCTGTTCACCGACGCCAAGACCAGCGGCATCCACTGCCTGATGGAGTCGCAGTGCCTGGTGCAGAACAACGTCTTCGTGAACGTCAAGCTGCCGGTCTGGACCACCCAGGACTCCGACCTCGACGGCTTCGCGGTGATCTCCGGCAACGACTTCGGCGGTGAAGAGCCGGAGATCACCAGGACCGGGACCTTCACCAAGGCGCCGTACGCGGTGACCCCGGACGCCACCGGCACCGTCTCCGCGACGGTCCGGGCCGGTGCGGGCGCCGGAAAGCTCTAACTCTCCAGCTCCTGCGCGAGCAGCCAGCCGGCCGCCGCGACGTCGTCGGCGGTCCACTCCAGAGCGGGCCCGGCTACCGTGATCTCGGTCACCGCGTAGCCGGGCACGTCCGCGTCCTGCCAGTAGGCGGCGAACCCGATCTTCTCCCGCTCGGCCAGTGCCAGCACCGCGTCGGACAGGGCATCCGCGGAGTACGGCAGCCAGAGCTTGAACTGGTGGGTGTGCGGCGGGTGCGGGAAGACCCGGGCGCCGGGCAGCGCGGCCAGGGCGTCCGCGATCGTACGGGCGTGCCTGACGTACTCCGGCAGTCGTGGCAGCTCACGGTCGAGCCCGGAGAGAGCGGACAGGGCTGCCGGGAAGGTCTGGAAGATCTGCCCGCCGTGCCGGTGCCGCCACGCCCGGGCGAACGCGGCCATCTCCTCGGTACCGGCCAGAGCCGCCCCGCTGATCCCGTCCAGCGACTTGTAGAACGAGACGTAGACGCTGTCCGCGAGAGCCGTGATCTCCGGCAGGGTGCGGCCCAGGTGGGTGGTCGACTCCCACAGCCGGGCGCCGTCGAAGTGCACCCGGGCGCCGAGCTTGCGCGCCGCCGCCGTGGCGTCGACCAGCTCGTCCCAGGTGGGCAGGACGAACCCGGCCTCGCGCATCGGCAGCTCCAGCAGGACCGAACCGACCGGCTCCGGCAGCGCGTCGATCTCGGCGGCCGTCGGGTTCCGCGGCTCCCGCGTGGGAGTGACCGCCCGCAGGCCACTGAGCTGCGAGTACGCGTGCCGCTCGTACATCTCCAGGTGGCTCAGCGGGTGCAGCGCGACGGTGGAGAGCCCGGTCCGCTCGGCGCCGAACCGCAGCGCCACCTGCTGGGCCATCGTCCCGCTCGGGAAGAAGACCGCCGCCTCGGTGCCGAGCAGGCCGGCCACCCGCTGCTCCAGCTCGGTGACCGGGCCGCCGTCGTAGAAGTCCGGCATCGCGTCCAGGTCACCACCGGCCGCGATGTCGGCGAGCCGCTCCCGCATCGTCTTCGGGCGGTTTCCGGACAGGAGCCGGTCGCAACCGCGCATCGCGGTCAGCCGCCGCAGTCTGAGGTCATCGGACACCCGCGGATGATCGCACGAACGGCTGTTCTTGTCGGACCGGTTTTTGTCGGACCCGGTCGATACCGTCCATGCCATGTCGAGCACCGAATCCCCGGACTTCGTCCTCCCGCCGTCCTGGCAGCGTTACCGGGTGGCCCGCCGGGGCAGCGCCGGTCCCGTCAGGTTCACTCCGGCGGCGACCGCGCGGGCCACCGTCGACCAGCGCCTCACCGCGATGACCGGTCTTCTCGACAAACTCCTGGCGGCACGCACCACCGAGGAATCGACCCGGCTGGCCGCCCGCGAGTGGCTCTCCGGCGATCCGGGGGCACGGCCGTTCGGCGCCGCGGTCGTCGGGTTCGTCCTCAACTCCTACGACTCCGCCTGGTGGCACGACTCCTCGTTGAGCAATCCGGTCGCCGACGTGTGGATCACCGAGCACGGGCTGCCGTTCGCCGCCGAGGCTGCGGTGATCATGGTGGCGCTGCGGATCGAGGACGACTACGCGCCGCCGTACCCCCGCTCGACCGTGGACGACAAACCCGGCATCCGGCACCGGAGGCTCGACGAGACCGACTCCGGCTGGGGAACGGACAGCAGGATTCAGGCGCTGCTCCGGGTCCGGCAGGCGCTCGCCGCCGCCACCGAGGAGGAGTACGCGAAGGTCGTCGACACTCTGACGCCGTACCGGGAGGCGCACCCCTACGCCCGGACCGCGGCCGGTGTCCTGGTTCCGGAGCAGCGGTCCTGGTTCGAGCCGGACGTCCGGTCCGCGGCGGTGACCGGCCACGACCAGTACCTGGCGAACCTCCTGCTGACCGCGGCTGCCACCGAGGACGACGTCCGGACCCTGTTCCCGGTCGCCACCATCAGCGCGATGGTCCGGTCCCTGCCGATGTTCGTCACCATGCTCGACGGGGTCGGCGCAGCCGCCACCCCGGCACTATTCGCCTGGCTCGACGAGGTCCAGAGCAATGCCGACATCAGGAAACGCCTGCTCTCCGCCCTGACACTGCTGCCCGGCGACGAGGTGACGCAGGGGCTGATCGACCGGATCGACACGAAGTACGTCCGGCCCGCGCTGGTCGAGCACGCCGAGCTCTTTCCGGCCCGCACACTGCGGCTGCTGGCCGGGGCAGGTGGCAGTGGCGCCGTCGCCGACCTGCTCCGGGCCCATCTGCTGAAGCACGGTGACCTCGCCGGGCAGGTGCTCCCACTGCTCGGCCCGGAGGCCGCGGCCCGGGTCTCGGCGATCCTGGCCGACTCCACCGCCGTCGCGCCGGCGCCACTGTCCTCGGTGCCGGCGGTGCTCGCCGACCCGCCGTGGTTGCGTACCGCGCCGCCGGCCAAGCCGGTGGTGATCACCGGTTTGAGCTGCACCGACCCGGCCACGGTGAGGTGGCTGCCGGAGGAGCGGGAGCGGTGGGCGGAAACCGAGATCCGGCGGTTCGACCGGGACGGCTCGGGGGAGCCCCAGGCTCGGATGAACCGCATCCTGGCCAACAAGTCGTCGCTCCAGGCGTCCGCGGGGTTCTTCCTGGACGGGCCCGAGGAGCTGATCCGGCCGGCGCTGGCCCGCTGGCAGCCCACCGACGGGTGGCACGCCGGCACCTTCCTGCGCCCGATAGCCGCCCGGTTCGAGCTGGACCTGCTGCCCGGGATGCTGGTGCTGGCCCGGACGGCGGCGGCCGAGCTGGCCGGGCCGCTGCAGCCGTTCGCCTCGCCGGAGGTCGCCGTGCTGATGGCGGACTGGCTGGCCCGGCTCAAGAGTGTCCGCGACGAGGCGACCACCTGGCTGCTGCGGCACCCGGCGGCGGCGTCCCGGGCCCTGGTGCCACCGGCCCTCGGCAAGGCCGGCAAGTCCCGCCGGCAGGCCGAGACCGCGCTGCTCACCCTGCACGCCAACGGGCACACGGAGACGGTCCGGGCGGCCGCCCGGGGGTACGGCGACGAGGCCGCCGCCGCGATCGAGATCCTGCTCGCCGTCGATCCGCTCACCGTCGTGCCGGTCAAGATCCCGCCGGTTCCCGCCTGGGCGCAGCCGGGTCTGCTGCCGCCGGTGCTGCTGCGGGACGGGTCCGGGCGGCTGCCGGACTCCGCGGTCCCCCACCTGATCACGATGCTGGCGCTGTCCAAGACGGGCGATCCCTACCCGGGGCTGGCCACGGTCCGGGAGGCGTGCGAGCCGGTCGCTCTCGCCGGGTTCTGCCGGGGCGTGTTCGACCTGTGGCAGGCAAGTGGCGCCGAGTCGAAGGAGAACTGGGCGCTGGAGGCGCTCGGGGTGTTCGGTGACGACGAGACGGTGCGGATGCTGTCGCCGCTGATCCTGGCCTGGCCCGGGGAGAACGGGCACAACAAGGCCGTCACCGGGCTGCGGATCCTGTCCGCGATCGGCACCGACGTGGCCCTGATGCACCTGCACGGCATCGCCCAGCGGTCCAGGTTCACCGGGTTGAAGAACGCCGCACGGCAGAAGATGGACGAGGTGGCGGCCGCGATCGGGCTGACCGCCGACCAGCTGGCCGACCGGCTGGTGCCGGACTTCGGGCTGGCCGCCGACGGCACTCTGGTCCTCGACTACGGTCCCCGGCAGTTCACCGTCGGGTTCGACGAGCAGCTCAAGCCGTACGTCAGCGATGCCGCCGGCAAGCGGCTCAAGTCCCTGCCCAAGCCGGGGGTGAAGGACGACCCGGAGCTGGCCCCGGCCGCCGCGAAACGGTTCGGCGCGCTGAAGAAGGACGTGCGGACGGTCGCCGCCGATCAGGTGCGCCGGCTGGAGCAGGCGATGGTCACCGGCCGCCGGTGGTCCGGCGCCGACTTCCAGCGGCTGTTCGTCGGGCACCCGCTGCTCTGGCACATCGTCCGGCGGCTGGTCTGGGTCCGGTTCGACGCGGCCGGGCAGCCGGGGGCGGCGTTCCGGATCGCCGAGGACCGCACGCTGTCCACGATGGACGACGAGACCACCACGCTCGCCGACGACGCGGTCGTCGGAGTGGCGCATCCGCTGCACCTGGGTGACACCGGCCCGGCGTGGGCCGAGGTGTTCGCGGACTACCAGATCCTGCAGCCGTTCGCGCAGCTCGGGCGGCCGGTCCTCACTCTCACCGAGGCGGAGCGGGCGGCGAGCACGCTGGACCGGTTCCGCGGGGTCAAGGTGCCGACCGGGCGGCTGATCGGGCTGGAGCGCAGGGGCTGGCGCCGGGAGACCCCGCAGGACGCCGGGGTGCAGAGCCAGATCGAGTTCACCGTCGAGCCGGGTCGCACGGTGGTGGTGGCGATCGAGCCGGGGATCGCGGTCGGTTACCTGGAGATGTTCCCCGAGCAGGAGGTGACCGACGTCTTCCTGCACGACGGCACCGGTTCGCGCTGGTGGAACCAGGAGAAGGTGGGCCACCGGCTGTTCGGCACGCTGGACCCGGTGGTCGCCTCGGAGATCCTGCGCGATCTGACCGCGGTCACCGAGGGCTGACGGCCGGTCGTGCGTGGTGACCTCCGGTGGTCACCACGCACGACGGTGACGGGACGTCAGCCGATGCCGTAGGCGCGGTAGACGGTCACCTCGGTGTAGCCGGTGTTGGTGTAGGTCGCCCGGGTGCGCAACGAGACCGCACCGGACCCGGGGTTCTTGACGACCGCGGTCCAGACTCCGCCGATCTTCTTGACCGGCGCCGTCTTCCAGGTCTTGCCGCCGTCGAAGGACGCCTTCGTGGTCAGCGACTTCAACTTGGGCGCGGCGCCCTTCTTGACGTCGCCCCAGAGCAGGTGGCGGTTGATCCGGAGCGCGACGTTCGTGCTGCTGCCGGCCTTGGCGTGGTTGTAACCGTTCAGGCCGGCCGGCACCTGCTGGACCGCGCTCACCGGGGACAGCACGCTGGTGTTCGGCTTGGCGTGGAAGCGGTAGGTGACCGTCGACGCGGTGGAGAGCATGCCCTTCGGGAAGGTGATCTCCGGGTAGTACCGCTGCGCGGAGTTGGTCAGCGTGTACCAGCCGGCCTTCTTCACCTTGTACTCCAGCGACGGCCCGTCCTGCCCGAAGCCCTTGTCGTAGGCGGTCTTGACGACCTTGCCGCCGAACTTCAGGGTCGCCTTCGACTTGTCCCCGGCGGCGCCGCCGTAGTTGCCGTTCAGCCCGCTGAAGGCGGGGTCGGTGAACATGTCGTCGAGGGGGTAGCTGATCCGGCCCTGGTACGTCATCGGCACGTGGAAGCCGGGGCCCCAGGCCGCGCCGAAGTAGCGGACGAAGTAGGACTTGCCGGCCGCGACGGTGCGCGTCGTGGTGTAGCCGCCGATGGCCCAGGTCTGGCCGTTCTTCGCACCCGCGGACAGGTCACCGCGGATGTCCCATCGGCCGGGCGAGAGGTGGATCTTCGTGGTGGTGGGGCGGTCGGTGTTCGCCAGGCTGCCGTACAGATAGCTGCCGCAGCCCTGGTGGGTGGGCTGGACCGCGACGTCGCTGTAGTTGGTCCCGGCCGGCCCGCGCCGTGAGTCGACGGTCATGGTGGCGAGCTTGGAACGGGCGAAGGTCCGGCTCGGCGTGCTCGGCACCCCGGTGGTCCGGTACAGCGTCGCGTAGGCGTCGGTGCTGCCCGAGCGGTCGGTCCACGTGCCCATGGCCGCGAAGGCGATCTTCTTCGACGCGGTCGGGATGACGTAGAGCGGCCGGGTGGCGTCACCCCACGACTGGACCTCGGAGTCCGCGCCGCCGCCGGTGTTGCTGCAGATCTCGGCGTCGACTGTCGACTCCAGACCGGACACGGCCGGGCTCAGGCCCAGCCGGACCAGCTTGCCGTGGCGGGCGTCGATGGTCAGTTTCGAGGCGCCGGACACCTTGACCGTCTTGCCGCCGAGGGTGGTCGAGGTGTTCAGGCTGCCGATCGAGGCGAGGACCGCGTAGTTGCCCTTCGGCAGCTTCCGTTTCGTGCCGGTGCGGACCCGGTACTCCTGGCTGGTGGCGAGGCTGACCACAGTGGCGGTGACCGCGACCTTGGCGCCGGAGCGGTTGACCGCGGTGATCGAGAGCGTGTTGGTGGCGGCGACCGCCGGCCCGGTGGTGCCGAGCAGGATCGCCGGGATCAGGGCCGACGCGGCGAGCGTGGCCCGAGGCAAAGAGAGCATCCACCTGTCCCCGTGGTGTGGAGTGGTGTGGGACGGGTCGGTCACGTCCTCACGTACGAATCATGCCATGGATGAGGGTCTTTCCGTAACCACCGCATCCGGCCCGGCGGACGCGCTGCGGTCCGGGGCCGCGCGGACCTCGCGCGGTCGGAGCGGAACCGTCGATTGGCGTACCGAAAAATTGTTTTTAGGGGTTTTCAGACGCAGGAAAGACGGTTTTGCCGGGTAGGGTACGGGTTCCATGGAAACCGAGGACGGCCGTGGAGAAGCTGACCAGCGCCACCGACCCGGCGGCACGTGATGTCGACCGGCTCGCCGACCTGTTCCCGGCGGCCGTCACCGAGGTCACCGACGCGGCCGGCAATCTGACCCGGGCCATCGACTTCGACCTGCTCAGAGAGCGTCTCGACGGCTACGTGACGGACGGCGCGCCGGAGCGGTACCGGCTCGACTGGCCGGGCCGGCGGGTGGCGCAGCGGGCGGCCCGGGAGCCGGCGACCGGAACCCTGCGGCCGTCACGCGCCGAGTCGGTGGATTTCGACACGGCCGGCAATCTGCTCATCGAGGGTGACAACCTCGACGTGCTGAAACTGCTCCAGGAATCGTTTCTTGGGCGGATCAAGGTGATCTACATCGATCCGCCGTACAACACCGGAAACGATTTCATCTACGACGACGATTTCACGCAGACCCGGGCCGGTTATCTGGCCGGTTCCGGGCAGGCCGACGGGGTGGCGAATCCGGAATCCGGCGGCCGGTTCCATTCCCGCTGGCTGAGCATGATGTACCCGCGGCTCGCCCTGGCCCGCGACCTGCTCACCGACGACGGGGTCGTCTTCGTCTCGATCGACGATCACGAGGTCGACAACCTGCGCAAGATCTGCGCGGAGATCTTCGGCGAACAGAACTTCGTCGCCCAGATCATCTGGCAGAAGGTGTACGCCCCGAAGAACTCGGCCCGCTGGTTCTCCGAGGATCACGACTACATCGTGGTCTTCGCCCGGAACCGGGAGCGCTGGCAACCGCGCCCGCTGGCCCGCACCGAGGCGATGGAGGCGCGGTACCGGAACCCGGACGGCGACCCGCGCGGCCCGTGGAAGGCCGAGAACATGTCGGCCCGTAACCGGTACGACGCCGGGGTCTACCCGATCACCACCCCGTCCGGGCGGGTCATCGACGGGCCGCCGCGCGGCAGCTACTGGCGGATCTCCCGGCAGCGGTTCGACGAGCTGAACGACGACGACCGGATCTGGTGGGGCGCCGGCGGGGACAACGCGCCGGCGGTGAAACGCTTCCTGTCCGAGGTGTCGGCCGGGCGCACCCCGCAGACCCTCTGGACGTACGACGAGGTCGGGCACACCCAGGACGCCAAGCGCACCCTGCTGCGGTACGTGCCGTTCGAGAACACCGCGAACGTCCTCAACTCGGTCAAACCGGTCGAGCTGGTGCAGCGGATCCTGCAGCTGGCCGGGCGGCCCGGGGACGGCGACATCGTGCTGGACTTCTTCGCCGGCAGCGCGACCACGGCGCACGCGGTGCTCGCCCAGAACCAGGCGGACGGTGGCAATCGGCGGTTCATCAGCGTGCAGATCCCGGAGCCGTTGCCGGTCGCCGAGAGCGGACTGTCGTCGATCTTCGAGATCGGGCTGACCCGGGTGCGGAATGTGATCTCCGCCGGCGTGCCGGGCGGCTTCCGGGTGCTCCGGCTCGACTCCTCGAACTTCATGGATCTTCGGGTGGATCCGGACGAGCTCCGGCAGGACGCCCTGGTTGATCAGGTGGATCGGGTGCGGGCCGACCGCGACGCCGAGGATCTGCTGTTCGAAACCCTGCTCACCGTCGGCCTCGATCCCGGTCTGCCGATCACCCGGCTGTCGAGTTCTTTCGTGGTCGGTGCCGGGGAACTGATCGCCTGTTTCGACGACCGGGTCGACCCGGCCGTGGTGCGGGCGATCGCCGAGCGCCGCCCGGTCCGGGCGGTCTTCCGGGATTCGGCGTTCGCCGACGACGCGGCCCGGGTCAACGCCGAGCAGATCTTCGCCGCGCTGTCGCCGGCCACCGACGTGAGAGCCGTCTGACCGGTGCGGCTGCGGTTCAAGGTGCAGGAGTTCCAGACCGAGGCGGTGACCGCGGTGGCGGACTGCTTCGCCGGGCAGCCCCGGCACACCGGGCCGGGCAACGCGCCGATCGAGCTGACCGGGGCACGGCTGCTGGCCAACGTCCGGGCCGTGCAGGAGCGGGCCGGGCTCTCCCGGTCTTCGACTCTGACCTGCGACGACGTCCCGAATCTGGACGTCGAGATGGAGACCGGTACCGGCAAGACCTACGTCTACATCCGGACGATCATGGAACTGCACCGGCGGTACGGCTGGTCCCGGTTCATCGTGGTGGTCCCCGGGGTGGCGATCCGGGAAGGGGTGCGCAAGACGTTCCAGGTCACTGCCGACCACTTCCATCAGCTGTACGGCACCCGCCCGCGTTGTTTCACCTACGACTCCTCGGCCTTGCACGAGTTGGAACGGTTCCGGACCGGATCCGGCGTCCAGGTCATGATCATCAACTTGCAGGCGTTCAACTCGGCCGCCCGCCGGAACCGCCGCATCTACGAGGAACTCGACGGCTTCCAGTCCCGCCGCCCGATCGACGTGATCAGCGCGGCCCGGCCGGTCGTGGTGGTGGACGAGCCGCAACGGATCGGATCGGCACGCTCGCTGGAGTCGCTGAGCCGGTTCGGGCCGCTGATGGTGCTGCGCTACTCGGCCACCCACCGGGTCCGGCACGACCTGGTGCACCGGCTGGACGCCGCCGAGGCGTACCGGGAGAAGCTGGTCAAACGGATCGCGGTGATCGGGATCGACGGCGCGGACGGCCCGGCGAAACGACGACTGCAGATCCGTGAGGTGATCCGCGCCCACCTGGAGAAGGAACGCGAACTGCACGGCCGGGGTGTCAAGGTGCTGTCGCTGCTCTTCATCGACCAGGTGCGGCGGTACCGCGACTACTCCCGGCCGGACCAGCTCGGGGAGTACGCCCGGATCTTCACCGCCGAGTACAGCGCGCTGACCTCGGCCGAGCCGGACGGGGCGTACCGCCGGTATCTCGACACCATCCCGGTCGAACGGACCCACCAGGGCTACTTCGCGATCGATCGGCGCACCGGGCGGCAGGTCGACGGGCACGCCTCCGATGTGGACGCCTACGACCTGATCCTGCGCGATCGGGAGCGGCTTCTTTCGCTGGACGAGCCGGTTCGTTTCGTCTTCTCGCACTCGGCGTTGCGGGAGGGCTGGGACAATCCGAACGTCTTCGTGATGGGCCTGCTCAAACGCGGTGACGTGGGGATCTCGCGGCGGCAGGAGATCGGGCGGGGGCTGCGGCTCGCGGTGGATCAGCACGGCGAGCGGCTCGACGATCCGGCCACCGTGCACGAGATCAACGAGTTGACGGTGGTGACCGACGAGTCGTACGCAAGTTTTGTCGAAGGTTTGCAGCGGGAGTCGTGGACCGGCGAGGTGATCGACGGTCGACAACGGACCAAAATTCCCTTGAATGCCAATTTCCGCCGGTACGACTTTCAAGAAGCCCTGTCCCGGATCGGCCGCCGGGTCGTCTACCGGGTCGCGTTCGATTCCGCTCGGCTCGTGCAGGATTGCGTCGCCACGCTGGACGCCGAGTTGGTGGTGGAGTCAGCGCGACTCGCGGTGCAGCGCGGCAGCCAGGTCACGATATTTCCGGACAAGTCGGTCAAAGCGCTCGACCTGATCGGCGAACTGACCGACCGCACCCATCTGACCCGCCACACCATCAGCCGAATCCTGACCAGCATCCGAGCGAAAACCTTCGCCCAGTACCGGAAAAACCCCGACCACTTCCTGACAATGGCCGCCGACCTGATCACCCAGCGGAAGTCGAGCCTGATCACCGACACCGTGACCTACCAGGCGCTGGACGAGCAGAAACTCGCCTTCGGCCGCCTGACCGTCAGCAGCCCCGGCCCGCGCCTGCACAAACACGTCTACGACTACGCCGGCACAGCGTTCGCCCAGGAGCTGGAATCCCGCGCCGACGTCCTGGTCTACGCGCGGCTCCCCGGCGACTTCACCATCCCGACCCCGCTCGGCGACCACCACCCCGGCTGGCTGATCGTCTGCACCGACCGTGTCGTGGTGACCGCCGGTGCCGACGACCCGGCCCGGATCGCGTGCGCCCGCCGCTGGGCCGAGGCTCTCGACGGCGTCGAGTTCAGCGTCTCGGTACTACCATCGGCGCACCGGTCCGCGGGTGATCGAAAACGTCCACCTCATGCTGATAGACATCCCCGAGCAGCTCGGCCGTGAAGATCTCCCGAGGCGGCCCCTCAGCCCGGACCCGGCCCGCCGCCAGCACATAGACCCGATCGGCGTAGGCCGCGGCCAGTCCCAGATCGTGCAGCACCACCACGACCGCGGCGCCCGCGACCGATCGTTCCCGGACGGTCCGCAGCACCAGCTCCTGGTGCCGCAGGTCCAGCGCGGCGGTCGGCTCGTCGAGCAGCAGCACCGGCGTGCGCTGCGCCAGCACCCGGGCCAGCGCCACCCGCGCCTGTTCGCCACCGGACAGCGCCGGGAACGGCCGGGCCGCGAACCCGGTCGTCTCGGTCTGCCGCATCGCCTCGACCACGGCGTCCTCGTCGTCGGCGCTCTCCGGCCGCCCGTGCCACGGCGCCCGCCCCATCCGGACGACCTCACCGACGGTGAACGGAAAGGACAGGGCGGCCTTCTGCGGCAGCACGGCACGCCGCCGGGCGAGTTCCACCGGTCTCCAGTCGCCCAGCGGGCGTTCGCCGATCTCGATCCGCCCGGCGAACGCGAGATCCCCGGCGAGCGCGGCGAGCAGGCTGGACTTGCCGGCGCCGTTCGGGCCGACCAGGGCGACCACCTCGCCCGGGTCGACGCGCAGATCGACGCCGTCGACCACCCGGCGCCCGCCGAGGCTCACCGACACATCGACAGCCCTCATCCCCAGCCTCCCGCCCGTGCCCGGGTGCGCCGCAGCAGCCAGAAGAACGCCGGCCCGCCGACCACCGCGGTCAGCACGCCGAGCGGCAGTTCCTGGTACTCGATCGCGGTCCGGGCGATCAGATCACCTGTCACCACGACCACCGCCCCGCCCAGCGCGCTCGCCGGGATCAGCACCCGGTGCCCGGGGCCGACGGCCATCCGGATCAGGTGCGGCACCACCAGGCCGACGAAGCTGATGATCCCGGTGAACGCCACCGCCGACGCGGTGAGCAGCGCGGTCACCACGATCGCGGTGATCCGCAGTCGTTCGGTGTCGACGCCCAGGTGCCGGGCCGGGCGTTCGCCGAGGGCCAGCAGGTCGAGGCGGCGGGCGATGATCCCGGCCACGATCAGCCCGGCGGCCGCGCACGGCCCGGCCACCGCGACCGCGCCCCAGGTGGCCTGGGCCAGGCTGCCGAGCTGCCAGAACGCGATGGCCCGCACCCCGTCGTCGTCGGTCATGAACATCAGCAGGCCGAGCAGGGCGCCGGCTGTCGCGTTCACCGCGACCCCGGTCAGCACCAGGGTGACCACCTCGGTGCGGCCCTGGGCCCGGGACATCGCGTAGACGATCAGGGTGGTCACGATGCCCCCGGCGAAGGCGGCCGCCGCGGTGGTCCAGATCCCGGCGACCGTCGCGCCGGTGACGATGGCCGCGGCGGCGCCGACCGCGGCGCCGGACGAGACGCCGACCACGCCCGGTTCGGCCAGCGGGTTGCCGAACACCCCCTGCATCAGGGCTCCGGCACAGCCCAGCGCCGCGCCGACGATCACCGCGAGGACCACCCGGGGGAACCGGACCAGCCACAGCGCGTTCTCGCCCTGCACCGCGGACGGCAGTGGCCCGATGTCCAGCCCGAGCCGGTGCAGCACCGACCCGGCGACCTCGGCCGGCGAGATCGGCACCTGCCCCTTCCCGGCCGCGACCAGGCAGACAGCGGTCAGAGCCAGAGCCAACCCGACGATCAACCCCGGCTTGGCGTACGCCTTCAGCACGACGCGTAGACCGCCCCGGCCAGCGCTTCCACGGCCTTGCCGGTGCGTGCCCCGAAGTTCAGCAGCACACCGTCCTCCATGTCGACGACGCGCTTGTTCACCCCGGCCGGGGTCTGCGCGACGCCGGGCAGTTTCAGCAGCCCGTCCACCCCGCCGACCGAGTTGAGCCCCTCGGTCATCACCAGGATCACGTCCGGTGCCGCGTTGATCAGGCCTTCGCTGGTCAGCGGCCGGAACTTCGTGAGCCCCGCCTCGGTGCCCGCGTCGACGGCCCCGATCGCCTCGATCATCGCGTCGGATCCGGCGCCCGCACCGCCGATCAGGTAGACACCCGCGGTGCCGCGCACGTAGAGGAACGCGATCCGCGGCGGCGTGCCCTCCTTCGGCGCCGACTTCCGGGCCGTGTCTATCTCCGACTGCACCCGGGTGACCAGGCGTTCCCCGGCCTCGGTGACCCCGAGCGCACCGGCCACCGCGCGGATGTGCCCGGGGATGGCCTCCAGCGTCTGGGTGTCGTCGACGATCACGACCGGGATCCCGGCGTCGCGGATCTGCTGGAGCACGGTGGCCGGGCCGATGCTGTCGTCGGCGATCAGCACCGTCGGGTTCAGCTTCAGGATCGCCTCCGCGGACAGGTCGTGTCCCTGCGGCGTGACCAGCGGGAGTTTCGCCGCGGCCGGGAACGCCGTCGAGGTGTCCCGGCCGATCACCCGGTCGCCGAGCCCGAGGCTGAAGACGATCTCGGCGAGCGAGCCGTAGAGGTTGACGGCCAGGATCCGATCCGCCGACCGCACCGTCACGTCCCGTTTGTCGGCGGACTTCACCGTCACCGGCAGCTTCGGGGTGGGTTTCGGGTCGAGCGGGTCGACGTCCTCCTCAGCCAGTTTCGCCGTGGTGGCGCCGCAGTTCGAGGCGGCGGCCGCGGCCCCGTCCTCCGGGCCGACCTCACTGACCGTGGTGCAGCCGCCGGTGAGCAGCAGGGACGCGGCGAGAGCCAGGACTGTCGTACGGCGGATCATGCCTTGGTCTCCTGCTTGGTCTTGGACCGGCGGATCCGTCCGACGAGGCCGGCCACCAGGATGCCGACCAGGAACGCGCCGCCGATGGACCACCAGTGGCCGAGCGGGGTGGCGCTGCTGGTGCGGTTCAGCGCGGGCTCGGCGGCGGCGAGCGCGGCGGCGGTGGCGGCGGTCGAGGGCGCGGCGGTGGCCAGCTTGCCGGTGGGCGGGCCGACCGGGGACGCCTTGCCGCTCGTGGTGGCCTTCGTGGTGCCGCTCTGCGCGGGATTCCGGGTGACACCCACCGCCGGATTCGGCGTGGGATTGGTCACAGTGGACGGTGCGGCGAAGCGGACCGGGATGCGCTTGTCCTGGGACCGGTCGGCGGTCCGGGTGTGGTCGTTGCGGGTGACGATGGCGCAGGCCCGGACGGCGCAGTCGACGTCGCCGATCATCTGGCTGACCCGGATCGACACCCGGAATGACCCGTTGCGGCCGTACGGCTTGGTCAGGCCTTCCGCATAGGACGGTGGGTTCGACGAGATCCACACCGAGGCGCCCGAGCTGCCCGACATGTCCGCACCGCCACCGCACGGCGAGGGCAGCACGCCGGCCCCGTTGTCCAGGCAGAACGCGACGTAGATGCCCTTCGTCTCGTCGTATCCGCTACCGGTTACCGTGACCGTCTCGCCGCTCCGGTCGAGTTTTTTGGTCTTGGAAGCCGTAAGGCGTCCAGCGGCTGATGCCGGCGACCCGGTCACAGCGACGATGAGCAGCGCCAGAGCGGCAGCCGCCACTCGCGACCCGACGCGCATCGAGTCCTCCATCTCACACGCTTCCCCTATGACCTTGATTGATCATGGGGATTAGGTGAGGCTACCCTAACCGAACCCGCACTCGCGGGTCACTGCCCTCTTCGGACTTCGAAGCTCATGGAAGGAAAAAGCGTGGGCAAACTGAAGGGCTCGCATCGGACTGCTCTGTTCGCGAGCGCCATCGCCCTCGGCGCCTCCACCGCGCTGTTCGGCATCTCACCGGCACAGGCCGCCTCGGTCACCGTCGCCGGCGGCAGCCTGGACTGGGGCTTCAAGGCCTCGTTCCGGGCCTACGTGGGCACCGGTAACGGCACCCCGCCGATCGCCACTCTGAACGGCGCCACCCGCAACACGGACGGCACGTTCGACTTCCCGGCGATGGGAGGCACCTACGACGCCTCAGCTGGCACCGCAACTGTCAGCTACGGCGGCACGGTCGTCTTCTCGTACCCGGCGCACATGTTCGAGATCACCGTGGCCAACCCGACAGTGGTCGTGGACGGCGACGGCACCGGTTCGCTCAAGGCCGACGTGGACCTGGTCGCCAACGGCGGCACCACGAACCAGCACCTGGACCAGGCCGAGATCGCCACCCTGGTGACCACCGCGCCGACGGTGACCGGTGGGGACATCTCGTTCAACAACCTGGCGGCGACGCTCACCGCGTCCGGCGCCTCGGCGTTCGCCGGCTTCTACTCGGCCGGTACCGCCCTGGACCCGGTCACCGCCTCGGCCTCGGCCTCGGCGACCGAGCCGAACGAGCCCACCGACCCGACCGACCCCACGGACCCGACGGATCCCACCGATCCGACGGACCCGGGCACCGGAACCGGCAACGGTTCGGCCGCGCAGACCATCAAGGCGGCCGTCTCCGGCGGCGCCCTGACCCTGACGTCGGCCGGCACCGCGGTGTCGCTCGCGGCGGCCACCCCCGGCCAGACCGCGTCCGGCTCGCTCAACGCGGTGACGGTCAGCGACCTGCGGGGCACCAACTCCGGTTGGGACCTGGTCGGTCAGGTCACCGACTTCACCTCGACCGGTGGCGGCAGCATCCCGGCCGCCAACCTCGGCTGGGCCCCGACCGCGCAGGTCGCCGGCACCACCCTGGTCGCGGCGAACGGTGTGAAGAACGCGGTCACCCCGGGCGGCCCGATCGCTCCCGGTTCCGGCCTCGGCACCAGCCGCACCCTGTGCAGCGCCGAGACCGGTAGCAGCCTCGGCAGCGCGACCTGTGGCGCGGCCCTGAACCTCGGTATCCCCGAGTCCAGCGCGGCTGGTGAGTACAGCGCCGTGCTCACTCTGACGCTCGCCTGATCCACTCGGGTGGGGAACCGGCCCGGGGAATCCGCAACATTCCCCGGGCCGGCCCGCACCATCGTAAGGAGCGACATGACCGTCCGAGGCCTTCTGGCCGCGGTTCTTCTGCTGATCCTGATACCGGTCCCGGCACAGGCCGCCCCGAGCAACTCCGACGTGCGCTGGTCCGTCCAGCCGTCGAGTGCGAAGGGGCCGGACGGGCGTGACTTCATCATCCGGCGGGCGGCTCCCGGAGAGCGGCTCACCGACTACGTCGGCATCACCAACCTGACCACCCGGCCGCTGACCTTCAAGGTCTACGGCACCGACGCGTACAACACCGAGGACGGGTCGTTCGCGCTGCTCCCGGCCGCGGACAAACCCACCGACGTGGGCTCGTGGATCGAACTGGGCGCCAACCAGTTCACCGTCGAGCCCAACACCCGGCTCGACGTCCCGTTCGCCGTCTCCGTCCCGGTCGACGCCACCCCCGGCGACCACGCGGGCGGAGTGATCGCCTCGATCGCCGAGGAGATGGTCGACCCCTCCGGGCAGAAGGTGCTGGTGGATCGCCGGGTCGCGGCTCGCGTCTATCTCACCGTCGCCGGTGCGGTCGCGCCCACCCTCAAGATCGATACGGTACGGCTGGAGTACGTCCAGTCGGCGAACCCGGCGGACGGCGGCGAGATGACCGTCCGCTACCTCGTCCGCAACACCGGGAACCTGCGGCTCAACGGCACCGGCGCGGTCCGGGTCACCGGCCCGCTCGGCTGGGAACTGGCCCGGACCGAGCTGATGGAGATCCCCGAGCTGCTGCCCGGCGGCTCGGTGACGGTGACCGAGAAGATCACCGGAGTGCAGCCGACCGTACGCCTCAACGCCGAGGTCACCGTCGAGCCGGCCAACTTCGAACAGAAACTCCCGGCGGTCACCCGTGGCACCGCGGTCTGGGCCTGGCCCTGGGCCCTGGTCGGACTGCTGGCCGCAGCCGTGTTGTACCTCGCCTTCCGTTTTGTCCGCAGTCGGATCTCCCGGCGGCGGAAGAAGACCGAGGCGCTGGGTCTGGACCCGGCACCCGCTTCATGAGGATGATCAGAACGACATCGTCGTCGTGCCGCCCCACCACCTCGATGATCAGGAAGGATGAGCCGACATGACCGACTTCTCCACCCGGGTCCGCCGGGCCACCATGGTCGAGCACCGTGAGGCCGAGACGCGTGGCTTCATCTCCCGGCTGATGAGCGGATCGGTGCCGCTGCCCGGTTTCGCCGCGCTCACCGCTCAATACCTCGCGGTCTATCGCGAACTCGAGGGCGCCGCCGAACGGATGCGCGCCGACGACGGGCTCGCCGCGGTCTTCGCCGACCCGGCCCTCACCCGCGTTCCGGCGCTGGAGGCGGACCTCGCCCACCTCTACGGTGCGGACTGGGAGTCGGCCGCCCCGGTCCTGGACTCCACCCGGGCGTACGCCACCCGGCTGCGCGACCTGGCCGCCACCTCGCCGGTGCACTTCATCGCCCACCACTACGTGCGCTACCTCGGCGACCTCAGCGGTGGCCAGATGATCGGCCGCAAGCTGTCCACGGTGTACGGCCTCGGTGACGCCGGCACGTCGTTCTACCGGTTCGAGCAGATCCCGGACGCGCGCGCTTACAAGATCGATTACCGGGCGAAGCTGGACGCCCTCGACCTGCCCGAGGAGCAGGCGGCCGCACTGGTCGCGGAGGCGCAGCTGGCCTTCCGCTTCAACGGCGACGTCTTCGTCGAGCTGGGCGCTCTCTTCCCGGAAACCCCCGAGGATCTGGCCCCCGCGGCCTGACCCACAACCCGCCCGGCCGGCCCTGCCCGCCGGCCGGGCGCCCTACGTGATGTCCGGCCGGAGCTGCCCTCCGGCCGGACATCATCACTTCCGGGGCTCGAGGACAGGCGTCAGGCGGGTGACACACGCCAGGTCAGGGCGCCGCGGATCAGGGCGCCCAGGCCGTAACCGAGCAGCAGGACACCGATGCCGGCGCCGACCACCTGGCCGGCCGGGATCGTGGAGACCAGGCCGGTGATCAGGCCGGTCAGCGCGGCCAGCACGACGAGCACCGCCAGCACCCGCAGCGCCGGGTCCTTCAGCACCGGCGCGAGCGGCCAGAAGTGCACCCCGACGATCGCGCCGACCAGGACCGGGATGTACTCGGACCGGTGCGTCACGGCCAGCAGCATCGCGCCGAACCCGGCCGTCGCCAGCTCGGCCGCGAAGATCACCAGGTATCGGCGGTCCGCGGCGGCGTCCCGCAGCACCGGGCCGTCGGCGCGGGCCCGGAACACCAACACGCCCCCGGCCACCGCGGTGATCAGGGCGGCGATGCTGGCGACCACCAGGAGCACCCCCAGCGGGGGTTCGGCCGCCGGCACACTCAGCCAGACGGTCGCGAAGATCCCCAGATAGAGCGCCGTCAGTCCAGCTCGCCGCCGGACATCCGCCAATGCCGCCACCACACAGTCCCCTTCCACTGCCCCGACACACCCGCCACACCGGACGGTCCAGCGATTATCACGAATGGTTACGGTGCATCGGTGCCCCGGTGGCGGTGATCTCGATACCGACAGGGCGGAACACATCGAACCTTCGTGATGTGCTGACGGACGGAAATCGTCAGCGGCGGCGGGTCTTCGGCCAGTGCTGGCCGGGCAGGAAGGCGCCCGGGGAGTGCCGGAGGACCCGCAGGATGTGGCGGGCGGCCCGGGACCGGTTGACCGGCTTCAGGGCCACACCGAGGCTCAGCTCGGCACGCAGCGTCTGCGGATGTGTCTCACCGAGAACCGCACGGGCGCCCCGGTACGCGTCCTCGAAGTGCTCGTCCCCGCCGGTGGCCCACCCGAACAGCAGCTCGGCCCGGAACCGGATCGGCTGGTCGCGGGTGAACCGGTCGCGCACGTCCTCGCGTACCGCGGCAAGCTCTTGAACCGCCTCGTCGGGCCGCCCCCAGGCGACCAGCGCCTCGGCATGGACCACCGCCAGGGTCAGGGTCGCCAGGTGTCGCGGCCCGTGCCCGGTGGCGAATCGACCGCGGAGACGCCGCAGCTCGCGAGCGGTCTCCTCCCAGACGGCCCGGTCGTTCTTCGGCTCGGTGAGCGGCAGGGCCAGGTCGGCGGCGGCCAGCATCCGGATCGCCTCGACGACGCCGGGGTGATCGTCCTGGTGCCAGCTCAGGTGGTCGGCGATCACCCGGACCAGCCGGCGCCGGGCGGCCGCTTCGAGTCCGGCGTCGATCTCGGCCCGGGCCAGTTCCCGTTGCGCCTCCTGCACCGGCAGGAACGCCGCCGAGCCGGGCCCCAGCCGTTCGATCAGCTCGGTCAGCCCGGTCCGGGCCTGTTCGTGCTCACCGCGCAGCCGCCGGGCCCGCAGCCGGGCGATGGCGGTGCCGGTGTCGCCCTCCGAGGTCAGGATGGTCCACAGGGCGTCCGCCCGGGTGGTGTCGCCGCCCAGTTCCTCGATCGTCTCGGCGAGCAGCAGCCGGGCCCGGTGCCGCAGGGCCGGGTCGGTGGCGAGCGGCACCGCGCGGTCGGCGCAGTCCCGGGCCTCGCCCAGCTCCCCGGCGTCGCGCAGGTGCCGGGCCGCCTCAATGAGCACGACCGGGTCGTCGAAGTTCTGTTCGGCCAGCTCACGGTGGTGCGGCAGGGTCATCGACCCGTGCGCGACGACCCGCCGGTGCAGCCGGTCGACGATCGCCCCGGGCAGGTCCGGGCGGCCGGCCAGCCGGGCCGCGTGCCGGGCGACCAGGAACGATTCGATCGGGTCGGACCACGGGTGGTCGAGCACCGCGTCGGCGAACTGGCGGGCCAGCCGGGTCCAGTCGATCGCCGGCAGGTACCGCCGGGCCACGTCGCGGGCCAGCGAGTGCACGTGCCAGGTGCCGTCGATCCGGGTGGCGAACAGGTTCCGGGCCAGTTCGTCGGCGGCCTCCTCGGCGGCGGCGCCCATGAACAGCCGGATCAGGCCGGGCGGGAGAGCGGCCGGCGAGGTGAGCGAGGCGACCCGCAGCAGGCGGCAGGCCGGCTCGCTGAGCGCGTCCAGGCGGTCCCGGAGCAGCATCGCGACCGGGTTGCCGTCGATCCGCTCGATCAGCTTGGCGTACCCGGCCCGGTCCCGCAGCGCGAGCCCGGCCAGGCGGACCGCGAAGGCGTGCCCGCCGAGCCGTTCGGCCAGCTCGACGGCCTCGTCCACGGTGCCGTCCCGGTGCCCGCGGAGAATCTCGGCGGACTCCTCGAGACCCAGTGGTCCGATGTCGACGGTCGGCACCGCCAGGCCGGACACGTCCCGGTTGGTGAGCAGGACGGTCCGCAGGCGCCGGCCGGCCGCCGGGACGGTGAGCCGCCCGATCAGGTCGTCGTCGAGCCCACCCGGGATGTCGTCGACGATCAGCAGGCTCGGCCCGGTCTCCGCGACCACCCGCTCGGCGAACTCGGCGATCGGGTCACCGGCCGGCCCGAGCGCCATCTGGGCCCGCAGCCCGGCGGCGAAGGTGGCGACCATCTCGTCCGGGTCGGCGCTGCTGCCGGCCAGGCTGACCCGCCAGATGCCGCGGTATCCGGCGCCGGACCGGGTCACGTACGCGGTCGCGAACGCCGTCTTCCCGGCACCGGGTGGACCGGCGGGCACACACACCCGGCTCTCGGTGAGCGCGGTGTGCAGGGCCCGGAGTTCGGCGTCGCGTCCGATGAACACGCGCAGGAACATACCCAGTAGTCCCACTGATCGCTTCGCTGCCGCACCGTCCCGATGGGCTGGGTTCTGTCACAGTTGTCAGGAAACTCCCTGGCAGACGTGTCCTAGCCTTCACTTCATGACCATCCGACGGATGAATTCGCGACGCGTCGTATTGACGGCCACCTTCATCGCGCTCGCCGCCGGAGGAACCGCCGCCTGTGACGCCCCGCAGGACGAGGAGACGTTCTACACCGGGCCCGGCGAGGTCTACGAGGTTCCCGACGACGAGGAGTACGTGGACGAGGAACCGGTGGAGGAGGACACGGACGAGGTCTTCTACTGCGCCGACGAGGACGGGGAGATCGTCGAGGCGGAGAACTGCGACGACGACACCAGCGCCGGCGGGCTCTTCTTCCTCTGGCACTCGTCGAGCTACCAGCGCGGACTCGGCCCCGGGGAGCGCCTGTACGACGGCGACTACTTCCCTCCTGGCGACAAGGCCAGCCGGAAGGCGTTCAAGCTGCCGGCCACCGGCCGGGTCACCAACGGCACCGTCAAGACCAATGTGGTCGGCCGAGGCAGCACCGGCGGCGGCTCGATCTCCGGAGGCGGCACCTCGGGAGGCTGACGATCAACTGAGGTATGCCTATCCTTAGCGCCATGTCCGATGCGCTGCTGCGGTTCACCGGGGTCTCCGTGCGGCACGAGGTGTACGACGATGCCGGAGATGTCGGATACGGGATACCCCGGCCGCACGAGATCACCGCCGAGTTGCGGGCCGGCGAGGTGGTGCTGCTGCTCGGGCCCTCCGGATGCGGCAAGTCGACACTTACCCTGACCGCGAACGGCCTGATCCCGCACGTGATCGGCGCCAAGATGGACGGCACCGTGACGGTCGCCGGCGCCTACACCGCCGGGACCACGGTTCCCGAGCTGGCCCGCGACGTCGCGATGGTCTTCCAGGACCCGGACGCGCAGATCGTCACCGCCAGCGTGCTCGACGAGGTCTGCTTCGGCCCGGAGAACCTGCTGGTCCCGTTCGCCGAGGTGCTGGAGCGGGCGGAACAGGCGCTGCGGCTGGTCGGCCTCTGGGACCGGCGCGACGACGACCCGGGCATCCTCTCCGGCGGTGGCCGGCAGCGGCTCGCGATCGCCTGCGCCCTGGCGTTGCGTACCCCCGTGCTGGTCCTCGACGAACCGACCGCGAACCTCGACCCGGCCGGGGTGGAGGAGGTCTACCGGACGCTGCGGGCGGTCGCCGCCGGGCGGGACCGGGCGGTGCTGCTGGTCGAGCACAACCTCGACGCGGCCATCGAATTTGTGGACCGGGTGATCGTGCTGGACGGTGACGGCCGGGTGGTGCTCGACGGCCCGGCCCGCACGATCCTCACCGACCACGTCGACGAGCTGCTCACCCTCGGTGTCTGGCTGCCGGTCGCCACCCTGGCCGCGCTGCGCCTGCGGTCCGTCGGGGTCGCCCTGGACCCGCTGCCGCTGACGCCGGGTGAGCTGGCCGCCGCGCTCGACACGGTCCCGGCGCTGCCTCCGCCCCGGGACACCCCGCGATCAACGGCAAGGTCCAAGGCCGCCATCGCGGTACGGGGACTGACCATCAGACGTGGACCCGTGACCGTGCTGGACGACATCACCCTGGACATCGGCGCCGGGGAGTTCGTCGCCGTGGCCGGTGCCAACGGGGCCGGCAAGACCACCCTGGCCCAGGCCCTGGCGGGCGTGACACCCAGCCGGAAGGTCACGATCACCGGCCCGGCCGGTTTCGTCTTCCAGAACCCCGAGCACCAGTTCCTCACCAACCGGGTCGCCGACGAGCTGGCGTACGGGACCACCGACACCGCCCGGGTCGAGGACCTGCTCACCCGGCTGGACCTGCGGGAACTGCGCGACGTGCACCCGTTCCTGCTCTCCGGCGGCCAGAAACGGCGGCTGTCGGTCGGCGCCGCCCTGGTGACCCGGCCCCGGGTGCTGGTGCTCGACGAGCCCACGTTCGGCCAGGACCGGGCCCGTGCCGCCGAGTTGCTCGACCTCCTCGACGGCCTGCACCGCGACGGCACCACGATCGTCGTGGTCAGCCACGACATGCACCTGATCGCCGAGTACGCCACCCGGCTGCTGGTGCTCGACGGCGGCCGGGTGCTCGCCGACCGGACACCCGCCGAGATCTACGCCGACCCGGCCCTGCTGGCGGACACCGGGCTGCGGCCACCGCCACTCGCGCGGGCCGCTCGTACCCTCGTCCGGCACCCGGCCTGGCACACCGTGACCCGCCTCGCCGACCTGCCCGTGCTGGAGCCGTCGCGGTGATCGACTCGATCCTGTCGCTGCGCTCCTACAACCCGGTCGTCAAAGTGCTGGCCCCGATCCCGGCGATGGTCGTCGCCGGCCTCTCCCGGGACCTGTGGACCCCGGCCGCCCTGACCGTGATCGCCCTGGTCATGCTGCTCGCCTTCGGCCGGCTCCGGGGCCGGGCCCTGCTCTGGACACTGGCCGGCCCGCCGCTGATGGTCGCGGTGCTGACGCTGTCGTTCGGGGTGTGGATCGACCGGGAGAAGGTGGGCGGCTGGTCCGGGGCGCTGGAGGCCGGGCTGGCGACCGGGCTGCGGGTGTCGGCGGTGCTGACGCTGGCGCTGATCGCCGGGCTCACCTCGGAGGGCACCGACCTGGTCCGGTCGATGATCACGCACCTGCGGATGCCGTACCGGATCGGGTACGCCGGGTTCGCCGCGATGCGGTTCGTGCCCCGGTTCCGCCACGACCTGGAGATCATCCGGTTGGCGCACCGGGTCCGCGGGGTGTCCACCGGCCGGGGCCCGGTGGCGACCACCAAGCGCTACAGCGGGTACGTGGTGCCGCTGCTGGCCGGGGCGATGCGGCACGGCGACCGGGTGTCGCTGGCGATGGAGGCGCGGGGCTTCGGCGCGTACCCGGCCCGCACCGAACGGCGCCGTGTCCCGTTGCGGGCCCGGGACGCCGTACTGGCGCTGTGGCTTCTGCTCCTCTGCCTTGTCCCCACCCTCCCTGGAGTTCTCGGATGAAGAACCTGACCACCCGTTTCCTGATGGCGTGCGCGGCGATCGGCGCGGCCACCGGTGTGCTGCTGATACCGGCGTTCTTCGTGTCGTTCGCGATCTCGGCGACGGTCCCGCTGGCGTACGCGGCGATGGCCGGGGTGTGGCTGCTCGGCCCGGTGATCGCGCTGGCCGTGCTGCGCCGCCCGGGCGCCGCGGTGCTGACCATGCTGCTCGCCGGGATCATCAACATCGCCTCACCGGCCGGCCCGAGCGCGATCGTGACGAACCTGATGGTCGGGGTGGCGATGGAGCTGGGCTTCCTGGTCACCCTCTACCGGATCTGGCGCCCCTGGCTGTTCCACGTGACGGCGCTGGTCTTCCAGACCTTCTACGCCATCAGCGCGTACGCCTACTTCCACATCGACGACGTGGCGCTCGCCGGAAAGGCCGGTTTTGTCATCCTGCTCGCCCTCAGTACCGTCGGTTTCGTCCAGGCCGGCCTGATCATCGCGAAACGACTGACCGCGGCCGGCGTGGCCCGCGGCATCCGCCGGCCACAGCCGTCCTGATCAGGCGGGCTCGGTCGCCCAGGTCTCGCAGTCGTTGTACAGGACGTGGTCGTCGACGGGCGGCGGGACGTAGCAGGTGTCCCCGGGCAAGGCCGTCGTGTTGGGGCCGCCGAGCAGCGTCTCCTTGCCCGAGTACGACCCGGCCGGCTCCGACCAGAGGAAGTCGTCACCCGCATCGCCCCAGAGTTCGTCCCGGCCGGTTCCACCGAACAGGATGTCGTCGCCCTCCGATCCCCAGAGCAGGTCTCGGCCGGGGCCGCCGTGAATGACGTCATCGCCTTCGCCGCCCTCCAGGTGCAGGCCCCGGCCGGGGCCGCCGTGGATGACGTCGTTCCCGGCTCCGGCGAAGACCTGGTTCAGCCCGCCACCCGCCCAGATGACGTTGGGCCCCGCGTCGCCGGTGATGTAGTCGTTCCCGGCGGAACCGATCACGTTCTCGAACTGGCTCAGCTGGTCGGAGTCGAGGGGAAAGGGGCCGGTCGCGTGCACCCGGCCACGTCCGGTCGACAGGTCGATCGACACGTCGGCCGGCGACACGGCCTCGGCGTAGTAGGTGTCGACGTAGGTGTACGAGACCACGTCGGTGCCGTCCCCGCCGTAGAGGATGTCCCGGCCGGAACCCGGACAGGGTGTCGTTGCCGGCGTCGCCGTAGAGGTCGTCCTCCGCGTCGTCGCCGAGGAGCGTGTCGTTACCGGCACCGCCGTGGAGTTTGTCCGGTTCCCCGCCGCCGGACAGCCTGTCGTTGCCCGCGCCGCCGTTCAGGACGTCCTGGTTCTGCTGGCCGTACAGCGAGTCGTCGCCGTCACCGCCGTAGATCTTGTCCTTGCCGTATCCGCCGAGGATGGTGTCGTTGCCGGCTCCACCGGTGAGGACGTCGTGGAGGTAACCGCCGACGAGGCGGTCGTTGCCGGCGTCGCCGTTCAGGGTGTTCCCGGCGCCGTTCGCGGTGAGGGTGTCGTTGCCCGCGCCGCCGGACACCGTGGCGACGAGCGCGTAGTAGCCCGTCGACTTGTTGACGAACGTGTCGTTCTTGTCGCCGAGCCAGACCCTGATCGTCCTGGGCTGCTTCTTCTTCGCGGGCGTACAGCGGACCCGGGTCTTGTCGCCCTTGACCGCCTTGCAGCCTTTGCCGGGTGTGATCCGGATCCGGTCGTCGATCGTCACGGTCTTTCCGCTCGAGGTCACCGTGACGGCGTTCGTGGAACCTGCCGCGGCGGTGAACAGGACCGTGGTCCCGGAAACCCGGGCGACACCGGTCGCCGAGGCGGACGCCGGGCTCGCGAACAGTCCGCTCGCCGCGATCGCTGTCGTCGCGGCAGCGACTGTGTGCAACCACCGATTGCCATGCATGGTCATCCTCCCCGTCGCGGAGGATGATAGAACGCGTCCGTACCGACGCAGGTCGTCCGAACCGGCACAACAGTGACCTGTGTCGCGACACCTTGACCTCAATCGAGGTTGAAGTCCTAGCGTGTGAGGGGTGTTCAGCAGCATCGATACGGCCATCGGCGATCAGTTCAAGACCGCGTTCCGTCGGTACCCGACGGGCGTGGCGATCATCGCCGCGGCCGGGCCGGTGGGACTCACCGCGTCCAGTGTCGCGTCGGTGGCCGCCGACCCGCCGGCCCTGTCCTTCTCGGTGATGGACGGCCGCTCGGCCCGGGCGATCCTCGGCGCACCGAGTTTCACCGTCAATCTGCTGAGCGCCGCGCACCTCGATCTGGCCCGCGACTTCGCCCGCTCGGGCGGCCCGCGGTTCACCCCCGATCAGGGCTGGGACACGCTGCCCACCGGCGAGCCGGTCCTGCCCGGCGCCCTGGCGAGCCTGCGGGCCGCACCTCTGCACCTGGTGCCGGTCGGCGACTCGACGGTGGTGGTGGCCGGAGTGATCGAGGTGCTGCTCGGGCCGCCCGGCGGGCGGCTCGTCCACCATGACCGCACCTTCTTCGGAGAAGACATCTGATGCGTTTCCCGCGTTTGTTCACCCCGCGCACCGTGGTCAGTGCCCACTGCGACCTGCCGTGCGGCGTCTACGACCCGGCCCAGGCCCGGATCGAGGCCGAGTCGGTCAAGGCGATCGCCGAGAAGTACCAGGGGAACACCGACCCCGAGTTCCGCACCCGCGCCATCCTGATCAAGGAGCAGCGCGCCGAACTGGTCAAGCACCACCTCTGGGTGCTCTGGACCGACTACTTCAAGGCCCCGCACTTCGAGAAGTACCCGCACCTGCACCAGCTCTTCAACGAGGCCACCAAACTCGCTGGCGCCGCCGGCGCCAAGGGCAAGGTCGACGTGGCCGTCGCGGACGAGCTGCTCGGCAAGATCGAGGAGATCTCCAAGATCTTCTGGGAGACCAAACAGGCCTGAGTTTGAACGAAACTCCCTCGCGTGACGTGACTCTCAATGGATTCGGGTGGTTATGACCACCCGAACCATCGAGGCGTTTGCCTTGCCGTGCGATAGTGCGTGGCGTTGTCGGACCGGTTGGTGGGGAGAGTGGCTTGGCGAGAACCGTGAAACGTCGCGCACCGCTGTGGGCGAAGGTCACCACCGCTGTCGGAGCGTCACTCGCCGTGCTCAGCGGTGTCGCCCTGGTCGGCGGGCAGACCCTGATCGCGTCCTACACCAGCGACTTCACCGACAACAGCCTGCTCGAGTCCACCTCCGCCAACGCGGCGTCGAAGGACATCAAGGGCCCGCTGACGATGCTGCTGGTCGGCATCGACCCGCGGAACGCGAAGACGCCGCCGCTGTCGGACTCGATCGTGGTCGCGCACATCCCGGCCGACATGAGCACGGCGTACCTCTTCTCCATCCCGCGTGACCTGTACGTGGACATCCCGGCCGACTCGAAGTCCGGTCTCCGCGCGCACAAGGGCAAAATCAACTCCGCGATGGCGCTGGGCAGCCAGGTCGACGGCAAGATCGACGTGTCGAACGGCTTCAAGGTGCTGTCCAAGGCGGTCCGCGGGGTCACCGGCATCAAGGACTTCGACGCCGCGGCGATCATCAACTTCGGTGGCTTCAAGAACATCGTCGAGGCCCTCGGCGGCGTCTCCATGGTGATCGACATGGACGTCAAGTCCGAGCACCTCACGCCCGAGGGCAAGCAGCGCCCGCGCCTGGACCGCTGCCCGGTGAAGAACACCCCCAAGGGCTGCGACCACCCGTACACCGGGCCGCAGGCGTCGTACAAGAAGAGCGCCAAGTCCATCCGGCTGGAGCCGTGGCAGGCGCTCGACTACGTCCGCCAGCGGTACGCCAACGCCGGTGTGCCGATGACCGACTACGACCGGCAGCGGCACCAGCAGCAGTTCATCAAGGCCATGGCCAAGGAGGCGATGAGCAAGGACGTCATCACCGACGTCAGCAAGCTCTCGAAGATCCTGGACGCGGCCGGCAAGTCGCTGACGTTCGCCGGTGGCGGCAACAGCCCCATCGAGTGGGCGGTCGCCCTGAAGAACCTGAACGTCGACGACATGACGACGATCAAGCTGCCCGGTGGCGGCAAGTTCGACGGCAGCAGCTACCTCGGTGAGGAGTTCGGCGCCGGGACCGACGACTTCTTCGAGGCCGTCGCCGAGGACCGGGTCGGCCCGTTCCTGCTGGACAACCCGGCGATGGTCAACAACGAGTGATCCCGGAACGGATCTGAGAAAGGGGGCCCACGGGCCCCCTTTTTTTCGTTCATGGGAGTTCATCGGAACCGCACAGGCTTCGCAAAGGGTAGGGGCAGTTTCCCGCCGCACTCTTGCCTTCACAGCATCCAGTGAAGGGGAGCGTCCATGCAGCGGGACACCGGAAAACGGAAGGCCGCCCTGATCACGGGTGCCCTGGTGGTGGCGAGTGTGGCGGCCACCGCGACGATCGGCGCGGCGGCCTATGCCTCCTCGATTACCTCCTCGACCTCTTCTTCGACCGAGGCCTCGTCGACGACCTCGACCTCGGACAGTTCCTCCCCCACGATCTCCAGTGGCAGCAGCGACAGCAGCAGCTCGCAGGCGACTTCGGGAGGTTCCTGAGATGCCGATGATCGAGACCCTTCCGGTGCGCCCGGACACCGCGCAGTGGCCGGTCTGGGGCACCGTGGCCCGCCTCGTGGTGACCGACCCGACCGTTCTGGATCAGGCCGCCGACCTGCTGCGCGACGAGTTGGCCGCGGTCGAGCAGGCTTGCAGCCGCTTCCGCCCGGCCTCCGAGATCCGGGACGTGTGCCGGGCCGGCGGCCGCCCCGTCGTCGTCAGCTCGCTGCTCGCCGACCTGGTCGGCGCGGCACTGACCGCGGCCCGGGAGACCGGCGGGGCGGTCGACCCGACCGTCGGCGGCGCGCTCTGCGCCCTCGGTTACGACCGGGACTTCGCCGAGCTCGCCGGCCGGGTGATCGGCCCCGGCGTCCGGGTCTTCCCGTCACCGGACTGGCGGGCCGTGCGCCTGACCGGCCGGGAGCTGACCGTCCCGCGGGGTGTGCTGCTGGATCTGGGCGCCACCGCGAAGGCGTTCACCGCCGACCGGGCCGCGGCCCGGATCGCCGAGCGGCTCGGCACCGGTGTGCTGGTCGCGCTCGGCGGCGACATCGCCACCGCCGGTCCCGGCCCGGACGGCGGCTGGCAGGTGCTGGTCCAGGACCGGCCCGGCGACCCGTCCTGCACGATCCGGCTGCCCGCCGGGTCCGCGCTGGCCACCTCCAGCACCGCCGGACGGGTCTGGGGCGGCCGGGCCGGTGAGCTGCTGCACCACATCGTCGACCCGGCGACCGGGCGGCCCGCGCCGGCCGTCTGGCGTACCGTCTCGGTCGCCTCCGTCAGCTGCCTGCGGGCCAACACCCTGAGCACGGCGGCGATCGTCCGGGGCCACGGCGCCCGGCGTCTGCTCGCCGGTGTGCCGAGCCGGCTGGTCACCCCGTCGATGCGGATCCTGCGTACGGGTGGGTGGCCGGAGTGAGCGACGACATCCTCTGGTACTTCGCCCGCGGCACCGGCGTGGTCTCGCTGGTCCTGCTCACCGTGGTGGTGGCGCTCGGGGTCGGGGCCCGGTCCGGGCGTACCGCCTTCGGGCTGCCCCGGTTCGCCGTCAACCTGCTGCACCGCAACGCCGCTCTGCTCAGTGTGCTGTTCCTGGCCGGGCACGTGATCGCGCTGCTGTTCGACTCGTACGCGAATCTGGATCCGATCGATCTGGTGGTGCCGTTCGTCGGGAGCTACCGCCCGTTCTGGTTGGGGCTCGGCACGGTCGCCCTGGACCTGCTCGCCGCGATCGTGATCACCAGCCTGCTGCGGCACCGGCTCGGCGCCCGGACCTGGCGGATCGTGCACTGGCTGGCCTACCTGAGCTGGCCGATCGCGCTGCCCACGGGCTGGGCGCGGGCAGCGACAACGGCACCTGGTGGCTGTGGGCGATCTCGATCGGCTGTGTCGCCGTGGTGGGGGCGGCGGTGGTGTGGCGTACGTCCGCGTCGTTCGGCCGCTTCCCGGCCCGCAACAAACGCCGGATCGCACCACGACTGGCCGTTTCGACAACGCCGGCCCAGCCGGTGAAGCCGCTCAGCACCGCGAGCAGGGGGAACTGATGACCAGCATGATGACCGCGCCGGTCGCGCGGGTGGAACAACGGCTGCTGACCGGGGACGCCGCGCACGGCCCGCTGCCCGCGCTGACCGGCGCCGAGATCATCGCGATGGCCCGGGATGCCGGGATCACCGGCCGGGGCGGCGCCGGTTTCCCGGTGTGGCGCAAGCTGAGCGCGGTGGCCGGCACCGGCCGCCCGGCCGTGGTGATCGCGAACGCCGCCGAGGGTGAGCCCGCCGCCGGTAAGGACAAGGCGCTGCTCACCACCGCACCGGGTCTGATCCTGGACGGTCTGCAGTTGGTGGCCCGGGCGACCGGGGCGAAGTCGGTGCACTTCTACGGCCCGGCCGCGGCCCTCGGCCCGATCGGGGCGCTGGTGCGGCGACGCGGCGAGGCGGTGGAGTTGCACGCGGCGCCGGACGCGTTCGTCTCCGGCGAGGAGTCGGCGGTGGTCGGGGCGGTCTCCGGGCGGGGCGCGGTGCCCGCCGACAAGCGGGTCCGGATCACCGAGTCCGGCGTCGGCGGCGCGCCCACTCTGGTCCAGAACGTGGAGACGCTCGCCCACCTGGCGTTGATCGCCCGGTACGGCCCGGCCTGGTTCCGGAGCGCGGGCACCGTCGACGAGCCGGGCACGTTCCTGGCCACCGTCAGCGGTTCGGTGAACCGGCCCGGAATCGTGGTGGAGGCCGGTTACGGCGTTCCGCTCGGTGACCTGATCACAGCGGCCGGCCGTCGCGTGCTTGCCGCTGCCTCTGACAGGGTCTCCGCGGCCGGGATCCAGGCGGTGCTGATCGGTGGTTACCACGGTGGCTGGGTGCCGGCCGATCCCACGCTGCCGGTGAGCCGGGAAATGCTCGCCCCGTATCGGGCCGCACCCGGCGCCGGGGTGGTCATCGCGCTGCCGGCCGGCTCCTGTGGGCTGACCGAGACCGCCCGGATCGCGAACTACCTGGCCGGTGAGGTGGCCGGGCAGTGCGGCCCGTGTGTCAACGGCCCGCCCCGGATGGCGGAGACCCTGGCCGACCTGGCCCGCCGCCGCAACCGCCCGGGGCTGCCGGCCGAGGTGGAACGACTGGCCCGGCTGGTCAGCGGCCGCGTCGCCTGCCGCCACCCGGACGGCACCGCCCGTCTGGTCGTCAGCGCGATGCGTGCCTTCGACGCCGACGTCTCCGCGCACCTCGCGGGACGTTGCCTGGCCCTGGAGGGATCCTGGTGACCGACTCCCTGCACATCGACTGGACCGCCTGCGACGGGCGCGGACTCTGCGCCGAACTGCTGCCGGAGCTGCTGGCCGAGGACGACTGGGGTTATCCGGTCGCCCGTGGCGACATGACCGTCCCGGCAGCGCTGGAACCGGCCGCCCGGGAGGCGGTCGACCGCTGCCCGGCCCTGGCCCTGCGCCTGGTCAAGCAGGTCCAGCAGGTCAGCCAGGTCAGGCAACCGTCACGGTGATGGTGTGCCAGCCGGTCGCCCCGCTCGGGAACGGCGTCGCCCGTTCCTCGACCTGCACGGCGCCCGTCCCGTCGGTGGCACGCACCGACAACGAGTGCGGTCCGGGCGTGGCCGGCCAGCGGAAACGCCACTGCACCCAGGTGTCGGCCGACGGTACCGGCAGCAGTTCGGCGGACCGCCACTCGCCGCCGTCCACCCGGACCTCGACCTTCGTGATCCCCCGGCCCTGCGCCCACGCCACGCCGGCGACAGTCACCGGCCCGGCCGCGGGACGGGCGAACGGGAGCGGGCGGTCGATCCGGGACGCGGTCTTGACGGTGCCCTCCCGGGCCCAGTCCCGCTCCACCCAGTAGGCGTCGAAGGCCGCGAACGTGGTGATCTCCAGCTCGGTGACCCACTTGCAGGCGCCGGCGTAGCCGTACAGCCCCGGCGTCAGCATCCGCACCGGGAACCCGTGCTCGGGCCGCAGCGGCGCACCGTTCATCGCCACCGCGAGCATCGTGTCCCGGCCGTCGAGCGCGGTGGCCAGCGGCGTTCCGATCGTCATGCCCTCCACCGACCGCGCCACGATCTGGTCGGCCCCGGCTTTCAGCCCCACCTCCTTCAACAGCGGCGCCAGCGGTACGCCCAGCCAGCGCGCCGTGCCGATGTACGGCCCACCCACCTCGTTGGACACACAGTTCAGCGTGATGTCGCGTTCGATCAGCGGCCGGGCGAGCAGGTCGGCCAGGCTCAGCGTCAGTTCACGCCCGACCATCCCGTGGATCCGCAGCGACCAGGTGTCCGGATCCACCCGGGGCACCGTCAGCGCCGTGTCGACCCGGTAGAACTCGGCGCTCGGCGTGGTGAACCCGGGCCCGACACCGGACGGCAGCGCCTCGGCCGCGTCGGCCGGCGGCGGCAGCTTCAGATCGGTCCGGATCCGGCCGACAGTGCGCCGGACGACCTGTGCACCACCCTCGGTGAGCACCGCCGCCCCGGCGACCAGGGCCAGCGCCCGCAGGAACGTCCGCCGGCCGCCCGCCACGACCGGTCCGGACCGCCCGAGCAGCCACCACAGGGTCGTCCCGGCCACGATCGCGGCCAGCAGCGACGGCACCGTGTCCAGCAGGGTGCCGGCCGGGCGGGACAGTGCGGCGGTCGCGCCGAGAGCGCCGAACAGCGTGGCACCGGCCACCACCACCGGACGGCGACGCCGCCCGAGAATGCCGATCATCGCGGCGAGCAGAGCCACCACCAGGCCGATGGTGGTCAGGAGGACCAATTTGTCGTACGTGCCCAACTCCCGTACCGCGAATTCCTTGACCGGTGTCGGGGTGGCGTCGATGACCGCGGCGCCGACCGTGACCAGGGGCCCCGCCCCGGGCCGGGCCGCGGCCGCGAACAGTTCCGCGACCGCGATCCCGAGTCCCGCGGCGGCCACTCCGGCGGCCGCGCCGCGCAGGTGACCTCGCATCAGCTCTTCGGCATCAGAACGGTGTCGATGATGTACACGTTGGCGTTCGCGGTCTGCACGTTGCCGCAGATCACCGCCGCCGCGCCGTCGACCTTGAAGTCCTCGCCGCTGCCGCTGACGCTCAGCTCGCCGCCCTGCAGGGTCTTGTGCGTGCCGGCCAGATCGGCGGGCGTCAGCTTCCCGGTCACCACGTGGTAGGTGAGGATGTCGGTCAGGGTCTTCTTGTCGGCGAGCACCTTCTTCAGGTCGGCCGCCGGGATCTTCTTGAAGGCGTCGTTGGTCGGCGCGAAGACGGTGATCTGGTCGGCCGAGTTGAGCGAGTCGACCAGGTCGGCCTTCTTCACCGCACTGACCAGGGTGGACAGCAGCGGGTTGCCGGACGCCGCGGTCGCGACCGGCACCGCGGCCATCGCCTCGAAGCTGCCGGCGTTCGCCGGGTCGGTCGGCACCGCGGCACACCCGGGACCGAAATTGGTCATCGTGTCGGTGGGGGCGGCCATACTCGGCGCCGCGGTGGTCATGGTGGGGGCCGCCGTCGTTCCGCTGCCACTGCCGGTGCTGGTGCTGCTTTCGTCGCTGCCACAGGCCGCCAAGGAGATCGAGAAGAGGGTCGCGGCGGCGAGGGCGGTGAGCTTTGTTGCACGCATGGCTCGTTCCTTACGTCGGGGTTTGTACACCCTTGATTCGGAACGAACCATGCGCCGGATTGGTGGATGCTCAGGTTATTTTGACGAGGGCGTCGGGCGTGCTTGTCGGCGTCGTGGAACCGGGTGCCGGCTCGACCGTGACCCCCAGCGCGGAGGTGCCCTCCAGCCCCTCGATGACCTGCACCATCGTCGTCTGGCCCACCGCCATCGCACCCGCCGACGCGGGCGTCTCCCCGTGGATCGTCCACAGCTGGTAGACCCGGTCCGGGCCGGGCGCGCCGTCGGCGACGAGCGTGACCACCCCGGCGTCCCGCAGGCGCGACATCGCCATCGTGACCCGGCCGCCGCTCGCCAACTGCTGCTCGCGGACCACCAGGTCGGGGGCGGCCAGGATCGACCGGAGACGGGACTCGCTCGTGCGGGCCTGCTCGGCCAGCGTCTCGGCCCGGCGTACCCGCTGATCCTGCACGGTCCAGACCACCGCACCCGCCCCGACCACCGCGACCACCGCGGCGGCCGCGGCCACCAACCGCAACCGGCGCGGACCCGGCGCCCGGCGTGGCTCCTCGCGGCCGGCCGGCGCGATCTGCCGGGTCGTGGCGATCGCCGCCAGCACGTTGTCCCGCAAGCCCGGCGGCGGCACCGACCAGGCGCCGTCGGCGAGCCGGGTGACCGTCTCCTGGAGTTCGGCGGCCTCGGCCCGGCACGGTTCACAATCCCGCAGATGCCTGCTGAAAGCCGCCCGCTCGATGTCGTCCAAAGCGTCCAGCGCATAGGGCCCGACCAGGGCGTGCACATCCTCGCTCATGCCGCCACCCCGTTCGCCAGGCAGTCACGCAGGCGGATCAGGCCGTCGCGCATCCGGGTCTTGACCGTTGCCAGCGGCACCTTCAGCAACTCCGACACCTGCGGATACGTGTGCCCCTGGTAGTAGGCGAGGGTGACCGCCTGCCGCTGCAGATCGGTCAGGTCGTCCAGGCAGTGCCGCACCTGCTGACGCTCCAGCCGGCCGGTGACCTCGTCGGCCACCGCGTCGTAGGGGGTGTCCACCGCGGCCGCCCCGGCCCGGATGGTCCGGTCGGCCGCCGCCTGCTCGGCCCGCACCCGGTCGACCGCACGACGGTGCGCGATGGTGAACACCCAGGCCGTCGGCGAGCCCCGGTCCGGATCGAACCGCGCCGCCGACCGCCAGACCTCGACCATCACCTCCTGCGCGACCTCCTCGGCCAGCGCCGGATCCCGCAGCACCCGCCGGATCAGACCGTAGACCCGGGGTGCGACCAGGTCGTACAGCTTGCCGAAGGCCTGCTCGTCGCCTTGGGCCACGGCCCGCAGCAGTGCTCCCGCATCCGGTTCCCGCCGGGGTTCCGGAACCGGGGTCAGGTACTCCGGCCGACCACTCGTGCCGCGCTCCGCCATGACTCTCCGTCCCTGACGACCAGAATATCGTCCTCAGGTCGTTCGGAGCCGACAGAGCCGCGGATCGGTCCCATTTCAGTTTCGGTTCCGGTTTCGGTTCCGCAGGGCGTACCGCAGCAGGGTGGTGACCACCAGGACCGCGGCGAGGACCACCGCGGCGGCGACCAGGGAGCCGATCCCCAGGAAGACCCCGAAGGCGCCGAGGGCCAGCACCGATCCGAAGGAGCCGACCGACAGGACCGAACCGAACGAGGCGACCGAGAGGACCGACAGGATCGAGCCGTACGACCCGACGCTGAGGATGGAGTCGGTGGAGCAGACGCTCAGGATCGAGCCGCTGGACTTGTAGGAGAGGATGCTCTTCGTCATGCGTCCATCCTTCAAGGACAGCCGGGCCATTCCATCCATCGACGGGTGAGTCCTCCGGTCATCAATCGGTTGATGCGCGGATGTAAGGATCTTGACGGCAGTCTGGGCCGTTGGCATTTAAGGATATTTAAAGTCCGCCCCTCTTTACCTGAACCGTTAACAGTCTTAAAAATTGACAGCCATGAGGCTCTCCAGATCGGTCGTCCTCGCCACCGTCTCCGCGCTCGTCGCCGGAGGGGTGGCCACCACCTTCGCAGGAAGTGCTTCGGCCGCGGTCGCCTGTGCGCCGGCCTGGAGCGCCACCACCGTCTACGTCGGCGGGAACACCGCGTCACAGAACGGGCACAACTACTCCGCCAAGTGGTGGACCCAGAACGAGTCGCCGGCCACCAACAGCAGCCAGTGGGCGGTCTGGGCCGACAACGGGGTCTGCGAGGGCGGAACCACGCCGCCCACCACCCCGCCGACGACACCACCCACCACTCCGCCCACGACGCCGCCGACCACTCCGCCCACCCAGCCGCCCGGTGACGGGTCACTGCCGAAGCACTTCCTCACCGGGTACTGGCAGAACTTCGACAACGGCGCGGCGCCGCTCAAGCTCGCCGCCGTACCCGGCACGTACGACCTGATCGCGGTCGCCTTCGCGGACGCCACCGGCACCGCCGGGGCGGTCACCTTCAACCTCGACCCGGGGCTGGCCGCCGCGGTCGGCGGGTACACCGACGCCCAGTTCAAGGCGGACATCGCCACCCTGCACCAGCGGGGCAAGAAGGTGATCATCTCGGTCGGCGGGGAGAAGGGCACGGTCGCCGTCAACAGCCCGGCCGCCGCCACCGCCTTCGCCGACTCGGTGCACCGGCTGATCCAGACCTACGGTTTCGACGGCGTCGACATCGACCTGGAGAACGGCCTCGACCCGGTGCACATGGCGAGCGCGCTGCGCAGCCTGCGGGCCAAGGTGGGCAGCGGTCTGATCATCACGATGGCGCCGCAGACGATCGACATGCAGAACCCGCAGTCCTCGTACTTCAAGCTCGCCCTCGACATCAAGGACATCCTGACCGTCGTCTTCACCCAGTACTACAACTCCGGCGCGATGCTGGGGTGCGACAACAACGCCGCATACGGACAAGGCAACATCAACTTCATGACCGCACTGGCCTGTATCCCGCTGCAGAACGGCCTGCGCCCCGACCAGGTCGCCCTCGGCCTGCCGTCGAGCACCCGCGCAGCCGGTGGCGGATACGTCGCCCCGACGGTCGTGAACGCCGCCCTGGACTGCCTGGCCAAGGCCGTCAACTGCGGCACCTTCAAACCGCCGGCCACCTACCCGGGCATTCGCGGTGCGATGACGTGGTCGATCAACTGGGATGTCACCAACGGCAACAGCTGGGCGAACACCGTCGCTCCGCACCTCTCCACCCTTCCCTGAACCAGGTGAACAGAATGAAGCTGAGCAGGAAAATCGCCCTGGTGGCGTCGGTCGGGGCGGTCGGCGCCGCCGCCGCGGTCCTCCCGATGGCCTCCTCGCACGCGGCCACCGCCTGCGCCCCGGCCTGGAGCGCGTCCTCGGTCTACGTCGGCGGGAACACTGCGTCGCAGAGCGGGCACAACTACACCGCGAAGTGGTGGACGCAGAACGAGTCGCCGGCCACCAACAGCAGCCAGTGGGCGGTCTGGGCGGACAACGGCGTCTGTGGCGGCACCACGCCGACCACACCGCCGACCACGAACCCCACGACCAACCCCACCACCCCACCCCCGTCCTCCGGTACGAAGATGGCGGCCGCGCCGTACCTCTTCCCCGGCTGGGGTAACCCGCCCGCCCCGGCCACCGTGGTCAACGCGACCGGCATCAAGGCGTTCACCCTGGCGTTCGTGCTGGCCAGCAACGGCTGCAACCCGGCCTGGGACGGTTCGACCGGGCTGACCGGCGGGGTGCACGCCAGCACCATCACGGCGATCCGGGCGGCCGGCGCCGACGTGGTCCCGTCGATCGGCGGCTGGAGCGGCAACAAGCTCGGCCCGAACTGCTCGACCCCGGAGGCCCTGGCCGCGGCGTACCAGAAGGTGATCGACACCTTCCAGTTGAAGGCGATCGACGTCGACATCGAGAACACCGACGAGTTCGAGAACTACGTGGTCGCCGACCGGATCGTGGACGCGCTGCGGATCGTCAAGCAGAAGAACCCGAACGTCAAGACGATCCTCACCTTCGGCACCACGCCGACCGGCCCCAACGTGCACGGGCTGCGGCTGATCCAGCAGGCGAAGGCGAAGAACGCCAACATCGACGTGTTCACCCAGATGCCGTTCGACTTCAACGGTCACGCCGACATGTACGCGTCCACCATCGGCGCCACCGAGGGTCTGAAGAACGCGCTGAAGACGACGTTCGGATACACCGATGCCCAGGCGTACTCGCGGATCGGCATCTCCGGCATGAACGGTCTCTCCGACCAGCAGGAGGTGACCACGGTCGAGACCTGGACCCGGATCCGGGACTACGCGACCAGCAAGGGCCTGGCCCGCTTCGCCTTCTGGGGCGTCAACCGCGACCGCGGCTGCGCCGGCGGCGGCGTGGTCAGCGAATGCTCCGGCATCGCCCAGGCCGACTGGGCGTTCACCCGGGTGAGCGCCGGCTTCTGATCCACCACAACGACAACGGCCGGCCACCACGGGGTGGCCGGCCGTTGTCGTGTGTCAGGAGAGCTGGGACGACTCGCAGTTGACGGTGGTGCCGGCAGCCAGGACCACGCAGACGTCGCCGGCCTTGTGCGGGCCACCGTCGAGCCGGTCCTGCGCCTTGGCGCTGCCCTCCGGAACGTTCACCACCATCGTCTCGCCGACCAGTTGGTCGTCGCCGGATCCGCCGGTGATCTTGTCGTGGCCGGACTCGCCCTGGATCAGGTCGTTGCCCGTCCCGCCGTCGAGCACGTCGTTCCCGGAACCACCGAAGATCCAATCATCGCCGGCGCCACCGGCGACCCGGTCGGCACCGGACCCGCCGTAGACGGTGTCGTGCCCGGTGCCGCCCTGGATGACGTCGTTGCCGGAGTTGCCCTGGATCCGGTCGTTACCGGAGCCGCCGTCGATGGTGTCGCCGCCGCCGCGGCCGAGGATGGTGTCCCAGCCGGAGCCGCCGAGCAGCCGGTCCGCGGCGGAGCCGCCGATCAGCGTGTCGTCGCCGGTTCCGCCGTCGGCGGTCATCGGCACCGCGGTCCGGTTGATCACCTCGTCGTGGCCGTTGCCGAGCGCCACCACCAGGCGTGTGGTCTTCTTCGCGGTGGTGCACCGGACCTTGGTGGCGTCACCCTTGACCGCCTTGCAGCCGGCCCCCGCCTTGATCGCGACCCGGTCGTCCAGGGTCACGGTGCGCCCGGCGATGGTGATCACCAGACTGTTGGTCTTCCCGGCGGCCGCCTTGAACTGCACGACCGTCCCGGCGACCTTGGCCAGCCCGGTGGTCGCGGCCAGTGCCGGTGCCGGGGCGACGACAGCGCCCGCGACCACGGCGAAGCTCAGCAGAGCGATGCGTTTCACGGCTGATCCCTATTTGGCGAAGGTGAAGTAGCGGTACGTCGTCCAGGTGCTGACATTGAGGCTGTCGCGGGAGGTGCCCCGGACGTACCCGAGGCGGGTCCGCAGTTTCGCGTTGGTCAGCCCACTGCCGCTCAGGTAGAGCACGTCGTCGGCCTCGAAGTAGTTGTCGTCCATGGTCTTCCACTTGCCGCCGGAGTAGCGCTGGAGCTGGACCCGGACCCGGCGGTTGGCGGCCTCGTTCACGTTCGGCTTGAAGTACGCGGTCTTGCCCGGCTTGTAGAAGCTGTACCGCGTACCGCCGATCGTCTTGGTCTTGTAGTAGTTGCGCAGGACGAGTCCCACATCGGCGCGAGTGCCGACGGTGACCGTCACCGTGCGCGGCGCGTAGCGGGCGTCGCCGGTGAAGACCGCGCTGAGCGTGGTGTCCCGGGTCAGCTTGAAACTCGCCGCGACGTCGCCCTTGCTGTTCACGGTGGCGCGTTTGAGCAGCCGCCGGGCCTGGTCGCCACCGGCCGGGTCGGCCCAGATCTCCACGACCCGGTTCTTGTACGTGGCACCGAGCCGCGCCGTGAACGTGACCGTCTTGCCGTAGTCGTAGACCTTGCCGCCGTTGGTCAGGGTCAGCGCCGGGGTGGCCCGGGAGACGGCGACCGCCCAGGTGGCAGCGGCAGCCGTGTGGGTGCCGTCCCCGGCGTAGGCGACCCGGTAGGTGACCGTGCCACCGGCGGGCGGGGTGTCGGTGAGACGGAACGAGCCGTCGGCGGCGACGGTCACTGTGCCCAGCGCCTTACCGGACGGGCTGTCCAGGTCGGTCCGGGTGATCGACACCTTCGCACCGGACGGCAGGGCCAGCGGCGATGCCAGGGTGCCGGTGAGGGTGAGCGCCTTGGCCCGGGGCGCCGAGGTCGGCCCGGCGAGCGTCACGGCGGACGCGACCCGGGACACCACGACCGCGTGGGTGGTGACCGCGGGCAGCGTGACGTTGCTCCCGGCGTACGAGAAGCTGTAGTTGACCGTGCCCTCGCCCGGCAGGGTGTCGGCGAAGGTGAAGTATTCGTCCGCGTCGACGGTGACCGTGCCCAGGGAGACCCCGTCCCGGGAGACCGCGGCAGTGGATCCGGCGAGATCGAGGTAGGGGGCGGTGAGCCGGCCGGTGACGGAGATCCGCTCGCCCGGGATGGCGGTGGTCGCCGGGCCGAGGAGGGTGACCGTCGCGGTGGCCTTGGTGACCTGGACCGTCCGGGTTGCCGCGGTCGCCTGGTGGGAGTCGTCACCGGCGAACGAGACACGGTAGACCGCGTCGGCCGGCGGGGTGTCGGTGAAGGAGTACGTGCCTGTCGCACCGACCGTGGCGGTACCCAGCGACACCCCGTCCCGGGTGATCGTGACGGTGGTGCCGGCGGGCAGTGCCACCGTCGTCGTCAGGCGGCCGCTGAAGGTGGCGGTGGCGCCCGGGATCACCGCGGACGGGCCGTTCAGGGTCAGTGTGGTCGGCGCCTGCTTGGTGCCGGTGTAGGAGAGCAGCGAGTAGGCGTTGCCGTTGGCCGAGACGCCGAACAGCCGGTCGCCCTCCGGCGCCCACGCCACACCCTTCACCAGGCCACGGCCATTGGTGGCGAAGGTGAGGTTCTTGATCAGCTCGCCGGACGGGGTGAAGACCGCGAGGTTCGGGCCGAGGACCTGGTCCATGCCGGCGACGACGGTGCCGTCCGCGGCGAAGTCCACGGCCGTCACGAACGGGCCGGTGGACAGGTAGGCCGCAGTCTCCAGGTCGGCGGCCTCCCGCATGTAGAAGCCGTATCCGCTCCGGTGGGCGGTGGCGATCCGGTCGCCGTCCGGGGAGATGGCCATGTCGAGGGCCGCGGACGTGGGGCCCTCCCCGGTCGCGGCCACCTCGGTGGCGCTGTCACCGGCGACGTCCAGGACCGCGATCTTCCCACTGGCGAGGACACCGATCCGGCCGGGCCGGGCGGAGGCGGAGGCCAGTTCGGCGGCGGACTTGACCGGTGGCGTAGCGGTTCAGCGACACCGTCTCGGTGGCCGGGTCGATGGTGCCGAGCGCGCCGCCACCGCTGACGTAGGAGAACCAGATCCGGCCGCCGGCGACGGTCACGTCATCCGGTTTCACCTCACCGGTGGAGTACGTCGCCGCCCGGTCCAGGGTGGCGGTGTCCAGAGCGACCACCGCAGAGGTGCCCGGCGAGGCGACGTAGAGCCGGGACGAGTCCGCGGTGAGGGCCAGGTCGCCCGCGCCCGGCACGTCCACGGTCCCGACCTGCTTACCGCTGTAGTCGGTGGCGATCACCTGGCCCGCGCTCGGGTCGCTGATGAAAACCCGCTCGTGCACACCGTCGACGAGCATGTCGCCGATCGAGGTGATGGTCAGTGCCGCTCTGGTGTCGTCGGCCGAGGCCGGTGTGGCCACCAGCGCGGTGGTTCCGGTCAGTACCGCGGCGACCACCGCTCCGACCCGTCGGTTGCTCATGATCTTCCCCCGTGCGTCATGGTTCGACGCGAGGCTATATCGAAGATCAAGAGCAACCCATCGACCGAAAGGACGAGTCGGCTACGTCACGACGTGGAGGGTTCGCCCGGCACGTCGAAGAGCGGCTTCCACGGGTCGTCGGCGTCGATCGGGAACGCCGTCGACGGGGTCTGGTCCTTGTTGTTCCAGCGCGCCTCGTACGGCAGTCCCTGATGGAGCACCCGGAGGCCGCGCCGGTAGGTGACGTCCGGTTTCCAGGTCCGGGCCACGTTGGTGACCTGCGGTGTCGGCCGGGGCGCCTTCTCCACCGGGCTGACCGGCCCGAGCACCGACCAGGCGCTCTGCTGGCCGGCGACCGGCGCCGAGGACGGGTCGAGCCCCGAGTTGGCCCACTTGGCCTCGTAGACCACGCCACGCCAGACCACCTTGTAGCCGGTGACGTACAGGGCGGTGAGACGCCAGATCGGGTACGGGCTGGTCTTCGGGTCGTCCACGGTGGCCGCCCGGTCCGGGATCTCGACCGAGCCGGGATCGTCGCCCACCGCCTTGCCGGGCAGGCCGGCGAAGACCTTGGAGAAGGCCAGCGCCTCCTGGTCGACACCGCTGCACGTGTTGGAGTGCACGACCACGCCGGAGAAGGTGCCGGTGCAGGGCGCGTCCCGGTTGATCGACCACATCGAGACCCGGCCGAGGCCGTTGTCGACGGCGAACCGGGCCAGCCCCTCGGCGTCGGCGACGGTGAACCGTTCGGCGTCGATGTCGTTCTGGCCGATCATCGGTGTGGCGCCGATCCGGGACCACACCTGCGGCGACGTCAGCTTCTGCCCGAGCTGCAGGTAGAGGTCGGTGAGCTGCCGGTGGGTGCCGTTCAGGGCGCTGAGCCCGAGGGCCAGCATGTCCGGCTTCTTGTCGCCGTTGTTGTAGTCCATCGTCATCACGTTGACGCCGCGCAGGTTCACGCCGCCCTCGAGCATGCCGCGGACCACGCCGACGCCGTCCGCGGTGAGCCCGCTCGGCGACACCGGCAGGGTCAGCCACACCGCCAGCTCGTCGTCCTTCTTCTGCAGCGCGGCGACGGCTTTCACCCGGCGCTGCAGGGACGCCTGGTCGGCGGTGGCGGTGCCCTCGATGTCGAGGTCCAGGGTCTTCACGTCGTAGCGGTCGATCAGCTGCTCGTACGCCGCGTCGAGTTTCTCCTGGTCGGTGCAGGCGACGGCGAGTTCGGAGTTGCTGAGCCCGCCGAGGCTGAGGGTGATGTCGCCGCCGGACTGGCGCAGCTGCTCGATCCGCCGATCAAGGTCAAGGGCGGAGGAGGCGCCATCCAGCGTGTACGCCCCACCCCAGCTCGGTGTGCAGGGACTCGCCGGGTCGGCGACGACGAAGCCGAGGGCCACGTCGTTGGCCGGGTTCGCACTGGGGTCCTGGAACTGGAAGGTCGGCGTGAGGGTGACGTCGACGTACGGCACCGCCCAGGACTTCGCCGTCGGGCCGGACGTGTCCCGCAGGTGCAGGAACCCGAAGGTGCCGCCGGCACCGACCATTCCGAGAACGAGAACGAGAATGCCCAGTCTCGTCCACGACAGCCGTTTCGGCGGCTGTTCCGGCTCCTGCCAGTGAGGGTCGGCAAGGGGGTCGATCTCCGGCCGCACGATACGCCCTTTCATTTATGAGTCGTCAAACGCTTGCGCACTGTGACGACTTTTGCGATCGGGCGAACGGCGGACCACGGGGCAGACACAAGATCCACCTGTCCAATCCGGAATACGGAGCGTCAGATGGTGATTCCGCTATGACAATTCCCGCCGGGCACCGCCTCTCGGTGCCGTCGCAAATCGGCACCGAAGGGCCCTAAAACACATGTCACGCGCACCGGCGGACCATCGAAAGCGGGATGCAAAACGACAATGGGGGTCCGACAAGAGGACCGACCCTCATCCGATCGTCCCGCCCCCGATATCCGAAGGCCGGATCACCCGGGGACGCCTCGCGATCGTGGTGACCATCACGGTCTGGGCCTGCTACATCACCTACACGGTCATCCAGCAGTTCATCGCCGGCCACGCCCACAGCGTGAAACTGGCGATCGAGGCGATCGTGTACATGCTCGTCGTCACCGGGCTGGCGGCCTCCGCGATCGCCTACCTGATCACCCGGATCGGCTACTTCTACCGGTCCCGCGGTCATCAGCGGGCGCCGCGGATCATGCTCGACGAGTTCATCGGCGGGAAGACGCCGAGCGTTACGGTTCTGGTCCCGTCATATCAGGAGGACGAGCGGACCAACCGCACCACGCTGCTGTCGGCCGCCCTGCAGGAGTACCCCGGCCTGCGCGTGACCCTGCTGATCGACGACCCGCGGCAGCCGAAGACCCGGGGCGCGCGGGACATGCTGCTGGCCGCCCGGGCCCTGCCCGCCCTGATCGACGCCGAGCTGCGGGTGCCGCACCAGCGGGTGTCGGCCGCCTACGCGAGCTTCGACGAGCAGGTCCGCCTGCGCGGCGGGTACCTGGTGACGCTGGAGGACATGCGCCGGCTGGCCGTCGAGTACGAGTACGCCTCCGGCTGGCTCCACGACCTCGGCGCCCGGCAGGAGATGGTCGACCACACCGACACGTTCTTCGTCGAGCACATCCTGCACCCGCTCGCCGCCGACCTGGCGCAGATCGCCGGCGCCCTGAACACCGGCGCCGACGAGCACGCCACACTGCCGATCGCCCGGATGAACCAGCTGCACAAGCGGCTGATCGCCATCTTCGACGTGACGGTCACCAGCTTCGAGCGCAAGAAGTACGTGTCGCTGTCGCACGAGCCGAACAAGGCGATGAACCTGAACAGCTACATCGGGCTGATGGGCGGGGCGTACCAGGAGGTCTCCACCCCGCTCGGGACCGCGCTGGTGACGGCCGGCCCGAACCGCGCCGATCTGGTCGTACCGAACCCGGATTATGTGTTGACCCTGGACGCGGACAGCGTGCTCCTCCCGGAGTACGCGCTGCGCCTGGTCCACCTGCTCGAACAGGGCGCCTTCGAACGGCACGCGGTGGCGCAGACGCCGTACAGCGCCTATCCCGGCTCGGCGACCCGGATCGAGCGGATCTCCGGCGCCACCACCGACATCCAGTACATCGTGCACCAGGGCATGACCCACTACGGGGCGACGTTCTGGGTCGGTGCGAACGCCGTACTCCGCAAGAAGGCCCTGGACGAGATCTGCGAGACCTCGTACGAGGGTGACTGGGAGATCAAGCGATACATCCAGGACCGTACGGTCATCGAGGACACCGAATCGACCATCGACCTGGGTGTCCGGGGCTGGTCGCTGCACAACTACCCGGAACGCCTCGCCTACAGCGCGACCCCGCCGGACTTCGGATCGCTCTGCATCCAGCGGCAGCGCTGGGCCAACGGCGGGCTGCTGATGCTGTCCCGGCTCAAGGACCAGTTCCGGGCCAAATCGAAGCGCGAGGACAAGAACCGCTTCGGCGAGTACTTCCTGCGGGTCAACTACATGGCCTCGATCTTCTGGAGCTCGGTGTGCCTGCTGATCATGCTGGCGTACCCGTTCAACGCCGAACTGCTCAACCCGATCCTGCTGCTCGTCTCGGTGCCGTACTTCCTGATGATGGCCGCCGACCTGAAGCACCTCGGCTACAAACGCTCGGACATGCTGCGCATCTACGGCTTCAACCTGATCCTGCTGCCGGTCAACATGTCCGGCAGCATCGCCTCGCTGCTGCAGCTGCTGACCGGGGAGAAGAGCGCGTTCAAACGGACCCCGAAGGTCCGCGACCGGACCACCGCGGCCTCGTCGTACCTGCTGCTGCCGTTGGCCCTGATCGTGTTCTGCGTCTACACGGTGTGGCGTGACGTCCAGCTCGGACAGTGGAACAACCTGGTCTTCGCCACCCTGAACCTGACCCTGTCGGCGTACGCGATGATCGCGTTCGTGGGCCCGGGCAACACGATCGTCGACCTGCTGACCCACCTGAAGGACTGGCTGGTCCGGCCCGTCGGTGTCAGAAAGCCCCGGGTCATTGAAAAGGCGCCGAAAACCCCCGCCGTCGGTGACTGGGCGCAGGTGCTGCACTACCGGCAGGAGCACGGCGCCACCGCCGGCCAGGTCACCGTGCGGCTGCAGCGTGCCGAGTCGGGCGGCTGGACGACCGACCGCGCCTCGTCCAGCCGGGCGCACCTGTTCGAGGAGTTCAGCTTCTTCACCGTGTTCCAGCCGATCTACCAGCTGGCCAAGGGCCACGTCGTCGGGTACGAGGCGCTGACCCGCTTCGCCGACGGCAGCAACCCGCGGGACAGTCTCGCGGCCGCCGCCGAACGGGGCATGCATGTCGCCCTGGACGCCGCGCTGCTGCAGGCGGCCGTCACGTCGTCGGCGTCGCTGCCGAACGGCACCTGGCTCGCCGTCAACGTCTCCGCCGACCTGCTGGCCCGCCCGGACGAGCTGGCGCCACTGCTGGCCGGCGCCCGCCGCCCGGTGGTCGTCGAGGTCGGCACCGCACCGTCGCCCACGCCGGGCCAGCTCGGTGGGGACATCCGGATCGCCGTCGACGACCAGGGCTCCGGTTACGAGACCCTGTCCCTGATCGAGTCGCAGCGCCCCGCCGTGCTGAAACTCGGCATGGAGACGCTGCCGGGGCTGGAGAGCTCGACCGCCCGGCAGGCCGCGGTCCGGGCGCTTGTCGAGTTCGCCGAACAGCACGGTTGCACGGTGATCGCCGAAGGGATCGAGACGGCCGCCCAGAAGGACGCGCTCATCGCCTGTGGGGTGCCCTTCGGTCAGGGCTTCCACCTGGGCAAACCGGTCCCGGTGGAGCGTGTGCTGGCGGGTGTCGGCGGCTGGTGATCAGCGCCGGAGCCGGCGGATCGCCAGCTCGGCCAGGAGCCCGGCGTGCTCGTCCAGCCGGGAGTCGTCGAAGACGGCACGATCGGAGTGCATCGGCCCGGTCGTGCCGTCCGCCGGCTGCGCCCCGAGGAAGACCATCGTGCCCGGCACCTCGTCCAGCACGTAGGCGAAGTCCTCGGACGCCATGCCCGGGAACGACAGCCGCTCCACCCGGTCGCCGTAGAGTTCGTCGAGCACGGTGAGGACCGCCGCGGTCTCCGCCGGGTCGTTGACGGTGACCGGGTAGGCGTCCATGAAATCGGTCTCGACCGTGCAGCCGTGCGCCTCGCCGATCCCGGTGACCAGCTTCGGCAGCTCGGTGCGGAGCAGCGTGAGGGTGGTCCGGGACAGCGACCGGATGTTCACGCCCAGTCGCACCGTGCGGGCCAGCACATTGCTCGCCGGCGAGTCGGAGGACAGCCTGGTCACCGAGACGACCGCCGGGTCCGCGACCGGCACCCGGCGCGCGGTGAACGACTGCAGCGCCAGGATGATCTCGGCGGCAACCGGCACCGGGTCGACGGAACTGTGCGGATGCGCCGCGTGCCCGCCGGTGCCGGTCACCTCGACATCCATGCTGCTGACACTCGCCATGATCGGCCCCGGCCGGGTGACCACCCGCCCGGCGGCGGTCGTGCAGTCGACGTGCACGGCGTAGGCCGCGACCGGCCGCTCGCCCGCCGCGTCGAGCACCCCCTCCTCGATCATGATCCTGCCGCCGGCGAAGCCCTCCTCACCCGGCTGGAACATGAACACCACCGTCCCGGGCAGCTCGTCCCGCTGCCCGGCCAGCAGCCGGGCCGCCCCGACCAGACCGGCCATGTGCAGGTCGTGGCCACAGGCGTGCATCGTGCCGGTGGCCGACGCGAACGGCAGGCCGGTCGCCTCGGTGATCGGCAGACCGTCCATGTCGGAGCGCAACAGCACCACCGGGCCCGGGCGGCCGCCGCGGAGCACCGCCGTCACCGAGGTGAGCTCCCGGCCGGTGGAGATCTCCAGGCCGAGGCCGTCGAGCGCGTCCAGGATCGTCTGCTGGGTGCGGGGCAGGTGCAGCCCGACCTCGGGATGGCCGTGCAGGGAACGACGCAGATCAGCGAGAGTCACCGGCTCAGCCTACCGATTTTCGCCGTTACCGATCCGTTATCCGGATCCCCGAACCAGGTGCCCGGGCGCCGCATCGCACCAGATGTCAGCACGAAGAAAGCCACGGGGGAGACCACGATGTTCCTGTTCAACCGCAAGACTCTGGCGATCGCCGGCGCGGCCGCCGCGATGACGACGCTGTTCGCCGCACCGGCACAGGCGCAGGTGCCGGCACCCGCCAAGGGCTACGCCGAGGTGCTGGGCAGGAACAACACCATCGTGCAGTTCGTGGCCGGGCGCGCCCAGGCGAACTCGCTGGTCATCACGATCTCCGGCCGGACGATCACGCTGGACGACCGGGTCGCGCTCCGGCCGGGCAAGGGGTGCAAGGCGGTCAAGGGCGGCAAGACCAAGGTCAAGTGCACGGTCGCCCGCAAGCCGACCGAGATCAGCGTCCTGCTCGGGGACAAGAACGACAAGGTCGTCAACACCACCGGGGTCTACATGTACGCCGACGGCCACACCGGTAACGACACCCTGCTCGGCGGCTCGGGCGCGGACAAGCTCGTCGGCGGGCCCGGCAACGACTACATCAACGGCCGGGGCGGCAACGACGTGATCGCCGGCGACGCGGGCAACGACGTTCTGCACGGCGGCAACGGCAACGACATCCTGTACGGCGGCCCCGGCAACGACAAGATCATCGGCGGCCCCGGCAAGGACCGGATCATTTCGAACTGATCCACCTCCGCGATGCGGCTCCCGGCGTCCACCGGGAGCCGCTTCGCTGTCACCAGCCCAGGTAGCTGCGGGTCAGCGCGGCGATCTGCTCGACCGTCGCGATGCCCGCCGGCTGGCCCTCGTGCCCGTGCGAGAGCACGGACATCGCGGCGTCCGTCTTCTCCCCGGTGATCCGGCCGGTGCTGTTGATGATCCACCGGTTCTCCTCGGTGGACCGGGACACCCAGCCGTTCTTCTGGGCGGTCTGCTCACGGGGAACGAGGCGGCGCTGACACCCCAGGTCTGATCGGCGTTGACCTGGGACATCAGGCCCAGGATGTAACCCTTGGCGTCCTGGCTCAGCGGGCCGCCGGCCTTGGTGAGCGCTTCGATCGTCCGGATCTGGTCGTTCGCCGTGGTGGTGGTGAAACCGAACCGGGTGTTCGGGTCGGTGTCGTCGATCCCGAGCCGCTTCAGCTTCTGCCGGAGCCCCGAGGCCCCGCCGACCCGGGCGTAGACCTTGACCGCCGCGTCGTTGTCACTGGCCACGATCATCTTGCGGACCTGCCGTTGCTCCGCCTTGGTCAGATCCCGGTCCTCGTCCTGCGCCTTCAGCATCAGGGCGGCGAGCATCTGCAGCTTCACCACACTCGCCGTCTCGAACTCACGGTCGCCCCGGTAGTCGTACCGCTGCCCGGTCTTGCGATCGACGAAGGAGACCGAGAAGTCCAGGCCGGAGGAGGTGTACTTGGCGAAGACGCCGTCCAGCCGGGACGTCCGCTCGGCCCACGTGCCGACCGCCAGCGACCGGTCGACCAGGTCACCCTTCTGCGGGCCCTGATAGATCCAGCCCGGCACCCGCTTGATGTCGCCCTCGATCGTCTCCAGATCGCCCATGTCCGGGCGCCCCACGTGCTGCGCCTCCGGGAGAACCGTCGTCTCCCGCCCTTCGAGGGCCCCGGACAGGAAACCCTTGAAGATGTCGTACGGCATCCCGTCGCCGTTGATCGCCTGGCCCTTCTTCGTACGGATGGGCCCGGGCTTCTCGCGCCCCACCCAGACGACCGCGGCGAGCCCCGACGCCCATCCGGCGGTCCACGCGTCGGACGAGTCGGGGGTGCTGCCGTACTGCTGGGAACCGGTCTTCGCCGCCGCGTCGAGCCCCGGCACCCGGCCTTCCTCCTCGACCACCTGCGATAACACGGAGCCGACGTCGGCTGCCACCGCCTTGTCGAGCACCCGCTTCCCCTTCGCGGTGTGCTCGTGCAGCGCGGTGCCGCCGGCCGTGGTGACCGACTGGACGAAGTGCCGATCGGTCCGGGTGCCGCCGCCGGCCAGCGTGGCGTAGGCGCTCGCCAGGTCGGCCGGGGTGACCGCGTACCGCCCGAGGGCGATGTCCGCGCGGGTCTTGCCGGGCGTCAGCTCACCCTTCAGGTCGACCATGGTGGCCTGGTCGCCGTACTTCTCCGGCACGCCCAGCCGTAGTGCCAGGTCCCGGATCCGGTTCGGGCCGACCTTCTCCGCCAGAGCGTAGAACGGCGTGTTCAGCGAGTGCACCATCGCGATGTCCAGGGGGCACACCGGGCACTGCAGGTTGTCCTTGTTGAACAGCGGCGCGCCACCCCGGTCGGCGAACAGCCGGGGCGAGAGCCCGTTGTAGAACGACTCGAAGCCGATCCCGAGCTCCTCCGCCGCGGCCAGGGCCAGCGGTTTGAAGGTGGAGGCGGGCGGCCGGGCGGCCAGCGCGTCGTCGTAGAACCCACGGCCCCGGTCACCGCCGTAGTAGGCGCGCACCCCGCCGTCGGCCGGGTCGATCGCCACCAGCGCGGTCCGCAGTTCTTTCGGCTGCCCGGCCAGGGCCTTGCCGATGCTGGCGGTGGCCGAGTCCTGCGCGGCGACGTCGAGGGTGGTGACGATGTTCAGACCACCGGTGCGGACCTGCTGACGGGTGAGCCCGGAGGCCACCAGTTCGTCCTCGACCCGGTCGGTGATCAGGCCGATCGGGCCGCCGATGGTGGCCGCGGTGACCGACTGCGGGGCGACGGCCGGGTACGGTTCCCGGTCGGCCGCGTCGGCCGGCACCAGGCCCTCGGCGGACATCGCCCGCAGGATCCACTGCCAGCGGTCCTTGGTCCATTTCGGGTCCACCGCCGGGTCGCCCCGGGTCGGGTCCTTGACCATCGCGGCGAGGATCGCGCCCTGGTACGTGGTGAGCTGATCGACGGAGGTCCCGAAGTAGGCGTGTGCGGCCGCCTCGATGCCGTAGGCGCCGCGCCCGAAATAGATGGTGTTGAGGTACCGCTCGAGAATCTGATCCTTGGAGAACTGGCTCTCCACCTTCAGCGCGAGCGCCGCCTCCTTGGCCTTGCGGCTGACCGTGCGCTCCTGCGTCAGGTACGCGTTGCGCACGTACTGCTGGGTGATCGTGGAGGCGCCCTGACCGCTGTCGCTCACCACGTTCGACCAGAGGGCCCGGAGCAGACCCCGGACCGAGACGCCGTAGTGGTCGACGAACCCGCGGTCCTCGGCGGTGATGAACGCCTGCCGGACGCCGAGCGGAACCCGGTTCAGGGTGATGTCGGTGCGGTCGGTCGGCCCGATCCGGGCGAGAACCGTCTTCCCGTCGCGGTAATAGAGCACCGAGGCCTGCGGTGGTACCGGGTCCGGTGGCAGGTCGACGCTCACCACGTACCCGGCGGCCGCCGCGGCCAGCACCAGCTGCGCCACGATCACCGTCGCCAGCGCCCGCCGGGACCATCGTGGCCATCTCCGGAACCAGGCCACGACCTTTGCGGGAACCTCTCGCATCGCGTCCCTCCTCCACTCGATACCTCGACGTACAAGAGGCCGAAAAGGTGCAGTGCGGGAGCAAGGGAATGGCGAATGTCTCAATATCGCCCGGACGGCAACCTTTCGGAAGCAGCTCGCGTTTGCGTGAACTTTTCATGGCAATTCGCTCAACGAACCCTATGACTCTCCTGGGGATCCACTGACAATGACCTCGCCGAATTGCCCACGGCCCGGGGTGGCGTGATTCATCTACTGTTGACGGCCGCACCACCGCCCATATATCTATTTACGCGCCGCTTCGGCTGGACACGCTCCCGGAGGGCTCTCACGAGGAGGAAAGCCTGCCGATGGCGAAATCCAGCACGGCTCGTCGCTCTCCGTTGTGGGCCCGACTCCTGACCGTTTTCGGCGTCGTCCTGATGATGGCCGGAGCAGGCAGTTTCGTCGCGATGCGCTATCTGCTGAATCAGCTCACGTCGAACGTGCAGACCACGTCGAGCGTGCTCGCCGCCGAGGGCGGGTCGAACACCAGGGCCGAGACCGGGGAGCTGCCCGCCGGCGCGCTGAACATGCTGCTGCTCGGCTTGGACTCCCGGCAGGGCTGGGAGGAACAGGGCATCGCGTCCCGGTCCGACACCATCCTGGTCCTGCACATCACCGCCGCGCGCGACCGGGCCTTCATGATCTCCATCCCGCGGGACACGATCGCCAGGATCCCGGCGGACAAGTCGATGAACTTCACCGGCGCCACTACCAAGATCAATGCCGCCTACATGTACGGGTCGGCCGACAAACGCGGCTGGCAGGGCGGCGCTAAGCTCGCCACCAAGGCCGTGCACGACCTGACCGGCATCGAGTTCGACGGCGTCATGGTGATCGACTTCGACGGGTTCCGCGGCATCCTGGAGGCCCTCGGCGGGGTGCAGCTCTGCGTCGACAAGGACATGTGGTCCAGCCACTACGTGGTCAACAACGGCAAGGTCGAGTACGCGAAGGGCGCCGACCCGACCTCGCCGCCGAAGAACGCGCTGTGGTTCAAGAAGGGCTGCCGGGAGATGGAGCCGTGGGAGGCCCTCGAGTTCTCCCGGCTGCGCCACTCGGCCAACGGCGACTACGACCGGCAGCGCCACCAGCAGCAGCTGCTGCGGGCCATCGCCACCAAGGCCAGCAGCGCCGGCGTGATCGGCAACCCGACGAAGGTGTCGAGCCTGCTCGCCGCCGCCGGCAAGTCGCTGAAGATGGACACCCACGGCGTGCCGGTGGAGAACTTCATCCTCGGCCTGAAGAGTGTCGCCGCCGCCGACCTCATCCCGATCCGGACCAACGGCGGCACCTTCGCCGGCGTCTCCGGCGGTGAGGGTGTCACCGAGGACACCCGGGCCCTGTTCGAGGCGACGTCGAAGGACGCCCTCCCCGAGTTCCTGATGGACCACTCGGAGATGGTGATCTCCGACGGCTCCGAGGCCTCCTGACCTGCGCGGTCAGCCCTTGATCTCGACCACGTCGCCGGTGACGGTGATGCCCTCGGCGAAGTCGACGAGCTGCTCGTCGCTGAGCCCGACATCGCCGGGCACCTGCACGTTCACGCTCTTCCCGGCGGCGTCCGGGAAGAAGAGCCAGCGGGTGTCGGACAGCTCGCCCGGCGCCTCCAGCGGGTGGCCCAGCTTCCCGGAGCGCCCGTTGACGTCGACCGTCTCCACCGGCGACTCCTCCGGGAAGTGCGAGCCGCCTTGGAGCATGACCACGATCCGGCCGTGGTAGTTGACACCGCCGAGCGCGTCCTCGGGGCGCTCGGCGCGGGCCGGCGGCTCGACGACGAACGCCGACTCGTCGGAGGAGACGACCCGCCAGCCGTCCGGAACCGTGCTGACCTGGAAACCGGCCGGCTGCTCACCGGTGTAGGCGACCAGTTCGAGCGGCGACGGGCCGGCCGAACCGCCGTACTGCCCGACGCCGACGCTGGCCGCGACGGCGACCGCCAGGAAGGCGCCGGCGACGGTGAACCGGAGACGACTGCGACGGGTCGCCGCCCGCCGGCCACGGGCCACGTCCGCGGCCACGATCTCGGGGCCGTCCTGGCCGTCCGGAACGGAGAGGTTACGCAGGATGTCCTGTACTTCGGTCACGAGTCAGTCCTTATCTCAAAGCTAGCGGGGCGGGAAGGATTTCGCGGAGACGCTGCAGGCCACGAGCGCTCTGGCTCTTGACGTTGCCCTCGGTGCAGCCCATCGCCGCGGCGGTCTCGGCGACACTGAACCCCTCGACGTACCGGAGCACGACAGCGGCCCGCATGCTCGGCCGCAGGGTCGCCAGCAGCCCGAGCATCACCCGGTCCTCGCCGGTGTGCGCGTCGACGGCCACCTCCGGCAGCACCGCGCGCACCTGCTCACGGCGGCGGAACAGGCTGCGGTGCTCGTCGGTCGCGGCATTGACGACACACTTCCGCGCGTACGCCTCCGCCGTCTCCGGCCGCACCTTCGCCCACGCCAGGTAGAGCTTGATCAGGGCTGTCTGTACCACGTCCTCGGCCTTGGCCGTGTCTCCGGAGACCAGCAGCGTGGCCGTACGTACCAGGACAGCGCGCCGTGCCGTCACGAACTCGGTGAACTCACGTTCCCGTTCGGAGTCCCGTCTCACCCGGTCACCGCCTTCCATTCATCCCGCTTCGGTTCAGGTCGCCCCCTATACGTGAAACCCACTCGCCGGGTTGCATGCGAACGGCGGCCGACCCCGGGAGTCCGGGACCGGCCGCCGTTTCGCCGCGGTGCTCAGCCCAGCTTGGGGGCCTTGCCGTTGTCGACGAAGGAGAAGGTGGTCACCAGCGGGGCGTCGCCCAGCTCCTCGGCGATCAGGCCGGACTTCGGGAAGTACTGGAGGAACGCGCTGTTGTTGCTGATCGCGTAGGTGGGGCGGCCGTTGTCCTTCGCCTTCTGCTTGGTGATGGTGAAGAGCTGGCCCGCCCGCGTCTTGTCGCACTTGGTGGCGACCGCGGTCAGGGACTTGCTGCCGTTGTTCTTGATGCCGATGCAGGCCGCCTTCTTGCCATCACCGGCCTTCGCGGTCTTGATCTGGAACTTCTTGCCGACCGGGCTGAGCACGAACAGGCCGAACTTGGCCTCGCCGTCGGTCAGGTTGAGCCGGCCCTTGCTGTCGATGGCGACGATCGACTCGAAGGACGGGATCGGCTTGATCACCACCTGCCGCTTGCCCTGCAGGATCGGGTCGGCGGCGGCAGCCGAGGCGGCGGTGCTCAGGCCCAGCGGGGCGAGCACGATGCCGGCGGTCAGGGCGCCGATGAGCAGCTTCTTCATGGTGGTTCCTCGTTTCCGTCGCTGTACCGTGGCGTTGCGATCATGTTCGTCGCCGACGGGGCGTTCCGGGCCGGTCACGTCTCTTCGCGGCACGTTTTACGGAGAGATACGTGACGGAGACGCTGGAGCGACATCAGGTCGCCGTCTACCTCGCCGCGATCGGTGCCGGGGCGCTGTTCGGCTGGGCTCTTCCGGGGGCGGGCACCGGGTTGGCGTACGCCATCAATCCGGTTTTGGGTCTGCTGCTGTTCGTGACGTTCCTGCAGGTCCCGGCGGCGGATCTGGTGCGGTCGCTGCGGGACGGGCGTTTCCTGGCGGCGGCGCTGACGGTCAACTTCGTGGTGGTGCCGCTGGTGGTCGCGGCGATGTCGGTGTTCCTTCCGGACGATCCGGCGGTACGGGCCGGAGTGCTGCTGGTGCTGCTGGCCCCGTGTGTGGACTACGTGATCGTGTTCAGCGGCCTGGCCGGTGGGGACAGCCGCCGGCTGCTGGCCGCGACGCCGCTGCTGTTGATCGCCCAGATGCTGCTGCTGCCGGTCCTCCTCGGCCCGGAGCTGGCCGGCGAGATCGACAGCGGCCCGTTCCTGGAAGCGTTCCTGGTGCTGATCGTGATCCCGCTGGCGCTGGCCTGGCTCACCCAGGCCTGGGCCCGGCGGCACCGGCCGGGAGTGGTGGTCAGCGGGGTGGCGACGGCGGCGATGGTCCCGCTGATGGCCGTCACCCTGTTCACCGTGGTCGCCTCGCAGGTGCCGGACCTGCGGGCCGGAGTGCTCGGCGCGGTCCCGTTCTTCGTGACGTTCCTGGTGGTGATGGCGTTCGCCGGGGCGGGAGTGGCCCGGGTGTTCCGGTTGGACGTGCCGGCCGGGCGGGCGATCGTCTTCTCCGGCGCCACCCGGAACTCGCTTGTCGTGCTGCCGCTGGCGCTGGCGTTACCCGATCATCTGGCCGGCGCCGCCGCGGTGGTGGTCACGCAGACATTGATCGAAGTGATCGGCATGGTCGCCTACGTACGACTGATCCCGCACCTTCGTCTCCATAGTGGATCTTTGGATTCTCCCTCTCGGCGAGGCGGTCCGGCGTCGCCAAGATGACGGATAGCCATCTCGGCAACACGGCGGGTACGGTACAGACTTCGTATTCGGTGATCTTCTTCCGCTTCGGTAGGACAGAAGGCTGATGGGGGAGAAATAGATGCCTGGGGCGGGCCGCTGGACTCACTGGTGGCGCCGCAAGCATCAATCCCAGCCGGTGGTGGTGGACCCGCCGGCGCCGGCGGCTCCCCCGGTGCGAGAGGTGGCGGAGAAACCGGATCCCTGGCGTCCCGTCGCCGGCGAGTTCGCCCTCCGGCTGCTCACTCTTACGTGGGAGGCCGTCCACCACATCGGGGAAGCCGAATTCCGGGAGCAGGACACCGAACGGCGCAAAATCCTGTTCCGCATCGACCACTCGGTCACCCGGGTCCGCCGCCTCGCCGAGAACCTGCGGGTCCTCACCGGCGAGCCGCTGGACGACCCGGATCAGCAGATCACCTCGCTGCACGACATCGCGCACGCGGCCGGCGCCGCCGTCGAGCACTACGAGCGCCTGCACTTCGGGTCGATCGCCGACTTCGCGGTGGCCGCGTCCGCCGCTGACGACGTGATCCGCATCCTGACCGAGCTGATCGACAACGCCGACCGCTACTCCCCGCCGACCGAGCCGGTCACCATCTCCGCGCACCTGACCGGCGAGGGCGACGTGGTGATCCGGGTCGAGGACAACGGCATCGGCCTGAACCCGGCGCACATGCCGTGGATCGAGAAGCTGCTGGCGGAGCCCGGTCCGGCGCCGGACGAGTTGCGGCCCGCGCACCTGGGCCTGTCGGTGGCGGCCGTGCTCACCCACCGGCATCCGGGGCTGCGGGTCCGGCTGGTGCCGCGGCAGCCCCGGGGCACGGTCGCGATGCTGCTGATCGGCGCGGGCCTGCTCGGTGAGGCGCCCCGGCCGTTCGCCTCGGAGACCGCTCCGATCAGCCACGACGTCCGGCCGCTCGCGGGCAACGACGTGACCATGGCGCTGCCGGCGGTGAAACCGTCGATGCCCCGCCGGGTGCCGGCCAGCGTCCGCGGCGCCGACCCGCCCCCGCCGCCGGCCGTCGACGGGATCCACCACGACACCGCCTGGCACGACGACGCCGCCGACTTCAACGCCGGTGTCGACGCCGCCCGCGCAAAGACCGCCGACCGCGCCAGGACCGCCGACCGAAACGGAGCCGGCGCTGTGACCCCGACCAGCATCGTGCTCCCCAGGCAGACCGAAGGACCGTTATGACCGACTACCGATCCACCGCCGACGGCGGCCAGCCGGACGTCTCCTGGCTGATCGGCCAACTCGTCCGCGAGGTACCGACGATCACCGCGGTGGTGCTGGTCTCCGCCGACGGGCTGCAGCTCGCCTCGTCCGGCCACCTGAGCCGGGAGCACGCGGAGAGTGTGGCGGCGCTGGCCGCCGGGTTCCTCGGGATCACCGGTCAGCTCGGCGGCCTGCTCCGGCTCGGCGCCCCGGAGAACCTGAGCATCCGCTACCCGCACGGGCACCTGGCGTTCCTGCGGATCGAGGACCCGTCCGGCGAGTTCGTCGCGGCGCTGCTGGTGTCGGCGAAACCGCAGACCCAGATCGGACATCTCGGGTACGCGATGACCACGTTCAGCCAGTCCGTGGGGCACGCGCTGACCCCGGAGACCCGGAACGCGCTGCATCAGAACACCCTTCCCGCACCGGCACGCTGATCGGAGTCCCCCTCATGGCCCGAAGGCCGGGGCTGCACTGGAAGGTGCGCCCCTACATGACCGCTCGCGGGCGGACCAGCAGCCGCAATCCGCTGCTGATCCACACCCTGGTGTCCACCGGCAACCGGTACGACCCGCTGCTCGCCGCGAGTCTGGCCCCGGCGTCCCGGACGCTGTACGAGCAGGCCCGCCGGATGTGCTCGGTGGCCGAGCTGTCGGCGAGCTGTGGGCTGCCGCTCGGTCTGACCCGGGTGCTGATCGGTGACCTGCTCAAGATCGGTCAGCTGGTGGTGCACGACGCCCGACCCTCGCAAGATCTAGCGCTCCTGGAGAGACTCCGTGCAGGCCTGGTCCGACTCACCTGACGCCGTCGCCACCGAGTCGATGACCTCGGCGAAGATCGTCATCGCGGGTGGCTTCGGCGTCGGGAAGACCACCGCGGTCGAGGCGATCTCGGAGATCCCGGCGATCCGCACCGAGTCCTGGATGACCGCGGCCGCCGCGCAGATCGACAGGCTCGATCCGGGCATCGACAAGGTGACCACCACGGTGGCGATGGACTTCGGCCGGGTCACCATCGACGAGGCGCTGGTGCTCTATCTGTTCGGCACACCGGGTCAGCCCCGGTTCTGGCCGATGTGGGACGACCTGGTCCGGGGCGCGGTCGGCGCCCTGGTGCTGGTCGACACCAACCATCTGGAGAATTCGTTCGCCGCCGTCAACTACTTCGAGAACGACGCGGACGTACCGTGGATCGTCTGCGTCAATCTGTTCCACGGCGTGGCCACCCACGAGCTCTCCGAAGTGCGGGAGGCGCTGACCCTTCCGCCGCACGTCCCGCTGATCGCCGCGGACATCCGCAGCGCCCGCAACGTAGCGCAGGCCCTGCTCACCGTCGTAGATCACGCGGCGAAACAGGCCGTCGGATAAGGGGCCGGTCGTGAACCGGCCCCGGCACACAGGAGGCACAAGCCGTGCGCAACATTCTCATCGTGGGGGCCGGTCAGGCCGGTCTCCAGCTCGCCCTCAGCCTGCGGGCCGAGGGCTACGAGGTCACCCTGATGTCGGCGCGCACCCCCGACGAGATCCGCAACGGCTGGGTCACCTCGACCCAGGCGATGTTCGACCTGTCGCTGGAGACCGAACGCGCGTACGGCCTGAACTTCTGGGAGAACGAGGCCCCGCCGATCAACGGGCTGCGGGTCGCGCTCTCCGCCCCGCCCGGACAGCTCGCCCTGCAGATCACCGCACCGCTGGACAGGCCCGGCCAGTCCACCGACCAGCGGATCAAGATGGCCCGCTGGCTGCAGGAGGCCGAGGAGCGGGGCGTCGACGTCATCTACAACGCGGTCACCACGCAGGATCTGGACGCGCTGACCCAGCTCGGGCGGTACGACCTGACGATCGTCGCGGCCGGCAAGGGTGATCTGGTGGCGATGTTCGACCGGGATCCGAGCCGGTCGCCGTACACCGAGCCGCAGCGTGGACTGGCCGTCGCCTACGTGCACGGTCTGGAGCCGGACCCGCAGTGGCCGGTCCCGCACGTCGGCTTCCACGCCGTACCGGGCCTCGGTGAACTGTTCGTGATCCCCGGCCTGACCCACACCGGGCCGTGCGACATCCTGTTCTGGGAGGCCGTCCCGGGTGGCCCGCTGGACCGGTGGGCCGGGCACAGCGGCCGGATGGCGCCCGAGCAGCACCTGGCGCTCACTCTGGGCCTGATCCGGGAGAACCTGCCGTGGGTCTACGAGCGGGCGGCGAACGTGCGGCTCACCGACGCGAAGTCCACTCTGCACGGCCGGTACACGCCGACCGTCCGGCAGCCGGTCGCGCACCTGCCCGGTGGCGGCAAGGTGCTCGGGCTCGCCGACGTGGTGATCGCCAACGACCCGATCACCGGTCAGGGCAGCAACACCGCGGCCAAGGCGGCGGACCACTACCTGAAGGCGATCCTGGCCCATGGTGACCAGCCGTTCGACGAGCAGTGGATGACCGGCACGTTCGAGGGCTTCTGGACCGCGCACGGCCAGGCGGTCACCGGCTGGACCAACGCGATGCTGCAGCCGCTGCCCCCGCACGTGCAGCAGATCCTCGGCGCCGCCTCGCAGAACGAGCGGATCGCCCGCCGGTTCGCGGCTGGATTCGTGGACCCGAACGACTTCCTCAACTGGTTCGTGGATCCGGAGAAAGCCAGCGCCTATCTGGCCGAGGTCAACTGATTCTTTCGCTGGTACGAAGGGGGCGGGCCACTGTGGCCCGCCCCCTTCGCCGTCTCCAGCCCACCGGTATAACGTCCGGGAATCGTGGTGATCACCCTAAAGGCGACATTTCGCAAGTTACGAGAAAACCGTCATTTTGAGCGCGAAATTTACGTCCTCCCGCGCTGAGCGTCGTTTACCAAGCAACGGCCTATATCGCGACTTTTCACCCTTAAGGAGCATCACCATGCGTCGAGTCTCCGTTTACACCGCCGGTCTGATGCTCGCTGCCGGAGCCGGTCTGGCCCTCGCCGGCCCCGCCGCTGCCGCCTCCCCGAACGACCACGGCCGCCCCTGCTGCGGCCAGTCCTACGACGACCGGGACCGCGGGAACTCCTGGGACCGCCACGACCGTGGCCGCGGCAACTCGTGGGACCGCAACGACCGCGGCAACTCGTGGGACCGCGGGAACTCGTGGGACCGCAACGACCACCGGCAGCCGTCCCGGGGCCAGGACAACCGGCCCGGCCGGTCGACCTCCAACAGCCAGTCGAGCAACTCGATCGTCAACATCTCGAACATCTCGGTGATCAACCAGATCATCCTGAACAACGTGGGCAACACGCAGTTCGGCAACGGCAACACCAACGGCGGCGGCACCGCCACCGCGGCGAACAGTGTGTCGCAGCTGGGCGGCCTCGGCCGCCGCTGACCGGCGCCGACCCGCTCCGGCCGGCGCCGGTCCGCTTCGACCGCCACCGGTCCGCTTCGGCCGGCGCCGACCCGCTTCGGTCTGTCGTCGACCGGCGGAGAACGACAGATCTCCGGGTGCCCCGCCAGTGCGGGGCGCCCGGAGATCCGGTTTGTCTTGCCGGGTGGTGACCCGCGTTACTTGACGACCGTGCAGGTCTGCAGGCCCTCGGCGTTCAGGTTCGGCTTGGCGGCGTTGCGGCCGATCGCGGTCTCGATCCGGTTGATCGTCGCGAACCGCTTGCTGGCCAGCGGGCCGAGGATGGCGTTCTGCACGAACGCGGCGCCACCCTGGCCGACCGAGGTCTCCAGGCGCTTCTGCGACTCGGCGATCTGGGTGTTCAGCAGGTCCAGGTTGCGCGTCACCTCGGCGGCGGCCTGCGCCGGGATCGCCACGTTGACGTTCACCGCCGGGCAGCTGATCTTGCCGGCCGAAGCGGCGACCTCAGCGGCGGTCAGGACCTTGACCTGGGTGCTCTGCGCCTGCGCGGAACCGCTGGTGATCACCTTGCAGGTCTGCAGACCCTCGGCGTTCAGGTTCGGCTTGGTGGAGCGGCGGCCGATCGCGGTCTCGATCCGGTTGATCGTCGCGAACCGCTTGCTGGCCAGCGGGCCGAGGATCGCGTTCTGCACGAACGCGGCGCCACCCTGGCCGACGCTGTTCTTCAGCCGGGTGTTGGACTCGGCGATCTGGGTGTTGAGCAGTTCCAGGTTGCGGCGCACCTCGTCGGCGGCCGAGTCCGGCACCGACACGTTCACGTTGACCACCGGGCAGCTGATCACGCCGACACCGTTGTTGGCGGCGTTACCGGCGTTGCCGCCCGCGTTGTTGTTGCCGCCCGCGTTGTTGCCCGCGTTCGCGGAGCCGGTGGCCACGGCCGTCGGCTGCGCCGCGGAGGCGCCACCGTTCTGGTTCAGCGAACAGGTCTTGAGACCCTCGGCGTTCAGGTCCGGCTTGGCGGCGTTGCGGCCGATCGCGGTCTCCATCCGGTTGATGGTCGCGAACCGCTTGTCCGCCAGCGGGCCGAGGATGGCGTTCTGGATGAAGGCGGGGCCACCCTGGCCGACCGTGTTCTTGATCCGGGTGTTGGCCTCGTTGATCTGCGTGTTCAGCAGCTGGAGGTTGCTCTGCACCTCGGCCTGCGCCTGAGCCGGCACCGCCACGTTGATCCGCACCGTCGGGCAGTTGACCGTCGGCACGGCCTCCGCCGCCGACGCCACGCCGAGCCCGACGCCGACAAGGGCGACCGCGACGCCACCGACGGCACCGACCTGCCAGCGGCGCGTGTTCGAGCGAGACTTGTTGAAACGGGACCTGTTCATGGTGCCCCTGTGCCTTCCCGTATGCCTTCACCAGTTACCTGCGACCAGCAATACGGGAGCGCTCCCAAATAGGTTCACCCCGGCAAAAAATCTTTTCAGCGCGACCTCTGTCCCGATCTACGCGGCCGCCCGTCGCGCGGATCATCTTGAGCGATTGCTCAAAAGGCTCTACCCTTCATTTGAGCGACTGCTCAACACGGCGGGGAGGGCACGATGAAGATCGTCATACCGGGTGGGTCCGGGCAGGTGGGAACGATGCTGGAGCGGGCGCTGACCGCTGACGGGCACGAGGTCGTGGTGCTGACCCGGACCCCGCGCGGACCCCGGCAGGTCTACTGGGACGGGTCCACCCTCGGCGACGGGCGGCGCGAGCGGCGGGGGCCGGCCAGCGCGACGGGCGAGGCCGGCCCGGTCGAGGCCGGCCCGGTCGAGGCGGACTGGGCGGCCGAGATCGACGGCAGTGACGTCGTGATCAACCTGGCCGGGCACAGTGTCAGTTGCCGGTACACCGAGGCGAACCTGGCGGCCATGATGAACTCCCGGGTGGATTCGGCCCGGGTGGTCGGTGCGGCCATCGCCGCCGCGGAGCGACCGCCGCGGGTCTGGCTGCAGATGAGCACCGTGACGATCTACGCGCACCGCTTCGACGCTCCCAACGACGAGCTGACCGGAGTGATCGGCGGCGACGAGCCCGGCGTGCCCGGCTACTGGGAGTACAGCATCCGGATCGCGCGGAACTGGGAGGCCGAGCAGGAGAAGGCCGCCACCCCGCACACCCGCAAGGTCGCGCTACGGGCGGCGATGGTGATGAGCCCGGACCGGGGCGGCATCTTCGACGTGCTCAGCGGTCTCGTCCGGTGCGGGCTGGGCGGGCCGGTGGCGGGTGGCCGGCAGTACGTCTCGTGGATCCACGAACACGACTTCGTCCGGGCGGTCCGCTTCCTGATCGAGCACGAGGAGATCACCGGCGCGGTGAACCTGGCCGCACCGGAGCCGTTGCCGCAGCGGGAGTTCATGCGCGAGCTGCGGTCGGCCTGGCGGATGCCGTTCGGACTGCCCGCCACCAGGGTGATGGCCGAGATCGGCGCGTTCGCCCTGCGGTCGGACACCGAGCTGCTGCTGAAGAGCCGGCGGGTCGTTCCCGGCCGGCTCCTCGACGCCGGTTTTGTCTTCGACTACCCGCGCTGGTCCGGGGCGGCACCGGCCCTGTCCGGGAAGACCACGATCGTGCGGCCGCCGACCGCGGCGCCCAGTGCGCCGATCGCGGCGGCGGCGCCGTCCAGGTCGACCGAGTCCCCCACCAGCCGGTCCAGCGGGAGCCGGCCGGCCAGGTAGGCCTCGGCGATCAGCGGGAAGTCCCGGGCCGGCACCGCCGAGCCGTAGTTGCAGCCCACCACGGTCAGGCCGCGGGTGACGACGTCCCAGGTGTCGATCGGCGCGGTGGCGGCGATCGCGGGCATCCCGACCAGGACGGCGGTGCCACCGGCCCGCAGGAAACGGGGTGCGCGGGCCGCCACGTCGGGGACACCGATGGCGTCGAAGGCGTACGCCACGCCGTCCGGGCAGACAGCCAGGGCCTGCTCGACCTCGCTGCCGTCGGCCAGGATCGCGTGGGTGGCGCCCAGGGAGAGGGCGGCCTCCAACCGGGCCGCGGACCGGTCGACGGCGATGATCGGATCGGCTCCGGCGTCGGCGGCGGCCACGATGATCGACTGGCCGACACCACCGCAGCCGGTCACCACCACCGCGTCGCCGCTCCGCACCGGTACCGTCAGGTTCACCGCGCCGTAGCCGGTGGTCACCGAGCAGCCGATCAGCGCGGCCACCCGCGGCGGAACCTCGGACGGCAGTCGCACGGCCGCGGTCGCCGGGACCACGGCGTACTCGGCGAAGGCGCCCACGCCGAGGAACGGCCAGACCTCAGGATCGTCCGCGGCCGGGTCGCGGGTCGCGGTGGTGCCGTCGGGCAGCTGGTTCTCCAGGGCCGGGGAACCGGTGCACAGCCAGGGTTTCTCCTGGCGGCAGGGCGGGCAGGACTCGCAGGCCACGTACCAGTTGAGGGCGACCGTGTCCCCGGCGGCGAGCCCGTCGACACCCGGGCCGACCCGGTCGACGACGCCCGCACCCTCGTGACCCAGCACCAGGCGGCGGCCCATCGGCCAGTCGCCGTTGACGGTGTGCAAGTCCGAGTGGCAGATGCCGGCGGCGGTCATCCGGACCCGGATCTGTCCCGGGCCGGGTTCCGCGACGAGAACGTCGACGACCCGGGGCTTCTCACCCGTACGATCGTCGAAGGTCAATGCTCTTGATCTGACCGGCATGACGCTCAGCCTTCCGAGGGGGCGGGCAGGTCGAGCACCAGGCGCCCGCTGACAGCTCGGGAGACGCACGGGAAGACGCAGTTCTGGGCGGCCTTCTCGTCGGGGGTGAGGATGTCGTCGCGGTGGTCGGCCTCGCCCTCCAGCAGTGGGGTCTCGCAGCTGGCGCAGTTGCCCTCCCGGCACGACCACATGATGTCGGCACCGGCCTTGAGCAGCACGTCGAGCATCGGGGTGTCGGCCGGCACCTGGCGCACCGGGCCGTCGAAACCGAACTGGACCTCGAACGCCCCGCCCGCGGTGTCCGCCACCGGCGACGACGAGGCGGATGCGAAGGACTCGGTCCGGAGGCGTCCGCCGGTGACCAGTTCACCCAGTTCGTCGATCATCCGGGGTGGGCCGCAGGCGTAGACCAGGGCACCCGCCGGGGCCTGATCCAGAACGGTCTTCAGGGTGAAGTCGGTCGACTGTGCACGGTCGACGATCACTGCGGCGTCGCCCAGGGCGGCCACCCGGTCGAGGAACGGCATGCGCTCGCGACCTCGTCCCACGTACACCAGGGAAAAGGGTCTGCCCTGAGCGGCCAGGCGCTCGGCCATCGTCAGGATCGGGGTCACGCCGATGCCGCCGGCCACCAGCAGATGGTGCTCGGCCTCTTCGAGGGGGAACATCGCCTTCGGCCCGGCCACCCGGACCCGGTCACCGACGGTGAGCTTGTCGTGGACGTGCCGGGAACCGCCGGTGCCGTCCGGGCGCAACAGGACCGCGAACGTCCAGATCCCGGTCTCGTCCGGGGTTCCGCAGAGCGAATACTGCCGGACCAGGCCGCTCTCCAGCTCCAGGTCAGCGTGGTCACCGGGTTGCCAACCAGGCAGATCCGGCGCCTGTACGCGTACCAGCGCGACGTCCCCGGTGATCCGCTCGTGCGAGATCACCACCCCGTCGTACCGGTTCACTTCGAGTAGCCCATCCGGGCGGCGACCGCGGTCTGGAACATCGCGGTGATCTGGTCCCAGGACGGCAGCAGTGTGGTGTGGTTCGCGCCGTCCGAGGCCCGCCCGGCCTGCAGCTTGTACAGGAACGGAATGTCCTGCTCGTTGACGTGGAAGAGCACGTCGCAGAGGCTGCTGACCGACTCCGCGAACCGGGGGTCGGCAGCGCTCTCGTCGACGAAGACGGCCATGTGCTCGACGGTCCGGTCGGCGGCCGCCGGGGACAGCGCGATCACCTGGAACCAGTCGGCCTCCAGGAAGACCAGCGCGTTGGGGAAGACGCAGAAGATGTCCTGGGACGCCACCTTGCCGGCCGGCACGTCCCCGATGAACGGCAGCGCGTCCTCGGACTTCTTGGCCTTGCCCTCGGCGCCGCGCGGGTAGCAGCCACCGACGATGACGTCGCTGTCGATCACCACGTCGTCCACGTCCAGGGAGGCGGCAACCGGTCCGACCTGCGGGTGCACAAACGGCAGGTGGTAGAAGTCGAGGAAGTTCTCCACCGCGAGCTTCCAGTTCACCGCCAGGTCGAACTTGCGCTCCCGGGCCAGGTGCAGCCGGTCGAAGTCGATGTGCGACCAGCGCTCGGCCAGCGGCTTGATGACGTCCTCGAACGGGGTCGGCGCGTCGCTGAGGTTGACGAACACCATGCCGGCCCAGACCGCGCTCGGCACCGGCAGCAGCCCCAGCTTCCGCCGGGCCTCCGGCGACGGCGCGCCCCGGCGCTCCCGGTTGAAGTAGGGCGCGGCGGCCAGGGAACCGTCCAGGTTGTACGACCAGCAGTGGTACGCGCACTGGATGCGCTGGGTGACCTCGATCGGTTCCTGGGTGACCACCATGCCGCGGTGCCGGCACGAGTTGTGGAAGACGTTGACGTTGCCCTCGCCGTCCCGCACGATCAGCAGCGGTTTGCCTGCTACCTCGACCGGATGCACGTCGCCCTCGTTGCCGACCCAGTGGGTGTAACCGGCCCAGACCCACTCGGCACTGAAGATCATCCGCTGCTCGCGGGCGAACTCCTGCGGGTCGGTGTAGGCAGCCGCCGGAAGGATCGAGCGGCCGTACGTCTGTTCCGACAGCGGGCCGTCGACGATCGTGTTGCCGCTGCTGGTGGTCGAGTAGGTGGTCATCGGGCGCTCTCCTTCAAGGCTTGGGTGAACTCTTCGGCGGCCCACTCGCGCAGCAGCCGCGCCTCGTCCCAGCGGTCGCTGACCTGGACTCCGGCGGCATCGGTCATCGCGTACGGTGCGGTGCCGAGCTCGGTCAGGAAGACCACGTCGGTGCCGGGCCGGCGGCGCAGGATCTGCGTGAACGCGTCCCGCCACCAGCGCCGGGCCAGGGCGATCCACGGCTCACTCGAACCGTGGTGCAGCGGCAACTGGACCTGGCAGCGGGACGCCACCCGGCCCTGCACCGATCCGCCGCGCCGCAGCAGCGCCGCGACCTGCCCCTCGATCTCGGCGGTCGGGGTGGACGGGATCTCGGCGCCGACCACGTAGTGCGACAGGTCGATGGCCAGCTCGATCTGCCCGGGCAGCCGCTCGGCGAGCGCCGCGGTGAAGCGCATGTCGTTGGTCATCGTGTTGCGGTGAGTCTCCAGCTCCAGCCGGACCCCCTCGGCGGCGGCGATGCCGTGCCAGCGCGTGGTGAGAGCGACGGCCTCGTCCAGGTCGAGCGTGTGGTGCTGGGCGCAGAGCACCAGGTCAGCGGCGCCGATCGTGGCGGCGTAGCGCAGCGCGTCGCCGAGCGTCTTCTCGTCCGGGACGAACGCCATCACCGTCGCGGTCAACCCGGTGCCGGCGGCTGCGGCGGTCAGGTCAGTGGCGGTCGGGGCTTTCGAGGCGCCGAGGTCGACGGCGTAACCGTGGTAACCCGCCTCGACCAGTTGGCCGAGCTGCTCCTCCAGTGTCCAGAAACGGTCACCACGCCACGGAAGGTCCTCCATCGCCCATAGGGACTGGACGAATCGTAAAGAAGTGTGGCCCGTCAAGCTCATGCCAACACTTCTACGGCAGTTCAGCGATATTTAGCAAGCAGAAGTTGCGTCTGTGGTTGTTTTTAACAAACAAATGTCTTCCTCAAAACAGGGCGGGCGTGGGATGATCCTCAGCAGACTCTCGACGAAGGGGCAGAAGTGACGGTGGACGAGGTCAAAGAGGCGGTGGCGCTCGCGCTCGCCTCCGACGGCCGCATGTCGGTGGAGGCGCTGTCCCGCTCCCTGGGGCACAGCAGCGCCGCCGTCCGCAAGGCGATGGCCGCGCTGGACGACGACGGTGTCGCCGTGCGGGCCGTCGTCCACCCCGAGGTGCTGGGCCTGGCCACCTGCGCCCACCTGCGGTTGCGTGTCGACGGGCCGCTCGACCACGTGCTCGCGACCCTGTGCGCCCGGCCCGAGGTGCCGTTCGTGTCGCACGTCGCCGGCGCGCACACCCTCTCCGCCGAGGTCCGGGTCGCCGACCGGAAAACCCTCGCGGCCGTCGTCGCCGCGGTGGCCGCCCTGCCCGGGGTCGCCGACGTCGACCTCGACGAGTACCTGGACATAGTGCGCGACGCCAGCCTCGACCTGCCCCGGCCCGAGGTGGCCCATCCGCTCGACGACATCGACCGGGCCCTGGTCACCGAGTTGCAGGCGGACGGGCGGCGCTCGTTCGCGGCGATGGGGGAGCAGGTCGGCCTGACCACCGCGTCCACCCGGAGCCGGGTGCTGCGGCTGATCAAGACCGGGGCGCTGCGGATCGGGGTGCGGCGGCAGCCGGGGCCCGGCACGGTCCAGGTCGGTTACCGGCTCAGCGCTCCGGCCGCCCGGGAGGAGACGCTCGCGGCGCTGCGCGATCTGCCGGGCATGTCCTATCTCGCCCTGACCACCGGGTCCGCCGACTTCGTCGGCACGCTGACCTGCGCGTCGCCGAGTGACGCCTCGCGGGCGCTGACCCGGTTGCGGGCCGTTCCGGGTGTCCGTTCCCTGCAGAGCTGGACCCACCTCGACGTGGTGAAGGAGACCTACGCATGACCACCTGGCCGGCACCTGAAGCGATGATCCCGATGCGTGCCCGTCTCGATGTGGTCGCCGGCCCCGTCGTGGTGGCGCCCACCGTCGAGGACGCCGCGGTGTTCCTGGCCGGGGCCGCGGTCACCACCGGCACCGTCGTGCTGCGCAACTGGGACGCCCTCGCTGACGACCCGGCCGCTCCGGTGCTGCGGGATCTCCTGGCCACCTTCGGCGCCTATGTCGTCCGCTCCGCCGAGGGCCTGACCTGCACCAGCCGCGCCACGTCCGGCCACCTGGAGGGCATCACCTACGACCTGAGCGCCGCTCCGAGCCTGGCCGGAATCGCCCTCGTCCTGGCCGCGCTCGCGGATGGCCCCTCACGGCTCGCCGGGATATCGCAGGCCCCACGAGCCAAGGAAACCTTGTCCGCTTTGTCCGCACTGGGCAGCCGGGCTGTCGCGCGACCCGATGTGATCGAGATCGAGCCCGGGTCGCTACGCCCCGGCGAATGGCCGGCGCACGGCGACCCGGGCCTCGCTGCTCTCGGCGCGGTTCTCGGGCTGGTGGTGCCGGGGATCCGGATCACCGGCATCGACCCGGACGCGCCGGGCCTGCGACCGTTCCGGAAGGCCTGGCGGCAGGCGATGACCGCCGACGAGAACATCCTTCCCGGCACTACTACCGGGACTGTTCCTTACTACGTGTGAGCCACCATTCGACGATCGTGGCGGCTGGTTTCTCCTCGTACACCCGCAGGGAGCCCTTTGACAGGTAGCCCACGTGCGGCGTCACGACTGTCCGGGAATGATCACGCAGTGGATCGTCGAGCGCGGGCGGCTCCCCGATCAGCACGTCCAGCCCGGCCCCACGCAGTCGCCCGTCGTCCAAAGCCGCCAGCAGCGCCCCCTGGTCGACGATCTCAGCCCGGGACACGTTGATCAGGCTGGCCCCGTGCGGCAGTCGCGCCAACTCGGCGGACCCGAGCATGCCCCGGGTCTCCCCGGACAGCGGCATGTGCACCGACAGCACGTCGCTCGCGGCCAGCAACTGGTCGAGCCCGACGGCCTCGACCCCATCCGGTGCCGGGACATAGGGGTCGTAACCGACGACCCGCCCGAACAACGGCCGGGCGACCCGGGCGAACTCGGCCCCGATCCGTCCCAGCCCGAGCACCCCCAGCGTGCAGGTGGAGAGTCGGCGCGGCAGGTGCGTGAACGCCTCCGACCACGACCCCGCCGCCACCTGCTCGGTGACCCGAATCCCACGTTCCACGGCCAGGACCAGGGCGAGAGCGTGCACCGCCACTTCTTCGGTAGCCGCCCCGTACAGCGGCCGGATCTCCACCCCGTGCTTTTCGGCGGCCGAGGTGTCGACCATGTCGGCCCCGGCCGAGGTCAACGCCACGAATTCGAGATCGGGCACAGCGGCAAAGAAGTCCGTACCGAGATGCGCGTACCCACCGACGGCGGCGACCGCCCGGCGCGCCCGCTCCGGCACGACCGGGTCGACGTCGAGTTTCAGCACTTCGACGTCGAAGCCGTTGCGTTCGAGGAGGTCGATGGCGGGCTGCGGATCAATATCGGACACGTCGGTGAGGAGCACCAATGGACGATCGGTGCCCATCAGAAGCCGGCCGCGACGACGACGGTGACCACATCGGACCGCAGCGCCTCGCCGAGGGCCGTCCGCAGTTCCGCGGGCGACCCGACCCGGACACCACGAGCCCCGAATCCTTGCGCGATCAGGGCGTGGTCGGCAGCGGTGACCTCGGTGTCGACCCGAGTGGCGGACGCCCTGTCGAACGAGTCGCGGATCTCCCCGTAACCCTGGTTGTCCCAGATCAGCAGGGTCAGCTGCCGGCCCAGGTCGACGGCGGTGGCCAGCTCGGTGAGGGTGAACAGGCTGCCGCCGTCACCGGCGATCGCCAGCACCGGCCGCTCCGGTTCGGCGATGGCCGCGCCGACCGCCATCGGCAGCGCCGCGCCGAGTGTGCCCAGCCCGTAGGTGGCGGTCCAGGCGGTCGGCTCGGCCGGCGACAGGTAGTGGTGGGCGGTGTAAGCGAGCTGGGTGGAGTCCAGTACCACCGCGGTGTTCTCCGGCAGAGCCGCGGACACCGCGTCCAGCCAGGGCAGATGCCCGCGCGACTGATCGGTCCAGGCGATATCGGCCCGCGCTGCCGAGGCCCGGTCACCGCCGTCCGCAGCCGGTTCCCGGCCGATCAACCCCCGCAGCTGTACGAGGACCGACCGCGCGTCCCCGTGCAGGGCGACCTTCGCGGGCATCGGCGCCTGCAGGTTCGCCGTGTCGATGTCGAGCCGGATCAGCGCCCCGCCGATCTCGACGTCCTGCCCGGTGTAGAGCACGTCGGTCTCGGAGAACTCGGTGCCCACGGCCAGCACGACGTCCGCCTCACGCAGCAGGTCCCGCGCGCCCCGGAACGGCAGCAGCGTGCCGACGGCCAGCGGATGGCCGGGTGCCAGCAGCCCGGAGGCGTTGCCGGTGGTGACGACGGGAGCGCCGAGCAGTTCGGCCAGCGCGCGCACGTCAGCGGCGGCACCACGGGCCCCACCACCGGCGATGATCGCGGGCGCGGTCGCCTGCTCCAGGAGGTGGACGGCTGCGCGGAGCGACTCGTCATCGGGCTCGATGATCGCGGCGGGCGCGCGGTCGATCCGGGTGAACGGCCCGTCGACCTCGGTGGTCAGGACGTCGATGGGGACGGCGATGTGTGCCGGGCGCGGGCGTCCGGTGGTCATCGCGGTCCACGCCCGGTCGATCAGTTCCGGCAGCTCCTCGGCGGTCCGGGCCAGCCACGAGTGTTCGGTGACCCCGGCGACCGCGGCCACCTGGTCCCGGATGTCGTGCAGCGGCCCGCGTTCCCGGCCGAGCAGGTCGGAGCGGGTGGTGGCGGTGACGTACAGCAGCGGGATCGAGTCGTGCCAGGCCTGCGCCAGCGGGGTCAGGGCGTTGAGCACCCCCGGGCCGGTGACCAGCGCGCAGACACCGGGTTTCCCGGTCTGCCGGGCGTAGGCGTCGGCCATGAACCCGGCGCCCTGTTCGTGCCGCGCCGGACGGGTGGCGATGCCGGCCTCGGCGAATCCCCGGTAGAACTCGATGGTGTGCACTCCGGGGATGCCGAACACGGTGTCGACGCCGTACTCGCGCAGCAGCAGGGCCAGGGCGTGACCGGCTCTCATCGGGTGGATCTCCTTACCGAGAATGATCAGTGCATGTGGGCGAGGAAGCGGCGGGTGCGCTCGTGCTCGGGTGCGTCGAAGAAGCGGTCCGGCGGGGCCTGTTCGACGATCTGGCCGGAGTCGAAGAGGGCGACCTCGGAGGCCACGCTGCGGGCGAAGCGCATCTCGTGGGTGACCACGACCATGGTCATCCCGTCCGAGGCCAGCTTCTCCATCACGTCGAGCACCTCGCGGACCAGCTCCGGGTCCAGGGCCGAGGTCGGCTCGTCGAAGAGCATCAGCTTGGGTTTCATCACCAGGGCGCGGGCGATGGCCACCCGCTGCTGCTGACCGCCGGACAGCTCCGACGGGTAGGCGTGTGCCCGGGCCGCCAGCCCGACCCGGTCGAGCATCTCCAGGGCCTGCTCACGTGCTTCCTTCTTGGGCACCTTGAGCACGGTGGTCAGGCCGGACATCACGTTGCGGGTGGCGTCCAGATGCGGGAAGAGGTTGAACTTCTGGAAGACCATGCCGATCGCCGTACGCTGGCGGGCCAGGATCCGCTCCGGGGCCGGCCGCACGTCGACCCGGCCACCGATCACGCCGATCTGCTCGCCGTCGAGCAGGATGGTGCCCGAGTCGCAGGGCTCCAGCAGGCTGATCATCCGCAGGATGGTGGACTTGCCGCTGCCGGACGGGCCGAGCAGCGCCTTCACCTGACCGCGCTGGACGGTGAAGTCGACCCCGCCCAGCACCTCGACGTTGTTGTAGGACTTGTGCAGGTTCTGCACCTCGAGCAGCGGCGGGGTCTTCATGCCGGGACCTTCTCAGGCGTCTGCGGACGGGACAGCGCGGGGAACCGCCGCTTGGTGGGGGTGGACGTCCAGGTGAAGCGGCGTTCGATCCGGTTCTGCAGCAGCATCAGCACCGAGACGATCACCAGGTAGTAGACGGTGGCGGCGGCGTAGTACTCGGCGTACCGGAAGGTGACCGCGACACCCATCTGTGCCGTGGTGAGCAGCTCCTGCAGCGAGATCACGCTGGCCAGCGAGGTGTACTTGACCATGCCGATGAACTCGTTGCCGGTCGGCGGCAGGGCCACCCGGGTCGCCTGCGGCAGGACCACCTTGAACAGCACCTGGGTACGGGTCATGCCGAGCGCCCGGGCCGCGAGTTGCTGGCCGTCGTCCACTCTCATCAGTGCCGAGCGGATGATCTCCGCCATGAACGCGCCCTCGGCCAGGGCCAGGCCGATGAACGCGGCCAGGAACGGCGAGTACCACTCCCGCTGGAAGACCGGCGACAGCTGCGGCAGGCCGTTCCACATCAGCAGGAGCAGCAGCAGCGCCGGGATCGCCCGGAAGAACCAGATGTAGCCGGTGCAGACCGAGCGGACCGCGGCGAACTTCGAGGACTTGCCCAGGGCCAGGCCGAAACCGATCACCACGGCCCCGGCCTGGCTGGCGACGGCCAGACCGAGCGAGAGCAGGGCTCCCCGGACGTACGCCTCGGAAAGCAGTTGATCGAAGAAGATCGTCGAGTCGAATTCCACGTCAGTAGACGTTCAACGAGTCGGTGCTCAGGCCGTAGTTCTCGGCGATCTTGCCGAGGGTGCCGTCGGCGTGCAGCGCCTTCAGAGCCTCACCCAGCGGCGCCGTGATGGCGGCGTCCTTGTTGGCGAACATCCCGAACTTGGTGCTCGGCGGGAAGAAGCCGTTGATCAGGCGCAGCTTGCCGGAGCTCTTCTTGACGATGTCGACGGCGGCGACGTCGGTCTCGATCAGGGCGCCGGCCTTGCCGTTCATCACCGCGAGAACCGTGTCGGAGGTCTTCGGGTACTGCTGCACCGGGGTCTTGGTGCCGGCCTTCTCGCAGTCGGCGGCGATCCGCTTGGCCTCGGTCAGGTTCTCCGAGGCGTTCTGGCCGACCAGGGTGAGCCCGCACAGGTCCTTCTCGGCGGCCGGGTCGGTCTGCACCGCGGTGCCGACGATCAGCGCCGGGCCGGTCTGCATGTACGCCACCCCGTCCAGGACGGCGGTGCGCTCCTCGCTCATGTAGAGGCCACCGGGGATGATGTCGCAGCGCTTGGAGGTGAGCCCCGGCTGCAGGCCCTCGAACGTGGTGACCTGGGTGGCGAACTCGAGCCCCCAGTAACCGGCCAGTGCGCGGGCGGCGTCGGCGTCGAAGCCGATGATCTCGCCGGAGGTGCCGTTCTCGTAGTACTCCAGGGGTGCGTACTCGGGGTCGATGCAGACCGTCAGGGTGCCGGCCTTGACCAGCCCTTCCGGCGCGGTGGCCTGGGCCTTGACCGCGGCGGCGGCTTCCGAGCCGCCGGGGGAATCGGAGGAGGAACCGGAACTACAGGCCGAGAGGCCGAGCAGCGTGGCCGCGGTGGCCGTGGCGATGATCATGCGCTTCACCGGAGGTCGCTCCTTGTCGCCGGGAGGGGGTGGCCGGTGACGCTAGGTAGCGTTTGTTTCGCCCGCGTTCCGAATCATTGCGATATCCGGTCCTCGTCACGGATTCGGTCGAGGACTGACCCGTCTGTACGATCATTTGATCGTCCGTACGGCGGATCAGCGAAGGATTCGGATCGTCGATGATCCGAAGAATCTTTTCCCGTGCAGTCCTGGAGCGTCCCGGATGACCGGCTCACCGCACGAAGAACTCAACGAACGGCTGGTGGCGCTGCTGCGCCGGGACGGCCGCGCCCCGATCGTCGATCTGGCCGCCGAACTGGGGGTGCCCCGCTCGGTGGTCCGGGCCCGGCTGCGGGAGCTGCGCGAGAGCGGCGACGTCGCGATCGTCGCGATGGCCCACCCGGCCGTGCTGGACCTGGACGTCGGCTGCCACCTGTCCATCAAAGTGGACGGTTCCACCCAGGGTGTGGTCGAGCACCTGCTGGCGGCCGACAATGTCACCCTGGTCTCGCTGGTGAGCGGCGAGTACCACATCGTCGTCGAACTGCGGGCCCGGGACCAGCGGGAACTCTTCGACGCGGTGGAGGAGATCCGCCTGTCGAACGCGGTCAGCGAGGTGTGCACGCTGGTCTACGTGGACGTGCTGCGCAGCCCGTTCGCGGTCGCCGCCCGCCCGGCGCAGATGCGGCTGGACGAGGTCGACGTGGCGATCGTGCACCGGCTGCAGGACGACGGCCGGATGCCGTTCCGGGAGCTGGCCGAGGCGGTCGGCGTCTCCGAGTCCACCGCCCGTACCCGCACCCTGGCGCTGCTGGAGCGGGAGGTCATGCGGATCTCGACGATCACCCGCCGGGGCGCCCGGACCAGGAACATGGCGATGGGCCTGGGCCTGCACGTGCGGGGCTACTCGGATGATCTGGTGGCCACCATCCTGGAGATTCCCGGGGTGGAGTTCCTGGCCACCACGATCGGGAACTACGACATGATCGGCACCGTCTCCGGCAACTCGCTGCCGGCCCTGCAACGGGTCGCCGAGCAGGTGCGATCCTCCCCCGACGTCACCGGCATCTGCACCTGGGTGCACCTGGACTTCGTCCGTGAGACGTACCGTCTGCCCCTCGGCAACACTCGCGCGCCTGTTGGAGAATGAGTCATGGAACACGACACCGGCCGGATCCCGGCGGCCTATCGAGCGGTCATGGCCGCGGCGGAACCGATCGTCCGCTGGTGGGGCCGCCTCGAAGTGACCGGCCTGGAGCTGCTGCCGGCGCACGGCGCGACGATCGTGGTGGCCAACCACGACAGCGCGTGGGATCCGGTGGTGATCGCCGTCGCCGCCCGCAAGCGCCGGCACATCCGGGCCCTCGCCAAGGCGTCGCTCTGGAAGAACCCGGTGCTCCGCCGGGTGCTCGACGGCATGGGCCAGATCCCGGTCCGGCGCGGCGAGGGCGACACCGGCGCGCTGGACTCCGCGATCCAGTGCCTCGAGCAGGGCGGCTGCCTGGGCATCTTCCCGGAGGGCACCCGGTCCCAGGGCCGGCAGTTGCGGGCCCGCAGCGGCGCCGGGCGTCTCGCCCACGCCGTGCCGCAGGCCCGCGTCGTCTGCGCGGCGGTCTCCGGGGTGGTGGACATCGTCCGCTTCCCGCGCCGCCCGCGCCTGAAGGTCACGTTCTTCGAGCCCACGCCGCCGGCCCCGGCGGAGTCGGCGATCCAGTTGTCCAACCGGCTGACCGCCGAGCTCCGGGCCGTGGCCCCGGTGGCGCGTTAGTCCTGCGGGATCTCCGCGGTCGCCACGATGGTCGCGCGGGCGAGGATGTGCCCGGCCATGGTGAAACCGAGGTAGGCCGGGGTGCCCTCGGCGGGCACCCCGATGGTCGCCACGTCGAGGGCGTGCACGGTGATGAAGTAGCGGTGCGCGCCGTGCCCGGCGGGCGGGGCCGCACCGGCGAACCCGGCCTGGCCCGCGTCGTTGCGCAGCGCGAACGCGCCGGCCGGCAGTTCGGCGCCGGCGGCCAGCGTGGTCACGCCGGCCGGGATGTCGGCGACCACCCAGTGCCAGAAGCCGGACATCGTCGGCGCGTCCGGGTCGTACATGGTCACCGCGAAGCTCCGGGTGCCCTCGGGGAACCCGGACCAGGTCAGGTCGGGCGAGACGTCCTGCCCGCCGGGGATCCCGAAGGCGCCGGACATCTGCGCCAGGGCGAGCGGCGCGCCGTCGGTGACGACGGTGCTGGTGACCTGGAAGTCCGGCACCCGGGGAAGGCGGGCGAACGGGTCGTTGGCGACGGTCATGGGATGGTGCTCCGTTCCGGTGGTGTCCTGCTGACACCGAGAAGCCTGCGGCAGGTGACGACGGCCAGGGAGATCCTCGGGATGCTGGTATCCGGAGTGCTACCTTGCCCGGTCGACGACCGGCTCCGCCGGGGAGCAGACTGGGCTGGTGTCAGCGCCCCGAGTCACGAACCGGCCCGAGCTGTCGGCGTTCCTGCGGGCGAAACGAGCGCGTCTGCGCCCGGCCGACGCCGGCCTGCCGGAGCTGGGCCGCCGCCGCACCCCGGGCCTGCGGCGGCAGGAGGTCGCGCAGCTCGCGGCGGTCAGCATCGACTGGTACATCCGGTTGGAGCAGGGCCGGGTCGGTGTCCCCGGCACCGCCGTGCTGGACGCGGTGGCGCAGGCCCTGCGGCTGTCCGAGGCGGAGCGGCACCATCTGCACCTGATCGCCCGGGGTGAGGCCCCGCCCGCACGGCACGTGCCGGCGCCGGCGAGCGAGTCGTTGCGGGTGCTGCTGCACAGCATGACGGCCACCCCGGCCTGGATCGTGGATTTCCGGTTCGACGTGCTCGCCCACAACGCGGCGGCGACGGCCCTGTTCGGCCCGGGTTTCGCCGCCGGGACGAACACGGCGGCCCCGCTCTTCCTCGATGCCGGCGTCCGTGACTTCCAGCTGGACTGGAGCAGGATCGCCCGTGAGCACGTCGGCAACCTGCGGGCCAATCTGATCAAGCACCCGGACGACCCCAGGCTCCTCGCCCTGGTCGCCGACCTGCGCCTGCGCAGTGCCGAGTTCGCGGCCTGGTGGGACGACCAGACCGTGCAGGAGCGGGTCAGCGGCACCAAGCGCATCCTGCATCCGACCGCCGGGGTGATGACCGTGCGCTACGACGTGCTGGCCGTCCAGGACGGTTCCGGTCAGCGGCTCTCGGTGGTCACCCCGGCGGACGCGGCCGCCGAGACGGCGTTGCGGTCCCTCATCTTCCCGGCGACCGGGCTGCGCGCGGTGCGGTGACGTCGGCGGTCCGCCACAGCCGGACCTTGCCGTCGGCGGCGGCGGTGAGCAGGCGTTTTCCACCGGGCAGGATCCGCAGCGCCCAGACCTTGCCGTCGTGCCCGGTCAACGGGTCGCCCTCCAGCCGTCCGGTCGCGGTGTCCCACAGCCGGACGGTGCCGTCGTCGCTGCCGGTGACCAGCAGGTTCCCGACCCGGCCGAACCGCATGGCGCGCACCGGCCCGGTGTGACCGGCCAGGGTCGCGGCGGCCGGCTCCCGGGTCCTGGTGTTCCACAGCTGGACGGAGTGGTTCCCGCCGGACGAGGTGGCCAGGAGCTTCTTGCCGATGCTGAACGTGAGGGCGTACACCGGGCCGGAGTTGGTGACGATCGGCTCGCCGGCCGGTTCGCCGGTGGCCGGGTTCCAGAACCGCACCACGTTGCTGCCGCCGGACGCGGCCAGCAGCCGCCCGTCGGGGCTGAAACTCGTCGCGTAGACCGGGCCGGGGTTCACCGTCAGCGGGTCACCGACGGCCCGGCCGGTGGCCGGATCCCACAGCCGCACCGTGTTGTCGACACCGGCGGTGACCAGGCGTTTCCCGTCCCGGCTGAAGACCACCGAGCGGACGCCGCCGGTGTGCCCGGTCAGGGTGTACGCCGCCCGCCCGGTGGACGAGTCCCACACCCGCGCCGTCCCGTCGTCACCGGCGGTGGCCATCCACAGTCCGTTGGCGCTGAAAACCACCGAGCGCACCCCGCCGACGTGGCCGACCAGCGGCGTCCCGGACCGTTTCCCGGAGTCGGACTCCCACAGCGACACCCCGCTCTCACCGGCGACGGCCAGCAGTTTCCCGTCCGAGTTGTACTCCAGGGCGTGGACCGTTCCGGTGATCCCGGTGATCGCGGGCTCGGCCGATTCGCCGGTCACCGAGCTCCACTGCCGTACCGTCCCGGCGGTCACGGTGGCGAACACCTTGCCGTCCGGGCGTACCGCGATGCGCCCGTTCTCCCCGGGCACGACGGCGCGGGGCCGGACGTCGTCCGGTTCCGGCATCGCGGCGAACGCGGGTTGCGGCGCGATCAGAGCGGCGGTGAGCCAGATCAGAGCCAGTCTTCTCTTGGTAGCCATAACCGCACGTTAACGACAGCATTCGTCACTTTTGCCGCCGATCGCCCGGTTCATCCGGCAGGGTCTCGATCCGGCCGAGTTCCTCGGCGACCTCGGTGGCCTCCCCCGCGCCGACCTTGGTGAGCAGGGCCAGCGCGGTCCGCAGATGCTCCACCGCCAGGTGCCGCCGGTTCGCCGCCAGCTCGGTCCGGCCCATCCCGGCGTACGAGTGCGCCTCGTCGACGGTGCTGTCGATCTCCTGGGCCAGAGCCAGGGCCCGCTGGTGATGATCGGCGGCCGACTCCAGGTCACCGAGATCCCGGTACGCCGCGCCCAGAGCGTTCAGCGCCTCCACCTCGCCGCCGCGGATGCCCAGCTCACGGACCAGCTCGATGGCCTCGGTCAGGGTGGTGATCGCGGTGGTGGGATCGCCGTTCTCCCGGAGCAGCGTGCCGAGGAAGACCAGCCCGGTGGCGAGGCCGAGCCGGCTGCCGACCTCCCGGCTGCGCTCGACCGAGAGGGCCAGCGCCTCGGCCGCCCCGGCCCGGTCCCCGATGCGGTGCAGGACGTCACCCAGGTAGCTCAGCGTGTTCGACTCCCGCCACCGGTCGCCGAGTTCCCGGCTCTGCGCCAGCCCCTCGGTCAGCGCCGCTTCGGCAGCCGCGTACTCGCCGCGGATCCGGTACACGTACCCCAGCACCATCAGCACCGACGACGTGGTCGGCAGGTCGTTCAGCTCACGCGACGGGCCCAGCGACCGGTTCAGCAGATCGACCGCGCCGGACAGGTCGGAACCCATGTAGCGCACCACGCCCAGGTTCATCAGCGCGTTGGCCTCACCGCGCCGGTCGCCCAGCTCCACGTACCGTTCCAGGGCCTGTTCCAGCAGCGTCACCGCGGCCGGGTGGTCGCCGACGCAGTACCGCACCATGCCGAGCTGCAGCAGGGTGTTGCCCTCACCGAGGCGCGAGCCCAGATCCCGGTAGAGATCAAGAGCCTGCGCGAGGTTCGCGTCGGCACTGTCGTAGTCGCTGCGCAGGCGGTTGGTGTCACCGAGACAGAGCAGGGCGTACGCGTACGCCCACCGATCGTCCCGGGATTGCGCCGCGGCGGCGGCCGCCTCGTATGTCGCCAGCGTCTCGGTCCACGGGCCGTCCATCCGGAGCAGACCGGCCAGGCTGGCGGCGAACCCGATGAACCGGGCCGGATCCCCGGTGCGCGCCCCGGCCAGGGCGGCCAGCAGGTTGGCGCGTTCGGTCCGGGCCCAGGCCAGCGCGGACGTGCTGCTGGTCAGCTCGGGCCCGGCCCAGTCCGGGGTGATGTCGGCAGGCGACGACTGGATGTACGGCAGCAGGTGGCGGCTGACGATCCCGGAGGTGTGCTGGTAGAAGTCGAGCAGCCGGTTCAGCGCGTCCTGCCGGGTCCGTTCCGGCAGATCACCGGACCGTGTCTCGACGTAGCTGCGGATCAGGTCGTGCACCCCGTACCGGCGGTAACCGACCTCGATCAGCAGGTTCTCCCGGTGCAGGGCGTCCAGCTGCGCCACCGCCTCGTCGAGATCACGGCCGGTCAGCACGGCCGCCGCGAACGGGTCGACGTCGGTGCCCGGGTGCAACGCCAGGTGCAGCAGGAACTCCTGCCGGTCGGTGGGCAGCGTGTCGTACGAGACGTCGAACGCGGCCGCCACGGTGGCGTGCTCGGCGGTCAGGGTCAGCAGCCGGGCCCGGATCTCGGTGCGCAGGTCGGCGAGCGTCCACACCCGGTGCGCGGTGTAGACCTTCGCCAGCAGGGAGATCGCCAGCGGCAGCCGCCCGGCCAGCGCGACCACCTCGTCGACCTCTTCGACCGGCTCGGTGGCGGCCCGCGGCGCCTGGCTCAGGAACATCGCCCGGGCCTGTCGCGGCGGCAGCAGACCCAGTGTGACGTGCCTGGTCCGGCCGGGCAGGTCACCGAGCCGGCGGCGGCTGGTGACCAGCACCGCGCACTCCGGGTTGCCGGGCAGCAGCGGGTTGATCTGCTCGCTGCTGGCCGCGTTGTCGATCACCAGCAGGATCCGTTTGGCCGCCGACCGGTCCCGCCACAGCGCGGCCCGGCCGTCCAGCGACTCCGGGACGTACCGCGGGTCGACCCCGTCCGCGGTCAGCAGGGTGGCCAGGGCGTCGGCCGGATCGGTGGGGGTCTGGCCGGGGGTGTGGGCGTGCAGGTCGAGGAAGATCCGGCCGCCGGGGAACCGGTCCGCGAACCGGTGCGCCGCGTGCACGGCCAGGGCGGTCTTGCCCACGCCGGGCATCCCGTCGACGGCGTGGATCGAGACCACGCCGCCGGTGGCGGACGCGACGAGCTGATCGATCTCCTCGGTACGCCCGGTGAAGGCCAGCGTGTCCGGCGGCAGAGCCCAGCGGGCGCGTGGCCCGTCGGCCCGGTGCTCGGCGGGTCTGGTCCGCTGCCGTCGCCGGGCCCGCTCCCAGCAGGACCGCCAGTCCTGCTGGCTCCAGGTCGGCACGGTGGCCCGCCGTTTCCCGGCCAGTTCACCGAGGGCGGCGACGAACGCCTCCAGCTTGGCGAAGGTGTCCGGGGTCATCGGGTTCGCCGCGGACAGCCAACTGGAGATCCGCTGCTTGTCGATGTTCGCGGCCGGAGTTCCGGCTTCCTCGAGGTTGAAGCGGGTGTGCCGGGCGACCGTCGCGTACAGCGGTTTCCCGGCGGCCTCGTACAACTCGGCGAATCGGTCCCGCAGCTCCCGTTTCGCCGATCCCGGGCCGGTCATGCCGTCACGTGTTCACGTCGGTTGTCCTGTGCAGGACGATCGGAACAACCCCGATGACCTGCCGGTACGCGGAAACGGACAGGCAACGGCCCGGTCACGTGCGGACAACCATGCCTCATCCTGGTCACGGTCTCCCTCTCTGCGGCGGTACGGGGGGTCGCAGATCGGGACCGCCCGGCCGTCGGCGAGACGTGTCTCGTCGGCGGCCGGTGGCGCGGTCCGGCTGGTCAACTCCTACCAGGATAGACGGCGGCGGATCCGAGAGCCTCGTCCAGCGCCGCCAGGTGATCAGCCACCGATCCGACCGTCAGCATCCCGCTCGCCGCCCCGGCCCACTCCGCCGCGGCGGGTGTCAGGGCCCGCCGGACCCGGATCATCGCGGGCCGGTCGCCGGCCGTGATCGCGGCCCGCCCCAGCAGGCACCACATCGCCTCGGCGAGCAGGTCGGCGGGCGGATCCGGAACCTCGGCGAGCACGATCCGGCCGGGTTCGAGCAGCGGCCGCACCCACGGCTCGAACGGCCCCCAGTCGTCGTCCCCCGCGTCGGCTCGCAGCCCGTGCCGCAGCCGCAGACCCAGCAGCGCCAGAGGCAGCAGACCGTCGCGCAGGCCGGGCATCCCGGCGTTCTCCAATCGGACCGCCGCGGCCCGGTACAGCGCCTCGGCCCGCTCCACCGGCACCCGCTCGGCCAGGTCGGCACGGAGCGCCCGGTACCACTGGGTGAACACGCCGACCAGCGGGATCCCGTGCCGGGCGGCCAGGTCGTCGGCGGCCCGCGCGTGCTCGTCGGCGTGATCGAAAGCGGCCACCGCGCCTGCCGACTGGAGCCGGATCAGCCGGCCCAGAACCTCCACCGTGGCCATCCCGTGCCGGGCTGCCAACCCGATCAGTTCGGCCCCGATCCGATCCCGGCGCACCGATCCACCGGCGGACCGGCAGCTCTGCATGAAAACGCCGTTCAGCACGAACGCGAGCAGCGCGGGGTCGTCGGCCGCCCGGGCGATCGTCTCGGCCCGCCGGGCGCAGTCCGGTGGGTGAGGGTCACGGGTTCCGCGCGATTCCAGGGCGATGGTGGCCAGCAGCCGGGCCCGGATCGGGCCGGGGCCGTCCGGTGGGAGCACCGCGAGGGCCCGTTCGGCGGCGGCGACGATTCCGGCGGCCTGCCCGGCGTCGTCGGCGCGCGGCCAGATCGCCGGCACGTCGTAGGCGCCGATCACCCGCGCGGTCAGCCCGGGGTCGCCCAGTTGCTCGGCCGCGGCGACCGCCGCCGCCCGCTGCTCCCGGGCCACCTCCAGGCCGCCGGGGCCGGTGACGGCCAGGTTGCGCAGCAGCCCGATCGCCGATTCCAGGCGCACCCCGGCGCCCACCTGCCCGTAGGCGGACGCGGCCCGCCGCAGCACCGCACCGGCCGGGTCCTCGGCCGGTGCGTCCAGGCGCGGGTCCTGCCGCAGGATGCCGGTCTCCAGGGTGCGCAGGTCCGCGCCGGGTTCCACCCCGAGCCGCCCGGCGAGCAGCTCCCGGGCCCGGCGCAGCACGGCGAGCGCGTCACCCTGCCGACCGGACCGGTACAGCGCCAGAGCCAGCAGATGCCAGCCCCGTTCCCGCCAGGGGTGGGCGGTGACGTGCTCGTCCAGGTCCGGGACGGCCTCGGCGGCGCGTCCCCGGTCGATGCGCAGCCGGGCCCGCTGCTCCACGGCCTGCAGGCGCAACTCGGCGAGACGGGCGCGATCGGCGCGGGGCCAGGCGGCGTCCGGGAAATCGGCGTACGCCGGACCACGCCACCAGGAGAGCGCCTCGTCCAGCCGGTCCGGATCCGCGCCCGGATCCGCGGTGACGGCCTGTTCGAACCGCCACGCGTCCACCTGGTCGGTCTCGCATCGCAAGGCGTACCCGAGGCCCTGTGTCACCAGCAGCGTCGCCGGAGCCCGTGCCGGACGATCGGGTTCGATCGCCCGGCGCAGCGCCGCGACGAACGTCCGCACCGCGGCCACCGCACCCTCCGGCGGCGAGACCCAGAGATCATCGATCAGATCATTCAGCGGTACGACCCGGCGGCGCGCGACCAGCAGACGGCCCAGCACCGCGCGGTGCATCGGGCCCTTGAGCGCGACCGGCCGGCCCCGGGAGTCCTCGGCGGCCACCGGCCCGAGAACGCCGAATCGGATCACGCCGTCACGCTACTCCGGAAGATCAGAGCAGCGTGGATGTCAGAGCAGGGTGGTGAGCACACCTCCGTCGACGCGTACCGCCGAACCGTTGATCGCGGACGCACGGGGGCTGGCGAGGAAGGTGACCGCGTCGGCGATCTCGGCCGGCTCGATGAAGCGTTCCAGCAGGGAGGTCCGGTTGGCGCCGATGATCGCCGCCTTCATCTGCTCCTCCGGGATCGCCCGGGCGGCCGCCAGCTCCCGGACCGTGCCGGCGACGCCGTCGGAGTAGGTCGGGCCGCCCAGCACCGAGTTCACCGTCACGGCGGTGCCCCGGGTGAGCTTCGCCAGACCGTTGCCGACCGCGAGCATCGCCGCCTTGGACGTGCCGTAATGGATCATGTCGGCCGGCACGTCGACCCCCGATTCGCTGCTGACGAACACGATCCGTCCCCAGCACCGGTCCAGCATCGCGGGCAGCAGCCGCCGGGCCAGCCGGACACCGCTGAGCACGTTGACCTCGTAGTAGCGCCGCCAGTCGTCGTCGGAGACCAGGTCGAAGGGCTTGACCTCGAAGAGGCCGACGTTGTTGATCAGAATGTCGACGTCCGGCACCTGCTCGCACAACCGGTCGACGTCCCCGGTGACCGCGAAGTCGGCGGCCAGACCGCGGACGGACGCACCGGGCACCTCGTGACGCAACGCCCCGACGGCCCGGTCCAGCAGCACCGGATCACGGCCGTTGAGGATCACTCCGGCGCCCTCGGCGGCCAGTGCCTTCGCGATCGCGTAACCGATGCCGCGCCGGGATCCGCTGACGAACGCGGTCCTGCCTGTCAGCTGCAGATCCATCTGTCCCCCTGATGTCCGGGCCGCCGGAGTGTCCGGCGGCGGCCCGGTCCAGGTTGCCGCTGACGAATGAGCAGCCGATCAGCAGTAGAGCTTCTTGGCCTTGGCGGCGAGGGTGCCGGCCTTCGGCTTGGCGCCGCACCACACCGAGCCGGTGCCCTCGACCTTGTCGAAGGTGGCGACCTTGCCACGGCCCTTCACCGACGACGCGGTGCCCCGGGAGTTGCACTGGGTCATGGTCCACTCGCCGGTGACCTTGCGGCGGCCGGCGAAGAAGACGTAGCGCCGCCCCGACTTCATGGTGCTGGTGACGGTCACCGAGGACGACTTCGTCTTCTGGCCCTCACCCGCGACGGTGAACTCGACCTTGCTGTCCACCTTGGCGAAGATCACCCCGGCCTTGGCCTCGACACCCGAGGTGACGCTGAGGGAGGCCTTGAGGACGGTCTGCTTGCTCGCCTTCGCGGTCCGCTTCTCGGTGGAGCCGCTGTAGTTCTCGTGGATCGACGCGTGGGTGACCGTCCACGGCGTCTTCACCGACGTCACCTTGTACGCCTTGAAGTTCGGCTCGCACACGGTCGGTGCGAACGCCACCGCCGTCGTACCGCCACCGTTGTCCGCGGCCAGAGCCGGCGTGCTCGGCAGCAGAACCGCCGCGCACAGTGCCACGACTCCGGCGCCCAGACGATAGGTGTCACGCATGGTCCACATCCTTGTCTCCACCGGCGTACCGGATAGCGGTCCTTCGATCTCGAGATGAGTATTCGAAGCCGCCTTTACTTCGGCTGTACGTCGGCTGTACGCCGCGCCGCTCAGGGGAGCAGGCTGGCCAGCACCGGTGTGGCGTCGGTGATCAAACGGAGGCGGGGAGCGATGCGGAGGGTGGTCAGCACCCGCCGGGCAATGTGGTCCTGGTCGATCAGCGTGTAGTGGTGCACACCCCGGGCGACGCACAGTTCCGCGGCCGCGGTGAGGGCACGGGCGCCGGCGACGGCCAGGAAGTCCATCTCGTTCAGATCGACGATCAGCACCTGGCCCTCGGCGAGACCGTTGATCGTCTCGTGGATGCGGGCGGCGCGGTCCGGGACGGTGAGGGCGTCGAGGGTGCCCCGGACCACGATCGTGACCACGTCGCCGGTCCGCGAGACGGTGATCGCTGGGCGTACCGGATCCGGCTCGGTCCGGTCCGGCGCGGACGGGCGGGCCGCGACGTGGGACAGGGCATGGGACGCGGCCTCGGCCAGCTCGTACCGGCCGGGATGTCGGCCGGCCACCCGATGGTGCAGGCAGAGCACACCGAGCAGGGCGTCGTGGCCGGTACGCAACGGATAGGAGTGCACCGAGCGGGAACCGGCGTCGAGCAGGACCCGCAACGTACCCCGGCCCCGAAAGATCGAGCTGGTGGTGACGTCGTCGACAAGCACCGGAAGCCCGGTCCGCAGGGCCACGGCACACGTCGAGGCGGTGGACTCGTCGACCGAGGCGAAGTGCTCCACGAACCGGGCCGGCAGCCCGTGATGCCGGGCGATCCGCAGGATCCGGGTGGCCGGGCGGACGGTGTGCAGCACGCAGCCGCCGGCCACCGCACCGGCGGCGATGGTGATCGCGGTGAGCACCACCGGCCGGTCGGCCACCCGCAGGAAATCCGCCGTGGTCAACGTCTGTGGTGTGAGGCGCAACTGCTCCCGGAACTGGGTGAGCACGACCCGGCGGGTGTCCCGCATCTCCGCGTCGATGAGTTCCTGTTGATTCCGGTCTTCTTCCATGAGCCACCGCCTGGATTCGACCGTCGAGTCAGCTACCGACGTTACGCGGGTAGCCGTCGTTCATACGCCTGATGCGGTACCGGTGTTGCTCCCGTGGTGCGGGTCGTCGGTGACGTGCGGCAGGCCTACCAGGCTCAGGACGTGATGGGCGATGCTGCCCGCCGGCGCGTACAGGGTCAGTGCGGTGCCGGCCGGGGTGCGGTACAACGCGGTGACGGCGGCGCTGGCCAGATGGGTGACCGCGATCAGATCCACGATCAGCGGATGGGTGCGTCCCAGGGTATATCTGTCCAGTTCGGAGCGCATCTCCTCGGTGGTGCCGGCGGAATCCGGGCGGGCGTGCTCGAAGGCGTTGGTGACCAACTCGACGGCGGCGTGCGTGAAAGCGATCCGGTCGTCCCCACCGGCGTGCAGGCCGGAGAGCCAGTCGTCGACGACGTCACGGACTGCAGTCGGGGCGCGGTGGTTTCCGGCGGACCTGGCCCGGCTGGGGAAATGCCGAACGGCGGCCCGCTGAACCAGTCGGACCGCCGTTCGAAGATCGAGAATCAGATCACGCGAATGTTCTCGGCCTGCAGGCCCTTCTGGCCCTGGGTGATTTCGAATTCCACCCGCTGGTTCTCCTCGAGGCTGCGGAAACCGCTCGCCGAAATCGCGGAGAAGTGGGCGAAGACGTCGGGACCGCCGTCGTCCTGGGTCAGGAAGCCGAAACCCTTTTCGCCGTTGAACCACTTCACAGTGCCGGTAACCATGTCTGCTCCTTCGCAGGCTGATGGGACCGCTCGGTGCGGCCCCACACGCCGCCGCGTTGATCACCCGCGTCGGGAACGACACGCAAAAAACGAAAAAGCGCCGGACGGATCGTAAAATCCATCAGGCGCCGAAAACGTCTACGGAAATCAAAACTGCAACCCGGTCACCGTATCACAGAAATCGATTCCGGCGCGTACCGCGCGGTTTTCACTCGGTTTCGCTCCGGTGCCGGCTCTCGTACTCACGGTTCTGCCGGAGCGCCTCCTCGAGCTGGTCCTCGAGGATGATGATCCGGCAGGCGGCTTCGAGGGCGGTGCCCTGGTCGACCATCTCCCGGGCCCGGGCCGCGAGGCGCAACTGGTAGCGGGAGTAGCGACGGTGCCCGCCCGAGGAACGGAACGGGGTGAACAGTTTCGCCTCGTCGAGGCGGCGCAGGAAGTCCTGCGAAGCGCCCACCATCTCGGCAGCGCGGCCCATGGTGTAGGCGGGGTAGTCGTCGTCGTTGAACATGTCGTTGGGTGGGGCCATACATTCCTCGTCACGAACGAGGGCCCCGGCGCAGAAGACGCCGGGGCCCAGGGTTACGGGTTCAGAACACCATCTACCGACAGGTTCGTCGGGTTCTCTTTTCCGCACCGTGCCACTATCAGCAGGCGCGAGGATCGCGTAAGCGTGACCGGAGACCACCTCACTTTCGATGAGACTACGGTGTCCACCACAGGACTGGTCTGACGTCCTGACGGCGGGCGATCCAACGGCGTCAAACCCTCCCTTTCCTCTTCTTACATTTCTCGGTGGTGCTGTCCACCGGTGTCGGAGCCCCACGCGACTTCATGGCCCCGCACACGTGCGGTGGATCTTCTTGCGTCAGGCGGAGCCCTGAACCTGCACCGGCCCCACCTGCTCTTACTTCCACTTCTTAGCGGTTGCCGAGCGAGCCACGAACTTCCGGGCCCTGCTTGACGCTCGGTCCGCCACGTCTGCGTCTTCTACAGATCTCTGTCGTCAACAAGACCTAATCTAACCAGCCTCGGTGAGGATGTCTAGTCTCCAGAGACCAGATTTTCTCGGTGTCACCCTGAGGATTACCCGGCGGCGTGGCGCAGAGCCGTCGCCAGCCAGCGCAGATCCGCGGTGGCATCGGGCGCGGAGGGCCCGCCACGAACCCGCGAGACCAGTCCGCGATAACGCTCCGCACCCGCTTCGAGGCCCGCTTCCAGCGAGTCCGAGACGGTGCCGAGATCGGCCTCGCCGAACAGGGTGGTGACCAGTTCGGCCGCGGCGGGCTCCTCGGGGCCGACACCGGCGGCCCGGACCCGCGCGACGGACTCCACCACCTGCCGGGCCCACCAGATCCGGGCTCCGGGCGGGACACTCTGCCCCGGTGTGGGCATGTTCAGTTCCAGGAAGGCCCGCATCCGGGCGCGGAACTCCGGATCCTGCAGCAGCCCCGCCAACTCGATCCAGGCGTCCACCTGCTCCGGGGTCGGATCGTCGGGCAGGTCGATGCGCATGTCGCGGATCCGGTCGTGCAGCCCCGGTTCGAGTTCGAGACCGCCGTACACCTCCCTCTTGAAGTCGTCGATGATCTGCATGCGTTCGGTGACCGAAAGCCGGGCCAGCCGGTTCATCAGCGTCGCCTCCTCGGCGGTGGATTGACGTTTCGACACGGTGGACCAGACCGCCCGGCTGACCTTGAGGGTCCGGATCTGCGCCTCCAGAGCCGCCACGTGCGCTTCGGCGATCTCGGCGACGGTCGCCCGGCCTCTCAGCACGCGCCGCACCTCGTCCAGCCCGAGCCCCAGCTCCCGCAGACTCCGCACCAGCTCGACCCGGGCCACACAGTCCGCGTCGTAGAGCCGGTAGCCACTCGCTGAACGAGCGACAGGCACCAGCGCCTCCTCGTTCGACCAGAACCGCAGAGTCCGGGCACTGACCCCGGTACGACGGGCGAGCTGCCCGATGGTCAACAACCCGGCGTTCGGATCCATGGGGGAATCCTGAACCTTGCAGCGGCTGGAAAGTCAACAGCCTCAGGCGCGGGGCAGCGTGAGGGTGAAGGTGCTGCCGGTTCCGGGACGGGACGAGACGGTGATCGTGCCCTGCATGCGCTGGGCGAGCAGGCGCGCATAGGGCAGGCCCAGGCCGGTGCCGGAGGCCGTGGATCCGGGCAGCCGCCGGTACGGCTCGAAGATCTGCTCGAGCTCGTCGGCGGAGATGCCCGCTCCGGTGTCGGTGACGTCCAGCTCGACGTGGTCCGGCTCGCTGCGCAGGTCGACGGTTATCGCGCCGTTCTCGCGGTTGTACTTGACGGCGTTGGACAACAGGTTGATCAGGATCTGGTGCAGGTGGGCCGGGTCGGCGCGTACCGATGGCGGCGGATCGGCGGCCACCCGTGCGGTGACGGTCAGGCGGCGCTGGTCGGCGAGCGGGCGGACCACCACCAGAGCCGCCTGAACGGTCTCGGCGAGGTCGACCACGGCGGTGCAGTCGGGCCGGTGGCCGGCTTCGGCACGGCCGTCGTCGAGCAGTTTGTTGACCAGGTCGAGCATGCGCTGACCACCCCGGATGAGGCTGCCCAGCAGCTCGTCCTGGTCGGGATCGAGGCTCTCGTCGTGCAGCATCTCGGCGTACGCCAGCACGGATTGAAGCGGGGTTCGCAGTTCGTGGCTGATGTAGGCGACGTGCTCCCGCATGAGACGGCGTTCCTCATGGACCTGCTGACGCCGGCTCGCCAGGCGGGTGATGCCGTCGAGCAGCTCCCGCTGGGGTGCCGGCACCGTGACGATCTCGTCCACCGCGTCGACCACCGTGGGCGGGAGCGCCGGGCGGTCACCGGCCCGGGTGAGCAGCATGATGGGTGGCCGCTGAGCCCGCGCGGCGTCGGCGTACCCGGCCTCGAATCCGGCCCGGGCCGCCGCGGTGAGCGCTTCGAGCAGCGATCGAGGTTCGGCCAGCAGGACGTCGACCGAGGCGGTGCTGATCTCGGTGGCCGGCACGACCTCGATGTCGAAGTTGTTGTGGGTTAGGGCGTCCTCGATGATCTGGCGATTACGTCCGGCGGGTAGCAGCAGACCGATGCGGCTCACCGGCGCTCCTCGTGCTCGCGGCGGTGCGCCGGCGCCGATGTCATCGCGGTGACGGCTCCAGCAGGGTCGGGGTGCCCTGCAGGATGCCGCGCATGTTCGTCAGGGCGCCGCCCACCTTGACGCCGTACCTGGTGATCTCGAACTCGCGCATGGTCTTCTCGAAGTCGCTCATCCGCTTCTTCAGCACACCCATGACCTTGCGCAGCTCGCCGTGGATCTCGATGTACCGCAGGTACACGATGTTGTCGGCAAGGTAGCTGATCTCGTTGTCGGTGGCCCGGAAGTCTCCGGTGATGTTGGTGGTCTCGTTGATCAGGATCGTGGTGACGCCCATGTTGCGCAGGTACTTCGCCAGCGCGTGCAGATAGACCTGAGGGTCGTCCTCGCGCATGCACATCCCGAACCCCGAGATGCTGTCGATCATGACGATCCGGGCGTCGGCGCGTTCCACCTCGTCCCGCACCATGTGCCCGAACTGGTCGGCGGTGAAGCGCAACGGCTCGACCTGCACCAGGGACAACGTACCGGCCTCGATCATCTTGCCGATCGGGATGTTGACCAGCTGCGAGCGGTGCGCGAGCGCGTCGGCGCCCTCCTCGAAGCTGTAGATGACCGAGCGTTCGCCACGCCCCGCGGCCTCTTTCATGAACTGCAGGCCCAGCGTCGTCTTCCCCACCCCGCTGGGGCCGGTGAGGATGGTGGCGGTACCGCGTTCGATGCCACCGGCCATCAGCTCGTCGATCTCGGGCACACCGGAGGAGATGGTCTCGGCGACGAACGGCTTGCCGTGGTCCTGCGGGGTCAGACGGGGATAGACGTGCATGCCGTCGGCGTCGATGCTGAGGCTGTGGCCGCCGCCGACGAACTCCGAGCCACGGAACTTCGAGACCGCGATCGTACGCAGGCCGCCGCGGTTGTCCATGTGGATCACGCCGTCCGCCATGAACTGCAGGTCAGCGTCGCCGTCGGTGTTCTGGCTCTCCGACACGCACACCACGGTGGCGCCGGAGGTGACCAGGAAACGCAGCAGCGACAGCGCCTGCCGGCGGAAGTGGGTCTGGTCCAGCGACAGGTACCGCAGCTGGGTCATCACATCCAGGAGCACCCGGGTGGGCCGGACCTCCCGGACCGCCTCGGCGATCGACTGGGTGGTCGGCTCCAACTCCACCTCGGCCGGGTGGAAGATGTCGTAGGACTCGCCTTCGGCGAACACCGTCCCCGACGGCGCCAGATCGAGGAACTTCACGCCGCTCACGTCCAGGCCGATCGACGCGGCGTTGGCCCGTACCTCGTCCTCGGGTTCACCCTGGTTGATGAAGAGCGTCGGCTCGCCGGCCGTGACACCCTGGGTGAGGAAGTGCAGCCCCACGGTTGTCTTGCCGCTGCCCGGCCCACCTCGCACGAGGTATGCCCGCCGCCGAAGCAGGCCGCCGTGAAGGATCTCGTCCAATCCCTCGATGCCGGTGAGCACCCGGTCCGTCACGAACGACTCCCCCGAACGTCCTTGATCCCTACCTCTCACGATGCCAGCAACCGACCCCCAACGCGGCCAGATCCCCCGAAACCTTCCGCCCGGCTCCGCGGTAGGTCCCGCTGGGCCAGAGCACCTGCATTCCGGGTTCACCCCGACCGACCTGGCAACACCTGCAACGGACCCGTCGATCCGCAGGCCGAGCCTCGCCGACCAGGGGAAACGTTGACGCGACGTCAACGGTGAGCGCGACCGACGCCAAGGCGATGATCACGGCTGCCAACTCCAGATCATCGGCGCAAGGCCTCGACGGGTTCGATCCGGGCTGCCCGCAGGGCCGGATAGGCGCCCGCGAGGAGCCCGATCAGAGCGCCCACGGCAGGGGCCGGCGCAACAGCCCAGGTCTGCAGGAGCGGTGTCCATCCCTGCACGACGGCGGCGATGACAACGACGACGATGCCGACGGCGGCCCCGATCATGCCACCGAGCAGCCCCAGGACTGTCGACTCGGACAGGAACTGCACGGCGATGTGCCGCGGCTGTGCGCCGAGCGAACGGCGTAGTCCTATCTCATGAGTCCGCTCGAGTACCGCTACGAGAGTCGTGTTGGCGATCCCGATCGCGCCGATCACGAGCGAGATGGAGGCAAGCGCGAGAAACAGGACGTCGAGATCGCCACCGACTTTGGTTTGGAGTGCCTTCGGCTCGGGCGCGGCCGTTACCTGGAAGAGGTCCGGAGCGTTCGGGCGCAGGGCAAGCGGGACCTGATCCGCGACGACAGAGGCGGCTCCGACGCGAGTCTCGATCAACATTCCGGCCCGTTGTTCGGTCGGCGGCCCGTAGAGGTCCAGGGCGGTCTCCGCCGGGATCACGACTCCGAACAGCAGTTCGGGCATCCTGGCGTTGCTGTCGACGATTCCCAGCACGGTGAAGGGTGTTCCGTCGATGAAGACAGCAGGGTTCCCGTCAAGCCGTGTGATCCCGAGATTCGCGGCGGCTACCGAGCCCAGTAGCGCGACTTTCTCGTGCCGACCGACATGAAACGCGTCGAATGTCCGGCCCAGGCCCAGAACAGGACGCGTCGCATCGATCGTCGACGGATCCATCGCAAGAATCTGGATATCACCGCTGTCGGAGTCCAGGCCGAGCGCGCTGCTCACGGTCGGATCCTCCAACGGGACCTGCCACCACCGGCCGGCGTGGACCACACCGTTGATCGCCTCGACCCGGTCCGACGCGTCGCCGGGGAACGACATCGCCTTGTCGGCGGCACCCACGACGCCGATGTCCGCGACCGTCACCTCGGTCGCAGCGATCTCGGTGAACCTCTTGTCGATCTGGCCGCCCGCGGAGGCGGTAAGGCCGAGAACCGCCACGAAGGATCCGACACCGAGCATGGTGCCGAGCATCGTCAGAGCGGATCGCATTGGTCGTTGCAGCAGACCGGCGATGGATTCCTCGACGACATCACGCAGCCGAAATCGCGACGGCTGGATCAGCACAGCGCACCGTCCCGGATCGTCACCAGTCGCTCGGCGCGGGCCGCCACCGTGGAGTCATGGGTGATGACCATGATCGTCATTCCGTCACGGTGGAGTTGATCCAAGAGGGTCAGCACCGCCGCGGCGTTGTCGCTGTCCAGGTTTCCGGTGGGTTCGTCGCACAGCAGCAGGCTCGGCCGGTGAAGGATCGCTCGTGCGATGGCCACCCGTTGCCGTTCTCCGCCGGAGAGCATGTTCGTCAGCGCGTGAGCCCGATGCGCCAACCCGACACGGTCGAGGGCATCCCGCGCCGCTGCCAGCCGAGCCTTTCTGCGGACGCCCGCATAGAGGGTGGCCAACGCGACGTTCTCCACGGCGTTGCGGTACGGCATGAGGTGAAAGGCTTGAAAGACGAATCCGATGCGCTGGCCACGAAGTGCTGTCCGGTCACGCTCGCTGATCGTGGAGACGTCGACGCCATCGAGAAGATAGGTGCCGTGGGTCGGGCGGTCGAGGAGGCCGACGACGTTGAGGAAGGTGGACTTGCCGGATCCGGACGGACCGACCACACCGACGTACTCGCCCCGCTGCACCTCGAGTTCGACGCCGTATAGAGCGCGAACCGGTGGCGGGCCGGGATAGGTCAGGCCCACGTCGTCCAGTGTGATGACGGGGTCCATCAGGATTTGCCCACCACGACCTCGTCCTGCTCCGACAGAGTGCCCGAAAGTGGTTCGACTTCGACATATCCGTCACCGGACATGCCGGCTCGTACTTCCACCCGAGTCACCGTGCCGTTTTTGGCGAGGACCGAAACCGTGGTCCTTCCATCCGCGCCGGAGGACACCGCCGACACCGGCACGACGATCACTTCGTCCTCGGTCTCCGCCGACACCACGCGGACCCGGACCTCGAGGTCGGCCCAGGACGCGTCGAGTGTTCCCTCGACGTCCACCCTCATCAAGTGGTGGGCGGGTTCCACGCCTTTCGGGTCGCTGACCAGTGAGCCGACACTGCCCACCGTTCCCTTGGCCTCCTTGCCCAAGGTCTCCGACGCCAACTCCACCTCCATGCCGGCACGAACAAGATCGACCTGGTCGGGTCGAATCTTCACCGACACCGCCAACTTCCCCACGGCCAGCGTGAGAAAGGGGTCCGGTACGGTCTCGCCGACCTTCGCGGAGACAGCTGCCACCCGGGAGGGTAGAGCCGACACGAACACGTACTCACTGTGCGGCAGCAACGGTCCAGTGGTGGCGATCAGCAGCCGGTGCGCATCCCGCGCTCGTTGGAGCTGTTTGACCAGACGTGCCTTCTGCCGTTTGAGCGTAGCTCGCTCGGTCGCGGTGATGCCGGAGGCGGCCAGCTGAGCATTGACATCGGCTATGGCGTCCTCGGCCTCGTCCACCGCGTCCTCGGCGCCGGCGATGGCGCTCGCATCGGTCCGTCCGTCGGCGCCGTCAGTGCGTAGCGCGTCGTATCCGCTGTTGGAATAGAGCTTGCTCACGGCGCTCTTGGTTGCGGACCCGAAGTATCCGCTGTCGTCCCCACCGCGGTACAACCCGAGAGTTCGGAACGCCTTCTGCAACTGACTGATGTCGGAACCGCTGTCGCCCGGCTTGAGATCCCGATAAGCCGGCAATCTTCCCGGAAGAACGATCAGCGGCCGACCGGCGACAGCGGCGAGCACCTGCCCCTTCCGGACGACATCGCCGGCTTTGACATGCAGCGCGGTCACCACCTGCGCTGCTGCTTCCTCGACGACCGGGGTGATGGTCACCTGGTTGGCGGCGACCACGGTGCCTCGGGTGACGAGCGTGCTGGTGAGCACCCGGCGCTCCACCGGTGCCGTCAATACGGTAGCGACCGGAGGAGCAGCGTCCGCACGCTGCTCCTCCGGTGAACGGATGAACGCGGAGGCGAGCAGGCCTCCACCACCCATGATCACTGCGACCGCCGGAACGGCGATCAACAGCCATGTGCGCCGAGACGAGACACCCGTCCGGGAGGCGTCACTCATCCCGGTGTGCCTTTGGCGGACCTCGACGGATAGACCGGCCATTCCGACTGTCCGGGACCGGGCGTCTCCCCTGGCCATCCGCGTGCGATCTCGACACACTCACGGAAGTCCTTTGCGTACTGCTCGTCACCATCGGCGACGACCAGCAGGTCTTCCGCGACTCGCGGATAGCTCGCGAGTCCGGTCTCCATACAACCGCGTACGAAGTACCAGAAGCGGTTGCCGTCGTCGTCGAGAACGTCGTGTCCGTCCTCCAGGCTCTTGTAGAGAGCCGTCCGCTCGTCCTGGCAGGCGTCGTCGGCCTTCTTGAGACCGTCGCCCGACCCCTTTTTCGCGACCACGTAGACGCCGATGACATCGGTCACCTCTGCGCCTTTGGTACGGAGGCAGGACGCATAGCTCTTGACGAGTTCGCCTTCCGCCGAAATCAATCCGCGCCCGGGCACCGGAACCGCGGGGGCGGTGTCAGCCGACGGCGACTCGTTCGCCGTGCAGGCCGCCAGGAACATCACAGCGGCAACGCCGGAGACAAGCGAAGCGATGATTTTTCGGTTCATTTTCCACTCACCACGGCGGCTGCTACGCGAAGGCGGGTGTCCAACTGAGCCTTCAACGCAGCCAGGCCTTCTTCGTTCTTCTCAAGGAATTGATTCTGATAGGCGACGTCGACCGCGACCCAGGTGTCGATCAAGTCGACTTCCTTTTTGCATTTCACGTCCGCGACGGCAGTCTTGATCTCCTGCTCGGTCAACGACCCGGAGTTCATCACCGGATCATCGTCCACGGCGTCCGGATTCTTGTACGAATAGCCGGAACGCTTCATGCATTCGCTCCACTTCCCGAAAACGGCCTGCACACGACTGTCCGCTTCCGATTGCTTGAGCGATTTGGCACTGAGCATCTGGGCGAGATCCCAATCGACCGCATCGGGGTCCAGGCCGTCGGAGAGTTCCCGGTTGGCCTGCCCTCGGCAACCGCCCTCCGGCACATCCGCGATCTGCACGTCCTTGCCGGTGAGCACCGACAACGCCGCCTTGCTCATTTCCGGCTCCTCCGGCCGCTCACCGTCCTCGAACGGCGGGCGGTAGCCGTACACCGCAACCTCGGCCTCGCTGGTCACGCCGTACCGCCGCTCGTTGACGGCGAGAGCGAAGGGTTTGGCGATCGGCGGCGCACTGACGTCGAATCCGTACTGCCGTAGGCACTTCAGTGCGAGGAGCATCCTGCCGTACTCCAGCTGGCGCTCCTGCTTACGGTCCGGCCGATAGGGGTCCAGCGGCAACGTCAGGGTGCGCACATCCACCACCGTCGTGGGCTGCACGGCAGGTTCCGAGCCGGAGGCCGACTCGGTTCCCGCATCACAACCGGCCGTCAGGAGCATCGCCGCCGTCAGCATTGCGCCGACCCGCCAGATGGGCCAATCCATATCGATCCTTTTCCTGGAAACGAGCCTCCGAGGCGCTCGCGCCACCTCGGAGGCTCAAGAAACTAACTCAGCGAATCAGCTCACCAGTAGTGAGAGCTGATTTCCTCCCGCAGAACGCCGAGGCTCGCCCCACGGCTGCTGCCGGCGGCAGTGGTGATCTCGGCTCCCTTGTACCCGGAGTTCTCGTAGACGGTGACGTCGTAGAAGGTTCCGTAGTTGTTCAGGGAGCGGACGGAGTCGTTGAGGATCGTGGAGGCGCAGTCGACGTAGTAGCGACCCGCGTAGTTGCTGACGTTGCCGCCGTAGTTGTCCTCGCAGCCCGTGTAACCAGAGCCCTTCCAGAGACAGACTTCCCCGCCCTCACAGTTTCCGTCGTGCCTGGTGTAAGCAAATGCGGGACTGGCCGGGCTCAGGCTGACCTCGGCGACGATCCCGTTGACGCGACCGCCAGAACGGCGAATAGACGCGCAGCATGAATTTTGCGACTCATTGAGAATTCCCCATTTTTCTGGCAGATTTATGCCGGTCGATGAGCGAATCATATGCAGGGCAACGCAACGCAATCAATCTATATTTACTGTGACACATCCTTCAGTTTCCCGGAGGTTCCTCCACTGTTCACCTTGTCTGCCTGAGTAGGTTTCGGACCGAAACAGACTTTTGCCCCACGACCGGGAGGCTGGATGAGATCTCGTCAGCCAAGCGAGACGACTGCCCGGCTGAGATCGATCACCGTACCACCTCCATCATGGAGCTGTCGGCCCACTAATCGGCGAACTCTCACCGAGGATGCTTGCGCAATTTTAGGGCGGTCTATACATAGAGTCCGTTCGGAGATCGTTCCCCGGATTCGTCCTTGATGACTATCACCCGACAGCATGAGGAATGGACGTCGTCACATCGAGTGACCTATCCGACTGATTGGCCAGCCAGTGGCCGGGCGTCCGAAGACGCCTCCCGATACCGCGGCGCAGCGGCGCCGGCATCCGCCGGGCCGGATGGGCTTCGACGCTTCTCCACGAGCCCGTAAACGGCGGTCAGAACCGTACCGAGGGCCAGACCGATCGCGGCTCCCAGAAGTGGCATGTCGGCGAACACCGAACCACCCACACGGCCGAGACTGATCATGTAAGCCGCCCAAGCCACACTTGCCAGCACGCTGACCAGACCGAATCGGCTCAACGGCAGCGCCACCGACCCGGACGTCCAGGTGGTCGCCGCACGCCCGCCCGGAAGGAACCGCCCGACCAGGATCGCTACGGCGCCGTACCGCAGCAATGCCTTGCCCGCCTTGTCCCTGGCCACGGCCAGTTTGCCGGTCGTCACGCGGTGGCCGGCCTTCAGCCCGAGCAGGTAGGCGATCCGGTCACCGGCGATCCCCCCGGCGATTGTGGCGGCGATCAACGCGACGAGGTTCGGCGATCCGGTGGCCGACAGCGCGCTCACCGCGATCACCACGGCCTCGGACGGAACAATCGGCAGGAACCCGTCGACAGTGACCATGGCGAAGACGATCAGGTAGAGCCACGGCGAGCAGATCAAGGGCATCAGGTTCTCCGGCACCGCCACACTATTCATCGCCCCGAAACCACATCCACCAGGCCGGACGGCAATGCGGCACGATGGGGGGAGCCGCCGGTGCGGCGGTCAGCGGAGTCGGGCCGCCCGCCCGGCATGGATGGCTGTCAGGGTCTCTCGCATCCGGCCGGATACCTCATCAAGTCCCCGCTCGACCGACTCGACCACTTCCAGGAGCACGACCAGCGCCGCCTCATCTGACAGCTCGGGCCGTTTCGCGCCCGGGTGGCGTATAGGTAACCGCAAGGTACGGGAGAAAATCACCACGGCGTTCTCCCGCCACCAGCACGACCCGCACGAGTCGCAGGCCGGGCACCGGCGCCGCCCTCGAAGATCAGGAAAGTTCGGGCACCGTGGTCAGGAGCCAGGTGATCGGCTGTGGGCCGTTCTCGTCAGACTCATACTCTCCGGTATCGATGTTGAGGACGTGGCGGTGCACGGTGACGACGGTGTCGCGCTCGATGATCCAGTAGCGCGGGATGCCGGCCTTCGCGTACTCCACCTTCTTGATCACGCGATCGACGATCTCGGAGCCTCGGGAAACCACCTCGACGGCGAGCAGCAGACCCGCCACGCCGGCATAGCTCGACCGGGCCGGCCGCGGCGGCATACCGTCAGCCCAGACCGTCAGATCCGGAACTCGGCCACCGCCGACGTCGATGCCGCAGTCGGTAACCACCTGCTCCGGGCCGTAGCCGTTGGTCAGGAACCAGGCGAACATGCATGACACGAGCAGCGCGTGTTCGGGATCCGCGGATGGCCCGACGGACAGCACGCCCTCGGAGCTCAGCTCGTAGCGATGGTTCTCATCGGTCGCCGCCATCATGGCGAGGTCGTCCAGAGTCACCTGGGTCGGCATTCCCGCGCCCACGGCTCCGGCGCTCATCATGCCCCCACAGGATTGATGGATTCAAAGCCCGATCGGACGAATTCCAAAAGGGATCGACACGCCTGCGACACGCGATCACCATCCGATCACCACGGTCCCATCATGCGGGACAGTCAGAGTCGGACCTGAGAAAGCAAAAAGGCCGTGACCGCGTTTCCGCAGATCACAGCCTTTAATGCTTGTGCGCCCGAAGGGACTCGAACCCCTAACCTTCTGATCCGTAGTTACATGCTCTACGCGAAGAGTGATTCGAGGACCCGCAGGCGCGGCCGTATTGCCACATATCAAGTTCGTGTTAGCGCGTGTTGCTGCGTCATGCGGGTTCCGCGCGCCGCGTCAAGCAAGTCATATCCGCGATCGCGGCTCGATACCGCCAACGTGTTGCATAAGGTTTCGTCGTGCTGGGTCGTGCTCTTACGTTCGATCACCACCGGATCACCACGCGATCAACCGACGCTGCCCCACCCCCGGAGGCACGTGTTTCAAGTCACAGGCGGGGTGGGGACGATCCCGATGCCGGTCGGCTCTCATTATAGATACAAGATCGGAGTCGTGGCAGGTTCAGGCCGTCGCTGCCGACTCGGTCAGCTCCGGCCGTAACGGCTGGCCGGCACCGTCCAGGCATGCGAGTTCCGGCACGCTGGCAGTGAGGTGATCTCAGCGAGCTTCGCATCGATACACCATCACGCAGTTCGCCCATCGCCGGAGAAGCTGTTGAAAAAGCGTCCGGCAGCTGTTCGGGTGGGGCGTGCTGCGTTGATCTCGCAGGCGGCGTACCTGACCGGGAAAAGGCTGCGGCGGTGTCGAGGGATGCGGTGATGATGGCGTCGGAACAGGATCCTTTGCCTCCTGCGGTACAGGTGGTGTACGCCGATGCGACGGATGTCGCGGCGGTAACGACACCTCCTACGAGCGCCACTGCGCCGAGTACGCCTGCTGCGGGCGCTGCCGACTCCGGCGGCGGTGAGTAGGAGCGCTGCGCCTCCGGCGACGGCGCTGACGGTGTCGGCGAAGTCGTGGATGTCGTTGAGGCTGATGACCCGGGTGCCGTAAGGGCCGATGAAGACCATGGGGTTGGCGTTGTCGTAGCCGTAGTTCGCATTGACTGCGGTGCCAAGCTATAGCCGGGCGGACCGCGTGGACGGAGGCCGAGTAACTGTTCCCCGCGCTCGGCCACCCGCGGGAGCCGGGCCCGAGCGGATGGTGCCGGTTATCGGGAGCGTTGGCATCGGTCCGCATTAGTCACTGGACGCACGGGCCGGGCATTCGTAATCGCCGACAAAGCAGGCATCGCACCTCATACCATAAAGGTCTACACGAATCACCGCATCGCCCGCTGACCAGCGCCGATCGGCGTTCTACCGGCAGGCATTTAATCGATCGACATCATTCTGTCAACAGAAGTCTCATTCAACATAAATGCTACGCCGCGGCCTGGCGCCCAAACCAAACCCACTGTTATCTCACGGATACCAAAAGTCACCGAGCTGCGGGGGGAACGTCGTGCCCGGCCCCCCATCGCCCGTTGCCGCTCGGCCGCTGATCGGCCGCACCGCCGAGATCGCCCGGCTCGCCGCGCTCCTCGACACGCCGGAACCGGCCGGACGGTACGCGGTCGTGCACGGCGAGCCGGGCATCGGCAAGAGCCGCCTGATCACCGAGTTCGCCCGGCTGGCGGCCGCCCGGGGACAGCTGGTGCTGACCGGCCGGGCCACCGAGTTCGAGCGTACGGTCCCGTACGGCATCGTGCTCGACGCGGCCTCGGCCGCGCCGGACGACCACGGCGACCTTGACGCCCTCTTCGACACGCTGTCCGCGCCGCAGCTGCCGCGCCACGGTCGCCACCGGCATCATCGGCGGGTGCGCGGCCTGTTTGCCACGCTGGCCCGCCGGACCGGCATCGTGCTGATCCTCGACGACGTGCACTGGGCCGATGACGCGTCCGACGACCTGCTCGCCTACGTGCTCCGGCACCCGCCGCACGGCCCGGTGACCGCGGTCCTTGCCTTCCGCTCCGGGCAGTGCCCGCCCCGGCTCGCCGACGCGCTCGCCCATCTGCCCGTCCCGGTGACGACGCTACCGCTGCGCCCGTTGAACGCCGACGACGTCGCCGGCCTCCTGCCCGCCGAGCCGCCCGGGCGGCGGCGGATGCTGCATCAGCTCAGCGCCGGCAACCCGCTCTGCCTGATAAGTCGGCACCAGATCCGGCGAACGGATCGCGGCCACCACCGCCCAGACGACCAGCGCGGCGTAACCGGCCCAGGCGACCGGCGAGAACAGCGCCGCACCCAGGCGACGGCCGCGCACCGGCACGGTCCCGATGTCACCAGCGGCGCGCACGAACCCGAGCTCATCCAGCGCGCCCACGATGTGCTCGATGTCCAGCCGCTCGCCGTACTCCCGGAAATACCAGTCGGCGGCGTCCTGCGGCGTCACGCCGGACTCGATCCGCCGGACCACCTCGGCGCCGTCCGGGGGGGG
>NZ_BOMG01000081.1 GCF_016862075.1 Actinoplanes couchii | reverse complement strand
CTCAGGCCGTCACCAGCTCAGGTCCGGGCCGTCCAGGGAGAGGAAACTCGGTGACGGCGGGCCGCCCTTCTCGATCAGATCGGCCAGCCGGACGGCCGCCTCCTCCGGTGCGGTCCGGGCGTCGATCGAGGCCATCGCCGTGGTGAGCGCCCCCGGATGCACCGCCCAGCAGCGAACCCGCCCGGCCAGTTCCTGGGCGAGCGAGATCGTCAGCATGTTCTGGGCGGCCTTCGAGATCTTGTAGGCGTAGCTGGTCCGCCGGTCCGCGAACCTACCCTCGGCCTGGGCGTTCAGCGAACCCAGCCGGGACGTGAGGTTGACGATCAGCGGATCGGGCGCTTTCTCCAACCGCGGCAGCAGCGCCTGGACCAGCCGCATCGGCCCGGCGACGTTGACGTCCACCGCGTTCAGGACGGCGGCCGGGTCGGCCGTCTCGATCGGGTCGGCCGGCGCGCCGACACCCGCGTTGTTGACGAGCACGTCGATCGGCCCGTCCCCGAACAACGTGTCGTCGACCGGTTCCCGGACGTCGAGGACGACGGTGCGGATCCTCGGATGATCGAGTGATCCGTCCCGGACACCGGCGATGACGTCCCACCCGCGGCCGGCGAGTTCGAGAGCGAGGGCCCGCCCGAAGCCGCGGCTCGCTCCGGTGACCACAGCCGTTCCGGTCAACGCAGGACCAGCAGATCAAGGACGTCGATCATCGGGCCGGTCTCCTCGTCGGCGGCGATGCGCATTCTCTCCACCCCTGCGGCGTACGCCTCATCGCTGATCAACTGCAACGGGGTGTGCGCCTCCCGGATCAGTCCGTCGAACGCCGCCCGTACCGACGGCGCGCTGACCTGCGACACGGATTCCAGCGCGACCAGGGTGAACCCGGCGTCCACGACCTCGTCGACACTGGGGTACCCGTCGAGCACCGCCACCGCCTCGCGGAAGAACCGGAACTGGTTGATCCCCTGGTGCCGCCCCCGGAAGACACCACGGACCAGCACCACACCGCCCGGTGCGAGAACCCGCCGGATCTCCACGGCTGCCGCCCGCAGATCCGGAACGTGATGGATCACCGTGGACATCCAGACGACGTCGACGCTCCCGTCCGGCAGGGGGATGTCCGCCGCGTCGCCGGCGACGACCGGTTCGAAGACGGCGCGGTCCCGCATGGCCACGGCCGGTTCCACCGCGACGACCTCGGTCTCCGGCCACCAGCTGCGGAAACTCCGGGCCCAGCTCCCGGTCCCGGCGCCGAGGTCCAGAATCCGCCCGCCCGGCCGCACGAACCGCCCGACAGCCGAACGCCAGGCCGACAGCCCGTCGTCGCCGAGGTGCCGCTCCCCCGCGAACGCCGCCGCGTCCGCGTCCCCGTAAGCAATCATCGCCATGACTCGATCCAACGCCCACCCTGCCACCCGGGCAAGACGAAGTGCACGGCTTCACAGCCCACCACGGTCGCAAATCGATTGTCGCGAAGCGCCCACCCGCGCAGAATCGACAACCACGAGCCGTCCACCCGCACGAAACAACCACCGCGAGCCGTCCACCCGCACGGAAGAGCCATCGCGAGTGGATGCCCGCGCGGAATGACCACCGCGAGCCGGACGCCCGCGGGGAACGACCATCACTGGTGCTCGCGCGGCCAGCCGACGAAGAGTTGCATCAGACGGTGGATCCCATCACCTTCCCGGTCGAGCGTTCCGGTGAGCCGCCCGTCGCGGTCCTTCAGGCGTTCGGCGTCGACGAACCGGCCCGGCGGCTACCCGGCGGTCAGGGGACCTCCTGGCGCGCCGGCGGCCTGGTGTTCAAACCGGAAGCGGGCCCGCTCCAGGACTGGCTCGGCGAGACCCTGGCCACGATTCCCCGAACCGGTTTCCGCCTGGTGTCCCAGGCCCCGACCGTGACCGGCGCATGGAGCCACGACGGCTGGTCGGCCACCACCTGGCTGGAGGGCACGACCCCGAACTTCACGGACGTCCACGTCTGGGCCGAGATCCTTCTGGCTGCTCGGGCCTTCCACCGCGCGGTGGCCCACCTGAACCGCCCACCGTTCATCGACACCCGCCAGGATCGTTGGGCGATAGCCGACCGCTGGGCCTGGTCGACACCACCCGAGCCGACATCAGAGGCGGCAACCAGCGCCCACACGACGGCGGTGGCGGCACCGGGATCCGACACAGCGACGGCCGTGGAGGTGGACGCCCGGTTCCGGCCGGAGTTCGCTCCGCTGGCGGCACGGTTGCGCCGCGGCCTGAGCCCGGCCGACCTGCGGGAACCCGCCCAGATCGTCCACGCGGATCTGGCCGGAAACATCCTGTTCGCACCGCTCCTGCCGCCGGTCGTGATCGACGTGTCCCCGTACTGGCGCCCGGTCTCGTTCGCCGAAGGGATGATCGTGGCCGACGCCCTGTGCTGGCACGACGCACCGGCCGACCTCCCGGCCCGCCTGGAAGTCCCGGTCTCCGCGGTGGCCAGGGCACTGCTGTTCCGGATGGCCACCACCAACCAGATCCCCGCCGCCGAGGTCGAGGAGGAGGCAGCCCGCTACCACTGGGCCACCACCGCGCTCGGCCTGTGACGAGAGGCCGCCCGCAAAACAACACCCCAGCCGGCCGACCGCCGTCAAGGCGCGATGAGGACCTGCACCCAAGGAAGATCACGATGGGCGGCGTGCACGGCCGCGATCTCGGCCAGCGCGTCCCGCCCCACCGCCCGATAGCCGCCGACCAGCAGTTCCACCCCGGCTTCGCGGTAGTCGTCGTGGTCGAACCAGTGGAGTTCGCCGCCCACGGCGAGAGCCAGGGCCGGCCGGCCCGCGGCCAGCTCCTGCCGGGCCGACTCGATCCACTCGGCGGTGCGGGCCGGATCGCCCCGATAGGCGGCGAGCCGGGCGTCGGAGACGGCCAGCTGCGGGTCACCCGCCGACGCCGGCAGGACCGGGAAGAGCGACACCGCCGTGGACGACCGGCGCTCCCCCGCCCACCGCGGCGCACCGTCCCGGTCGAGCGCCTCCTGGTCGGCGGCCGAGTACCAGTTCAACGCTTCGAGCAGCGGATCCACCCGTCGCGCGTCCTCCTCCTCGTCGCCGTAGTCACGCAGGAAGCTCTCGACCTCCTCGCGAAGCACACCGAGCAGGCTCGGCGGGGCCGATACCCACGTCTCGGCCGAGTCCCGGGCGAAGTTGTGGGCGATGACGGTCGGCAGCTCGGCGGGATCGTCGTACCAGAGCCCGTAGTGCAGTCCGTCGCTGCCGCCGCCCATCACGGTCACGAACTCGGCCGGATCGCGCCGGAACCGGGCGTGCAGCCGCTCGTCCAGCCCGTCGCGCCCGATCAGGTCGAGCCCGCCGTCCCGGAAGTAGTCGGTGACACCCCACGGTGAGTGCATCAGCTCGGCGACGGCCGCCGAGTCACTGGCCCACAGTGCCGCGAACACCGCCGTATGCCCGGGCAGGCGCAGCCCGTAAACCTCCCGAACCCGCTCCGCGACCAGCGGAAACCGCTCCGTCATGGTGGCCAGTGCCGTCTCCCGCGATGTCACGCCAGGATCCTAGATGCCGTCCCCGGCTCACGTCGTGAGGTATCGCAGGTCGCGGATCACCTCCGAGTATCCGATCGGATCGAGCCCGTCGAGCCCGGACACCCCGGTCAGCGTCTTCTCCGCGTCACCGTCCTGCCAGTGGTAGCCGGGCGTGAACGAGATCTGCGCGGAGGCCGGCGGCCAGTCCCGCACCACCGAGGCGTGATGCCCACCGAACCGCCAGCCCCGGGAGGTGAGCACGAACAGCTTCCGCCCGTCGATCGCCGCCCCGGTCATGGCCGCCGGATCCACGTCCGAGGGGGCGATCAGCTCCCGCTCGATCTGCGGGAACGGCTGAATGATCGCGTAGTCGAGGAACACCTGCCCCCAGGCCCGCCGGTCGTCGGCGAAGTGCCACGGATGCGCCACCCCGACCACCGCGTCGTCGGGCAGCTCCCAGCTCTTGTCGTCGATGTCGGCGAACGTCCGGTCCTCGGCGACCCGGAAGACGACACCGTCCGGCGCCGTCCCGGGCGGGTACGCCACCCACAGCAGACGATGCGCCAGGTGCCACATCAGCGGATGCTCCAGGAAGAAGGCCCGGAACTCGGCGACGGTCCAGCGGCGGCCGGTGGCCATGGCGGTCTCGACGGCCCTGATCCGGTCGCCGGTCACCGCCCGGGCCTCCTTGCGCATCTCGATGAACCGGCGCTGGGCGGCCGGGGCGAGTTCCGGGTCGTCCCCGGTGGACGGCCGCGGAAGCCGGGCCAGCCGCCGCCCGTCCGCGTCGGCCACCCAGGGCTGCAACTGCTCGTCGAAGCCGACGGTGAACTGCCGTGGGCCGTAGTCGAGCCGGGCCCGCCCGTCGGCGTCCAGCCCGAGGTCGGGGACGATGCGGTCGGCCAGCTCGTCCGGTCGCAGGCCCCGGTCCACGGCGACCGTACCGAGCCGTTCCTCGGCCTGTCCGCGGATCCCGGCGGTCCTGGCCTTACGGCTGAGGCGGTACAGGTGGGTGAGGGCGAGGTCGCTGCCGATGGCGGCGAGCACGTCCATGCCGGTGAGGATCCGGCCGGCGGTGGTCACCCAGTCCGGGAAGAGGGCGGTCAGCGCCGGAACCGTGGTGTCGTCCCCGAACGCGGCGAGCCCGGCCATGGCGAGCGGGCTGCGCGGCGGGTAGCCGGCGGCCCGCCACTGTTCGAAGATCGCCCAGGCCAGCGCGGCCAGGTCGCCCCGATCGCAGACGTCGAGAACCTCGGCGATCTCCGGGCGCGCAACGGTGAGCTTCGACAGGGCGACGAACTCGCAGAGCCGACGCACCGCCCTCGGGGTGAGGGGTACGCCGGAGTCCCGGACCGTGACCGCGGGCAGCTTGGCGGGTATCAGCCAGACCGGCAGCAGGACCCGCCGCTCCGGCTCCCGGTCGAAAACGACAGGATCAACCGGTTCCGGTCCGCCGGTCACGGCCAGAACCGGCGAGTCGAGGCCCGTGCCGCAGCCCGGATAGGCGAGCAGGTGGTCGCGCAGCAGTTCGGCGATCGTGGGATCCGGAGTGCCGGAATCCTGGGCGCGGTCGGCCAGGACCTGGGCGGCGAGGGCGGGGTCACGTTTGGCGGCGGCCAGCAGCGCGGGCCGGAAGTACCGCCGATCGACCCGGTCGACGAGCAGGCCGAACGCTTCGGCGGTGGGGATCTCGGCCAGCGCCCCGACGGCCTGTTTCACGTCGTCGGCGCTGTCCAGCGGCCGCCGCCGGTCGTTGGTGTCGATGATCGCCGCCCAGCCGGTGCCGATGCCGGCGCCACCACTCGACAGCACCTCCGCGGCCCGTTCCCGGATCTCCGGGGGCAGGTGCAGCACCAGCCGTGGTTCGGTCAGGACGAGACCGCCGAATAGGTCCCGGGAGATCGGGTCGTCCCGTTCGGCCAGCATCCGCAGAGCACGGACCGGGTACCGGGTCAGCGCTTTGGTCCTGAGCAGCTGGCCGGGACGGCGGTGCTCGTCGTCCAAGGTGTCCCGCAACAGGATCCGGAGGGCGTCGTCGTCGGGGGTGGCGCCGAAGACCCGGAGAACCTGCGGGCGGAGGCGGTGGCGGTTGGCCGGGCTGCCGTCACTCAGCCACAGCAACTCCCGGTAGAACGGGTCGGCCAGCATCGCCGTGGCGGCCGGGCCGACACCGTCGAGGATCGTGGCGACCACTCCGGGATCCTGGTGGCCGAGGACCGCCAGGGTGACCGCTCCGCGCAGTTGGTCGAGGTGCTCGGGACGGCTCGCGGCCATGACGAGTAGCCCGCTGAGGTGCCGGTGGTCGCCCAACTCCCATCCGGCGCGGCCCTCGAACCGCCAGTGGGCCATCGCCGCGCAGTCGGCGTCGACCCAGTCGGTGCGGGTCGGGCTCAGGTAGGACGCGATGATCCGGCCCGCCGGCCAGGTGCGGTAGCGCTCGATGACCTCGGTGGCCGCCCGGTAGTCGTCGTCCGAGGCACTCGCCAGCTCGCGCCGGACGGTGCGGGCGAACGCGTAGGCCCGCTCCAGCTCCTCGGCGCGCCACAGCCGCTCGTGGGTCTCTGTGGCGTCCGGGTCGACGCGCCACAGGGCGCCGGAGTCGACGAGCCGGAACGCCTCGGCGACAGCGCGGGTCACGAACTCGATCCCGAACCGGGCGGTCCACTCACCGGCCAGGTGGGACTCGATCGAGGACCGGCCGGCGTCGGCGATCAGCAGTGCCACCGCCGCGTCGAGCGGATCGCCGTTCATCTCCGCGAGGTGCCGCAGCCCGCGATCGAGCAGGGACGTGTCGAAGATGACGGCCCGTCGCAGGAACCGCTCCCGAACGTACGGCGGAAGGTCGTCCGGGGCCTCGACCGGTCCGGACAGGGGCGAGGCCCGGCCACCGCGGCGTGGATGCACTGTCTTCCACCAGGCCGCGGGCAGACCCCAGGCGCTCTCGTCGGGCGGCACGAACTTCCGCATCTTTCCTCCCCGTGACTCACGTTGTGCCGGAAGGCTAGTGCGGGGGTACGACAAGATTGCGTTCGTGCTGCTCAATATCTTGATCGCCCAGATTCCGGCGGCCTGGGACGTGTCCACCAACCTGTCGGCCTTCCGGACGGTCCTGGACGACACCCGGCCGGGCGACCTGGTGGTCTTCCCGGAGGGTCTGCTCTCCGGCTACGGCGAGGACCTGTCGCCCATGGACACGCTGGATCCGGGCGAGGTGACCGAGGCCGTCCGGCGGGCCGCCGCGCTCGCCGCGGAACGGCAGGTGGACGTCTTTGTCGGCACCCTGCTCCCGGCCGGGTCCGGTTGGGCCAACGCGGCCCTGCACCTGGCTCCGGATCGCGATCCGTGGATCTATCACAAGATCAATCTCGCGATGAACGAGCGCGACCGTCTTCAACCGGGCAAGACCTTGACCACCACGCGGGTACGGGGAACGACAGGCGCCGTCCAGCTCTGCCGCGAGATCCGATTCCCGGAACAGTGGCAGCACCTGGCGTCCTCAGGTGCCCGGTTCTTCGCCTACCTGACCAACGCCGCCAACCCCCGCGAGCCCCGTGGCGTCTGGCGCAGTCATCTGATCAGCCGGGCCGCCGAGAACCAGCGTTTTGTCCTGTCCGCGAACATCCCGCACCCGGACCAGCACTGCCCCAGCATGATCGTCGACCCGCGCGGCGAGGTGCTGGCCGAACTCCCGCCCGGAACGCCCGGCCTGCTGCGGCACACGATCGACGTGGCGGAGTCCGGTGACTGGTATCTCGGTCAGCGACGACAGGACGTGGTGGCCGTGACATACCGCGGCCCCGATGACCCGGCCGGGATGTAACATTTACAACCTTCGATGCGCTGAGGACTGTGAAGCTCACGACAGTCCTGAGGAACCGGAGACCCCCATGATCCGGAAACGCATCGCTCTCGTCACCTCCGCTGCGACCGCTCTGGCCGGCGGGCTCGTCGGCGTCATCCTGACCGCCGGGCCCGCCGCGGCGGCCACCGTCTCGCAGCCGTTGCAGACGATGGTCGCGAACCTCCCGGTCGCCACCGAGGTCCGCACCGGCTACGACCGTGACCTGTTCAACCACTGGATCGACGCCGACGGCGACGGCTGCAACACCCGCTACGAGGTGCTGATCGCCGAGGCCACCACCGCGCCGGCAGTCGGATCGGGCTGCGCGCTCAGCGGCGGGGCCTGGCTCTCCTACTACGACGGCGCGACCTGGACCGACCCGTCGGACCTGGACATCGACCACATGGTGCCGCTGGCCGAGTCGTGGGACTCCGGCTCGCGCAACTGGACGTCGGCGCAGCGGGAGGCGTACGCCAACGACCTGGGTGACGCCCGCGCACTGGTGGCGGTGACCGACAACGTCAACCAGTCCAAGAGTGATCAGGACCCGGCCGAGTGGGTGCCGTCACTGGCCGGTGTCCGCTGCCGGTACGTCACCGAGTGGACCGCGGTGAAGACCCGCTGGGGCCTGACCGTGGACACCGCCGAGAAGAGCGCGCTGACCACGTATGCCGCGGCGTGCACCAACAGCACCGTCACGGTGGAGATCGTCATCGGCAACGGGACGACCACGTCACCGACCGTTTCGCCCTCGCCGACCGTGACGCCCACCGGTGGCACCTGCACCGGTAGTAACGGCACCGATGTCACGGTTCCGGACGCCGGCGCCGCGGTGACCAGTTCCGTCACCATCGCCGGCTGTTCCCGCAGCGCCGCATCGGCGACGTCGACCGCCTACGTCAACATCGTGCACCCGTTCCGCGGCGACCTGTCGATCTGGCTCTACGCCCCGGACGGCACCTACTACGTGCTCACATCGGCGAGCAGTGCCGACAGCGCCGCGAACGTCGACACCACCTACACCGCGAACCTGTCGAGCGAGACCGCGAACGGCACCTGGACCCTGAGTGTCAAGGACAATTACTCGGGCGACAGCGGCTATCTGAACACCTGGACGCTCACGGTCTGAGAAGTGTGATTCCGGCGACTGTGACGCTCCTTATGAGAAGGGTCGCAGTCGCCGGGATTGTGGCAGTCTTCCCCGGTGCCACAGTCACACCCCGACGTTCGCATCCTGCATCTGACCCCCGCGGCGTTCCACGCGCTCGCCGATGGCGATGCGGCCACCGCCGCAACCGTCATTCCGGTTCCGGTCACCCCATATCTTCTCGGCCCCGAGTGCGGCCAGGTCTGGCGCAGGCGCGCCGCCCAGTGCGACGCCGATCCGCGCGCCGCGTCCTGGGTCACCGGTCTGGTCTGGGCCGGCTCCCTCAACAAGGCGGTCGGCGCCGCCGGATTCCACGGCCCGCCGGATTCCTCCGGAGTCGTCGAGATCGGTTACGGCATCGACCCCGATCATCGCGGCAACGGTTATGCCCGCACCGCCCTGGAGGACCTGCTCTCCCGCGCGATCCGCGATCCCCGCGTCACCCGCGTCCGGGTCAGCATCGCCCCCGACAACCTGGCCTCCCGTTCGCTGGCCACCGCTTTCGGGTTCCGCCAGGTCGGCGAGAGAATCGACGCCGAGGACGGCCTCGAACTCGTCTACGAACGCCCCGCCTACTGGCCCGAGGTCCGCTGCACCATCCGCCGCCCCGAGCCGAAGAAGCTGGCCGCACTGTCCCGCTGACCGGAAGCGGTTCGCGACCCTCACCACGACGGCCGAGGTGCGCGATCCGCTTCCGGCAACAACCTTTTTTCGGTACGCCCGGCGAACAGCGCTGCCCGTCCCCGCAAGGCAGGCGAAACTCGAGACCGTCCGGCGACCGCCGGGCCGGACGCGATGGTCACCGGCCGGCACGCACCGCCCGGACCTCAGCCGCCGCACCGAATCCGGCGGCAACCAGCCCGCATTCTCCGATCGTCGACCGATGACCGGCAGGCGACGTAGCTGCTGCAGGTCGACCGGCTCGCCGGGCGGTTCGCGCCGTGGCGAGCGCCGAGCCGACTGCGGGACGCGCTGAGCGGTGACCGTCGCATCCGGCCCGGCGGTCGCCTTGCCGGCCTTGAGCCGTCGCCGCCTCGCGGGGACGAGGCAGCGCTGTTCGCCGGGCGTACAAAATGTGGTTGTCGGTATTCGGGTCCGGCGGCAAGACGCGGTCAGATCGTGTCGGGGAGTGGTCGGCGGCCGCCGAAACCCAGGTCGGCGCGGTGGTACCAGGTGATGTCCGGGTCGCCTTCCAGCCAGCACAGCAGGACCGGGACGTCGTCCAGATCGGCGGGGAAGTCGAGGAGCAGCGGGGCGACGCCCTTGAGTTCGGCGCCGGTCTGCTGGATCTCGGTCATCAGTTCGTTGAGTCGGGCCTCGGCGAATTTGCGTTCCGGCAGGCCGCCGAGTGCGGTGGGTTCGCCGCCGGGTACCAGGGCTGCGGAGAGTTCCACCATGTCGGCACGGAGGGTGATGATCTCGGCGATGACGGGTCGCAGGTTCGCGAGTTCGAGTCGTGCTTCCGGCAATGTGAACAGACCCATGATCAGAGTGTGTCATCCGCATGCGCACGTCACCCGAACCCCACGTTGACATCTCGGGCGGCGACACGGGCGTCCCGGCCGGCGACACGGGCATCCCGGGCGGCGACACGGGCGGGGACACGCCGAACGGGCCCGGCGGGAGGAGTCCCGGGCCCGAACGCCGATGCGGGTCAGACGTAGCTGCGGGTCATGCGGATCGACCCCCGACCTCACGGTCCGACCCCACGGGTCAGACCGTGAGGGTCCAGGAGTTGATGGTGCCGGTGTCCGAGGAGTAGACGTCCTGGACCTTGAGCTGCCACGTGCCGTCCGCGGCCTCACTCGACAGGTTCGCCGTGTAGGTCGTGTTGACGTCGTCGGTGCTGTCCGAGCTGCTGCTGCTCTTCAGCGAGTAGCTGGTGCCGTCCGGCGCGACCAGCGCGATCGTCAGGTCGCCGCGGTAGGTGTGGCTGATGTTGACCGCGATCGTCGACGTCGACGACGCGGAGCGGCCGCAGCCGGAGATGGCGATCGAGCTGGTCACCGCGGAGCCGGCGTCCGGGATGGCGACCGCGGTGCTGTTGGTGCCGGTGCAGCCGGTCGGGGTCTCGCCGCCGCCACCGCCGGTGCCGACCTGCAGGAGCAGGTTCGGTGAACCGGTGCCGGGGCTGGTGACCTTGCCGGAGACCGCGTTGCCGGTCAGCGTCGAGGCGACCTGGGCCGGGGTGTACGACGGGTTGTCCTGCAGGACCAGGGCGGCCGCGCCGACCACGTGCGGGGTGGCCATCGAGGTGCCGCTGATGGTGCTGGTCGCCGTGGTGCTGGTGTACCAGGCGGAGGTGATCGACGTACCAGGCGCGAAGATGTCCAGGATGCTGCCGTAGTTGGAGTAGCTGGCCCGGGCGTCGGTGCTGGTGGTCGCGCCGACGGTGATGGCCGAGGCGACACGCGCCGGGGAGTAGCTGGACGCGTTGGCGTTGTCGTTGCCGGCCGCGACGCCGTAGGTGATGCCGGCCGCGATCGAGTTGGCGACCGCGGTGTCGAGGGTGGTGCTGGCGCTGCCGCCGAGGCTCATGTTCGCCACGGCCGGTTTGATCGCGTTGCTGGTCACCCAGTTGATGCCGGAGATGACACCGGCCGTGGTGCCGCTGCCCTCGTAGTCGAGGACCCGGACCGCGACGAGCTGCACTTCCTTGGCCACGCCGTACGTGGAACCGCCGACGGTCCCGGCGACGTGTGTGCCGTGGCCGTTGCAGTCGGTGGCGTTGCTGTCGCTGTCGACGAAGTCGTATCCGCTGACCGCGCGCCCACCGAACTGCGAGTGGGTGGTCAGGATGCCGGTGTCGATGATGTAGGCGTGCACGCTCGACGCGGTGTTCGGGTACGTGTAGGTGGTGGACAGCGGCAGGCTGGCCTGGTCGATGCGGTCCAGGCCCCAGGTGGCGCCGGTCTGGGTGCCGGCGGCCAGGCGGATGACCTGGTTCTGCTCGACGTAGTCGACGACCGGGTCGGCGGCCAGTTTCGCGGCGTCGGCGGCGTCGATCTTCGTCTCGAAGCCCTTCACGGCTTTGGTGTAGACCTCTTCGACGGTGCCGTCGTATTTGCCGGCGAGGGTGCCGGCCGTCGTGGTGGCGCTGTCCTTGAGGACGACGATGTAGCTGCCCTCGATGGCGTCCGGTGAGCCGGCCTCGCGGATGACGCCGGTGGGCTCGGCGGCGGTGGCGGGCGTGCCGAAGCCGGCGATCGCGCTCAGCCCCAGCGCGAGGAGGCCCGCGCTCGCTGCTGACGTGCGGTGGAGTTTCACGTCCCCTGTTCCTCTCGATCGGTGTGGAAGAGGAGCCGTCCGCCCCCGGCGGCTGTGGCATCGGACGTTACCGACCAGTACATCGAGGTCGATAGATCGCAGTACGGGTATGCGGGTCGTGATATGCCCGCACGATTCGACACGCCGTCACAAGCGGGTTTCCCCTTGCGCAGGGCGATCGACTAGGTTGTGCGGCCGTGCTCCTGACAGTGCGGCGGACGCTGCTCTCCCCTTGCGGCTGGATCGTCGGCCTCGCGATCTACTTCTTCGCCCCCTGGGCCCGCGCCCAGTACGAGGCCCTCACCGTCGGCGCCTGCGACCTGGGCATCTTCTACCAGGCGGTGCAGGGCTGGGCACACAGCGGATGGCCGATGGTGCCGATCAAGGGGTACGTGCAGCTCGGCGACCACTTCTCCCCGGTGTTCGCACTGCTCGCCCCGCTGGTGTGGATCCACGACTCGCCGATCACCCTGGTCTACGCCCAGGTGGTGCTGATCTGCCTGTCCGGGGTGCCGATCTACCACATCTTCCGGCGGCGGCACGGGATCCTCGTCGGCTCGGTGATGCTGATCGCGTACCTGTGCAGCCACGCGGTGTTCGGGACCATCCAGTTCCCGGTGCACGAGGTCATGTTCGGGGCACTGTTCCTGGCCTGGGGGCTGGAACGGATGCTGGCCGGGCACTGGACCCAGGCGACGATCCTGTTCGCGGCGATGGTCACCGTCAAGGAGGACGGCGGGCTGATGGCCGCGATGCTCGGCGCCTACGCGCTGCTCAACCGGCGCTGGCGGCACGGGGCGTTCCTGATCGGGTGGGGCGCGCTGTGGTTCATCGTGACGCTGAAGTTCATCATCCCGAACCTGAATCCGGGCGGCTTCACCTACGCCAAGGACTACCAGGCCAGCCTGCACGCGGACGGCATCTTCGCCGGCATCCCGTACATGCTGTCGCACCCCGGGGAGATCCTCGGGCTGATGGTGGACAACGAGGTCAAGCTCACCACCTGGGAGCAGCTGCTCATCCCGGTCGGGTTCGCGGCGCTGGCGTCGCCGCTGGTGCTGCTGATCGTGCCGATCATGCTGAGCCGGATGCTGTCGGCCCGGGACACCCAGTGGTCGTCGACGCTCTACTACGACATGCCGCTGATCCCGATCCTGTTCGCCGCGGTCGCCGACAGTTTCCGCCGCCTCGGAAGCCTGGTCGACCGGGTTCGCGGCCTGGGCCCGGCCCCCGATCCGACGATGGCGCCGCGCAAGGCCGTGCCGGAACCACCGGCCGACGCCGAGAAGACGGATGCGCCGGAACCGGAACCGGAACAGGAAACGGAAACGGCGGTTCGGCGGCGGTGGGTTCCGCGCACTGCGACGATCATGGCGGCTGTCGCGGCGCCGGTCTTCGTCTGGTTCGCGGTGCAGGACGTCCGGGAGAACCCGATCAAGCTGTGGCACCAGGGGACGGCCGCGCCGTTCAACAACGCCTCGCTCGTCGCCGAAGCCCCGGAGGCGCTGGCCAAGATCCCTCCGGGCGTGCCGGTACGGGCCACCAACAACCTGCTGATCCCCCTGCTGCCGACCAACGAGGTCACCCTGATCGGCTCGAACGTCGACAAGGGCGACTGGGCGATCGTCGACACGATCAACCCCAGCTGCCCGATCGGCAAGAAGGAGGTCCCGCAGGTCATGCAGCAGCTCGACCAGATGGGCTTCCGGGTCGTCTACTCCACCGGCCGTGTCCAGGTCCTGCAGCGCACCGGGCCGGCGATCCAGCCGATCCGCGGCACCGGGACGGCCAGCTGAGAAAATAACCTGATGAACAGGCCCTTCGCCGAGACGTTCGCGCAGCTGCTGAAAGCGCGGTTCCCGATCCTCTATCTGGAATCGTTCGAGGAGCAGCGCGCCCTGCACGAGATCGCGGTGATCGCCCGCGATCCCGAGCAGGTGCGGATCCCCCGCGGAGTCTGGACGTGGACGGCCACCCGCGGCCTGATCCACCAGGACGGCCAGCCGCGCCCCGGCGGCATGCGGCCCAACGACGCGCTGAACGCGATCCAGCGCATCGAGGAGCCGGCCGTCTTCGTCTTCCGGGACCTGCACCCGCTGCTGCAGGACGGGCAGTACCCGCAGAACATGGAACCGGTCCGGCTGCTGCGTGACATCGTCCAGGTGTTCCGCAGCGGCCCGCACCCGCGCACGCTGGTGCTGCTCTCCCCGGTGCTGGCGATCCCGGCGGAGCTGGCCAAGGACGTCACGATCGTGGACTACCCGCTGCCCGGCGAGATCCAGCGCCGCGTCCTGCTGGAGACGATGATCAGCTCCAACACGGCCGGCGGGCGGATGCGGGTCGACCTGGACGAGGCGGGACGTGAGCGGTTCGTCACGGCGGCGGCCGGGCTGACCATGCAGGAGGCGGAGAACGCGTACGCCCGGGCCATGGTCAACGGCACCGTCCTGGACCTCGACGACCTGCACATCGTGCACGACGAGAAGCGCCAGACCGTACGCAAATCGGGTCTTCTGGAATTCGTCTCGACCGACACCAGGCTGGAGGATGTCGGCGGGCTGGAGAAGTTGAAGGCCTGGCTGGTCAAACGCAACGGGTCGTGGCTGGCCGACGCCGCCGACTACGGTCTGCCCGCACCGCGCGGGGTGCTGATCACCGGGGTGCCCGGCTGCGGCAAGTCGCTGACCGCGAAAGCCGTCGCCACGGTGTGGAACCTGCCGCTGCTGCGCCTGGACATCGGGCGGGTGTTCTCCGGCCTGGTCGGGTCCAGCGAGCACAACATGCGCACCGCGCTGCGCACCGCCGAGGCGATCGCGCCCTGCGTGCTGTGGATCGACGAGATCGAGAAGGGTTTCGCCTCCGGGACCGGCGACTCCGGCACCGGTTCCCGGGTGTTCGGCACGTTCCTGACCTGGATGCAGGAGAAACGGCATCCGGTGTTCGTGATCGCCACCGCCAACGACTTCGAGGGGCTGCCGCCGGAGTTGCTGCGCAAGGGCCGGTTCGACGAGACGTTCTTCGTCGACCTGCCCAGCCGGCCCGAACGGGTCGCGGTGTGGCGGGTGCACCTGTGGCGGGCGCTGCGCCATCCGCGGGCCGCCGGGGAACTGACCGTCGACGACGAGTTGCTCCTCGAGCTGTCCGGGCTGACCGACGGCTACTCCGGGGCCGAGATCGAACAGGCCGTCACGGCCGGGTTGTTCGACGCGTTCTCCGAGCGCCGGCCGGTGCGCCGCGACGACCTCGTCCGGGCGGTGATGAGCATCGTCCCGTTGAGCGTCACCCAGGCCGAGCGGCTCGACGCGCTGCGCGGATGGGCCCGGACAAGGGCGGTCTCCGCCACCGGCACCGAGGACTGGGACCTGGGCGGACGGTAGGGTGTCGGCACACCGACGACGGAGGGGGGTCTCCGGTGAGTGTTTCGCTACTACTGGTGCCATTGGCGATGGCCGGGGCGGCCGCGGTCAAGGCCGCGTCCGACCGGGGCGCCGACGGGGTGTGCCAGGTCCGCACCCGGATGCGTGACGTCACTCTGCTGGCCGATGCTCTGCGCGACACCGGAGCCGCGGTGGTGTCCGGGACCGATCGGGTCACCGCGCGGTGGGAGGCCGTCGAGGCCGTCTTCACCCGCGACACCGAGGGGATCTGGGGCGCCCACTTCACCGGCGCCGACCAGGCCCGGGCGATGGAGCTGGTCACCGCGGTGGACGGGGCGTACGGCCGGCGGGTGCAGCGGGCCGTGCTGGAGCGGCTGCGGGACCAGGCGCCCGCCGCCGGGCTGCGGCTGGAGTCGGAGACCGTCGACGACAACGCCGGCGTGCGACTGGTCTTCGAGGTGGAACGGACATGACCGACCGACCCCGGATCGTGGTGACCGTCAACCCCGACGGCACGGTCAGCGCCGAGACCCTGGACATCCTCGGCGAGAACTGCCTGGACTACATCGCCGTCCTCGAGGACCTGATCGACGGCAAGGTGCAGAGCAGCGCCTTCACCGGCGACTACACACGCCAGACCTCGGTCGTACCGGATCAGCAGGTGAACCGTGACGTGGATCCCGCCTGAACCGGAACGCCGGCCCCGGCTCGGCCCGGTCAGCATCTGGTGGCGGCTCGGGCACAGCGCCTGGGTGCTGCTGCCGATCTTCAGTCTCGGCTGCCTGAGCGCGGCCGGGTTCTGCTACGTCGGCATCCGGGCCCGGCGTCCGATGTGGTGGATCTTTGGGCTGGTCTACACCGTGGTGGGCAACGTCTGTTTCTTCCTGGGACCTGAGCAACCGAAGGATTCGGTGTGGTCCGGGCTGTTGGCGTTCGGCGTGCTGATCGTCTGGATCGCCTCGGTGGTGCACGCTCTGATCATCAACGTCGACTGGTTACGGTGGCGGGCCGCTCAGCAGCCGTGGTACCTGCAGCAGCAACCGATGCCGTGGCCCGCTCCGGCCGGGCCGCCGGCGCCGCTGCCACCACAGGTCCAGGGTCTGGTCCCGCCGCCGGATCAGTTCTACGCGCCCTACTCGCAGGCCCCGGCACCGCCCGCGCCGGCCCCTTTCCCGCCGCAGCCTTACACCGGCTCCACCGGGCCGGCTTTCCCGCCGCCGCCGGCCTACCCCGGTGCCCCGTCACCGGTTCCCGCCGCACCCGAGCCACCGGTGCCGCCGGACCCGATGCCCGCTTTCGGTGAGCAGCCCGCGACGCCGCCCCCGATCGGCCAGCCCGCGACGCCGCCCCCGGCCGGCCGGTCCGCGACGCCGTCCCCGGTCGACCGGTCCGGGCCGTCCGGGCTCGTCGATGTCAACCGCGCGGACGCGGCGCAGTTCTCGGCCCTGCCCGGCATCGGCCCGGACGTCGCCGCCAGAGCCGTCTCGGCCCGCCTGGCCCGCGGCGGTTTCCATTCGATCGCCGAGTTCGCGGCGGCGGTGAACCTGGCCCCGCACGAGTTCGTGGCGATCCGGGAACGGTTGTCGTGCAGTCCCCCACCACCCCCGCCACACCTGCAGAACCAGCCGTTCGGACGCATCGTCGATGTCTGACGGCCCACCGGAGACGGACCCCGGTGCCGGACCGCGACCGGCGCCGGATGCGGTCCGGGTGGCCCGGTTCCTGGATCGGACCACCGCCGAAGGGCCGGGCGAGCGCAGCGCGATCTGGGTCCAGGGCTGCACGATCCGCTGCGCGGGCTGTTTCAACCCCCACCTCTTCGGTACGCGGGGAGGCACCCTGATCGACCCCGCCGACCTGGTCGCCCGGGTGACCGAGGCGGGCACCAGCGGGGTGACCCTGCTCGGCGGTGAACCGTTCGAACAGCCGGCCGGACTGGCCGCCGTCGCGGCCGGGATCCAGGCGGCCGGGCTCACGGTGATGACCTTCACCGGTTACGAGCACGCGGTCCTGCGTACCCGGGCATCGGACGGCGACCGTGCCGTGGCCGCCCTCCTGGACCACACCGATCTGCTGGTGGCCGGGCCGTTCCGGCAGGATCTCGTCGACCGGGAACGCCCGTGGCTGGGCTCCACCAACCAGGAGTTCCTGCATCTCACCGACCGTCTGCGGAACGTGTCCGGCCCGGACCGCCTGGAGGTGACGGTGACCGCATCCGGCGACGTGTCGGTGAACGGCTGGGCCGACACCGACGCTCTGGACGCCCTGCTGGCCGGCCTGCCCACACGCCGCGGACGCTGATCCGCGCGACGTGGGGTCAGGCCCACACGACGCGACTCTCCCGGTCGGTCCACCAGGTGACCAGTCGTTCGGCAAGTGCGTCTGCGGCCGCCGGGTCGAGGTGGCGGCGGAGCAGCTCGGCCAGCATCGCGGCGTCGCCCTCACAAGCCAGGGTCACCAGCACCGGACCGATCAGGCTGTCGTCGGCGATCATCCGCCGGACCTCGTGGATCGCCTCGTGGTGACGGGTCGCCATGGAGCGGACCTGGTCGTCGGGGTCGTCGGCGAGTGCAGCAGTCAGCCGCGTCACCAGGCCCACGTCCAGCCCGGCGATCTCGCGGGTCGCCGCGTACAGCGCGTAGTACCGGGTGTCGGCGTCGGCATCGTGGCAGAGCCGGACCAGCGCCTCGACGGCTTCGGGTTCCACCCGGTCGAGGTCGACCAGGCTCGGCAACGCGGCCGCCACATGAAAACGCACCCGCTCGTCCGGATGATCGGCAAGCGCCACCACCTGCGGTAACGCCACCCGAGCAGAATGCCGGCCGAGCCCCGAGACGATCCAGCGTGTCACCACGGGTTCGATCTCCACCGCGAGCCGCTCCCGCAACAGCACGACCGTCTCCGCGGCGAAGGCCGGAAACTCCCGCAGGATCAGCACCCCCAGTTCACGCCGTGCGGAGTCACGGTGACCGGCGAGCGCGACAGCACGCTCGAAAACCTCCCGGGTAGACCGTCGGTGCAACGCGACCAGCGACGGCATCGGAGCATCCCCATCGTCCTCCACCTCGCGCAGCGCCAGCCGCAGCAACACGTCGAGCGGCAGGTCGTCCGGTTCCGGAATCACACCGTCAAGGATGCCGGGCGGCAGGACAGGACCGTTCCCACCCCCCAGGGCATTGACCTCAATCGAACTTCAGATTGCATGATGCCGCGTGAACGGAGGGAGGCAGGTATGCGAATGGTGCGAGCGACCCGACTCGGTGGCCCCGAGGTGCTGGTCCCGGGACAGGCACCGGATCCGGTGGCCGGCCCGGGTCAGGTGCTGGTCGAGGTCGAGGTGGCGGGCATCTCGTTCGTCGAGACCCAGATCCGGCGCGGCACCGACCGATGGCACGAGCCACCACGGTTGCCGTACGTGCCGGGTGGTCTGGTGGCCGGGCGGGTGAGCACGATCGGCGACCGGGTGGATCCGGCGTGGCGGGGCCGGCGGGTGGTGGCGAGCACCGGCGAGACCGGCGGATTCGCCGAACGGGCGGTAGCCGGGGCAGACGACCTGTTCCCGGTTCCGGACGGTGTCGGCCTACCGGAGGCGATCACCCTCTACAGCGACGGCAGCACGGCGGAGGGCCTGATCGAGAATGCCGGGATCCGCCCCGGCGACCGGGTGCTGGTCGAGGCGGCCGCGGGCGGGGTGGGCAGCCTTCTGGTACAGCTCGCCCGGTCGATGGGCGCGCGGGTCGTCGGCGCGGCCCGCGGCACCCGGAAACTCGGCGTGGTCCGGGACCTGGGCGCCGACGAGGTGGTCGACTACTCGGTGCCGGGGTGGACCGCTCACCTGCTCGGCGTGACCGGCGGCACCGGCCCGGACGTGGTGTTCGACGGTGTCGGCGGGCAGATCGGCCGGGAGGTGTTCGAGGCGACGGCCCGCGGCGGCAGGTTCTCGGTGCACGGCGCCTCCAGCGGCGCCGTCACACTGATCAACGCCGCGGAGGCGAGCCGCGGGGACGTCACGGTGATCGGTATCGAACAGCTCTTCGTCTTCGGCCCGCAGGTCCGGCGGTGGGCGCGGCGGATGATGTCGCGGGCGGCGGCCGGACAGATCCGGCCGCTCATCGGGCAGACCTTCCCCCTGGAGGAGGCCGCCACCGCCCACGCCACCGTCGAGGACCGTACCGCCGTCGGTAAGACCCTGCTGTTGATCTGATCCGTGGGTTACAGGCCGACCTTCTTGACGCCGTACGTCGCCTGCGCGGTGGTGAAACCCTCGTACTTGAGCTGCTTGATCAGGCCGGCCCGGGAGAACGAGCTGAAGTCCAGGTACTGCTGGGCCTTCTTGGCGGCCTGCTCGTTCCAGTTCGCCTTCTGCGCGTCCACGCCGACGGTGGCGTCCTTGGTGCTGAAGCCGTCGTTCTCCAGACTCGGCGGTGTCTCACGAGACATCAATGGGGTGCGGCGGGTCGGGACTTCAATAGCAGCGGTATGACCGTTTACTTCAGGCAGACCCTGTCCCACCACTCGGCGGCGGCAGCAGGTCGTCGTATGCGGCGCAGGTGGTCTGGCCGGGTCGCGGGATTGTGCGTCACGACGTCTCGTTCAGCGGGCGGGGAAGCGCAGGATGCGGTCGTCGCCGTCGCTCGGGTTGCCGATGCCGTCGGTGTTGGAGGTGGTTGCCCAAAGAGCGCCGTCGGCGGCGATCTGTACAGTGCGGAGCCGCCCGTACCGTTCGTGCAGGTGGGCGACCGGCTCACCGACTGTGGCGCCGTTGAGCGGGAGTGTCCACAGCCGTTGTCCGCGGAGCGCGGCGACATACGCGGTGGCCCCGTTGATGGCGATGCCGGACGGGGAGGCGTCGGCGACCTTCCAGGTGACCAGGGGGTTTGTGTATCGGCCGCCGTGGGTGTCGCCTTCGCCTTCGATGTCGGGCCAGCCGTAGTTGTGGCCAGCCTCGATCAGGTTCACCTCGTCGAGTTCGTCCTGGCCGAACTCGGCGGCGAACATACGGCCGGCCGAGTCCCAGGCCAGGCCCTGGACGTTGCGGTGGCCGAGACTGAACACGGGCGAGCCGGGGGTGGGGTTGCCGGGTGCCGGCTGTCCGTCGGGTGTAAGTCGCAGGATCTTGCCGTTGACGCTGTCCGGATCCTGCGAGGTGGCGGTGTTCTGGGCGTCGCCGACACCGGCGTAGAGCATGCCATCGGGGCCGAACGCGATGCGCCCGCCGTTGTGATAGGTCCCCTTGGTGATGCCGTCGAAGACGACTTCGAGGTTGCCGGTATCGAGGCGGAAGCGGCTGATCCGGTTGTCGTTCTCGGCGGTGAAGTAGACGTAGACGAGGTTGTCGCGGGCGAAGTCCGGTGAGACTGCCAGGCCCAGTAGGCCACCCTCGCCGGCCGGGGTGACGCCGGGTACCTGGAACACCTCCCGCGGCTGTCCGGCACCGGGGGTCAGCCTCAGGATCCTGCCGCTGTTGCGCTCACCGATGAGTGCGTCGCCGTCAGGTAGGAAGCCCAGGCCCCATGGCACATCGAGGCCCTCGGCCATCACCTGCGGTGCGTCGAGGTCCGGGGTGCCGGATACGGCGCTGGGTGCGAGGATAGTCGCCACCGGTCCGGCCGGTTCGGGTGCTCCGGCCGCGCTGCCACAGCCGGCTGCGGTCAACGCAAGCGCGGTGAGCAGGGCGAGCGGTCCTCGGTAGGTCATTGCGGATTCTCCTTCGTCGCCAGCAACCGACGGGTTTCGGCGGGCAGGACGCAGCACAAACTGGCGGGAGGGCTGCTCCCGCGTGGTGGTGGCGTGCGTGATGGGTGCGAACTGGCCGCGGTCGGCGACCTCGGGGATCAGCCGTTCCGGCTGTTCTGCGCCGTGCTTGCTGTCGGTTCCGTGGCGGGGTCGATGCTGAAATCCTGGGTTGCCGCCCAGCTGGCGAGCAGGGCCATCCGCTCGGCTGACGGGCTGTTTTCCTCGGCGGTGTAGGTGCAGATCATCAGGCCGGTCTCGCCGGGCATGTCGAACGCGTCGAAGGTGATCTCGATTTCCCCGACCACGGGGTGCCGGTAGACCTTCTGGCCGTGGCGGTGCTCGTGGACGTGGTGGTCGGCCCAGTCGGTGCGGAACTGCGGGCTCAGTGTCGACAGCTCACCGATGAGCGCGGTGAGCTCGCTGTTGAGCGGGTCACGGCCGGCGTGCAAGCGCAGCATCGCGGCGTTCATGCTGCGGGCCTGGGGCAGGTCGGTGCAGAACTGCTCGGCGCGGGGGTCGAGGAAGAAGAACCGACACATGTTCGGGTGCTCGGCCTCGAACGCCGGGGAGAAGAAGGCGCGGCCCATTAGGTTCGAGGCGACGACGTCCTGCTGTGGGTTGAACACCAGTGCGGGCACCGCCATGTTGTCCAGGACCCGCTGTACCGACGGCCGCACTGTCGCGCCGGCCGGTTTCGAGGCCGGTTTCTCGGCTTTGCTGGGCGCGGGGCGGGCCAGACCGAACAGGTATTCGCGTTCCACGTCGTCGAGCTGTAGTGCCCGGGCGATCGCGTTGAGCACGCTTTCGGAGGCGCCGCGGATGTTGCCGCGTTCCAGGCGGGTGTAGTAGTCGATGCTGACCCCTGCGAGCATTGCGACTTCTTCACGCCGTAGCCCGGGCACGCGCCGTTCGCCGCCGTAGTCGGGCAGCCCGGCCTGTTCCGGGGTCACGTGTGCGCGGCGGGAGATCAGGAATTCCCGCACATCGTCTTTGTGGCTCACAGCCTCACCTCACAGCTTCGACGATAGATCTGCCTGCCCGTCCATCGAACCTCGCCCGGGGCTGAGGCTGGGAGGGCTTGTCAGGACCCCTCACCCGTGCGGGCTGGGGGGTCCTGACAAGCCCTCCCAGGCACCGGACCCGGCGGGCTTTCATAGGTGAGGCGCCGACCGCGGATCTGCGGCTCCTACGGCGCTCAACTGCGGAAACTGATGGGGTAGACCTGTGCGTGAGGTGACGGTCCCGAGACGCGAGCCGGCCGGCATGGTGGCTTCGGCGCCGCGATTGCTGCCGGTGTTACTGGTGGTCCTGGTGGTGTTCGGGCCGATCTCGATGGACCTGTACCTGCCGGTGCTGCCCGCGCTGACCGACGAGCTCGGCGCGGTGCCGTCGATGGCGCAGCTGACGATGACGACGTGCCTGATCGGCCTGGCCGCCGGGCAGCTGATCGCCGGGCCGGTCTCCGACCGGTACGGCCGCCGCAAGATCCTCATCGCCGGGATCGTGGCCTACATTCTCACGTCGCTGCTGTGTGCGTTGAGCCCGACGATCGAGCTGCTCGTGCTCACCCGGCTCGTTCAGGGCCTGGCCGGCGGCGTCGGGATCGTCATCGCTTCCGCGGCCGGACGTGACGTGTACTCCGGCCCGCGGCTGATCCGGTTCTACGGCCGGCTGACGGTGATGGGCAGCAGCGCGGCGATCGTCGGCCCGTTGCTGGGCGGGCAACTCGCGCAGGTCACCGACTGGCGAGGCCTGTTCGTGTTCCTTGCCGTGATCGGCGTGGTCCTGTTGGTGGTGACGCTGGCCGGGTTCCCGGAGACGCTTGCACCGCAGAACCGCACGAGCGGTGGCTTGGCCCAGACCGGCCGCGACTTCCGGGTCTTGGCCGGTGACCGGATTTTTCTCGGCGCGGTCCTCAACCAGGGCTTCGTGTTCGCCGCGCTGTTCGCCTACCTGGCTGGGGCCACCTACGTCCTGCAGGGGCACTACGGGTTGTCGCCGCAGCAGTATTCGTTCGCGTTCGGGTTCAACTCGGTCGGGTCGGTGGTGTTCGGGTTCCTGGCCGCCCGGACCGCCGAGCGGTGGAGCCTGCGCGGCACCCTTTACGTCGGGTTGGCGGTGGCCGCGGTGGGGGCGCTCGGTGTCGTGCTGGCCGGGATCGTCGACGTACCCGTCGTGGTTGTCCTGGTGTCTTTGTTCTTGCTGGCCAGCGGCGGGTCGATCACCAGCACACCGGCGACCACCCTGGCTCTAACCGAGTATCCGCAGATGGCCGGCACCGCCTCGTCGCTGCTCGGCGTGGTCCGGTTCGGGTTCGGTGGCATCTCCGCGCCGCTGGTCGGTATCGCCGGCGCCACTGCCATCCTGCCCCTAGGCGTCGTCGCCACCGTCTGCGTCGCCCTAGCCGCCCTCGCCTTCGGTGTCTTCGCCCATCGCGGACAACAACCACCGAAAGCGCCCTGAACAGAGTGCACTCGAGCCGGTAGGGAAACCCCCTGCGTGCTCGACCCGAAAAATTGTCGATCAACCCGAAGGACAGCATCATGCGCGCAACCATCATCTACGCAGCCGGCGACGTCCGCGTCGAGCAGCGCGACAAGCCCACGATCCAGGAACCGACCGATGCGATCATCAAACTCGCGGCCTCCTGCGTCTGCGGCTCGGACCTGTGGGCCTACCGTGGCATCGAGGACGTCAAGGAACCGACCCCGATGGGCCACGAGTACGTCGGCGTCGTTGAGGAAGTCGGCTCGGCGGTGACCGGCATCAAGCCCGGCCAGTTCGTCATCGGTTCGTTCTTCGCCTCCGACAACACTTGCGAGATCTGCCAGGCCGGCTACCAGTCCGGCTGCGTACACCGCCAGGGCGTCGGTGGCGCTCAGGCCGAGTACATGCGGGTTCCGCTGGCCGACGGCACTCTGGTCGCCACCCCGGAGCAGCCGGCCCCGGACCAGATCGCGTCGCTGCTGGCCGCCTCCGATGTGTTGGGCACCGGCTGGTTCGCCGCCCTCGCCGCCGAGGTCGGACCGGGAAAGACCGTGGCCGTGGTCGGTGACGGCGCCGTCGGCCTGCTCGGAATCCTGTCGGCCAGGCAACTCGGCGCCGAGCGGATCATTGCGATGTCTCGGCACGCCGACCGGCAGGCCCTGGCCCGCGAGTTCGGCGCCACCGACATCGTCACCGAACGCGGCGACGAGGGCGTGGCGAAGATCAAGGAGCTGACCGGCGGGCTCGGCGCACATTCGGTGATCGAGGCGGTCGGCACGCAGGAGTCGATGATGCAGGCCATCCGTTCCACCCGGCCCGGCGGGCACGTCGGCTACGTCGGCGTCTCGCACGGCGTCGAACTCGACGGTCAGGAGCTCTTCTTCTCCCACGTCCACTTGCACGGTGGGCCGGCCCCCGTGCGCGGCTACCTTCCCCACCTGATCGACCTGATCCTGCGCGGCGAGATCAACCCCGGCAAGGTGTTCGACCTCGAACTGCCTCTCGACCAGGCCGCCGACGCCTACCAGGCCATGGACGAACGCCGCGCCATCAAGGTGCTCCTGCGCCCGTGACGAGAGACTAAACGCCGGACGACACGAAGGAGCACGCGATGACGGCACGACAGGCAGCGGGAACCGTGCGGGCTCTCGCTGACGGCACCGAGATCCCGATCCTGGGTCTGGGCGTCTGGCAGGTCCGCGACGGGCGCACCTGCGAGGACGCGGTGCGGTGGGCGCTGGAGGCTGGCTACCGGCACGTCGACACCGCGCAGTATTACCGCAACGAGGGCAGTGTCGGCCGGGCAGTACGCGACAGCGGCCTGCCCCGCGACGAAGTATTCGTCACCACCAAATTTGATCCCGGGCGCCGCGACCCTGCAGCTGAGCTGGAACGCAGCCTGGATAGCATGGGCCTCGACTTCGTCGACCTGTACCTCGTGCACTGGCCCGGCGGGGGGCCGACCCGGGCATGGAACGGCATGCAACGCGCGCTGGAACGAGGCTTGACCCGCTCGATCGGGGTCTCCAACTACAGCGCTACCGACATCGAGACCCTGCTCGGCGTCGCCGACAGCCTGCCGACGGTCAATCAGATCCAGTTCAGCCCGTTCGAGTACCGCCGCGCTTTGAAGGACACTTGCGAGCGGCTCGGCGTGGCGGTGCAGGCCTACAGCCCTCTGGGTACCGGCCAGCACCTGCGTAACCCGACTGTCACGACGATCGCCGACCGCCTCGAACGCACACCGGCCCAGATCCTCATCCGCTGGTCACTGCAACGGGGCCTGATCGCGCTGCCGAAATCCAGCCACCGCGACCGCATAGCCTCCAACGCCGACGTCTTCGACTTCGACCTCTCCGACGACGACATGACCAGCCTGGACGCCCTCGACCGCACCAACTGGACCAATCGATCCCTTGAACATCCTTGGTGGTGACCGTACGACACCTGGCACGAGATCTTCGGTTGAGCGCAACCGGTGGCTGCGCTCAACCGTGGGGTCTGCACAGACTCGCTGTGGTCCTGAGGCCGACGACGGCTCATCGCCGGGCGATTCAACGACGGGGGCTGGAGTGGTCGGCGATTGAGAGGGCTGGCCGCATCATTCGGCTCAAGATCAACCGTTGCCGCCGGTTTTGGTTTGTGGTGCTGTGACGATCTGCCGGGCGAGGGCGACGAGATCCAATACGGACGGGTGGCTCGGCGGCAGCCGCCAAGCGAGGCGGACGGTGACGGCTGGCGCGTCGGACAGTGGCCGGTAGACGACCGCGGGGTTGGGATACATCGCCGCGGTGGCAGTGGTGGTGACGCCGACAGCTTGGCCCGTGGTGATCGCAGCGATCCAGTCGTCGGTGATGGCGACCTCGATGGTGTCGAACGGGGTTTGTTCCGCGGGCCAGAGGTCGAGGGTCGTGGTGCCGGCCACGGTGTTGACGGCGATCAGCTCAGCGCTGAGATCGTGCAGGCTCAGTCGCGGCTTGCCGGCCAATGGACCGTCAGCCGCGACAGCGGCGACGCGTGGCTCGGCCAGCAGAGCCGCGGTCTCGACCTCGGCGGGTAAGTTCACCTCGCCTCTGATGACGGCGACGTCGACGGTGCCGTGGTCGAGCCCGGCGGTGCGATCGTCGACTCGGAGCAGTTGCAGAGGTATCTGCGGATGATCCTGCTTCCAGCGTCGCAGCAGCGGCGGCGTGTGTTCGCCGAGCGCTGACCACGCATGGCCGAGGCGTAACGGCCAGGCCCCGGCTCGGGCCGGGTCGAGAGCCTGATCGACGGCCGCGACCGCGGCGGCGGCCCGCGGCTGGAACGCCCGGCCGGCAGCAGTGAGTCGTAGATGATGGGTGGATCGGTCTATCAGGCGGACGCCGAGATGGGCTTCCAACTGGCTCACGGTTCGCGAGAGAGCGGGCTGAGTTACGTGCAACCGGGACGCTGCACGGGTAATGGTGCCCTCATGAGTGATGGCAAGGAAAGCGCGTAGATGCCGCAGCTCCACGGTCATAACTGCGAAGCATAACCGCAGCGAAAGCGGCATTTCCGATGCCATGAGGCGGCTCATAACGTCAATGGCATGGCAATCGCTGCGAATCCCGGCTCATCTGCCACCATGCCTTCTGGCCTGCCTGCACCGACGATGCAGCGCCCCAGCGCAGACGCCGGGACGGTAGGCCTGATACTGGCAGCGGTGCTCTCCGTCCAGTTCGGCGGCGCCGTCGCGGCGCTGCTGTTCCCTCGGATCGGGGTGGACGGTGTCGTGGCCTTACGGCTGGCGATCGCAGCGATCGTCCTGTCGGCGGTATGCCGGCCCCGCGTCCGGGGATACCGGCTCACCGACTGGCTACTGATCGGTGCGTTCAGCGTGGCGCTCGCTGGCATGAACACGCTGTTCTACCACGCGATCGAGCTGGTCCCGCTCGGCCCCGCAGTGATGCTCGAGGTGCTGGGACCGCTCGTATTGTCCGTGGCGACCGCCCGCCGCGCGGCGAGTTGGCTGTGGGCCGGCCTCGCAGCTACCGGAGTGGCACTGCTCAGCAGCACCGGTTTCGACCGGCTCTCCCCGGCCGGAGCGGGCTTCGCGATCGCAGCCGGCGCGATGTGGGCCGGATACATTCTGGCCAGCAGGGGGGTAGGACAACGCTTCCCCAAGGCCGACGGCCTCGCCCTAGCCATGATCGGCGCCGCAATGATCACCCTTCCGATGGGGGCCGGCACGGCGGGAACCACGCTCTTGAGTCCTTCCATCCTGGCAGTTGGCGCTGCGGTGGCGCTGCTGTCTTCCGTGTTGCCATACACCCTGGAGCTGCTGGCGCTACGCCGCATGCCCACAACCACCTTCGCCGTCCTGATGAGCCTCGGACCTGCTATCGCTGCACTTGCCGGTTACGTCGTCCTACGCCAGCGACTCGCCCCTGTCGAAGTGCTCGCCATCATGCTGGTCATCGCCGCCAACATCGGTGCTGTGCGCACCCCGCCCCGACGTGGTGCCCCAGCAGCCGCCCACGCCAGCTGACGTCGAGGACGTCAAGCAGCACGGGTCCAGAGCCGAGAACGGCTGGCGCATTGGGCAGAGTGCGGCTCCTGAGCGCCCGACAAGATCAATGCGGCTTAAGGTTAGGGATGAGCAGCTCGAGCGAGTGATCCATGACGAATACGGTGTCTGGTAAGTACGGCTACTCCGCCAGTACAACTGCCCGAGTAACGCCGCCCGCGTGGTCATTGCCGGCTGCCGTCACGGCCCGATGTCCGAGAGAGCGGGACGACACGCGATCGGGTGTTGGCAGCTTGCCGGTGAAGTACGGTGTTCTCGGTATGTAGCGCGGCGATGACGGTGGCGGCGGCGTCGAGCTGCTCCTGTAGCTGGCGGCGTTCCCGGTGGCTGTCGCGCAGTCGGGACCGCAGATGCTCGATTTCTTCGTCGCGGCGGCGAACGGCTACGCCGGCGGGGCTGTCGGCGAGCAGGGCGTCCCATTCGGCGAGGATGTCTACGGCGCGGTTCATGGTGGCTCGGCTGACTTGGGCCTCGCGCCAGAGGTTGTTCTTGGTGAGCGTGCCGTCGGTGTGCTGTGGCTTGCCGGCGAACAGGCGCTGCATCGCCTCCCGCAGCCGCTGTCGGGTGGCCGGCGATACATTCCCGCTCACTGGATACTCCGGCCAAGGACGCGGTCGACGTCTTTGAGCTGGACTTCGATGTTGCGCCGGTGGTTGGGGGCGAGCGTGCCGGTATCGAGCAGGCGGTGCAGGGAGGATTGCTCGGCGCTCCAGATCGGTAGGTGTGCGGGGGCGATGATGCTGTTCGCGCACCGTGCGGGCTGACAGCGGTCGAGTAGCGGGCCGCGGTGGCCGTCCGGGACGATCGTGTCTTCCAGGCATTTGGCGCCGGCGGGGTCGTCGTCGTTCATGGTGCAGTGGTTGAGTTTGCCGAAGCGGATCGAGATCCGGGTGCGGCGCAGCAGGTCGTGCTCGACCCGGGTGTCGCCGCGCCGGGTCTGGCCGGTGGCGCGCAGGTGTTCGGCCTGGGCCCGGACTGCGGTGAAGGCTTCGCGCAGCCGGTCGGCGCCGGGTCCGAGGCCGATGCTCTGCCCGTTGGTGTCGGCGTTGAAAAGTTCGGTGAGCCTGTCGAAGCGCCGATCGCTGATGGCGTCGTCCAGATGGCGGGCCCAGGCCGGGTTGTTGTCCATGTAGCTGCTGGTGACACGGTTGGCCAGGGCGCGGGTGGTGACGTGTTTGAGTTGCATGCCGACCGCGATCTCGGCGCCGGGGAAGTCTCGGGTGAGCAGGGCCATGGTTCGCCGGAACATGTGCGGGGTGATCTTGCAGTCCGGGATCGGCTCCAGGCCGCTGATGTGCCGCCAGCGGTTGATGTGGTTGATGAAGTCCTCGATCGCGGCGATGCTGGCGAACCCGTCGCCGGGACGGTGCTCGCTGACCGCGGCGAAGGTGAGGCTCTCGTGCAGGGACAGCCGGCCTGCCAGGTCGATCGCGCGGGCCACGGGCGGGGTGATCCACCAGTGTTTGACCGGCAGGCTCGAATCCAGTTTCTGCTTGGTCGACTTCACCGCGGGGCTGCCGTAGTAGTCGACAACGGTGCCTCGGGTGATCTGGCGTAGTACTGGCGCGAGGGGGTTATTCCAATCGTGCGCTGTTCTCCGTCGAACAGAGGGCTGGAGCGTATTTCCGACGAGCAGTCCGACAGGCAAATCCTCGAGCAGCCCAGCGCTGACAAGCCGATGGCTGACGTGGTGGCACCTTGCCGGGCTTCGGTCGAAGGCGGCGGCCCAGCGCCAGCGACCGACGTGCGCCAATCACATGCGGTAGTCGTTGGACGTAGGCTGGCGCCCGGATCGCGGCAAATGAGTGCGGCGGCCCTCCGGCAGGCGTCAAGCTGCGTTGGTGGGCATCTCCGACCGGATTCATATTCGCCTGTTCGTTGAGGCATCGTCGGACCGAAGCACTGAACTGGCCTCGGCGCTGGCCGACCGCCTCGCCGGCTACGGTCGAGTCCAGGTGCACGAAATCGGCACTTACGCGAAGAATCATCGGCTTCTGGAATTCAACGTCGATCTGACACCGACCGACAGCGCATCGGCTTGCATCGGCCAGCTGCGCGCGTTTGGGCCGGCAGGCTGGTCGGGCGATGTTTGGAGGCACCAGCCGCAGGGGCCGATATTCCTGCTCTCCGAGGTTCGCTGGGTATGGCTCGCTGATGGCAACGGTCTCGCTGAGGACGATTGGAAGACGAGGCTCAATCCAGTCGCTGCTGCGGCGGCGACGGTGCTGCTCGCGGTCATATCATTCTGGGGAACGAGTCTCTTCGGGCTTGCCCTGGCCTCTTGTGACAGGGAGGACCGACCGCCTGCCGGCTGCGCTGAAAGTGGTTTCTGGTTCTCCTCAGACGGACACCTTTACTCAGCCTTCGGCGGTCTCGGCATAGCTGTCTTCGGAGCCTGGGTTTGGCCCCGTCGAGCCCGCTGGGCATGGCTCAGCGCTGGTTACCTCATAGCTTTCGCAGGCTTCGCCATCAACGTCGCGGTCTATAGAGGTGCGCTATGACGACAGACTCGCTGCGAGTCGAATGATCCGCGCTAGCGGTCAGCGGCAGAAGCGGATGTCGTCCGTTTGTTGATCTATGGTGCTACTCCGGCTCTATCCAGCGCCTTACCACTACGGAGGGAGCCGCCGCACCTGCCGACCATACCTGTAGACGCAGCCGTTCCATCGTCGCGAAATCGTCTGCGGAATCAAGGTCTGCTTGGTATGCCCGGTCAAGGTTGGATCGCGACGCTCGTAGACGCAGCCATCCCTTGGACACCGAGAAGCGCGCCGCGTCCGGCTCATAGTCGGTGCACCCCATGATCACCAGCCGGCCCGATGAACAATGGAGGCTGGCTTCCACGACGTGGTCGAAGTCGATGTTGTCGTCCGTCGGCGGCCCGTCCAACGCCTCTACACTGACCGTCACGTCAACGTTCACCGTCGTGCCGAGCGCGACGGAGTCCTCGCCGACCGCCAGACGATCCTCATCCGCCTGGTCTGTCCACGCATCGCCTAGATCCGTCTGGGAGCCCTCATCGAAGACGTGAATCTGGCGGTAGTCCGCGAACAAGGTCAACTCTGCCACGCTGCCATCATGCACGGCCGCCTCTACCGACTCGGCGGGATTCCCGTTAGCACCAGGCTCGCCACGCACACTGTCTGGCCGAGCTGCATACAGACCGTGACGAGCTGGCGCGCGACCAGCGGCAGAAGCGGATGGGTAGGACGCAGCCTCCGAAGCTTGCCCGCCGCTGGGTCTGACGGGCTGCTGCGCTAGGTGCGGAACCATCCGTGTGGCTCCTGGCCCTGCCGTCCAGGTCCGGTCGTTGGACTCGGTGGTCGCCGGTAGAACGGTTCGGCAAAGGGCAGCTCGAACTGTTCGCCTTCCACGCGTACGGTTCCCGGCTGGGCGTGGGTGCGCCATTCGCATGCCCAGACGCGCCCGAGTACCAGTACCGGGGGTCGTGTGCCGTCGGCGAGCTCAACGGTGGGAGCCACGCTGCCGGGAAGCTCCCCATAGACGAGCCACCAGGTCGGCGTGCCGGACCATGCCCCACCACGAGCCTGCGGCTGCGGCAGACCGCTCCAGCGCACCCACTCATCATCGTCTGGCGTGTGGACGCCGTTCAGTTCGTCGCGGTGCTGCAGGTCGCTGAGTTCTCGCCAGAAACCGTCGCCGCGCCACTGCAACCACCAGTCGACGCCAGGCAGTCTCAACATCGTGATATCCGGTGCATCAGACGCGCCTGTCACGACATCTCCACTCCTTTTCAACTTGATGCCCGGCCAGCTCACAGATGGCCGAGCCCGCAGGCGTGTGACCGCGGCCCAACTATTCGATCATGATGCCGGAGGAGTCCTGCCCGCATCCGCTCATCGGCAGATCCGGGCGCCCGCGAAGAGGGTCACCATCACCATCTGTAGCTGAGTCCTGTGGGGCGCCTTTGACCGTCTTGGTGGAGTCCGGCGCCCCTTGCGTTGGCCTACCCTCTTTGCTGACGTCGGCCTCCTCCTTTGCGCGGGCGGCAAGGTACTCGGCCCAGTCACGTCGGGCGTAGAGGACCCAGCGGATGGCGGTGTGGCGGTGCATGCCGGTCAGGTCGGCGAGGATCGGGCTGGGGAGGTCCGTCGCGAGTGCGGCGAGCGCGGCGTTGCGGGCGGTGCGGACTGGGATTCCGTGGCGGCCTAGTTTCTGGGTCATGCCGTGGGTTGAGGTCGGCTTGCCGGGGACCATGCCCGGGAAGAGCCATCGAGGACCTGGGTGGGCTCGGGACAGTTGCGGCCGTGGCTGAGGTTGGTCCGCGAGGTGTTGAAGCAGTTCGGCCAGGCGCGGGGGTAGCAGGACGGGGTGGCGGCCGAGGAGCAGCCGGGCGTGCTTGTCGCCGAACGTGAGGTGCTCGTGCGTGAGGTGGCAGACGCGCTCGCAGGAGGTGCCGAATAGCAGAGTGATCGCGCCGGCGGCACGGACGTCGGTGGGCATGGAGTCGTCGGTGAGACAGCGCTGGAGGAGTTGCCATCGGTCGTCGTCATCGAGCAGATCTTGGGGTTCCTGTGCCGGGATGGTGGGGATGTTGAGTTCGCGGGTGAGACGCCGGCTCGTGGTCCATTTCAGGAAGTAGCGGATCAGATAGTGGCGCTGGCTGGTGGCCCCGGCAAGCCAGTCTTCGATGTGGTCTTGGGTGAGGTCGGCGAGGGCCAGGCCGCGTTGGTCGAGCCACGCCAGGTAGTCCAGGGCGACGCTGACGCGGCGCCGAAGGTCGCGGTCGGCGGAGGCGGGGTGTTGGCGGACGGCGGCGCGTTGGCGGGCGCGTCGGAGCAGGAACCAGTGCAGGAACGGGCGCGCGAGATTGGCGTGGGCGGCCGGCTTGTCCTCGAGTTCGTGTTCGAGCCAGCCTGGGATGCGTTCAAGATCCTCGTGGCGTTCTTTGAGGATGCCGGTGTGGACGAGGAGCTGACGGATGTAGCGCTGGTTGCGGCTGGGCGGTAGAGCGTCGAGCAGTTGGTGGGTGAGCCTGTGCCCTTCGGCGACGAGCTGGGCCAGAAGCTCGGTGTTCGGGCTTTCCTTGATCCACTGGATTGCGGGAAACGGTGAAGGGGCGGCTGCCAGGGCGGCGGCGAGCGGTTCGAGTTGCGGGGCGATGGTGCCGTCCGGCCCGGTCAGCAGGGCTGTCACGCGTTCGGCGAGCACGCAGGACGCGCATCGGCCGCGGCTGTGCGGGTTGCCCGCCCGGCCGCATTGACGGCAGCTGTAGTCGGCGGCGAAGCCGACGCATGGCCCGCAGACCTCGGTGCCGTGGTCGTCGCGTGCGATCAAGGGCTGGACCGTGTCGCAACGCGGGCATGGGGCGGGCGAGCGCAGCACGGCGGTGTAGCAGGTGTGGCAGACCGGTCCGATGGGCCAGCGGGTCGTGCTTGGCTTGGTCCGACCGCAACGGGCGCAGGGCTCGCCGGTGCGGTTGCGCTGGTAGCAGGTGGCGCAGATCGGTTGACCGTTCTGGTCTCGGCTGGCGCAGGGCCGGACGCGGCTGCAGCTCGCGCAGGTGACCTCGGGGCCTTGATAGCAGCCGTCGCAAAGATCGGGCTGTCCGTCGCGGGCGTTGCGGGCGATGCGCTTGAGCTGCCCGCAGCGCCCGCAGAGACGGCGAGGGCGGTGGTGGCGGTTGTAGCAGAGGTGGCAGATCGCGCCGCCGGACTTGAGGAGTGCGGCGGCTGCGGTCTTGCCGCAGCTCGTGCAGGTGTGCAGCGGTTGCTTCCAGCAGCTGCGGCAGAGGGCTTGCCCGTCCTCGCGGCGGACGGCCGGAGCTCGCGACTTGCCGCACTCGGTGCACGGCTCGAGGACTTCCGGGTCCGAGTGGTAGCAGGTGTAGCAGATGCGGCCTTCGGGGCGGCGGGCGGCGATGCGTACGCCTTCGCGTCCGCAGCGGGCGCATGTAGCGGACCGGCTGCGGGCGTCGCAGACGGCGCAGAGCCGTCCTTCGGGCCGGAGTTGGCGCAGGTCGCTGCGTATTTTCCCGCAGCTCGCGCAGCCGGGACGGACCACGGGGTGTCCGGCGGTGTGCAGGACTTCGGCAAGCCGCAGCAGGACCGGCGGGCAGAGGGAACTGCCCGAGGTCAGCGCATCGGGGTGGGCGGACAGGTGGCCGGCGAGTTCCTCCAGGAAGCGGGCCGCTCCGCGGACGGGAATCGGCACAGCGGCCACCAACGCGGCGCCGGCCTGCTGCTGGTCGAGCACGGGCAACGCCACCATCAGCTGGCCGACGGCGCTGGTCGTCGCGGCTTCCATTCGCGCGGCCTGCGCGGCGAGCCGGGCGACGGTCGACGGGGCCGTCGGCCAGGAGGCGCTCACAGGCCCTCCGGACGCCGGATCGCGGTCCGGCGTACCGCCGGCAGCGGGCCGCCCGTGTCACCGCCAGCGGTTTTGCGGACCTGTTCGTTGACGACCTGGATCTCGATGAGGTCGTTAGGCTGGCAGGCCAGGATGTCGCAGAGCGCTGCGAGGATGTCCATCGACAGCCGCTGGGGCGGCTGCGTGACCAGGCGGAAAACCTGCTCACGGGAAAGGTTGATGCCGCGCTCGGCCAGCAGCGGGACCAGGTCGGTTGTCTGGAACATGTCGCGGTCGGCCATGAGCTTGCGTAGGTTCCAGCGGTAGCCCATCTTCTTGATCACTTCGGGTCCTCCCAGATGCCAGGGAAACGCTGGCCCAGCTTGGTGTGCAGCAGCCGGTTGCGGTATTCGTCCGAGACGCCGGTGTAGATAGCCGTGGTACTGGCGTAACCGTGACCTGCCTGGTCCTGGACGAACCGCTCGGGGTAATCGAACTCGACCAGATGCGTGATGTAGGAATGCCTCAAGCAGTGCAAATCGAGCTCCTCAGGCAGGTCAGCGGCCTCTCGAGCGGCCTCGAACGCTTCGTTCGCCGACCGGCGTGATAAGCGCCCGGACCGTTCGGTGACCCAGATCGCGGGGTGGGTCCCCACACCGAACCGGGGCCGGACCTCGGTCAGGTAGTGGTCGATGACGTCGACGATCCAGTCCATCTCCGGGACGGTGAAGACGGTGCGGCGCTTGGGCGGGCTGCCTTTGGAGGATTTGCCCCAGCGGATGAACAGCGCGCCGTAGCGCTTGTACTGCGCAGCCTTCGGGTTGCGCCGCAGATCGGCAAGATCGAGGCCGACGTTCTCCCGACGCCGAAGCCCGTAGGCGTAGTAGGCCTTGAGCAGCGCGGAGTCGCGCATCGCGGTCAACGCGCCCTTGCGTCCGCGTTTGCGGATCTGTTCGACCCGTCCGTCCGCGGCGTCGAACAGGGCCTGGATCTCGTCGTAGGTCAGCGGCCGGCGGCGGGGGTCGCCCTCGTATGCGCTGACGTGGGTCACGGTGTTCCACTCGTGCAGGATCTGGACCGGAACTTCACCGAAACGCTGCTGGCAGACAGCCATCCAGCCGTAGCGCGGATCCGTGATGTACTCGCAGAACATCCGCAGGTGATTCTGGTAGTTGCGGCCGCTCGACACCGTGAACGTCGGCGTCCTTGATTGCAGGTGATCCATGAACGCCTCGAACTCCGCCGGCTGCCACTGCCAGGGATACAGGTTGGAGAACTCGGCGAACCGGCGGACCAGCGACAACCGCGGCTTGATGGTCCCGTCCCATTTGAGGAAGCGGGCCCGCTGTTGCTTGGTCCAGCCCTCGAGCATCGCCTCGAACACGGCGGGCGCAGGATCCAGGTAGGACACCCCGTCGACGAGCACCAGGTGTGCCGCACCTGCTAGATCGGCCGTTTCCGCCACTCCAACCTCCGTTGCGTTAGATGCAACATTGTTGGGGTGAGATCGGCGGGACGCAAGAGTCGCTGGTGGATCTTTTGCGACTGCGGAAGGATGACGGTGCCGCGAACCGCTGACCTGGTGAAACGCGATTATCAAGCCCGAGCGGAATGCTGCGTCAAATGCAACTCCGCTCCGTTTTCGTTGTCGCGCATCATCGAGAGGGCAGCGGTGAACACGAAGCAGGCGTTGCGCAGCATGACGGTCTCCAGCCACAGCTCGCGCGAGCCGAGCCCGTCGTGCCAAGGTCCGCGGGTGCCGTCGGGCCGGGTTACCTGCGCTAGGTCGGCCAGCAGGCCCGGCTGGGTGCGGCCGGCGGCGACAAGCCGGTCGACCGCGTCCCTGCGGCGCCGGCCGTGAACTCTGTCGCGCTGAAAGAACGACGGGGAGACACCCAGAATGCGGGTCAGCACGTGCAGATTCGCCATCGGTCCGGGTCCTTCACTGGACCGGGGCCGGCGCATCGGCACGCTGGCCGTAGAGCTGCGCAGCCAGGACTGGAAGCGGTCCTCACCCGCCGGGTCGGTCACCGGCCGGGCGTCGATCTCCTTCCAGTAGGCGCCGGCGCGCACGATATCGAGGGCGAATACGTCGATGTAGGTCCAGCAGTTGCGCACCAGCGGGAACCAGATGTCCGGTGGGATCGCCGGGGTTCTCAACGGCGCGACGATCGGATGGTTGACCACGGCATTCGTCGACACGCCGGGCCACGGATCGCTGGGGACACCCGCACACGTCAAGGCTGCTCGCAGTCGGTATAGGGCTTTGATCAGAACGACGTGGTTGCAGGCGCTGCCCGGTTCGTCGGCCGCCAGGCGGTCGCGGATGTAGGTCTGGAAGTCCTCAGCGGCCCAGGCGGACAGGTCCGTCGGCAGCGCGTTGGCGGTGCCGAACGCGGCGAGCGGGCGCAGGCGAGCGACTCGCTGGGTGACGGTCATCGGCGACAACGGGTCGCTGCGCAGGTGCACGCTGGCAGCCAGGATCGCCGGGTGGCGCGGATTGAGCCACAGCATGGCGAGCTCGCGGGCCATCAGGTTCCAGCGCGGCGGCAGGTTGTGAAATAGCACCCGGACGGCGCTGGGTGGGTGATTGGGGGCTCTGTGCAGCACACCGTTGAAGTCCCAGCAGCGGGTGTCGCCGAACCGGGGCACGACCGCGCCGGGCAACAGCGGGTGTGACGAGACCACCGGTTCGTCGTCGCGGTAGAAGGCCGACGGCTCGCCCTCGAGGGCGGCTGCGCTGGTCACGCGTCGAACTCCACTCGGCTCGACAGCGGCAGGTGCACCACAATGCGTTCCTCGGCGATCTGCGCCCGGGCGCGGGCGATCTCGACGTCCGTGCGGGACTGCAGTACTTCGGCGAGGTTGGCTCGGCTCTGCCCCCACAAGGCGTGGAAGTGCCGGGGCTCGAGCCGCAGGGCGAGTTGCTCCAGGTGATCGGCGAACAGCAGCAGTTGCGGCAGGTTCGACGGCAGGATGAAAGCGTTGGAGCATTCCAGGCAGCGCAGCGGGGCGACCGGGCACAGTTGTCCTGGCCGGCCGAACGGTGACGCGAACGGATCCGTGCAGTCGGTGACACCCATGTCCAGCTGTCCGGTGCGCAACGCCTCCACCTCGGCGGCGCTCAATCCCAGCGCTGTCGCGGCTTGCGGGTCAGCCAGCGACTCGCTCGCCTGCTCGTCCAGCACGGTCGGCCCCGCCAGGGCCTGGTCCAGCCACCGCTGTTGCGCGGTGGTGATGACGTTGCCCGCGATCACCCGCAGCGTCGTGCCATGCGCGTAGTGGCCGCTGAAGGTGGCTTCGGAGTGATCATCAGCGACATCACTGATGCGGCCGCCGAACGCGATCGTCTTCTCCACCTTGACGGACTTGCGCAGCCGGCGAATGTCAGCGACCCCGTCGACCGTCAACTCATTGTTGCGCAGCCAGTCAGTGAAGTTCTGCCCTCGTGTTCGGCTCAACGCTGCGACCTGCAGCGACGAACCGACCAGGGAAGCTCGCAGGAACAGTGGCACCGGCGAGATCCCCACCAGCGCTGCCAGAGGCCGGCTCAGCTCCAGCAGTTCCCGGATGATCTCGGCGGCGTCCAGTCTCGCCCCGGACGGATGCAGCAACCCCGCAGATGAGACGTCGCTGGTGAACGCCTGTCGCATCCGGGCATGCGCGCGGCGTTTATTGAAATCGATCGTGACGCCACCGACACCGAACTCGATGTCGTCCTCGGTCAGTGCTGTGACCTCCTCCGGCGCTCGCCCGGTCGCGGCCATCAGCAGAATCCGGTAGGCGTGCAGGTCCATGCTCGTCAGAAACAGCTGAGCCACCAAGAACCGCACGAGTTGCACCGTGCTCTGCCAGCCCAGCCCCTCTGGCGCCAAGTCATGCAGCGAACGCGGTAACGACGACGACGGCTGCGGCAGCCGGGCCAGCACTTCGGTAGCGCCGCCCATGTCACGCGCCATGGCCCACAGCAGATTCTCCAGGACGAGCCAGCCACCGACGGCCGGGTCCATACCAGCGGCGGCCAGCTGCCGACCGTGCCGGACCCTGGCCTTCGCGGCCAGCCGAGCTGCCTCAGCCACCCGGATCAGCTTCTTTTTGTCGGCGCGGCTGAACTCATCCAGCTCCGTGCTCCCACCGCGGCGAACCCCGACCGCCCCTTCGACCCACCCGTGCAGATGCCCGGCAACCGGCCGCGACGGATGCTGGACCCGGCGGGCCACCAGCGCCCGGATCCGGCCGGCATACCAGCCCGGCGCCCGAGAGCCTGCGGCGTGCTGAGACGGCAGAATCCGCATCCACTCGGTGACCGCTCGGTGAAGGTCCGGCTCGCGACGGCTAAGGGACGCCGACTCAGCGTCCGCGACCTCGGCATCGACGTAATTGAGGAACGCCCGCATCGCCGTGATGTAGACCCGGCCCGCGCCTTCACCCACCCGGCTCGCCTCAACCAGCTCGACCCACTCGTCGGCGAGCTCGCCGGCCAGCCCAGCACACCGGAACGCATCAGGCCGAAATGAGAGCACCACCGTCGCGGTGGCCAACGCCGCCCGTCCTGTCGCTGGCACTGTCACCTGCCGCACTCCGATTCTCGGCACCGTCGGCGTGACCCCGCGTGCCGTCGGGAACCCGGCCCGGTGCTCACCCCTGCGTGGCATCGTCGCCCCCCAGCGTCATCGCCTGACCGGCGATGTCGGCGTAGGTAGCGCCGCCCGCCACGGTCCAGTCCTGGAACGCCTGGTCAACCTCACGCATTGGGTCCTTGAGATAGCGGATATAGCGGTAGGTCGTGGACGGACTGGCGTGCCCGAGTCTGCGCTGTACCTGCAGCAGCGGGTTCCCGCTCATGTGGTCCAGCAGCGTCGACATCGGTGTCCGCCGCCGGCGGTCATCGTCGAGCACCAACCGGGTCAGATAGATCAGCAACCGCAACGCGAAGGTATGCCGCAGATCGTGGTAAACCCAGCAGCGGCGCGGCAGGACGACGCTCACCCCGGTGACCGCTTGCCCGGTCATCCGTGACCACGCCGCCCAGCGCACCCGGTCCCACCCCGAGGCGGTCAGCATCCGGCCACCTGTTCCGACGAACAACGCCAGCGGATCCAGGCCGTCACCGGTCTCCCGTACCGCGATCCGGCGCAGCCCAGGGTCCATGGCGCGGATCGACCTGGTGACTGCGTGGCCGTCAAGGATCCCGGACACCCTCGTTCCGTCGGCCTCCAGCCGCCGGACGACAAAGAGATCCTGGCGGGCACGCCGTAGCGACTTCTGCGCCTTGGCAACAATCTCAGCTCGCTCAAGCCGCAGATACGGGTCCAGCAGATCCATCGCATCGGTCGGTACGTAGACCGACCGAGGATGACCTGACTTCGCGCACGCCCCCAACCCCACGTGAGCCGAGCGGGACCGGCCATCGATTAAGCCCAGCTCGGGAAGCAGCAGCGTCGACCACTCCTGGAGCCGCATCCCCGTCAGCAACGCCAGCTCACAGGCCGCGCGGTTGCGATGCGGCCGCCATCCCCGGAACGTGTCGTCCACGCCGCCGTCCGGGACGATCCCGCCGAAGCCGACGTCACGTAAGTGCAGGTATTGCTGCAAATCTATATGCCGGACGCGCAGGTCACGGCGCGTTCGGCTCGCCAGCGACGTCTGTCGTCGCGGCGTATTGCGCCACGGCCGCCGCGCGACCACACCCTGACGTACCAGGAAGTCGTACAGGCAACCGATCGCCGCCGCGTCCCGGTCCCAAGCCGCTTCGCTGACGGTCTCGCCGCCGTCGTCGAGCCGCCACCGGCGGAACTCCAGGACGTCCTGCTCCGCAGCCGAGCTCAGGTCCAGGTCCCTCGCTCGGAGAAACCGCAACAATATCAACGCCGTGTATGCGTATGCCCGCATCGTCTTGACGCTGCGGCGGTTCAGACTCAGCTCCCGAAACCAGCTGCACAACGGCTCGACCGGCAACATCGACTTCGACAACAGCACCGGAGTACCTGGAATCGGCGCCGATCGCCCGAGCACCGCGACGACATCAGCCGCGCTCAGCCCAGTAACGTCACCAACGGAACGGGTCTTGTGCACGTCCGTGAAAAACAGGTACATGTGGGCCTCGCGAGCGATCGATGAGCATGACAATCGCTCAACGGCGCTCGATCCGGACCAGATACGCGCGTTGGCCGAGGCTCACCTGAGACATCTCAAAGTCTCTGGAGAACCCTCGAACTTGAGCTGCTTGATCAGCCCGGTCCGGGAGAACGCGCTGAACTCCAGGTAGCTGGACGCCTTGTCGACGGCGTTCTGCTGGGAGACGGTCAGCTTCTTGCCGGCCTGGTCGATGGCCGCCTGGGTGGTGGGGTCGGCGGCCGGCTCGGTGGTGGGCGTGGTGGAGCCGAGCGAACCCTGGTACTCGCCGCACAGGGCGGTGTCCCAGAGCTTCGGGTCGTACTCCCGGGTGCCCCCGGTGATCTCCATGCACAGCTGGAGCTTGTCGATAGTGGTCGTTCCGGCCGTGCCGGACTCCGTGGTGGCGGTCGTCTTCGCCACGATGGACGTGGTGGTGGGGGTGCTGCCACCGCCTCCGCCGAGGGCGATGCCGGCGACGGCCGCGACGGCGAAGACACCACCGGCGACGATGCCACCCAGCTTGTGCGGGCCCATCTTCGTCCCGGACTTGCCCGGGCCGGCGGGCGGCGGCGGGGGTGCGAAGGCCGGCTGCCCCGGCGCGGCCGGGTAGCCCGGCGCACCCGGTGCCGGCGGATAGCCCGGCTGACCCGGTGCGCCCGGTTGGCCCGGCGCCGGGTAGCCCGCCTGATAAGCCGGGTAACCCGCCTGCTGACCGGGCGGCGCGCCGTACGGGGCCGGCGGCACGTACGGCTGGTCGGGTCCGGGCGGGTACGGCTGCTCAGTCACAGGTCGGTGTCTCCACGGACGAGGAACGAACCTGGTCGCGGCCGGTTCCCCGTCCAAACACCCGACCGCGCCCTCACTCAAGCCGATCGGGGCCCCGGGCGCCTTCCGTGGATCGGTCCGGAATGCGAACCGACACGGTCACCGGCGTCCACCGACCCGGCAACCGGGATCACCCGTCAGGGTCGGTACCGCGCCCATTCGGTGCGGAGGCGTACCGGGGAGTTCGTCCCGTCAGTCACCCGGATCGCGGTCGAACAGGCGCCGGACGTTGCGTTCGATGTCGTCGAGCGGCCCGGGGAAAGCGAGCTGGTGCAGCATCAGGCCGTCGAGGTAGTCGAGGACCGCCGCGGCCTGACGTTCCGGGTCGCCGGTGCCGACCTCGCGCAGCCGGTCCGCCGCCCACACCCGGATCGCCGCGGCCGACGTAGCGAGTGGTTCGCGCAGCTCCGGGCGGACCGCGGCCTCGAGGAACAGGGTGTACCGCGCGACGGTGACGGTCCGTTCCGGTCCGAGGGCCCGCTGCACGTAGGCGGTCAGCGCCTCCGCGAGTTCGCATGGGTTCACCGGGCGGACGAACGCCGCGATCGTCCGCCAGGCCTCGCGGTCGCGGTCGGCGAACCGCTCGACGACGGCCACGAGCAGCGCGTCCCGGGTCTTGAAGTAGTTCGCCGCGGATCCGGCCGGGAGCCCGGCGGCGGCGTCGACGGCGCGGTGGGTCAGCGCTCGCAGGCCCTGATCGCCCAGGATCCCGATGGCGGCGTCGAGCAGGAGTTCTTGGCGGGATGGCACCCGCACACCCTAAACGAGCACAACACCCATAGTTCAAAAACAACATTTGTTGTACGGTCGGAGCATGGCTCGACACGCGTTCATCATCGGCGGGGGCATCGGTGGGCTGGCGGCCGCGGCGGCGCTCGGCAACGACGGCTGGCGGGTGACGGTGCACGAACGGGACGAGGCCCTACCGGCGGCCGGCACCGCGCTGGGCATGTGGCCGTCCGCGCTGCGGGCGCTGGACACCCTCGGCATCGGCAACGACGTCCGGCTGCTCGGGCGGGCGCAGCGGCACGGCGAGTTCCGCCGCCCCGACGGCTCCCGGATCGCCACCATCGACTCCACCGCCGGCGACCACACCCACCTGCTGTCCCGGCCGGCCCTGCTCGGCGCCCTGCACCGCGCCGCGACCGAGGCAGGCGCCGAGATCCACTTCGGCACCCCAGCCGGCGATCCACAACAGTGCGGCAGTCCGACC
>NZ_BOMG01000080.1 GCF_016862075.1 Actinoplanes couchii | reverse complement strand
GGCCGAAGATCCGGAGCGGTGTGGCGCCGACCTGACCGTGGTGGCCGACGGTGTGTTCAGCCGTACCCGCGAGCGCCTGTTCGGTGGCGCCTACCGGGCGCGTTACTCCGGCAGCACCGCCTGGCGCGGCGTGGTCGAGGACATGACCGTCGAAGACTTCGTCGAGACCTGGGGCCGGGGTGTCAAGTTCGGGGTGACGCCGCAGCAGGGCGGCCGCACCAACTGGTTCGCCACGGCCCGGGCTCCCGAGGGACGGTTCCACCCCGGCCGGGAGGTGGAGGTGCTGCGCCGGATGTTCGACGGCTGGGCGGCCCCGGTCCAGCCGGTTCTCGACGCCCTGACCGAGGAGCGGATCCTGCGTCAAGACGTCTACGTCACTCCGCGCCTGCCGTCCTATGTGCGCGGCGACACGGTCCTGATCGGCGACGCCGCTCACGCGATGACCCCGGACCTGGGCCGCGGCGCCTGCGAGGCGATCATCGACGCCGTCACCCTGGCCGGCTGCCTCCGCGAGACCACTTCCACGTCAAAAGCGCTTGCGGCGTACGACCACCGCCGCCGCCCGATCACCCAGCGCCTCACCCGCGTCGCCGCCCTGGCCGCCCGCCTGAGCCAGGTCCGCCGGGCCCTGCCCGTCCGAGACCGGGCCCTGTGGCTCGCCATGCTCCCCGGCCCACCGAACTGACCGCCAACCCGGCCGGCATCGCTGCAGCTCGCCACGCCCGCCGGGCCGCCGGACCGCTGGACTGAGTGTCAGGCCGTCATCGCGGCGCGGATCGTGGTGAAGTCGGCCGGGGTCAGTGGGACCAGGCCGTAGCGGAGTGAGTAACCCCAGTTCGCGGCGGCCGTCAGCTCGAGGGTCAGGTCGTGGATCGGGACCGGGCGTGCCGTCGTGTCGAAGTCGACGTCGCGGCGCCACGGCCGGAACGACCCGTGCGAACCCATGTCCATCGTCTCGCCCGCCAGGTAGGGCGCGTCGTCGGCGACCACCCCGACCTGGGTCACCGCCCGTAGCGGCCGGCGGTCCCCGAGCCGCTGGGTCGGCGAGTAGAAGACGAACCCGTCGCCCCGGCGCAGCCGCCGGAGGTTGTTGCGCTTGCCGTGGTTGAGCTGGATCCAGCCGAGGTCGGCGCCGATCGCCGCGTGCTCGGCGGAGACCACCCCGAGCCAGGCCCGTTCCATCGTGTCCGACATGACGACTCCCCTGCTCAGGCTTCCTGGACCTCGCCATCGTCGCGCCTCATACCTGACACAGGGCGTCAGGTATTGGGGGTTACCGTCGGAGCATGAGGCCCGACCGGCTGCTCGCCCTGCTCCTGCTGCTCCAGGCACGGAGCCCTCGCTCGGCGACCGAACTCGGCGCGGAGCTGGAGGTGTCGGTCCGTACCATCTACCGCGACGCCGAAGCCCTGTCCGCCGCCGGGGTGCCGGTCTACGCCGAGCGCGGGCGCAGCGGCGGCATCGCGCTGCTGCCCGGTTACCGCACCCAGGTTCCCGGGCTCAGTCCGGACGAGGCCCGTGCCCTGTTCGTGCTCACCACCGACCGGCCGCACGCCGACCTCGGGCTCGGTGACGCGCTCGGCTCCGCGCTGCGCAAGGTGCTCGCGTCCCTGCCGGCGGGTCACCGGGACACCGCGGACCTGATCGGCCGCCGGGTGCTGGTCGACCCCGCGCGCTGGGGCGCCGTCGACGACCGCCCGGCACACCTGGACCGGGTACAGGCCGCAGTCCTGGACGGGCGCCGGCTCCGGATCGGCTACGGTTCCGCGGGCGCCGGCACCGGGACCTACACGCTCGATCCGCACGGCCTGGTGCACAAGGCCGGCGTCTGGTACCTGGTCGCCGAGCACCGCCGGATCATGAAGACGTTCCGTGTCGACCGGGTCCGGGACGCAACGGTCCTGGACACCCCGGCCCGCCGGCGCAGCGGCTTCGACCTCGCCGCCACCTGGAGCGGGCTGCAGGACCGCTACGCGGCGGCCCGTACCGCGGTCGCGGTCCGGGTCCGGGTGCGACGGCACGTGCTGCCGCGAGTGCTGCGCCTGCACGGCGACGCGCAGAACCGGGAGGTGCCGCCCGGTGACAGCGCCTGGGCCGACCTGACCCTGCGGTTCCCGGTCCTGGACGCGGCGCAGGCGCTGCTCGCCTTCGGCGCCGACGTCGAAGTCCTGGAGCCCGCCGAACTCCGGGCCCGGCTGGCCGGTATCGGGGCCGGGATCGCAGCCCGGTATTCGTGACGACGGTCCCTTTCCGCATTCTCGGAAAAGTTCCGGAGATTTCTGTTGTCGGACCCCGGCCGAAAGCATCCGGATGCGCCAGAGAACGGTCCGGATAACAGAAAAATCGCATCTCCGATGCCGGTCGGGAAACGATGATCACCACGATTGACACCCTCTCGAAAGGCTGCTTACGGTGACCGCCGGCAGGGCAGGCAATCGATTGCCTGAATCCCCGTCACGGAACCGTTCTCTTCCCCGGGAGACGGCCCGTGCCCTGCTTCCCCGTCCCCCACCGTGCCCGAAGGAGTGCTCATGCCGAGCATGCTCATCGGAAGACCCTCACCCGCCACCGAACTCGTGCTGGCCGCCCAGAACGGTGATCGCCAAGCCGTCGACCGGCTGATCGCCGGGGAGGTCGCGCACGTCTACCGGCGTGTCGGCCGGGCCCTGCGCTGGCACGCCGACGTCGACGACGTGGTCCAGGAGACGCTGCTGCAGATCGTGCGGTGCCTGCCGTCCGTACGGGAAATCGATCGTTTTCGCCCTTGGGTTTGTGCCGTCACCGATCGTCAGGTCCAGCGGCACCTGCGTGATCTGCGCCGGCGGCAGCACCGGCAGGAGACGCTGACCGTGGACCAGCCCGATCCGGCCGGTGACTTCACCGACCGCGCCGACACCGAGGAGCTGCTGGAGCGGCAGCGCCGGGAGATCACCGTGGCGGCGCGCTGGCTGGACGACGACGACCGACACCTGCTCGCGCTGTGGTGGCGGGAGACCGCCGGGCGGACCACCCGGGCCGAGACCGCCGCGGCGCTGGGTGTCGGGGCCGGGCTGGCCGCGGTCCGGGTCAACCGGATGCGGACCCGGCTGGCCAGTGCCCGGACCATGACGCGGGCGCTGGACGCCGGCGGGTGCGACCAGCTGACCGGGCTGACCCGGAGCTGGGACGGCCGGCCGTGTGCGATCTGGCGCAAACGGTTGACCCGGCACACCCGCGGCTGCCTGCGCTGCACCCCCACCGGCGACTGACACCGACAGGCCGGCCCTCCACCTGGTGGAGGGCCGGCCTGTCGCATCACATCACGATGCCGGCCTGCGGACCGGAACCGGACTTGACCACGGAGGGCACGTTGGCCGCGGTGTCGAGGGTGTACGAGTAGAAGCTGCTCGGGGTGAACGCCGAACCGAGGGTCTCCTGCCGGCCGGACGAGCCGGTCACGATGCTGCCGGACTGCCGCAGCTGGGCCGTCGAGTCGGGGTAGTACGGGTTCTTGACGTTCTCGAAGTAGCTGTTCTCGATGACCATCTTGGTGGCGCCACGGGAGTAGTTGCCGTACGACGTGATGTTCTGCAGGTAGTTGTTGTAGAGGTGGGCGTACGCCAGGTTGTCGGCACTGGGGTTGCGCTGGTTGGAGTTGTAGATCCAGTTGTGGTGGATGGTCATCCGGGCCACAACGTTCTCGGTCCAGCCGATGCCGAAGTTCTTGTTGTGGCCGCCGAGCCGGTTCCAGGACACCGTCACGTAGTTGGTGTCCTTACGCGAGTCGATGGTGCCGTCGTTGATGTTCTGGAACGTGTTGTGGTCGATCCACACGTGGTCGGCGGTGTCCATCTGGATGCCGTCGTAGTCGTAGTCCTTGTCGTCCGGGTCGTCGGCGGCCATGTCGGTGTCGCCGATGGTCAGGTTCCGGATGATGACGTTGCGGACCCCGGCGCCGAGGAAGAACCCGCCGCCCTTGAGCCGGCCGGTGGTGCCGAGCCCGACGATCGTCTTGTTCGACTTGACCGGGATCTCGTAGCCGTAGGTGGCCGAGGTCATCGTGCCGTTGACCCGGATCACGTAGGCCTCGGTCGCGGTCGCGTACTTCAGCAGGTCGGCGTAGTTGGACACGGTGACCGCGGTGCCGCCCGCCCCGCCGGTGGTGCCCTGGGCGAACCCGTCGGCGGTGTTCGACCAGGCCGAGCCGGCCGACACCTGGTTGAACGACCACTGCATCCGGGCGATGTCCGAGCAGGTCTCCTGCACGATCGGGTTGTTCCCGGCGGTGGAGCCGTCCTTGTTGCTGACGCAGAGCCCGCTGGACGCGCTCTTGACCAGGAACTTCCCGGACGCGGCGGTGGAGGCGGTCAGCGACCAGGTCTGGTTGGCGCTGGTCCCGCAGGTGTACTGCCACAGCTGGGTGCCGGAGACGGTGCTCGAGTTGGGCACGTCGACACATTTCGCGCTGTTGGTGTTGACCAGGGCGAACGCGCCGTTCTGCGCGACGGCCTTGAACTGCTGGTCGGTGGCGGCGGTGTTGCAGGCGACCTGCACCAGCAGCGCGCTGTTGCCGGTGGACGCGCCGGTCACGACGGCACATTTGCCGCTGGACCCCGACGCGAGGGTGTAGACACCACCGGCGGCCGGGGTGACGGCCGCTTCGGCGGGCAGCACGCTGAGGCCGAGAACGGCCAGGGGAATGGTCAGGCCTACGGCCAGGAGTCTTCTCATAGCGGGTTCCATCCGTCCGTTCCGGCGAGGTATTTCTGCGGGGTGTGGTTGGCGGCCTGCGCGTCGGTCAATTGCAGTCGGTTGCCGTTGACGGTGGCGCCCGAACCGGTGTTCTTGTATTCGGTGAAACGCGCGTTCTGCCAGGTGTTGGTGGACATGTCGGTCCACGGCTGTGCGGTTCTGACGGTGTTGCCGAGGCTGGATTCCCGGAACAGCACCTGGGCGCCCTGCCGCCACGGCCGGCCCAGCGTGGTGTTGTTGCTTCCGGTTCCGGTGATCGTGCATTTGTAGAAGAGGAAGCCGTACGTCTTGGTGTCCGGGGTGCTGGCCGCGGTCATCGTGCCGCCGGTCGAGCGTTTCTCGTGGATGGTGCTGTTCGCGAAGACCGCGACACCGGCGCCGAAGATGAAGTCGGTGGTGCCCTCGATGTACGAGCCGGTGAAGTAGGTGCGGGCGTTGTTGTCGACCAGGAACGTGTCCTGGTCGCCGAGCAGCCGGACGCTGCTGAACCGGGAGCGGTCCGAGTCGAGGTAGAGCGCGAGCGCCTGGTCCCCGGTCTCGTACGTGTTCTCGTCGTAGTCGTTGGTGATGGTCAGGTTGGTGGCCGCGAAGTCGTGCCCGTAGACCTGCACGGTGCCGCTGCCCTGCAGCCCGTAATGCCCGGCGTCGCGGTTGTTGATGATCGTGGTCTTGCTGTAGTCGGTGCCGAGGCCCTCAAAGGTGATGTACGGCTTGTTCGCCGGCACGGTCACGATCTCCCGGTACGTACCGGCCTTGATCGTGATGATCCGGCGGGTGGTGTTGCCGGCCGGCACCGCGTCGACGGCGGCCTGCACGGTCCGGTAGGTGCCGGTTCCGTCGGCGGCCACCGTCGCCGTGGTGGTGCCGCCGCCGGAGACCTGGTTGAACGACCACTGCATCCGGGCGATGTCCGAGCAGGTCTCCTGCACGATCGGGTTGTTCCCGGCGGTCGAGCCGTCCTTGTCGCTGACGCAGAGCCCGTTCGCGGCGCTCCGGATCAGGTATTTGCCCGGCGCGGCGGTCGACGCGGTGAACGTCCAGGTCTGGTTGGCGCTGGCGCCGCACGTCCACTGCCACAGCTGGGTGCCCTGGTCGGTGGTCGAATAGGGCACGTCCACACACTTCGCACTGGTCGTGTTGACCAGGCCGAACCCGCCGTTCTGGGCGACGGCCGTGAACTGCTGGTCACCGGCGGCCGTGTTGCAGGCGACCTGGACCAGCAGCCCACCGTTGGCCGTCGACGCGCCACCGACGTCGAGACACTTGCCGCTCGCGCCGGAGGCGATCGTGTAGACGCCGTTCGCCGCGGGCGCGACGGCGGCGAGGGCCGCCGGAATGCCCACGAACAGGGCGACGACGTGAGGTAAGGGCACTGCCATGCGCGAACTCCCATCCTGTGTCGATGCGCTTCGACAAAGGAGGTGCCGCGTGTTACCGGCGGATTACAGAAACCGGTCGGTGGCTTCCAGGAGCAGGTCGCGGGAACCGGGCTCGCCACCACCGTGGCCGGCGTCCTCGACGATGTGGAACGCCGCCTCCGGCCAGGCCCGATGCAGTGCCCAGGCCTGGACCGGCGGCGTCTTCACGTCGTAGCGGCCGTTCACGATCACCGCCGGGATGTGCCGGATCCGGTCGATGCCCGCCAGCAGGCCCTCCGGCGGCAGGAAACAGCCGTTGCCGATGTAGTGGTGGGTGATCCGGGCGAACGCCAGCAGGGTGCGGTCGTCGAGATCGGGCAGCGGCACCGGCAGCAGGGCGTTGGCCGACAGTTCCCAGTCCATCCAGGCGCGGGCCGCCGGTACGTGCACCGCCGGGTCGGGGTCGTTGATCCGCCGGCCGTAGGCGCCGATCAGGTCGTCCTGCTCCCCGGCCGGGATCGCCGCGGTGAACGCCGCCCACTCGGCCGGGAACAGGTGGGCCGCGCCGGACGGGGTGAACCCCCAGGTGTTGTCGGACAGGCGGCCCAGCCACACGCCGCGGAGCACGAGTGCGGTGACCCGTTCCGGATGGGCCTGCGCGTACGCCAGCCCGAGGGTGGTGCCCCAGCTGCCGCCGAACACCAGCCAGCGCTCGACGCCGAGGTGCTCGCGCAGCCGTTCGACGTCCGCCACCAGGTGCGCGGTGGTGTTGTGCGCCAGCGAGACCGCCGGGTCACCCGCGGAGGGCCGGCTCCGCCCGCAGTTGCGCTGGTCGAACAGCACGATCCGGTAGCCGTCCGGATCGAACCAGCGCCGGAAGTCCGGCAGCAGCCCACCACCGGGCCCACCGTGCAGGAACACCGCTGGTTTGCCGGCCGGGTTCCCGCACACCTCCCAGTACAGCTCGTTGCCGTCACCGACTTCGAGCAGACCGGTGTCGTACGGTTCGACGGGCGGGTGGAGATCCATCGTCCGACTCCATCACATCGATCCTGATCGGGCCCGGAACGACACGGCATAGGGTGTGGCGGTGGAACCGACGACTGTTACCGAGCAGACGGTCCGGTCACCGGGCCCGCTGATCCGCTGGCAGGCCTCCAACAGCACCTTCGGGGTGCCGCAGGCGGCCGCGCCGATCGCGTTCGCCCTGGTCGCGCTGCCGGTCACCGGGTCGGCGGAGACGGGCGCCGCGATGGTGTTCGTGATGACCGCCGCGCAGGTGCTCGGGTCGGTCCCGGTGACCCGCTTCGGCAACCGGTTCGACAGCGTCCGCTATCTGCGGGTTCTGGTCGCTGTCCGGACCGTGGCGTTCGCCGCCGTCGCCGTGCTGGCCGCGGCCGCCGCGCCGTACCCGTTCCTGCTGGCCGCCGCGGCCGCGGCCGGGGTCGTCACCGGAGCGGCCCACGGCTACCAGCGGATGCTGCTCAACCGTCTGGTCGAACCGGGACGGCTGCCGCGGGCGCTGGGGGTGGCCGCGACCTTGAACGAACTGACCTTCGCGGCGTCGCCGGTGCTCGCGTCGCTGCTCGGCGCGGTGTCGCCGGTCTGGGCGATGGTGGTGGTCACTGTGCTCGGCGCCGGGCCGATGTTCCTGATGCCCGGCGCTTCCCGGCGTGGCGGGACCGGGCCCGCCGAGGTCGCGCCACCGGTGTCGCCGCGGCAGCCGATCCCGCGTGAGGCGTTCCTGTGGCTGTTCTGCGCGGCGGCGTGCTCGTCCGCGGTGGCCGCCGTCGAGGTGGGCGCGGTGTCGTTCGCCCTGGCGTTCGGCCTCGCACCCGGTCTGGCGTTCGTGTTCGCCCTGGTCCTGTGCGCGGGTTCGGTCACCGGCGGCGTCTGGATCAGCGTCCGCAACCGGGTGCTGCAACCGCGGACGGTAGTGATCATGCTGGCCGTGGCGATCGGCTGCTCCGTCCTGATCCTGACCGGCGGCCACCTCGCCACCACCCTGGCCGGCGCCGCGGTCCTCGGTTTCCTGCTGCCCCAGTTCGGCACGTTCTACTCGCTGTCCCTGGACCGGCTGGCACCCGCGAACCGCCGCGCCGAGATCTTCGCCCTGCAGCGCACCGCCGGCTCCCTCGGTGTCATCACGATCAGCGGCCTGCTCGCCCTGACCGGTCTGCACACCGCCCTCGCCGTCAGCCTCGCCCTGCTCGGCGTCGCCTTCCTGCTGGCCGCGCTACGCCCGGCCCTGATCAGCCCTCAGAAGTGAAGGAGACGGTCAGATCGGCGGCACTGCTGCCGCCCACGTGGACGTCGAAGGTGGACGGGTCGAGAACGTACTCACGGCGGATCGGGTGCCAGTAACGACGGTGCTCGGGACCGATCGAAAAACGTACCGGCAGAGTGGTCCCGGCCGGAATGACCACCCGCTGGAACGCCTTCAGCTCACGGATCGGCCGGGACGCGCTGCCGTGCCGCTGGTGCAGATAGAGCTGGACCACCTCGGGCGCCGAGCGGTCGGCGTCGTTCCGGACCTGAACGGTGACCGTAACGGAATCCTCGAGTCCGACAGTGTCCTGATCGACCGCCAGATCGTGGTAGCTGATCCGCCCGTAGCCGAGGCCGTGTCCGAAGACGAACAGCGGGGTGCTCTCCTCGTCCCAGTATCGCCGCCCCTGCCCCTCCGGGTCGTGCGACCGCGTGTGCGAGTGGATCATCGGGATCTGCCCGTGCGTCCGGGGCCAGGTGAACGGCAGTTTCCCGCCCGGCGAGACCGCGCCGAAGAGCAGGTCCGCCACCGCGTTGCCGCCCTGCGTGCCGGGGTACCAGATGTCCAGGATCGCCGGGACGTTCTGCGCGGCCCACCGCAGATCGAGCGGACGACCGTTCATGATCAGCGCGACGGTCGGCGTGCCGGTGGCGACGACGGCCTTCAGCAGGTCGAGCTGACGGCCGGGAAGTTCGAGGGTGGACCGGGAGGCGGTCTCGCCGGCCATGTTCTGCCATTCCCCGACCACGACGACCGCGACGTCCGCGGCGGCGGCGACCTGGACGGCCCGATCGAATGCGGTCGCCGGGTCGAAGCCCTCCGGGTCGGCCTGCACGTCGGCGCCGTCGCCGTCGAACATCGACGGGAAGGTGCGCTGTTCCACCGGGATGCCGCGGGCGTACTCGACCCGGACCCGGTCGCCGGCGGCCCGGCGGATGCCGTCCAGCACGGTGACCGTCTCGTTCAGGTCGGCGTCGAACACCCACGGCCCGAGGGTGTCGCGCCGGGAGTCGGCGAGCGGGCCGAGCACCGCGATCGACGACAGCGCCGCCACGTCGAGCGGCAGCAGGTCGCCCTCGTTGCGCAGCAGGACGGCCGAGCGCCGGGCGGCCTCCCGCGCGACCTCACGGTGGGCCGGGTCGGCGAGGATCTCCCGGGCCCGGTCCTCGTCGACGTACGGGTCGTCGAACAGTCCCAGCCGGGCCTTCGCCTCCAGCACCCGCCGCACGCTGGTGTCCAGGGCCTCGGCACCGACCGTACCGGCGGCCACGGCCTGTGGCAGTTGATCGTTGGCCGGGTCCTCGGCGCACATCTCCATGTCGACGCCGGCGGCGATGGCCCGGGCGGCGGCGTCCGGGAAGTCGCGGGCGAACCCGTGGGTGACCAGGCTGCGCACCGCGTTGGCGTCGGTGACCACGAACCCGTCGAAACCCCACGTGTCCCGCAGCACCTCGGTGAGCAGCCAGCGGCTGGCGGTCGCGGGCACCCCGTTGAGGTCCATGTAGGCGGTCATGATGTTGCCCGCGCCGGCCTCGACGGCGGCCCGGAACGGCGGGAGGTAGACGTTCCACAACTCGTACTCGGACAGGTTGACCTCGTCGTAGTCGCGTCCGCCGAGCGCCGCGCCGTACCCGGTGAAGTGTTTCGGCCCGGCGATGATCCCGGCGCTCTGGAACCCGCGGACCTGGGCGGCGGCCACCGCCGCGCCGAGCACCGGGTCCTCCCCGGCGCCCTCGATGATCCGGCCCCAGCGGGGATCGCGGGCGATGTCGACCATCGGCGCGAACGTCCAGTGGATGCCGACGGCCCGCGCCTCCCGGCCGGCGGTCGCCTGGACCTGTTCGATCGTCTCCGGATCCCAGGAGGCGGCCATCGCGATCGGCACCGGGAAGATGGTGCGCAACCCGTGGATGACGTCGTACCCGAACAGCGCCGGGATGCCGTGCGGGTTGCCGTCGATGGCCCGGCGCTGCAGCCGGTTGGTCTCGGCCGGGTCGAACACGAACAGCAGTGATCCGGCGCCGCCCCGATCGAGGGCCGCTTCCACCGCCTTGGGTTGCTGATCCTTTCCGGGCGGCGCGGTGAAGTAGAAGTACTGGACGAGCTGCCCCGCCTTCGCCTCCACCGTCATCGTCGCCAGCAGCTCGTCGACCCGCTTGTCAGCCATGCCCGAACGCTACTTTGGGAGCGATTCCAAAGCTAGGTTCCGGGTGCCGTCAGAACCTAGGCCAAGGCCTGCCAGGCGCTGATCAAAGACTGCCGGAATCCGGCCGCCTGCCCCTCGGTCAGTTCGCTGATCATCCGGGCCTCCAGCTCACGGACCGGCGTCTCGACGGCGGCGAGCAGGGCCCGGCCCTCGGCGGTGAGGTGGATGCGCAGTTCCCGGCGGTTCAACGGGTTGCGTTCGCGGCGGATCAGGCCACGGGTCTCCAGGGCCCGTACCAGATCGGCGGTGGACTGGGCGGTGACGAACGAATCGCGGGCGAGCTGGGCGGCGGACAGCCCGTCGTGGCGTTCCAGAACGGTGAGCGCGGTGTACTGCAGCGCGGTGACCCCCTGTCCGCGGACCACCTCGTCGAGGCGGGCGCGCACCGCGAGTTCGAGCTGTTTGACCAGGTAGAGCAGCGACGGCATGGGTGGCACGCTACCCCATTGACAGGAAACCTGACCATCGCTCAGGATCGGGGGAACCCCGGCGAGAGGTTGAAGAACATGGATCTGAGCGGCAAGGTTGCCATCGTGACGGGCAGTGGTCGCGGACTCGGTCTGGCCTACGCGCGGGCGCTGGCCGGGGCCGGCGCGTCCGTCGTCGTCAACGACGTGGACCCGGCCGTGGTGGACGCGGCGGTCGCCGACATCGGCGGGCGCACGGTCGGGGTGGCGGCCGCGGTCGGCGACACCGCCACCGCGGACCTGCTGGTGACCACCGCGGTGCAGACCCTCGGCCGGCTCGACGTGCTGATCACCAACGCCGGCGTGCTGCGCGACCGGGTGCTCTGGAAGATGACCGACGACGACTTCGACACCGTGATCGGTGTGCACCTGCGCGGCACGTTCACCTGCGCCCGCGCCGCCGCGATCCGGATGCGTGAGCAGGGCGACGGTGGCCGGATCATCCTGATCGGCTCGCCGGCCGGGCAGCGCGGCAACTTCGGGCAGACCAACTACGCCGCCGCCAAGGCCGGGATCGCCGCGATGGCCCGCACCTGGGCGCTCGAACTGGCCCGGAGCGCGATCACGGTGAACGCGGTGATCCCGGTCGCCGCCACCGAGATGACCCGGACCATCCCGGCGTTCGCCCCGGTCATCGAGGAGTGGGAGCGGACCGGCGCCCCGTTCCCGGCCCGGCTGCGCCACGACGAGGGGTTCGGGACGGTCGAGGACGTGACCGGGCTGATCACGTTCCTCGCCTCGGACGCGTCGAAGGAGATCACCGGGCAGGCCATCGGGATCGGCGGGGACAAATTGGCGCTGTGGTCGCATCCGGCGGAGAAGGAGGCCCGCTTCCACGACGGCGGCTGGACCGCCGACGAGATCGCGGCCGGCTGGGCGTTCACCGCCGAGAGCTACGGCATCTGATGGACACCACCCGGCTCACCGCGATCGACGTGCACACCCACGCCGAGATCAGCCGGGACGGCGCCTCGTCGCTGAGCCCGGAACTGCTCGCCGCCTCGGCGGACCACTTCAAGGCGCACGGCCACCGGCAGCCCGGCATCGACGAGACCGCCGCCTACTACCGGGACCGGGACATGGCCGCTGTCGTCTTCACCGTCGACGCCGAACACGCGACAGGTCATCCGCGGATCGCCAACGAGGAGATCGCCGAGGACTGCGCGCGGCATCCGGGCACGCTGATCCCGTTCGCCAGCATCGACCCGCACAAGGGCCGGGCCGGGGTGCGCGAGGCCCGCAAACTGGTCGAACGCTACGGGGTCCGCGGCTTCAAGTTTCATCCCAGCCTGCAGGGATTCGCCCCGGACGACCCGATCGCCTACCCGCTGTACGACGTGATCCAGGAACTCGGCGCGGTCGCCATCTTCCACACCGGCCAGACCGGCATCGGCGCGGGCGTCCGGGGCGGCGGCGGGATCCGGCTGCGGTACTCGAACCCGATGCTCGTCGACGACGTCGCGGTGGACTTCCCCGATCTGCGGATCATCCTGGCCCACCCGTCGTTCCCGTGGCAGGACGAGGCGCTCGCCGTCGCCGGCCACAAGGAGCACGTCCACATCGACCTGTCCGGCTGGTCGCCGAAATACTTCCCGCCCCAGCTGATCCGGTACGCCAACAGCCTGCTCCAGGACAAGGTGCTCTTCGGCTCGGACTATCCGGTGCTCACCCCGGACCGCTGGCTCGCCGACTTCGCGACACTCGACATCAAGGACACCGTCCGCCCCAAGATCCTCAAAGACAACGCCGTCCGCCTACTGTTCCGGGAGAAATGATGACCACGATCGTCAACGGCTTGGAAGGCCTCAAAGCCCTCGCCGGTACGGATCTCGGCCACGGTCCGTGGCTGGAGATCACCCAGGAGCGGGTCGACACGTTCGCCGACGCCACCGGCGACCACCAGTGGATCCACGTCGACGTCGAGCGCGCGAAGAACGGCCCGTTCGGCGCCCCGATCGCCCACGGCTACCTCACGCTGTCGCTGGTGATCCCGCTGTTCGGCCAGCTGCTCCAGGTCGAGGGCGTCACGATGGGCGTCAACTACGGCCTGGACAAGGTGCGTTTCCCCAGTCCGGTGCCGGTCGGCGCCCGGATCCGGATGTCCGCGACCGTGGTGAGCGTCGACGAGGTGCCGGGCGGGTTGCAGGGCACCTTCGACTTCGTCGTCGAGATCGAGGGCGCGCCGAAACCCGCCTGTGTGGCCCGCCCGGTCTACCGCTGGTACCCCTGAGAGAGGACGGCGGCGATGCGCGACGCGGGACTCGGGTCGTGGCCGGCGCGCCGGGCGGCGATGTCACCCGGCCGTACCGCCATGGTGTTCGCCGACCGGCGGACCACCTATGCCGAACTGTACGAACGGATCACACGCCTGGTCGCGGCCCTGCGCGCCGCCGGCATCCGCCCCGGTGACCGGGTCGCCTATCTCGGGCCGAACCACCCGTCGTTCGTGGAGACGATGTTCGCGACGTGGCGGATCGGGGCGGTCTTCGTCCCGCTGAACGTCCGGCTGACCGAACCGGAGCTCACCTACCAGCTGCGGCACAGCGGGGCGACCGCGCTGATCTCGGCCGTCCCGATCGACGCCGACGTCCCGCTGCACCTGCGCCTGGACGACCTGGACCCGCTCCTCGCGGCGGACCCGGACCACCACGCCGAACCGGCCGGGCCGGACACCGCCGCGCTCATCCTCTACACGTCCGGCACCACCGGGCACCCCAAAGGCGCCGTGCTCACCCACGGCAACCTGGTCTGGAACTGCTACAACCTCCTGGTCAGCGTCGACGTGGCCGGGGACGAGGTGACCCTGGTCAGCGCACCGCTCTTCCACGTGGCCGCGCTCAACCAGTGCCTGCTGCCGACGATCCTCAAGGGCGGCACCTCGGTGATCATGCCCGGCTGGGACGTCGACGGCTGTTTCGACGCCATCGCCCGGCACCGGATCACCTGGATGTTCGGGGTCACGCAGATGTTCGCCGGTCTGTCCCGGTCACCGCGCTGGGCGAGCGCCGACCTGTCGTCGGTACGCACCCTGATGACCGGTGGCGCGCCCGTACCGGAAGCCCTGATCCGGATCTTCCAGGAGCGCGGACTGGTGTTCTGCCAGGGTTACGGCATGACGGAGACGTCGCCGGGGGCGACGTTCCTGGAAGCCGGGGAGAGCCGGGACCACATCGGGTCGGCGGGACTTCCGGTCTTCTTCGCCGACGTACGGGTGACCCGCCCCGATCTCACCCCCGCCGGTCCCGGCGAACCGGGCGAGATCCTGGTCCGCGGCCCGAACGTGACCCCCGGCTACTGGAACGATCCGGCGGCCACGGCGGCCGCTTTCACCGACGGCTGGCTCCGCTCCGGTGACCTGGCGGTGGTCGACGGGTCCGGCCACCTCCGCATCGTCGACCGCACCAAGGACATGTACATCTCCGGCGGCGAGAACGTCTACCCGGCCGAGGTGGAGGCGGCCCTGTTCGACCACCCGGCGATCGCCGAGGCCGCGATAGTCGGCGTCCCCGACGACCGCTGGGGCGAGGTGGGCCGGGCGTTCGTCGTACCGACGCGGGGAATGCCGTTGACCCCCACCGACGTCCGCGAGTTCCTGACCGGCCGCGTCGCCGCCTACAAGATCCCGGCCCACGTGGACATCGTCGACGACCTCCCCCGCACCGGTTCCGGCAAGGTCCGCAAGGGCCCGCTGCGCGCCCGCCCGCTGCCCTGACTACCAGATCCGGATGCGGTTGCCTCCGGTGGTGAGGGCGGCCACCGGGCCGGCCGGGAACAGGTCGCCCGCCGGTTTGTGGTGGCCGGTCACGTCCACGTCGATCTGGGCCGGGGTGCCGTCCGGTTCCTCGAAGTCGGCGTCGGCGAGGCGGACGCGGGGCAGGTCCCGGCCGGTGATGGTGGTGAGGCTGGTCAGTTCCGGCAGGTTCGTCTCCAGGTGGACCTCGTCGCCGTCGGTGACGATCGTCGCGGAACCGGAGGCCAGGATCCGCGGATCGGTCTCGCCGGTGAACGGGTCGGCGCCGGGGGCGTAGACGTTGTCGCGGGCGTACACCGCCTGTTTGACGCCGAGGAAACGCTGGTGGTCGCCGGGGCGGTCGACGCTCTGCAGGAACTCGGCGAACGACGCCGGGTGACCGTCGTAGGCGGCCAGGCCACTGACCGGCGGGCCGGCGCCCTCGCGGACCGGGGCGTAGGCGACCGCCGGGTCGATGCCGAGGAACAGGTTGCCGATCCACCTGTCGTCGCCGCCGACGATCACCCCGTAACCGGCGACCTGGGTGCTGTGCGGGCGGTGGTAGGGCGTGGCCCGGTCGAGCACCTGCTCCAGTCGTACCGTGCCGAGCAGGAGGTTGTTGACAAAAGCGCCGCCCTGGCTGAACAACTCGACCGCGGCCGGGGAACCGAGCACGTTGTGGTCGGCGAGGTAGGGGCCGTGGCTGACCTCGACGAACAGGTCCCGGCTGTTGGCGTGCAGGACGTTGCGGGTGATCCGGGTGCCCTGGGTCTGCCAGTCCAGCCAGATGCCGAGGGTGCAGTCGTGGATGTGGTTGTGCCCGATCACCACGTCGATCGCGGCGTGCAGCTTGATGCCGCCGATCTCGTACCCGTAGAACTCCCGTTTTGTCGCGACGTCGTGGATGTGGTTGTCCTCGATGGTGGAGAACACGCAGCCCAGGTGCCCGACGATGGCGTTCTGCCCGCAGTCGTGGATGTGGTTGCGGCGGATCACGTGCGAGCCGACGTGCTCGCGGTCCCAGCCGATCTGCCGGGCCGAGAAGACCGATTCCAGCTGGTACTGGTACCCGGGTTTGTCACCCCGCTCGGTGGCGAAGTTGTGCCCGGTCGAGGCTTCCTTGCCGATCGAGATCGCCGAGCATTTCGCGTCGTGGATGTGGTTGTCCTCGATGATCCAGCCCTTGGCCCAGTTCGGCCCGATCAGTCCGGGCTGGTCGGCGGTCGGCGGTGTCCACGGACAGGCCGCCTGCGCCAACTCGAATCCACGCACGGTGATGAAGTCCAGATGATTCACTTCAGGATAAAAAACTGATCGGCGTACGTTGATCTCGACCAGTGCGGTGTTCGGATCCGCCCCCTGGAAGTTCGCCCAGATCGTGGTCGACGACCGGCCGACCTCGGCGAACCACACCAGCCGGGTCCGTTCCGGATCACGAATCGGGACGGTGACGCCGGTCCAGTCGTCGACGACCTCGGTCCGCAGCGGCGGATCGGTGACCTCGTCCCGGCCGGCCACCTCGTAGAAGCCGACTCCGTCGAGGTAGACGTCGCCCAGGTGTTTGACCGGGGCCCCGTCCCGGTAGACGATCCAGTCCCCGCCGACCTCCCGCGCGAACGGGTTGAAATCCCCGAACAGCGTGTTCGGCACCTCGGCACGCCACACGGTGCCGCCGTCGGGTTCCCAGCCGGTCACCCGCTCCGACCCCTTGATCACCACGTGCTCGCCGGGGGCCGCCTGGTAGGTGATCCGGCGGCTGTCGCTGAGACCACCGCGCCGCGGTTTGACCCACTCCCGGTACTCCCCGGCGTGCACGGTCACCGTGTCGCCGGGCCGGGCGACGGCGGCCGCCCGGTTGATCGTGCGGAACGGCTGTGCCGCGGAGCCGTCAGCGTCGTCGTCACCTGTCGTCGCCACATGAAGCGCCATGGCCTCACCCTAATTTGCGAAAAGCAGGTGTCAACAGTTCGAAAACTTTCGGCAATCGGGCCCAGACGATCAGACGCGGACGGTCAGATCCGGGCGGTGGACTTCCGCACGATCAGCCGGGTGGCCAGCTCGACCCGCGGCGATTCGAGCTCCCCGCCGTCGGCGAGCCGCAGCAGACTCCGCATCGCGACCCGGCCCATCTCGGCGAACGGCTGCCGCACCGAGGTCAGCGGCGGCGCCGACCACTGGGCGGCGGGCGTGTCGTCGAAGCCGGCGATGCTCAGATCCTCCGGAATCCGCAGCCCGAGGATCCGGGCCGCCTCGATGGCGCCGAACGCCTGCAGGTCGTTGGAGGCGAAGATCGCGGTCGGCCGCGGCTCCCGCGCCAGCAGCCGGGTCGCCGCCGCGAACCCGCCGTCGAAGCTGAAGTCGGCGGCGATCGTGAGCTCCGGGTCGGCGGCGATCCCGGCCCGGGACAGCGCCGCCCGGTAACCGTGCAGCCGGGCGATGCTCATCATCGACGCGGGCGGGCCCTCGATGAACCCGACCCGGCGATGCCCCAGCTCCAGCAGGTGCTCGGTGGCCGCCATACCGCCGTTGAAGTTGGAGGCGCCCACGCTGGGCACTTCCGGGCCGGGCAGGTTCACCGGGTCGATCATCACGATCGGAAGCCTCTGCTCGGTGAAGTGCCGCCACTGCTGGCCGGTGATGCCGGAGGTCACCAGGATCACGCCGGCCCGCCCGCCCGCGGTCATCCGGCGGGCCCACCGGGCGCCGAGCGGATCGTCGGGCACCACGTCCACGACCACGTCGACACCACCGTCCGCCGCGGCCTCCAGCACGCCGCGCAGCGTCTCCAGGTTGTTCATCGCCCGCATGGCGTCGAACACCAGGGCGACGCTCCGGCGCTCCGGCCGCGCGCCGCCCGGCCCGCGGGCCACGTATCCGTGCCCGGCCAGCAGGTTCGCCACCCGCTCCCGGGTCTCCGGGGCGACGTCGGCCCGCCCGTTGACCACCTTGGAGACCGTCGGCACCGACACCCCGGCCGCCCTGGCGATGGCCGCCAGGGTCGCCCGGGGCGCCGCTCTCTCCTCCGCCATACCCACCCCTTCTCGCAAGTTCCCCCGGTAATTGTCGCAATCTTCCGCAGCGGCCCTTCGGGCAGAGCCGGTCAAAGTCGACATCGCGCCAAATGAATTCGCCGATCGAACGACCTCGTTTCCGGGACGTGAACCCGGGCACAGCGACGCATGCATATACTTCGATGAAAGGATCTCCATGCGCCTGCAACGAATCGTCACATCGGCCTTAGCGGCCACCCTGGCCCTGACCGTCACCGCGGCGAGCGGCGGCGCCGCCCAGGCCTCCCCCACCGCACACGCACCGGCACCGGCGGCCGCGCCCGCCGCACCCACGCTGGAGTCCGAGGCCGGCTCGCTGACCTCCACGGTCAGCGGCTCCTTCACCGACGCGCTCGGCGCGCCGGGCACGGTCACCGGCACGTTCAGCCCCACCGAGTTCACCGAGGACAACGGCAAGATCGTTGCCGTCGGTACGCTGACCAGCACGCTGACCGACTCGCTCGGTGTCGACCTGGGCACCGTCGAGAAGACCGTCTCCCTCCCGGTCCAGCTGCCCGAGACCGCAGCCGCCAGCAAGGCCGCCGCCGACGCGCTGGTCGCGTGCGACGTGCTCAACCTGGTTCTCGGCCCGCTGCATCTGGACCTGCTCGGCCTGGTCGTCGACCTGAACCGGGTCGTCCTGGACGTCGTCGCCCAGTCCGGTGCCGGCAACCTGCTCGGCAACCTGCTCTGCGCGATCACCAACCTCCTGAACGGCGGCATCAGCCTGCCGCTGGCGTTCCTGATCGACCTGCTGAACCAGATCCTGGCCATCCTGCGGCTCTGATCCCGGAACCTCTGATCCTCCGGTAGGTGGGAGAAAGCCGGCGATCGGATAGCTTGACCGGGTGATCGATCCATTGACCGTCGCCCATCACCACGAGGTTCCCCCCGGGAACTACAACGTGACCGTCGAGCTGGGCAGTCCCGATCGGCCGGCGTCCACCGGAGTGACAGTCGAGGCCCGGCGGCGGATGCTGGCAGAGACCGGCACCGCGGCCGGGCAACTCGTCCGGCGGCGGTTCGCCGTCAACCTGCGCGACCCGAAAGGGCAGCCGGTCTGGGAGGGATCGCCGCCGTCCACCGGACTGGACCTGGTCTTCACCGGCGCCGCCCCGCACGGCCGGGTGATCAGCGTCGAGCCGATCACCGACGGGCGGCCCACGCTCCTGCTCGGCGGCGACTCCACCGTCTGCGACCAGCACAACCATCCGTTTACCGGCTGGGGGCAGATGATTCCGCCGTACCTGCGGCCGGAGATCGTGGTGGCCAACTACGCCGACTCGGGGCGTGGATCACGGACGTTCCAGGAGGATCCGCGGCTGTTCCAGGCGGTGCTCGCCGCCACCCGGCCGGGCGATCCGGTGCTGCTCCAGTTCGGTCACAACGACAAGACCACCACCGCCGCGGACTACCGCGCCGACCTCACCACCATGATCACCGCGGTACGGGAGCGGGGTGGCCGGCCGATCCTGATCAGTCCGCCGGTGCGCCGGGAGTTCGATGAGCAAGGGCGGCTCACGTCGTACGCGCGGCACGTCAACAGTGTCGGCGTCGACCTGCCCGGGCAGCTGCGGCAGATCGGTGCGGCCGAGAAGGTTCCCCTCCTCGACCTCACCGCCGCCAGCGCGGAACTCGTCACCGGGCTGGGGCCGGCCGCGTCCACCTCGATCTATCTGACCGCGGAGTGCGACGACGACACCCATTTCAGCGAGTACGGGGCGGACACGGTCGCGCGGCTCGTCGTCGAACTGTTCCGCTCGTCGTTCGACGACGCGGCCGCTTTCCTCGCCTCCCCCGCGGGCTGACGCTCGCTTTCACCCCGGCTGACGCTCGCCTCTCTGTCAGCTGACGCTTGCTTTCATCGCGGGCCGGCGCTCGCTTTTATTGCGGGCGGGCGCTCGCTTTTATTGCGGGCCGGCGTTGGCTTTTTATTGCGGGCCGGCACCGGCTGCCTGGCGGCTCTGGCGGAACTCCAGGGCCGCCGGGATCTCCTCGTACCGCAGCAGGTTTCCGGTCAGGTCCATCAGGTGTTGTTTCGCCTCGGCGGGAGTGGCGTAGAAGAACTCGCGCCGCGGATTCACCTGGTTGACCCGGCGGCCGGCGAACCGGGCGTGCATCTGCGCCTCGATCCCGGCAGCGTCGTCGGAGAAGAACAGCGCGTGCACGTCGAACCCGAACGGCACCGAGGCGTCACCCATCTCCCGCACCCGGTCCATCGGATCGAGCCGCCGCGTCATCCCGATTTTGATCATGTTCTCGCCGAACGCGCCCAGATTCGAGATCACGTAGACGTACCCGGCGGTCACGTTCGCGGCCCGGTAGTCGACATCCGCGATCATGTTGTCGATCGCCTCCAGCCGCTCCCGGATCGGGCCCATCCCGGCCTCGTCACCGTGCGCCTGCAGTGCGGCGAACGCGTTCGCGTAGTGCAGGCGCTCGTTCTGCAGACCGGCCCGCTCCCGCTCGAACTCCTGATGCAGCCGCGCCTGCTCCCGCAGCCGGGCCTTCTCGTCCCGTTCCTGCTCCCGCACCTCGACAAGTTTCTCCTGGAAGTCCGCGGTCAGGCCGAGTTCCCGCACCCGCAGACGGTGGTACTCGTCGGTGATCCGGATCTCCATGGTCCGGCCGAGACGCGCGATCGTGACCGCCACCTTGCCGAGCCGGTCGATCGCCGCCGGAAGCTTGTGCGGCTGCAACGTGCGTACCAGATTGTCGGCTTCGGCGTTGTAGGCCCGCAGCATCAGCATCGCGTAGTCGGCAGGCATCGTCCGGCCCTCGCCGGCCGAGCCGTCACCGGTCCGGCCGGACGCCGCCCGGACCGCGCCACCGTCGATCCGGATGACCGCCTTGATCTCCTCCTGCAACGCGGCAAGCGCCTGCTGGTAGCCGACCGCGTCATCGAGCGGGTGCTGATACTGGTAGAAACCAGCCTCCTGCAGCAGCGCCCGGTCCTCGGTCACCGCCACCCACTGCCGCAGCTCGTCCAGCTGCCGGCGCAACCGGGCGTGCTCGTCACGCAGAAACTCACGCTGTTCCTGCAGCTCACGAACCTCGGCGACACCGTACCGGTCGAGCTGCTCCCGGTAGCGCTCCGCGTCGATCCTGAACCGCTCGCTGTCGAGACGCAGTCGATCCCCTTCCGCCCGCAGCCGGTCTCCCTCCGCGCGCAGCAGGTCGCTCTCCTCATGCAACCGGTCCCGGTCCGCGCGCAGCTGGTCCCTCTCCGCGCGCAGCAGATCACCCTCCTCGCGCCACCGGCCACCGTCCGCACGCAGCAGATCGCTCTCCTCGCGTAGACGGCCGCCGTCCGCACGCAACAGATCGCTCTCCTCGCGCAGGCGGTCCCTCTCCGTGCGCAGCAGATCGCCCTCCTCACGCAACCGGCCCTCTTCCGCGCGCAGCAGATCGCCCTCCTCGCGCAGGCGGCCTTCCTCCGCACGCAGCAGATCGCCCTCCGCACGCAGGCGGTCCACTTCGGCGGCCAGTTCGCGGGCCCGGTTGCGGGCCCCGAAAACCGGAATCTCGGTGGACGGGGCGAGCGAGGCCTGCCTGGGCTGGGGCACCACCACCTCCGTCAGCCGGGCCGCCGCAGCGTCCGGCCCACTCATGGCCACCGAGCCGTTCGCGCCGAATTCCGGACCGGCTCCATCCACATCCAACGCGCCGCCTCGGAGGTCCACGTCCACCGCGCCGCCCCGGAGGTCCCCATGCACCGCGACGGCTCCGGGCTCCACGCCCGGCACGACGGCACGACGGCACGACGCTCAACATCCGGCGTGACAGCACGGCGCTGCGCATCCACCCCGACGACACCGGACTCCACGCCCGGCGTGACAGCACGTCGCTGCGCATCCGCCCCGACGACACCGGACTCGACGCCCGACGTGACAGCATGGCGCTGCGCATCCACGGCGACGACACCGAGCTCGACGCCCGGCACGGCGGCACGGCGCTCCATGTCCACCGCGACGGCACCGGGCTCCGCGCCCGGCGCGTCGGCACCGGCGGCGGATTCCCGGCCGGGTTCGGTGAGGTCCGGGACGTCCTCGATCCACAGCTGCCAGCCGGGTGGCGGTTCACCCCACGCCGGGTCGGGGGCCCACCCGGCCTCGGGCTGCCAGCCGGAGGGAGGCGCCGGCCAGTTCGGCGGCGGATTGAAACGGCTCCGGGCCGTCCGGGCCGCCGCCGGCTGCGACTCCACGACGGGCTCCGACGCACCCGGGACACGGTGATCCGGCACGCGAGTCTCCGGCGCGCCTGGGGCGTGGTGGCCCGACATGCGTGTCTCCGACGCATCCGAGGCGTGATGATCCGACATGCGAGTCTCCGACGCACCCGAGGCTCGATGATCCGACATGCGCTGCTCCGGGACGCCATTTTCCGGGGCACGTTTTTCCGCTGCGGAGGAACGGCGCGACGTCGGCTGCCCCGGAACGATGCCGCTGTGCTGACGGCTGGTCTTCAGACGGACGGTCGAAGCCTCGCCCGGCACCGATGTCCGGGTGACCGGCGCGGGAGCCCCGGAGACCGGCTGTCCCGGGGATCCCGGAGTGTCCGGCTTCTCCGGCTTCTCCGGTGAGGCCGCCGGGCGCACCAGCTCGGCCTGGGTGGTCGGGCCCGACCACGCGGCCGGATCCGCCAGCGGGGCCAACTGCTGGGCAGGTCCCACGTGTGGGGCGGGGCCTACCTGCTGGCTAGGGGACATCTGCTGAGCGACGGACATCGGCTGGCCGGGGGCCACCTGTTGGTCAGAGCCCAACTGCTGGACGAAGGGCACCGGCTGGCCCGGAACCACCTGTTGGTCAGCGGACACCGGCTGGCCGGAGGCCAACTGCTGGGCGGGAGCCGCCTGCTGGTCAGGGGCCATCGGTGGGGCCGGGGCCACCGACGACGGGGCCGTCGGGCCCGCTGTTCCGGCCGATGACGGGGCCATCGAGTGTGTGGCCGGGGGCTTCGGGCCGTGGGAGGGCAGGTCCGGGGCTTCGACCGGGCTGTGGGCGGGGGCCGCCAGCCAGCTTTCCGGGAGTTCGTGGGCTCTCACCGCGTACAGGGAAACCTCGGTCTTGATCTGGGTGCCCTTGACCACCGCCTGCGTGACCGTGACCATCTGCTGCGCCGCGAGGTGGCGCATCGCGGGCAGGACCTCGGCGCTCATTCGCGGGGTGAGCCGGCCGACGACCTCGTTGTCGATGCGGACCTCGACCAGGACCCGTTCGCTGCGGGGCGTGTTCTCGACGATCTCGTGGAGTGTCGCGTAGACCCAGCACTCGCCCTCCGGGCGCAGCCATCGTGACAGTGTGTCGAGATGCCGTTCCTCGCCCGTCACCTGGATGGCCGCGCCGACCGGCATCATCCGGTGCGGCGGGCCGGGCGGGCGGTTCGCCGGGACGATCCGGTGGGGTTCGCCCAGGTGCAGGCGGACCGAGCCGGTGACCCCGCTGTGGTCGGTGGTTGCCCAGACCCGGGCCGCGACGTGCGGAATCCGGCCCTGCGCCACCAACTCGGCGAGGATCGGGGCGAACCGGGCGGCGTCGCGGCGGGACAGGTAGCCGATCTGGCCGGTGCCAGCCCAGACTCCGACGGCGTTGCGGTCGTGCGCGTTCGTCGGTTCCGGCAGCAGACCGACCGGCACCGTGATCTCGTCACCCTCCGGCTTCACGGGGGATCCGAAGAGTGCCCGGATCGCGTCGATGAAATGTGACTCGCCGACGGCCTCAACCGAGGCCCAGCCTCGTTGACCCCACAGCTCGAACGGTTCTGACATAGTCCCCAACCGTAGGCTGACCTGGTGATCCATGCGATCTGCGGCGCTCCCGCGAACCTCCCGTTTCCTCTGCCCGGACAGCGGACCGCCTCCGGCGAAAGAATGAGGTGTTACACCTGAGGGTCGATGCGACATATCCAGATGTGACCGCAGAGGAACACTTTCGGCGTCTGCACGACGCCGCGTACACCGATCTGATGCGTTTCGTCCGTCGCCGGGTTCCGGACGACGAGGTGGACGACATCGTCTCGACCGTTTTCATGATCGCTTGGCGCCGCCTGGGCGAACTGCCCGGCCTCCCCCCGGTAAGCCGTCCGCCCACCTCCCGGTCATCCCCTTCCACACCGATGACTTCCGCGTCTGCCGCGCCTCTTGAGCCCGGAGCGGCCGCTGCCGCACGAGCGGGCGGCACCGAGCGCGCAGACAAAGCCGGGCGGGCGGACAAAGCCGAGCGGACAGACAACGCCGGGCGGACAGACAACGCCGGGCGGGCGGACAACGCCGAGCAGGCAGACAACGCCGGGCGGGCGGACAACGCCGAGCAGGCAGACAACGCCGGGCGGGCGGACGGCGGGTGGCCCGGGGACGCGGTGCCGTGGCTGTTCGGGGTGGCCCGCAACGTGATGGCCGCCCAGTCGCGACGGCGTAACCGGCGTGGCGTCGTCGACGTGCGCATGGTCGAGGACGACGGTGCCCCCGGCGTCGCGGCCCGCGTCGACCTGGTCCGGGCCTGGTGGACGCTGACACCCGCCGATCGTGAGGTGCTGGCACTTGTCGCTTTCGACGGTCTGACCGACACCCAGGCGGCAACGGTTCTGGGTTGCCGGCCCACCACCTACCGGATGCGGTTGAGCCGAGCCCGCCGCCGCCTGCGCGACGCCATGTCCCGCCCCCGCCCCGAGCCGTCCACCGAAAAATCCTGGAGCCCCGCATGAACGACCTGGAACTCCTGTCCTCCCTGGATCCGGCCCGGGACTGGGAACCCGATCCGGCCCGCCGCGCACGGTCGGCCGCTCTCATCGACGAGTTGACCGCCTCCTCGGCGACTTCTGGCGCGATCCCGCACCCCTCGAAGCGGCAGAGCCGATGGTCCTCCTTCTCGGTCGCGTCGCGGTGGGGGCTCGCGACCAGCGCGGCCGTTGCCGCGTGCGCCGCGATCACCGGCGTCCTGATCGTTCCCGGTCTGCTGCCGGGGGACGTGGACGCGGCCTACGCGTCGTGGACGCCCGTCCCGGAGCAGCTGACCGGTGCCGAGGCTCTGCCCGAGGCGCAACGGTGCGCGGCCGGGTGGACGGAGGGCTGGGCGAACCCGCCGACCGCTGCCGACGTGATGCTCGCCGAACGACGCGGGATCGCCACCACCCTGCTCGTCACCAAGGACGACGGTGGCCTGGTGGTCTGCGACATCCTCGATCCCGCCGACGGGGTCGCCGGGGCTTCGGCCCTGGACCCGGAGGCGGTTGTTCCCGAGGCGGGCCGGGTGAGCGTCGAGTCCCAGGGCGCAAGCGGTGACAAGGCCTGGTATTCGCAGATCGTCGGCCGGGTCGGGCCGGGCGTGACCGATGTGGACGTGGTGCTGCCGGACGATTCGGTGATCCGGGCCACCACCCGGTCCGGCTGGTGGCTGGCGTGGTGGCCGGGGCGGGAGGGCAACGGCATGGGCGAGGAACTGAGTTTTGTCGTGCACACCGCGGCCGGTGCGAAGACCTATCGCGGTTCCGCCCTCTAGTCAGGCCTTTCGCCAGGTCAGCAGCCAGAGGAGGCACAGTCCGCCGGCCGCGGCGGTGACCAGGCCGACCGGGATCTGGAACGGGCTCAGCAGACGCTGGGCGAGCAGATCACCGGCGGACAGCAGCACCGCGCCCAGCGCCGTCGACGCCGCCGGCGGGATGCCCGGCGCGCGGGTGACGGTGCGGGCCAGCTGCGGCGCGACCATCGCCAGGAATCCGATCGGCCGGCGGTCGCGACGGCCACCGCGGCCAGGGCGGCCCGGGCTGGAGTTGATCGCCGGATCCCTCGGCCAGGGCCACTCCGCCCCCGCCACCCACGCCGCCATGCGCGCCGCCGCCGGGGAGCCGACGCCACCGATCACCTGAGCCGATCGAGGACACCGCGGATGAAAGGCGCCTTGCCCGCCCGGTAACGGGGCCGGTCCGTGTCGTCCTCGGCGGCCAGCGCGGTCTTGATCCGGCCGTACTCCGCCGCGTCCTCCGGACTGGACCGCAGGTGATCACGGAAGGCGATCAGCGACACCGGGATCGGGTTGCCGATCTCGTAGACGTGCAGGTGGTGGCTGCGCCGGGCCCGGTCCGGAAAACAGAAGGACCATTTGCGCCCGGCTTCGTCGCCGGGCTCCGGTGCGTGGACCCAGCCGATCCGGGCGAGCGCGGCCACCGCCTCGCGCCCGTTCTCGTACTCCGCGACACACACCGCCATGTCGATGATCGGTTTCGCGGCCAGCCCGGGCACCGCGGTGCTCCCGACATGCTCGACCGGGCCCGCCAGCCAGGGCGCGAGCGCACTCTCGACCCGCCGCCGTTCGCGGTCGAATTCAACGACCCAAGTGGTGTCGTAGGACACCCTTCGAATCGGGTCCTGCCGTTCGGCGTCCGACATGCCACCATGCTACGGACTCGACAACGGCATCTTGAGGAGCACGAATGGCCGACCCCCAGACGGTACGGGCCGTGGTGGCCCGGGCAGGTTTCACCGTCGAGGACTTCGTGGACCCCGGTCACCAGCCGGAACCGATGACCGTGTGGAAGCCGTTCGTCCGCGCCTCGGCGGTGCCGGCCGTCCGAATACCCGACCACGAGTCCGACCCCGACGGCCACCTCGACCGCGAATGGATCCGCCTGAGCAGGGAGAACGGCACCATCAGCGCCGACGGCACGCTGCTGCTCTCGGTCGAGGGCGCCGGCCGTCTGCCGTGGCTGCGTGTCCGGATCAGCCCCGACTCGGGTTCTTCTTCCGGCGTCTCTTCCGGCGGGGGTAAGGTCACGGCCCGCGCCAGCCGGGTCGGTCTGCCCGGGCAGGCGATCGGTTTTGTCGCTCTCGCCGTGGACGGTCACGCGGCCACGTCGGTCAGCACCGAGGAGTGGGAGACCTGGATCCTGACCGCCGAGTTCCCCGCCTGACTTCTCCTGTTCGCCTGGGCGCCGGTCTCTGCCGGCCAGGCTTTTCTAAACTCCGACTGTGCGAGCCCGCCGACTGATGATCGTGATCCTGGCCGTCGTGGTGGCGGGTGTCGCCGCGGTGGCGGGAGTCCGCTGGCTGACGGCCGGCGAACCGGTCCTCGTCGCGGCGCCGGACGGCGCTTCCGAACAACTGCCCGAGGGCCGGTACGAGACCGTCGTCGACCTGCGTACTTCCGAGGTCCACCACGACCTGCGCACCGACCGAGGCCCGGCGACGGTCAACACCTACCTGCTGCCGCCGTCCGCCGCGTGGGATCAGATCCGGTCCGGGGTGGCCGGCCAGCTTCCGGACTGGGAACAGACCGGCGACTGCCTCGACACCGGCGAGAAGCGCATCCGGTGCCGCTGGACCGAATCGGCTTTCTGGTCGCCGCGCCGGGTCGAGGTCGTCTTCCTCCGCCCACCGACAAACCCGGAAGACCGGGCGGGCTGGCCCGACAACACCTTCCTGGTGATCGGTTCCGGTCGCGGCTGACCAACGTCTCCCGGCCGCCCCGCCCACCGGCCGGCCACTCGGCTCCAGGACGTCAGCGCTCCAGACCCGACGATCACCCGAAAACGAGTGCGTCCGCCAGGGGAAAGCCAGACCGAAACGACGGCCGCCAGGGAAAGGCCAGGCCGAAACGACGACCGGCAGGGGAAAGCCACGCCGAAACGACGACCGGCAGGGGAAGGGCGGGCCGAGACGACGACCGGCCTTGAGACGACGGTCAGGCTGCGGCGGGCCGGCGGCGGCCGACGGAGAGGATGTCGAGCAGGAGGGCGGCCAGCGCCACCACGCCGAGGAGGACCAGCCCCAGCGCGTACGACTGGAACTGGCCGTAGATCGCGCCCATCACCAGCGGTGGCACGAAGCCGCCCAAGCCACCGGCCGCACCGACCACGCCGGTCACCGCGCCCACCTGGTTGGCCGGCGCCAGTTGTGCCACCAGGGCGAACGTCGCTCCGCTACCGGCACCGAGGGCGGCGGCCATGGCCAGGAAAGCCACGGTCCCGACGGGCGCCAGGCCCGGGGTGAACGCCTGGACCACCGCGCCGAGGACGACCACGCCCAGCGAGACGGCGAGGACGCGGCTGGCGGCGAACCGGTCGGAGAGCCAGCCGCCCACCGGGCGCATGACCACGGCGAGCAGGACAAATCCGGCCATCCGGTTGGCGGCGTCGGCCTGGGTGAGGCCGTAGGCGGTCTTCAGGTAGGCCGGTAGGTACACGGAGAAGGCCACATATCCTCCGAAAGCCACCGCGTACAGAGCCGACGCGTGCCACGTGACACGCAGTCGCAGGACCGCGCCGAGACGTCGAGCGAGGGGCGCGGTGGGCACCGGACGACCGGGTGCGTCGCGCAGGAGGAGCCAGGAGATCGCCGCGTACGCGAGGAGCACACCCGCCGTGATCAGGAACGGAGTGGCGGTGCTGCCCGCGTCGACCAGCCGGACCGTGGTGAGGGCGCTGATCGCGGTGCCGCCCATGCCGACACCGAAGACGCCGACCGCGAACCCGCGGCGTTCCGGTGGGAACCAGGCGTTGACGAACGGCACGCCGATCGCGAACGCGGTGCCGCCGATGCCCAGGAAGAAGCCGCCGACCAGCAGTGATGTCAGCGCGTCGTGGCCGGCGAGGCCCAGGTAGAGGACCGGCACGATGGTGACCAGGGAGACCAGCGGGAACATGATCCGCCCGCCGTACCGGTCGGTGAGCGCGCCCACCGGGATGCGCCCGACGGAACCGACGACGACCGGGACCGCCACCAGCAACGCCTGCTGGAACGGGCTGAGGTCGAGGGCGGTCTGGAATGTGGTGGCGAGCGGGCTGAGCAGCGCCCAGGCCCAGAAGTTGACGGCGAACCCGATGGTCGCCAGGGCGAGCATCAGGCCGGCCCGTCGCGGTGTGCGCATGAGTCCACTCCAAGATCCGTTGTGCGGTGCTGACCTCAGCATTCGCTCGCGGAACCCCGGGCGGCAGGGACCAAGGTCCCGACGTCACCGGGCCCGAAATCCGGACGCATTGAGCACTGTCGACACCCGTGTGACCATGACCTGGTGCGAAGGGTGGTCTATTACCGAGGGCCGACCGCCGAGGTGACGAACGAACGGTTCGTGCGCTACTCGGCGAACGGCCAGACGGTGTTCGCCATCGCGGAGATCACCGACGTCACCACGGAGGTGATCGACGGCCCACGATGGCGTGTGTGGCGCCGGGCCCGGGGCTTGCGCCTCCGGGCCTGGCACCGCGGGGTGCTGGTGGTGCTCTACGAACACCCGGACCCCCGGGTGTTCAACATGGTGTGCCGGGCACTCCAGAGATCCCTGGAGAACCGCCCGGAGAGCCATTTCTGACAGGCGCGCGAACGCCGCGAGGACGAATTAGACGGGCGCGAGTGGGGCAATCCCCGCAGAAAGGCCGGAGTCGCCGCTACTCGTCGGCGGCTTTCAGGATCGCCACCAGGAAGTCGGCTTCCTGGTGGAACGGGCGCAGGTCCCAGGTGCTCAGCAGCAGGTCGGGGACGAGCCCGCCCTTCTCCGCGTCGGCGATGAAGTCGTCGAATTCGTAGCCGCGGCCCGCCCCGAACCCGACGACGGCACGCCCGCCCTCGGCCAGGTGGATGGCGAAGCCCTTCAGGATGTCGACCCGCTGGGACGGCCCGGCGAACGCCATCACGTTGCCCGCGCACACGATCGCGTCGAACCGGTCGGGTGAGACGAACGTGCTGAGGTCACCGACCTGCCACTGCGAGCCGGGGTGCTGGGCCCGGGCTTCGGCGATCAGCTCGGGGTCGAGGTCGACGCCGGTGACCCGGTGCCCGGCCGCGGCGAGCCGCCCGCCGACCCGGCCGGTGCCGCAGCCGGCGTCGAGGACTGCCGCGCCGCGGGGCAGCATGGTGTCGATCGTGCGGGCTTCACCACCGAGGTCGTCGCCGCGGGCGTCCATGGCCCGGAACCGTTCGATGTACCAGCGGGAGTGCTCGGGGTCGGCGGCGATCTTCTGGAGCCAGAGGTTGTCGGTCGGAGGCAGGTCGATCATGATTTCACCGTAGTCGCGGGTTCGGCGCTCCGAGGAGCGGTGGTGTCCGGAGTCGCAGGTTCGACGACCCGGAGTGCGGCCGGGGCCGGCTGGGGAGCGGGCGCCGGGGTGCGGCGGCCGCGGTAGACGACGTAAGGCCGCCACAGGTAGGCGAGCGGCGCCGACCACACGTGCACGAGCCGGGTGAACGGCCAGAGCGCGAGGAACAGGAATCCGCCGATGGCGTGCAGCTGGAAGACGAGCGGCGCGTCGGCCATCAGGGCCGGGTCGGGCCGGAACCAGAAGACGCCCCGGAACCAGACCGAGATCGTCTCCCGGTAGTTGTAGCCCTCCCCGAACAGGTTGATCACCACGGTGCCGCTCATCCCGAGGACGACCATCGCGGTGAGCGCCACGTACAGGACCTTGTCCATCGTCGTGGTGACCCGGCGGATCCGGCCGCTGACGAACCGGCGGGCGATCAGCAGGGCCAGCCCGGCCACCAGCATCACGCCGGTGACGACGCCGCCGGAGACCGACACCAGGTGGTAGGTGTGCTCGTCGACGCCGATCGCCGCGGTCAGCGACTCCGGGATGAGCAGGCCCATCGCGTGCCCGGCGATCACGCCGAAGGCGCCCAGGTGGAACAGCGGCGATCCGAGCCGGAGCAGCCGGTTCTCCAGGATCTGGCTGGTGTGGGTGGTCCAGCCGAACTGGTCGTGCCGCCAGCGCCAGACGTGGCCGGCGACGAAGACGGCCAGGCAGGCGTAGGGGACCACGACCCAGATCAGGGTGTGCATCGGGACACCTCTTCGACGAGTGACATGTCGGGGCCGAGACCGACGGTCTCCTCCGGAGGACCGTCGACGGCCAGGGCGGTCAGCGCGGTGAGATCGTCGTCGGTCAGTTGCGGCAGGGCGGCGCAGACGACGTCGAGGATCAGCGCGTACGGCGTACGAACCTCGTGCAGGGCCGCCCGCAGCAGTTCGATGCCCTGCCGGTGCTGGCGCAGTGGCGCCTCGCCGTCGCCGGGCCCGGCGACGGCCGCGAACTCGAGCACGATCGGCAGCAGATCGGGCAGTTCCCCGCCGGTGAGCTGGAGCCCGTGTGCCCGGTAGCGCTGTTTGAGCATGAGCAGCGCCATCCCGCGCTTGCGGGTGTCGCCGTGCAGGTAGTAGGTGAGGTACAGCCCGGAGCGCCGCCGCAGGTCGAACGTCTCGACGTAGTGCCGTTGCGCTTCCACGGCGGTGCCGGTGAGCAGCCAGTCGAGGAACCGTTCGTACTCCTCGACCCCGGCGGCCGCCGCGCGCAGTTCGTCGCCGGCGTCGAGCAGTTCCCGGTCGGGGTAGGTGAGCAGCAGCGAGGCGAGCTGGAACAGCTCGGAGCGGGTGATCATGACGGCGGCCTCCGGCTGATGGTGACCGGCACCCGGGTGGCGCCGCCCATGCCGGGACCGCCCTCGCAGTCCAGCGAGCACGAGTCCATCGACGCTTCGAGTGCGGCGGCCTGCCCGGTGTGCGCGGCCGGTATGACGTAGCGCTCGTCGTACTTGGCGATGGCCAGCAGCCGGTACATGGCCTCGACCTGGTCGCCGGTCATGCCGATGCCGTCGAGGAGGTCCCGGGCCACGGTGCCGTCCAGGGTGCGGGCCCGCATGTAGGAGCGCATGGCCGCCAGTTTCATCAGCACTCCCCCGGCGGCCTCGGTGTCCCCGGCGGTGAACAGCGACGCCAGGTATTCGACCGGGATCCGCAGGTCCTGGATGGTGTGGAAGACGTCGTCGGCGTCGGTGTCGTCCCGCCCGGCCGCGCCGACGGCGTCCAGGACCGGGGACAGCGGCGGCACGTACCAGACCATCGGCAGGGTCCGGTACTCCGGGTGCAGCGGCAGCGCGATCCGGTACTCACTGATCAGTTTCCACACCGGCGAGGCCTGCGCCGCCTCGATCCACTCCTCGGGGTGGCCGGCGTCGCGGGCGGCCCGCTGCACCGCCGGGTCGCGCGGGTCGAGGAAGACACCCCGCTGCGCGTCCAGCAGCTCCGGTGTGGGCACCGAGGCAGCGGCGAGCACCGCGTCCTCGTCGTACCAGAGGATGCCCAGGTAGCGCAGCCGGCCGACACACGTCTCGGAGCAGATGGTCGGCTGCCCGGCTTCCAGGCGCGGGAAGCAGAAGGTGCACTTCTCGGCCTTGCCGGTGGCGTGGTTGACGTAGACCTTCTTGTACGGGCAGGCCGACACGCACATCCGCCAGCCGCGGCAGCGGTCCTGGTCGACCAGGACGATGCCGTCCTCCTCGCGCTTGTACATCGCCCCGGACGGGCAGGCCGACACGCAGGCCGGGTTGAGGCAGTGCTCGCAGATCCGCGGCAGGTGGAACATGAAGGTCGTCTCGAACTCGAACTTGACCTTCTCGGTCATGTTCCTCATGTTCGGGTCCTGCTCGAAGGTGTCGCCGCCGAGCGAGTCCTCCCAGTTGGCACCCCATTCGATCTTCATGGGTTCGCCGGTCAGCGTCGAGTACGGCTGCTTGACCGGGGTGTCCGCCAGTCCCGCCGGGGCGTTGACCAGGATGTCCTTGTCGAAGGTGGCCGGCTCGTAGTAGTCGTCGATGCTCGGCAGGTCCGGGTTGGCGAAGATCTTGCCGAGGCGGGCGAGCCGTCCCCCGGACCGCAACGTCAGGCGGCCCTTGCCGTCGAGTTTCCAGCCGCCCTTCCAGCGGTCCTGGTCCTCGTAGAACTTCGGGTAGCCGATGCCGGGTTTGGTCTCGACGTTGTTGAACCAGACGTACTCGGTGCCCTCGCGGTTGGTCCACGTCTGTTTGCAGGTGACCGAGCAGGTGTGGCAGCCGATGCACTTGTCCAGGTTCATCACCATGGCGACCTGTGCGCGGATCCGCATCAGTACTCCACCTCCTGGGTACGGCGGCGGATCACGGTGATCTCGTCGCGCTGGCTGCCGATCGGGCCGTAGTAGTTGAAGGCGTAGGTGAGCTGGGCGTGCCCGCCGGCCAGGTGGGTCGGTTTGATCAGCAGCCGGGTCATCGAGTTGTGGTAGCCGCCGCGCTTCTTCGACTTCTCGGCCTTCGGCACGTTCACGGTGCGTTCCGGCGAGTGGTACTGGAAGACGGTGCCCTCGGGCATCCGGTGGCTGACCACCGCGCGGGCCACCACGACGCCGTTGCGGTTGTGGGCCTCGATCCAGTCGTTGTCCCGGATCCCGATCTTGGCGGCGTCCTGGACGCTCATCCAGATCACCGGCCCACCCCTCGACAGGGCCAGCATCAGCTCGTTGTCGTGGTACATCGAGTGGATCGACCACTTGGCGTGCGGGGTCAGGAACCGCACGGTCACGCCCCCGTCCACGGCGTCGCCGGGCTTGCCGAAGTGGCGGGCCATGTTCAGCGGCGGCCGGAAGCCGGGCAGCTGCTCGCCCAGCTCGGCGACCCAGTCGTGCTCGACGAAGAAGTGCTGGCGCCCGGTGATCGTGTGCCACGGCTTGAGTCGCTCGACGTTGATGGTGAACGGCGAGTAGCGGCGGCCGCCCTTCTCCGAGCCGGACCACTCCGGGCTGGTGAAGACCGGTTGCGGCGCTTCCTGGGTCTCCGGATAGGTGATCCGGTCCTGTTCGTGGCCTTCGATCAGATCCACGAACCTCTGGCCGGTACGCTCCTGCAGCTGCTCGAACCCGGCCCGGGCGACCCGGCCGTTGGTGGTGCCGGAGAAGGCCAGGATCGCCTCGCACATCCGGTCGGCGGTCGCCAGCGAGGGGCGGCCGTCGATCACCCCGTTCTGGTGCTTGAGGTAGTCGACCTCGGGCCGCACGTCGACCGTGATGGCCTTGGCGGTGGTGCCGAGCGTGTCCATCAGCGGCCCGACGGTGCGCATCTTCTTCCCGATCAGCGTGTAGTCGCGCTCGATCGTGACCAGCTTCGGCATCGTCCTGCCGGGCACCGGCTCGCACTCGCCGAATTTCCAGTCCCGCACCCGGCCACTGGGCATGGCCAGCTCGTCCGGGGTGTCGTGCTGCAACGGGACGGCCAGCACGTCCGTACGTACGCCCAAATGGGTTTCGGAAAGCTCGCTGACCTTGTCGGCCAGGGCCAGGAACGTGTCGTAGTCGGTGTGCGCGTCGCCGGGCGGCGGGACCGCCGGGCTGAACGCGTGCACGAACGGGTGCATGTCGGTGGTGGAGATGTCGTGCTTCTCGTACCAGGTGGCGGCCGGCAGGACCAGGTCGGAGTGCAGCCCGGTATTGGTCATCCGGAAGTCCATGGTGGTCAGCAGGTCGAGCTTGCCGGTCGGGGCGTCGGCACGCCAGGTCACGTCGCGGGGGCGTTCGCCGGGGCCGCACTCGGTGGCGGTGGCCGAGCCCTCGACGCCGAGCAGGTGGCGCATGAAGTACTCGTTGCCCTTGCCGGAGGAGCCGAGCAGGTTGGCCCGCCACAGGGTGAGGCAGCGCGGGAAGTTCGCCGGGTCGTCCGGGTCCTCGGCGGTCGTCTTCAGCGAGCCGTCGGCCAGGGCGGCGACGACGTAGTCCGGCACCGGCATCCCGGCGGCGGCCGCGGCGGGAGCGATATCCAGGGGGTTGCGGTCGAAGAACGGGTGTCCCGGGCTCCAGCCCATCCGCTGCGCGGCGGCGACCGTGTCGGCGAACGCCATCCCGGCGAACCGGCCGGTGCCCAGCGGCGACGCCAGCTCGTCGGCGGGCACCCGCTCGTAACGCCACTGGTCGGTGTGCAGGTACCAGAACGGGGTGGACGCCTGGTGCCGCATCGGCCGCTGCCAGTCGAAGGCGAAGCTCATGTGCTGCTGGCCGGTGACCGGCCGGGCCTTCTCCTGCCCGACGTAGTGTGCCCAGCCGCCGCCGTTGACACCCTGGCAGCCGGTGAGCGTGACCAGGGAGATGAACGCCCGGTAGGTCATGTCGGAGTGGAACCACTGGTTGGCGCCGGCGCCGAGGACGATCATCGACCGGCCCCGGCTGCGCTCGGCGTTGCGGGCGAACTCCCGGCCGATCCGGGCGGCCAGCGCTGCCGGCACTCCGGTGATCCTCTCCTGCCAGGCCGGGGTGTTCGGCGAGTCGGCGTCGTCGTAGCCGGTGGGCCACTCGCCGGGAAGGTCGCCGCGCTTGACCCCGTAAGTGGCCATGACCAGGTCGAACACGGTGGTGACCAGGTGCTCGCCGACCCGCCGGACCGGGACGCCGCGCCGGATGGTGGAGCCGCCCTCGGTGGCGCCGACGTCGAAGCGGGCCAGGTCGATCTCGATCGCTTCGTCGGTGTCGATGCCCAGGGCCGGGACGATGTCGCCGAGGTCGAGGTTCCACTTTCCGGGCTCGCCGTAGCGGTGGCCCAGCGAGCCGTTCGGTACCGTCAACTCGCCGGTGGCGGAGTCGATCAGCACGGTCTTGTGGTCGCCGTCGTCGTGGCCCAGGTCGGTGGCGGTCAGGAAACGATCAGCCTTGCCGTCGACGACGGTGACCAGGAACGGCATGTCGGTGAATTTCCGGATGTAGTCCAGGAAGTAGGGCACCTCGCGGTCGCGGAAGAACTCGGCCAGCACCACGTGCCCCATCGCCATCGCCAGCGCGCCGTCGGTCCCGGGGTGCGGGGCCATCCAGTCGTCGGCGAACTTCACGTTGTCGGCGTAATCCGGGCTCACCGCGACGACCTTGGTCCCCCGGTAGCGGGCCTCGGCCAGGAAGTGCGCGTCCGGCGTGCGGGTGACCGGGATGTTCGACCCCCACATCATCAGGTAGGTCGCGTTCCACCAGTCACCGGCCTCGGGCACGTCGGTCTGGTCACCCCAGATCTGCGGGGAGGCGATCGGGAGATCCGCGTACCAGTCGTAGAAGCTGAGCAGGGTGCCGCCGAGCAGCGCGTGGTAGCGGGTGCCGGCCGCGAACGACGCCATCGACATGGCCGGGATCGGCGAGAACCCGACCACGCGGTCCGGCCCGTACGTCTTCACGGTGTAGACGTGCGCGGCGGCCATCATCTCGATCGCCTCGTCCCAGGAGGCGCGCACGAATCCGCCGCGGCCGCGCTGCGACTTGTAGGCCAGCGCCTTCAGCGGGGTCTCGACGATCTCGGCCCACGCGGCGACGGCATCCCCGAGGCGCAGACGCGCCTCCCGGTACATCTCGGCCAGCACCCCGCGCAGGTACGGGTGCCGGACACGCGACGGCGAATACTCGTACCAGGAGAAACTCGCCCCTCGCGGGCAACCGCGGGGCTCGTAGTCGGGCGAGTCGGGGCCGGTCGTCGGATAGTCGGTGGCCTGGTGCTCCCAGGTGATCAGCCCGTCCTTGACGAACACGTTCCACGAGCAGGAGCCGGTGCAGTTGACCCCGTGGGTGGACCGGACCACCTTGTCGAAGCGCCAGCGGTCGCGATAGAACGCATCCCACTCGCTGTCGTCGAGGCGGTGCAGGGTGCGGCCGTGGTCGCCGACTGTCGCACGGGTGAGGAAGCGCCGGGCGCCCAACAGGTCCTGTGCCACGGTTCTCGTCCTCGTCTCCAGGGGCGCACCGGGCGGTCACCCGGTGCTCCCCCAGAGTTGCCGATCGCCATCCCCTCCCGCACGAGCCTTCAGTCGGTTTCCGAACGGGACCAAAGTCCTGATGGAAGGTGACTCAGGTAGGGGTCAGACCTCGCCCACCGGCTCGTGGGTCGGCATGGTGTGGCCCATCACCAGGATCTGGTCCTGTGGTGGGTCCTCGGTGTCGAGCGGTGCGTCGAGGATCGCCACCATCAGCTCGACGGGCAGCTTCGGGTTGGCGGCGGCCGATCCGGTGACCTCCGGGTCGTCGAACAGTTCCAGCACCCGCTGCTGGGACAGGCGCGGGTCGCTGGCCATCCAGTACCGGACGCCGGGGTGCTCGTCCCGGCTGAGGCGGTCGATCAGCTCGGGCGGTGCGTGCGGGTCACGGACGACCAGGGCCCGGGCGCCCCAGTACGGTGAGTCCGCGTACCGGGTCAGGTCGGCGCCGGCCATCGCCGGATGCGACAGCAGGTTGCCGCGGGTGATGACACGGGCCTCCAGGAAGGTTCGTACGACCAGGTCGGCCGGTACCGCGTCGTGGTTCTCGCAGAGCAGCAACCGGACCGGGAAGTCGTCGTCGGCGGCGAGCGCCGCGATCTGGTCCGCGGTCAGCTCCGGGTGGCAGGCGGCGCTGCGGCGGATCCCCGGATGTGCCGAGGAGACGCAGCGTTGCAGCTGGTCACCGCGGGCTTCGAGGACCCAGCCGAGCACCGGTAGACGGTCGTCGGTGGACACCTCGTAGTCGATCGCGGCGCGCTGCTCCTCGCTGAGTCCGGGGCGCATCGAGAGGTACTGGCGGACATGCGGTTCGGGGTCGGCGGCGAGGGTGGTGATCAGGTCGGCGGGCAGGGCCGGGTCCATCGCGATCCTCGCCCGTTCCCAGGCCGATTCGCCGGTGGCGATCGTCCGGTACTGGTCGGCGGTCTTCGGCTCCGGCTCCGCTTGCGGCTCAGGATCCGGTTTCGGCCGTGCCCAGGCGGCGATCTCCTCGTCGTCGACCTCGGCGAAGGCCGCCACCACCGCGCGCGGCAACTCGATCGGCAGGTAGAGCGGCAGCCTCCGCTTCACCTTGGGGTGAGCGGCCAGCTTCCGGTAACCCCATGCGGGCAGGACGCCCGGCCATTCGAGAAGAGTGAACACCACCGAGGAACTCGGGTCGTCGATCAGTCGGGCCCGCTGGTCCGGGGTGACCCCGCCGGACCGGGCGAGCACTTCCCGGAGACGTACGTCCGGGTGGGCGGCGAGGATGCCGAAGAGTTCGTCGGAGAGCTCACGCCCGTACAGGATGTCGGACATGGCGGCGGCCGGATGGTCCAGGATCCGGAGCACCAGTGGATCCGGCAGAGCGGGGTTGCGGGACAGGCCGTGCACGCGGGCGGGTGTCGTCTCGGAATTCCAGGCCGTCAGAGCGTCCTCCAAGGTCGCAGTGGTGACGGGCTCCGACATTACGGACGGTTCCACAGTGGTGAAACGGTCGTTCGCCCGAGTGACCCGGGGCAGCGGGCCGCGTTAGGCTGGCGTCAGCGAACGCAGCTTCGGGATCGGCGACCCGAGCAGCCACAGGCAGGACAGCACTCCCCCGGCGGCGGCGATCAGCAGGGTCGGGCGCAGGCCCAGCGACTCGCCGAGCAGGCCGCCGATCATTGCGCCGAGCGGCCGGGCGCCGTAATTGATGGTGCCGAAGACACCAGAGACCCGGCTGCGCATGTCGTCGCTGATGACCGACGTCTGCACCGAGTTGAGGTTGATGTCCATCAGCATCACTCCGGCGCCGGCGACCGCCTCGGCCAGGACGATGATCGTCACGATCAGCCACTGCGGGCCGTCGGCGAGGGCGATCGCCGCGGTCGGCGCCGGGAAGAGGATCGCGCCGGCCACCGCCGTCCGGCCCACGCCGTAGCGGGCGGACAGTTTCGGTGTGATCACCGCGCCGAGCAGGGCCCCGGTCGCGCCGAGGCCGAAGGCGAGGCCGATCAGTCCGGCCGGCAGGCCCAGTTCCCGGCTGATGTAGAGGATCACCAGCGCCTGGGCGACAAATCCGAAGAAGTTGACGGTGGTGACGCAGGCCAGGGACGCCCGCAGATACGAATGGCCGAGCACGTACCGCAGCCCGGCGCCGATGCCCGCCACGAGGGACTTCCGCTCGCCCACCGGCGTCGGCTCGGCGGGGATCCGGCCGATCAGCACTGCCGAGAGCAGGAACGAGACGGCGTCGATGAGAATCGCGACCGGTGCGGACAGCGCCTGGATGAGGAACCCACCGGCGGCCGGGCCGGCCACGAACGACGCCGACCGGCTGGTGCTGAGCTTGCTGTTGGCCTCGACGTAGTGGTCCCGGTCGACCAGGGTCACGAAGAAGGACTGGTAGGAGCAGGAGAACAGCACCTGGCCCACGCCGGTCAGCAGCGCCACCGCGAAGAGCTGGGGCAGGGCGAGAGCACCCGTCCAGCACGCGATCGGCAGGCTGAGCAGGGCCGCGGCGCGCAGCAGGTCGGCGAGGACGAGCAGGCGCTTGCGGTGGGCCTGCCTGTCGACCCAGGCGCCGACGACGATCGACAGCAGGTTGGGCGCCCAGATCGCGGCGGTCAGCAGGCCGACCTCGGCGGGTGTCGCGGCCAGCAGGGTGACCGCGATCAGCGGGATGGCCAGCTCACTGATCCGGTCGCCGAACTGGGAGACGGTCTCGCCGGCCCAGAACGAGGCGAACCTGCGGTCGGTCATGACTGCGCCTCCGGGAGGTACTGGCGCAGGATGCGGACCCGGCGGGCGTCCGCGGGGATGTCGGCGTCGGCCCGGCGCACGTACGCACCGATCAGTTCGTCGATGGCGTTCTGGAGTTCGTCGAACTCGTCGGCGGTGAGCCGGACGCCGGTGTTGGACAGCCCGGACAGGCGACGCCAGGTGTGATCGAGGTCCGGTTCGGTCTCGGCCCACCACTTCTCGACCTGCTGCCGGGCGGCCTCCTCCATCTGGCCGGACAGCAGGCGCCGGGCGGTCTGTGAGTCGTCGTCGTCGGCGAGCCGGGTGGTGAATCCGCGGGAGGCGGCCTTCCAGTAGCGCTGTCGCCCGCCGGCCGGCGCCTCGTCCGGCCCCGCGTCCATGACCAGCCCGAACGTCGCGAGGTGACGGAGATGCCAGCTGACCACCGAGGGGGTCGCCCCGACGTGGGGGGACAGCTGTGTGGCGGTGGCGGGGCCGTGGCGCTGCAGGTGGGTCAGGGCGGCGAGGCGGACGGGGTGGGCCAGCGCCCGCATCGCCTGCGGGTCGGTGATCGTCAGATCACCCATCGGATTAGTGAGAGACATGTTTCGAAAGTAATCTCTCACGTCCTACTTGTAAAGCCCGACCAGCTCCTGTCCGATTCGGGTCAGCTCGGCACGGACCTCCGGCGGGTCCAGCACCTCGACGGCCGCTCCCCAGCCGCTCAGGGTGCGGGCGATGTCGCGGGGCTCCGGCGCGCCCACCCGCACCCGGGCCCGGCCGTCGTCCAGGACTTCCAGCAGCTCGCAGTGCCTGCCGAAGTGGTTGCGCAGAACCCAGACGAAACGGTTCCCGATCAGCAGCGTGGCCTTCGTGCGGGCCCGCTTCTCCTCGACCTCGCCGACCACCTCGCGCCATGCCAGGTCCAGGTCGAAAGCGGCCGGGCGGGTGAAAACCGCGTCGGTGAGCCGCAGGTCCGTGAAACGGTCGGCGCGGAAGGTCCGGCGGCCGGCTGCGGTGCCGGCGATCAGGTACCAGACGTCGCCCTTGTCGACGACACCCCACGGGTCGGCCTCGCGGGACTCGCCGCGGTACGTGAACCGGATCCGCCGGCGGCGCACCACCGCCTCCTGGAGCCGGTCGACGATCTCCGGGCGCGGTTTCTCCCGCTCACCCCAGCCGGCCGGGTCGATCAGGGTGGATTCGGCGGCGGCTTCCGCGTCGGCCCGGAACGGAGCCGGCAGGGCCCGTACCAACTTGCGCAGTGCCGATCGAACCTCCTCGGAGGCACCCGCGACCGGCCCGGTGAGCAGGAACAACGCCCGCGCCTCGGCGGCCGACAGGCCGGTCAGGTCGGTACGCGCGCCGCCCACCAGCGACCAGCCGCCGTGCCGTCCGGGCTGCGGATAGACCGGGATCCCGGCCGCGGACAGCGCCTCCAGATCCCGGCGGGCGGTGGCGACCGACACCTCCAGCTCGGCGGCGATCTCGGCGGCGGTCACCCGGCCGCGGGCCTGCATCAGCAGAAGGGTGGCTACGAGGCGATCGGCACGCATGCCGTGAAGGTTGCCAGGAAAAGTGCGCAGAGGGTGAGCACTTTTCCTGGCAACGTCGGTCCCATGTTGAGAGGGTTCACCACAGTCACGTTCTTCGCCGACGACCTGGACGCGGCTCGCGCCTGGTACACGACCGTGTTCGGGATCGAGCCGTACTTCGTGCGCGACGGCGGCTACCTGGAATGGCGCGTCGGCGACCACCGGAACGAATTCGGCATCCTGAACAGCAGGTTCGCCCCGCACCCGCACCGGCCGGAACCGTCCGGGGCGATCATCTACTGGGCCGTCGACGACGTCGCGGCCAGCTACCAGCGGCTACGGGAACTGGGCGCGACCGAGCACGACAAACCCACCGAGCGCGGGCCGGGGTACGTGACGGCGTCCGTCGTCGACCCGTTCGGCAACGTGCTCGGCGTGATGTTCAACCAGCATTACCTGGACACGGTCGCGGCCTGCCGGACTCAGTCCTCGGGGAACTGACGGCGCAGGTCGCGGCGGGCCCGGTGCCGGTCGCGGCGGCGCTGCTCGCGGCAGTAGAGGCTCGCCTCCCGGTAACCGTGGCTCTCCCTGCGGCGGAACCAGTACGACATGGTGATGCCCCAGTAGCAGCCACCCGGGCGCCCCGCAGTGGTGTACCGGTCGATCTCGTCCGGCAGGGTGCACGGCCCGAAACGGTGGTCGTGCACCGGTCGGCACGCCACCATCGGCGCGTCGGCCATCTGCACCCACCAGGGTCGCGTCTTGTCCGTCCTGCTCATAACGGGCACCTTTCGGCTCCGTGACGCCCCGGGGCGGGGCTGTCATAAGAACTGGTGCACCGTGATCACCTCTCCAGATCGGACACGTCGATACTACCGCCGCCGGGCTTGTCGTGCCTGGACCACCGCATGCGGCCCGGCGGTCGCCGGACGGTCCCGGCCCGGGACCACCTCGCGTGACGAGACGGCCGGGGCCGCTGCGGTTGTGGGGCCGTCTGGCGTACCGGCGCAGGAAGATCTTAAAAACGGGTCAACAGCTCCGCGACTTCGGTACGCGAGGAGATGCCCAGTTTGCGGAGAATGTTGGAGACATGGACCGCCGCGGTCTTCGGGGAGATGTAGAGGCGGCGGGCCAGTTCGGTGTTGGTGAGGCCGTCGGTGATCAGTATCGCCACCTCCCGCTCGCGCGGCGTCAGCATCGACGGCGCCTGATCGCTTTCGGTCAAGCCCAGGCGGGTACGGACCCGGTTGAGTTCCGCGACCCGCCAGCCGCCCCACTGCGCCAGCAGCCCTCCGGCCGTCTCCGCATGGGTCTCCGCCTCCGCCCGGCGGTCGGCGGCCAGCAGGCACCGGGCGGCGTTGACGTGTACCGTCCCGCGGATCACCGGCCCGAGAACGTGGGCGTCCGCAATCGACAGATAGGCCGCCAGAGCCTCGCCGGGCCGGCCGCGCGCCTCGGTGAGCTGGGCGTTCACCAGGATCTCGTGGGCGTCCCACATCTCGTCGTCCAGCAGCACCCCGGCCAGCCGCGTCAGCTTCCCGGGCTCCAGGCCCACCTCCAGCGCCGCCGAGACCAGGTCGTGGGCCTGCTCGCCGCTGCGCCATGTCTGCTCCGCCATCGCCGTGACGAATTCGGTCATCCGCGCTTCGGCCGCCGCGAGATCCCCGCGCCGGCAGGCCAGGTGGAAGGCCAGCCCCGGAATCGCGGCGGGCGGGTTGTCGGCCACCGCGGTCAGGTCGGCGATCACCCGCTCCACCCGGTCCAGCTCACCGGCCTCCAGGTAGAGACCGGCCAGGAAGACACCGTGGTACTCGGCCCACCGCCCGCGCCGCCGGTAGTTGCGGTCCCGCTCGCGGCCCTCCTCCAGCGCCTCGATCGCGCCGGTCAGATCCCCGGTCCGCAGCGCCAGACGGGCCCGGCCGCGGTAGTACGTCGCCACCGAGAGCTGTTCGAAACCGGCCCGCTCGGCGTCCACCCGCATCCGCTCCAGCAGGGCGCCGTGCTCGGCCGGCGACGTCGGCGGCTCGCCGTCGACCAGGGCGTGCAGCGCCCGCGCGGCCAGCACCCACTCGCCCGCCGCCTCCGCCTCGTCGACCAGCCCGGACAGGATCCGCCGGCCCTCGGCGCTGGTGCGGCCCCGGTCGATGAGCGTCGAACCCTTCTCCACCAGGGCCGCCAGGCGCACCGTGGGCAGGTCGAACTCGCCGGCCAGCGCCAGCGCCCGATCGGACCAGAGCAGCACCGTGTCGTGGTCCTCGGTCAGGTACGCCGACTGGGCAATCGCGGTCATCGCCCGTGCCTGGTCGGCGCCCGGCGGAAGCCGCGCGATCAGGGTCTCGATGTCCCGGGTCAGCGCCCGCACCTCGGCGTGCTCGCGCAGCTCCCACGCCAGCCGCACCAACAGGTACAGCGACTCGGCCCGCTCCGTGGCCGACCCGGCCAGATCCCGCCACCGCCGGCCGTACCGGATCGCGTCGTCCAGCAACCCGGCCAGCCACGCCGACCGGGCCCCGAACGCCAGCAGCTCGACGTCGTCCGGCAGCTCGTCCAGACCCATCTCGGCCAGCTGCAACGCCTGGTACGCCGACCCGATCGACAGGTACGACGCGGCACCCCGGCGCGCCGCGGCGATCATGTCGTCGTACCGGCCGGCCCCGCACGCGTGATGCGCCACCATGGCCGGGTCGGAAGATCCGTTCCGCAGCAGTACGTCCAGCGCCGCCTCGTGCAGCCGGCGGCGCTGCCGGCCGAGCATCTGAGCGGCGATCGCCTCACGCACCAGCGCGTGCCGGAACGCGAACTCGTCCACCCCCGACTCCACCAGCACACCCCTGGTGACCAGATCGCGCAGCACGGTGATCAGCTCGTCCTCGCCCGCGCCGGTCACGTCGGCGAGCAGGTCGAACGGGATCCGGTGCCCGAGCACGGTCGCCGCCTCGACGATCCGGTGACTCACCGGGTCGAGATCGTCGACCTGACGGCGCAGCACCTCGGCCAGGCTCCACGGCAGCGGCTGATCGACCAGCTCGTCGAGATCAAAACCGGGCAGCGCACGTAGGAGTTCCTCGAGAAAGAACGGATTGCCGCCGGTACGGTGGTGCAGCGCCGTCACCGCCCGCATCGGGGCCGGCGCGCCGGTCGCGGCGGCCAGCAGCGCCGCCGTCTGCGACGGGGTGAGCCGGTCCAAGCGCACGTGGGCGACGGCGTGCCGGCGCTCCATCCGGGCGAGCAGTCCCGCCACCGGTTGCCGCCGGGTCACCTCCTCCGGGCGGTACGTGCCGATCAGCAGCCGGGGGCCGCGCTGGTCGGCGATGCGCTCGAACAGGGCGGCGCTCTCCGAGTCGGCCCAGTGCAGGTCCTCGAAGACGATCACCGCCGGGGCGTCGCCGATCAGGTCGGACACCAGGGCCAATCCGGTGTGCAGGCGCTCGACCGGGCTGCGCCTGGCGTCGGTCAGCGCGTCGAGCTGCTCCTCATCAATGTCGGCCCCTTTTTGCGGCCAGTCGTCGATCGCGTCCAGCAGCACCTCGTAGGGGCGGGACAGTGAGCCCGGTTCCGCCTGCCCGACCAGCACGACCGTCTCGGCCGGCAGGGTGGCCAGCAGCTCGTGCACCAGCCTGGTCTTCCCGACACCCGGCTCGCCGGCGATGATCGCCACCGCCGGCTCGCCCGACGAGGCGAGCCGCGCCAATCGACGCAGCTCGCTCTCCCGGCCGATCATCACCGGACTGGCACCACCACGGACTGTTCGCACGACGCCAGGGTACCGGCGGGCTGTCCCCTTCTTTCGGCCCTTTTCTCGCCGCTCTTCTCGCCCCTGTCGGGTTCTTTCCGTACTTTTCGCCTGCGCCGGACGCACCGCACCAGGGCCAGCAGCCGGTCCCGGTCAGCCTCCGCGATCAGTTCCCGATTGTGGTCGTTGGCCAGATCCATCAGAACACTCGGATGCACCAGCATCGTTCTCTCCCGTCGTTCGCCGATACATCGATCCTCGGCTGTCCGACGGCCCTCCACATCGGGAGCGTGCTACCTATATTCCCAGGTCACAGTCATTTAGATGGCGTACGTCCGGCGTCTAGGTATACCTACGTGCCGGGTCGTGCGGCCTCCTGGACCGAGCGGGACAGGATGCAGAACTCGTTGCCCTCCGGGTCGGCGAGCACCACCCACGAGACGTCCGGGCCCTGACCCACGTCGGCATGACGGGCACCCAGGGCGAGCACCCGCTCGACCTCCAGCGCCTGCGTGCTGCCGTCGGCGCGCAGGTCCAGGTGCAGACGGTTCTTGGTCGTCTTGGCCTCGAGATCCCCGATCCGGACGAGGTCGATCGTCGGCCAGGTCCCGTCCGGCGGCCCGATGGTCAGCACCTCGCCGTCGTCCTCGAGGATCCGCCACCCCAGGACGGCCATCCAGAACTCGGCAAGCCGCGGCACGTCGAGAGCGTCGATCGCAACAGTGGCAATTCGGCTGGTCATCACACCTTTATAGTCGTGGACCGGCGGATGCTGCCGGCGCTGGCGGCCACGAAGACCGCCAGGACGACCGGGATCCACAGGGCCGTGGTCAGGCCGACGACCGTCGAGGCCGCGCCGATCAGGATCGGGCCGAGCAGGAAGCCGACGTAACCGATGCCGACCACTGTCGACAGCGCCTGCCCGGCCCGGCGTGGGTCCACTCCGGCGGCCGCGGTGAAGAACTGGGGGGCCACACACGCCAGTCCGAGACCGAACAGTCCCCACCCGGCGATCAACGCCACCGGATGCGCCACCAGCAGACCGGCGCCGAGGCCCACCGCGGCGAGCAGCCCGCTGGCCCGGATCACCGCGAGCGGACCGAACCGCCCGGCGGCCCGGTCTCCCACAAAACGGCCCAGCGTCATCATGATGGCGAAGGCTGCGTACCCGTACGCCGCGAAGCTCTCCGAAGTTCGCAGGTCATCCCGCTGGTGAACCGCGCTCCAGTCGGCTGCCGCGCCCTCACCGACCAGGGTGCAGAGCACCACGATCCCGTAGAAGACCAGCAGCATCCGCCGGCCGCCGGCCCGCTCGGTCCCGGTCTCTCCCGGGTCGTCGGGCACCGGCCGGGACCGCAGCACCCAGGTCGAGGCGAGAGCGGCAAGCACCAGCACCGCCAGTCCGACATTGATCAGCGTCGCGGCGACGCTTGCCCCGGCGTGGGCGAAGACGCTGCCCAGGACCGCGCCGAGGAAGCCGCCGATGCTGTAGATCGCGTGGAACGACGACATGATCGGCCGCCCGGTCTCCCGCTCGACCTCGGCGGCATTCGCGTTCATCGCGATGTTGAGCGTGCCGTGCACCGCCCCGAAGGCGAACAGCGCGACACCGAGCGTCACCAGCCCGCCGCTGAGCCCCGGCCCGATGAGCAGCACACCCTCCAGCATCATGGCCGGGATCATCACCCGGTGACTGCCGAACCGGTCGGTGAGCCGCCCGATCAGCACCATCCCGGTGATGCACCCCGCCGCGAACGCCAGCAGCGCGAGGCTGAGCCGCCCGTCACTGAGCCCGAGGCTCTCCTTGACCGCCGGAATCCGCGCCGTCCACACCCCGAGAGCCACCCCGAACAACAGAAAAACGACTGAGGTGGCAACCCGCCCACGCCGCAAGCGATCCATGCGTCGGACCGTATCCGAACCCTCCGACAAAAATCGCCCCATGTCGATGACCCGGTCGCTTCCGGTCAGCGAGGTCCCATGAACCGGGACACTCCCGGGAGAGCTATCCCACTGGAAAATCCTGGTTAATACCGGGCATATCAGCCACCCTGCGTCACGGCGTACGGAGGCGGCTACCACTCGTATAAATACCGGCCGATCAGCTCCGGCGACCGTCGTTGACGGGAATTCCCAGCTCATGCACGCTCGCCAAGATCAGCTTGTGGCGAGGGAGCCCTCTTGAACCGAAAACTGCGCGTAGCCATAGCCCGGATATCCGGCATGACCCTGATGGTCGCCGGTGGACTGACCGCAGTCGTGCTGAGCCAGCGGGCCGACGCCGCCGAACGTCTCAACGACAGCGACGTCACCGCCAACCTCTGGGAGTGGAACTGGAAGTCGATCTCCCAGGCCTGCACCACCCAGCTCGGCCCGGCCGGTTACGGCGCCGTTCAGGTCGCCCCGCCCCAGGAGTCGGTCACGCTGCCGACCAGCGTCGGGGGCGCGCATCCTTGGTGGGAGGTGTACCAGCCGGTCTCGTACCGGATCGAGAGCCGCCTGGGCACCCGTGACCAGTTCGCCGCCATGGTCCAGGCGTGTCACACCGCCGGGGTCCGCGTCTACGTCGACGCGGTCATCAACCACACCGCGGGCAGCAACAACACCTACACCAGCGGGTACGCGGGCAGCACCTTTGACCCGAAGGGCTTCGGCTACCCGGCCGTCCCGTACACGACGACCGATTTTCATCATGCCGGTGACGGTTCCTGCAACGACGAGGACGGCCAGATCGACACCTGGGACGATCCCGCTGAGGTGCAGAACTGCGAGCTGTCCGGTCTCTCCGACCTCAAGACCGAGACCGCTGCCGTACGCGGGAAGATCGTCACGTATCTCAACGACCTGATCGGGCTGGGCGTGGACGGCTTCCGGGTGGACGCCGCCAAGCACATCCCACAGGACGACTTCGCCCGGATCGTCGCCGGACTGGACACCACGACCGCGGAGGGTGTCGCCCCGTACATCGCCCAGGAGGTCGCGAACGGTGGCACCGGATCCCTGGCGCCCGGGCAGTACACCCGCAACGGCGACGTCCTCGGCTTCTCCTACGCCGACGCGCTGAAGAACCACTTCACCGACGGCACCCTCGCCGAGCTGGGCGGCATCCCGAACTGGGGCCTCGACCTGGCGAGCGCCGACACCGCCGCGATGGTCGTCAACCACGACACCGAACGCGACCGGAACACGTTGCGGTACCAGGACGGCACGAAGTACACGCTCGCCAACTACTTCATGCTCGCCTACCCGCACGGCAGGCCGTTCCTGTACGACGGCTTCACCTTCTCCGACGACAACACCGGCCAGTCGCCGCCCGCCGACGACAACGGTTACGTCAGCGACACCGACTGCACCAACAGCGCCTGGCAGTGCCTGACCCAGTCGGCCGCCGTCAAGGGCATGGTCGCCTGGCGCAACACGGTCCAGTCCGCGACCAGCGCCGCCGACTTCACCGCGACCGCCGGGAACGTCATCGGTTTCCGTCGCGGCTCGCTCGGCTGGTTCGGCCTGAACGCCTCCGCGAAGGCGTCCACCGCCACCTACCCGACGGGACTGCCCGACGGCACGTACTGCGACCGGATCACCGGCGTGACCTCGGCGGACGGTTGCACCGGCAGCACCGTCACGGTCGCCGGCGGCAAGGCCACGGTCACCATCCCGGCCGGCAGCGCGGTGGCCGTCGACGTCAACGCCACCACCACGACCGGGGCCACGAACTGCACGACCGTGGCGGTCACCTTCGACGCGAACGTCACCACCGAGTGGGGCGAGAACGTCTTCGTGCTCGGCGACCACAGTGCCCTGAACAGTTGGGACACCGGCGGCGGCGTGGCCCTGTCCGCCAGCGCCTATCCGATCTGGTCGGGCCGCGTCGACCTGCCCGCGAACACGCGTGTCGAGTACAAGTACGTGAAGAAGGACGGCGACACGGTCACCTGGGAGACCGGGGCCAACCGCACCCTCACGGTCGGTTCCGCCTGCACGCAGACCGTGACCGGCAGCTGGCGCTGACGAACACCGCCACGTTGCCCGGCACCGGTCCTGCGGTGCCGGGCAACGGTTGCCCGGCACCGCAGGACCGGTGCCGGGCACATCCGGGCCGTACGTCCCTGCCCGGGCGGGCCGGTGCCGGACCAGACTCGGCGGCATGATTCCGTTCCTTCTCGGCCTGGTCGGCCTGGTTCTGCTGGTGGCCGCCCCGATCATGATCTTCCAGGGCCTGCTCGGCCGCCGTAGTGTCACCCGTGAACTCGTCCAGCAGCGCATCTCGTTCCCGCCGTCCGGGCTGCCGGCCGCCCTGGGCGCCTACGCCGGCCGGCCGGTGCGCACCGGTATCGAGGCGCGGGCCTACTCCGACCTGATCGCCGATCACGTGGTGGCGGCGACGGGTGGGCGTACCTACGCCGAGATCGCCGCCGAGTGCCAGAAGAACAAGACCGACGAGAGCCTGAGCAGGCTGCGCGAGACCGCGTTCATGGGGGAGACCTTGCGCGGGGCGCTACTCGGGGCATACCAGGCATGGCAGGTCACGCTGCTGGTCATCGGCCTGGGGCTGCTGTGCGCGGCGATGGGGGCGGGCTTTCTGGCGATGGCCTTGCAGTGAGTGACTCTTGTACGATCGTACTTGTACATCCGTACAAGAGTGATCGAAGGCGCCCGTGCACTACTTCTTCCTGTTCACCGCCATCGCCGCCGAGTTGATCGCCACCAGCCTGATGAAAGCCACCGAGGGTTTCACCCGGTTGTGGCCCACAGTGATCGTCCTTGTCGGTTACGTCGCGTCATTCGTCCTGCTGGCCCAGGCAGTGAAGCGGATCGAGGTGGGCGTCGCCTACGCGATCTGGTCCGGAGTCGGAACGGCCGCGATCGTAGCCATCGGCGCGGCCTTCCTGGGCGAATCCCTGACCACCGCTAAAGTGGCCGGAATCGCCCTCATCATCGCCGGAGTGGTAATGCTCAACGTAACCGGCGGCAAGGTTCATTGACCCCCCGCCGCCCCCAGCCCTCCCGCGCTCCGGAAGGCCGCCGCCCGCAGCGGGCCCGCGATCCGGAGGCCCGCCGGGCCGCCCTGGCGAAGGCGGCCATGGAGGTTGTCGCCGAGAACGGGGTGGGCCGCACCACCCATCGCGCGGTCGCCGCCCGGGCCGGTCTGCCGCTGGGCGCGACCACCTACTACTTCCCCACTCTGGACGATCTGATCGCCGCCGGTCTGCACCACGCACTGGACGCACTCCAGGCCGACCTGCGGATCTGGGAGGAGCGTCTGCGCCAATCCCCGGACTGGCCGGAAGCTCTGACCGATCTGGCCCAGGAATACCTGAAGGACCGCCGCCAGGTCCACATCGAATACGAACTCTGCGTCGCCGCCGCCCGCGACACCGCGTTACGCCCGCTGGCCACGGCCTGGATGGACGGCGTCCCGGACATGCTGGCACCCACCATCGGCCTCGACACCGCCCGCGACGTCTGCGCCGTGCTGGACGGCTTCATCCTCCGCGCCCTGGCCACCGACACCGAACTGGACACCACCCGCCTGACCGCGGCGATCCGCCGCCTGAGCCCGGACCACCACCCGGTGCCCGGCAGTTGAGCCTGACCACCGCACCACCGCCCGGTGCCTGAGCCCCTGACCACCGCCCGGCGCCCAGCGCCCAGCGCCCGTTCCTCTGACCAGCGCCCGGCGTCACGTGCGGCGCATCGCCTGGCGCGGCACCGGCAATCCGTGGCGGCTCAGGGTTCGATCAGGCCGGCCCGGATCGCGTATCGGGTCAGCTCCAGCCGGTCCCGCAGACCGAGTTTCTGCAGCAGGTTGGAGCGGTGCCGCTCGACCGTCTTGACGCTGATCACGAGCAGGTCGGCGATCTCCTTCGACGAGTGGCCCTCGGCGACCAGCTTCAGCACCTCCTCCTCACGATCGGTGATGGTCCGCCCGGACGGATCCTCCCCGTCGGCGACCCGCTCGAGGTAGTTGCGGATCAGCGCGTTCACCGCCCCGGGATACAGGAACGGCTCGCCCCGCACCGCGGCCCGGCACGCCTCGACCAGGTCCCGGTCGGCAACCGACTTGAGCACATATCCGGAGGCGCCGGCTTTCAGCGCCTCGAAGAAGTACTGCTCGTTGTCGTACATGGTCAGGATCAGAATCCGCAGGTCGGGCATCTGCCGCGACAACTCCCGCGCCGCCTGCAACCCGGTCAGCCGGGGCATCGCGATGTCGAGGATCGCCAGATCGGGGCTCTCGGCCCGCGCCTGCGCGACCGCCTCGGCCCCGTCGGACGCCTCCGCGACCACGGTCAGGTCGGGTTCGCTGTCGAGAATGAGCCTGACCCCGCGGCGGACCAGCGCGTGGTCGTCAGCCAGCAGGATGCGGGCGGGCCGGCCGTCGATCATGGGTGGGTTTCCTCTCCCCCGAGTGGCACACGCAACCGGATCTCGGTGCCCTGCCCGGGAGCGGGACCGACGTGCAGGTCGGCGCCGATCAGCAGGGCCCGCTCACGCATGCCCCGGATCCCGGCCCCCTCGGGGGCACCACCCACACCGGCCCCGTCGTCTCGGATCCGCAACTCGATCTCGGCGGGCCCGGCGGCCGAGCCCGGCACATGTGACAGGCACAGGCTGACCTGACGTGCGCCGGAATGCCGTGCGGTGTTGGTCAGCGACTCCTGTGCGACCCGGTACAGCACCAGTTCCGCCTCCTTCCCAAGATCAGGCAGGTCCCCGTCGATATTGCGGCGCACTGTCAACCCGCCGGTGGAGAACTCGCCGGCCAGCGACTTGAGCGCACTGGACAGCCCCAGCTCCTCGAGCACCCCGGGGCGTAGCCGGCGGGCGATGCGCCGGATCTCGTCGAGCCCGTTCCGGATGGTCTCCTGCACCTGGCGCACCTCACCGGAGACCGGCTCGGGAGCGTGGTCGGCGACCCGTTTCAGCTCCAGCAGCACGGCCGTGAGGGTCTGCCCCACCTCGTCGTGCAGCTCCTGGGCAATACGTTTGCGCTCGGCTTCCTGCGCCGACAGCGCCCGGGCGGCGCTGGTGGCGCGTTCTGCCTCAAGGCGGTCGAGCATGGTGTTGAAGCTCCTGATCAGGTCTGCGATGCCACTGCGTCCGGTGACCGCGAGCCGGTGACCGGGACGGAGGAGATCGACCGTGGACATGGTGCGGGCCAGCCGCTCCAGCGGGGCCAGCCCGAGGCGCAGCAGGCCGGCGTTGGCGACCAGCATCACCACCAGCACCCCGCTGAGCAGCGCCGCCTCGGTCATCAGCACCGGTGCGGACACCGTGAACGGGCCGAACATCAGCACGGCGAACGCCACCGTGACGACCGCGGCGTTGAGCAGGAATATCCGCCAGAACAGGGACAACCGCTGTGTTTCTCGCATCATCCCGCCCATCATCACCTCTGTCCGGCCCAGCGTCCCCGATCGGGGCACGCAACGTCCATACGGGCAGCCACCCATTAAAGGTTCGGCTGTCCGTACTCGGGATGGGTGGCTACCCGCACGAGAAATGGAGAGCTAGCCGGATGGTCACCGGCGGCCCCGCTGACTTGGATGGAGGACGTGCAGAAACGAGTGGGAGGTGCCGCGATGACGCTGGAACGGATCGGTCTGCCCGGAGTCGGCGTGTCACACCTGCTCACCACCCGTGACGGGGAGCGGCTGGGCATCGTGGCCCGGCCCGACGGCGGGCGCGACATCGCCATCTACGACCCGGCCGAGCCGGACCGGGTGGCTCTCTCGGTCATGCTCGGCCCGGACGAGGCGCACCTGGTCGCCGACGTGCTGCACGCGACGGTGACGCTCGACCACGTCGCCGGCCCCGCCCAGCCCGCGAGTGGTCTGCAGGCGGTCCGGATCCGGGTTCCGGCCGGTTCCGCGTTCACCGACCGGCCGCTCGCGACACCCCACGGCACCGAGGTCGTCGCCGTGATCCGCGGAGTCCGGGTGCTCCCCCACCCGGACCCCACACTCAAGCTTCTGCCCGGCGACATACTGATCGCCATCGGCAGCTCGGCTGCTCTGGCCCGGCTGCACGACCTGCTGGCGGCGCCGTGCTGATCCTGCTCGGTGCGCACCTGGTCGCGGCAGTGCTGGCGCCGGCACTGGTCCGTGTCCTCGGCCCGCGCGCGTTCTACCTGCTGGCGACCGTGCCGCTGGCCGTCTTCGGCTGGGCGGTCACCAACGTCGGCGGGCCGCCCCGGGAGTGGATCCACCCCTGGGTGCCGGACCTGGGCCTCGCCTTGGCACTGCGGGTCGACACCCTGTCGTGGCTGCTGGTTTCCCTGGTCGGCGGGGTCGGCGCCCTGGTCCTGGTCTACTGCGCGCGTTACTTCTCGGCCGACGACCCTGGCCTGGGCCGGTTCGCGGCGGTGTTCACCGGTTTCGCCGGCGCGATGCTGGGCCTGATCGTCAGTGACGACCTTCTCCTGATGTATGTGTTCTGGGAACTGACCACGGTCTTCTCCTACCTGCTGATCGGCCACAACGGCACGGCCCGCCCGGGTCGCCGGGCCGCGTTGCAGGCGCTCATCGTCACCACCGCGGGCGGCCTGGCGATGCTGGTCGGCATCGTCATCCTCGGTCAGCACGCGGGCAGTTACCGCTGGTCGGAGATGTCCACCGCGCTGCCCGGCGGCACTGCGCTGGTGGTCGCCGTGGTGCTGATCCTGGCCGGGGCGCTGTCCAAATCGGCGATCTTCCCGGTCAGCTTCTGGCTGCCGGCCGCGATGGCGGCGCCGACTCCGGTCAGCGCCTACCTGCACGCCGCCGCGATGGTCAAGGCGGGCGTGTTCCTGGTGGCCAAGCTCGCTCCGGCGGTCGTGGCGGCCGGTGGCACCGCAGCCGTGACCTGGCAGGCCCTGTCCGTCGGACTGGGCCTGGTCACCATGCTCGTCGGCGGCTGGGCCGCGCTGTTCCAGCAGGACCTCAAACTGCTCCTGGCGTACGGCACGGTCAGTCAACTGGGTCTGCTGACGGCGGTGCTCGGGTTCGGTTCGCCGGAGATGGCTCTCGCCGGGGTGGCGATGGTCCTCGGGCACGCGTTGTTCAAAGCCGCCCTGTTCCTGATCGTCGGGGTCGTCGACAAGACCACCGGCACCCGTGACCTGCGGCAGCTCAACGGGCTGGGGCGACGTGCCCCGGTGCTGCTGGCGGCGTCCGTGCTGGCGGCGGCGTCGATGGCCGGGCTGCCTCCGGCGATCGGTTTCGTCGGCAAGGAAGCGGTGTTCGCCGCGCTGCTCGACTCCGGGACCACCGGGTGGATCGTGCTCGCCGGGGTGCTGGCCGGGTCGGTGCTGACGGTGGCCTATACGACCCGGTTCCTGTGGGGTGCCTTCGCGTCCAAGGGCGGTGAGCAGACCGAGCCCGCACCGGCCGGGTCGCTGCTGGTGGCCCCGGTGGTGCTGGCCGTCGCCGGGATCGGGGCCGGTGTGGGTGCCGGGTTCGTCGACGAGCTGCTCTCGCCGTACACCAGCGGCTTCGCAAACGGCCCGAGCACCGACCACCTGGCGCTGTGGCACGGACTCGGTGTGCCGCTGCTGTTGTCGGTTCTGGTGCTGGCCGGAGGCCTGGCACTGTTCCGGCTGATGCCGGCCGGCAAGGCCGGGCCGAAACCCGGCGGCGGTGTCTACGAACGGATCATGACCGGGATGGACCGGCTCGCCGTGGAGGTGACCGGTGCGACGCAGCGGGGTTCGCTGCCGTTCTACCTGGCGACGATCCTGCTGGTGCTGATCGCGACGGCGGGTCCGGCGATGATCGCGGGCTGGCCGTCCGGTTCGCAGTTCCGGCTCTGGGACACGCCGTTGCATCTGCTTCCGGTGGCCGTGTCGGTGGTGGCCGCGGTGTTCGCGGTGCCGGCCCGGCGGCGGCTGACCGCGGTGATCCTGGTCGGTATCACCGGCTACGCGAACGCCGGGATCTTCCTGCTGCACGGCGCTCCCGACCTGGCGCTGACCCAGTTCCTGGTGGAGACGGTCACGCTGGTCATGGTGGTGCTGGTGCTGCGGCGGCTGCCGAGTCACTTCTCGCAGCGGCCGGGTTCGTGGCGGCGCCGGGTCCGGGTCGGGATCGGGATGGCGGTCGGCACGGTGATGGCCGGCGTCGGCTATCTGGCGGTGTCGGCGCGGCAGGCGATCCCGGTGTCGATCGACTATCCGGAGCTGGCCGTGACCTACGGCGGCGGGCACAACATCGTCAACGTGATCCTCGTCGACATCCGCGCCTGGGACACGATGGGTGAGATCGCCGTGCTGGTCGCGGTCGCGACCGGGGTGGCCAGCCTGATCTTCCGGCACGCCGGTGAGCTGCACCGGCGCGGCCCGGTCGGCACCCCGACGGATCCGCCCGCGGGCGAGCCGGTGTGGTTGATGGCCGGGCACACCATGGAGGCCGGGCGCCGCTCGACCATGCTGGAGGTGGTCACCCGGCTGCTGTTCCACGCCATCGTGCTGCTCTCGGTGTACCTGCTGTTCACCGGGCACGACACGCCCGGCGGCGGATTCACCGGCGGACTCGTCGCGGGTCTGGCGCTGACCGTGCGCTACCTGGCCGGCGGCCGGTTCGAGCTGGCCGCGGCGGCCCCGGTCGACGCCGGCGCGGTGCTCGGCGCGGGCCTGCTGCTGGCGGTCGGCACCGGTGTGGGCGCGCTGGTCCTGGGTGGTGAGGTGCTGCAGAGCGCGATCATCGACCTGCACATCCCGCTGCTCGGCCATCTGCACCTGGTGACGTCGGCGCTGTTCGACATCGGCGTCTACCTCATCGTCATCGGCCTGGTCTTGGACGTGCTGCGCAGCCTCGGCGCCGAGATCGACAGGCACGCCCAGCCCACCGCCCCGGCCCACGAGAAACGGCCTCAGGAGGAACTCGTATGAGACCGAGCATCGTGCTGTTGATCGCGGTCGGCGTGCTGTTCGCCGCCGGGACGACCCTGCTGCTGGAACGGACGCTGACCCGGGTGCTGCTCGGGGTGATGCTGCTCGGCAACGGCGCCAACCTGCTGGTTCTGGCATCCGCCGAGCCGGGCGCGCCGCCGATCGTCGGAACCGCCGACACCGCCGAGATGACCGATCCGCTGCCGCAGGCGATGATCCTGACCGCCATCGTGATCACGCTCGGGATGACGGCGTTCCTGCTGGCGGTGGCCTATCGCAGCTGGCGTCTGTCCGGCCACGACGAGGTGCAGGACGACGCCGAGGACCGCCGCGTGCGCGAGCTGGCCGAGCGTGACGAGGGCTCGGACGCCGAGGAACTCGACGCGGACGAGCTGGACAACGAGACGCTGGAGGAGACGCGCCGATGACCTGGCTCGTGCCTCTGCCGGTGATGATGCCGCTGCTCGGAGCGGCCGCCACCCTGTTGATGTTCCGCCGCCCCCGGGTGCAGCGGGTGATCAGCGTGAGCGTGCTGACCGCGACCCTCGCGGTGTCGGCGCTGCTGCTGGTGCTCTCCGCCGACGGTCCGCTGGTCGTAGCGGTCGGTGGCTGGCCCGTACCACTGGGAATCGTGCTCGTCGCCGACCAGCTCGCCACCCTGATGCTGGTGGTGTCGGCCGCGGTGACCCTGTGTGTGCTGCTCTACTCGATCGGGCAGGGCGACGCCGACGGTGACGAGGAACATCCGCTGTCGGTGTTCCACCCGACCTACCTGATCATGACCGCCGGCGTGACGAATGCGTTCCTGTCCGGCGACCTGTTCAACCTGTACGTCGGGTTCGAGATCCTGCTGGCGGCCAGCTATGTGCTGATCACTCTCGGCGGGACCGAGACCCGCATCCGCGCCGGTACGACGTACGTCGTGGTCAGTCTGCTGTCGTCGGTCATCTTCCTGAGCGGTATCGGTCTGGTCTACGCCTCGACCGGCACCCTGAACATGGCCCAGCTCGTCGAGCGCCTGGACGCGCTGCCGGACGGCACCCGGATGGTGCTGCAGGGCATGCTGCTGCTGGCGTTCGGCATCAAGGCGGCGATCTTCCCGCTGTCGGCGTGGCTGCCGGACAGCTATCCGACCGCGCCGGCCCCGGTCACGGCGGTGTTCGCGGGCCTGCTCACCAAGGTCGGGGTGTACGCGATCATCCGTACCGAAACGCTGCTGTTCCCCGGCGGCCGTGTCGGTGACCTGCTGATGGTGGCGGCCCTGTCCACCATGCTGGTCGGCATCCTCGGCGCGGTGGCGCAGTCCGACATCAAACGGTTGCTGTCGTTCACACTGGTCAGCCATATCGGCTTCCTGCTCTTCGGGGTCGGCCTGGCGTCCCGGGCCGGGATCGCGGCGGCCGTCTTCTACACGCTGCACCACATCGTCGTGCAGACCACGTTGTTCCTGGTGACGGGCCTGATCGAACGCCGGGGCGGGAGCACCGCGCTGGATCGGCTCGGCGGTCTGGCCCGGACGGCGCCGGTGCTGGCGGTGCTGTTCTTCCTGCCGGCGCTGAATCTGGCCGGGATCCCACCGTTCTCCGGGTTCCTGGGCAAACTCGGCCTGATCCAGGCCGGGGTCGCCGACGGCAGTGTGCTGTCCTGGCTGCTGGTGGCCGGGTCGGCGATCACCAGCCTGCTCACGCTGTACGCGCTGGCCCGGGTGTGGAACCTGGCGTTCTGGCGCAGCCCGGCGGACACCCCGTCGGCGGCGCCGCTGAAGTCGCCCAAGTTGATGATCAGCCCGACCGCGGCGCTGGTCATCGCGGGGACGGCGCTCACGCTCGCGGCCGGCCCGCTGTATTCACTGTCCGAGAGTGTCGCCGGGGATCTACTCGCCCGGACGCCGTACGTAGAGGCGGTGCTGCCGTGATCGCCCGCGCCCGGGACAGGTTCCTCGCCCTCATCGCCCTGACCGTGACCTGGATGCTGCTGTGGGGTGTCTTCTCCTGGCTCACCCTGGCCGGTGGGCTGCTGGTGTCGGCGCTGGTGCTGGCGGTGTTCCCGCTGCCGCAGGTGACGTTCGCCGGGCGGTTGCGGCCGGCCGGGCTCCTGCGGTTCGCGATCCGGTTCATGACCGACCTGGTGGTGGCGAGCGCCCAGCTGGCGTGGACGGCGGTCGGCTCCCGCCGGGTGCCGCGCAGCGCGGTCCTCGCCGTTCGGCTGGCCGTCCGCTCCGACCTCAACATGACCCTGTGTGCGGAGGCGGTGTCCCTGGTCCCCGGCAGTCTGATCGTGGACACGGACCGGGCTGCCGGGATCCTCTACATCCACGTCTTCGACGTCGACGGTGACGACGACATCGAGAGGTTCCGGCAGGACGTGCGCGACATCGAGGAGCGCATCATCCGGGCGGTCGGCTCGGACACCGAGATCGCCCTCCTGACCCGCCTCGCCCCCGGCCGGCCGGCACGGCCCCTCGACCATCACGAGCAGTCTCCACGCGACCACGCCCTGGACCGTCACGAGCGGCCTCCGGGCGACCACGCCCTCGGCCATCACGAGCAACCTCCGGGCAACCACGCCCTCGGCCATCACGAGCAATCTCCGGGCAATCACGTCCCGGGCCATCATGAGCAGCCTCCGGGCAATCACGTCCGAGGCCATCACGAGCAGCCTCCGAGCGACCACGTCCCGGCCGGACTGGACGAAAGGGAATCCCGATGATCGTCATCGCCGTGATCGCGGCGGTGTTCCTGGCCGCCGCCGCCGGGATGGCCCTGGTCCGCATCATCCGCGGCCCGTCCACGCTGGACCGCATCGTCGGCACCGACGTGCTGCTGGCCATCACGGTCTGTGCGATCGCCACCGAAGCCGCCTACAGTCGCGACGCCACCGGCCTGCCGATCCTGCTGGGCCTGTCCCTCCTCGGCGCCGTGGGTTCCATCGCGGTGGCCCGCTTCGCCGACCCGGCAGCCCGCCGAGCCGGCGACCCCGCCGACTCGGTGTTCGCCCCCACCGCAGCCCTCACCCCGGCCGGAACTCCGGGCCAGGCGACGGATCCCGCCCAGGCGACAGCCTCGAGATCGGCGCCGGACCCGGCCTCGGGCACAGGCTCAGGCTCAGGAACGGGCTCAGGAACGGGAACGGGCTTGGGATCGGGATCGGCGACGGTTTCCGCCGCTCGCTGGAACAGCGGCGCCGCGAATAGCCACCGCGATGAGGTGGCGGCGAGGTCCGACGCTCCGAAGCCGGTTGTCGTCGACTCCGGTCTGGGTGACGCGACCGCGCCGGATCCGGGCCGATCACACGCTCCCGAGCCGGGTGCCACCCCGGTCTCGGACCCGGACGGGACAGCCGGGAAGCCCGCACCGGACCGCCGCGACGACTCCGCGAACGGAGACCGCCCGTGAACGTCACCGCGATACTGGACGCCGTCGCCGGGATCTGCCTGATCGGCGGCGCACTGCTCAGCCTGGCCGCAGGTGTCGGGCTGCTGCGTTTCCCCGATCTGCTCTCCCGGATGCACGCGGCCACCAAGACCCAGGTCCTCGGCCTGCTGCTGATCCTGGCCGGCACCGCGATCCGCCTCGGCACCGTCGTGGACATCACGACGCTGGTCCTGGTCGGGGTGTTCCAGCTGGTAACCGCCCCGGTGGCCGCGCACATGGTGGGCCGGACCGCCTACCGGGCCGGCCTGTTCCGCCGCGACCTGCTGATCACCGACGAACTGGCCGCCTCCCGCCACTCCCCCGACGAAGCCGACAAGCCTTCATAGCCTCGAACGCGGGCGGTCACCGCCCGCCCCGGAAAGCTGCCATCCGCGTGTCACGTCAGCCCGGCCACCGCTGTCCGCTGGTCGACGCCACTGGCTGTGGATCGGGCGCTGTTAGCCGTGTGTCACGGCGGCCATGGGCTCGGCGGCCATCAACGCTCCGCATTCGGCGGCCGGGAGCGGCTTGGCCATGAAGTAGCCCTGTCCGTATCGGTAGCCCAGATCCCGGAGCCGTTCCAGCTGGGCTCGGCTCTCGATGCCTTCGGCGACCGACTTCAGCTGCAGGAACTCCACGAGCTGGGCGACGGCCGCGGCCACCGCGAGGCGTCCCCGGTCGGTGCCGTCGGCGATGCCGTCGACGAACGACTTGTCCAGTTTCAATACGTCGACCGGAAAGGCCCGGAGCAGGCTGAGCGAGGACTGACCGGTGCCGAAGTCGTCGAGGGCCAGCCGCACCCCCATCTCGTGCAGCAGTCCCAGGGTCTCCGCCACCTGCGGCCCGTCGACCACCGACGACTCGGTGACCTCGAGGATCAGGTTCCGCGGTCGCAGCCCGGTGTCGCTGAGGACGGCGGCGACCGTGTCGACGAAGCCCGGATCCTTCAACTGCCGGACCGCCACGTTCACGTTGACCGCCTCGATGGTGTCGGCACCGTGTTCGGCCCGCCAGCGGGTCAGTTGCTCGCACGACTCCCGCAGGACCCAGGCGCCCAGGGGAACGATCAGGCCGCTGCGCTCGGCGACCGGGATGAAGTCGATCGGGGGTACGAAGCCACGCACCGGGTGCTGCCACTGCACCAGGGCCTCGCATCCGTGCATCCGGCCGGTGACCAGGTCGTACACCGGCTGGTAGAGCAGTCGCAGTTGGCCGCCGAGGATGGCGTCGTGCAGTTCGGAGGCCACCCGGGCGTACTCGGTCATGTCGTGCCGCATCCGCGGTTCGAACCGTACCCAGGAGGCCTTTCCGGATTCCTTCGCCGCGTACATGGCGATGTCGGCGTTGCGCAGCACCTCGTCGGCGGTCTCGCCGGGTGCGGAGATCGCGATGCCGACGCTGGCGTTCAGCAGGAACTGCTGGTCACCGGCGGTCACGGGCCGGCCGATGGTGGCCTGGAAGCGGGCGGCGGCGGTCTCCGCCCCGGCCGCGTCGTCGATCGGCAGGAGCACGGCGAACTCGTCTCCGCCGAGCCGGGCCACCGACTCGCACCGGCCGATGCTCTGCTGGAGGCGCTGGGCGACCTGGTCGAGGAGTTGATCGGCGGCGGCCGGCCCGATCGTATCGTTGATCATCTTGAAGTCGTCGATGTCCAGCAGCAGGACGGTGGCGATGTGGCCGGCCTCGACACGTTCGGTGAGGGCGATGATGAACCCGGTCCGGTTCGGCAGACCGGTGAGGTTGTCGTTGAGGGCGAGTCGTTCGAGTTCGGCCTGCTGGCGGCGGATCCCGCTGAGGCTGAGCAGTTGCCGGACGACCACGATCGCGGCGATCAGCACCGCCCCGACGATCACCGCGCGGCCTCGGAGGTCGAGGTCGCGAGCGGACACCATGATGACCAGGACCGCGGTGACCGCGATGGCGAGGAATTGCAGCGGGTCGGCGAAGGTCCAGGCCGGGCGGCGAGCGGGAGGTCCGTCCAGAGCATTTCCCTGCCGGTACGCCGCCGCGCAGATCCCGAGCCCGACGAGCGGGTAGCCCACCACCGACAGCAGCAGCATGCCCGTCTCGGTGCCGCCGAGGAACAGCACCACCGCGACCAGCCCGGCCAGTGGGCAGACAGCGAGAATGCCCAGCGCGATCGGGTCGACGCGCCCTTCGGGGCTGATGGCGGCCTTGCCGAAGATGACCAGTGCCAGCAGGCAGCCGATGCCGACCACACCCGCGGCGGACCGGGTGACCAGTGAGGTTCCGTCGGGGATCGAGTTCAGCACCACGTAACCGAAGAACACCATCCCGGCCACGGTCACCGCCGTGCCGTCGAGCAGTAGCCGGGCCCAGTCGAGGCGGGTGCGCGGGGTCAGTGGGACGTTCCGGAACGCGATCATCGCCAGGTTGAGACTGGCCAGGGTGGGGATGGCCTCGTACAGGGGCATGCCGGTGTCCCCGCGGGCACCGCGGACCATGGCGGCCAGGGTGCTGAGCACCAGGACGGCCGCCGATGCCGACCACAGCATCCAGAAACCGCGAACCGGGCGGACCGCCGCGGCGAGGCGGCTCACCCGGTAGCAGGCCGCGGCCGCGCACACCGTGGTGACGGTGCCGCCGAGGTTGCCGAGGACGTGGTCTCCGGCATCACGCACAGCGAGCCAGCCGAGCGCGCCGGCGAGAGCGAGCAGAGCGAGGATCAGTGGTACGACGAGGGCGCGGTCAGGCCGTGGCCCCGCGGTCACCTCGGATCCACTCATCGGCCTCGGCTCCTCGCCCGCGCATCTGCTCCCGGCAGATCCGATCGGCCGATCCTCGCCTCGTCTGAGGCCCCATGGCCCGATTCGTCACCTCATGTTCGGGGCGCGACGCCGAGGGACTCGGCCGGGTTCGCCCGGTGGGGTCGCCGCCGATCCGCTGGCGGGACAGCCTCTGTCACCGCGGTGTTTTCGGCCGGTTTGCGCGCCCGATACGGCCTTCCCGGTGAGTCCACAATCGAACGATAGTACGACTTGATCATGAGAGTCATGATCGACTAGCGTCTTCCTGTGTGATTTCTGTGCGCATTGCCACCGCCGTACTCGCCGGCGTTTCCCTGTTCGGTCTGACCGCTTGCGGCGACGAGAAAGCCACCACCGGTGGCACCGAGGCCGCGGCTCCCGTCGCGTCCGCTGACGCCCCGAAGGCCGAGGCCACCACCCCCGCTGCCGCCGCCGCTCCTGAGGACAAGGTCGTCTGCGAGGAGGCCAACAAGGCGGGTGAGTCCTTCTCGAAGGCCTTCATCGCACTGGCCAAGACCACCGGCGGCGAGGTCGCGCCGGCCGATGCCAAGCTGATGATGGCCGATTTCGCCAAGGGCCTGACCGAGGCGGCCGGGACCTCCACCACCGAGGTCGGCAAGAACGTGCTGATCATCGCGGCGGAGACGACCAAGGCCACCGAGGCCGCGGACCCGGCTTCGGCCATCGACTCCCCGGAGTCGGGCAAGGCGAGCAAGGCGCTCAACGCGGCCTGCAAGTCGGCCGGCGTCAAGACCAACTTCTGATCGTCCGACCGGTGACGTCCCGGCGCCTGTCCGCGCCGGGACGTCATGCCGTTGTCAGGACTCCGCGAACAGCGGGGTGCTCAGGTAACGCTCGCCGGTGTCGGGCAGGATGACGACGATGGTCCGGCCCACGTTCTCGGCCCGCCAGGCCAGTTCCCGCGCGGCGTGCAGGGCGGCGCCGCTGGAGACCCCGGCCAGGATGCCCTCGGTGCGGGCCAGCTGCCGCCCGGCTTCCCGGGCCTGGTCGACGGTCACCCGCACGACCTCGTCGTAAATGGTCGGGTCGAGCACCTCCGGCACGAACCCGGCGCCGATGCCCTGGATCCCGTGCGGTCCCGACGGGCCACCGGACAGCACCGGCGACTCGTCCGGCTCGACCGCGTAGACCTGCAGCTCGGGACGCTTCTCCTTGAGGATCTGACCGACTCCGGTCAGGGTGCCGCCGGTACCGACCCCGCCGACGAACAGGTCCAGCCGCCCGTCGGTGTCGTTCCAGATCTCCAGCGCGGTCGTACGCCGGTGCATGTCCGGGTTGGCCGGGTTGTCGAACTGCATCGGCAGCCAGGCACGCTGCTCCTCGGCGATCTCCAGGGCCCGGTTGACGGCGCCCCTCATGCCTTCGGCAGCGGGGGTCAACACCAGTTTCGCGCCGTACGCCAGCAGCAGCGCCCGCCGCTCCGCGCTCATGCTGTCCGGCATCGTGAGGGTCAGGCTGTACCCCCGGGCAGCTGCCACCAGCGCCAGGCCGATGCCGGTGTTCCCGCTGGTCGCCTCCACGATCGAGGATCCGGGGCGCAGCTCCTCAGTGGCCTCCGCGGCCTCGATCATCGCCAGGGCGATCCGGTCCTTGACACTGCCGCCGGGGTTGGCGGACTCGAGTTTGGCGATCAGTTTGGCCGGCAGACCGGGTTCGAAACGGGTCAGCCGCACCATCGGGGTCCGGCCGATCAGCTCGGTGACGTCGTTGTAAATCATGTCCTCGCTCCTGGGTTGGCGCCGGCGATCGTGGTGTAGTTCGGTCTATCAGAGAGTGGTGAGGAGTCTTTGCGCAGATCCGCCGCCGGATCCGGGCGTGAATGCGGATCCGCCGCCGGATCCGGGCGTGAATCAGGTACGGCTTCGGCGGCCGGCGCCCGCAACCGGGCGCCCGCGGGAACGTCGGAGAGGACGAGAGCGAGCGCCCCGATCTCCGCGTCGTCCCCGATCCGCACCGGGCCGAGCACGGTGGCGCCGACCCCGAGCACCACACGATCTCCCACCTCCGGGTGACGGCGGCTGCCCTTGGCGTCCCGTTGCCAGCCACGGCCGCCGAGTGTGACCTGGTGGTACATGGTGACGTCGTCGCCGATGCGCGCCGTCTCCCCGACGACCACGCCCGCCCCGTGGTCGATGAAGAGCCGTCTGCCGATCACCGCGCCGGGATGGATCTCGATCCCGGTGAACAACCTCATCAGCTGGGAGACGAGGCGGGGCAGGAACGGAATGCGGGCGCGGTGCAGCAGGTGGGCCGTCCGGTGGCCCCAGAGCGCCCACAGTCCGGGATAGAGCAGCACTTCGGCCACCCGGATCCCGTACAGGGCGGGGTCGCGCCGGCAGTAGGCGCGGATGTCTTCCAGCACGGGTCTTTCCTCAGGTGGTGAGCGGGCGGAGGCGGGAACGGCGCCGGCCCCGGCCGGGGCAACCGTGACACACCGGGTCCGGGACGGTGGAGGCAGGCCGGGAGATGTCCGGAGTCCGGGCCGGGCTCAGGCGGGCCGGCTGGGACAGCGCTCGTCGAAGACCCGTCGCACGTGCGGGCCCGCCATCGGCACGGCGAACCGGTAACCGGCCGACCGCCGCAGGGTGTCCCGCTCACTCATGACGGCCAGGCTAACCGATCACGGCAGGGCTGTTCAGGGGCTGAAGGGCCCGGCCCACCGGCCCGAACCGACGGGACCTCCGACCCTGTTCACGACGTCGTTCCCCGTCGTAACGTCCGCTCGTGGACACCGAACGCGGTGCCCACGGCCGGATCGAGGTGAACCCGTGACCACCACACCCGTACGCCGGCGCAGGATCCGGCAGTTCGTCCCGCCGCAGCACGGGGCCTGGGCGATGCTGCTGCTGCCCTACCTGGCCGGGTTGATCACGTTCGGGTTCGCCTGGCCGGACCTTCCGCTGCTCGGGGCCTGGCTGTGCGGATACCTGCTGTCCTACTACGTGCTCCAGGCGATCAAGACCCGCCGCTTGGCACGTTTCCGCGTTCAGATCCAGCTCTATGCGCCCCTGACGGTGGCCCTGTCCCTACCGGTGATCGCGGCCCGGCCGGCGCTGCTGTGGTTCGCACCGGCCTATGCCGCGCTGCTCGGAGTCAATGCCTGGTTCGCCTGGCGTCGCCACGAGCGTGCTCTGCTCAACGACCTCGCCTCGGTGCTGCAGAGCTGTCTCATGGTCCCGGTCGTCGCGGTGGTCGCCGCCACCGAGCCGCGCTGGGAGCCGTTCCTGATCGTGTTGCTGTACTTCACCGGCACGGTGCTCTACGTGAAGACGATGATCCGGGAACGCGGCAGCGTCACCTACCGGCGCGCGTCGGTGCTCTACCACGTGGCCGCCCTCGTCACGGCGGCGATGTTCGGAGTGCTCGCCGCGGCGGTGTTCGGGCTCCTGCTGGTCCGGGCGTGGGTGCTGCCCGGCCGGCCTCTGACGCCCCAGCAGGTCGGCTTCGTGGAGATCGGCGCGAGTGTGCTGATCCTGGTCGCGGCGGCGACTGTTCCTTGACGATGGAGCAACGAGGACCAGCCGAACAGCGGGGAAGGCCTCAGCCGAGGAGGGCCCGGACCCCGTTCATGTAGAGCTGGCGGTCGACGTTGCCGAGCAGGACCCGCTGGAGGATGTAACCCTGCACCAGGCCGAAGAAAGCGGCGCCGATGCCGGCCGGGTCGGCGTCGGGCGGGAGCTGGCCGGTGGCCTGGGCCCGTTCGGCGGTCCGGACGGCCCGGCCCCGGACCCGGCCGTAGATCTCCGCGACCAGGGCCCCCACCTCAGGGTCGTGGACGGCCTCACCCCACACCTGAACGGCGATCAGCACCGGGCCGCCGTTGTCGACCGCGGCGTCGACGACCTCCAGGACCTGCTCCAGCATGACGGGGATCGGCGGCATCGGCTCGGTTTCCAGCAGCTGGTCGAGGACGTCGGTGACCGCGGAGATCTTCTCACCGGCGATGGCGGTGATCAGCTCGTTCTTGCTCTTGAAGTAGCGGTAGAAGGCTCCGACCGACAGGCCCGCCTCCTTGATCACGTCCTGCATCGACGTCTGATGGAAGCCGTTGCGGGCGAAACACCGTGCCGCGGCGTCGAGGATCTGCTGGCGGCGGGCGGCAAGATGGGCTTCGGAGACGCGTGGCACGACCAAACCTTAATCACTGGGGTACGGCCGGGAAGAGCACCGTGCCCACCCCGCGGGTGTCAGGGCCTCTTCTTCGTGCCGAGCACCCGCATCATCGGGCGCTCCAGCCAGTAGTACATCGGGAACGAGATCAGCAGAGTGACGATCATGGTGCCGGCGAGGAAGAACCCGGCACCGCCGACCAGCGGCTGCGCACCGAACCAGAAGCTCTCCTGGCCCAGGTGCCGGATCACGTCGACCGCGGCCGTCATGACCAGGAAGTGCATGAGGTAGAAGGCGTAGGAGACCTCGCCGAGGACCACGACCGGCTGCCACCGCCAGGGTGACCACTGGCCGTCGACGTCGGCCTTGGCGGCGGCGGCGATGAGGGCGGCGAACACCAGCGGCACCACGACACTGACGTCGGCCCAGCTGTGCGCGACATAGGTGACGACGGCCAGAGCGGTGCTCGGCCAGAGCCCGGGGCCGGCCCAGCTCCCGCGCAGGACCAGCACGCCGACGATGACACCGACCAGGAACTCGTGGTAGCGGGTCGGCGGGAAGAAACCGAAGTGGGCCGCGGCCTCGGCGGGGAGCAGGTTGGCGGCGGCGGTGTTCCCCAGCAGGGCGAGGACCGGGACGACGGCCAGCCACGTGTACAGCCGCTCGGTGGTGAGACGCTGCAGCCGGGGCAGCACGTAGGGCAGCGAGACGTAGAAGAACGCCTCGCAGCAGAGCGTCCAGGCGACCAGATTGATCGCGTTCGGGAATCCGGCGCCCAGGAACCAGCTGTTGACCAGCAGGACGTTACCCAGCAGGGGCCAGCCGCTGACGACCCCGCCGGTGAGAACGATGATGACGAGCGCACAGAGCAGGGAGAACGCGTAGTTGGGGTAGATCTTGGCGAAGCGGCGCCGGAGGAAGGCGCGGGTGGTGTCGTTCGGCCGGAAACTCCAGACCAGCACGAAGCCGCTCAGCACGAAGAAGAAGCTGACGCCGATGCCACCGTGGTGCACGGCCCGGAAGAACGGCACCAGGGCGGCGTTCTGGGCGGGGTTGACGATTCCCAGGTGATATCCCCACACCATGAAGGCCGCCAGCCAGCGGAGCCCGGTGAGCGACGGGAGCCGTACGAGTCCCGGCGAGGCCGGGGCGCTCGTCGATGGCGCCGGAGCCGAACTCGTGATCGTGGGGCTCAGCGACATTCTCGGCAACTTCCTGACGGTTCCTTCACGACAGCGCGGACGCCCTGCCGGCGGCCCAGAGCGTGCCCGGTGATCAATGCTTTCGGCCCCTTCTCCGGCAGGGGTGGCATGAACTGAGGATAAGAATTGATCACTATACATAGGACGTGTGAGCGGCCCGGCCGATCGGTGCCGAGTTCTTCATCGGCCGCTCTCCAGCAGGACGCCGCCCTCGATGCCGGTCACCGATAATGCGAGGGCGGAGCGCAGCCTGACGATGCCGTCGGGCGGGACCGGGCGTGAGTAGAGATAGCCCTGCCCGTACCGGTAGCCGAGGCCCTGGAGCAACTCGGCCTGCTCCACGGTCTCGATGCCCTCGGCGACCGTCGCGAACTCCAGCGCCGACGCCATCTGGCTGACCGCGGTGGCGACCGCCGCCTGACGGCTCACCGTGTTGATCGACTCGACGAACGAGCGGTCCAGCTTGAGGGAGTTGACCGGGCAGGTCAGCAGCAGTCCCAGCGACGACGCGGCGGTCCCGAAGTCGTCGAGGGCGAGCCGCACGCCCAGGTCACGCAGGGCTTCCATGGTGGCGTGGGACTGTTCGTCGTCGAGGACCGCGGTCTCGGTGACCTCGATGACGAGCAGCCCGGCCGGCAGCCCGGCGGCGGCGAGCGCGTCGGCCACGTCGGTGACCAGATCGGGGTCACGCAGCTGCCGGCCGGCGACGTTGACGCCGACGTACAGCGGAACGGTGTCCGGCGATGCCGCCCGCCACGCCGCGGCCTGGCGGCAGGACTCCTGCAGGGCCCAGCGGCCGATGGCGACGATCTGGCCGGTGCGTTCGGCGATCGGGATGAACTCGATCGGTGAGACCAGCCCACGCTCCGGATGGTTCCACCGGATCAGCGCCTCCACCCCGCTGATCTCCCCATCGGCGAGCCGGACGATCGGCTGGTAGACCAGTACGAACTGGTTCTCCTCGATGGCCTGGTCCAGCTCGCGGATGAGGACGGCCTCGGCGGAGATCCGGGATCCCATCTCGTCGGTGTAGGTGACCCACATGCCCTTGCCGCGGCGTTTCGCCTCGTACATCGCGATGTCGGCGGTGCTGAGCAGGGTCGACGGGTCGTCACCGGGACGCGCCACGGTCATGCCGACGCTGGCGCGGGTGACGACGGTGTGCTGGAGCAGCACGATCGGCTCGGCGAGGCGGTTCAGCATGTTCTGCACGATGAGGCCGGCGTCGTCGGCGGTGGTCCGGGGCAGCAGCACCGCGAACTCGTCGCCGCCGAGACGGGCGACCACGTCGGTCTCGCGCAGCGAACCGCGCAGCCGGGACGCGACCGTGACGAGAAGCGCGTCACCGGCGGCATGCCCCATCGTGTCGTTGACCGTCTTGAAATCGTCCAGGTCGATCAGGAGCAGCGTGGACTCGGCGTCGAGCAGGCGCACCGTCTCGGCGCTGAAGTGGGTCCGGTTGGCCAGCCCGGTCAGGCCGTCGAACAGGGCCTGATCCCGCAGCTCACCGAGCGCGACGTCGAGCCTGCCGATCAAATTCATGTTGTCGTGGAAGGCGACCAGCTGACGGCCGGCGACCAGGCAGGTGATCACCACGACGCCGATGGTCGCGCCGACGAGCTGGGACGATGCGGCCATCGGCAGCATCATGAAGAACACCGCGAACGTCACCATGATCATGCCGTACGGCAGCAGGCTGTAGGGGCGGCGCTTGGCGACGGAGCTCGGGTCGCCGACACGCAGCACGATGATCTGGATCCACGGGCCGCAGGCGATCAGCAGGCTGGGCAGGAGCCGGATCGCGTAGACGTACGGGTGATCGAGGGTTTGGAACGGGCCGGGCAGGAACGTGCTGACCCCCTGGACCATCGCCGCGCAGACCATCGGCCAAGCCGCCATCCGGGCCATCGGCGGGTCCTTGATCAGGGCGACCTTGGTCGCGCTGAACGTCGCGACCAGCACCAGCGCCGCGGTGAGAGCGGCGGTGAGCCGGTCGGTGTGCGAGCCGCCGACCGGGTTGACCGCGAAGCACCAGGCGACCACGCCTCCGCCGACCAGCACGGTGGCGGCGTCGAGCCAGAAGATGAACCGCTCCCGCGCGGTCCGCAGACCCTGCGGGAAGATCAGGCAGGCGATGACGTTGCTGCTCATCCCCACGGCGAAGCAGATTGTCTGGACCAGGCCACCGTTCAGCGACGGCTCGGTCGGGAAGATCAGGTTCGAGAGGCTGTGGTACGCGTCGCCGACGGTGAACGCGGCACCGGCGAAAGCGATCATCGACCAGAACCGGCGATAGCGCGCGGGTGCCAGGGTCCGCAGCCGCCACCCGCCGACCGCCAGCGCCGCGTCGAGGGGCACCTGGAACAACCAGAAGGTCTTGACCTGCAGATCAGGCTGCCCGGAGAACACGAAGAACAGCACGAATCCGATAAAGGTGAGCCCGATCAGACCACGGAGCACCGGATCACGGCGCAGGTGATCCACTGGCCGTCCGGCTGGCTGCATGCCGCTCAAACCCGTGTCCTCTCGCCCGGTGATCGCCGTAGTGATCGGGTGGCGCCGACACGATCCGAGGATTAGCCGCCGGGAAACAAGGGTGCGCCGCGACACCGGGACCGCCCGCCTCTGCTGGTGGGCAGCCCCGGCCCGGGTCAGGGGCGCATCTCGTAGGCGCCGGCCAGTGCCAGGACCTGCTGCCAGACGGCCTCGTCGCGGGCCTCGTCGGCGACCGGGCGGCGGATGTGCGCCAGCGCCCATGCCGCCTGCTCCTCCGAGGTGGCGATCTTGCCGTGCAGCTCGGTGGCGTACGCGGAGAAGTCCCGCACCAGGATCGCGAAGATCTCGTCGAGCAGGTGGTCGCCCACGCCGCCCTTCTCGAGGATCAACTGGCCGTAGACGATCAGGGCGAACAGGTGCCCGATCGCCAGCAGGAAGTCCAGATCCTTCTGCTGTTCCCCGGTCGGCGCGTGCCGGCGCAGCAGCTCGCAGAAGCCGTCGGCCTGTTCCCGGAAACGGGCGACGTTCGGCAGCGAGGCGTGCTGGTCGTAAGCGGTCCGCCAGTCGTGGAACCGGATGGCGCCGAGCCCACGGGCCGGTCCCTGCCGGAAGAGGAACTCGTCGTCGGCGGCGTCGTGCCGGGTGGGCACGGGCTCGTAGGAAGCCGGATCGAAGAGGTAGTTGGGCATGAACTTCAGGATCAGCGCCAGATTGACGTGGACGGTCCCCTCCAGCTTCGGCAGGCCACGGATGTCCATGGCCGCCTTGTCGAAGTAGGTGTCCGCCTCGAAGCCCTTGGCCGCGATCACGTCCCACATCAGGTCGACGACCTTCTCGCCCTCGGTGGTGACCTTCATCTTCGTCATCGGGTTGAACAGCAGATAGCGGCGGTCGTCGGGCCCGGCGCTGCGGAAATAGTCGACGGCCCGGTCACTGAAGAGCTTCATGGCGACCAGCCGGACGTACGCGTCGGTCAGCTCGCGGCGCACGTGCGGGAAGGCGGTGACCGGTTTGCCGTAGAGGATCCGCTGGTGAGCGTGGGTGACCGCCTCGTACATGGCGTGCTCGCAGATGCCGATCGCGGCCGTGCACAGGTTGAACTTGCCGACGTTGACGGTGTTCAGCGCGGCGTCGAACGCGGCCTTGCCGGTGTGCAGGACGTCCTGTTCCCGCACCGGATAGTCGGTCAGCTCGAAGGTGCTGACGTACATCTGCTTGTTCACGACGTTCTTGATCAGGTGGTAGTTCTCGTGCCGGCTGTCGGCGGCGAAGAACACGTAACCGTCGGGGCCCTCGACGTCCGAGCGCCGGCCGAAGATCGACACCAGGCCCGCGACGTTGCCGTTGCCGATGTAGTACTTGGTGCCGCTCGCGGTGAAACCACCGTCCCCGGACGGAGTGAGGATCATGTCGGTGGCGTAGATGTCCGCGCCGTGACCGCGTTCGGACAGCGCGAAGGCCATCACGTGCCCGTCGTCGAGCAGCTCGGCGGCCCGCCGGCGCTGCTCCTGGTTGGCGCTCTGCCACACCGGGCCGAGACCGAGCACCGTGACCTGCCACGTGTACCAGTAGTCCAGGCCGTAGAACCCGAGGATCTCGCTGAGCGCGGCGTTCCGGGCGGTGTCCCAGCGCTTGTCGCCGGCGCCGTCCCCGGCGGGCGTCAGGAATGTCGCGAACAGGCCCTCCTTGGCGGAGAAATCGAGGAAGTCCTGATACCACGTACGATCGATGTAGCTCTTGACCAGGGTTTTCTTGCCCCTCTCCTCGAAGAACCGGACGAGCGCGAGCAGCAGCCGGCGACTCTCCGGATCGAGGTGCGCGGGGTCGTAGGTGGTGGGGTTGAAGAGCACGGTTCGGTCCTTTCTACAGTGCCCGGAGGGTGTCGAGGACGTCGTCGAGCCAGTCGAGCAGCATCCGCTCGTAGGCGATCCCGCCGCGCAGGACCACGTGCTGGAGACGTTGCCCGGCGTCGAGTGTCATCGGATCAGGAAAATCCCTTTTCTCACCATTGAGGTACGTGGTCAGCAGCGTCTCGTGGTCGGCCCGGTAACGCTCGACCTCGGCCAGCAGCTCAGCGCGCCCCGTGTCGTCGGTGAACGCCGCGCCCCGGATCTTGACGGCCAGCTCGTGCCGGACGGCTTCCGGCGCAACCGGAGCCCGCAACCACTCGACGAGGGTGTCCCGGCCGGATCCGGTGACGGTGAAGCTGCGTTTGTCGGGGCGGCCGTCCTGCCCGACCTCCTCGCCGGTCACCCAGCCGTCGGTCTCCATCCGCTTGAGCACGCGATAGATCTGCTGGTGAGTGGCGGTCCAGAACCGGCCGATCGACCGCTCGAACCGGCGCGCCAGCTCGTAACCCGAGCCGGGCCGTTCCAGCAGGGAGACGAGGATCGCGTGTTCCAGGGCCATCCCCAAATCTTGCTATGCAACGAGTTGCATAGCAAGCGACAGCCGCACCGGATAAGAACTGGTTCTGATCATCGTCGCGGGTCTGGTCCGCGCAGCCACTGCTCTACGCGGTCGAAGTCCGGCCCGGTGAGTCCGGTGAACGGATCCACCCGGTGCACCAGGGCGCGCCCCGGGTGATAGTCCTCGATCCAGCGGCTGTCGGCCTCGGTCACCTCGTCGTCGAGCCAGACGAAGGAACGGCCGGCGGCCCAGTTCACCAGCGGCACCGTCTTCCAGTGCAGGCCGTTGCCCGTCGACAGGTCGTCGGGAAACGGCACCACCGGCAGTCGCGGCAAGCCGAGTCGTGGTGCGACGATCTCGTTCGCGGTCTCCATCCAGGTGGTGGCCCACACCAGGTCTCCACCCAGTCCCATCAGCCCCATCAGCCGAGCCCCATCGCCCGGATCGAGCCGGTGGATCAAGGGATGGCCCGACGGGTCCGCGGGCGGAATGCCGGGCGGAGTCCCCGGCCGTTCCCGGAACGGAATCAACGGCCCGTCGACATCAAGGAATACCAATGGGCGCTCGCTCACCGGGCCAGGCTAGCCGACGGCTGCCATCCACGGTTTGCATACGCCTAACGTATGGCAAGTCAGCCGGCGGACGAAGTTCCGGCCAGGATGTGGGCGGTCAGATCCTCCGCATTGACCGTGCGACCCCTGGGTGGGGACAAGATCCATTAACTTGTCAGCGAGTCCACGATCGCGGCGGCCGGCGCGTTCCGGGCCTGCCCGGCACCTGTGCCGGCCCACAGGTTCAAGGCCTCGGCGTCACCCTGCTCGGCGGCGGCCGCCCGGATCGGCGCGGTCAGATGGTGCACCGCCGGATACCCGATCGGGGCCGCCCCGGAGAACTCGTCGGTGAACCGGTTCCGCAACGCCCGCGCCGGCTGACCGGTGAACGCCCGGGTCACCACCGTCTCGCGACGACCGGAATCGATCATCGCAGCCCGTTGCGCCGGTCGCGTCCCGGCCTCATCGGCGAGCAGAAAGACAGTTCCCGCCTGTACGCCTACCGCCCCGGCCGCGAGCAGGTCGCGGACGTCGGCCGCCGTCCCGGTGCCACCGGCCGCGATCACCGGCAGCCCGGTCACCGCCCGCACCCCGGCCAGGACCTGCGCCGCCGTGGTCGTCCCCCGGTACCCGGCCGGGCTCGTGGTCGACGAGTGCCCGCCGGCGGTCCCGCCCTGCGCGATCAGCACGTCCGGCCCGGCCGTCAGCGCCTGCTCCGCCTCCGCGGGCGAGGTCACGGTGATCGCCACCGCCGACCCGGCCGCCCGCAAGGCCGCCACCACACCCTTCTCCGGCACCCCGAACGCGAAGCTGACCAGCGGCGGAGCATAGGTGACCGCCAGATCGACCTTCTCGTCGAAGTGATCGTCGTCGCGCAGGCGCACCGGCGGCAGATCCACTCCGTACCGATCGGCCTCGGCCTGCAGCAACCGCCGGTACCGGTCCACCGCCGCCACGTCCGGCAACGGTCCCATCGGGACGAAGATGTTCAGCCCGTACGCCACGCTCTCGCCCCGGACCGCCCGCAACTCGGCCTCGACCGCCTCCGGGGTCTTGTAACCGGCGGCCAGGAACCCGACCGCCCCCGCCCGGGCCGCGGCGACCACCAGCGCCGGAGTCGACGGCCCACCGGCCATCGGAGCGACCACCACCGGCCGAATCAGATCATCCATGCCCCGATCGTAAAAGGCTTGACCCGGACCCGGGGGTACAGGTTTAGCGTGCCCCCATGACCACGACATGGGGCGACTTCGACTACGAGACCAACGGCCAGGGGTACGCGATCCAGCGCCGCCCCGACCCCCGGATCGCCGCACGGATCCACGCCGCGCTGGGTGACGCCCGCACGGTTCTGAACGTCGGCGCCGGGGCCGGATCCTACGAACCCGCCGACCGGTACGTGGTGGCGGTCGAGCCCTCGGCCCGGATGCGCGCCCAACGGCCCTCCACCGCGGTTCCGGCACTGGACGGCACCGCCGAGCAGCTGCCGTTCGACGACGACTCGTTCGACGCGTCGATGGCATGCGTCACCGTCCACCAGTGGACCGACACCGCCCGTGGCCTGGCCGAACTACGCCGGGTCACCCGCGGCCCGGTGGTCGTGCTGACCTTCGACGGCGACGCCCTCGACCGGCTGTGGCTCGCCGGGTACGCGCCCGAACTCGTCGCCGCCGAACGTCGCCGGTACCCGGCGATCGACACCATCGCCGCCGCGCTCGGCCCGAACAGCGCGGTGAGCGAGGTGCCGATCCCGATCGACTGCGTGGACGGGTTCACCGAGGCGTACTACGCCCGGCCCGAGATGTTCCTGAACCAGCGGGTACGCGACGCCCAGTCCGCATGGGGTTTCGTCGACGAGGCCGCCACCACCCGAACCGTCGACCGGCTGCGCGCCGACCTGGAATCCGGCACCTGGGACGACCGGCACGGCCACCTGCGCACCCAACCGGAGTTCACCGGCGCACTCCGCATAATCGTCGGATGACTCTTCCGAACCACGTCGACGCGGTCGTTTTCGACTGCGACGGGCTGCTCGTGGACACCGAGACCTGCTGGACCCGGGCCGAGACCAGGATCTTCGCCGAGCACGGGCACGAGTTCGGTCTCGAACAGAAGGAGATCGTCATCGGGGGCACCCTGGAGGCCGCCGGGCGCGCGATGGCCGGCTACTTCGGCCGGCCCGGCGACGGGCCGCTGCTCGCCGCGCAGCTGTACGGCCTGGTCGCGGCCGAGTTGGCCGCCGGCGCCGACGCGCTGCCCGGCGCCCGTGACCTGGTGCTGAGCCTGCGTGGGCGGGTGCCGATCGCGGTGGCCAGCAACAGCCCCCGCGCCTTCGTGCGGACCGCGCTGCGGTCGGCGGGCCTCGACGACCTGTTCACCCGGGTTCTGGCCGCCGAGGACGTCACCCACCCGAAACCGGCGCCCGACCTCTACCTGGCGGCCTGCACCGGGCTGGGCGCCGACCCGCGCCGTAGCGTCGCGTTCGAGGACTCCCGCACCGGTGTCGCCTCCGCCCGGGCCGCCGGGCTGCACGTGGTCGGGATCCCGTCGCTGCCCGGCGTCGACCTGGACGCCCACACCGTTCTCGGCTCGCTGACCGCGCCCGCGCTGGCCTCCTGGGCGGAAACGGTCACGACTCGGCTGCCAGCAGGGCCGCCAGCGCCGTAGGCGCGGAGAACATCGGCCAGTGGTCGCCCGCGAGTTCGACATGCGTCCAGCCGTCGCCCGCCATCAGGGCGAACGTGGGCACGGTCGAGGCGAGTCCGTCCAGCTGCGCCTTCGAGAAAGAGCAGAGGATCGCGGTACGGGGTACCGAGCGCCACGCTCCGGTGTGGTGAACCGGATCGGTCGCCGTGGCGATCGGCTGGGGCCGTCCCCGCTCGTGAACCACGGGCGGCGCCGCCTCCGCCACCGGCACCATGCCGTCGACCGCCGCTGGTGGCGCGCCGTCGAAGTCGGCCTGTGACATGCCGTCGGGCAGCGGGCCGGTGTCGACGTAGACCAGGCGCGCCACCCGTTCCGGCACCCGGTCGGCGGCCGCCGTGATCACCAGCCCGCCGTAGCTGTGACCGACCAGCACCACGTCGTCCAGTTCGCGCAGCAGGTCGGTGACCTGGTCGACGTGGTCGGTCACGGTGGTGCCCCGGGCCGGCACCGGTTCGATCGTGTGCACGTCGTGTCCGTCGGCGCGCAGCGGTGCGGCCACCTCGTCCCATGCCCAGGCGCCCAGCCAGAACCCCGGTACCAGTACGTATGTCGTCATGCCGGTAACGCTACGACCGATACCGGACAGCTTCCGCCCGGTATAGTTTGTGGCTCATGCCACAGTCCCTCGGTCGTGTGCTCGGCCTGCTCGAACTGCTCCAGGCCGCCCCCTCCGGCCACACCGTCGGCCATCTCGCCACCCGGCTCGGCGTCGACGAACGAACCGTGCGCCGGTACGCGGGTCACCTGGCCGACCTGGGCATTCCGGTGCAGGGGCGGCGCGGCCGGTACGGCGGGTACGTCCTCTCCCCCGGTTATCGGCTGCCCCCGCTGATGTTCACCGACGACGAGGCGGTGGCCGTGCTGCTCGGTCTGGTCGCCGGCCGCCGGATCGGGTTGAACACCACCGCGACCGCGGGCGAGACCGCGCTGGCGAAGATCCAGCGGGTGCTGCCCGGGACCCTGCGACCGCGGATCGACGCGCTGCTGTCCACGTTGGCCTTCACCACCCCGGCGCCCGGGCGCGCCCCGGCCATGCCCACCGGCACCGTGCTGACCCTGGCGGCTGCCGCCGGCGACCGGAGTCCGGTCGCGTTCGAGTACACCAAGCCGGGCGCCGGGCCGGCCCCCCGACGATTGGATCCGTACGGCCTGGTCTTCCACCGTGGCAAGTGGTTCGTCACCGGGCGGGACCACGATCGCGGCGCGGTCCGCACGTTCCGGGCCGACCGGATCACCGACGCCGTCGTTCTCCCCGGCACGTTCGACGTCCCGGCCGACTTCGACCCGGGCGCTCAGGTGGCGGCGGGCCTGGCGACCGGGAACTGGCGGTACGAGGTGTCGGTGCTCCTGCACACCGACATGGACCAGGCCGCCCGGCGGATCCCGGCGTCGGTGGCCACCCTGACCGGCACTCCGGCGGGAGTCCGGATGACCACCGGCGCCGAACGCCTCGACGGCATGGCCCAGATGCTCGCCGGTCTGGGCTGGGACTTCACCGTCGAGACGCCGGCCGAGCTGCGTACCGAGGTGGCCGCCCTGGCAGTCCGCCTTCAGGCCTCGGCCGACTCGTGACGGGCCGCGGGGAGTTGCCGGCGGCGGCCGTACTCGGCGAGGGCGTGGAAGGCGGCCTTCGGGGTCCAGGAGCCGTCCGGCAGGACCCGGACGATGCCGCGGGCCGCCAGGTCGAAGTCGCGGTCCGGGTCGTCGGTGGTCGGCAGGTGGCGGTTGGCGAACGTGTACACGAACGCCGCCTCGACGCCGCCTGCCTCGTAGTCGCGCAGCAGGTCGACGACGTATCGCGCCTGGCCCTCCTCGTCGCGTACCAGATCGGGGGTGATCTTCTCGGCCCGGCCGTTCCGGTCGTAGGTCACCGGCTCCGTCGAGCCCGCGACGTCCGCCGCGCCGCGGAACGTGCAGCAGCCGAACTCGGTCGCGGCATACGGTTTGCCCTGCCCGACCGCGGCCGCCAGGGTCTACGGGAATGCCGCCGCGTTGTTCGCGTCCCGGTAACCGGCGTCGTTGGCGATGATGTCGAACGCCGCCCCGTCCACGGCCTCGAACGGGAGCGAGGCGTAGCCGACCGGGCCGGCGAACCGCTCCCGGATCGCGGGCATCGCCTCGGCGAAGAACTCGCGGACCGCGGTCTGTGCTGCCGGGACCGCCTCGCGCAGGCGCGCCGGGTCGGTGAAGAGGGTCGCCCGCTCGGCCAGATCACGCCCGGGCAGGAAGCCGTTGGTCATCATCGAGATCTCGGAGCCGGCCAGGTAGACGACCGAGGCGCCGTCGCGCCGCAGTCGCTCGGCCCGCTCGGCACCGTCGAGCACGAACGCCATCAACTCGTCGCGGTCGAGGTTGTAGGTGAACGGGCAGTACCAGATCTCGAGTCCCGCGTCGGCGGCCAGGCGGGCGGTCAGTTCCAGCCGATCCTGGACGCCGCCGGTGATCCGGACCGCGTCACAGTGCAGTTCCTCGCGGATGACGTGCAGGTCCCGCCGTACCGTCGCGGGGTCGAAAGGCTCGTGGGTCGTGGATCCCCCGCTCACGAAACCGGTGTCGTAGTTCATGCCGAAGACACGCATCGCTTTCCCTCCCAAATAAGGTACGAGGCGTACCCTATACGGGATGAGCACACGACGGCGAGGCGTGGAACTGGAGCAGGCAATCCTGCTGGCAGCGGCCGACGAGCTGCGGGAGTCCGGCTATCCAGGCCTGACCATGGACCGGGTCGCCGCCCGGGCCGGGACGAACAAGAACGCCATCTACCGCCGATGGCCGCACCGGGCCGCGCTGGGGATCGCCGCGTACCGGCACCTGTCCGAGAACGTGATGCCCGATCCGGACACCGGCACGCTCCGGGGCGACGCGCTGGAGATGCTCCGGCTGGCGAACGAGACGTGGTCCTCGCCGTACGGGACGATCCTGCGCAGTCTGCTCGCCGCCGCCACCGACGACCCCGAGCTGCTGACCCTCATGCGCGAGGGGTCCGGCACCGACGCGATGGACCGCGCCTGGCTGACGATGCTCCGGCGGGCCGCGGCCCGGGGCGAGGCGCCCGATGCCGCGGTGCACCCGCGGGTGGCCACCACGCCGATGATGCTGCTGCGGGCCGAGTACGCGATGCGCGGCGCCCCCACCGCCCCCGACGAGGTGCTGATCGAGATCGTCGACGAGGTCTTCCTGCCACTGGTCCGCGGCCGCGCCGAAGGAAACAGTAGCTCAGCGTGATCGGCGGTTCACCACAGGAACGACCGAGGCATCGCCGCGCTTCGAATCCACAGTGGTCGATAGTGGCTGGCCGGGTTCTCCGGGCAGCTCCCGAAGGCGGGAGGGCCGGGCTGAGGCGACCGGGCGGACGGTCGATCAATGTCATCGCGCACTGTGAATGTAAGGTGTCCGCGTCACGATCAACTCTGCGCGCGAGGACAGATGCACATGGATCGCCGAACTCTGGGTCGCGGCAGCGTCACCCTGCTCGGGCTGGCGGTGGCCACGGCGGGCCTGCTGGCCGCCGGACCGGCCGCCGCCGCGGGGCCGGCCGTCGCTGCCGGGCCGGCACAGCACGTGGCCGCCGAGTTCCAGCGGAAACTGGCGGACACCAAGTGGTACGTGATCCAGCCGGAATTCGGTGGTGAACCGGAGTTCCTCTACGCGATCGCGGAGCGTTACCTCGGTGACGGTGATCGGTACATCGAGATCTTCGAGCTGAACAAGAACCGGCCGCAGGCCGACGGCACGGCGCTGACCGATCCGGCGGCCGTCACCGCGGGCTGGGTGCTGATCATGCCGGAGGACGCGCAGGGCGACGGCATCCAGACCGGACCGCCGCCCACCGGCGCACCCGCCGCGTCATCGGCGCCGGCGACGGCACCGGCCGGTGAACCGGCCGGCGGCCCCGGCGGACCCGGTGGGCCGGGTAGCCCCCGAAGGCCCGATCCGGCTGCCCCCACGAACACCGGACTGATCCTGGCGATCGTCGCCGGTGTGCTCGTGCTGGCCGGCGCCGCCGCCGGTGCCTGGTGGTTTCTGCGGCGGCGCAAGGCGACCACGAAGCCGGCCGAACCGGGCCGCGCCTTCGACACCGACGCCGCCTGGACCATCAACCGCGCACTACAGGTGATGGTGACCAGCGCCGATCAGGCCGGGATCGCCGTCCCGTCGATCTACGGTGTCTCGATCGACGAGAGCCGGATCTGGCTGCGACTCGCCGCCCCGGACGAGACCGCGCCGGTGCCGTGGGTGTCACTGGAGAGCGGGCGCACCTGGCAGGCCCAACTCCGGGACCTGCAGTCGCTGCCGGTCAACAACGACCTGCCCACCCCCTGCCCGCGGCTGGTGACCCTGGGCACCGTGAACGGTGTCCGTGAGCTGGTCGACCTCGGGCAGGCCACCGGAATGATCGGAATCCACGGTGACGCCGCGACGGCCCGTGAACTGGTGTCGTCATGGGCGGCAGAACTCAGTGGCAGCTGGTGGGCGAGTCACGTGCAGGTGGTGACCGGTGATCTCGACCCGCACCTGGCCGGCGGTGAGCGGGTCAGCACCCGCGACGCCCTGGCCACCGCCGAGGGCGACGGTTCGGACGCCGCTTTCACCCTGCGCGGCAGCAGCAGCAGCGAACGCAAGCTGGGTGTGCTGATCCTCGGTTCGACGCCCGCCGCCAAGGAGCTGGAGCGGGCCCAGGCGCTGGTGAACCGGCCGGGCGCGGCGTGGGTCGTGATCGTGGTCGGCAAGACCCGTTACGACAGGTGGCAGTTCACCGTCGACGCCAACGGCAAGCTGGACACCGGCGCTCTCGGCATCACCGTGCAGATCAGCCGGCCGTAGAAGAACCGGAACCGGCCACCGACCGCCAGAACGTACCGAAGGTGATGGCCGCCATGGCGAGGATGGCGGCCATCGAGAGACCGAACGACACCATCGGCACGGACCAGGAGCAGGCGAGGGCCACCAGCCCGAGGACCACCATGACGATGCCGGCGGGGCGCAGGTTGCGACGCTGCGCCTCCACGGCGTCGTCCCACCGCTGTCGCGTGCCCGGGTCGAGGCGCGCCCGGAGCATCCCGGGCACGGCCGGCGCCTGCTTGGGCCAGATGTTGCCGACGACGACAACGACGATCGCCACGGCGGCGGCCAGGTAGCCGAGCGTGCTCTCGATCTCTCCCACGGCCGCTCGCAGCAGCATCAGATGCAGACCGAGGAAGACCGGGGTCAGCACGCCGAGGACCAGACTCACCGCCCGGCGATGAGTCCGGTCGTCCCGCCACAGCGGCACCTTCAGCGTCGCGGCCGTGAGACGCCGGAATCGCTGCGCGGCCAGCAGCACCACGGTGAGGACCAGGGACAGCAGCGGCGCCCCGATCAGGACGAGCATCTTCGGGGCCTGCTGGTCCGCCCCGTTCTTCCCGGCGCCGGCGAGGATCACCGGGTCGGGCAGGTCCCCGGCCGCCTGCCAGGACAGCCCTGCCATGAGTGCGAGGCCGACGCCCAGAACGACGAACCCTGCCACCGGAGCCCTCTGCTCCCGCACTTCGTCAATCGTTTCCATCCACGTGCTCCCTCCCGGCCGAAATGGTCGACGAGACGTCGCCGGTGGCGCCGAGGCGCATGTTCTCCATCAGGTCCGCGATGGCGCCTTCCAGAACCGACAGCTTGGTGACGTAGCGGATCGTGGTGCCCTGTCGCTGCGTGTCCACCAGATCCGCCCCGCGGAGGATCTTCAGATGGCCGGACAGGGTAGGGCCCACGACACCCAGCGCCGCGGCGATGTCACCGACGGCCATCGGGCCGTTGCGCTGCAGCAGCGTCAGGACGGACCGCCGGGTGGGGTGCGCGAGTGCCGCGAACACACCGTCGGACATGACCGCCTCCACCACATCTCTTATTTTGCTTATCTCCAATATAGCAAAATAACGATGGATCGTCAGCCGGTGGTGATCCGGATCGTCTCGATCCACTCCGGAGGCGCCTGGACATCGGCGCTGACCAGCCCCGCGATCACCCGCACCCCACCGGGACGGGCGTCCGGCCACGGGGTGTACCCGTCGGTCAGCACGATGATGATGTGCGGCCGCTCCGGACCGCGCAGGGCGTGCTCGATGCCGACCCGCATGTCGGTGCCGCCGCCACCCTCCAGCACCACGTCGCCGATGGTCGCGGCCTTACGGACGGTGTGCACGTCGGCGTCACAGGACAGGACACTGACCCGGTTCCGCCCGATGCCGACGGCCCGCAGCACCCCGGCCACCTCGCCGAGCACCGCGTTCAGCTCGTCCGGGCCCATCGAACCGGACGTGTCGACCACCACCGCCACCCGCGGCATCGGCCGCCGCAGACTGGGCAGCACCACCCGGGGCACCGCGGCACCCCGCCGGGACGGCCGCTGATAGGTGTAGTCGACGGCCCCGGACGCCCAGGACGCCGCTTCCCGCACCGCGCCGGTCAACGCCCGGCGCCAGTCCACCGTCGGTTCCAGGATCTCCTCGGCCCACCGCTGCCAGCCACCGGGCACCCGGCCCCGCGCCTTGACGTGCGCCCGCAGCTCGTGAGCGGTCTGCCGGCGGATGGCGGCGGCCTCGACCGGGCTGACCACCGGCCCGTCCGAGGACTCCCACGGCATCGCCCGACCATGCGCCCCGGAGCCACATTCCGGACCGGAAACGGAAGGGCCGGAACCGGAAGGGGTCGAGGGGATGGCAGGGAGGTACTGCTCGAACATCTGCCCGTCCGGCAGCCCGTACAGACCGGGTTTCACCGCGTTCTGCGGCAACGACGACAGATCGTCGTTGATCTCGCAGTCCTGCGCGATGTTCACCCGGCGATGGTCCTGCCGCAGCCCGGCCGCGAGCAGATCGGCCCGCCCGTGATGATCGCGCAGCAGATGCGCCACCTCGTGCACCCACACCGCGGCCAGCTCGTGCACCGGCGTGTGGTCGACGAACCCCGGATTGACGTAACAACGCCAGTGCCGGTCCACCCCCATCGTCGGCACCTGATCGCTGGGCACCACGGTCAGGCTGTACAGCGCCGACGCCAGATAGGGCTGCGCACCGGCGGCTTTCAGCCGGGCCGCCAGCAGTTTCGTCCGGTCCAGAACGCTATGTGGCACCGGGCAGCATCCCGGAGACGGTCAGCACGTCCAGGAACGCGTCGATCGACGCGGGCACCGGCCACTGTGGGTCACGCATCCGGGCCAGGTCGAACGCGGCCCGCGCGGCCACGTCGGGCACCCCGGCGTCGACCGCCTTGGCCAGCACCTCCCAGCCCGCCTCCCAGCGCTCCCGGGTCACCCGCGCCTCGATCGCGGCGACGATCGCGGTGAGAAACGCCAGCTGCCGGTCACCCCGGTCGGGCAGCGCGAACGCCGCCGGGTTGGCCAGCACCCGCTCCGGGTCCGGCAGGTCCAGCTCCTCCAGATAGGTGGTGATCTCCAGGCCGGCCCCGTCGCCGACCGCCCCGATCACCGCGGTGGCGAGCGCCTCCCGGCTGGTGCCCGCGCAGAAATGGAAGACCAGCAACCGCAACACCATCTCCCACGTACGCGGGGAGGGCCACGCCCCGCCCCGGGCGTCCGCGTCGGACGGCAGGTGATGGGTGAGACCGGGCCGCGCGGTGAGGAAACCGGCGATGACACCCCGGGCCCGGGCCAGCGCGCTCGCCGCCCGGGTGGCGTCGACGACCGGCACGTCGATCCGCGGCCACACGCCGGCCAGGCCGCGGGCGACGGTCCGCGGGTCGTGTGTCCAGTGCAGGTGGACGAACCGGTTGGCCAGCGGCGGGCTCAGGTGCCAGCCGTCGGCGGCACTGGCCGGCGGGTTGGCCGCGGCCACGATCCGCACCTCGTCGGGCAGGGTGAGGCTGCCGACCCGCCGCTCCAGGACGACTCGCAGCAGCGCCGCCTGCACGGCCGGCGGCGCCGACGACAGCTCGTCGAAGAACAGCAGCCCACGGCCCCGGCGGGCGAGCCGGACCGCCCAGTCGGGCGGCGCCATCGGCACGCCCTGGGTGGCCGGGTCGTCGCCGACGATCGGCAGCCCGGCGAAGTCGGACGGCTCGTGCACACTGGCGATCACCGTCTCCAGCGGCAGGTCCAGGCCGTCGGCGAGCTGGGACAGGGTCGCCGACTTGCCGATGCCCGGTTCGCCCCAGAGCAGCACCGGCAGGTTCGCCGCCACGCACAGGGCGAGGGCGGCGGCCCGGTGGTCGACGACCGGCTCGGTCCGGGTGGCCCGGATCTGGCGCAGCAGGGTGTCGGCGGCGGCGAGCCCGGTGGTCATCGTTTCTTCTTTCTGATGTAGGCGATCGCAGTCTGCAGATCGTCGGAGGCACGGTGCGCGGAGACGTCGAGGAACCGGGTCGAGGACAGCCGGCCGAGGGTGGCCCCGGCGTCGACCATCGCGATGATGTAGCGCGACGGCCAGCGGTGCTGCACGGCCTCGTACAACGCGGTGTAGCCCTGCCGGTCCTCGGTGTCGATGCCGACCCCGGCGGCGATTAGCCGGGGCAGCAGCCCAGGGTCGCCGAAGGTCCGCAGCATGTGGATCAGGGTGCGGCCGCCGGCGTCGCGCAGCAGCGGGTCCAGCCCGGCGTCGAGCAACCCGGTCACCTCCCGGGCGCCGCCGTGCTCCAGCCGCAGGATCAGGTCACGCCGGTACTCTCTGAGCAGCCTGGGCAGCCGGCCACCGCCGCCGTTCCACGCCCGCTCGGCCTGGAAACAGCCGCTGATCGTGCCGCCGAACGCGGCCAGGGCGTGCTCCCGCTGCTGCTCCTCGGCGGTGTGCTCGGGCAGCTCGATCCGGCCCGCGCTGACACCGGCCCAGTGCCACACGCCACGGCACCGGACCCGGGTCAGCACGTCGGCCGGCAGCCCGGACCCGGTGAGCGGCAGCACCGGGGCCGCCTCCGGGAACAGCGCCCGGCGCACCAGCGGATGCACCGCGTCGACGGCCAGCAGACCGGCCCGGACCAGGGTCAGGTCGACCGGCGGGCGCAGCAGGTCGGACCGCAGCAGCAGCGCCAACTGCCCGTCCGCACCCGGCCGCTCACGCTCGACCGCCCAGCCGCTCTTGACGAACAGCTGGGCCGCCCACCCCGGCGCCGGCCCTGGCTGGGGCTCGAAGGTGGCCGGCTCCCGCAGGCCCATTGCCCGGCGGGCGTCCCACAGGTGCGGCGGGACCACGATGTTCGCGCCCGGTGGCAGCTGGCGCCGGTTCATCAGATCCAGGGTCAAACGCTCGTTGCCGTACGTCCGGACCAGCAGCACCGTGCCGGCCTCGCCCTCCGGCGCCAGCACGTAACGCTGGTGCGACAGCAGCCCGGTGGACCCGTGCAGTATCCGGGGCAGGTGCCAGCGCAGCAGGTCCGGGGCGAACCCGGCGAGCAGCCCGGCCAACGGCCCCGGGTCGTCGAACCCGACCTCGATCCCGGCCGCCTCGCACGCCGCCCGCCAGTCGCCACGCTCCCGTGCCGCGGTGCACTCGGCGATCATCCAGCCGGGCACCGCGTACCGCCGGACCCGCTGCCAGGCGTGCAGATCCGCCACCGAGCCGTGGTGTCCGATGTCGATCATCCCGGCCCCTCCCCGTGTCACTCAGGCGGCGAGGCCGGCCGGATTCGAACCGGCGTCCTCCAGGTTGATGCCGGGCGCGACGACCTCTGCGCTACGACCTCGCCGCGCCGCAGCATACGCCGAACCCCCGACATTCCCGCCAGCCGATTACCGCCGCAGGTGGGCGATGGCGAGAGCACGTTCCCGGTCGGCGTCACGGGCGATCCGGTCGAGGTACTGCGCCATGCTGTCGTCGTCCGGGAACGAGGTCCGCAGGCTCGCCCCGGCGTCGGCCAGGGCGATGATGTAACGCGCCGGCCAGCGCTGATCCACCGCCTCGAACAGCGGGGTACGGTTCAGCCGGTCACGCGCCCCGATGTCCAGCCCGGCGGCGAGCAGCCGCGGCAGCAGACCGGGATCGCCCAGGTCGTGCAGCATGTGGATCAGGGTGCGCCCGCGGCTGTCCCGGAACAACGGGTTCAGTCCGGCGTCGAGCATCCGCTCCACGCCCCGGGCCCCGCCGTGCTCCAGCCGCCGGGTGAGGTCACGGTGGTGCCGCCGGAGCTGTTTCGGCAACCGGCCGCCACCGGTGTTCCACGCCTGCTCGGCCTGGAAACAGCCGCTCAGCGCACCACCGAAGGCGGCCATGCTGTGCTCGCGCCGCCGTTGTTCGTCGCTGTGCCCGGGCAGCTCGACACGGCCCGCGCGGACCTCGACCCAGTGCCACACGCCGCCACAGCGGACCCGGACCCGTTCGCCGGGGAAAGAGCCGGCCGGTTCGGCGTACGACGATCCGCGCGGTGTGCCCGGGAACAGGACCGCACGGACCAACGGGTGCACGTCGGCGGCGTCGAGGTGCCCGCCGCGGACCAGTTCCAGGTCGACGGGCGGCCGCAGCAGGCCGGGGTGCAGCATCAGCACGCCCCGGTCCTGGTGGTCCCGGTTCCGGTGAACGGTGATCCGCGGCCGGCCGGAGGTCGCGGTCAGGCACACCCGGGTCGTCCCCCACTCGGCCAGCGGCCAGTCGGCGATCCCGAACCGGAGGGCGACCCGGCGCAGATCGGCCGCCGTCCGCCGGGGATCGAGGTCCCGGAGATAGTGGTCGGCGTACCACGGATTCGACGTGACCTCCCAGCCCGCCGCGGCCCAGTGGCCGAGGCCCCGACCCGGCGGCACGGCCTCCGCGGCGGCACGCAGACCGGCGTACTCGCGGGCGTCCCACAGGTGGTCCGGCACCGGGAACGCCGGGCCGGGCGGCAGGTCCCGCAGCCGGACCTGTTCGAGGGTGAGGCGATCGGCCCGGGACGTGCTCGCCAGCAGCACCGTGGTGTCGGCGGTGACCGACGCGGGGGTCAGTACGAACCGCTGCCGGAACCCCAGCCCGGTGGTTCCGCCGGGCGGCCGGGGCAGGTGCCAGCGCAGCAGGTCGGGGGCGAACCCGGCGAGCAGATCCGCGACCGGTCCCGGATCGTCGAACAGCACCTCGACCGCGGCGGCCTCGCAGGCCGCCCGCCAGTCGCCGCGGTCCCGGGCCGCGGTGCTCTCGGCGATCATCCAGCCGGGCACCGTGTACCGCCGGATCCGCTGCCATTCCCGGACGCTGCGCCCACCGAGAAACACGACCCGTTCCCTCCCCCCGGGTTCGGGCGGCGAGGCCGGCCGGAATCGAACCGGCGTCCTTCCCGATCAGCCCGGGCGCGTCGACCTCTGCGCTACGACCTCGCCGCGCCGCAGCATACGGGAGTGGATCAGGCGTTCCGGAGGTAGGCGATCGCCCGCTTGAGGTCCCGGTCGCCCCACCGTTCGGCGTCGACGAGGAATCGGGGCGCCGGTTCGTCGAGACGTGCCCCGGCGTCGACCAGGGCGATGATGAACCGGGACGGCCACTGCCGGTGGATCGTGGTTCAGCTGCTGGAACAGGTCACGCCGATAGAACCGCAGGCCCTTGGGCACCCGGCCGTCGCCGCCCTCCCAGGCCTGCCGCGCCCGGAGACAGCCGGCCGCGGGATCCGGCGCGGCCCCGGTGTGATCGAGGAGTTCAAGGCGCCCGCCGCGGACGGCCACCAGGTGCCACCCGCCACCGCACCGGACCCGGATCCGCTCCTCGGCCAGCAGCCCGGCCGGATCCGCGAAAACCGGCTCGGCCGGAGCAGCGGGCAACAACGCCGCCCGGAGCCCGGGCAGCCACCCGAAGTGCCCGGCGATCCGGCGCAGCCTGTCGATCGCCCGGGCCTCCGCGCACGCGGCGACCATCCACTGCGGCACCGGGAACCGGTGGATGTCCGTCCCGTCGCTCCGGTTCACCGCGTCCCCCGTGTTCAGGTGGCGAGGCCGACCGGAATCGAACCGGCGTCCTATCAGGTGATAGCTGATCGCGACGACCTCTGCGCTACGACCCCGCCGCGCCGCAGCATACGCGAGTGGATCAGGCCCGCTCGCGCAGATAGGCGACCGCCGGCTCGAACTCGGGGTCCACCTCGTCGCGGTACTCCAGGACGTCGTCGAGATAGTCCAGCACCGACATGCCGTCCTGATTGGGCGTGCGCGGGTCGGCGCCCGCCTCCACCAGGGCGATGATCAACTCAGCGGGTGCCTGGAACACCACGGCCAGATAGAGCGGGGTGCTGTCCTCGAGGTCACGGGCGTTCACGTCCGCGCCGGCGGCAAGAAGCAAGGGCAGCAGGACCTGATGGTCGTACGATCGGAGCCGGTGCACCAGGGTCCGGCCGCGACTGTCGCGCAGGTTCGGGTCCATGCCCGCTTCGAGCAGCTCCCGCACCACCCGGGTGCCGCCGTGCAGCATTCGCTGCCACAGGTCCTCACGATGGGCCCGCAGCTTCTTCGGCAGCCGTCCCGCCGTACCGGACCAGGTCTGTTCGGCGGCGAAACAACCGGTGACCGCTCCGCCGAACGCCCGCATCGCCCGCTCGCGCTGCCGTTCGGCCTCGGTGTGCCCGGGCAGGGTCAGGCGCCCCTGCTGTACGCCGATCTCGTGCCATGCGCCGTGGCAGCGCACCCGGGCCGGGGTGGCCGGCGGAACCGGTCGCGCGGGAGCCGCCGGGACGCCGGGGAACAGCGCCGCGCGTACCAGCGGATGCAGGTCTCCGGCAGTCAGGCGACCGTTACGGATCAGGTCGAGGTCGACCGGGTACCGGGTCAGATCGGTGTGCAGCCGGGGCAGCAACCGGACCGGGTTGGTCAGGTCGGCCCGGTCGAGGATGTGCCAGTCGGCCCGCGGTGTGCCGCCGTCGACGGTCAAGTGGATGTACCAGTAGTAGTCGATCCACAGGGTCCACTCGCCGGTGCCGAACCGGTCGGCCAGCAGGCGGGCGTCGTGGGCGACCCGCAACGGATCGACGTTGTGGATGTTCCAGCCGTTGTCGTACGGCGGCAGCTGTTCCCCGAAGTCCTTGCCGGTCTCGAATCCGGCGGCGGCGAACCGGGCGGCCAGGGTCGTCTCCGCGCGGACCGACTCGGCCCGGGCCGGTGCGTCGTCGCCGGCGCCCAGCATGCCGTCGGGCAGCGGCGAGCCGTCGGGGGCGAAGCCGGGCAGCCGCTCGGCGGTTCCGCCGACCGCGGTGCGCAGCTCCCCCGCGTGCCGGGCGTCCCACAGGTAGGCGGGCAGCAGCAGCTCCTTGGACAGCTGGTAGCTGTCGTCGCCGGGCACGTCACCCCAGCGGGCGGCCTGCAGGGTGAGCCGCTGCGAGCCGATCAGGGAACGCGGCGACTCGACGACCAGCACCGTGGAGTCCGGCCCGATCACGCCGTCGTGCGGGACCAGCACGTACCGCCGGCTGGTGACCAGCGTGGTGTAGCCGCCGAGCGCCCGCGGGAGGTGCCAGCGCAGCAGGTCCGGGGCGAACCCGGCCAGTTCGTCCGCGACCGGAGTGGGATCGTCGATCAGCACGTCGACCTCGGCCGCCTCGCACGCGGCCCGCCAGTCGCCGCGTTCGCGGGCCTCGGTGCACTCGGCGATCATCCGGTCCGGCACCGCGTACCGCCGGATCCGCTGCCATTCGGCAAGGGCCAGCTGGTCCTGCCCACTCATCGATAGATACTCACGATCGCGTTGATGTCCTCATGCGGTGGGGTGGTGGTGCGGGGTGCCCGGCGGCGCATCTTCCGGGGAACGCCGCCGTTGATGCCCAGGTATTCCAGGTCGGCGCCGGCGGTGAGCAGCAGTTTCGCGCCGCGGCCGGTGATCTCGGTGAACCGGACGTCGAGCCGTTTCAGGGAACCGCCCGGCAGGGCCGCCGCGAGGATCGCCGCGCCCGTGTCGCCGACCACGTTGGGGCGCCCGCCGAGCGCACGTTCCGACGGCGGGCGGGACAGGTCGAGGGCCTGCCAGGCGTGCAGGTTCGCGGCGAGCGCCGTCATGTCGGTGATGCCGTTGCCGCCGAGGCCGAGGGTCATCGGGTAGCCGGCCAGGTTCGCCGCCAGCCCGGCGGCGCCCTCGTCACCGAGCCGGTTGACGCCGAGGAACAACTCCCGCACTCCGCCGGCGGTGACCAGGCGGGTCAGGACTCCGACGGCGGCCGGGCCCAGGCCGTTGCCGCCGAGGAACAGCCGCTCCAGAACCGGCGGGCGGGCGGCCAGCACGTCGGCCAGCGCCTCCAGACCGGAAACGGTCAGCCCGGTGTTGACCAGGTCGAGCGTACGCAATGTGGTGTTGTGGTGCAGGGCCCCGGCGAGGCGCCGCACCCCCTCGTCACCGACCGGGTTGCGCTTGAGCCACAGGGCCCGGATCTCGGTGTCACCGGCCAGCCGCTCGGCCAGGGCCCCGGCGCCGTCCGCGCCGATCCGGTTGCAGCCGAGGTAGACGGTACGCACGCCGTGCCCGGGAGTCAGCGCTCCGGCCACCGCGCGCGCCCCGTCGCTGCCCAGCCCGTTGGTGCCGAGCAGCAGGTGGGCGACGTGCGGGGAACCGGCGGCGGCCCGCACGATGGTGGCCGTCAGGTCCGGGCCGACACCCTGTTTACACAGGTCGACCCGGCCGTCCGGGCGGACCAGGCCGCGGGCGAACTCCTCCGGCGCGGTGACCGGCTCCGGCGCGGCGAGCCGTCCGAGGATGCCGTCGAAGTCACCCGGGGCGGCCAGGCCCATCGCGTCCGGGTCGCTGATCGCGGGGCAGCGCACGACGACCTCGTCAGCCATCGTCGCCACCCCCGGTCACGTCAGGGGCGAAGCCGACCGGATTCGAACCGGCGTCCTCCTGCTCGATGCCAAGGCGCGACGACCTCTGCGCTACAGCTTCGCCGCGCCGGAGCATACGTCATGCGGTGGTCAGCCGCGCCGCCACTTCTGGTTGGCCCCGCCGAGGCACTCCCACAGGACCAGTTTCGCGCCGTCGTTGGCGTTCCACGCGCCGATGTCGAGGCACTTGTTCGCCTGGGGATTGACCAGGTCACCGGCCCCGCTGAGCACCCACTGCTGGGCCGCGTTGCCGGAACAGTTGGCGATCTGGATGGCCGCGCCGTTGTCGACCGAGCCCCACGCCACGTCCAGGCACTTGTTGTTGCCGGTCTTCAGCGTGCCGCCGGTGGCCTCCCACTTCTGGGCGGCGGAGCCGTTGCAGGTCCACATCTGCACCTGGACACCGTCGGAGAAATCGCCGTTCGGCACGTCCAGGCACTTGTTGTTCAGGCTGCTGATCAGGGCGTTGCCGGTGGCCGGCGGAGGCGTGGTGCCACCACCGGTGAACGGCGAGATGATCACCGCGGCGGAGCGGGGGTCCGGGCTGTGCACGAGCGATTCGAAACCGCCGACATCGTCGTACGCGAATCCGTACGCCTTCTTGTCCGCCATGTTCTCGTGAATGATCCGCGAGTAGTGGTTGGCGCCGCTGTTGCGGTAGAACTGGGCCGCGTCGAGCACCGGCTCCTGCGTCGAGGTGCCGAGAGTTCCGCGGTTCAACGCCGTACACAGGGTGCGCTTGATCTCGGGTTCGATGAACGGCGGGACATTGGCGGCGTTGAACACGCCGTCGCATCCCCACACGTTCGCACCGGTCGGCTTGGCCACCGTCGCGACCTGCGCGCCGGACGCGTCGGTGAAGACCATGTTGTTGCCACTGGTGCGGCCGAAGAACTTGCGGTTCGGCTCGTTCACCCGCGGGACCACGGTCAGCGTGCGGCTGGTGTAGGCATTCCAGGCCGACGTGATGTAGGAGTCCAGGTAATTGGCGTTCATCAGTCCCGCGCCGAGCGCTTTCCCGGGAGCGAGAACCCGCAGCACCGTACCGTCCGACCGGGTGTAGATCGACCGGGAGAAATCACCGTTGGCACGGATCTGGTTGATGATGTTCTCGCGGCCGTTGGCGACCGGGTCGCCGGTGCGGATGGTGCGGCCGTCGGCGCCGGTGACCGCCACCGCGTGCGGCATGGCGAGCATGTCGACCTGGGAGCTGTTCAGCCACAGCCCCTCGTTGTTGTAGGTGAACTCCGACCAGTCGAACAGGGTGTCGCGGTTGGGGTCACCGGCGGCCCACGGCGCGGGCTGCACCAGGCCGTCCGGGGTGAGCCGGAAGTCGATCTTCTTGCCCAGCGAGAAGTACAGCCGGGCCGAGATGAACCGTGGGAACCGGACGGTGACGCTGCCACCGTTGCCCGGACCGGCGATCGCGACGTCCGGGGCCGGGGTGGGCGGCAGTCCACCGGCGGGCCAGTCGAAGTACTGACCGGCTCCGTTGACGTACCCCAGCCGCCCGGTGTTGATGTTCTTGGCGAGGATGTAGAGGTAGGTGGCCTCGGACCGGCCGGAGTTGTTGGTGACCGTGACCGGCAGCAGGTCCGGGCCGACTGCCGAGGCGGGCGTCGCGGGGATGGACAGCACTGCGGGGAGCGCGAGGAGTAGCGCCAGGACGGCGCGTTTGAGATGCACGGGGACCCCCTAGGGTGAGAGCGCTCTCACAGCATCACCGCGAATATTCAACAATGTCAACATTTCCGATTAACTTTGTTTCAAGTAAGTCGCCTGGCGCCGGGCCGCGGTGGACTTCAGCGCACCCGGTGCTCGAGCCACGTCTCCGGGGTCACCGTGACGGAGAAGGCGGGGCCCGGGGTCTCCGGGCGCCAGCCCGCCGCCCGGGCCTGCTTGACCGCCGCCGTGACCAGGGCGGACGCCGACGGTGGTGGGGTTCCGGGGGCGGGGACGCTGGCCAGCAGGACCGTGCCGCGGCGGTCGGCGCGTTCCACGGCGAAGGCGAGCGGGCCCTGCAGGGCGGGGCGGCGGCGGATGCGCCAGCGGTACGGCACCCCATCGACGGTGATCAGCCTGGGTCGCTTCATCGGCCTCGTCATGACGTCTGTCCATGCCCGGGTGCGGCGCGGATGAACCAGGCGTGATTCGGGACTCACGAGGTTGCCCGGCCGAACGGAACCGATAGCCTAGGACTGAATCCGGATTCAGAGCTTGGGGGGCGACCGGATGGCATATCGGGCAACCGCGTTGACCAGGAAGAACGCGGAGGACAAGCGGGATGCTTTCCTTCGTGCGGCCCGGGGCCTGGTGGCCGCGGACGGCTTTCGGGCGGCCACCGTCGCCGCCATCGCCGGGCGCTGTCAGGCCAGCGTCGGGTCGGTCTATTCCTATTTCGACAGTCGTGACCGCCTGCTCGCCGAGGTGTTCCGCAGCGCCGCGAGCCACGAGGTCGACCTGGTCCGGCAGGCCGTCGCCGGCTCCGGGCGGGATGCCCGGCAGCGGCTCGGCGAGCTGATCCGGATCTTCAGCGGCCGGGCGCTGCACGGCCGCCGGATGGCCTGGGCGCTGCTGTTCGAGCCGGTCAGCCCGGTGGTCGAGGCCGAGCGCCTGGTCTACCGCCGCTGCTACACCGATCTCGGCGAGCAGATCATCACCGACGGGCTGGCCGGCCGGATCTTCATCGCCCCGGACCCGCGGCTGGCCTCCAGCGCGGTGATGGGCGCGATCTCCGAGGCGCTCGTCGGTTTCATCCGGCCGGACAGTCCGGAGCCGTCGCCCGCAGAGCAGGAAAGCGTCATCGAGGGGATCCGGTCGTTCTGCTTCCGGGCGCTCGGCACCCAGCCCGTACCCGGAGGAATCTCGTGAGCACTTCGTCCACCCTGGCCACCGCGCAGCGGTTCCTGGCCGACCAGTCGGTGACCCGGATGTTCGGCACCCGGCTGATCTCTTTCGGTCCGCAGAGTGTCGTCGTCGAGCTCGACATCCGGCCCGGGATCACCAACCGGCACGGGGCGGTGCACGACGGGATAGTGGCCTACGCCGCCGACACCGCGCTCGCGTTCGCCGGCGGGGCGGCCCTCGGGCGGGAGGTGGTCACCTCCGGGCTGACCATCGACTACATCGCCCCGGCGGTCGGTGACACGCTGCGGGCGCACGGCATGGTCGTCAGCGTCACCGGCGACCGCGCGGCCTGCCGGTGCGAGCTGCACGCGGTCACCGCCGACGGCGCCGAGACCCTGGTCGCGGTCGCGCAAGGAAGCCTCACGGCGCCGGTCCCGTCCGTGCCGATTCCGGCCGCACCGCTTCCGGCCGGGCCGGAGGAACTGCCGCCGGCCCAGCAGGAGAAAGAGCAAAAGGCGACAAGAGCCGCGGCCGTACGGTTGGGCAGGATCGGCACCCCGACGATCCAGCAGGTCCTCACCGACCGCCGCCGCACCGGTGACAACGACGACGGCGCCACCGTCGCCCTGGTCATCGAGGGTGGCGGCATGCGCGGCATCATCTCCGCCTCGATGGCCGCGGTGATCGAGCGCGAGGGCATCCTGGACAGCGTCGACATGATCGTCGGCACGTCGGCCGGTGCCGTCAACGCGGCCGCCCTGGCGGTGGGCGCGGCGGGCGCGATGGCCGAGTCGTACGCCGAAGTCTTCGCCTCGCCGGAATTCATCGACGTGCGCCGGATCGCCCGCGGCCGCCCGGTGATCGACGGTTCCCGCATCGTGGAGCACGTCGACCACCTGCTGAACATCGGCTCCGCCGCGGGCACCGACTGGGCCGGCCGCCTGGCCATGGTCGCCACCGACGTGGAGACCGGCCGCGCCGAGGCCCTGACCGATTTCGCCGACCGCGACGACCTGATCAGCTGCCTGCACGCGTCCGGGCTGCTGCCGCTGCTGGCCGGGGATCCGGTCCAGTGGCGCGGCCGGCGCTGGCTGGACGGCGGCATCGTCGAGGCGGTGCCGGTGGTGACCGCCGCCGCCCGGGGCGCCACCCACGCGATCGTCCTGGCCACCCGGCCGCCGGGCACCCAGCCCGCCTACGGCGCCGCCGACGTGGTGGTGGAACGCTACCTGCGCCGGATGAACCCCGAGCTGGCCGCGGCGTACCGGGGCCGTCCGCACCGCTACCGGGAGACGTTGCAGCAGGTCCGCGACGGCTGGTCGAACGGGATGAGCACCCTGGCGCTGACCCCGCGGCTGCAGGATCCGCTGCCCGGCCGCCTGGACCGCGACCAGATCTCGCTGCGCGCCGCCCGGGAGGGCGCCGAGGCGTCCGCCCGCGACAGCCTGGGTTTCCTGCTGTAACCGCTCGTTCCCGCCCAGCCTGCACCGTCCCTCGCCGAAAGGACCCCCGATGACCCACGAGGTGTTCAATCAGGCTCCGCCGCGGGCCGGGATCAACGAGTTCCTGATCAACCCGGCGCTGACCGGGGCGGTGGACCGCTACGACGCCTCGTGGGCCGTCGAGGAGTTGACCGAAATCGGTCAGCTGGTCGGGCGGGCGGACTTCCAGCGAGACGCCGAGCTGGCCAACGCCCAGCCGCCGGTGTTCGCGAGTCACGACCGGTGGGGCAACCGGGTGGACGCGGTCGACTTCCACCCCGGCTACCACCGGGTGATCGGCGCGGCGATCGCGCACGGCGCGCACACCGGCTGCTGGGCCGGCCCCCGGCCCGGCGCGCACGTGGCCCGGGCCGCGACGTTCATGCTGTTCGCGCAGGTCGAAGCCGGTCACGCCTGCCCGGTGAGCATGACCCACGCGGTGGTGCCGTCGCTGCGATTCACCCCCGAGCTGGCCGGGCAGTGGCTGCCGAAGGTCTACTCCCGTGACTACGACCCGGAGCTGCGAGATCCGTCGGTCAAGACGTCGGCGATCTTCGGCATGGCGATGACCGAGAAACAGGGCGGATCGGACGTACGCGCCAACACCACCCGGGCCGTCGACGCCCACGACGGGACATGGCGGCTGACCGGGCACAAGTGGTTCTGCTCGGCCCCGCAGTCCGACGCGTTCCTGGTGCTCGCGCAGACCCCCGGCGGGCTGTCCTGTTTCCTGGTGCCGCGGATGCTGCCCGGCGGCGACCGCAACGTGTTCCGGATCCAGCGGCTCAAGGACAAACTCGGCAACAAGTCGAACGCGTCCGCCGAGATCGAACTCGACGGTACGACCGGCTGGCTGCTCGGCGAGCCGGGCCGCGGCGTACGCACGATCATCGAGATGGTGGCGCAGACCCGTCTGGACTGTGTGCTGGGCAGCGCGGCCGGGATGCGCCAGTCGGTCGCCGAGGCGGCCTGGCACGTGCGGCACCGCAGCGCCTTCGGGTCGGTGCTGATCGACCAGCCGGCGATGACCGCGGTGCTCGCCGACCTGCAGCTGGAGGCCGAGGCCGCCACCTGGACGGCGATGCGCCTGGCCGCTGCCTACGACCGGGACGACGCCGAATCGGTGGCGTTCCGGCGGCTGGCCACGGCGGTCGGGAAGTACTGGGTGTGCAAGCGGGGGCCGCATCATGCGTACGAAGCGCTGGAATGTCTCGGTGGCAACGGCTACACCGAGAGTTTCCCGCTGGCCCGGAGATATCGCGAACAACCGGTGATGGCCGTGTGGGAGGGCTCCGGCAACGTGATCGCCCTGGACGTGCTGCGGGCGATGTCCCGCGAACCGGACTCGGTGGCAGCGTTCGACCGGGAGATCGCGTCCGCGCTCGGCGTGCACCGCGACTTCGACACGCACGTGGCCGCGACCCGGAAACTGGTGGCGCGGGCGACACCCGCGCAGGCCCGGCGGGTGGTGGAGTCCCTGGCTCTGGCGTTGCAGGCGGCCGTCCTGATCCGGGAGGCGCCGCACGCCGTCGCGGACGCGTTCGTGGCCGCCCGGCTCGGCCCCGATCGCACCCTGGAATACGGCACCCTCGATGCCGGCCTGCCACTGGCCGCGATCGCCGCCCGCGCCTGAAACCCCCGACCCCCGATCGTGTCGGCCGGTTGATTCCTGCGGACCGTGGCACGTGCCGAAATGCTCCCGATGGTGTGACGACGGCGGATGCGGTCCCGATGCCCGTGTGAGACTGGTTCGCGCCCCGTTCACCGATGCCGGGAGTCCCGATGCACGAGCTGGCGATTGCCGAGAACATCGTCGGAACGGCCTGCTCACGAGCCGCAGGCCGTCCCGTCCGCCGGGTGACGGTCCGGATCGGAGCCCTGACCGCGGTGGTACCCGACGACATGCGTTTCTGCTTCGACGTGGCCGCCATGGGCACCGCCGCACACGGCGCCGCCCTGGACCTGGACCTGTGCCCGGCGATCGTCTTCTGCCGCTCCTGCCAGGCCGACAAACACCTCCCGGACCGCATCCCGTTGTGCCCGTGCGGCAGCGCCGACGTAACCGTGACCACCGGCCGCGAACTACACGTGGTCTCGGTGGAAACCGCCTGACGAGCGGTCTCCGGGGCCGGTCAGCCCGCGCGGCCGAGGCGGGTGAAGGACAGGGCGAACACTGTGGACGTGACCCAGCCGAGGACGGTGCACAGGTTGAGCAGGATCTCGAGCAGGAGGCCGCCGCGTTCGGTGACCGGGTACCAGGTGGAGCGCTGGTGCAGGTCGATCAGCGGGACCACTGTGTCGACCGCGTAGAAGAACGGGCTCAGGCAGCGGACCCGGCCGTTGCCGCAGTCGCCGGGTGGGTCGTGTTCGCCCGGCAACGGCTGGGCGCCGGACGTGGTGAAGACCAGGGCGTTCTGGTCGGTGGCCCGCATCTGGGCCTGGACGTCCGGCAGACTCAGCGCCACCGTCACCGTCGCTATCAGCGTCATCAGCAGGTAGACCGCGCGTTGGGGGCGGAACCCGTACCGGACCGTGACGTCCTGCAGCAGGTCCAGGACGCGCATCGGGGCGGGGCGCAGTCGCCGGGCGCGGCGGCGTTTGGCCACCAGGACGTCGTCGGCGCCGTCGTTGTCGCCGGCGGCGCGCAGCACCACCGCCAACTGTTCCCAGGCTCGCGGCTCGTACTGCCCCATCCGGGCCAGCCAGGCGATCCGGGTTCCGGGGTCGGTGATCGGGTCGCTGTGCCGGTTCACCGACTCGAACCGGTCGTAGACGAAACCGCCGGCGAAGGATCCGGCCGGCCAGTCCCGGTCCGGGCGGTCGGCCAGGTAGGAGGTGGTGGTGCCGGTGAAGTCGACGGTTCCGGCGGTGACGTGCCAGCCCAGGTCGACGCCACCGCGGATCTCGGCGGAGATCGCCTCGAACACCGCGGCGTTCCCGTCGTGACTGGTCAGGGTGGCTCCGTCAGCTCGCAGCCGCCCGCCGATCACCGCCCGGTGCAGCCCCACCTGGCCCACCGACCGGAACCGGCCGCACATCCGGACGTTGCCGGTCACGTGTGCCATGTGCAAGCTGATCGTCTTGTCGCCCGGGTTGGTGAGGTAGGCGTCCTCGGCGTCGAACACCCCGGTGATCGACGCGCCCCGGAAGTCGAGCCTGCCACCGATCGCGGCCAGTCCGCGCAGGTGCACGTCGCCGGTGGTGGTGAGGTTGACCGCGGACAGGCAGCGCCGCCCGGCCGGCCGGAGCAGGGTGGTGTCCCGCAGGAAGACCGGGCCGCCGACGCTGGCGTTGTCCAGCCGGACGGTGCCTTCGAAAGACACCTCCGACGCGTCGATGCCGCCGCCGAGGGTGGCCTGGGTCAGGTCGAGCGCGGTGTCGTGCGGGTTCCACACCGCCCCGGCCAGCTTGACACCACCGTCCAGCCGGGCGCCGGGCAGCAGGATCCCGCCGCGCGCCACGGTGTCGCCTTCGATCCGCAACGTGCCGTGCACGGTGAGCCGGGGCGCCATCAGCAGGATCCGGTCCACGGTCGAGGCGACGTTGTAGAAGTGCACGCCGTCCCCGGCCGGTGGCGCGGTCAGATCCGCGTCCCGGACGAACAGCTCACCCCGGATCGTGGCGTGACCCATCTCGATCCGGCCGCGCACCCGGCACCGGCGGCCGGTTCCCGGGGACTGCAGCAGGTAGACGCTGCCGCCGATGTCGGCCTCGGACAGGTCCAGGGCCCGCCCGTCGGCCGGGGCGAACTCGGCGCCGATCACGTCGAGCGCGCCGTCCAGGTGCATCGCCAGGAAGCGGACCTCGCCGGTGGCGCGGAAGCCGTCGAGCAGCCGGACGTTCCCGCCGACCCGGATCCGGTCGGCCTGCAGGGCACGCCCGGCGGAGGGCAGGATCCGGGTGTCGCGGGCGATCAGGCTGCCGCCGATGTGGGCTTCGGTGAGCCACACGTTCGCCGGGGCCGGGACGTCGCCGGTGATCCGCGTTCCGGACAGGTCGAGGTCGCGGGTGATCCGGGTTCCGGCGGCGAGCAAGCCCGGCAGGACGCTGCCGGTGATGCCGAGTTCGTGCAGGACCGCGCCGCTCACGTCGACCGGGTCGGTGAAGACGCACGACGGGAAATGCAGCGCCACCGGGACCTCGCCGGCCCGCAGGTCGAGCGGTCCGGTGATCAGCGCGCGGGCGACGACCAGCCCGAACGGGTCGGCCTCCCCGAGGGCGAGACAGGCGGCCCGCAGTTCACCGGCGTCGACCGTGGCGCCACCGCAGTCCAGCACCCGGCGGGCACGTGACGCCGCGAGCAGCTGACGGGTGAAGTCCTCATCGGACCGCAGGGCAATCACGGGTCCACCCTAGCCATCGATGCCCCGCTGTAATAGAAATGGTTACTATGGCGGCCAACAGCAGGGTGACGATCGCGGCGCACGCGCTGGCGTGGATGGAGCTGGCCCGGCGCCGCGGCCGGGCGCAACTGACGTCGGAGGAGGTGGCGGCCAGCGTCAACACCAACCCGGTGATCGTGCGCCGCAGCCTCGGCGATCTGCGCCGGGCCGGGCTGGTCAGCACCCGCCGCGGCACCGGGGCCGGCTTCGCGCTGGCCCGCCCGGCGTCCGAGATCACCCTGCTGGACGTGTGGACGGCCGTGGCGGCCGAGCCACTGATCGCGCTGCACCACACCGAACCCAACCTGGAGTGCCCGGTGGGTGCGGGGATCCGGCCGGTCCTGGCCGAGGTCTACGACGAGGCGACGGCGGCGTTCCGGGCGAAACTGGCCGGGCAATCGATCGCCGACGTTCTGGAGAGGATTCTGCAATGATCGTGGAATTGCGGCGCTACACGTTGCGTCCCGGTCGGCGGGACGAGCTGATCGAACTGTTCGACCGGGAGTTCGTCGAGTCCCAGGAAGCGCTCGGCATGACCGTTCTCGGACAGTTCCGTGACCTGGATCAGCCGGACCGGTTCGTCTGGTTGCGCGGGTTCCCCGACATGGACGTACGGCGAAAAGGCCTGGAAGATTTTTATGGTGGCCCGGTGTGGAAGGAACACGGACCGGCCGCCAACGCCACGATGATCGACTCCGACGACGTCTTTCTGCTGCGGGCTCTCGTCCCCCCGCCGCAAAGCCCGAGAGACACGATCAAGGGCAATTTTTTGTACGCCACCATATGGCTGTCGAACCACCCGTTCACCATCGGGGAAGCATCCGAGCCATTGGCGTCCTTCGAGACCGAACACGCCGTCAACGACTTCCCCGCCCTGCCGGTCCGCGAGGGCGAACACGCGATCGTCCGGTTCACCCGGGAACCGGAGACGGCCATCGCCCCGGACGGTGTCCGGGTCGAGCGGATGCGCCTGGCCCCGACGGACCGGTCGGCGTTACGCGGGTGACAGGCTGCCGAGGTAACGGCGCAGGTGCCGCGCGCCCGCCCCGAGGTCACCGGCCGGCACCGAGCTGACCACCTCGTTGCGGTGCCGGGCCCGGGTGATCGCCACGTTGAGCCGCCGCCGGTCACCGGCCCGGTCAGCCGGTCCCGGGTCGGTGCCGATGACCACGACGACGACGTCCCACTCCAGGCCCTGGGCGTCGTCGACGCAGAGCACCGGGATCCCGGCGGCCTCCTCGATCGCCTGGGCCTGCGCCGCGGAGAAGGTGATCACGCCGAGGGTCTGGCCGGGCCGGGTGGCCCGGTGGTGGCCGATGCGCTCGACGGCCCCGGCGGTGGCGTCGGCGGCCGGGAACAGCTCCACCCCGGTCCCGTCCGCGCCGGCGTGCACCGGGATCAGCCGGTTCTCGTAGAACGAACTGTTGGCGAAGGCGATCAGGTCGGCCTGCCGGGACCGGTAGTGCCGGTGCAGGGCGAGCATCCGGAACGCCGCCGAGTCGGCCATCAGGTCCAGGATCGACACCGGGTCGGCGGTGTCCGGCGGCAGCTGTTCCCGGTCGCCGATGACGATCACCGACGTGCCGTGCTGGATCGCGACGGCCGCGGCGCCCGGACTGATCTGACCGGCCTCGTCGAAGATCACCACGTCGAAGGTCAGCCCGGCCGGCAGATGCCGCCCGAGGTCGGCGGGGGTGGTCAGGAAACAGGGCTTGAGCGCCTGGACGTGGTTGCGGGCGTGCTCCAGCAGTTGGCGTACCGGCAGATGATCCCGGTCCTTCGCGGCCTCCCGCCGGATGACCGCGGCCTCGATCAGGTTGTCGCGGGGGCGCAGCGCGGCGCGGGCGGCGATGATCTGCCCGGCCGCGCCGGAGCGCCCACGACCGGCCGGTTCGTCCTGGTGCTGGGCGAGCCAGGTGGCCAGCACGGCGCGTTCGGCGACCCGGGGCACCTGGGCGGCGGGCACCCGCCCGGCGATGCAGAAGTCGACGACCGGGTCCAGGGCGAGGGCGGCGCGGGCGGCCCGGTAGGCGAACCACTCCTCCTGCCCGGTGGTGTCCGCCCGCAGCCCGGCGATCAGCGCGCCCGCCCCGGCGTAGTCGTCGAGTTCGGCACGCATGTCGGCCTGCCGGCCCGGGTCGAAGGCGGCGAGCAGTTCGATGCGGGCGTCGTCCCACTGCCGGACCAGCTGCGCGAACTGCGGGGTGGGCACGACCTTCTGCAGCGCCTCGGCCTGTGCCGGGGTGAGCGGTTCGTCGAAGCCGTTGAGGCAGGCCCGCATCAGCAGCGCCCAGTCCAGGGCGGCGCTGACCGTGGTGATGGCGGTGTGTTCACCCCGGTAGAGCGGGCCGAGGACGGTGACGTACTCGGTGGCCCGGGACTGCAGCCGTTCGTAGGCGGCGTCGATCGAGCCGCGCGCGTCGACCAGGTGGTAGGCCTCGTCGACGGTCAGGTCCCGGTTGGTGGCCTCGCTGGCGATGGTGGCCGCCGCGGCGGCGGTGCGCAGCGGCGCCTGGTGGGCGCGCAGCCAGGCGGCGACCGCGAGGATCGGGTGCCGGACCAGGTCGGGCCGGGCCGCCGGGTTGGGTTCGGGTGCCAGCCGGGCCCGCCACTCGCGAATCTTGGTGCGGGTGCGGGCGGCGACGGCGAGGGCGACGTCGTCCGGCCCGGCGTCGCGGGCGATGTGGTTGGCCAGGGTGCTCAGGTCCGGGGTGCGGGCCCGCTGGATGGCCATCGAGGCGACCGCGAGGGCCCGGTTGATCCGGTCGAAGTCGGTGGTCCGGCCGTAGTAGTAGGCGCCGAGCGCGGGCGCGTGCCGGGATTCCGCGGCGGCCAGCCCGGCGGCGGCCCGGCTCCAGGCCAGGGCCAGGTGCAGGTTCTCCCGGGCGGTCTCCGGATCGACATCGGCGTGTGTGACGTCGGCGAGCGCCCGCCGGTCGGCCCGGTAGGCGGGGCTGAACCGTTTGAGACCGCGGTCGTCGGCCAGGCGCTGGGCCAGGCCCTCCACGTCGGCGCCGAGCAGGGCCGGGGTGAAGTACAGCTCGGCGGCCCCTTCGGCGTCCTTGAGCGCGGTGATCGCGGCGAACAGGGTCTGCATGGCCCGGCCGGCGGCGGTGTGCCCGTCGATCGACAGCCAGGCGCGTTCCGGTCGTTCCGGGGCGTGGGCCAGGTCGATGACGGCAAGCGTGGAGTCGGCGTCGGCGAACGACGCGACCGGCGGCAGGCCCATCATCACGGCCAGGCCGTTGAGGGACCGGGCGGCGGCCTCCAGCATCTCGGCGTCCTGCTCGAAGTAGACCGCCAGGGAGGCGGCCTGGTGCGAGGTCAGCGAGCCGATCCGGATCGGGGCGACCGGCAGCGAGTCCAGGGCGGCGGTGTCGACCACCGGGACCACGTCGGTGGTCGGCAGCCCGGCCCACGGCGCCGACGCGGCCCGCCCGGCGTGTTCCTGCATGCCGGCGAGTTCGCGCAGGTCGGCGGCGAGCCGGTCGACGGTGGCGCGGACCTCGTCGAGTCCGGCGCCGGTGGTCAGCCAGTGGTCGGGCACGTGGTCCGGGCGTTCGGCGGCCTGGGCCAGCAGCCGGGCCAGGTCGGGCACCTGCCGCAGCCGCCCGACGTCGAAGGCGCTGGTCAGCCGGGTGTGCGGGATGGCCACGCCGGACAGGGCGTCGAGGGCGGACGCGGCCGCGTAGAGGCGGGCGTCCAGCGGGCCGCGGTGGATGACACCGCGCCAGGTGAACGAGCGGCCCTCGGCGGCCGGCCGCCAGTTGCGGGCCAGTGCCGCGGTGCCGGCGCGCAGCGCGTCGAGCCCGGCCCGGGTCAGCCCGGCGGTGTCCAGGCCGTCGGCCGGTGCGGCGGGCACCTCCCCCAGCGCGGTGATCATGGCGGTGACCTGCCGCGGCGACAGGCCGAGCGGCTGGCGTGGCAGGTCGTCGGCGCCGGTGTCGCCGGGTGCGTCCGGGACGGTCTCCAGGGCCCGGCCGAGCGCGGCGGCGACCCGCTGCCCGGTGGCGTGCCCGGAGTGCAGTTCCAGCAGGTACGCGCCGAGCCCGGCGTCGGTCAGCCGCTGCCGGGCGGTGTCCAGGGCGACGGTCTTGCCGGAGACGAGCAGGATCCGTTTCCCGGCGTGCAGCAGCGCGCCGATCATGGTGGCGGTGGTCTGTGACTTGCCGGTGCCGGGCGGGCCGTCCAGGGCGAACGACCGGCCGGCCAGGGCGGCGGCGACGGCGGCCCGCTGGTCGGCGTCGGTCTCCAGCAGCAGCGGCGTGCCGGCGGGCAGCGGCTCGTCGGTGAACAGGAAGCCGGGGCTGCCGGTGGCCAGGGCGCGGACCACCGGGTGCGCGGCGATCCGGGCCTCGCCGTCGCGCAGGTGCCGGCCGATGCTGCGGTCGCCGACCGGGAACCGGGCCAGCACCACCTGGTCCACCGAGCCGGCGGTGGCGAGCAGCTGCGGGTAGGCCGCGTCCGGCAGGTCCAGCGCCGGGTTGACCACCGGGACGCCGTCGGCGCGGCGCACCGCGGGCTGCTCCCCCGGCACGATCTCGACCGGCACCAGCAGCAGCGGGCTGGTGTGCCGGGTGCCGTCCGCGCCGTTCCAGGTCCGGAACCCCAGAGCCAGGAAGAGATCGTCGCCGGTACGCCGCCGCAGGTCCCCCAGGGTCGCGGTGAGGTCGTCGCGGGACAGGTCGGTGGACATCGCCTCGGCGTCGAACCCGGGATCGCCCGCGGGCTGCAGCCGCAGGGCACGACCGGAGTCGAGCGCGGCCAGCACGTCGACTCCGTGCGGGCGCAGGATCCGGACCGTCCCCCGGGCGCCGAGTGTGAAGTCGAGCAGGGGGTCGATACCGGCGATTCTGATCAGGCTGTCGTGCCAGTTACGGACGAGTGCCTGCGGCGAGGGTGCGGGGGTGGGGTCAGCGTTCATGGCGATCTACTCGAACGTTATTGGCTGCGCTGAGTGTCGCACTCCATCGTCCGGGTGATCTTGAGAACGTACGGATGAGCCGGTCAGGCCCGGTAGGCGAGCACCAGTTGCAGCTCGAACCGAATACGCGGGTCGTCCAGGTCGTCCCCGAGCAACTCCCGGAGGCGGTTCAGGCGATAACTGACCGTCTGGGGGTGCACGAACAGTTCACCCGATACCGCCGTACGGGAGCCCCAATGCCGTAACCAGCTGGAAAGGGTGACCAGAAGGGCCTCCCGCTGGCTGTCCCGCAGCCCCGCCAGGGGCGCCAGGCGCCGGGCGGTCAGCACGGCCAGCGCACCCGGCTCACCACGCAGCGCCAGTGTCGCAAAATGATCATCCACGAAGACCGGCTCCGGGCCGGGCGCGACCAGCTCGGCGGTCCGCTCGGTGAGACTGACCGCCTGCGGGACCTCGGTCCAGGTCAGCGCCGGGCCGACCACCGCGCCCCGGTCGTGCAGGGCCTCGGTCAGCGCGGCACGCTCCGCACGGGGGCCGGCCCGCAGCAGCAGCACCGCGTCCCTGCCGCGTTCGGCGACCACCCCGTCCGCGCCGAACCGGAACCGGGCGTCGCGGGCCTGGTCGGCCGGGAGCAGCACCGGCACGATCAGGTCCAGCGCCGGCCAGCCGATCCCGGTGGCGGCGTCGCGCACCACGTCCGGCGAACTGCCGCCGCGCAGCAGCAGATCGGCCACCTGGCGCCGCCGCCGGTCGCCCTCACCGGCTTGTTCGCGCAGCTGGCGGGCCAGGCCGTCGGTGCAGGCGGCGGCCAGTTCGTCGATGAACGCGTTGGTGGCGTCGGACAGTTCGACGACCTCGGCGACGCTGACCGTGCGCTGTTCGTCCAGGGCGCCGGTGGCGGTGCGCAGCAGCAGGCGCCCGGCGATCCGCAGCGACGCGAGCAGGGTCTCCGGGCCGCGGTTCTCCCGGGCCTCGGCGGCGCCCAGGGCCACGAACACCTCCCGGATCCGCGGGGGCAGGGCCGGTTCGCCGGTGCCGGGGAGATCCAGGAACCGGTCCAGAGCCACCTGCACCGCCGTACGGACGTCGCGCTCGAATTTCTCCCCGGCCCCGTCGGAGAACGCGCTGATCGCCGTCGCGATGTCCCGGACCGCGTCGGGCAGGCGTGGGCGCATCGCGGCGGCGAGGTCCGCCGGGACGTAGAACCACGGCGGCTTTATCACGCGGTGATAAGTCACGGCCTGATTCTTGCTGATTCGCGGACGATGCTTCGTCCCCGGGTCGGGGAGACGATGGTGGCGGTAAGGGCCCCTCGCTCACGGACGGATCCGCCTGATGAAATACCGCCTCTCCCGCCAGCACGTCGTCGACATGTGCCGGACGATGCTCGACCGCGGCTATCTGAAGGCGACCGAGGGCAACGTCTCGGTCCGGATCCCCGGCCACGAGCTCTACGCGGTGACGCCGAGCAACTACGACTACGACAAGATGCGGGTCGAGGACATCTGCATCGTCGACTTCGACGGCAAGCACGTGCCCGATCCCGGCGGCGCGGGTGGCCTGGTCCCGTCGATCGAGTGCGGCATGCACGCCAACGTCTACCGCGAGCGCCCCGACGTGAACGCGATCGTGCACACCCACCAGCCGTTCGCCTCGGCCCTGGCGTTCCTGCGCAAGCCGATCCCGGCGCTGACCGACGAGCAGGTCCGGTTCCTGGGCAAGCAGGTCGCGATCATCGACTACGCGCCGTCCGGCACCGGCTTCCTGGCGAAGAACGTGCAGAAGAAGGTCGCGAGCGGCGACAACGCGTTCATCATCGCCAACCACGGCGTGGTGGCGCTGGGCACCGACCCGGACCGCGCGGTGTTCAACATGGCCCTGCTGGAGAAGGTGTCGATCGCCTATCTGATGGCGCTGACGTCCGAGGCCGGCAAGGTCTACACGATTCCGGACACGATCCGGGAGATCGCGTTCAGCAAGCTGCGCAAGGACGAGAAGCGGATCGCCGCGCAGATCACCGAGGCTGTTCCTCCGGTCCGCGTGCCCGAGGACGAGGAGCTGGTTTCCTCGAGCGCGGTCGAAACGCCCGCGGAGACTGCTTCCAGTGTCGATCTGGGCTATGCGATCACCGAGTACCTCGACGTCGACGACACCATGCGCCGGCTGAAGGCCCTGGTCTCCCAGCCGCTGCGCGGGCTGCGGCACGACGCGCTGCTGGACACGCTGAACTACTTCGACACCAAGTGCACGGCGTCCAAGGAGATCACCGACCGGGCGAAGAAGTTCATCCCCGGTGGCGTGCAGCACAACCTGGCCTTCAACTACCCGTTCCCGCTGGCGATCGACAAGGCCGAGGGCGCCTACCTGACCGACCGGGACGGCAACGTCTACATCGACTTCCTGCAGGCCGGCGGGCCGACGATCCTGGGCAGCAACTACGCCCCGGTCAACGAGCGGGTCGCCGAGGTGATCAAGGAGTCCGGGCCGGTCACCGGCCTGTTCCACGAATATGAACTGAAGCTTGCCGAGATCATCAACAAGTACATGCCGCACATCGAGATGTACCGGTCGCTGGGCTCCGGCACCGAGGCCGTGATGGCGGCGGTCCGGGCGGCGCGGGCGCACACCGGCAAGAAGATGGTGATCAAGCTCGGCGGGGCGTACCACGGCTGGTCCGACACCGTCGTCTACGGCCTGCGGGTGCCCGGTTCGTTCCGGATGAACGCCAAGGGCATCCCGTTCGGCGCCACCGGCCGCACCCGCGAGGCGTTCCCGCACGACCTGGGCGCCCTCAAGCGCAAGCTGATCGAGAACCGGACCCGGGGCGGCACCGCCGCGATCATCGTCGAGCCGCTCGGCCCGGAGTCCGGCACCCGCCCGGTGCCGAAGGACTTCAACGCCGCCGTCCGCAAGCTGTGCGACGAGTTCGGCTCGATGCTGATCTTCGACGAGGTGGTGACCGGGTTCCGCACCGGCCTGGGCGGCGCGGCCGGCTACTTCGGGGTCACCCCCGACCTGACGGTCTTCGGCAAGGCGGTCTCCGGCGGCTACCCGATGGCCGGTGGGGTCGGCGGCAAGGCCGGGGTGATGTCGGTGTTCGGCTCCGGCCTGGACGGCAAGAGCGGCGCGCACATCCAGGTCGGCGGCACCCTGTCGGCCAACCCGCTGTCCTGCGCGGCCGGTTACTTCGCGATCCAGGAGATGGCCCGCACCAACGCGCCGGTGATCGCCGGCAAGGCCGGTGACCGGCTCACCCGCGGCCTGCAGAAACTGATCGACAAGTACGGGCTGCCCTACGTGGCGTACAACCAGGGTTCGATCGTGCACCTGGAGTCCAGCGGCGTCATGCTGCTGGACATGCGCAACCCGATCAAGCTGCTCAAGGAGAACAAGGGCCGCAAGCAGCTGATGGAGCAGATGGGCGCCGCGTACGCCGCGCACGGCATCATCACCTTGGCCGGCTCGCGGATGTACACGTCGATGGCCGACACCGACGAGGTCATCGACGACGCGCTGTCCCGCTTCGACCAGGTCTTCGCGCAGGTCGAGGGAGTCTGACGTTGGCCATCGCCCCGCAGGTCCTGGCGATCGACCTCGGCACGTCCGGGATGAAGGCCGCACTGGTCGCGGCCGACGGCACTGTCACCGGCTGGGCCGAGCGCCCGGTGCCGCTGATCGTCATTCCCGGCGGCGGGGCCGAACAGGACCCGGTCGCCTGGTGGGACGCCCTGGCCGAGGTGGTCGCCGACCTCGGCCGGGCGTTCCCCGACCACCTGCGGGCGGTGACGACGATCTGCTCGTCCACCCAGGGCGAGGGCACCATCGCGGTGGACGCGGCCGGTGAGCCGCTGACCCGGTGCATCAGCTGGCTCGACATGCGCGGGGCCGGTCACCTGCGGCGGCAGTTCGGCGGGTTCCCGGCGTACAACGGGCTGTCGGTCGTCAAGATCGCAAACTGGTTGCGCCTGACGGGCGGAATGCCCTCGGTGACCGGAAAAGACCCGGCTGCGCACATGCTGTTCGTCCGGGACGAGATGCCGGACGTTTACGAAAAGACCAAAACCTTCCTCAACGTCCTCGACTGGATCAATCTGAAGCTGACCGGCCGCACGGTGGCGACCGTCGATTCGATCCTGACCTCGTGGGTGACGGACAACCGGAAGGCCCCCTCCATCCGGTACTCCCCCGCTTTGGTCTCCGCCAGCGGGATCGACGCCGACAAGTTCCCGCCGATCGTGGCCTGCACCGAGGTGATCGGCGCATTGGCCCCCCATGCCGCCGATCACCTCGGTCTGCCCCGCGACATCCAGGTGGCGGCCGGGGCCATCGACAACACCGCGGCCGCCATCGGCGCCGGCACGATCAAGGACAACGAGACCCACCTCTACCTGGGTACGTCGTCGTGGATCGCCGCACACGTGCCGCGCAAGAAGACCGACGTCGTCACCGGGATCGCGTCCATCCCGTGCGCGATCCCGGACCGCTACCTGATGACCGCGCTGCAGGCCACCGCGGGCGCCAACCTGACCTGGCTGCGCGACAAGATCGTCGAGTTCGACGACCCGATCGTCAGCGCCGGCCACGTGACCCGCGACGAGGGCACCATCTTCGACGCCTTCGACAAGATCATCCCCACGGTCCCGGCCGGTGCCAACGGCGTCATCTACACCCCGTGGCTCTACGGCGAACGCGCTCCCGTGGACGACCCGCACCTGCGGGCGGCGTTCCTGAACATCTCCTTGGACACCAACCGCTCGGACCTGCTGAGGGCGGTGTTCGAGGGGGTGGCACTGAACACCCGCTGGCTGGCCAAGGCGGTGGACAAGTTCCTGGGTAGTCCCGTGTCCTCGATGGTGATCACCGGAGGCGCGGCCCGCTCGGATTCCTGGTGCCAGATCTTCGCTGACGTCCTGGGCGTGGAGATCCGCCGCGACGCCGCCCCCGTGACGGTGAACGCCCGGGGCGCGGGCTGGATCGGAGCGGTGGGCGCCGGCATGATCGCGTTCGCCGACATCCCGGCCCTGACCCGCAACGACCACGTCTTCACGCCGGGCCCCGACCAAGACCGTTACCTGGAGATCTACGACATCTATCAGGACCTGCACCAACGTCTGGCCCCGGTCTACCGCCGCCTGAACCGCCAGACCTGATCCGGCTCGGGGCACCCGGCCGCCACCGGGCGCCCCGAGCCCCAATCGGCTCCACCGGCCGCCCATCGGCTGACCCGGCACCTCGGCGGCCATCCCCTACTCGCTGACCCCGCTGACCCCGCACCGCACCTCGGCGACCATCCCCTACTCGCTGACCCCGTTGATCCCGCACCGCACCTCGGCGGCCTTCCCCCGGGCGCCGCCCGGCTCGCGTTCCTCCGGCCTGGATGACAACGGATCTGCCGGGATGGGCTGCCGGGACGCGGGGCACCCGGCCGGCCCGGCCGGGTGTCATCCCGGCAGCACGGTCAGGCGGTTCCGGCCGGAGCGTTTGCTCTGGTAGAGCAACTCGTCGGCCAGGTCGACCAACTCGTCGGGAGTTCCCGCCTGGGTGGGCACGGTGGCCAGGCCCAGCGAAACGGTCACCGTGATCACGTCGGTGGGGCCGATGACCACGCCGTGACGCATGATCTCCAGGCGGAGCCGTTCGGCGGTGCGGGCGGCGTCGCCGGAGCCGGTGCGGGGCAGCAGGACCGCGAACTCCTCGCCGCCGTAGCGGGCCACCACGTCACCGGCGCGGACCGAGGCACGCAACCGGCTCGCGACCTCGGCCAGGACGCGGTCGCCGGCGGTGTGGCCGTACGAGTCGTTGACCCGCTTGAAGTGGTCGACGTCCAGCAGGATCATGGTCAGCGGCTCGCCGCCGCGATGGGCGCGGGCACATTCGGCGCGCAGCACCTCGGTGAGGTAGCCACGGGTGTACAGGCCGGTCAGCGCGTCGGTGATGGCGACCCGGCGCTGCTCCCGCACCAGCCCGGCGAGCCGGGCCACCACCAGGAGGAACAGCACGGCACAGCAGCCGGCGACGACGAGCACGTGCGGTTCTCCGCCGGTCAGGTGCTGGACGACCATGGTGGCCGGGGCGAGCATGGCGGCGCCGGCGAGCAGGGCGAGACGGCCCATCGACACGCTGTGGCCGGCCGCGCCACCGCGGTCGCCCAGCAGCCGCATCGAAGGGTGCAGACCGGCGAGCCCGAGCAGCACCGCCGCGATGATCCAGGCGCTCTGCAGGCCCCACTCGTAGTCGATCTGCCCGTCCAACAGCCGGATCGTGTACCACGTGTCGGCGCCGCAGAACAGCGCCAGGTAGGCGCCGAACAACCGCAGTGCCGGTAGGTACGGCCCGCCGCCGAGCATCAGCCGCAGGCCGAGCACGATCAGCAACAGGTCGCCCGCGGGGTACGCCATCGACTCGGCAACCACCAGCGGCTCGACCGCGGTCCCGGCCATCGAATCGCGGACCGGCGCGATCACGAAAACCCAGCTCACCAGCGACACCGCGACCGCCAGAACGGTGCCGTCGATGATCGCGGGCAGGGAGCGGCCGGGTGTCCGGCTGCGGACCAGGATGACGATGCCCGCGGCAAGGGGTGGAAACCGCAGCAGGTACGGCACGTTCACCCACTGCATGTCGGGCAGCGGGCCGAACAGCAGCGGATACAGCGAGACCAGGAAGTCGCCGGCGGCGTTGAGCGCGGCGCCGGCGGCGATCAGGGCCCACGGCAGCCGGGTGGCGGGCCGATACCGGCGGATCCCGAGGCAGATCGCCAGAGCGGCCGACCCGGTGCCGGCGACGAACACCGTCGCGGTGACCACCGGCGGCGCGCCGGCCAGCGCACACCCGAGATGGATCAGAACGAGGGCCGCACCGGCGACGACCGGCCATCTCGCCCGGAAGACGGGCCGATGGTCCAGGCTGATGAGGGCCACCCGCCCATGATCGGCCCGCCGGGTTGCAGAACCGGGCATCTCCCAAGATCAACTAAAGGGGGATCCCCGCGGGCACGGCGAACCCGACCGCATAGATTGATCATGAAAAGGCCCCCGCTGATCGGAGAACGATGTTCCACCGCACCACCACCGACCCCGCCCTGCTCCGCGGCCTGACCAGCAGGCGCCTCGGACGGCGGGACGCTCTGCGGATCGGCGGCCTGTCCGCGCTCGGGTCGGCCCTCGCCGCCTGCGGGGTGCAAGGCCGCGGTACACCCCGGAACACGGCGTCGGCCGAGTCGGTGGAGAGCTTCTGGAACGGGCGTACGCAGAACGGGAAAGTCGACTTCGCCAACTGGCCGCTCTACATGGATCCTTCCAAGCCGGAGCTTGCCAGGTTCACCAGGAAGACCGGGATCCGGGTCAACTACTCCGAGGTCATCCAGGAGATGGGGCCCTGGTTCTCGAAGGTGCAGCCGCAGCTTTCGGCACGGGATCCGATCGGCTACGACCTGATGGTGATCACCAACGGGATTCAGTTCGGGCAGTTCAAGTCTTCCGGGTTCCTGGCCCCGCTGGATCATGCGCGGCTGCCGAACTTCGCCAAGAACGTGGCGCCCAAGTACACCGAGGAAACCTTCGACCCGGGTAACCGGTTCAGCGTGCCGTGGGCGTCCGGGATCACCGGCATCGCCTACGACCCGGCCAAGATCAAACGGCCGATCACCAGCCTGGCGGATCTGTGGGATCCGGCGTTCAAGGGCAAGGTGGGCATGCTGTCGGATCCGACCGAACTGGCGAACTTCGGGCTGCTCGCCAGCGGCCTGGACCCGGCCAGGTCGGATGCCGACGACTGGGCGAAAGCGGCCGGCAAGCTGATGGAGCAGAAGGACGCCGGACTGGTCCGCAACTATTACGAGCAGGATTATCTGGACGCGCTCGGCAAGGGTGAGATCTGGATCTGCCAGGCCTGGTCGGGTGACATCTTCCAGAAGAACCTGTCCGACGGCACGAATCTGAAGTTCGTGATCCCGCAGGAGGGCGGCACGATCTGGACCGACAACTTCGCCATTCCGGTGACGGCCGTGAACCCGGTGGACGCGATTGCGCTGATCGATTTCTTCTACGAGGTGGAGAACGCGGCGACGCTGACCGAGTACATCAACTACGTGTGCCCGGTCCCGGCGGCGCGGGAGCGGATCCGCACGGACGCGGCCGGCGACCCGGAGATGCTGGCGGTGGCGGACAGCCCGGTGGTGTTCCCGAGCGACGCCGACTACGCGAAGCTGCACTACTACGTCGACCTGGACACCGCCGAAAAGCAGCGCGAGTTCACCAGGCTGTTCGAGTCGATCACCCTGACGTAGAGAGCCCTGACGTAGGCAGCCCTGACGTAGAGAACGTAGAACGCGTAAGTGGAGACGCTGGACCGGGTTGCGCTGTCACTTGCGGCCCGGCCCGGCGGCCACGCGCTACGGTCGCCGTCATGCACAGCTCAGTGAGGACGGCCGTCAACCGGTTCAACAGGTGTGTGGTGGCCCTGCAGGATTCACCGCGGGTCGGGAGACTGGTGAACCGCAAGATGACCGTGGTCACCTACACCGGCCGCAAATCGGGCCGCGAGTTCAGCATTCCGGTCGCCTATTTCCGGCGCCCGGGCGGCGTCCGGATCGACGTGATGATGCCGGACGCCAAGAACTGGTGGCGCAATTTCACCGGCGACGGCGGCCCCCTGTCCGTGCGCCTGGACGGCGAGATCAGAACCGGTCACGCCGTCGCCCGCCGCACCCCGAAAGGCCGCGTCGAGGTCCAGGTGGATCTCTGAGCCAGATCAAGAAAGACCGAGCCGGCCGCGGTACGTGGGATGGGTCCAGTCCGTGGGGAACAGCCCGCGTTTCTGCAGCAGTGGCACCACCGAGCGGGCGAAGCGGGGCAGGTCGACGGTGGTGTCGGCCGGCATGATGGTGAATCCGTCGGCTGCTCCGGACTCGTACCACAGTTGCAGGTCGTCGGCGATCTGTTCGGGTGAGCCGGACAGCAGACGGTGACCGGCGCCGCCCGCCCCGCGCTGAACCAGCTCACGCGCGGTGATCGGCGCCTCGGCGATCAGCGCCCGGGTGGAATCGGCGAACCCGGTGGAGAAGCCGGCCGCGCCGGCGGGCAGGTCGGCGGCGCTGATCGGATCGTCCGGCCCGAACCGTCCCGCCGGCAGCCCCAGGTTGGCGGTCAACGCCGCGCTGAGCTTCTCGATCGGCAGCGTCGTATGCAGTTCCCGTTCCCGGTGACCGTCCTGTTCGTCGACCAGCACCACCACACCGAGGGACACCTTGACGTCGTCGGCGCGCCGCCCGGCCGCCACCGCCCGGGCCCGGATGTCGTCACGGAACGCGACCGCCCGGTCCCGGGTCTGGGCGACGGTGAACACCACGTCGGCGTACCGGGCGGCCAGTGACAGTCCGCCGGGTGAGCCGCCGGCCTGGACGATCACCGGCCGGCCCTGTGGCCCGGCGGGTACCGGCAGCGGCCCGGCGACGGTGAAGAACTCGCCGTCGTGGTCGATGCGGTGGATCTTCTCCGGGACCGCGTACCGGCCGGTGGCCTTGTCGGCGATGATCGCGCCGGGTTCCCACGAGTCCCACAGCCGGGTGACGACGTCGAGGAATTCGTGGGCGCGCCGGTAGCGGGTCTCCTTGCCGGGGTGTTCGGCGAGCCCGAAGTTGGCGGCGGCGGCCGGGGTGCCGGTGGTGACGATGTTGACCGCGGCCCGGCCCTTGGTGACGTGGTCGAGGGCCTGGAAACGGCGGGCCAGGTTGTACGGCGAGTTGTACGTGGTCGAGCTGGTGATCACCACGCCGAGGTTCGAGGTGACCGCGGCGAGGTGGCCGAGCAGCACGAGCGGGTCGAGTCCGGTGCCGGGCGCGTCCTGGATCTCGCCGCGCAGGGCCGGTCCGTCGCCGAGGAACACCGCGTCGATGTGTGCTTCTTCGGCGATCCGGGCGAGCCGGACGAAGTGGTCGATGTCGAGGTAGGCGAGCGGGTCGGCGTGCGGCAGCCGCCACGCGTGCCGGAAATGTCCGGGGGTCATCAGCGAGACGTTGAGGTGGAAGGTCATGCCGGCCTCCAGCCGAGCCGGGGCGCCAGGTCCCGGGCGGTGGTCGTGAGCAGTCGCAGGTGTTCGCCGAGTGCGGGCACACCGGGCACGAAGCTGACCAGCAGGTCGGTGATCCGTTCCAGCGCCGGATCCTCGGACAGGGCGGCCGCGATGATCTCCGGCGGCCCGAGCAGAGCATGATCAGCCCGCAGGTAGTCGGCGACGCTGAGGCCCGCCGGGGAGGCCACACTGAGGCCCGCCGGGGAGGCCACACTGAGGCCGGCCGAGGAGGCGGCGCGGCCGCCGGAGGAGACGCCGGGCCCGGCCGCGGCGGGCAGCCAACTCTGCCACCGCCGCACACCCGGGGTGACCAGCCGGATGGCTTCGTCCCGGTCGTGGTGCGGGTAGACGGCCCGGGACACCTGCACCCGAGGCGCCCGCACCGGGTCGTCGAACGCCGCCAGATACGTGTCGATCCAGTCGGCGTTGCGCTGCTGCGCCTCCCGCAGTGTGCCACCACGCCAGGTGGTGGCCCGCGACAGTTGCAGCCCGTCACCGGCCTTCCCGGCCGCCGCCGCGGCGGCATGGGCATGCCGCGGATCGCTGGTGGTGGCCTGCCAGAGCCGCTGCCGTACGCCGGACCCGGGCGGATGCAGCACCTCACCGAAAGTGTTGACCGGCGATCCGTCGAGGATCTCGTGCAGCCGTCCCACCGCCACGTCCCACAGCCGGTGCCGGTCGGCCAGATCCTTGCCGAACGCCTCCCAGGCCCCGGGGAACGGCCCGGACCCGACCCCCAGTTCGAGGCGCCCGCCGCTGAGTTCGTCGAGGGTGGCGGCGTCCTCGGCGACTTTGAGCGGATCCTCCAGCGGCAGCACGTACACGCCGGTGCCGAGCCGGATCCGCCGGGTGTGTTCGGCGATCGCCGCCAGCAGCACCAGCGGCGACGACACGTGCTCCTTCCCTTGCCGGAAGTGCCGGTGGATCACCCAGCCCGAGTCGTACCCGAGTTCCTCGGCGGCGACGAACAGCTCGATCGCCTGCCGGTAGGCGCGGGCCGGCGGCAGGTCACCGTCGAGATGCAGCAGGAACCCGAGCCGGAACGGCTGCCCGAGCGCCATGTCACGGCCGCCGCAGCTGGGCCGGTTGCAGCGACGGGGTGTCGCGGCCGGTGTCACGTTCCAGGAACTGGGTGCCCGGGTCGACGATCTCGTCGATGCGGTCCAGGATCTCCGCGGACAGCCGCACCCCGGCGGCGTCGACGTAGGCGTCGAGATGGTCGGCGGTCCGCGGGCCGATGATGACGCTGCTGATCGCCGGATGGTTCAGCGCGAACGCCACCGACAGGTCGATCAGGGTCAGCCCGTGCTGTTCGGCGAGCACCGCGAGCGCGTCGGCGGCGGCGAGCTTGCGCTGGTTCCGGTCGAGGGTGACGTCGAAGCGGCCGGGGATCAGGTCGGCGCGCGCGGACTGCGGCTGTGCGGCCCCGAGCCGGTACTTCCCGGACAGCCACCCCGCCGCCAAAGGCCCGTAACTCAACACCCCCACCCCATGTTTGCGTACGACCGGAAAGACCTCCCGTTCCGCGCCGCGGACCAGGGGCGAGTACGGCAGCTGTTCGGTGTGCGGGGCGATCAGGTGGTGCTTCTCGGCCAGCCAGTGGGCTTCGACCAGCTGATGGGCGGGGAACACCGACGTCCCGTAGTAACGGATCTTGCCCGCCCGTACCAGATCGGTGAGGGTCTGCAGTGTCTCCAGCAGATCGGTGCCGGGGTCGGGCCGGTGGGCCTGGTAGAGGTCGATGTGGTCGGTGCCGAGCCGGCGCAGGCTGTCCTCGACGGCCCGGACGATCCAGGCGCGGGAGTTCCCGGCGTGCCGCGGGTCGTCACCGATCTGGTTGTGGAACTTGGTCGCCAGGAACACGTCGTCGCGGCGCCCTTTCAGCGCCCGGCCGGTGATCTCCTCGGAGGCGCCCTGCCCGTACACGTCGGCGGTGTCGATCGCGGTGATCCCGGCGTCCAGGGCGGCGTGGATGATCCGGACGCTCTCGTCTTCGCCCTGGTGCCGGCCGAAGTTCATGGTGCCGAGCGTCAGCGGGGTCAGCCGGACCCCGGTGCGCCCGAGGACGCGGTCGATGTCGATGCTCATGCGGGTCTCCTCAGAACAGGCCGGTGGTGGGTGGTTCCTCGCCGGTCAACAGGTGCGCGCCGGCGACGGCGGCCTTCCACTGGCGGGGGTTGTGGTTGGCGACGGTGCGGGCGTTGCGCCAGTGCCTGTCGAAGCCGAGGGCACGGTCGGTGGCGGTGGCGCCGCCGACGTCGAAGAGCAGTTCGGCGGCGCGCAACGCCGATTCGATGGCGATCACGCCGGTCTGGGCGACGGTCACCGCCGCTGCCGCGCCCGCGGCCCGGGCCCGGTCCCCGTGCAGATGCCGGACGGGTTCCAGCTGCTCGGCGGCGACCAGCACCACCGACCGGGCGGTGTGCGCACGCGCCGCGATCTCGCCGACCGTGGTCCGCACGTACGGATCGTCGGTGCTGCGCGTGGCGGTGCTGTGTTTGATCGGCCGGGCCTTCTCGCGCACGAACCGGACCGCGTCGTCGAGGGCCGCGGCGGCGATCCCGGCTTCCACGGCGGCCAGGTACAGCTGCGCGAACGATCCGAGCCACGGGCTGTCCAGCCGGTGTGAGTCGCGGGGCACCACCTCGTCGTCGGTGACCCGCACCCGGTGCAGGCGGGTGGTGCCGGAGGCGGTGAGCCGCTGCCCGATCGCGTCGAAGTCGTCGAGCCGCTGCACCCCGTCCCGGTCCACCGGCACGGTGAACCCGTACACGCTGCCGTCGTCGCCGGTGGCCGACCCGGTGAACCAGGACGCGTACAGCCCGCCGGTGGAGTAGAACTTCTCCCCGTCGACGATCCAGCCGTCGCCGTCGCGGCGGATCCGGGTGCTGATGGTGCCGTTGGCGCCGCCGTTGCGTTCGTTGTTGGTGCCGGCGAACAGTTCCCCGGCCCGCAGCCGGGCCAGCACGGTCGCCCGGTGCGGCAGGTCGGTCCGGCCGGCGACCTGGTTGGCGGTGAGGAAACTGGACCGCAGCGCCTGGGCGACGTTGGAGTCGGCGCGGGCGATGTCCACGACCAGTTCGACCACGTCGCGCAGGCTTCCACCGGCTCCGCCGTCGGCGACGGCGATCCCGGTGAGGGTGATCCGCTGCGCGGCCAGGGCGCGCACGTCGTCGAAGGCGTAGTCCCGGCCGGCCTCGCGGCGGGCGGCGTCCGCGGCGAGCCGGGCCAGGATCGGCGTGGTCGCCGCCCGGATCCCGGCGACGGTCCAGCTGTCGACCACCGGGGCGGTCATGCCGGGACCGCCGTCCGGTCGTGCAGGGCGTACGCGGTGCGCAGGGTGGGTGCCGGCGCCCGTGGGGTCAGCGATCTCAGGACCGCCACGACGGCGTCGACGTCGCCGGTAGTGGCCAGTTCGAACCCGTCGAGCAGATGTTCGTCGGCCCAGGCCCGCAGCCGGGTGTCCAGGCCGCCGGCCGCGTCGACGCCGGTGACCGGGATCCGCCCGAGCAGGGCCACCTCGCCGCGGGACCGGCCGGCGTGCCGCAGCGCCTGGGTCAGCACCGCGTCGGCGCCGGCGGCGACGTGCTGGTCGACGACGACCACGTCGGCGGCCGACGCGACCGCGGGGGCGTCCAGGTCGGCCAGGTCGGCGACGATCAGCGGCCGGCCCTGCACCGACGACGGCCCGTCGAGGGGCCCGGCGACCCGGTAGAACGTGCCCTCGTGCCGGACCGGGACGATCCGGCTGTCGTCGGCGACCACCGCGCCGCGCTGGTCGCCGATCAGGGCGGTTCTCGGGAAGCTCTCCCACAGGCGGGTCAGGACCAGGGCGTACTCGGTCCAGCGCCGGACCGGGTCGGTGGCGCCCGGGTCGGGCACGGTCGCCTCGCTGACCTCGTCGCCGTGGCCGGGGCGCAGGACCACCCCGGCGCGGCCGCCGGTGGCCCGGTCCAGCGACAGCAGGCGGCGGGCCGCGTTGTAGGGGGCGTTGCCGGTGGTCGGCAGTTCCGGCAGGTAGCCGACGCCGCCGTGCCGTCCGGCCAGGTAGGCGGCGGTCACCGTCGGGTCGAGGACGGCTCCGGCCGGGGAGTGGTCGGCGAGCCGGATCGCGGCGACACCGGCCTGTTCGGCGGCGGCCGCGATGATCCCGGCGTCGGCGAGCGACAGCAGACCGGGGCCACCGACGGCGAGGGCGAGCTGGATGACGGTCATGCGGGCACCTCCACGGGAGCGGGCAGGCCGAGTCCGAGGTGGCCGCGCAGGGTGGCGCTCTCGTACTCGGTGCGGAACAGGCCCCGGCGCTGCAGTTCGGGGACGACGTGGTCGGCGAAGTCGTCGAACCCGGACGGCAGCACGTCGGGCATGACGTTGAACCCGTCGGCGGCGCCGGCCCGGTACCAGGTCTCGATGTCGTCGGCGATCTGTTCCGGGGTGCCGGTGACGATCCGGTGCCCGGCCCCGCCGGACAGCCGTTTCAGCAGTTGACCGAGGGTGGGCTGCTCCCGGTCGATGATGTCCTTGACCACCCGGTAGAAGGTCTGCGAACCCCCGGCGTCGTCCGGTTCGGGTAGCAGGGCGGCGGGGATCGGTTCGTCGTCGGACAGCCCGTCGAGGCTGATACCCAGCTGGGCGGACAGCCGGCCCCGGCCGTACGCCGCGGGCAGAAGATCGTCGAGAAGCTCCCGGCGGGACCGGGCCTCGGCCTCGGTGCTGCCGACCACCGTGGACAGCCCGGGCAGCACCACGATCTCGGCCGGGTCGCGGCCGAACGCGGCGGCCCCGGCCCGGATCTCCTGCCGGAACCGGCGGGCGTGGTCCAGATCCTGGTCGGCGGAGAAGATCACCTCCCCGACCCGGGACGCCAGGCGCCGGCCGTCGCTCGAGCCGCCGGCCTGCACCACCACCGGCCGGCCCTGCGGCGACGGCAGATCGGTGCGCCGCGACCAGGCCCCGACGACCTGGGCGGCGAACTGCGCGGCCCGCCGGTAGCGCCAGCCGTGGTCGGGTTCGGTGGTGCGGCCGAAGTTGCGGGCGGCGACCGGCCCGGCGGTGGTGACGATGTTCCAGCCGAACCGGCCGCCGCTGACGTGGTCGAGGTCGCCGAGGCGGCGGGCCACCTCGACCGGGTCGTTGTACGACGACGACAGGGTGCCGATCAGGCCGATCCGGTCGGTGCGCGCCGCGATCCGGGCCAGCACCGTGGTCGGTTCCAGGCTGTTGCCCGGCCGGTGCCGCACGCTCGGGTCCAGGACCGGCCCGTCGGCGAGGAACACCGCGTCGAGTTTCGCCTGCTCGGCCTTGCGGGCGATGTTCGTGTAGTGGTCGATGCCGTACGCGGCCAGCCCGTCGGTGCCCGGGTAGCGCCACGAGCCGCCGAAGACCCCGGCGTTGAGGATGTTGACGTTGATGTGCAGCACGGGGCCTCCTCAGACCTGGCCGGCGGGTGTCAGGCCCGCCCCGGGAACGGCCGCGAGCAGCTGCCGTGTGTAGTCGTGCGCGGGTTCACGGAAGACGGTGCCGACCGGCCCGGTCTCCACGACCCGGCCGTCCTTCATCACCGTGACGTCGTCGGCGACCAGCCGCACCACGCCCAGGTCGTGGGTGACGAAGACGTAACTCAGGCCGCGTTCGGCTTGAAGATCGACGAGCAACTGCAGGATCTGCGCCTGTACGGACACGTCCAGCGCGCTGACCGCCTCGTCCAGCACGATGATCCGTGGGTTCAGGGCCAGGGCGCGGGCGATCGCCACCCGCTGCCGTTGCCCGCCGGACAGCTGGCCGGGCCGCCGGTCGGCGAACGCCTCGTCGAGCGCCACCGCCCGCAGCAGTTCCCCGACCCGGTCGCCGGTGGGCAACCCGAACGCCTTCAGCGGCTCCTCGATCAGCCGCCGCACGGTGAACCGCGGATCCAGCGAGGTGAACGGGTTCTGGAAGACGAACTGCAGATCCCGCCGTACGTCCCGCAACTGCTTGCGGCCCAGCGCGGTGATCTCGTGGTCGCCGGCGTGCACGGTCCCGGTGTCGGGCCGGTGGAATCCGGCGAGGATCCCGGCGAGGGTGGACTTGCCGGCGCCGGACTCCCCGACGATCGCGTGCGTGGTGCCCGGGCGCACGATCAGGCCGGCGTCGTCGAGGGCCCGCAACTGCCGGCCGCCGTGCAGCCGGTACGTACGGGTCAGCCCGTCGGCCCGCAGCACCGGGCCGCCGGCGGGGCCGGCCGGGCGTACCGGCAAGCGGGGTTGAAGCCGGCCGGCGTGCCGGGAGGGCGCCGCATCGAGCAACCGTCGCGTGTAGTCGCTGGTCGCCCCGGCGAGAACCTGCGCGACCGGGCCTTCTTCGACGATCTCGCCGGACTGCATGACCAGGATCCGGTCGGAGCGTTCCAGCGCGACCCCGAGATCGTGGGTGACCAGCAGGATCCCGATGCCGAGCCGCTCACGCAGACCGGCCAGGTGGTCCAGGATCCGTTTCTGGACGGTGACGTCCAGGGCGCTGGTCGGCTCGTCCGCGACGATGATCCTCGGCTGGCCGGCCAGGGCGATCGCGATCAGGGCCCGCTGTTTCATGCCGCCGGACAGCTCGTGCGGATACTGGTGGAAGACCCGTTCCGCGTCGGTCAGCCCGGCGGTGCGCAGACTCTCCAGAGCCGCCTCGCGGTAAGCGGTGGCGTCGTTGCGGGGCCGGTTGAACCGGACCGCCTCGAGGACCTGCGTGCCGATGCGCTTGACCGGGTTCAGTGACGTGTTCGGATCCTGCGGGACAAAACCCACGTAATTGCCGCGTACGAGCGCCATCTTCCGGTCGTTCCAGCCGGTCACGTCCACGTCGGCGTAGGCGATCGACCCGCCGGTGATCCGCGCCGCGTCCGGCAGCAGCCCGAGCGCGCCCTGGATGAGGGTGGTCTTGCCGGAGCCCGACTCGCCGACCAGCGACACGAACTCGCCGGCCCGCACGGTCAGGCTCACCCCGCGCACCGCCGGGGTCCACTGCCGGCCGGTGCGGTAGTCGACGGCCAGCGCGCCGACGGTCAACAACTGGTCCGTCGATGTGGTCATCGGCCGGCCTCCCTACGGAACGAGGTGCTGATGCGGTGGGTGGCGATGACCACGGCGGCCAGCGCCAGGCCGGGCAGGATCGACGCCCACGGGTGGACCGCCACGTAGTCGCGGCCCTCGGCCACCAGCAGCCCCCACTCCGGCTGCGGTGGTGGCGCGCCGTAGCCGAGGAACCCGAGCGACGCCACCGCCAGGACTCCGGCGCCGACCTCGAGGGCGGCCAGCGCCACCACCGAGCTGAGCGAGTTCGGGACCACGTGCCGCCACATCACCGCGAACCGGCCGACCCCCAGCCCGTACGCGGCCTTCACGTAGTCCTGGTTGACCACCGTCAGCACCTGCGAGCGCATCACCCGGGCGAACGACGCGATCGACGAGATACCGACGGCGAGGGCGATGTTGTGGGTGGAGTAGCCGAGCACCGACACCACCACCATCGCCAGCAGCAGGCTCGGGATGGCCAGGAAGACGTCGACGACCCGCATGATCGCGGTGTCCACCACTCCCCCGGCGAACCCGGCGGCCAAGCCCACGACCGCACCGAGGCCGAAAGCGATCAGGACGGCGAGGAGGGTGGCGGTGAGGGTGGTGCGGGCGCCGTGGACACTGCGGGCGAACAGGTCACGGCCGAGGCGGTCGGTGCCGAACCAGTGCTCGGCGCTCGGCGGGGCGAAACTGGCCGCCGAGTCCCCGGACAGCGGATCGAACGAGGTGAACAGGCCCGGGGCGATCGCCCAGCCGACCGCGACGAGCACGACCAGCCAGGACAGCAGCAGGAACGGCCGGCGGGCGATCATGCCGGGGCTCCGGCGGTGAGGGCGGCACGCAGCCGCGGGTCGAGGACCGGACAGATCAGGTCGACGATCAGGTTGATCAGGGCGAACGTGGCCGCCACCAGCACCACGATCCCGGCGACCAGGGGCACGTCGAGGGTGTTGATGGCGGTCTGGGTCATCCGGCCGATGCCCTTGCGGGCGAAGACCGTCTCGGTGATGACACTGCCGGCGATCAGGTTGCCGAACGTGACACCGGCGATGGTCAGCGCGGGCAGGGCGGCGTTGCGGAACACGTCGCGCACGATGATCCCGGAGCGGGTGGCGCCTTTGGCCCAGCTGGTGGTGACGTAACCGGCGGCGAACTCGGTGCGGAAACTGCGGACCAGCAACTGCGCGATCGGCCCGGCGACCGGGACGGCGAGGGTGACCAGCGGCAGGATCAGGCTGCGCCAGCCGTCGTCGCCGAACGACGGGAACCAGCCGAGCCGGAACGAGAAGATTTGCAGCATCAGGATCCCGGACAGGAACACCGGCACCGACACCGCCCCGGACGGCCACGCCTCGACCAGGTCGCGCAGCCACGGCCGGCGGGTGGCGGTCGCGACCAGGGCGATGCCGAAGGCGATCAGGACGGCCAGCACCAGCGCCGCGGCGGCGAGCACCAGGGTGCTGGGCAGCACGTCGGTGATCGCGGTGACCACGGGCCGGCCGGACTGCACCGAGTTGCCGAAGTCTCCGGTCAGGGCGTGCCCGAGCCGGTCCAGGTACTGCAGGATGACGGGCTTGTTGAACCCGTAGTTCTCGGCGACCCGCTCGCGTACCTCAGCGGGAATGCTGTTGATCTCCGCCGGGTCGAAGAGCAGGTCCACCGGGTTGGCCGGGAGGACGAAGAGCAGGACGAAGGTGACCGTGAACGCGGCCCAGACCACGAACAAGGCCCGGCCGACCTTCAACGTGACGTAGCGCAGCATCTACTTGGTCTTCCAGGCGTCGACGAAGTGGTTGCGGGACTGGGCGTCGAAGATGATCCCGTGCACCTTCGGCGAGTGGGCGATCACCTGGGACGGGTTGTAGATCGGGTTGACCAGGGCGTATTTCTCCAGGAGCAGGTCCTGGGCGGCCTTGGTGTAGGCGTCGCGCCGGGTCTTGTCGAGGGTGGTCTCCAGCTTGGCGAGGGTGTCGCTGACCTCGGCGATGTCGATGCCTGTCGACTTGCCCTCCGCCAGGTAGCTGCTGTTGCCGAGCGTCGGGGCGTAGACCAGGTTGAGGGCGGCCGGGTCGTTGCGGGACCGGTTGGCGGCGGTGATGTTCCAGTCGGTCTCGGCCTTGGCGATCTGGGCGGCGTAATCGGGGATCGGGACGACGGTCAGCTGCAGGTCGATGCCGATCTTCTGCAGGTCCTGCTGGACCGACTCGTAGGCGGGTTTGTTGACCACCAGGTTGTTGATGCCGAGGAGCTTGAGCTGCAGGCGTTTGCCGTCCTTGGCGCGGATGCCGTCGGTGCCCTCGACCCAGCCGGCGTCGTCGAGGAGTTTCTCGGCGGCGGCCGGGTCGTACTTGAGGACGCTGTTGCTGTAGTCGGCGTAACCCTGAACGGAATCGGCCAGCACCGAGGTGGCGATCCGGTAGGAGCCGGTCAGCACGGTCTTCTCGACGGCGGTCCGGTCCCAGCCGAGTTGGATGGCCTTGCGGACGGCGATGTCGTTGGTCGGGAACAACTGCGAGTTGAAGTTGAAGTAGATCGCCGTACCGGAGACGCCCCTGGAAATGATGGTGAAGCCCTGGTCGGCCAGCGGCTTCTCGTCGGTGGTGCCGACGTCCAGGGTCGCGTCGACGGTGCCGGAGGCGAGGCTGCCGGTGCGGACGCTGGCTTCCGGGATGGTGTTGAAGACGATCCGGTCGAGGTACGCCTCGCCGGTGTGCCCGATGGCCGGCGGCGCCCAGTGGTAGCCGGGCCGCTTCACCAGGACCGTCTTGACCTGCTCCTCCCACGACTCGTACACGAACGGGCCGGTTCCGATGATCTTCGTCGGGTCGGTGCGCTGCTCGGCGCTGAGCTCGAGCGTGTTCAGCGACAGGAAACCGGGCTGCGCGTTCGCGGTGAAACTGGACGCCTGCAGGAAACTGGCCAGGGGCTTTTCGAACTTCACGACCGCCGTGTACGCATCCGGGGTGGCCGTCTCGACGTAACCCGGCAGCAGGACGGCGCCGTTGGGGTTGATGCCGAGCTTCTCGTCGCCGTGCACGTACTGATCGAAATTGGCCTTGACCGCCGCCGCGTCGAACGGGGTGCCGTCGCTGAACGTGACATCCCTGCGCAGGTGGAAGGTGTACTCGGTGAGGTCGATGTTGTACTCCCACTTCTCGGCGAGCCACGGGGTGATCTCGCCGGTCCGCGGGTCCTGCCAGGTCAGTTTGTCGGTGACGTTGTTGCCGATCAGCGATTCGGCGTAGTTGGTGCCCCAGTGGATGTCGGGGCTGCGCTGGTAGTCGATCAGGGCGAACTGGAGGGTGCCGCCGCGGACCGGAGCGCCGCTGTCACCGGCGGCGGCACCGGCCTCGCCGCCGCGGGTGACAGCGAATCCGATGCCGGCCACGAGCAACACGGCGAGCACGGAGGCGCCGGTTATCCAGGGCCATCTGCGGCGGCCGGATTCGGCTGTCTCGATGGAACTACGGAGGTCGGACATAGATGTCTCCCGAGGTTCAGCGTGTGCCGTAGACTATAAAGCCTATAGAGAAGATAGGATTAAATCGTGACTGGCGCCACTGGTAGTTTTCTCGACCGCGTGCAAGCGTTCGCTGACACACGGCTACGACCGAGAGCACTGGAGACCGATCGGGACGGGGTCTCACCCGACGTCGTCAGCGCGCTGGGCGAGATCGGGGCGCTCAACCATCTGGCGCCCGAGTCGTACGGCGGGGCCGGCCTCGACGTGCACGGGGACCGGCACCTGCACGAGATCATCGCGGGCGCCTGTCTCAACACGTGGCTCGTCTGGGCTCAGCACGCGCCGATCGCCGGGCGCATCGGTGAACCCCGCAGTGAACTGGCGTCGCTGATCGTTCGCGGACAGGAGCTTGTCGGGGCGGCCGTCAGTGACGTGCGGCGGTACCCGGAGCGGTTCATCAAGGCCGCCCGCACGCCTGACGGGTGGATCTTCGACGGGCAGGTCTCGTGGGTCAGCGGGTGGGGACTCAACCGGTCACTCGCCGTCGCCGCCGTCGACCCCGCCCAGGACAGCGTGATCACCGCGCTGGTGCCGGTCACGCCGCGGATGGTGGCCAGTCCGCTGCGGTTGAGTGCGGTCACCGGGAGTCACACCTGGCGGGTTCTCCTGGACGGCGTCGTCGTGCCCGAGGAGCATGTGCTGTCGGTTCAGGACCTGGCGTCCTGGCGGGCCGCCGACCTCGCGCACAGCAGTGATGCCAAACCGCATCATTTCGGGCTGGCCGCCGCTGTTCTTCGCGAACTCGACGCATCGGCCGACCCGCTCGCCCGGGACGTCGCCGCTGCCTGGCGACCCCGGATCGAGCGGCTGCGGGCCGACGCCTACCGGCTCACCGATTCCGGCGGGGCGCTCGATCTACGGCTGCGGATCAAAATCGACATCGGGGAGGCCTTGGGTACGGTCACCCGCGCGCTCGTGGCGGCGCGGTCCGGGCGGGGGCTGGCCGATGACGACGTCGCGCAGTTGCATGCCCGGTCGGCTCTGTTCCTGCTGGTGCAGGGGCAGTCGGCGGTGGTGCGGGAGGCTCAGCTCAAACATTTTTCGGACATTTTACGATTTAGTGCTATCTGAACAGGCGGGCGGCCTCGGTCGCCACCGCCGGGGACATCATCGGCTCCCACGACGCGAACAGGTCGGTGAAGTATTCGCGGTGCTTCGCCAGCAGCGCCGGATCGTGCTCCAGGACATCCAGCTCGTTGACCACCGACAGGTCCACGAACGGCGTCACCTGCCAGTCCGCCAGCCGGACCACCCCGCCGGTGAACCGATCCGTCACCCGGTGCGTCGCCGCCAGGTCCGGCCAGCTCGCCTTGCGATCACACGAACCGTACAGATAGACTAGCTCCTCCGCGTCCCGGCCGATCAGATCGGACAGCGTCTGCCGGTCCTGCCAGAAGACCAGGGCAAGATCGAAACCGTCCGTCCCGTACGCGGCATGCGCCAGGCCCGCGGACTGGACCACCGGGTCGTAGCCGATCGCCGCCAGCCGCTCCTCGACCCGACACAGGTGCGCATAGAGCGTCCCACCCGGATGCGTGACACTCTCCGTGCCACGCTCACGCAGCCACTCCCGGACGTTCTTCATGATCCAAACCTAGGTGTTCTCCGGCCGAACGGACAGCTTGACGATATTCGCTTGCTGTGCATCGACAACGCTGCCAGCCTGGGCCGATGGGAGCTCTCGACTCCGTGGCCCGCCGCGTCACCGCCGGCGAGACCGTCACGTTCCGCCCCCGGGGCAACTCCATGATCCCTTTGATCAACAGCGGTGACCCGGTGACCGTCGCCCCCGTGCGGCCTGCGGCCCTGGAGGTCGGCGACATCGTCCTGGCCCGGGTGGCCGGCACCACATACCTGCACCTGGTGTCCGCCATCGATCACCAGCGATCCCGGGTCCAGATCAGCAACAACCGCGGGCGGGTCAACGGCTGGACCGGCCATCCCCGGGTGCACGGCATCTGCGTCTCGGTGGCAGGCCGCCCACGCCCCCGAACAGCCGGCAAACAACGCTCATCCCCATAACCCCTCCCGGCAGCCCCACTCCGACCCTCCGGTCCCCGCCGCCCGCCGCCCGCCGCCCGCCGCCCGCCGCCCGCCGCCCGCCGCCCGCCGCCCCCC
>NZ_BOMG01000079.1 GCF_016862075.1 Actinoplanes couchii | reverse complement strand
GCCGCCCGCCGCCCGCCGCCCGCCGCCCGCCGCCCGCCGCCCGCCGATTTTCGTCGCCGGTGGCGCCCGCTCCCCATAGCCTGCGCCGTGTTGGAAACAGGTGCCGTGGTGGTGGACAGGAACAAGGTGTGAGGACAGTGAAACCTGATCGGGAGGCGCGTTTCCGGGCGCTCTTCGCCGAGACCTATCCCGAGGTACTGCGGTTCGCCCAGCGCCGCGTCCATCCCAGCCATGCCGAGGACGTGACCGCCGACGCGTTCCTGGTCGCCTGGCGCCGCCTCGACACCGCCCCCGACAAGACCGACGACATCCGCGCCTGGCTCTTCGGCATCACCCGCAACTGTCTGCTGAACACCCGGCGCGGCATCGGCAGGCAGGACGCGCTGGCCGTACGGATAGCCGAAACAGCCCCGCCACCCGCCAGCGGTGACCCGGAGGACGACGCCGCGGCCGCCCGCCTCGATCTGGCCACCGCGTGGCGCGCCCTGACCCCCGCCGAGCAGGAAACCCTGTCCCTCACCGTCTTCGACAACCTCACCTCCGGCCAGGCCGCGAGGGTCCTCGGCATCACCGCCACCTCGTACCGCCTGCGTCTGCTCCGGGCCCGCCGCTCCCTGCGCGCGGCCCTCGCAACTTCGCCTTCCAGCGCGGCCCTCGCGGCTTCGCCTTCCACAGCCGCGACCTCGACCGGATCCCTGGCCGGCCTCGGTATCGATCCCGCCAACCGGATGGAGTCCCGGCCATGAGCAACCGCAGCACCACGTCCCGCCACCGTCTCGACAGTGCCCTGAGCAGCCTCGACGCCGCCCAGCCGGTCACCGGAGCCCAGCGCCTCGCCGCGAACGCCGTCCTGGACCGGATCGTCACCACCGAACCCGACGCCACCGTTCGCCGCCCACGCCACCGCCGGATCCTGCTCGCCGCGGCGGCCGGGGTGGCAGCGGTCGGCGCGGCGGTCGCGCTGTGGCCCGGCGGTGGTGGGGTGGCGTACGCCTCCTGGACCCCCGTCCCGACCGCCCTGACCGAAACCGAACTCCAGCTGATCGGCCCGGAATGCCGCGACGCCCTGGACGACAGCCCGCACCTGGACATGGCCAGGGCGAACCTGGTCCTGTCCGAACGGCGCGGCGAATACGCGATGCTGCTGTACCGCACCGAGAACCCGGACATGGCCGGTTCCTGCCTGGTCCACAACGTACCCGGCAGCGACGACGTCGACGACGTGAAAGCGGGCGCGGCAGGCGGTTCCGGCCCGGCCCAGGTGGTGACCGGCGACCAGTTCACCCAGGGCGCGATCGCCGACTTCATCGACGCCTCGGTCACCGACGGCGCGGTGGGCGACGACGTGGCCGCGGTGACCATCCATGCCGGCGAGTTCACCGCGGAGGCCTCGGTGCACAACGGCCGCTACGTGGTGTGGTGGCCGGGCCAGGCCTTCGACCGCACGGCTCAGGGAGACCTGGATCTCATCATCACCTACGACCTGACCTTGAAGGACGGGACCGTCGTGACGAACGCCGAGCCGACGCTCCCCAGCTGATCGTCTCCGCTCCGGGCAGAATCCTTCAGCATCCAGCTGAAATGCCGACTTGTACGGCCATGGCTCGATTCGTGACTACCACTTATCCCGCAGTCAGCCCGCAGGAGCGGGTCGCCAGGACCTCGCCCGCACAGAACCGGATCATCTACCCGCCGACCGCACCGGACGACGCCGACCTGCCGGCCGAGCCCGCCCTGACCAGCCAGCCCGCCCTGCCCACCGCTCCCCCGCAGCAGCCCTGAGGAAGCCGCCGCAGGCCGCCGGATTGTGACCCCCGTCGCATCTGTCACAGGCCGGAGGGCCGTTCTGTCTAAAAGGACAAGCAACGGCCCACGGCTAAGGAGCCTGTCATGCAAGCTCGTCTCGATCTCTTCAACAACCCCGTCGCCGCTAAGATTCTGAAGCACTTCACCGCGGCCGGCGCCGCGGTGGGCGCTGCCGGACTGCCGCACTCGACGAGGGAGCTGGTGCTGTTGCGGGCCAGCCAGATCAACGGCTGCGGGTTCTGCGTCGACATGCACACCAAGGAGGCGGTGCACGCCGGCGAGACCGACCAGCGCCTGCACCTGGTGGCGGCCTGGCGGGAGGCGACGGTGTTCACCGACGCCGAGCGGGCGGCGCTGGAGCTGACCGAGCAGGGCACCCGGATCGCCGACGCGGCCGGTGGCGTCCCCGACGAGGTCTGGGAGAGGGCTGCCAAGCACTTCACCGAGGACCAGCTGGTCGCCCTGGTGGCGACGATCGCGACGATCAACGCGTTCAACCGGTTCAACGTGATCGTGCAGCAGCCCGCCGGGTGGTACCAGGTGGGTCAAAAGCTGTGACGATGCCGGACGAGACGGTGGCGGCCGGCTATCGGCCGCTGCTGTTCTCGATCGCCTACGGGATGACCGGTTCGGTCGGCGACGCCGAGGACATCGTGCAGGACGCGATGCTCGGCCTGGTCAAGGCACGGAGGTCGGGCACCGCCGTCGACAACGTGAAGGCATATCTGACGACGGCGGTGACCAGGCTCGGCATCAACCATCTGGGGTCGGCCCGGGTGCGCCGGGAGACCTATGTGGGTGCCTGGCTGCCCGAGCCGGTCGTGGTTCCGGCCGGTGAGCCGGGCCCGGCCGAGCACGCGGAGCTGGCCGATTCGCTGTCGATGGCGTTCCTGGTGATGCTGGAGTCGCTGTCGCCGGTGGAGCGGGCGGTGTTCATGCTGCGCGAGGTGTTCGGTTACGGCTATCCCGAGGTGGCGGCGCTGGTCGGCAGGTCGGAGGCGAACTGCCGGCAGATCTTCGCCCGCTCCCGGCAGCGGATCGGCACTGCCGGCTCCACGCCACGCACGCTGCCGGCCCGGCAGACGGAGGCGGCGGAGCTGGCCGACCGGTTCTTCGCCGCGGCGTCCGGCGGTGACATCGAGGCGTTGCTGGGTCTGCTGGCTCCCGACGTCGTGGTGATCGGCGACGGTGGCGGCAAGGTCCAGGCGTTCGCGACTCCACCAACCGGGCGGCTGCAGGTCGCGCGGCTGTTCGCCGGCCTGTTCCGCCGCTTCGAGAAAATCGGCGTGACCGTGCGCCCGGCCTGGGTGAACGGCCGCCCCGGCGCGCTCTTCCACGACCCGGAGGAGCGAGTGGTCGCGGTGATGTCCCTGGACCTCACCGACGGCGCCGTCCACACCGTCCGCTCGGTGGTAAACCCTGACAAGCTGGGCCACCTAGGCCCGGTTTCCGACATAGGCCTCAAACCCCAAGATCCATAACCCTTTTCTCGTACGCCGATCGAAAGCCCTGTCCCGTCCGCGCGGCCGCGTCCGCCCTCCAGACCGAAACGCGGCCGCCGGGCCGGATGCGTCCGTCACCGGCTACCACTCCCCGTTCCACGACAGGTCAGGCCGCACAGGCGCCCGGGGGCAGATCCGGTTCGCTCAGCTGAGCCATCGACTGGTTGACCTCGGTGAACGTGGCCAGTTGCTGATAGCGGGCGCCGACCACGACGTCGATCACGTCGGTGTTCCGTTCCGGGCTGTACCGCGGTTCCGCCGCGCCCAGGAAATGGGCCCGGATCCACTGGGCGGCGCCGACGGTCCGGGGCCCGTACCGGACGACAGCCACCTGGTCGTAGCTGATCGTGCTCTTGCCCGGGGCCTGCATCCGGAAGCCCCGTTCCCCGAACTCGGTGCTGACCCGATCGGCCAGCCCCGCAGTCCCGGTGCCGTTCAGCACCCGCAGTGTCACGTCGGCCGCGTCCTGGGGAAGGTCCGTGTTCACCAGGACGGCCCCCGGCGGGCAGCCCCGCCCGGCCGAGGCGTCGGCCTGACTGTCACGGGTCACGGCGACCACCACGACGACAGCCGCCGACACGACGAGGAGGCCGACAACAAGTTGCGCGCGCAGGCGCGTGAGTCTCATGTCCGACATGACGTCCGCGCGCCGGTGATCTGTGCAGCCCGAAGGGCCCGCGATGAGGCTTTCCACATTCCGGGCCCGGCAGGTAACCAAAGCACCCGCACCGGTGTGTTCCTCAGTGCAAACCCCAGGCCCTAACCGGTGAAGTAGTTCCAGAAGGCCACGGTGACTTCAGGGTCCACCGCGGTCATGGGCTCGGTCCCGAACTCGCGGTGCAGGTAGTCGAGAAGGTTCGCCCCGTAGACGATGACGTCGGTCTGATGAACGGACAGAACCGGATGGCCCGAGGTGCCCCGCCCGCCGGGCAGGAACCGGTGCCCGTAGACCGGAACCATCACCGGCACCCGAGCCAGATGGTCGCCGGCGGCTTCGAGAGCCGCCGCGGTCGACTCCGGCCGGGAGCCCCACGCCCGATACCAGAACCGATTGTGCTCGACGTCGAAGAGAACCCCGTCGACCGGCCGGCCGATCTGCGCCCGCAGCACCGCCGGGTCACCGTCCCGCCAGTCCGGCCAGCCACGCCCACCGACCGGCAGGCAGACCTCCAGAAAGGCCCGGTGATCATCCGAGAACTCAACCCCGAACGACTCCTCGACCCGCTCCAGTTCGGACGGGGCAAGCCCAGCCTGAACAGGCATCCGCCGGGCAAGCCGAAGCCCTGCTTCCGCCCCCAGCGCCGCCCCGGTGATCTCCGACATCGCCACAGACCAAGCCAGCCACAGCATCCCCAAGCCCCGCCGCCAACGACCACAACAGAGGGCAACAACCAGAAGACAACTCAGACGCCAAGCTCGCGCGAGGCGCGAGGCGCGAGGCGCGAGGCGCGAGGCGCGAGGCGCGAGCCGCGAGGCGCGAGGCGCGAGGCGCGAGCCGCGAGCCGCGAGCCGCGAGGCGCGAGCCGCGAGCCGCGAGCCGCGAGCCG
>NZ_BOMG01000078.1 GCF_016862075.1 Actinoplanes couchii | reverse complement strand
CGAGCCGCGAGCCGCGAGCCGCGAGGCGCGAGCCGCGAGCCGCGAGCCGCGAGCCGCGAGCCGCGAGCCGCGAGCCGCGAGCCGCGAGCCGCGAGGTTACGCCGTTGTTCTTGCTCGGCTCCTTGTGGTTGTGGCGGCTCCGGCCAGGAGGCCCAAAGCTGCGGCTGTCAGTAGGCGCACGCCGGTGGTGTGTGGGAGGAAAGCCGCCGGGAGGAAAGGGATCAGGGCTACCAACGGGGTGGTGACCGCTGCGGCTGCTGTCCAGAAGCGGGTCGGGTTCGTGGGGACGGTTGGTGCCTCGCCGTGCCAGCGGTGGATCAGGCGGCGTCGGCCGATCAGAGCCGCCAGCGCCAGCATCGCGACCAGGCCGGCCACGTGGGCCGGGATCTCCAGCACGGGGACTGCCTGTTCCAGGTCGTCCAGCAGGATGTGGCTGGCGGCGCCGATCAGTGCGGACAGCGCTGTGATCCACCAGCGGTGACCAGAGTCGGACAGGGCGCCGTAGTCGCGGAGTGCGAACGGGCCGCCGGACGGCAGATGGGCGGCGACGGCCGGGGCGGCTCGGCGGGTCAGGAAGCAGCCGAGCAAGGTCACCGGCAGGCAGAACAGGAACAGGCCGTGCCATTGGTGGGACAGCGGCCAGACGGGTAGGCCGCTGCCGTCCACCAGGTAGGCGATGTCGGGTGAGGCGGCTCCGAGAACCAGGGCTACGCCGTCGAACCAGCGCGGCCTCCAGAGTTTCAGCGGAAGGATCGCAGCGGGATGTGTGGGAAAGGTACTCGGCACCGCCCGGATACTAATCAACCCCGACCAATCAGCCGGTCAAGCGATCCGGCCGACGATGCCCCGCCGATTTTCCCGACGACGCGACGAGACTCGACACGGCGCACTGCGACCCGACCCGGCGCAACCCGGCGCAGCGCAGCACGACCCGGCGCAACCCGGCCCAGCGCAGCACGAACCGGCGCAACGCAGCACGACCCGGCGCGGCGATCAGGCAACGGTGAGCGCCGGTCAGGAAGTCGATGTCGATATTCAAACGCCGCAAATGTGCAGGGAGGTGAAGGTGAGCGGCCGGCCCCGAAGGAGATCGGGAGGGTGATGACAGACAAACAAGTGGCATAGCGGGCAAGGTCCGAGAAGGGGCAGACGACACAAGGGACAAGCGGCGCGGAGGAACAAGCGGCGCGGAGAAACAAGCGGCGCGGAGAAACAAATGGCGCGGAGGGACAAACGGCGCGGAGGGACAAACGGCGCGGAGGAACAAGCGGCGAGAAGCGCGGATGGCATGACAAGGGGGTGGCAAGACGGATAGGCGACTGGGCGGACCGGCATCATGAGGGGCGGGTGACCGATTTGGGTCGGTATTGTGTTGATCATGAAGTTGACTGAGAGCGACGTCCGCATCGGGGACATCCGGACCACCGTCATCAGACCCGCGACGGGTGGGTCCTGGCCGGGGCTTCTGCTCTACACCGACATCTTTCAGCGGACCGAGTCGACCCTGCGCACCGCCCGGCGGCTGGCCGGCGCCGGTTTCCTCGTCGCCGTGCCGGAGATCTATCCGCACGGGAACCTGGGCGGCGTGGCCCTGGAGTTCGACGACGCCGGGAAGCAACGCGGGCTGGAGGGGGCGGCCACCACCAGCGTCGCCGGGTTCGACGCGGACCGGCTGGCCGTTCTGGATCATCTGTCCGATCGGGACGACGTGGACCGGATCTTCGTGACCGGGTTCTGCATCGGCGGGCATCTGGCGTTCCGGGCGGCCTTCGACTCCCGGGTGGAGGCGACGATCTGCTTCTACCCGACGGGACTGCACAACGGCGCGCTCGGCAAGGACGCGGACGCCGGCAGCCTGCAGCGGGCCGGCGAGATCCAGGGCCGCCTGATGATCGTTTTCGGTAGTCAGGATCCGCACGTCCCGGCGGACGCCCGGCTGGCGATCCTGCAACGGCTGTACGCGGAGGGCCTGACCGACCTGGAATTGCACGTCTTCACCGGTGGTGAGCACGCCTTCATGCGTGACGTCGGCCCGCGCCACGACCCGATCCTGACCGACCACGCGATCATCGAGGCCACCCGATTCCTTAACGAGAGCTAGCCTTCACAATCGTCAATGTCCTAACATCCCGAGAAAGTTTCGCGTATTCCGGCGTGCCCCGAAGGGAACCCCATGCGCCGATCTCTTTCTCTGGCGAGCGCGAGCGCTCTCACCGCCCTGTTGATCATCCCCGCGACGCTCGCCGTCACGGCCGACCCCCAACCGGCCGTGGCGGCGTACGCCACCAACGACTACTGCCTCGGCGAATGCTCCGACATCCTGCCGCCGGGTCAGAACGGCAACGCCGACCTGGCCACGATCCTCGCCCACCAGGCGTTCGGCACGATGCCCGCCAACGCGAGCAACCAGCTGGCCCCCTACGCCAACCTCACCTACAGTTACACCGGCCTGACCCCGCAACAGATCAACACCTTCTTCAACGACGCGTCGTACGGCGTGGCGGCGGCGAACGTGGCGAGCACGAAATCCCCTCGCTCCGATGTCACGATCGTCCGCGACAAGGCCCTGGGCATCCCGCACATCACCGGCACGACCAGGGCCGGAACCATGTTCGGCGCGGGTTACGCGGGCGCGCAGGACCGCCTGTTCCTGATGGACCTGATGCGGCACGTGGCCCGGGGCAGCCTGACGAGTTTCGCCGGTGGCGCAGCCGGCAACCGCGATCTGGAGCAGAGCGTCTGGCGTAACTCACCGTACACGGAAACCGACCTGCAAAATCAGATCAACACCTTGCGGGCCTCCGGGACGCGAGGGGCGCAACTTTACGACGACGTCCTGCAATATCTGGCCGGCATCAACCTGTTCATCGACGACTGCATGGCCGCCCGGAACTGCCCGGGTGAGTACGTGCTGACCGGTCACCTGGATGCGGTGACCAACGCGGGCGGCCCGGTCGACTTCGTGCCGACCGACCTGATCGCGATCGCCGGTGTGATCGGTGGCCTGTTCGGCGGCGGTGGCGGCACCGAGATGCAGTCGGCGCTGGTCCGGGTCGCGGCCCGGGCGAAGTACGGCAACACCGCCGGTGACCAGGTGTGGCAGCAGTTCCGTTCGCAGAACGACCCGGAGGCGGTGCTGACCCTGCACGCGGGTCAGAGTTTCCCGTACGGCGGCGGGGATCCGAACGCCTCGGGCGTGGCCATGCCGGATGCCGGGACCGCCACCCCCGAGCCGCTGGTCTACGACCGGACCGGAAGCGCCGCGACCGGGGTGTCCGGCACCAGCGCGATCGCCGATTCGCTGAGCAACCTGACGATCGACAGTGCACAGCGCGGCATGTCGAACGCCGCGGTGGTCAGCGCCGCGAACTCGGCAACCGGGCATCCGGTCGCGGTTTTCGGCCCGCAGACCGGTTATTTCGCCCCGCAGTTGCTGATGTTGCAGGAGCTGCAGGGCCCGGGGATCAGCAGCCGGGGTGTCGCGTTCAGCGGACTCAACCTCTACACACTGCTGGGACGCGGCCCGGATTACGCGTGGAGCGCCACGTCGTCGGTGCAGGACATCACCGACACCTACGCGATCCGGCTCTGCAACGCCGACGGCAGCACCCCGACCACGGCGTCGACGTCCTACCTCCACCACGGCACGTGCACCGCGATGGAGACGCTGAGCCGCAGCAACGCGTGGACGCCGACGACAGCCGACTCGACGGCGGCCGGCTCGTACCGCCTGACCGTGCTGCGCACCAAGTATGGCCTGGTCAGCTGGCGTGGCAAGGTCGGCGGCACGCCCGTCGCGTTCACCAGCCTGCGGTCCACGTACGGCCACGAGGCGGACTCGGCGATCGGTTTCCAGATGTTCAACGAGCCGGCCCAGATGGGCACGCCGGCCGCGTTCACGGCGTCGGCGTCGAACATCGCGTTCGGGTTCAACTGGTTCTACGTGAACTCGGCGGACACCGCGCTGTTCACCTCCGGCACCGAGCCGATCCGCCCGGCGACCGCCGACCCGAACCTGCCGGCCTGGGGTGACGCCGCCCAGGAGTGGACCGGGATCCGCCCGGCGAGCGCGCACGTGCAGGCGGTGAATCAGGACTACTTCGTGAGCTGGAACAACAAGCAGGCTGCCGGATACTCGGCAGCGGACGGCAATTTCAGCTTCGGATCGGTGCAACGCGGTGACCTGCTCGACGCGCCGTTGAAAGCCGGGATCGCCGCCGGGACCAAGTACGACCGGGCGTCGCTGCTCAAGGTCGTACAGCAGGCGGGTTTGACCGATCTTCGGGGTAAAGAGGTGTTGCCCAGCCTGCTCCGGATGATCGACACCACCACGGTGACCGACTCCACCCAGGCCGCCGCGCTGACCAAACTGCGCACGTGGCTGGCCAACGGGGCCCTCCGCAAGGAGACCGCGGCGGGCAGCAAGGCCTACACGGACGCCGACGCGATCCGGATCCTCGACGCCTGGTGGCCGAAACTGGTCACCGCCCAGTTCTCCAGCGGGCTCGGCACCGGACTGTTCACCTCGCTCGTCGACACGCTGCAGATCAACGAGTCGCCGTCCGGCGGGCAGACCGGCCAGGTCTCCACGCTGCCGCACTCCGCCAACGCGGCACAGGGACACAAGGGCAGTTCCTTCCAGTACGGGTGGTGGGGCTGGGTGGAGAAGGATCTCCGCGCGGTGCTCGGTGACACGGTGCCGAACTGGTCGACGAAGTACTGCGGCGGCGGCACCGTCAGCGCCTGCCGCACCGCACTGCTGACCAGCCTGTCCGCCGCGATCGCCGAGCCGGCCGCCACCACCTATCCGGGCGACACCCGGTGCGCGGCCGGGAACCAGTGGTGCGCCGACGCGATCCTGCAGTCCCCGCTCGGCGGCATCACGCATCCGCTGATCTCGTGGCAGAACCGTCCCACGTACCAGCAGGTGGTGTCCTTCCCCGCCAAGCGCGGTGACAACATCGCCAACCTGGCGTCCGGTAGGACCGTGACCGCCTCGGCGTCCGAAAATGGTTACCCGGTGGCGAACGCGATCGACGGCAACATGTCGACCAGGTGGGCCAGCGACTGGTCCGAGGGCCAGTGGATCCGGGTGGATCTCGGAGCCTCGGCGACGGTCGGCCGGGTGCGGCTCTTCTGGGAGTCGGCGTACGCGTCGGCGTACCGGATCGAGACCTCGGCCAACGGAACCACCTGGACCCCGGTCGCCTCGGTGACCGGCGGTAACGGTGGCGAGGACGTTGTGGCATTCACCCCGGGCACCGCCCGCTATGTCCGCCTGACCAGCGTGACCAGGGCGACCCAGTACGGCCTGTCCCTGTTCGAACTGGAGGTCTACCAACGCTGACGGCGGAACAGGGGGTGACCACGTCACCCCCTGTTCCGTTGCTGAAGTCAGCCCATGACGGAGATGCAGAACGGGTGGCCGGCCGGGTCGAGCAGCACCCGCCAGCGGTCCGGCTGCGGCTGGTGCTCCGGCTTCGTCGCGCCGATGGCCAGGATCGCGGCCTCGCCGGCCTCCAGTTCCGCGACCCCCAGCTCGATGTGCGCCTGCTTCGGCACGTCCGATTCCGGCCATGTCGGCGGCACGTACTTCGCCACCTTCACAAATCCGATGCCGTTGCCGGGAGCACCCAGGTAGATGAACTCGTCACTGGTGTAGGCCACCTCCATGCCGAGCAACTTCACGTAGAAGTCGGACAGCGCCGCCGGGTCGTCGCAGTCCAGGGAGAAGCCGGTGTACGTGGCGAGTGCCATGGTGGTGCCCCTTTCGTCAGCACCCACCCTGTCAGCCATGACTGACATCTTGTGGCAGTCTTCTGGGAATGCGTGCCAGTCGACTCCTTTCGGTGGTCCTGCTGCTCCAGGACCGGGGCCGGCTCACCGCGCACCAGATCGCCGGCGAGCTGGGCGTCTCGATCCGGACCGTCTACCGCGACATCGAGGCGCTCGGCGCGGCGGGCGTGCCGGTCTACGCCGAGCTGGGCGCGAACGGCGGATATCAGCTGGTCGACGGCTACCGGACGAAGCTGACCGGGCTCACCGAGCAGGAGGCCGGATCGATCTTCCTGGCCGGGGTGCCGTCGGCCGCCGCCGAACTCGGCCTCGGCGCGGTGCTGACCACCGCCGAACTCAAGCTGCGTGCCGCGCTCCCGGCCCGGCTGAGCAGGCACGTCGACGAGATCCGGGACCGGTTCCACCTCGACCCGGCGGGCTGGTTCCGGGAGACCGAGAGCCATCCGGAGCTGGCCGCGCTGGCCGGAGCGGTGTGGAACCGGCGGCGGGTGCGGATGCGGTACCGGCGCTGGCGCGAACCCCGCGAGGTCGAGCGCGTCGTCTCGCCGTTGGGGATCGTACTGAAAGCCGGGGTCTGGTATTTCCTCGCTCTGGCCGGCCAGGACATCCGGACCTATCGGGTGGCGACGGTTCTGGAACTCACCGTCCTCGATGAGACCTTCGAGCGGCCGTCCGATTTCGATCTCGCCGCGACCTGGGCCGAGTGGGCCGTCGACTTCGAACGGCGACTGCACCGCGACCACGCCACCGTCCGGCTCGCGCCCGCCGCGCTCAGCCGCATCCCCTACCTGATGACACGCGCGATGTCCCGCGAGGTCGACGCCGCCGTCGGGCCACCGGACGACGACGGCTGGACCACGGTCACCCTCCCGATCGAGTCGATCAACCACGCCCACGCCGAGTTCCTGCGCCTCGGCGGCGACATCGAGGTGCTCGCGCCGCCGGCCCTGCGCGAGATGATGAGATCAACGGCACAATCCCTGCGGCTTCTGTACGAGGGAGAAGATGTCGGACCCGGCCGATAGCCTCGGGGCATGGTTCCCGACGTAGCGGCGCTGCTCGATCAGCTGCCCGCGAGCAGTGACGACTTCGCGCGGCTGGCCGGCACCGACCCTGATCAGTTCCGGCCATTTCAGGAGACGGTCGCCGAGTCGTTCGCCGACCGCTTCGAGGTGAATTATGACGACCTGTGCGTGCTGTTCGCCGGTGCCTCGGACCGGTGTGTGGAGATCCTGGCCGGGCGGCCCGCCGACGACTTCCGGTCCGCGTGGATGCTCGCGGCGATCGGCACTCCGGCGGCGCTGACCGCGGTCGCCGAGCGGGTGCGGGCCGGTGGTGACCGCTCGGAGTTCGAGGACTGTGGCCTCTGGGTTCCCCCGCACGGGCCGGCCGAGCGGCGGTTCACTCCCGAGCGGCGGGCGATCTTCCTGGAGGTGGGCGGATTCCCCGGGGCGGATCATCCGGTCGGGCTGCCGATCTCTGTCGTCGCGGATGCTCCGGCGGTCTGGCACTACCTGTCGGTGCGGCTCGACGAGATCCCCGGCCTGCCGTCCTGGCCGGCGACGCACGCCCACCTGGTGGCGCCCGAGTCGACCGATCGGTGGACGCTGTTCGCCGCCGTCGATCCGGGCGGCCGCTATCACGACGTGCTCGTCGAACTGACGGACGGGGAGGATGACGAGGAAGACGACGACGGGTTCACGTTCCAGGACGATCGGTCGTTCGGCCTCGGCCGTGTGGTGCTCCGGCCATATGGTCCCGGCCTGGTCTACTCCAACGGCCACATCCACTCCACGCCGGGTGTGGTCGGCACGGCGGGCGGACCGCCGATCGGGTTGTACCCGAACCCGGCATGCCCGAAGTGCGAGCGCCTGATGTTCCACGTCGCCACGGTGACGAGCATGGTCCGCGAACACGGCGACGGTTTCCGCAGCCTCTACCTGTGCGAGAACTGCAAGACGGCCGCCGTAACCGCCACCAGCTGGAACTGACGTCATCGACGGGCCGGCGGGCTGGCGGGCCGCGGTCTTGTCAGAGGCCGGCGCGGTTGAGGATCTCCTCCATCGTCGGGAGTGGCAGTGACGGTGACGCGGCAGCGGCTGTCGCCACGTGCCCGGCGTCGTCCTCGAGGAGGGTGAGCAGGACCTCGACCGGCAACCGGGGATGCCCGGCGACCACCTGGCGCACGCTCGGGTCGGTGTCGGCGGCCAGGGCGGTCAGCACCGGGACCGGGAGATCAGGATCGGTCACGGCGAGATCGCGGATCCGCGGGTTCGGGTCGGTCGCGAAGTGGCGCAACGACTCCGGCGGGAACGGGTAGCTGTCGGCGGGCCGCCACCGAACCTTGCGGCGCCTGCTGGACCACTCCCGCTCGATCTGCTCAGCGGTGGCCGGTTCGACCAGGTGCGGGGCGTGGGACAGCACCGTTCGCCGGACGTCGAGATCCTCATCGTCCAACAGGGTCCGGACGGCCTCCGGCGGAAGGGTGTCGGCGGCGCGCGCGGCGGCCACTCGAAACCCGATGTACCGGGAGGTGACGTGCGGCAGCGGATCCGCGGTCACCCACGGCAGCGAGCCCAGCCGCAGCTCGTCGATGGCCATGTTGTCCTCGATGACCTGTTCCAGCAGATCATCCTCCAGGTCACTGCTCACCAGGTCGACGGGGTTCGCCGCCCGCCGCTCGACGAACTCGTGGATCGCCCACCGCAGGTGCGCCGGCAAATCCTCCCGGCCGAAGAGCACAACCTGGACGGCCGCGCTGGAATCCACAGCCAGAAGGTCCCTGGCCGCGGGCGGCAGAGTCGGATGCCGGGCGAGCTCCCGCCGCACCTGATAGTCCGGATCAGCAACCAGCCCCGCGACAAGGCCCGGCTCCGCGGTCGGCCGCACGGGACGACCCCGACCCGCACCCGGCTGCGCGGCATGGGCCGGGTCTGCGGTCGGCCGCGCCGGGTGGGCCGGGTGGGGCGGCGGGGTCAGGACTGCGTGGCGGGCGGCTCCGGCTCGGGTGAGCGGGTCGGCGAGGAGGGCCGGGACCAGGTCGGCGGGTGGTGTCGGGTGGGGCAGGAACCGGAAGTAGGTGGAGCAGGCCGCGGCCCGCACCTCCGGCGACGGGTCGGTGAGCAACTTTCGCCGGATCTGTTCCGGCGCCCCGTTCCAGTACTGTGCGAGCGTCGCCCGGATCTTCGGATCGGGATCGTCGGCCAACCGAGCCCGGATGTCCTCCGGCACCCGGCCGTTCTGGGCCAGATACTCCTTGACTGATTTGCCCGAGTCGCCCGCCAGCAGCTCGAAGAGTTCCCTCGGCCCGTGCTCGGACCGGAGCGCGAGTGCCGCCCGCACGCTCGGATCCCCCAGCCGGGCGAGTCGCAGCTTCACCTCGCCCGACATGGCCTGGTTGAGCGCCAGGGTGTGAAGAATACGGTGGTCACCGGTGGTGATGATCTCCTCGACGGTCACGGCGCTGAGGTCGTCCCGCCCGGCGATCCCGCCGGACCCGCCCCGCCATCGGATGAGCCGCCGCACCAGGGTCTCCGGCAGCGCCGGGTTCTTCACCAGCCCGTCCACCAGCGCGTTGATCAACATGTGGCGACCCACGAGTCGGGGCCGGTCTCCCGCCAGGTCAGGTCGCCGGTGAATCCCCAGGTCCGGCGCAGATGGTCGAGCATGTCCCGCCGGACAGCCGCGACGTGCTCGCCAGAGGCAGGAGCAGGATCCCGTGCGACGGACTCGGCGTGGTGGTCGGGAGCGCCGGGCGGCGGGACGGGCTTGGCGCGGCGGGTCACGTGGCCTCCCCCAGCAGAGACGTGATGACGACGGCCCGTGCACCTGGATCGAGGACAATCGACCGATGAGGATCGAGCCGTTCCATCACCGGGTGCCGGACTCCCATCTCGCTGAGCTTAGACAGCGGATCCACAACGCCCGCTGGCCGGAGGCCTCCCCCGTGGCCGGCTGGGGGCAGGGGATTCCGGTGCAGACGGTGCGGGAGCTCTGCGCCTACTGGGTGGACGGCTACGACTGGCGGGAGGCTGAGCGGCAACTCGACGCCGTCGGGCAGTTCCGGGCCGATGTGGACGGTCTCGGCATTCATTTTCTGCATGCCCGGTCGCCGGAACCGGGTGCGTTTCCGCTGATCCTCACGCACGGCTGGCCCGGGTCGGTGCTGGAACTGGCGGGACTGGCGAAACCGCTGACCGACGCCGGGTTCGACGTGGTGATCCCGTCTCTGCCCGGTTACGGGTTCAGTGACAAGCCGTTCGAGCCGGGCTGGGGTATCGAGCGGATCGCCGGCACCTGGGCGAAGCTGATGGCGGGCCTGGGCTACCGGCGCTACGGGGCGGCCGGCAGCGACTGGGGCACCAGCATCTCCAGCTGTCTGGCCGCCCGGCATCCGGAGCAGGTCGCCGGCATCCACCTGATCCCACCGCTGGCCGGTCCGGCGCCCGACGACGTCCTGACCGATTCCGAACAGGCCGCCCGGGACGAGGCGCACCGGCGTGGCCGGAACGAGTCGGGCTACTCGGAGATGCACCGGACCGCGCCGCAGACGATCGGGTACGCGCTGCTGGACTCCCCCACCGGCCTGTGCGCGTGGATGGCCGAGAAACTGCTGTCCTGGGGTGACGGCCTGACCCGGGACCAGGTGCTGGACCAGGTGACGCTGTACTGGCTGACCGGCACGGCGGCCTCCTCGGCCCGTCTCTACGCGGAGAGCATCGAGCGGGTCGGCGCGTGGATCGACGGCCGGGACGTGACTCCGGTGAACGTACCGGCAGGGGCTTCGATCTTCGCTCGGGAATCGCCCCGCCCGTCCCGGCGGTGGGCGGCGCGCCGTTATCCGGACATCCGTTTCTGGGCCGAACACGATCGCGGCGGCCATTTCCCCGCCCTGGAGGTCCCGGAATTGTTGATCGGCGACCTGTGCGCGTTCTTCAGCGAAATCCGGTGAGCGATCCGGCGACCCGTTCCCGATTCTCGGTCCACCAGCGCAGCAGGGCCGAGGAGCTGCGGAACAGGTGGTCACAGCCGCTGTCGCCCTGGTCGTAGTGCCGGCGCAGAAAATACGTGTCCGTGGCGTATTCCCACCAGCGGCGGTGGGCGGCGTCCCGCAACGCCTCGCCGGAGATGGCGACCCGGCTGCGATATCCGGCGCTGAAAGCCGACACCCGGTCGAGATCGAGACCTTCCCGGGACAAAAAGACGATTGCGGCCGTACGGATGACCTCCCGCCCGTAGGGTCGCGCGGCGAGCCGGTCCCAGTCGAGGATCCCGGTCACGTCCGATCCGGTGAAGAGCAGGTTGAGCGGGGTCAGATCGCCGTGTGTCCAGCCGATCGGGTCCTCGGCTCCCGGTTCCGGCCGCAGGTGTGCGATCGACGGCAGCAGCCGGAGCCGCCGCCCGATCTCGGCGCGGGCGAACCTGTCGAACGCGGTGTCCCCGGTGGCGGCCGCGAGCCGTTCGAACTCGGTGATCGTGTCCGAAACCGACCGCGCCGGCGGCAGTGTGGACGGTCCAGCGACGGGAAGCGCCTCGCGCAGCACGGTGTGGACCAGGCCGACGACCCGCCCGAGTTCGTGACACGCGGACAGGCTGAGGCCGGTGCCGTGGACGTGCTCACCGGGCAGCCACGGGGCGATCGTGTACCAGTCGCCGTCCAGTTCGGTCAGACCGAACGGCACCGCGACCGGGATGCCGTGCGCCGCCAGCACCGGTAGGACCTGCTGCTGACGGCGGACCGCATCCGGGCCGGCGTCCCGCAACCGCTTGACGGCGTAGTCCCCGGACGCGGTCGTCCAGCGCCAGTTCTGGTTCATCAGGCCGAGGGTGATCGGCGCGCAGGCGAGCGCGGGTGCGACGTCGAACCTGGCCGACAGCGCGCCGATCACATCCGGGGTCAGAGCTTGATGCGCTGCCCGGGGAAGATCTGGCTCGGGCTGTCGAGAATGCTCTTGTTCAATGCGAAGAGCGTACGCCAACCGCCATTGATCTTGTGCTTCTTGGCGATCGAGGCGAGGGTGTCCCCGGAGCGGACCACGTAGGTCTTGGCGGTGGACGGTTTCGAGGCCGACGGCTTCTTCGCCGTGACCTTCTTGTAGACGCCCTTCTTCTTGCCGCACGTCGGCCACGGGCTGAGACCGCGCTTCGCGTGGATCTTGTTCGCGATGGTGATCTGCTCGGCCTTGCTGGCCTTGTCGGCGGTGGAGGCGTACTTGCCGCCGCCGTTGGACTTCCACGTGCTGCGGCTGAACTGCAGGCCGCCGTAGTACCCGTTGCCGGTGTTGATGTTCCAGCGGCCGCCGGACTCGCACTTGGCGACGACGTCCCAGTTGACCTGCCGGGCCGCCGCGCTCGCCGGGGAGGCGCCGCTCAGGACGATGCCGGCTCCGGTGATTCCCGCCGTGACCATGGTCAGGGCAAGGCGCACTCGTCTACTACCGATCCGAGACATGGGGGATCCTCCACGCCTACGAGGTGAGCTGTCGGGTTCGGGACGATCAATCCCGGCCGTGTCACACACACGGCTTCACCCCAAGGCGCAAGATTCCACGCGCCGTAAAAAGTGGTTCCCCCGCTCCTGCCGTCAGGTTTCGTTCCGTGACCGGCGGCAGGACTCGGCGGTCCGATCACGGTGCCCGCAACGCGGGACTGGCCGACGGTAACCACGTCGATGGGCCCGGCTCCAACAAAACAGGGGTGAATAGTGACGTTCTTAACAGAATTTGCCCGATTTGATCTTCTTGGCGCGACGATATTCCGGTTATTCCTCTTTGGAGAGGTACGGCATATTACTGGCCGCTTCCGACCAGCTCGTAGTTCCGCTTCTTCGCCTCCCGGCGGTTGAACAGCCACACGATCACCGCGGCGAATCCGAGCAGCACCGGGAAGTCCACCGCGGCCATCTGCCAGGGCATGTCCGCCGCGGTCTCGTCGATCGTCAACTGCCCGAACGCCGCCGCGATCACACTGCTCAACAGGTTGTTCATCACGTGCAGGGTGATCGCCGCCTCCAGACCGCCGGTCCGCACCGTCAGCCAGCCGGCAATCGTGCCGAAAACGGCGAGGTCGAAGAAGCCGAACGGTGTACCCCAGCCGTGCAATGCGGCGAAGACCAGAGCCTGGAAGACGATCGGCACCCACGGGCGGCGCATCACCGAGCCGACCGCCTGCAGCAGCCAGCCCCGGCACATGTACTCCTCGGCCGCCGCCTGGAACGGCACCACCAGGAGCAGGACCGCCGTCGCGGTGAGGAACGGGCCCCATCCGGCGAGCGGCTCGTCGAGTTCGGCGTCGACTCCCGTCAGTGCGGACAGCACCACGCCACCGGCCAGGAAGATCGTGATGGCGGCCGCCGCGACCGGCAGGCACGTCAGCAGCCACCGCCAGCGGATCCGGCCCTCGATCGAGGAGAGGCTGCCGGCCGGGCGGTCCTGGGTCAGCCGGGCGACCAGCATGATCACCGGCAGCAGGGCGCCGATCGCGAGGAACCCGATCGCGAGTTCGCCGAGCGGGCCGAAACTGGCCGTGCCGTCCGGACCGTCCGGCTGACCGGTGGCCGCGGCGACCGCCACGTAGGCGAGATAGGAGCCGAGCATGACGACGGCACCGAGCACGAGCAGGACGACGGTACCGAGGATCGGCCGCCACCACCGGTGGGACGGGGTGCGGGCGAGGTGGTGGTACTGGGTTCCGGGCGATGTCGTCATCAACATGCCCTGAAGTCTCGTCAACACCGGCGCCCGGCGGATCCGGCCACGGCCGGATCCTCGTCCCTACCCAGCGGTATAGGCGTGCGCCGGATCATTCCGGGACGGCAGAATCCGGGGCATGGAACCACCCGAGATGATCAACGCCGGCGCCCTGGTCCTCAAGCGCTGGGAACTGGCCTGGGCCGAGGAGCTGACCGCCGCGGTCCGGGAGTCGCTGCCCGAGCTGAAACCGTTCCTGCCGTGGGCGGCCGACGACTACGAGCTGGCGAGCGCCCGCGCCTACCTGGCCGATTCCGACCAGCGGTGGGAGAAGGGCACCGACTTCCAGTACGCGGTCTTCACCACGATCGGCGACCTGATCGGCAGCATCGGCCTGCACACCCGGCGGGGCCCGGACACCATGGAGATCGGTTACTGGCTGCGCACCCCGTTCGCCGGCCGGGGCCACACGACCGCCGCGGTGCGCACGCTGACCCGGGTCGTGTCGGCACTTCCCGGCATCACCAAGGTGGCGATCGTGCACGACGTCCGCAACCTCGCGTCCGGCCGGGTCGCCGAGAAGGCCGGGTTCACCGAGGCCGCCCGCCGGGTCACCGAGGCCGGCGACACCGAGATCATCCGGGAGCGACCGGCCGGGGACTGTTGATCGTTTCGTATCATCGGACCCCGATGGCAACGAAGCGCAAGAACCGCAATCGACGTGTCGAGCCCGCACCACCGCCGGTCCGGACCGGGGAGCCGGTGCACTGGTGGTTCGCGGGCCTCGGCGGGGTGCTCCTGGCGGCCCTGATCGGATTCGGTCTGGGGTCATCGTCCACGGCCGCCGGTGACGCACTCGCCGCCGCGGCCTGCTGGGTGACCGGATGCCACGACGGCGGCCTGGCCGTCGTCGGCTGGATGCTGGTCATGCTCACTCTGGTGTTCGGGCTGGGCGCCGGATTCTCGTTCCGGCACTGTGGCATCCGCGGCCGGATCGTCCTGCTGGTGCTGGGGACGGCCACCCTCACGGTCGTGTTCCTGCTGGCGCCCGACCCGCGGACCCGGATGACCGGTGACGGCTCGACCGAGCTCAGCTCCGGGATGCTGTGGGGAATCGGCACGCTCGCGGTGGGCGGCGTGTTGCTGCTGCTCGGCATGTTCATCGCCCGGGTGGTCGGCTCCGGATCCGGCATCGTTCCGGGGCTGCTGGTGTTCGCCACCCTCGTGCTGGGCGGTATCTTCACCTACGTCGACAACCACGACGACAGCGCCGACGCGGTGATCATGACGACGCACATCTTCCCCGAGGTCACCATGCGTCTCCAGGGCGACGACCTGACCCGGGTCTCGGCCACCGATCTGCAGGGCTGCGCGGGCCGGTACCAGGGGTGCGAGCACACCGCCGAGTTCCAGTACACGACCACCGACAGCGACGCGGTCGTCGACCTGGAGATCATCTGGTTCCCGAGCGCCGTCGACACCTGGAACGCCTGGGACTCGCAGCGGACGGTGAACCGATCGGCCGACGGCACCTCCCTACGGGTCTCCGACCAGATGCACGAGCACCTGATGATCTCCACCGTCCGGCATGCCGACGGCCGGGTCATCGCCGCCGCGGACGAGAAGTGGCTGCGCTGGCCCGCCGCCCAGCTCCACCAGGAGGTCAAGGAACGGCACCACTACAAGCGGGTGCCCTCGCTGAAGATCTCCGAGACGGCGGCACCGCTGCACCCCTGATCCCGGATCACCGGACGACCACCACGCCGCGGGCCGGCAGGAGGTCGTCCGGCACTCCGGGCAGCGACGACAGGTCGACCGGCTGATCGGTGCGGTTGATCAGGAAGCGGGCCCGGCCACGGACCGCCAGCTCCACCCGGCCCCGCAGCTCGGGCGGCAGTTCGCTGTCGACACCCGCCGCGGGCAGGAGGTCGTCGAGGACCGGGGCCAGGCCGGCCGGGCCCAGACGGGTGGAGACGTAGGACGCCGAGCCCTCCCCCACCGCACGCCGGGTGACGGCCGGGCCGCCGTGGTCGTACGTGGCGAGGACCTTGACGGCCGGGTCGGTCACGTCGACACGCTCCGACCACAGGGTGCCGGACGTGCCGTTGGTCAGCGGGGCGGTCACCCCGTCGAGCAGCGGGGTGAACTCCTCGACCCGGATGCCGAGCAGATCCCGCAGCGCGCCCGGGTAACCGCCGAGCCACGCGTGGTCGTTCTCGTCCACGATGCCGGAGAAGTAGGTGGTGGCCAGGTGACCGCCTGATCCGACGTACGACCGCAACCGCTCTTGCAGTGGAACCGGGACCACGTGCAGGATCGGGGCCACGACCAGGCGATATCCGCTCAGATCGGCGGTGATCGGGACGACGTCGGCGCGGATGCCCCGGTCGAGCAGCGCGGTGTACCAGTCCAGCGCCTCCCGGCGGTAGCGCAGCCGGTCGGTCGGGTGCGAATCCAGCTCGGCGGCCCACCACGACTCGTAGTCGATCACCACGGCCACCTGCGCCGGCGTACGAGCAATCCCGGCGATGTCCGAAAGTGACCGCAACCGCGCGCCGAGATCGGTGACCGCCCGGAAGAGCGCGCTGTCGGTCCCGGCGTGCGGCAGCATCGCCGAGTGGTACTTCTCGGCACCCGCCTTCGACGCGCGCCACTGGAAGAAACACACGCCGTCGGCACCGTGGGCGACGTGGGTGAGCGAATCCCGCTCCAGCTCGCCGGGCAGTTTCGGGATGTTGACCGGCTGCCAGTTGACCGCGCTCGTCGAGTGCTCCATCAGGAACCAGGGCCGCCCGGCGATCAGGTTGCCGGTCAGGTTGGCCGAGAACGACAGCTCGTCACGGGACTGCGGGCCGGGCCGGGTGTAGTGATCATTGGCGACGAAGTCGACCTCGGCCGCCCAGTCCGGGTAGTTCATCCCGTTGATGTCCCCGGCGACCATGAAATTCGTGGTCACCGGGACGTCCGGGGTGAGTTCCCGCAGAATCCGGCGCTCGGCCAGGTAGTAGTCCTTCAGCGCGTCCGACGAGAACCGCTGGAAGTCGAGCTGCTGGGTCGGGTTGACCGGCCCGTTGGCGAACCGCGGCGGCAGGAGCTGGTCCCAGTCGCTGTAGTTCTGCGACCAGAACGCGGTCCCCCACGCGCTGTTCAAGGTGTCCAGATCGCGGTACCGCTTCCGCAGCCAGATCCGGAACGCGCGCGCCGCGTCGTCGGAGTAGTCGTGGACGTTGTGGCAGCCCAGCTCGTTGTTGACGTGCCAGGCGGTGACGGCCGGATGCCCCTGGTACCTGGTGGCGATCTTGCGGACCAGTCGCAGCGCGTGATCGCGGAAGACCGGCGACGTGGGCCGCCAATGCTGGCGCGCGCCCGGCCACACCGTGCGGCCGTCCACGTCGACCGGCAGGATCTCCGGATGCTTCGTGGTCAGCCACGGTGGCGGCGACGCGGTCGGAGTAGCCAGGTCGACCAGGATGCCGTTGGCGTGCAGCAGCTCGATGATGTCGTCGAGCCAGCCGAAGTCGTACCGGCCCTCGTCGGGTTCCAGCCGCACCCACGAGAAGATCCCCAGCGAGACGACGGTGACGCCGGCCTCACGCATGGCCCGCACATCCTCCGCCCACACCTCGCGCGGCCACTGCTCGGGGTTGTAGTCGGCGCCGAATTCGATCCGCGGCTCCGCATCGGCCTTCTTCAACCACTTCGGAGCCTGCTGCGGTACGCGTAACGCGCTCGCGAAGAACCCCAGCGAGACGTCGACCGGCTCGGGCTCCTCCAGCGGCCGGTTGAAGTGGCCGTGTGTCGAACCGCGGGCCAGCAGCGACTCGACCTCGACACCGACCTCGCGCAGCTGTCGTTCCAGCAGCTCACCGGAGGGGCGCAGGTCGTCGTGCTCGGAGAGGACGATGTGCACCGGAGGGAGGCCGTCGAGGCGGGCCGCGCCGGGCAGGGCGTCCGGCGGGAGGTCGCTGATCCGGCCCACGTAGTTGCGGACCATGTCCTCGATCTCCTCCTGGTGGCGCCCCAGCCCCAGAGTCGGCACCGGGAAGTGCGCGAACGGGTAGGCCAGGAGGATCAGATCCGGGATCCTTCCTCCCCGGGCCCCGCTTCCTTCCTCGGCCCCGCCTTCTTCCCGGGCCTCGCTTCCTTCCCGGGCCTCGCTTTCGTCCTCGGCCTTGCTCTCGTCCCGGGCCTCGCTTTCGTCCTCGGCCTTGCTCTCGTCCCGGGCCTTGCATTCTTTTCGGGCCTCGGTTTCGTCCCGGGACCTCAGTGCGCTGGCCAGGGCCAGGGCCGCGCCTGCGCTCGCGCCGCCGATCGCCTTGCGGGACGGCAGGTCGTCGCGGGCGGTGACCCACTCCCAGACGGCGTGCACGTCGTCGATCGGGATCGGGTAGCGCACGCCGTCGACGGCCAGGCGGTAGCCGACCGAGAAGACGATCGCGTTCGCCCGGCGGGCCAGCTCGGCGCCGACATGATCCGATTCGGGCATGCCGAGGGCGCCGTGCCGGAAGCCGCCGCCGTGGGCCCAGACGAGGACCGCTCCGGGTTCCTTCCCGGCTTCTTTCCCGGGTCCTGCGCCCGGCTGTGCGCCCGGCTCTCGCTCGGGCTCGAAGACACGGACCGGGATCGCTCCGTGCGGACCGGTCACCTCAAGATCGGAATGCATAATCCGCACCTCGCCTAATGAAACGTATTAAGCCACCCTAGACAGGGGTTGTCGGGGCGGGCAAGCGCTTTCCTCAGGCGAATCCGCCGTTGCTCATCAGCAGCTGCCCATTGATCCACTGCCCCTTCTCGGAGCAGAGGAACTCGACCAGGTTCGCGGTGTCCTGTGGTGTGCCGAGCCGCTGCAGAGGCGTCGCCGCCAGGCAGTCGTCCCGGACCTGGTCGGTCATCCAGCCGGTGTCGATCGGACCGGGATTGATCACGTTGGAGGTGATGCCGAGGTGGGCCAGCTCGTGAGCGGCCGCTCTGGTGATCCGGTCCAGGGCGCCCTTGCTCGCCCCATAGGGCAGGTTCCCCACCGTGTGATCACTGGTCAGGGCGATGACCCGGCCGGTGCCGTGGGCGCCCTTGAACCGTAGCCCGTGCTCCCGGATCAACAGCCAGGAGGCGCGGGCGTTGACCGCGAAATGCCTGTCGAAACTCTCCACGCCGGTGTCGAACAGCCCCGAGTCGACCGATTCGGCGTGGCTCATGACCAGCGCGGTGACCGGCCCGAGCCGTTCCTCCACCTGATCGAAGATCGCCGCCGGTGCCGCCGGATCGGTGAGGTCCGCCTCGACCGCCAGCCCACGCCCCGCGAACGACTTCACGATCGCCTCGGGCGCGCCGGTGTCCGGTCCCCAGGTCATCCGCTCGTCATAACCACCCCAGTAGGTGATCGCCACATCCCACCCGGAGGCGGCCAGCCGAGCCGCGATACCGGCCCCGATCCCCACGGTCCGCCCCACACCGGTCACCAGTGCCACCGGTCTGTTGTTCGTCACGTCTTGGTCCCCGTTCATCGCTTGCCGCTTTCCGGCCTCTCTCTGCTGGCCGGACTTCCCTTTCCCGGTAGGCTTCCCGCCTGCCCTTTCCCGGCAAGCTTCCCGCCTGCCCTTTCCCGGCGGGCCTCTCGTCCGCCCTTTCCCGGCGGGCCTCCCGTCGCCCTTTCCCGGCGGGCTTCCCGTCCGCAGACGGGCCTTCCTTTGCCGGCAGGTTTCCCGTCCGCAGGCAGGCCTGCCCTCCCGACAGGTTGCCTGTCCTCAGGTGGGCCTGCCCTTCCGGCAGGTTCCCCTTCCCCGGCCTTCGCCCTGCCTGGGCACAGTAGAGGGTTCGGGCTCGATGATCCGCGTATTTCCCGCGCCTGACGGTTCCCCGTCAAGGGTGGCGGGCTGTGCACTCCGGGCACAGGATCCGGTCCGGCTGGCGGGCCTGCACCAATACCCACAGGTCACCCGTAGGCATCACCATGTCCGCGTCGGGCGAGACGCACGGCGGTCTCGTCCCGCCCTCCGGGACCGCGTGCACGATCTGCCGCTGGTCCTCCGGGACGACGATCGTGAGATTGCTGTAGTCGTCCGCGGGCGGCCCGCCGTCCACGCTGACCACCCGGGTCGGGTTCTCGATCTCGTACCAGGCCGTCAGATCGGGCTTCTCGATCGCTCGGGCCGCCCGGTCCGGTGTCACCAGGGACGTGTTCAACCAGAGCCCGTCGCCGGTGGCCTTCGCCCGGTCGACACCCGGCCGGTACATCTCGACCACCGACCAGTCGATGCCGGGTTCCGCCTCCCGGACGGCGTCCGCCTCCGCCCCGTCCTCGCAGCACCGGACCGGCACGTCCGTCCCGTACCTGGGGTTCAGTTCCCGGAGCGCCTCGGCCACGGCCTCCACCTGATCCCCGTACAGAATGATGCCCTCGCTCATCCCTCCATTGTGCGCAAGAGGTGCGGCGGCCGGGCATCGAGTTCGGCGAGGCGGATGAACACCGGTCGAGCTTGCCGTCCCGGTCGAGGCGGCAGGCCGGCTCCCGCACTGGTGGGTCGGCTCTCCGGCTCGCGGGCGTCGTCGCTGAAGGTACGCCGGGCGAAGCGACCCGCCTCGGTGCGACCCGGACAGCCCAGCAGGGTCTCCTGGACCCCGCATCCCGTTCACCTTTCGGAGAGCCACTCGACCATGGAGACGGTGAACGTTCACCTTTCGGAGAGCCACTCGGCCATGGCGCCGGCGACCGTTTACCTGCCGGAGAGCCACTCGGCCATGGTGCCGGCGACCGTTCACCTACCGGAGAGCCACTCGGTCCTGGTGCCGGCGACCGTTCACCTACCGGAGAGCCACTCGGCCATGGTGTCGGTGACGGTTCGGCGGAGTTTGCGGCCGAGGCGGGTTCCGGGCATTCCCAGGTAGCCGTGTACCGCGCCGGGCTCCACGTGCAGGCCGGTCGGGACGCCGGCTCGCATCAGCCGCCGGGCGTAGTCGACGTTCTCGTCCAGGAACAGGTCGAGTGTTCCGGTGGCCACGAACGCCCGCGGCAGACCGGACAGGTCGGTGGCCCGGGCCGGCGCCGCGTAGGCGGGGATCGCCGGATCGCCGGGGGGCCAGTCCGGGCCGAGCACCGACCGCCAGCCGAAGGCGTTCTGCTCCGGCGTCCAGACGTAACGGCCGGTCCACGGGTCGGCGGGTCGCAGCACGGTCCGGTCGTCGAGCATGGGATAGATCAACATCTGCCCGAGTACGGGAACGTGGTCCTGATCTCGGTTGATCAACGCGAGGGCGGCGGCGAGACCGGCTCCGGCACTGTTGCCACCGATCAACAGTTGACTGGAATCAACATCGTCAACATGTCGATGCATCCAGTCAAGTACGTCACGGCAGTCGTTCAGCGCCGCCGGATAGGGGTTCTCCGGGGCGAGCCGGTAGTCGGGCGACACGATCACCGCGCCGAGCCGGTGCGCCATCTCCTCGAGGAAGTCCTGCCCGTGCTCCGGCAGCCCGCCGACATATCCGCCCCCATGGATCCACAACAGTCCCGGCAGCCGCCGCCCACCGCTCCCAGCCGGCCGAACCACAAGTTTCCGCAGATCACGACACACCTCAACCGGCAGACCAGTAACCGCCCCACCACCCCCGGCGGCACCACCCCCGGCAGGACCCCGCATGGCAGGACCACGCATGGCAGGACCACGCATGGCAGCAAGACCACCCGCACCGAGCGGCAGGCGAGGCCCGGGATCCATGGCCAAGGCCAGCTCGTCATCAAGCAACTCCCGAACCCCACCGCCCGCAGAACCAACAACGCCCAGGCCACACCGTTCAGCGGCGGAGGAGGCGGGACGTTCAGCGGCGAGCGAGGGCGGGCGTCTGGAGAAGGGTGACGGTGGGTGCTCGGCGGCGGGTGAGGCGGGGCCTTCAGCGAGGGCCGGGGCCGAATAATCGGCGGCCGGTATGGGCGGGCACTCGGCGGATGCAAGGCCTGGACGGCCGGTGGAGGGCGGGGTTGGGTGCTCGGCGGCGGGCGAGGCTGGATGCACGGCAGCCAGTGAAGGCGGGCACTCGGCGGACACAAGGCCTGGACGGCCGGTGGAGGACAAGGCTGGGTGCTCGGCGGCGGGCGAGGCTGGATGCACGGCAGCCGGTGAAGGCGGGTGCTCGGCGGACGCGAGGCCCGGACGGCCGGTGGAGGGCGGGGCTGGGTGTTCGGTGGGGGTCATGCGATTCGGGCCAAGTGGTCCAGGTGGATTTGGCCCTGTAGGGGGTCGCCTCGTAGGAAGCGGGCTATCTCGGCGGTGGCGAATTCTCCCAGTCTCTGCACCTCTCGGCCCTCGGCTCCGGCCAGGTGTGGCGTCAGGAAGACGTTGTCGAGGGTCAGCAGTGGGTGGCCGGTGGGCAGCGGCTCCGGATCGGTCACGTCCAGCAGTGCGGTGATCCGGCCGGCGGTGCAGGCCTCCACCAGGGCTTCGGTGTCCACCAGGGAACCCCGGGCGGTGTTGATCAGGACCGCTCCGGGTGGCATCAGGGCCAGACGCCGGGCGTCGATCAGGTGGTGGGTCTCGGGTAGGGCCGGGGCGTGCAGGCTGATCAGGTCGCTGCGGGCGCAGAGGTCGTCGACATCGGTCAGCACGGCGCCGAGGGCGTTCGCCTCGTCCATGTTGACGTATGGATCGGCCAGCAACACGTTGACGTCAAGATGATGCAGACGTTCCAGGACCAGCCGGCCGACCCGGGACGCGCCGATGATGCCGACCGTCGAGCCGAGCAGGCCCGGGCCGCCGCCGGGCGGGAAACCGCCTCCGGTGTAGGCGCGGGAACGCCGGAAGGTCTGCTTGGCGCCGAGGAACAGGGCGGCCATCGTGTACTCGGCGACCGGCAGCGCGTTGGCCTGCGCGGCCGACGTGACGACGATGCCGCGCTCGAAGACGACCGGATCGATCAGGCGTTTCACCGTCCCGGCGGCGTGCACGACGATCCGCAGCCCGGGCGCGGCATCAAGAAACGCGGCATCGATGCGAGGCGCTCCCCACCCCGTGATCAGCACCTCGGCCCGAGCGAGAGCTTGGGCGTGAGCTTGGGCGAACGGCTCAGCGGCGGGCGCGGCGTGAGCCTGGACGAGAGAACGGGAAGGTGGTTGACCGTGCCCCCGCGCAGAAGGCTGAGAAACGGAGGGCTGAGAAGCAGAAGGCTGAGTAGGGGAAGGCTGAGGAAGAGCCTGGTGGGGGGCGGATGCGTCCGGTTGCAGGTGGACCAGGTGGTGGAGACGGGCCAGGACGGGGGCGGGGAACGCTTCCCGGCGTGCCCGGGCGGAGAGAGCGAAGACCGCTACGGGTCGTTGGGGCACGGTGGCACCTCCAGATGTTTAAACGTTTTCTAGCACAACCCACCCCAACTTCCCAGGTACGACGATGCAAGCGCGCCGACACTCTTGACCGTCGATTGAAAGCGTTTTATCGTCGGCACCACCTTGTTACCGCGAGGTTACGATCACGAAAGGTGACGCCGGATGGTGATGACGCAGGCTCCGCCGGAAGCCACCGCGCAGACCGGGCCACCGAAACCGGCGAAACGCCGGCACGTCAACCGGACGCTCTATCTGCTCCTGCTCCCGGGACTGCTGTACTTCCTGGTCTTCCACTACGGAGCACTGTTCGGCAACGTCCTCGCCTTCCAGGACTGGATCCCGTTCCTCGGGGTGCGGGGCAGCGCCTGGGTGGGGTTCGCCCACTTCGAGCGGATGTTCACCGATCCGCTGTTCTGGAGCGCGGTCGGCAACACCGTACTCATCGCGATCCTGCAGTTGGTCTTCTTCTTCCCGGCCCCGCTCGCGCTGGCGTTGTTGCTGCACAGCATCGTCGGCGGCACGGTCCGCAAGTTCGTGCAGAGCGTCGTCTACCTGCCGCACTTCCTGTCCTGGGTGATCGTGGTGGCGCTGTTCCAGCACATGCTCGGCGGCGCCGGGGTGGTGAACGGCTGGCTGGCCGATCTCGGTGTCGGCGGCATCCAGGTGATCGGCAACCCGGATCTCTACAAACCGCTTGTCGTCGCGCAGGTGATCTGGAAGGAGTGCGGCTGGGCCACGATCATCTTCCTGGCCGCGCTGGCCAACGTGGACGAGCAGATGTACGAGGCCGCCGCGATCGACGGCGCGTCCTGGTGGCGGCGGTTGTGGCACGTCACGCTGCCGGCCATCCGCCCGATCATCATCCTGCTGCTGGTGCTGCGGCTGGGTGAGTTCCTGTCGATCGGGTTCGAACAGTTCTTCCTGCAACGGCAGTCGGTCGGCGCCGAGGCGGGCGAGGTGCTGGACACGTTCGTCTACTACACCGGCTTCGCGTCCGGCGACTTCGGTTACGCGGCGGCGGTCGGCCTGTTCAAGGGCGTGATCGGGGTCGCTCTCATCTATTCGGCCAACAAGGTCGCGCACCGTCTCGGCGAGCAGGGGGTCTACAAGTCATGAGTGGATACCCCGCCTGGCAGGGCCGGCCCACACTCGGGGTCCGGATCGTCAAGGGTGTGGCGCTGGCGTTCATCGTCGCGCTGGTGCTGTTCCCGTTGTGGGCGGTGGTGGCGACGAGCCTGGCCGACCCGCAGCAGGTGATCGACAACGGCGGCTGGGTGATCTGGCCGGAGCGGCTGTCGTTCGAGGCTTACTCGGAGATCCTGGCCGGTGGCATCGTCAGCCGGGCGCTGCTGGTCAGCGGCGGCATCACCGTGGTCGGCACGGCGTTGAGCCTGGTCTGCACGATCGGCCTGGCCTATGCCCTGTCCCGGCCCCGGCTGTACGGCGGGAAACCGCTGCTGTTGCTGGTCCTGTTCACGTTCCTGTTCCCGCCGGGGATGGTGCCGCTGTTCCTGGTCGTCCACGAGACCGGCCTGTTCGACTCGTACGCCGCGCTGATCCTGCCGTTCTTGATCAATGTGTTCAACCTGGTGGTGATGCGCGGCTTCTTCCAGTCGATCCCGGAGGAGCTGTTCGAGGCGGCCCGGCTGGACGGCGCCGGTGAGTGGGCGATGCTGCGCCGGATCGTGCTGCCGCTGTCCAAAGCGGTCATGGCGGTGGTCGGCCTGTTCTACGCGGTCGCCTACTGGAACCGTTTCTTCGAGGCGATCATCTACTTCAACGACCAGACCAAATGGCCCATCGGTACGGTCCTTCGCCAGTACGTGACCGGCGGTGCGGCCCTGGCCGAGTTCGGTGAGGCGGGCACCGCGTCGCCCCAGTCGGTGCAGATGGCCGTCGTCGTACTGGCCACGCTTCCGATCGTCATCGTCTATCCGTTCCTGCAGCGCTATTTCGTGAAGGGCGTGCTCACCGGAGCCCTCAAAGCCTGAAAGAGCCGGAGCCCTCAAAGCCTGAAAGAGGTCGTCGACATATGAAGCGTCGTTCATTGATCAAGATCGCCGGCGCAGCGGGCGCCGCCGCGACCGTCCCGGCCCTGGGCGCGTGCAGCGGAGGCGGCCCGGGCACCGGCAACGTCGGCAACGCCGGCAAGGATCTGGTCCCCTGGCCCACCTACGTCCCGTTCGCCGGCCCGCAGCCGGACGCGCCCGGCGACGACACCGTCGGTGTCCAGCCGCTGTACCTGAACTACCCGGCCGAGCTGAAGCAGGCGGTGGCCGAGTCGCCCGGTGACGGCTCCGAGGTGACCGCGATGGTCATCACCTACGAGGCGCCGCCGAAACCGCTGGAACAGAACAGTTTCTGGCAGGAGATCAACAAGGCGCTCAACATCAAGCTGAACGTGGTCGTGGTCCCCGACCCCGAGTACGCGCAGAAGATGACGACGCTGATGGCCAGCAGCGGCGATCTGCCGGACATCGTGATGTTCAACAACCTGAACCTGCCGCGCCGGGCCGAGTTCATCCAGCAGGGCTTCGCCGACCTGTCCGACCTGATCGGCGGGGACGCGGTCAAGGAGTACCCGGGCATCGCAAACATCCCGACGTATGCCTGGCAGAGCATGGGACGGATCGGCGGCCGGATCTACGGCGTGCCGCTGGAGCGCCCATTGCCGGCGAACAGCCTGTTCGTCAACCGCACCCGTCTGAACGAGGTGAAGGCGCCGGTCGACTGGAACCACGACCAGTTCCTGTCCGCGATGCGCGACCTCAGCTCGGCCCGTCGTTGGGGCACCGGCTGGTACAAGACGCTGTTCACCGGGCTGGGCGGGATCACGTACCACGCCGGGGCGAACGGCGCGCCGAACGGGTGGTCGTTGCAGGGCGGCGCGTTCACGCACACCGTCACCACGCCGCAGTTCGAGCAGGCGCTGACCGTGATGCGCGAGCTGACCAGCGCGGCCACCCACTACCCGGACAGTCTGACCGCCAGCTCCACCGACATGCAGAACAACTTCTACAACCAGACGGTCGCCAGCCTGCCCAACGGGTTCGGCGCGCTGGCCCTGCCGAACCTGCAGAAGATCGGCGGTAAGTTCGCGCTGGAGCTGGCCCGGCCGTACACCGCGCAGGCGACCCCGTGGCGCGGCGGCGGCAACTTCGGGTTCGCCGCGTTCAAGAAGGCGTCGCCGGAGCGGATCAAGATGCTGCTCCGGATCGTCAACCACCTCAGCTCGCCGTTCGGCACGACGGAGTACGAGCTGATCAACTACGGGATCGAGGGCAAGCACTTCACCAAGGCCGACGGCGTCATCACCACCGCTGATCTGTACAAGACGGAGAACAGCTCGATCCTGCCGATCCGCTACATCGGCACCGCGCCGACCGTGCTGCATCTGCCCGGTTACCCGGACGTGGCGAAGGCCGCCCACGAGTGGGAGAAGGCGGTGATGCCGAACAGCGTCGCCAACCCGGCGACCGGGCTCCAGTCGGCGACCAACTCGGCCAAGGGCGCCCAGCTCGATCAGATCCTCGGCGACGGCATCGCGGCGATCACCTTCGGCCGGGAACCGGTGTCGTCGTGGAAGGACACCGTCAGCCGTTGGAAGTCGTCCGGAGGCGATCAGCTGGCTGAAGAATTCGCGAAAGAGCACCAGGCCGCCTAAGTTGGGCCGGTGCTCGTACTCCGCAGGGTCCTTTCCTCGATCTTGACATTGATCGCGCTCGCCGGGGCGTTCCGATTGCTCGCCCCGGCGACCGCGACAGATCAGGATCAAGAGCCGCCTGGCGTACGACAGCAACTCGCGTTTTTGAAGGAGAGAATCGAATCGGGGGCGGATGTCGACGCGCAGTCGTTGTTTCCCGAGGGCTACTACTTCCTCAACGTACTCTATGGCCTGACCTGGGTCGATCTCGGCAATCGTGGCGTCGAGCCGGAGCGGGCCGCCGACGAGGCCGCGTGGGCGCTGTCCCGGCTGGAGTCGCCGGAGGCGCAGGCGCCGTTCGATCCGTCGGCCGTCCCGGCGTTCGGTGTCTTCTACGCCGGCTGGACCAACCGGTTGCGCGCCGGCCTGCTCACCCTGCGCGACGATCCGGGCCAGCGCACCAAGTTGCTGGCCGACTCGGCGATCCTGGCGGCGGCGTTCGACGCGTCGCCGACCCCGTTCCTGACCGCCTACCCGGGGCAGGCCTGGCCGTGTGACTCGGCCGTGGCGATCTCGTCGCTGAAACTCGCCGACACGGTGACCGGCGGATCGAAGTTCGCGCCGACCGTGGCCCGCTGGGTGCAGCGCTCGCAGAGTCTGCTCGACCCGGCGACCGGGCTGCTCCCGCACTTCGTGGACGCCGCCACCGGCGCGATGGTCGACGGGTCGCGCGGCACCTCGCAGGCGATCATCCAGCGGTTCCTGCCGGAGATCGACCCGGTGTTCGCCCGCGAGCAGTACCTGACGTTCCGCGAGAAGTTCCTGGACCGGCCGTTCTGGCTGGGCCCGGCGATCCGCGAGTACCCGCACGGCGCCGACGGTGAGGGCGACGTCGACTCCGGGCCGCTGATCCACGGCATCAGCCTGTCCACCACCGTCGTCGCGCTCGGCGCCGCCCAGGCCCAGGGCGACACGTCGCTGGCCGGGGCGCTGGCGAACTTCGGCGAGTTCGCCGGGCTCCCGGTCTCCGGATTCGACACCAAGCGATACGCGTTCGGTCTGGTCCCGATCGGTGACGCCTTCCTCGCCTGGTCGAAAACGGCCATCCCGGCCGGCGGCGACGGCCCCGAGCCGGTGCTCTCCGGCTGGTGGCGGACACCCCTGCTGGCGGTGCTGCTGCTGATCGGGTTCGGGCCGTGGATCCCGGCTATCCGCAGGTCAGCGCGGGCGCGCCAGCGGGCGGACCGAGTCGCGGACGACGATGTGCGTGCCTAGCATGACGTGCCCGGCACCGGCACTCTCCCGTTCCAGGACCATCCGGGCGGCGGTCCGGCCCAGCTCCTCGTGGGGCACGTGCACCGTCGTCAGCCCGATGTCCTCGGCCGGCGGCAGATCGTCGTACCCGATCATCGAGATGTCGTCCGGAACCCGCAGCCCCGACTCCCGCAGCGCCTTCAGCGCACCCGCCGCGACCTGGTCGTTCGCGGCGAAGACGGCGGTGAAGTCGGGCGGGCCGGACTGCAGCCGCTTCTTGATCAGGCGGTAGCCCTCGGCGCGTTCCCAGGTGCCCTGCACCTCCAGGCCCGGATCGTGCTCCACCCCGAACGCCGCGAGAGCCTCGCGGTAACCGGCGATCCGGCCCTCCGACGTGGTGTAACCGACCCGATGGCCCAGGTAGAGAATGCGCTGGTGACCGGCGGACAGCAGGTGGCTGGTGGCCGCGCGGGCGCCGCCGGTGTTGTCGAACTCGACGTTCACCGACGGGACGTCCGGGCCCAGCGACGGGCGGCCGCACAACACCAGCTGCGAACCGGCGGCGGCCAGCGCCGACGCGTACTCCGCCATCCGGGTCTTGTAACCGTCGTCGTCGACCACGTTGCCGACCAGGATCACCGCGTCCGCGCCCTCCTCCCGCATCAGCCGCACGGTGGCCAGCTCGCGGGCCGCGTCGCCGCCGGTGATGCCGATCAGGCAGAGCCGGTCGTGGCGGGCCGCCTCCGCCTGCACACCCTGCGCCACGTGCGCGTAATAGGGGGAGATGACCGAGTTCAGCACTATCGCGATGGTCTTGCTGGTGGCGCCGGACAGGGCCCGCGCGTGCGGGTTCGCCACGTAGTCCAGCTCGCGGACCGCCTTCATCACCTTGCTGCGGGTGGCCGGCGCCGGTGGATAGGTGCCACCGAGCACGCGGGAGACGGTGGCTATCGACACGCCGGCCCGGGCCGCTACGTCGCGGATGGTGACCCTGCGGGGGGCCTGTGACATGACGGATCTCCGATCGGACGGTCGGGGCAGTTTATGCGGTCGCGCGGAAGAGGCGGACCACACCGGTGTAGCGGTGGGTTCCGCCGGGGTGGATCGCCTCCAGGTACGGGGTGGCGGAGAACTCGCCGAACGCGTCCGTTCCCCGGTCGTGCCGGACCTTCGCGGTGGTGAAACCCTCCCTGGACTCGATCGAGCTGGTCAGGCCGTCGGGGCGGGTTGTTGTCGCCTTTTCGCCGGTCACCGCGGTGTCGGGTCTGCTGTCTCCGGCTATCGCGTAGCCACCGGCTCGGACCACGCTGCCCGACGGGGCGGTGACCTCGTGGGTGCGTACTTCCGCGGCGCCTTCGATCCTGGTTGTGGTGATCACGTGGACGGGGCCGTCGGTGTAGGCGGAAGTGTCGGTGGTGATGCGCTGGATGTGGTGGCGGGACGAGCCGTCGATGGTGATCTGGTTGTCGACGGCGTCGGGGGTGAACTGGGGGGAGGTGTGGGTGCTGTACGCCAGGCGTACATAAAGGGGGTCTGGTTCGGGGGATTTGGCCGCCCGGTCACTGCCGTGGTTGAGGAGGCGGATCACGCCGTCGGTCCTGGTGCCGACGATTCGCCAGCCCGGGCCCCTCAGTTGGCGGTCGACGTCGTGCAGTTCGATCTCGGCGGGTTCCTCGGTGGCCGTCCATACCGGGTGTGTCTCGGGCAGTAGCAGTCCCAGGAACGCCTTCGAAGCCCAGTACGGGGAGGCCGGGCCGGAGTAGGACTGGATCATCGGGGGGAACGGGTGGTGCCAGCCTCGGGTCAGCAGGGCGCCCGGTTCTCGTTCGATGAAGTTCTTCAGAACTCCGGACGCCAGCCGCCGGATGCGTCCCGGGGGCAGATCGTCGCCGAACCAGAGCGGGGCGACGGTGGCGAACCGGTAGGTCAGCGAGCGGCCCTGAAAGACGGGGCTGCCGTTCGGGGCGAAAAAATGCTGGTGGTCGTCGAGAAAATCATTCAGGCGGCTTTGGTACGGGTTGGGGGCGCCTGTCATTCGGCTTTGCAGGAGGGGGTAGAGGTGTAGGGCGTAGGCGTTGTAGTAGTCGAAGTTCTGGCCCGAGCCGTCGCTGTACCACCCGTCCCCCGCATACCAATCATCCAGCCTGGACAAAACGGACGTCTCGTTCTGGGCCTCCTTTGCCGGCCCTGCCCGCGTCACCGTCTCCAGGAATGTTTCGACGATGAGTCGGAAGAGGATCCAGTTGCTGTCCGGGGTTCGCCGCCCCCTGATGCCGCCCAGCCAGTCCGTCACCCGCTGTTGTTCGTCATCGCTGAGCCGGTCGAAGAGCAGGTCACGGGTCTCGTGCAGCGCGATGGCGATGCTGGCGGCTTCGACGATCTGCTGAGACATGTCGGTGATGTCGTCCCAGGCGAAGGGATGCCCAGGGGTGGTCCCGTTGACAAGCCCTTCGGCGTAGCGATCCAGGTGGGTCTTGGTGCAGGCAGCAAGCAGAAACGTCCGGGCAAACCCTTCCAGCCCATCACTACCCACCCCGTTACGACTGGCCACTCCGGGAAGCCGATATTGAGCCCAGCCAGGAGAGGCCCACCCTTCAACCCCGGCAAGAAGATGCTCCCCAACAGCTTCCCAGTGCCCCCGCCCCCACCCGGTAACCGGCGAATGCCCACGATCCTCAGGCGGAAGCAGCAGAGTCATAGTTAAACCGTATCCCTCTACTTCAAGATGCCCAGACACAAAATTCGATGCCCTAGATCTTAAAACGCTTTACGCCTGGAATCCACCTCCCCACCCACACCCCGACAACAGCAACCGCCCACCCTTCCCTCTCTCCACCGTGGATGTGCGCCCTCCCCCGCCTTCGACGTACCCCTCCCTGCTCTCCCGCCCCGGACCTGCGCCTTCTCCGCCACCCCGCCCTCGACCAGCGCCCTCCCTACCCCCGCCTTGAGCCTGTGTCCTCCCCGCTCCCACACCTCGCCCTTGACCCGTTCCCTACAGCCACTCCGCGACGTCGCCTGTTCGCCCGCCTCAGCCGGCAACCGCGCCCGTCCTCCGAACACCAAAGGCCTCCGGTGGGGCGATCGAGCCGGCCGCAAGCCAACCGTCACCGAACACCACCGAATCCAGCCAGCAGGCAGCCCCGGACAATCCGCACCCAGGAAAGCCGCCCTACGCCTGACCCCGCCCGCCCCAAGGGATTCGGCTACTCCGACGGCCCGCTCAAATCCGCGCGGCGGTACACCCGAACGGCAAGCTACTCCTTGATCCGGTGGCGTCGCGGCGACAGCAGCAGGTTTGCGCTTCCGAGCCCGGCTCCAACGGGATCTTCATAGCCTGGGCCTCGTGGCTCTGATTCGCGCGTTCGAAACCGACGACTACCCATTGGACGACGGGATTCTGATCCTCGCGGACACGAACCAGGCGTGGGATCCGGACGAGGATCCACAGATACCGCATAACCGTGATCGTGGAGACATGCCGACCGGGGCGTTCGCCGGATCAGGCGCCGGATGGATCGCCGCTCAGGCCCCTGACCTGTTCGACCACACCGTTCGTATTGAGCTGCATGACGTGCTGCCTGCTGCCGAGTCCGCCGACTTCGATGACGTCCTGGAAACACCGTTCCGATCCAGCTCCGGCGAATTGACGTTGACCGACGTGATCGGCGGCTACGGTGAGACCGACCTTCACCTCGGCGACATCGAATGGTTCCGGGTACGAATCGCACGCCGGCCATCTGACGGTGACGGGTACCACTGGCTGATCCAATTCTGGCCGAATCCCGTCAGAGAGCTGCCCGCCTGGCTTGCCCGTAGCTCCGCGACGGGAGACCGGCCCTCGGATGTGGCCGAGGACATCGAAGCACTGCTGAGATGGGCTCCTCGACTGCCACTGGAGACCAGCGTCGACGACCTGGCCAAGCGGCTTCTCGTCAGCGACACGACCGTACGCAAAGCGCTGGCGGTCGCCGAGAAAAAAGGCCTTCTACACATCGACGACGACCTGATGCGACTATCGCTGGATCGAGCCGACCCCTGACCAGGGCGGACCAGCGATAATAGGATCAACGAATTCATATTCGCGTTTACTCAGTAGCGAGACAGGCACTCAGGGCAGTGGCCAGAACCATCGTCGCCGCCCTACCCGGGGTGCTGACCACCATCGCAACCGGGTTCCCGCCCCAAGCCGCACCACATTCTGGTCGACTCACTCAAGCACCACGTCATGCCGCCCTCGTGAGCCCGCTTCTTTGCAGGTCGAGCCCGCCGGCAGCACACCGGCCGTGGGAGGACGAAACACCGGCCAGTGGGCGGACGAAACACCGGCCCGTGGGCGGACGAAACACCGGCCGTGGGAGGACGAAGGACAGGCGACGGACGCTTCGCCCGGGCCCCCGTTACGCTCACCCGGGCGAAGCGCCACCCATCTCGCAACAGCCTCGTCGCGAAGCCATCCAGAACCCCAGCGGCCCCCTCGCTACCTCCCGGCCGACGAACTTCTCACTCGCCACGCACCATCGCCGCGGGCCGGCCATGAGGATGTGGACCAGACCGCCGGTCTCGTGACCGACGTTGGCACCACCTCTCGCCAACGCACCCCTCCGCCAGCCAGCTGCCCACGGACAGCCCGGCGACGCGGGGCCCGGGAAGGACTGCGGTCCGTGGGAAGAACTGCGGTGCTTGGGAAGGACTGCGGTGCGCGATGTGCGAGGTGACTCGGGCGGTGCCGTCACCTCGCCATTGGCGCGCCGTCACCTCGCCGTCGGCACGCCGCCACCTCACCGTCGGCGCGCCGTCAGCGCACCTCTAGGGGCCGGGCTGCTACAGCTGCAGCGCGGCGATCTCGTCTCTGGTCAGGCGGCCGTCTGCGATCAGAACACTCACCTCTCTGGTCAAGGGGGCGCCCGGCTTGATCGTCAAGAGGTCCTCCCAGGCGTGGGCTGTGCAGACGCCGTTGTAGTCGCCGGTTCGGGCGAACCAGCGGTCTGCTCCGGCGATGCCCCGGAAGACCAGCGTGTAGGAGTCCTGCACGGTCAGCGCCAACCACGGGTCGGTGGAACCATGGGCCTCACCTCCGGACGGGACGAAAGCCTCCGCCTCGCCTGCCGTGGCCCGCCAGAAGAAGCCGCCGTAACCCGCCCCGCCGGTGCGACCGTTCGTCGCGGGGCTGCCCAGCGTCACCTCGGCCTGGCCCGGGACCGCCAACTCGTAGCGGAACCGCAGCTCCCAGCCGTGCCGGGCCGGGACGGCGGTGACCGAGCGCTGCTCCCGCAGGATCGTCCGGTCGGCGCCGTCGACCCAGCGGAGGGCGTCGGTGAAGCCGCCGTCGACCGGCTGCTGACCGTCGGACAGGACCCGGCCGTGGTCGTCACGCCAGATGTAGCCCTCGTCGCGCACGTAGGTGCGGCCGCCCCAGACGTTGACGCCGTCGACGTCCTGCATCGTCACCGAGACGCCGAGGTGCCAGGGATGATCCTCCGGGTACTCGTCGGTGACGACCGTGCCGCCGAGAGTCCGGATCGGGTGCAGGTAGGGCCGCGGCGCCAGGCGGATGTCGACATCGGGAGTGCTCACGTAGGTGGCGACCGGGGTTCCGTCGACAAGCAGTTCGGTCATCCTCGACCCTTTCTCGGCGTGGCCTTCCGGCCTGCGGGTAAGCGCTTTCCCTCGGAAACGTATCGTCAGGATCCGCCACGGGCAAGAACAGTGCGGGCGGCCAGCCACCCGGTCATGGCGCGGACCCCGTGACCGATCGCCCGCTCGTCGGGCACGAAGGTCCCGAAATGCGGGTAGGCGGCCTCGATCGGAGCGCCGGGCGACCGGACCCCGAGGAGGGTGTAGGTGCCGGGGATCTCCTTGAGGAAGAGGGAGAAGTCCTCACCGCTGAACGGGATCGCCGCATGCAGCGCGCCGATGCGGTGGTCACCGACCGTACGCCGAAGGTGCCGTTCCAGCTCGTCGCCGAGGCCTTGCGGGGTGACCATGGCCGGGAACGGGTCGGCCGGGAAGTCGACCGACACCGCGCCGAGGGCCTGGGCACGCCTGCGGATCTCCTGGCGGATCGACGGGTATCCCTGCTCGGGCCAGCACCGGGACACCACCCGCACCCGGTTGCCGGACGCCTGGGCCTGGAGAAAGACGAACCCGGCCAGCGGCCCCCGCGGAGTTTCGACACCGGCCACGAGGCGCTCCAGATCGGCGGGGGTGGCCGGGCGGGCGACGGTGCTCATGCCGTTGAGATCGGCGGCGAGCCGGGTCGCGCTCTCCGGATCGGTGAGGGTCACGATGCCCTGGTCCCGGCCCGGCAGCCCGAACCCGGAGGTGACCACAAGACTCCCGACCGGAGCCGGCCAGCAGTGCAGGGCATGGATCTCGGCGGGCCGATGCGTGGTCAGCACCCCGTCGGCGAGCATCGCCGCGGCGCCGGTGAGAGCCTCCTCGGCGGGCTGGAAGACGAACACGACCCGGCCGGCCAGCCGCTCGCGCTGCCGGGCGAGAGCGAGGGCCACCCCCACTCCGACGGTCGTGTGGATGTCGTGCCCGCACAGGTGGGCCGGCTCGGTGCGGCCACCGATCTGGTCGCCGGGTGGCACCGCGTCCATGTCGGCGCGGTAGGCGACCGTGCGCCCGGGCCGGGTGCCGGTCAGGACCGCGACGACACCGTGCCCGCCGACTCCGGTGGTGACCTCCAGCCCGGCGCCCCGCAGGATGCCAGCGACCACCGCGGCGGTACGCCGCTCCTGGCCGGGGCCCTCCGGATGCGCGTACAGGTCCCGCCGCAGAGCGACGAGCCGGTCGACGGCGGAGGGCCTGCCCGTGGCCACCGCGGGCCCTCCACCGCTCATGGTGGCCACCGGAACCGTCAGCGCGCCGCCGAGCACAGCTCTCCTGTCGATGCCCATCTCTTCGTCCTCCCCGTCATGTCGTCGGAGATCAGCATTCCGAACCTGCGCCTCGACCACAGTGGAGCTGGCACGCGCCTGATGGTGGTGCCAGCCCCACCCCCTCACGGGTGCAGGACCAACTTGCCGCGGGTGTGGCCGCCCGCACTCTGCTCCTGCGCCTTACCGGCGTCGGCCAGCGCGAACGTCTGCGCCACCTCGACCCGGAGGCGACCCTCCGCAGCCGAGGTGGCCACCTCGGCGAGCCCGGCCGGGGTGCGGGGACCGTCGGACGAGAACGGCACCCCCAGCGCGGCGGCCGACGGGTCGGCGATGGTGATGATCCGGTCGGTTCCCCCGCGCAGTTCGATCGACGGGGCCAGCGCACCCTGGCCCGCGGCGTCGAAAACCGCGTCGACCCCCTGCGGGGCGAGGGCGCGGACCCGGTCGGCGAGGCCGTCGCCATACTCCACCGGCAGCGCACCCAGCGACCGCAGATAGTCATGGTTCACCGGTGAGGCAGTGCCGATGACGGTCGCGCCGAGGGCCACCGCGAGCTGAACGGCCAGCCCGCCGACCGCACCGGCCGCCGCGTGCACGAGCAGGGTCTCCCCCGTGGTGACGGCGAGCAGCCGGAGCACACGCTGGGCGGTCTCGCCGGCCACGGGCAGCGCGGCCGCCGCCTCCCAGCTCAGCCCGACCGGTTTGGGAACGGCGACGGTTGCCAGCGCGTACTCCGCATAGGCTCCGGAATCGGTGAAGGCGATCACCTCGTCGCCGGGCAGCAGCGCGGTCACCGCCGGGCCCACCTCGTCGACGACGCCGGACGCCTCCAGCCCGGGGATCGCCGGGAAGGTGGTCGGGAACACCTGCTCCAGCCATCCGTTGCGGATCTTGTGGTCGAGCGGGTTGACCCCGGCCGCCCGCACCCTCAGCCGGATCTGGCCGGGACCGGGCCGTGGCGTCTCGGTCTCCACCAGCCGCAGGACCTCGGGGCCGCCGAACCGCTCGAAGACAATCGCTTTCATGGCCGTCACCTCTCGTCGTCTCGTCTTCCGGCGTCCACGGTGCCGCCGCCGGAGTCGGTTGTGGAGGGACCGCTTTGCCTAGGATCAGCGGTACCTGGTTACCGCCCGCCGAAGGCGTCAACATGGGTGCATGGACCGACGCGAGCTGGCAGATTTCCTCCGCCGCTGCCGGGACAGGCTGCAACCTCAGGAGGTGGGCCTACCGGCGGGCTTCCGGCGGCGTGCGCCCGGGTTGCGCCGTGAGGAGCTGGCGCTCCTGGCCGGCATGTCGCCCGACTACCTGATGCGCCTGGAGCAGGCGCGCAGCCCGCAACCGTCCACCCAGCTGCTCCAGGCTCTGGCGCAGGCGCTGCGGCTGAGTGACGACGAGCGTGACCACCTCCACCTGCTGGCGGGGCATCGGCCACCGGCCGGGCGGCCGGCCGGGGCGCATGTCCGGCCGAGCCTGCTCTACCTGCTCGATCAGCTGACGGGGGTGCCCGCGCAGGTGCTCAGCGACCTGGGCGACCTGCTGGCGCAGAATGCGCTGGCCGAGACTCTCTTCGGAGACGTCTGCCCACCCGTGCACCACGATCACGGACAGGATCACAACATCGTCTGGAGGTGGTTCAACGATCCGCGGATGCGGGCCGCGTTCCCGGACGAGGAGCACGACTACTGCGGTCGGCTGCACGTGGCCGATCTGCGGGCGGCGGTGGCCCGGCGTGGCACGGATCCGGTGGCGGCGGCGCTGGTCAGGCGGTTGCGGTCGTCGAGCAGCGAGTTCGCGGGCCTGTGGGACGAGCATGAGGTGGCGGTGCGGCGGCAGAGCCGGATCCGGGTTCGGCATCCGGCGGTCGGGTTGATCGAGTTCGACTGCGAGACGCTGATGACCCCGGCCGAGGATCAGCGCCTGGTTCTGATGACGGCTCCGGCGGGCAGTCCCACCGCCGGATTTCTGGAGTTGCTCCGGGTGGTGGGCAACGAGTCCTTCACGACCTGAGCATCGCGAGGTCAATGCCACAGACTGGCCACCGCCCAGCGGTCCGGGAAGAGGGATCTGCCGGTCCGGGTGGGTGGAGCTCAGGTTCGCAGGGTCGCCGAGCGGTTGCCGAGGGGGTCGGACATCAGGGCGGCGAAACCCCGCTCGGCGGCGCCGATCAGGGTTGCGTCGTCGCCCAGGCCGGAGGGGAGCAGACGGGTCCGTTCGCGGGAGACGGGCATCCCGTGCTGGGAGATCCGGGCCATCAGCTGTGGGGCCGCCGCGACGTAGAGCTCACGAAGGGTGCCACCGAAGATGACGACGCCGGGGTTGAACAGGTTGATCAGGTTGGCCACGCCGATACCGAGCCAGTCCCCGATCGCGGCGACGGCATCAGTGGCGCCGGGATCACCGGCGTCGGCGTCCCGGAGCACGGCACGGACCGCGTCCCGGCCGAACTCGCCGGAGCGGCCGGCGGCTTCGAGCAGGGCGTGTTCCCCGGTCTCGGCTTCGAGGCAGCCCCGGGAACCACACAGACATTCCCGGCCGCCGTACGGGTTGACCAGCATGTGGCCGACCTCGCAGCCGTACCCGCTCTCGCCGCCGAGCATCCGCCCGCCGACCAGGATGCCGCCGCCGACACCGACGTCGCCGTGCAGGTAGATCAGGTCGGGGCTGCCGATCCCGGCGCCGCGCTGGAACTCGGCGAGTGCCGCGAGATGGGCCTCGTTGCCGACGCTGACCGGCAGCCCGATACCAAGGGCCGCCTCCAGTTCGGTGCCGAACGCCTGGTCGACCCAGCCCATCTCCGGGCCGTACCGGACCATCCCGTCGCCGGGGCGGATCATCCCGCAGTAGGAGGCCCCGATCCCGGCGCAGACCGTGCCGGCCGGCGCCGCGTCGTACAACGAGCGCCCCAGGACGGCCAGCGCGCCGACCACGGTGTCCAGATCGGCTCCGGTCCGCGATCGGGGTGTCTCACGCCGGTCGAGGACCTTGCCGCCGAGACCGACCCGGGCCGCGACGAGGCGGTCGACGGCCACGTCGAACGCGAGCACGAACACCCGACCGGTCTCCGGCCGCACCACGAACGAAGGCCGCCCCACCGACGAAGGCCGTCCGGTGGACGGTGGCCGCCTCGTAGACGGCGGCACCACGGGCGAGGGCTGCACCGCGGACGACGACCGGCCGGCGCCTTCCGTGACGGCGGAAGTCTCCTCGCGGACCAGGCCGGCGGCGGCCAGCTCGTTGGTCAGGGCCAGGATAGTGCTGCGGTTGACGCCCATCACCTCGGCCAGGGCGGCCCGGGTCATCGGGCCGCCGGTGTGCACGTGGTGCAACAGGACGCCCAGGTTCTTGCGGTGCCTGCTCACGATCGGCGGTCCCCCACGGGTGGAACAGGTGGCGCGAAGAGGACAGCCTCTCACGACCATGGTCTGCTCCTGAGTCTCGGTCAGGCGGACGATGCACAGGCCACAGCGGTGCGGTACGGGCGGGCGGCTGAGCGGCCGCTTTCAGCTGACCGGGAGTGGCGCGGGGAACCAGGGGCCGCTCTGGAAGTTCGTGACGACTTCTTCCTTCTTCTTGACGACACCCGGCGACGGAGAGGGCGAAGAGGAAGGGGAAGGGGAAGGGGACGGGGTGGGCGGAGGTTCGAGGGCCGTAACCGGAGCGGTCCTCCCGAAGACGGGCGCCTCGATGGAACTATCCGGATTCAGGAAGAACTGTTCCCCGGCCTGTGCCGGACCGGTCAGAAGCACCGATCCCACGACCAACCCCGCACCGGCCCCCAGCAGCCGTGTCGTCCTGTTCATTCCGCACCCCTTCCGAGCCGGGCCACTACCGGAAAAGGGGACCACGCGACGGCTGTTCCGAGGCGCCGAATCAGGCGGACATCGGCCGTTCAGGCTCGGGGAACGATCCACCGGGACCGGATTCCGGAATCGGTACCCGGCCCCCGCGGATCGGTGGTTCAATGCCGCCGTCAGTGGCGGGCGGGATACCCGAAGTGCCGGACCATCTCGGTCAGCCCGTGCACGATGGCCGGCCCGGCCACCGCCGGATAGCGACGGCCGGGGTCGTCGCCCTCGGTCAGGTCCCGCCACAGGACGGACACCGGGTCAGCGGCCGGGAGCAGTTCGTGCCCGGCCGCCACCAGCAGGTAGGCGACCTGCTGGACTGTGGCCCGCCACTCCTGGCCGAAGGCCCGGTGCCACGCCCACATGCCGTCCGGGTCGACCGGCGGCCGCAGGAAGAGGTCCTCGGCGAGCTGGAGCATCCCGGCGATCCGCGGCGTGGCCCAGGTCACCAGGTCGGCGCCGGTGACCTCGGCCGGGTGCGCGCCGTGGCTGCGGGCCAGCCCGTGCACGAGCACCGCGGTGGTGTCGATCAGCAGCCACACCGACCGGTCGGGTCCGGTGTCGTCGACCCACCAGAACCCGTCGGAGAGCATGTCGGCGGTACGGCGGGTCGAGGCCCGCCACCATCCGTCGTCACCCGCGGCGAGCCGATCGGTGTACATCCACAGCAGCACCCCTCCGTGCTATCAGCACGCTTTGACACCGGTCAATTAGCGAGGCGACAAGTACGCTCGAAAGAGCGCTAGGGAGCGAGCGGGAACTGCACTTCGGTGACCAGCTCGTCCGGGCTGCCGACACTCTGCGGATCGTTCAGGTAGATCTCGCGCGGAGCCCCGTGAACGGTCAGGCCCTGTTCCTCGATCCAGCCGGTGACGACGTGATAGGCCGGGGAGATCTCCTGGTAGGGCCCGCGATGGATGGTGGACGCGACCCGTCCGCCGGGCACCTCCCGGTAGTGGACCGGACCGGCCGGCATCGCCGTTCCGGCCGGAACCGGGAAGCACACCTCCATCTCGCCCTCGGTCTGCTCGTCGATCACGTCGTGGTAGACCACGAACGGCGGGCCGGCCGGGGCGACCCCGGCCGCGCCGAGCGCGCCACCGACCGTGCCGAAGCCCTGCTGGAGCACCTCGCCGACGGTGGCGAGACTGGCCTTGAGCCGAATCCCGGCCACCGGGATGTCGGCGATCTCCTTGGTCGTCACCTGGTAGGGCATGACGTTTCCTCCTCGATCGATGAGACGTTCGAGGAACCGCAGCATCCGCTCCTGTTCGGCGAGCCGGTCCCGCAGCCGTTCCCGGTGCATGGCCAGGCGTTTGCCGGTCAGCTCCGGGTCGTCGTCGGCGAGCAGGTCGCGGATCTCCCCGACCGGCATGTCGATCAGCCGCAGCACCCGGATCGCCTCGGCGCGCCCGGCCTGGCCCCGCCGGTAGAAGCGGTAGCCGGTGGCCGGGTCCACCCGGGCGGGGGCCAGCAGTCCCTGCTCGTCATAGAAGCGCAGGGCCTTGATCGACAGCCGGCTCATCCGGGAGAAGCGCCCGATCGGGATCAGGTCGTCCATCGCGGTTCCTCCTTCCCCGATCACGTTCCGGTCTCCCGTGGCGGGAGAGTCAAACCCCGGAATCCGGTGAGTCAGATCATTCTCGGCGAGATGAAGTTCCCCCGCTCGGGACGCGGCGCCGGGATCTGCTGCGGGTCGATCGCCGGATCGGCGGGAGCGGCGGGGTGGTAGGCGGCTGCGTCCAGCCCGCAGGACGCGACCGTATGGTTGCGCACCAGCAGCGACGTCGGCACCGGCGCGATCTCCCGCCAGGCGAAACAGGACCGGATGATCGCCGCGTTGGCGCCGCCGGTCAGCTCCCGGTCGGCGCGGAGCAGGGCCCGGAGGATCCCGTGGTACGTGAGGAAGTCCGGTGACAAATTGCTCCACGTGATCGCCAGCAGCCGGCCCAGATAGTCCCGGGCCACCAGCAGCGACTCCTTGAAAGCGGCCTCGTTGCCGGTGTACGCCGCGGTGAACTCGGCCTCGATCTCCTTCAGATCGATCGCGCTGCCGGGCAGGTGCGTCGAGCGCTCCCGCAACTCCTCACTGATCAGCTTCTTGGCGACCAGGTCCTGCTGGAACACCTCGACCATGGTGTCGAAGATCGCGCCGGTCAGCGGCAGCGACCTGTCGTGCGGCTCGGTGCCGACCTCCGACATCCGCTGGTTGTTGAAGACGGTCCGGATCTCCGAGCTGTCCGACAGCTCACCCACCCGGTCCAGGCCGTTTATGGTCAGCAGGTTGCCCCTGGTGCTGTCGAGCAGGTAGTCGACCAGGGAGTGGAAGTGCAGCGACGCCACGATCGCGACCAGGTCGCCGGCCGACTCGTGCATGCCGCCGTAGTCGATCGCCGGGTCGAGCGGGCTGGCCGGCACTCCGACCTCGGCGAAGATGATGCTGTGCCCGAGTTCGTGGGCGAGCACGTCGAAGTTCTCGCAGTATGGCCGACTGTGGTCGATGGTCTTTTTCGGCGTCCGGCCGAATCCGAATTCGAGGAAACCGTAGCCGGACTGGGCGTTGTCCCATTCGATCAAGGGAATCAGTTCGAGACGATCAAAATCAGACTCGAAATGCCATTGAATCGTACGCCCGAAGTAGTCCTCCCAGATGTCCAGAACCCGCCGGACGGTCGCGTACATGGTGGCCGCCGAGAAGTCCCGGGTCGCCGGATCGAGGTGGTCGAAATGGCCGTCCGGACCGGGCCGGACCGGCGGTCGCGCCTGGCCTCGCCACGGGGGCCGGAAGAAGTCCTTGTACGGCAGTTTCCCGACCGCGTCGACCACGAACATCCGGTCGTCCCCTGGTCCGGGCCGCATCGCGGACGGTTCGACGTTGACCACGACGACCTCGGGCTCGGGAAACAACGGCCCGGATCCGTCCGCCTTCTTGAGGAATCGCGGCTGCGGAAAGATCCGGAATCGAGTGCCCTCCCCGGCGAGCCGGAGATCGAGTTCAATGGACATTGCGGCCTCCCGGGGAATGTGATTACTCGGTGCGGCCTCTAACTCGATATCTCCGGAGTTTCGAAGTCAATCCGACTGTCCAAGAACCATCCCTCCGGTGTCCTGGAGAAGACGCTGGCCCCGGTGGGCCGGGGAGCGGGTTCACTCCCCGGTGGACAACGCGGATCACCCGTCCGATGTGGCGAGCCGCCCGCCGGACAGGTGAAGGCGACGTCCGATCCCGATCGCGGACAGGAATCGTTCGTCGTGGCTGACCACCACGAACGCCCCCTGGTACGCGATCAGGGCGCTCTCCAACTGTCCGGTACTGACCAGGTCCAGGTTGTTCGTCGGCTCGTCCAGCAGCAGCAACTGCGGGGCCGGCTCGGCGAACAGGATGCACGCCAGGGTGGCCCGCAGGCGCTCGCCACCGGACAGCACCGACACCGGCAGGTGCGCGCGCTGGCCCCGGAACAGGAAGCGGGCCAGCAGGTTCATCCGCTCGGCGTCGGGCAGGGCCGGGGCGAACGACGTCAGGTTGGCGGCCACGCTGCGGTCCTCATCCAGCAGGTCGAGACGCTGGGAGAGGTACGCGGTGCGGCCGGCGGCGCGGGTAGCCGTACCGGAAACCGGGTGTTGATCTCCGCTCATCAAGCGCAGCAACGTGGACTTGCCGGATCCGTTGGGGCCGGTGAGCGCGATCCGCTCGGGGCCGCGGACGATCAGGTCGACGTGATCGACAACGGTCCGGCCCTGGTAGCCGGCGGTCAGCGCCTCGCCGTGGAAGACCGTGCGACCGGCCGGGACGGCGGTGCCGGGCAGTTCGAGGACGATCCGGTCGTCCTGACGGGCGGCGCGGCTGGCCTGGTCGTAGCGGGCCTGGGCCTGGCCGAGCCGGTCGCCGTGCACGTCGGCGGAGCGGGCGGCCGCGACCTCCGCGCCGCGTTTGAGATTACCCGCGTGGATGCGGGCGAGGCCGGCGCTGGCCAGGTTGCGTGACGCGGTCGACGCGCGGCGGGCGGCTCGTTCCCGGGCCTGCTGTGCCTCGCGTTTCTGCCGCTTGAGGTCCTGCTCGGCGCTGCGGACCTGCCGGTCGAGGGTGTCCCGTTCGGCGTCGACGGCCTCCTCGTAGGCGGAGAAGTTCCCGCCGTACCAACTGATCTCGCCGTTCTCCAGGGCCGCGATCCGGTCCATCTCGTCGAGCAGCTCCCGGTCGTGACTGATGATCACCAGAGTGCCGGTCCAGGACCGGACGACGCCGATCAGCCGCTCGCGGGCGTCCCGGTCGAGGTTGTTGGTGGGCTCGTCGAGCAGCAGCACGTCGGGGCGTTTCAGCAGCTCGGCGACGAGTCCGAGGGAGATCACCTGGCCGCCGCTCAGGGTGCCGAGCCGACGGTCGAGGGCGACATCGGTCAGGCCGAGCCGGTCGAGTTCGGCACGGCTGCGCTCCTCGATGTCCCAGTCATTACCGACGGTGGCGAAGTGCTGCTCGGACGGGTCGCCGGACTCGATGGCGTGCAGGGCGGCGATCACCCCCTCGACGCCGAGGACCTGCGCGACCGTCGTCGCGGCGGTCAGCGGCAGGTGCTGAGGCAGGTAGCCGAGGACACCACGGACAGTGACCGTGCCGCTGGACGGGGTCAGCGCGCCGGCGATCAGTTTCAGCAGCGTGGACTTACCGGTGCCGTTGGCGGCGACCAAGCCGGTGCGGCCCTCCGGGACCGAGAACGACAGGTTCACGAAGACCGGAGTGTCGTCCGGCCAGGAGAAGGACAGGTCGGTGACGGAAAAAGACATGGAGACCCCAGGAGACGAAGCAGGAATTCAGGGCACGACGAAGACAGCCGTCACGCGGACGGCCGGGGCGGGGTCTTCACCCCGTGATGTCGTCGTCCCCTGCCATGTCTCGCTCCCCTGCACTTCTTTGTCACCGGTCGTTTTTCACCGATCGCCCACAAGACTTCCGTAGCGTCGTCCGCTGTCGCAAGTCAATTACGAGACGGCCGCCTGCCGGCTCAGCAGTAACCCGACGGGCAGGCCCCGCTGGCGAGCAGTTCGTACTGGCGGCAGGTCGGGCAGATCTTCGGCTCCGGGCGCGGCGCCGGCTTGACCTTGGCCGGGGCCGCCGCCTTCCGGGTGGTGCCGGTGCCGCCGCTGCTGCCGGTGGTGGTGGTGGCCCGGGCCCGGGGAGCGGCCGCCGCCCGGGGCGCCGCCTGCACCTCGACGGCCTTCACCGCGGCGTCGAGCAGGGCGTCGTAGTTGATGTCGATCCAGTCGGCGTCCAGCGACACCAGGCCGGACGGGTCGTCCGGGTCCTTCAGGTAGGAACCCTCCACGTCCTGCAGGAACGCGGCCGCGCTCTCCGGGTCCACCGCCACGTCGACACCACCGGGGTGGATGTTGACGGCGAGCCGCTTGCCGCCCTTGGGCCGGACCTGGAGGCTGCGGCCGACCGGTTTGACGTCGACGTTCGCCCGGCCGCGAAGCTCCAGCAGCAGTCGTGCCACCGCCGGAGCCGCCCCGATGGGATCAGTCTCGTAGGCGTCCATCAATCCTCCACCGCACTTGGTTCACGCCGTGCGTCGAGCAAGGCAACCCTTGGACGATACCGCCCCCGCGATGGGCGCCGGACACGTCCTCCGGCATCGGAGAACTCCCGGCAACGGTCGGCTGATCATCGGCACGGACAGTGCCGCCGTGATCATCTCGGCGCCCTCGCCGGCCGTCCCTCCTCGGCTTCACATGGTGAGACCCGAGGCCATGGCCAGGCCCCGGGTCTCCTCTTACCACCGAATTGCACACACCGGCACGTTTAAGAGCGTGGATCATTCATCAGGACATCGGGTTTTGCCTTTAAACTATCGCCGCACGAAGCGCGGCGAGCCGGATTTGAACCGGCATCCGCTGTCGTCGTCCCTACTCGTTCGATCCGGTGATCAGTGGTGAATGCTGACATTGGAGCGATAGTCTGAGATTGATCACCGGCTGCCTCTGCCAGTTGGGCTACCTCCGCGCGGAATGCGGAGGGCGGGACTCGAACCCGCACTGTCACCGGTGGATATCAGCTTCAACTTCAGTTGTCAGCTTTGCGCCTTTCTGTGGCGCACCCCCGCGCTCCCACGGGGGAACTCATGAGTTCTACTCGAACAGGAATCCGAACACCGCCGCACCCACCCGCTGGTCGGCGACCTCGGTGTTGTTGGCCTCCTCGCGGGCGAACTTGACGGCGGTCTGCAGGGCGAGCACACGCTCCAGGATCTCGTTGACCCGCTTGGCCGGCAGCGCGCCGGAGAACTTCACCGTCGTCCAGTAACCGACGGTGATGTCCTCGTAGTAGACCTCGACCTGGGCCGGGTGCTTCTCGGTGGCCTCGGCCTTGACGTGGTTGCGCGGCACCTTCTTGGTGCGGTTGGTCCGCACCGGCTCGGTCCGCCAGCTGTCCGTCGAGTCGTCCCGCAGCCAGGACTCGGCGGCGTCCAGCACCGGAAGCTTCTTCACGAACGTGTGCAGATCGGTCAGCTGCTTCTCCAGGAACAACAGATACGTCACCGGGACCTGCGCGGCGATCGTCCGGCCGTCGACCACGACGTCGGCCCGGGCCACACAATTCGTCCAATCCTTGGTGGCGGTCACGTCGAAAAGGCGGGTCAGCGTGCCGGCGACATCGCGCAGGATCTCCTCGGCCTTGATCTGCACCCGGGTCGACTCGGCGGGCAGCTGCTCGCCCTCCTCGTCCTTCGGCTGATAGGTCCGGGAGATGCCGGCCAGCGGACCGGTCTTCTGCACCGCGTGATGGGCCTCGCTGAGATCGGCGAAGGACTTGCTCTTGACGCCCTTCTCCACAGCGATGATCTGATTGAGTTTCGGCACGGTTCCCCCCTGGAATTCAGCGGGGGAACCGTAACACCCGTCGATCAGAACAATCGACCCATTTACCAGACCATGTCGACCTGCCGTTCGAACGTGCGATATCCGGCACGGGCGAAAGCCGCGGCCATCGGCGTGTTCCCGACATCGGTCGCGGCACGCACCCGGGGCACTCCCTGATCGGCGAGAATCCGGGTGCCCTCGGCCAACAGATCGTCGATCAACCCCCGGCCACGGAACTCGGGAACCACCGCGATATAGGCGATGATCGGGTTGTAGCCGTTGTGCGCCGGAATGACGAACCCAGCCGGCACACCATCGTTGTCGACGGCGACCCGCCACCACTCCCGCGGGCTCGGATAACGCTCCAACTCGGTGCGGTACTGCTCCTCGGCGCACTCCCGCGGGCTCATCCGGGTCAGTTCATCCCGGCTGTGCGCGTCGAGACTGCCCTCGAGCACACGGGTCATCAAACCGATCAATTCCCCTTCGTCGTACGGGGGACGGAAGCTCACGCGCCCGGAGGCATCGCGGATCGGCGTCCCCGGCTCCCAGTGCAGGCGCAGGCGCTCGACGAACAGTTTCGCCCCGCACGCCTCCAGCACCCGCATCCAGGTGCCACCGTCCGAGCGCTGCCAATCCGGCGCGACGAACCGGGTGAACTCCGGAGCCGGATCCGGCAGAGCCGCACGGACCAGACTCACCCCGTCGTCGAAGTGCCCCTCGGCCACATCGAGGATGTCCATGACCAGCGGATGCTCATCCCCCGGCCGGGACCACCAGGCGGCCCGGGCGGTGACCCGATCGCCTCGCAGAGCAAGCCAGAGCCACTCCGGCCGACGACGCCGATCAGCGAGATCCTTGGCGATCTCGGAGTTGAGAACGTACGGAAAAGAGTTGAAGGAGTCCATGTCCTCAGGCATGACGACAGGACGAATGGTCAATGGTGTCAAGGCGTTCTCCGTAAGAGATGCGCCCACGCCACAGCCCGAACCGGCAGGATCAGCCGAGTCCCGGACCGAGGGCGAGCACGGTGAACTGACAGAACATCGCAGCCCTCCTTCCAACTAGACGGGCGCTCATTGAACCAGCCCCTTCACCCACCCACCACCGGTTTACCGTCCCGTCGGATCGGTCTCCCGAGTTCGGGAACCGAGATACCGCCGCCGACGAGGTCGTGCCCGCCCTCCTCAGTGACGTCGCCGGCCCACCTCTCGGCATCGTCGACCGGCAGGTAGCCGATCGACCGTCCACCCGCCTCCGACCACCACCGCCGGGTGTTGGCGGAAACTCCCCAGACGACCCGCCACCCAGTAGCGGTCAGCGATGCCTCCACAAGCCGTGCCATGTCATCCGGCGAGATCCACACCGACAGGTCCCGGCTGGTGGCCGGCCGCTCCGCACACTTCCCGATCCGCAGACAGACGACATGCATCCCGTACCGGTCGTGGTAGAGCCGCCCGAGCCCTTCCACCGCCGCCTTGCTCCAGCCGTAGTAGCCATCCGCCCGAGCCCTCACATCATCCGGCAGCCCACCGCCGCCGACGCCCTTTCCCGGCAACTCACCAAGTCCAGCCCGACCGGCCGCAGCCCATCCGGTTTGATCCTGGGACGGTGTTTCCGGCTCGATTCGGGGCCGGGGCTGCAAGCCGGCAGCGTGGTTGCTGGATGCCAGGATCACCCGGGGAACTCCGGCACGATGTGCCGCCGCCAGCACCCGCTCGGTCCCGCCCACATTGACCGCGAGCAACTCGTCGAACGACGCCTCACCAGGGATCCCACCCAGATGCAGGATCGCATCGGCGCCCCGGGCTGCCCGTTCCACGGCTACTCCGTCGGTGACGTCGAGCCGGTCGACTCCGTCCTCGCCGCGTAGGTCGGTGAGCCGTAACTCGTGGTGCCCCAGCCGGTCCCGGAGCATCCGCCCGATCCGCCCGGAGGCCCCGGTCATCAGAATCACCGCCATGCCCCTGAACTGCCCCTTCCTTCGTTCCTGAACCCCTCCCCCGCCTCTGGACCTCGGCCGGCGCCTTCCCGAAAGGTCGGCACCCCAGGCCCGAAAGGTCGGCGCCCCGGTGGTGGCCCGGTCGACCCGGATCCTGGCGGCTCGCAGCCGTTCGGGCGAAGGCCACCGGTCACCGGAACCCGATGTACCTCAGCCAGGATCCCCGAGGTCAGGCCGTGGCTGGTCGGCCTCCGGAACGTTCGGCGCCGATTCCCGCGGTGACGACCAAGGCGATTCCGGCCAAGGCCGTCCAGGCCGGGACCTGGTGCAGCAGGAGGAAACCGATGACCACGGCGATGGCGGGTTCCAGGCTCATCAGCGTGCCGAAAGCGGCGGTCGTCAGGCGGCGCAGCGCCAGGAACTCCAGGACGAACGGGATCACCGGCAGCAACACCGCCAGGACCAGCCCGAAGGCCAGGATCTCCGGGGTCAGCCTGGTGAAGGCCTGCGGACCACCGAACAACGCAAGGCCCACCGTCGACGTCAATCCCGCCACCGGCATCGAGATCGCCAAGCCACGGATGCCGTTGCTCTCGTCACCGACCCGCTGGGTGAGCAGGATGTATCCGGCCCAGCAGAGCGCCGCACCGAGCGCGAAGGCGACACCGACCGGATCCGTTCCGCCGTGCCACGGCGCGGTCAGCAGCAGCACCCCGACCGCGGCCACCAGCGGCCAGCGCACCATCCGGCCACGAACGACGGCCACCCCGAGCGGGCCCAGGAACTCCAGGGCACTCGCCGTACCCAGCGGGAGCCGGGCCACCGCGGACATGAAGAGCATCGTCATGGTTCCGGTGACCACGCCGAGAGCGACCACCGACATCAGGTTGGCCGGGGTGAACTCGGGCAGCCGCGGCCGCACCAGCAGGAACAGGATGACGCCCGCCCACGCCAGCCGGAGCCAGGCCGATCCGGCGGCGCCGATCTGATCCACCAGCCCGACGGAGACGGCGAGGCCGAGCTGCACGCAGGTCATGGCGGCGACGGCGAGAGCCGCTCCGGTGCGGGCGCTGGTCCGGGGAGCTGAGGCGGTGAGGAACATGCCCGCCAGTAGAAGGCCGCTCCACCGTTCGTGTCCACGTGATGATGCTGGACATACCCTTCGCGATTGCTTAACAATTGGGGCATGGACGTGCGCCGCCTGGAGACTCTGCTCATGCTGTCTCGACTGGGATCGATGCGAGCGGTCGCCGAGGAGACGCACACCACCACGTCGACCGTGTCCCAGCAGATCGCGACACTGGCCCGGGAGGCAGGAACGCCCCTGATCGAGCCGGAGGGCAGGCGGGTGCGGCTGACTCCGGCCGGCCGCCGGCTCGCCGAGCACGCGGTGACGATCCTCGCCGCGCTGGAGGCGGCCCGCCTCGACCTGGATCCGTCGGCGGAGCCCGCCGGAACCCTGCGGGTCGCCGGTTTCGGAACAGCGATCCGCCGGTCCCTGATGCCGGCCATGGCCCGGCTGGCCGTCGATCACCCGGGCGTACGGGTCCGGATCCTCGAGCACGAACCGGCCGAGGCCCTGTCCCGGCTCGCCGCGGACGACATCGATCTGGCCCTGACCTACGACTTCAACCTGGCCCCGGCCCCACTGGACCGCACCGTGGTCACTCAGCTGTTGTGGTCCGCCGAGTGGGCTCTCGGCGTGCCCGCCGCGGATCCGCGGGAGGCCGCCCCGGCCCCGGAGGTGTTCGCCCGCTACCGCGATCACGACTGGATGGTGAACTCGCGAGGAGCCGACGACGAGCAGGTCGTCCGGACGATCGCCTCGATGGCCGGCTTCGACCCGCTGATCACCCACCGGGCGGACAGCCTGGCCCTGCTGCAGGACCTGATCGTCGCCGGCCTCGGAGTGGGCCTGCTGCCTGCCGACCAGGAGACCCTCCCCGGCGTACAGCTGCTGCCTTTGAAAGATCCTTCCCCTCGCCTGCGAACCTACGCCGTGGTCCGCGCCGGCCGGACCGGCTGGCCACCCCTGGCCCTACTGCTGAACCTGCTCCGAACCAACTCCGCATAGCCGCCACCCCACACTCCGGCCCCAGCCCTCAGCCCCCTGCCCGATCCCAGTCACGGTCCCGGCGCCAGTCCCAGTCCCGGTCTCGGTCTTGGTCTCGGTCTTGGTCTCGGTCTCGGTCTCGGTCTCGGTCTCGGTCTCGGTCTCGGTCTCGGTCTCGGTCTCGGTCTTGGTCTTGGTCTCGATCTTGGTCTCGATCTTGGTCTTGGTCTCGGTCTCGGTCCCAGGACCAGGCCTGGTCCTGGCCCCAACCCCGATCCCGGTCCCTGAGAACCTCAGGCCTCTGAGCCGCACCACCGGCCCCTGTCTTCAAGGCCCTGTGCTTTCACCCGAACCCCGCGCCCGCGGGCCGGCGCCTGTGCCTGTGCCTGTACCTGGTCAGCCATAGCCGGGACCGAGCTCGGGGCCTGGATCGGCGGGCGGTGCTGCGGGCTTTCGGGGCTGACCGGTTGCCTCCCGGACCGCCGGGGCGATCTCTGACGCCCACCTTGCGAGAGTGGTGGCGTCGGGTGTGCCGCCGCTCGGTGAGAACAGGATGAAACCGGACGCGCCGTGGTCGAGGACCGCGGTGGTCAACTCCTCGATCCACTGGGCCGGGGAGCCGCCGGTCCACCTGCCGTCGCGGTCCCGGGGAGCTGGCAGTGGCCGCTCGGTGATCAGGCCGGGCAAATTGAACACGTCACGGATGTCCCGCGGAGCACGCCCCACAGCGGCCGCCGCCTGGTCGATGACCGGGCGTGAGGAACGGTATCGCTCGCTGAGCCAGTCGGCGGCGTGACCGGGGATCCAGCCGTCGGCGACCCGACCCGTCACGGCCAGCGACCGCCGGCCGACCGAACCGGTCCAGATCTCGGGGGTGGGCACCGGGGCAGGCTCGATACCGCTCACGGAGTAGTGCCGGCCCTGGTGAGTGACCGGTGGGCCGCCGCCGGACAGCTTCCGGATCAGGACCATCGCCTCCTCGAACGCGTCCACGGCATCGCCCGGAGTCAGCCGTGGCACGCCCATGTCGGTGATGCGATCCCACAGGCCGCCGGCGCCCATGCCGAGTTTCACCCGGCCACCGGAGAGTGCGGACAGTGACGTCACGGTCCGGGCCAGCAGCGGGGCAGGGCGGGTCGGCAGGTTGGTGACGTTGACGAACGCCGCGAGCCGCTCGGTGCGGCCGAGGACGAAGGCGATGGTGGCGTAGGCGTCCAGCCGGGCGCCGAGATAGGGATGATCCGACAGGGAGAGCAGGTCGAGCCCGGCCCGGTCGGCGAACCGGGCGAGACTCAACAGCTCGGGGCCCTCGCTGATCTCACTGTGTGCGCCGAATCCGAAGACCGTTCTCGTGTCCATGGGTCGAGCTTGCTCCGGTCACCGTCCTGGTAGGAGGCCGCCGTTCTAGTGGTATCAACAGGGACACCTTCGCGGGTGGTGGCGTTGCTACGGTCGACAGGTGAGCGACAACGAACTCGGACTCTTCCTGCGAACCCGCCGGGCGGCGATCACCCCGGCCGAGGTCGGGCTGCCGGTCGCCCCACGCCGGCGGGCCAAGGGTCTGCTGAGGTCCGAGGTCGCGGCGCTCGCCCGGGTGAGTGTGGAGTATGTGACACGGCTGGAGCAGGGCCGCGATCGACGGCCGTCGCCACAGATCCTGGCCGGGCTCGCGGACGCGCTGCGGCTGTCGGCGAGTGAGCGCGCGCATCTGCTGCGGCTGACGAAGGTCTCCGATCCGGGTTTCCACTGCCTGGGTGTCAGGCGCCCGGCACGCACGGTCCGGCCGACGGTCCGGGCGTTGATCGACCGGATGGAGCCCTCACCGGTCGTGCTGTTGAACAGGCTCGGTGACGTGCTGGCGTTCACCGGGGCGTATGAGAGGTTGATGGCTCCGATCGGGTTGCTGGAGCCGGCCCGGCCGAACCTGCCACGGTTCGTGCTGACCGATGACCGGGCGCGTAAGGCCTATCCCGACTGGGAGCGGATCGCCGACGAGGAGGTGGCGGCATTGAAACAGGGCCCGTTCCGGGCCGACCCGCACATCGCGGCACTGGCCGACGAGCTGACCTTGACGGCGGGCGAGGCCTTCACCCGCCGGGTCGACACGGTCCCCGGGATGGCCGGCGCCAACGGCGTGATCAGGCTGGCGCATCCCACGGTGGGCGATCTGAACCTGGCTTACGAGGTTCTCGACCTACCCGCCGACGACGACCAGCGACTGATCGTCCACCTGCCGGCAGACCCGGCAACGGAGACCGCCCTCGAACGTCTCCGCCCACAACAGATCCACCTCCTGGCCGGCTGACCGGCCCGCTCAAGAGGGACCAGCTCCCTGCTCCGGTCCCGAGAAGCCCAGGGCAGGCCGGGCGACGCGGTGGGCCGGCGGAAGGGCGGCGGCCTGGGGACGCCGGTCGGTGGCTAGGCAGTTGAGGACTGGCCGGGGGCCGGTTGGTGGGTGGCCGGTCAAGGACTGGCCGGGGGCCGGTTGGCGGGCAGGCAGTCGAGGACTGGTCGGGGTCGGTTGGTGGGTGGCCGGTCAAAGGCTGACCGGGGGTCGGTTGGTGTGTAGGCAGTTGAGGAGTTGGTGGGTAGGCAGTTGCGGACTGGTTGGGGGTCAGTGGGGGCTTGTCTTGATTTGGGCGGTGGGCCAGTTCGCTTCTCGGATGGTTTCCAGGATTCTGGCGATGCCCTCCTCGTCCTGGCGGTCGACGAACAGGACGCCGTCCAAGTGGTCGGTTTCGTGTTGGACGCAGCGGGCCAGCAGGCCCTTGCCCACGATCTGGACCGGGTCGCCGTGTTTGGTGACGCCCTTGGCCACCACGTTCAGGCGGCGCTTGGTGTCCAGGTAGATGCCGGGGATCGAGAGGCAGCCCTCGGGGCCGTTCTGTTCCTCCTCGTCGGGGAACTCCAAGCCTGGGTTGATCAAGTGGTCCAGTTTCAGGTCGTTGCCCGGCAGGTCCGGGTTGATGGCGAACAGGCGCAGTCCGACTCCGATTTGTGGGGCCGCCAGACCTGCGCCGCCTGACGCCGTCAAGGTCTCGTTCAGGTCGTCCACCAGCTTGGCCAGTTCGGCGTCGAAAACGGTTACCGGGGCTGCTACCTCGCGCAGCACCGGGTCTCCGATCTTCCGGATCGGGATGACAGTCATCGGGTACCTCCGTCGTCGCTGGCCAATCGGTGGGTGCGGCAGGATCCGGGCGACCTGTGGTTCTCGAGGGTCACCGAACGCCGATCACCGGCGAGTGTGGACTCTACCGACCCGGCCGCAGGGATCCGGGAAGCCGGACCGGGACAAAACGACGTAACGGGCCGGGGACAGGCGGCGGTGTGGCGGGGAGGGCGTCAGGGTGTGGGTTCGAAAGTGAAGTAGACCGAGAGCATGAACGGCTCCGGCTCGTCGTGCATCCAGTTCCAGGAGACGTCTACCAGGAAGACCTGGTTGGCGGCTATCCAGGTCTGGGCCTTGCCGAAGACCTCGGCTGCGGTGTCGGCGGTGAAGATTCGGCGCGCTACCGGGTGGACCTGGCCGTCCTCGTCGGTGGAGTCGTCGAAGTCTTCGGGGACGTCCAAGGTGTAGTCGGAGGTCATACGGCGGGACTCTGCCAGACCGGCGCAAATCATGGACGAAACCGGAACACCGGCCCCGGCCGGAAGCGGTCGTGGAGAGCGATGGAACAGGCGAAGGCAGGGCACACCGGCCTTCCCCGTGCGGGGCCGGTGTGCCCTGCCCGGCACGGGGAAGATCAACGGGACGCTGATCCCGCGGCGATCCAGGACGTCAACGAAAGAGGTCGACGAAGAGGCGTTCAAAGAGGGCGATGAAAGCCCAGAAGGGCGATCAAAGAAGGCGCTGAACGCCCAGAAGGGCGATCAAAGCCCAGATGGACGATGAACGAGGGTGCCGAACGCCCGGGTCAGTTGGCGGTCGGGAACTGCAGGGACGCGTCGGGGGTGGTGGTCTGGTGCGGCCAGCGGGACGTGACCACCTTGCCGCGGGTGTAGAAGTTGATGCCTTCCGGACCGTGGATGTGGTGGTCGCCGAAGAGGGAGTCCTTCCAGCCGCCGAAGCTGTAGTACGCCATCGGCACCGGAATCGGCACGTTGATGCCGATCATGCCGACGCGGACGCCACGCTGGAAGCGACGTGCAGCCTCCCCACTGCTGGTGAAGATGGCGGTGCCGTTGCCGTAGGGGTTGCTGTTGATCAGCGCGATCGCCGAGTCCACGTCGTCGGCACGGACGACTGACAGCACCGGCCCGAAGATCTCCTCGGTGTACACGTCCATCGACGTGGTGACCTGGTCGATGACCGTGGGGCCGACGAAGAAGCCCTTCTCGAACCCGTCCACGCGCAGGCCACGCCCGTCGGTGAGGACCTTAGCGCCCTGCGCCTCGCCCGAGCTGATCAGGCTCTCGATCCGCTGCTGGGCGGCCGCGGTGACGACCGGCCCCATCTCGCTGCGCGGGTCGCGGCCGGAGCCGACGACGACGCTCTCGGCCCGCTGCCGGACCAGTTCGGTGATCCGGTCGCCGGCGTCCCCGACGGCGACGGCGGCGGAGATGGCCATGCAGCGCTCACCGGCGGAGCCGAACGCGGCGGCGGACAGCTGGTCGGCGGCGAACGACAGGTCCGCGTCGGGCAGGATGATGGCGTGGTTCTTGGCGCCGCCGAGGGCCTGCACCCGCTTGCCGTTGGCGGTGGCCCGCCCGTGGATGTATTTGGCGATCGGCGTGGACCCGACGAACGAGATGGCGGCCACGTCGGGGTGGTCGATCAGCGCGTCCACGGCCAGCTTGTCGCCGTGCAGGACGGTGAAGACGCCGTCCGGCAGCCCGGCCTGCTTCCACAACTCGGCGACCAGGTTGGCGGCCGACGGGTCACGCTCGGACGGCTTGTGCACGAACGTGTTGCCGCAGGCGATGGCGACCGGGTGCATCCACATCGGGACCATGACCGGGAAGTTGAACGGCGTGATGCCGGCGACGACACCGAGCGGCTCGCGGAAGCTGAACACGTCGACGCCGGTGGACGCCTGGTCCGAGTAGGAGCCTTTGAGCAGCTGCGGGATGCCGCAGGCGAACTCGATGACCTCGAGGCCGCGCTGGACCTCACCGGCGGCGTCGGAGAGCACCTTGCCGTGCTCGTCGCTGATCGCCTCGGCGAGCCGGCCGATGTTGTCGTGCACGAGCTGCCGGAACGCGAACAGCACCTTGGTGCGCTTGCTCAGCGAGGCCTGGCTCCAGGTCTCGAACGCGGTCTTCGCCGAGGCGACGGCGGCGTCCACGTCCTCCTGGGCGGCGAGGACCACCTCGTGCTGCTGCTCGCCGGTGGCCGGGTTGAAGACCGCGCCGCGCCGGGTACCTGACCCGGCAACCGAACCGCCGTCGATCCAATGTTCGATGGTTGCCATGACGGCGTCCCTTTCTAGAGGTGGTGGCGCTGCTGGCGCCGGTGCTGCAGGTAGGTGGCGTAGGCGGCGGCGGTGCTGTCGAGGGTGGAGACCTCGCTGACCGGCACGTCCCACCAGGATTCGCTGTCCGGGGCGTGGATCAGCGGGTCGGTCTCGACGTGGATGAGGATCGGCCCGCCGTCGGCGGGGGCGTCCTTGGCGGTGCGGATGGCCTTGGCGAGTTCGTCGCGGCTGTGCACCTCGATGACGGTGACGCCGAGGCTGCGGGCGTTGGCGGCCAGGTCGACGGGCAGGGTGTCGCCGTCGAGCCGGTGCGAGTCGGTGCCGCGGAACCGGTATCTGGTGCCGAAGCGCTGTGAGCCGAGGCTTTCCGACAGCGAGCCGATGGAGTGGAAGCCGTGGTTCTGCACCAGGACCACGACCACCTTCACCCTTTCCTGTACGGCGGTGACCAGCTCGGTCGGCATCATGAGGTAGCCACCGTCGCCGAGCATGGCGAACACGTCGCGGGTCTCGTCGGCGAGCCGGATCCCGATCGAGGCGGGCACCTCGTAACCCATGCACGAGTAGCCGTATTCGACGTGGTAGCCGCGCCGGTCCCGCACCCGCCACAGTTTGTGCAGGTCACCGGGCATCGACCCGGCGGCGCAGAGCACCACGTCGCGGGGGTCGGTCAACTCGTTGACCAGGCCGAGCACGGTGCCCTGGGTGAGTTTTCCGGGCGCCAGAGCGTCGGTGACCTCGGATCCGGGCTGGTACGCGGATTCCACCGCGGCATCCCAGACGGCCCACAGCCGGCCCTGTTCGGCACGGTAGGCGGCGTCGACGCTCCACCCGTCGAGGGCCGCGGTGAGGTCTTCGAGGGCTTCCCGCGCGTCGGCCACGACGGCCAGCCCGGACTGCTTGCCCGCGTCGAAGTTCGCCACGTTGACGTTGATGAACCGTACGCCGGCGGCCTGGAATGCGGTCCTTGACGCCGTGGTGAAGTCGCTCCACCGGGTGCCGATCCCGATGATCAGGTCGGCTTCCCGGGCGAGGGCGTTGGCGGCGGTGGTGCCGGTCGAGCCGACCGCGCCCATCAGCTGCGGGTGCCCGTGCAGCAGCGAGCCCTTGCCGGCCTGCGACTCGCCGACCGGGATGCCGGTGGCCTCGCAGAACGCCGCCAGGGCGTCCTCGGCGCCGGAGTAGTGCACCCCACCACCGGCGACGATCATCGGCCGGCGGGCGCCGCGGATCAGGTCGGCGGCCGCCTGGATCCGGGACTTCTCGGCGGGCGGGCGGGCCACGTGCCAGGTGCGGTCGGCGAACAGCTCGACCGGCCAGTCGTACGCCTCGGCCTGCACGTCCTGGGGCAGGGAGAGGGTGACCGCGCCGGTCTGCGCCGGGTCGGTGAGCACCCGCATCGCGCTGAGCAGCGCCGACGGCAGCTGTTCGGCCCGGGAGACCCGGTCGAAGTAGGTGGACAGCGGCCGGAACGCGTCGTTGACGGTGACGTCACCGGCGGCGAAGTTCTCCAGCTCCTGCAGCACCGGGGCGGAGCGCCGGGTGGCGAACGTGCCGGACGGCAGCAGCAGGACCGGGATCCGGTTGATGGTGGCGAGCGCGGCGCCGGTCAGCATGTTGGTGGAGCCGGGCCCGACCGAGGCGGTGCACACCCAGGTCTGCAGGCGGTCCTTCTGCCGGGCGTACCCGACGGCGGTGTGCACCATCGCCTGCTCGTTGCGGGCCAGCACGTACGGCAGGCCCGGTGTCTCCCCCGCCGCCAGGGCGGAGGTCTCCTGCTGCAGCAGCGCCTGACCGATTCCGGCCACGTTGCCGTGACCGAAGATGCCCAGGGCACCGGCGAACAGCTTCTGTGTGACGCCGTCGCGTTCCGAGTACTGATGGGCGAGGAACTCCACCGTGGCCTGGGCAACGGTCAGGCTCACCGTCTCACTCATGCTGGTTCATCTCCGAAGGGCAGTCGCGGATCGATGTGCTGGTCCGTCCAGGTGTCGCGGACCCAGCCGTGGCTGGGGTCGTCGCAGATCAGCCAGGCGCGGCCCTCGCCGGGGCCGGCCATGACGTTCAGGTAGTACAGGTCGTAGCCGGGCGCGGCCATCGCCGGGCCGTGCCAGCCGTGCGGGACGAGAACCACGTCGCCGGTGCGGACCTCGGCGAACACGTCGATCGGCCGCTCGTCGGTGCCGTAGACCCGCTGGTACCCGACCGGGTCGGCGCCGGGCACCTCGCGGCCGCCCTCGACCCGGGTCTCGAAGTAGTAGATCTCCTCGAGTTCGGCCTCCTGGCCGGGGCGTTCCTCGTCGTGTTTGTGCGGCGGGTAGGAGCTCCAGTTCCCGGCCGGGGTGAGCACCTCGCAGACGATGATCCCGGCGGCGTCGAGCACGCCGGGGACGCCGAAGTTGCGCACCTCGCGGGAGGCGATCCCGGCGCCGCGCATCTCCACCGGCACATCAGCGGCCCGCAGGTGGGCGAACTTCTGCGCGGCGGCGCCGACAGCGACGGGGGCACTGCAGATGGCGATACGGGCGCCGGCCGGGCCGGTGAGACGCAACTTCCATCCGGCGGGAACGTAGGCGACATCGGTCGGTCCGGCCCAGACGTCCACACGACCGGCCAGGTCGGCGGTATGAAGAACGCCCGATTCATCAAAAGCCTCAACAAGACAACCGCCGTTGAGCGGTACGACCACCAACTCGGTGTCAACAAGTTCGAGTTCAGCGGATACAACAGAAACGAGCGTGACGATCCGCAGGCCGGTGTGCTCCCAGCCGTCGGTCCGCTCGTCGATGACGACGTCGAATCCGTCCGCGGCGGCCGATCCCAGCGGCCGGACCCACTCGCTCACGGGTGCACCAGCCCGGCGGCGATGTCCACGGCGGCGGCCACGTCGCCGCCCGGCGGGTAGAGCAGCGCCCGCCCCACGATCAGTCCCCGGACCGCGTTCAACTTCAAAGCCTCACCCCACGAGTCGTACGTGTCGTCCGGGTCGCCCTGGGGGTCGCCGCCGAGCAGCAGCGACGGGAGGGTGGTCGATTCCATGACCCGTTCCAGCTCGTCCACCACCGGCAGCTTGAGCCAGGTGTAGGCGCTGGTGGCGCCGAGGCCGGAGGCGACGGCGATGGACTTGATCGTGCTCTCCGCGTCGAGCCGGTGCTTGATCGCGCCGGTGGTGGCGTCCCGCTCGGACCAGAACGGCTCGATCATCGCGATCAGCTTGTGGGCGGCGAGCGCGTCCACCGCCTTGGCGCTGGCCTCGATGGTAGCGAGGCTGCCGGGGTCGTCCAGGCTGATCCGGGTGAGCATCTTGCCGCCGTCCATGCCGGCGGCGGCGATCTCGTCGGCGGTGTGGCCGGTGAACCGGTCGTCGAACTCGAAGCTGGCGCCCTGCAGGCCGCCGCGGTTCATCGAGCCGAACACCACCTTGCCGTCCAGGGCGCCCATCAGCAGCAGGTCGTCGAGGATGTCGGCGGTGCCGAGCACGCCGTCGACGCCGGGCCGGGACAGCGCGGTGGCGAGCCGGTCGAGCAGGTCTCGGCGGCTGCCCATGGCCAGGCGGTCGCCGCGGACCCCGAGGGCGCCGCGGGCCGGGTGGTCGGCGGCCACGATCAGCAGCCGGCCGTCGGCGCCGAGCAGGTCCCGGCGGGTGCGGGTGGTCCACGCCTCGGGGATGCGTTCCGGCTGTCGGGCCCGGATCTCGGTCAGGTCGATCATCGCTCAGGCGTCCTTCTCGTTCAGGGCGGCGCGCACCTCGGACTCCGTCGGCATCGCGGTGGAGCATTCGAGCTTTCCGGCGACCAGGGCTCCGGCGACGTTCGCGAACGTGATGATGTCGCGCAGGTCCCAGCCGGCCAGCAGGCCGTGCACCAGGGCGCCGCCGAAGGCGTCGCCGGCGCCGAGGCCGTTGACCACGTTCACCGGGTGCGGCGGTACGACGACCCGCTCGTCGCGGGTGGCGGCGAGCACGCCCTTCGGGCCCTGCTTGACGATGACCAGTTCCAGGCCCCGTTCGAGCAGGGCGTCGGCGGCCCGGTCGGGTTCGGTCTCGCCGACCGCGACCTGGCACTCCTCACGGTTGCCGACGGCGACGGTGACGTGGTCGAGGGCTTTGCCGACCTCGGCGGAGGCCTCGGCCGGGTCGGCCCAGAACATCGGCCGGTAGTCGAGGTCGAGCACGGTGTGGGTGGCGCGGCCGCGGGCGGCCCAGGCGGCGTGGTGCGCGGCCCGGGACGGCTCCTGGGACAGGCCGGTGACGGTGGCCCAGTAGATCTTCGCCCGGCGGATCGCTTCGAGGGGCAACTCGTCCGCCTCGATCAGCAGGTCGGGGGCGATCGGGTAGCGGTAGAAGTAGAGCGGGAAGTCGTCCGGCGGGTGGACCTCGCAGAACGTCACGGGGGTGGGCGGGCCGGCCACCGTGGCGATGAACCGCGGGTCGACGCCGAGCCGCTCGGCCTCGCGCCGCACGTACCGGCCGAAGGCGTCCTCGCCGGTCCGCGTGATCAGGGCGCTGTCGCGTCCGTAGCGGGCCGCGGCGACGGCGACGTTGGTCGCGCTGCCGCCGAGGAACTTCTCGAACGTCTTCACGTCCTCCAGGGCCACACCGTGGTCGAGGGGGTAGATGTCGACGCCGGTGCGGCCGATCGCGACGAGGTCGAAGACCTGTTCGCTCTCAGTGCCGGTCACGCTCACGGTGGCTCCGTCCGGTTGTTTCGCTGACGTTTTCTGCTGCTGACAACTTCGCCCCGAGACCGAACGGGGTCAAGACTTTGTCAGGACATTCTTACCAATGGAGGTTCTGGTCACAGGGTGAACGCGGAACGGAACCGCTCCAGGGCACGGTCGCTGCCGGCGGTCCCGGGTTCGGAGGCCCACGCCTCCAGCGCCACCGTGCCGTCGTAACCGCTGTCGGCGAGGACCCGCGCCAGGTAGTCCCAGCGCACCTCGCCGGTCAGCGGCTCGCAGCGGCCCGGCACGTCGGCGACCTGCACCTCACCGAGGTAGGGGGCGCTGCGGCGGATCACCTCGGCGAGGTTCCCCTCCCCGATCTGGGCGTGGTAGAGATCCAGGTTCATCCGCAGGTGTGCGCTGCCGACCGCGGCCACCAGGGCCAGGGTGTCGGCGGCGCGGGCGAACGGAACCCCGGGGTGGTCCACCTCGAGGTTGAGGTTCTCGATGACGAAGGTCACGCCGTGCTGCTCACCGAGGGTGGCGATCCGTTCCAGGGTGCGGACCGCCGCTACCCAATCGGCGCCACTGGTCACCGGATGAGGCCGGACCGGCAGACCACCCTCGCCCAGGCCGGTGCCGTGCAGGTTGAGCCCCAGACTCCCGATCCTGCGGGCGAACTCGATCGAGTCGGCCGCCGTCCGGAGCAGGTCGTCGGCGCCCTCGGGAGTGATCAGGTCGCCGGTGACGTAACCGGTCATCGAGGTGAAGGTCGCGCCGGTGGCCGCCAGGGCGTCGGCGTCCTTGTCGGTCCAGCCCCAGATCTCGGCGGCGAATCCGGCGTCCTTGATCCGGCGTACCCGATCGAGGTGGGGAAGATCCAGAAAGACCATCTCCGAACAGATCGCCAGCGTGAAGCTCATCGGGCCACCGCCACACGGCCGCCGCTGGTCATCGAGTCGATGCAGGCCTGGGCGATGGCGTAGGCGGCCCACGCGTCGTCGCCGGTGACCGCGGCCGGGCGCTTCTCCTGGATGGCGCGGCAGAACTCGGCCAGTTCGCCGGTGTAGGAGCCGATCATCAGGTCGGTGTCGCTGCGGGAGGTGAACGCGGCACGGCCGGCGATGTCGTGCAGGCGCAGCGCGGTGGTCGCGCCCTCCCCCATGGTCACCATGCCGCCGGAGCCGAAGATCTCACCCCGGACGTCATAGCCGTACGCCGCCGCGAAGCTGGCCTCGGCGATGGCGATCGCGCCGTTGGAGTAGCGGATCACCACGACCGCGGTGTCCAGGTGACCGGACTCCCGGTGCCCCGGCGCGATCAGCGCGTCGGCGGTGGCCAGTACGTCGACCGCGTGTGCGCCCGGGTTCAGCCAGTTCAGCGTGTCGAAGTCGTGGATCAGGGTCTGGGTGAAGATGGTCCAGAGCGGGACTGATCCGGGGTCGGCCGGGCCGGTGCCGGGGTCGCGGGTCAGCGAGCGCATCAGCTGCACCTCGCCGATCCGGCCGCCGGTGATCAGCTCGTGGGCGGCGGCGAAGTCGGCGGCGAACCGCCTGTTGAAGCCGACCTGGAACACCACGCCGGCGTCGGCGGTGGCGGTGCGGGCCGCGTCGATCTCGGCCAGCGACAGACCGGCCGGCTTCTCGCAGAAGACGTGTTTGCCGGCCGCCGCGGCGGTGGTGATCAGGTCGTGGTGGGCGGTGGTGGCCGCGGCGACCACCACGGCGTCCACCGCCGGGTCGGCCAGGACGTCGTCGACCGAGGTCAGCGCGGTGGCGCCGAGCGGGCCGGCGACCAGGTCGGCGGCGCCGGGCCGCGGGTCCACGACGGCGACCAGGTCGGCCTCGGGAACCCGGCGGGCCAGGACCTCGGCGTGCGAGGCGCCGATGCGCCCGGCGCCGATCAGGGCTACACGAACTGGCATGAGGACTGCTCCTTACAGGGTGACCCAGCGCCGTTCGCGCGTGGAGAGCTGCATGGCGTCGACGGTCTGTGCCGCGATCAGGGCGTCGTGCACGGTGGCGCCGACCGGTTTGCCGGTGCCGATCGACTCGACCAGCCGGTACGCCTCGATCACCTTGAGGTCGTCGTAGCTCATCGGGTTGGCCGCGCCCGGCTGGAACGCGCCGAGTTCACCGTGGGCGGGGCTGGTCCGCAGGGTGGCGTACTGCGCGTCCTGGACGTCCTGGTCCAGGCACACCCGCAGCTCGCCCATCCGCTGGTAGTTCCAGGAGATCGCGCCCTCGGTGCCGTGCACCTCGATGCCGTAGTTGTTCTGGTCGCCGACCTCGGTCCGGCTGGACTCCAGGGTGGCCCGGGAGCCGTCGGCCAGGCGCAGCAGCGCGGAGACGTAGTCCTCGTTCTCCACCGGCAGGCGCGGTCCGTCGGCGCCCCGGCTGAAGTGCGAGGCCGCGCCGACCGCGGCGGGCCGTTCGGGGATGAACGTGGCGGTGTCGACCACCAGCTCGGACAGGTCGCCGACGACGTAGCGGACCAGGTCGACGGCGTGGCTGACCAGGTCGCCGAGGACACCGGAGCCGGCGTACTCGTTCTGGAAGCGCCAGGTCAGCGCCCCGTCCGGGTGGGCCGAGTAGTCGGAGCAGAACTTGACGGCGGTGTGCTCGATCCGCCCGAGACGACCGGAGCGGACCAACTGGCGGGCGTGTTCGACGGCCGGCACGTTGCGGTAGTTGAACCCGGCCGCGGCCTGCACCCCGGCCGCCGTGACGGCCGCCGCGATCTCCGCGGTCTCGGCCGAGGTCCGCCCGGCCGGCTTCTCCACCCACAGGTGCTTGCCGGCCCGGGCGGCGGCCACCGCCACGTCGCGGTGGATGAAGTTGGGGCCGGTCACGCAGACCACGTCGACGCCGTCGCGGGCGATCAGGTCCCGCCAGTCGGTCAGCTGGTGCTCGAACCCGAAGGCCGCGGCGGCCTGCTGGCTGCGGTCGTCGGTGGCGGTGTCGGCCACCGCGACGAAACGCGGCCGGAACGGGGCGTCCGGGTAGTGCTGCAGCAGCCGGCTGAACGCCCGGGCGTGCACCTTGCCCATCCAGCCGAACCCGACGACGCCGATCCCGAGTTCCGGTTTGGCGGCTGTCACTTCAGGTCCTCCTTGAGTTCGCTGACGACCGCGGAGTCCGCGCCCATCGACCGCTCCAGCTCGTGGGCCAGGGCCTCCAGCTCGGCGCCACCGGCCATCATCGAGACCAGCTCGTCCATCGGCAGGTCGGCCTTGGCGAAGTCGCCCAGGCTCTTACCGCGGCGCAGCAGCATGAACCGGTCACCGACCGGGTGCGCGTGGTGCGGGTTGTGGGTGATGAAGACGACGCCCAGGCCACGGTCGCGGGCCTTGGCGATGTACTTGAGGACCACGCCGGACTGCTTGACGCCCAGGGCCGCGGTCGGTTCGTCGAGGATCAGCACCCGCGCGCCGAAGTAGACGGCCCGGGCGATCGCCACACACTGCCGCTCACCGCCGGAGAGGGTGCCGATCGGCTGGTCGACGTCGCGCAGGTCGATGCCCATCGCGGCGAGTTCGGTCTTGGTGGTCTTCTTCATGAAGTCGACGTCGAGGCGCTTGAGCGGGCCCTTGCCCTTGGTGGCCTCGCTGCCGAGGAAGAAGTTGCGCCAGACCGGCATCAGCGGTACGACGGCCAGGTCCTGGTAGACGGTGGCGATCCCGGCGTCGAGCGCCTCGCGGGGGCTGCTGAAATGGCGCTCCTGCCCGTCGACGAGCAGTTCGCCGTCGGTGTGCGCGTGCGACCCGGCGAGGATCTTGATGAAGGTGGACTTGCCGGCGCCGTTGTCGCCGAGCACGCAGGTCACCTCACCGGCCCGCACCGTCGTGCTGACGTCGCTGAGGGCGATGATGTTGCCGTACCGCTTGCCGATCTTGCGGACCTCGACGAGGGTGTCCATGTTCTTCGAATCCTGTTCGGTCATCGGGACTGCTCCGCTCTGCGCCGGACCCACTCGTTGAGCAGCACCGCGCCCAGCAGCATCGCGCCGAGGAAGGTCTTCAGCCAGTTGCTGTCCCAGCCGGAGTAGACGATGCCCTGGTTGACCATGCCGTAGATCAGGGCGCCGAAGGTGGCGCCGATCGCCGAGCCGTACCCGCCGGTCAGCAGGCAGCCGCCGACCACGGCGCAGATGATGTAGATGAACTCCTGGCCGACACCCGTGTTGGCCTGCACGGTCGAGGTGCGGAACAGGGTGAGCATGCCGACCAGCCAGCCGGCCGCGGCGGTGGTCATGAACAGGCCGATCTTGGCCTTGAACACCGGGACGCCGACCTGGCGCGCCGACTGCTGGGCGCCGCCGAGGGCGAAGATCCAGTTGCCGACCCGGGTCCGCATCAGGATCCAGGTGGCGATCGCGGTCACGCCGACCCACCAGAACACCGAGGCGTAGACCGAGCCGTTCTCGCCCCAGGTGAAGGCCGAGCCGAACAGGGTCCGCGGCTGGTCGTAGTAGGGCACCTTGGCCATGCCCTGGATGGCGACCTGGCCGATCAGCGCCTTGGTGCCGGCCAGGTTGACGCCCTGCAGGACGAAGAAGGTGCCGAGGGTGACGATGAAGCTGGGCAGCCCGGTCTTCATCACCAGGAAGCCGTTGAGCGCGCCGATCGCGAGGGCCAGCACCAGCGCGACCAGGATGGCCACCCAGATGTTCAGGCCGTACTCGGTGCACAGGATGCCGACCAGCAGGCCGGTGAAGCCGGTCATCGCGCCGGCCGAGAGGTCGAACTCGCCGCCGATCATCAGCAGCGCCACGGCGACGGCCATGATGCCGATCGTCGAGGAACCCAGGAGCCAGGTGCTGGATCCACCGGAGGTGGCGAACGCGTCGGTGGTGAGAGCGAACCACAGGAAGATGACGATGGCGGCGACCATCGCCCCGCTCTCGGGTCTCTTCAGAACCTTGGAGATCTTCGACGAGCCGCTTATGCGCTCGTCGGCCGCCGTTGCTGTCGACATGTGCCGAACTACTCCTCGCTGGATGACGCCGGGGGGTGAGAGGGGTGCGCGGGCCGGGTGCGCGGGTGGTCGCACCCGGCCCGGGCTGTCAGCGGGTGCCCTTGGCGGCGAACTCGGCGACCTGGGCCGCGTTGTCCTTGGTGACGAAGGCCGGGCCGGAGTTGATCGGCTGGCCGCCGCCGACGTCGTTGCCGTTGATCGACTTCAGGTAGAGGGTGGTGACGCCGAGGAAGCCCTGGACGTAGGGCTGCTGGTCGACGGCGAACGAGATCTTGCCGCTCTCGATGTTGGTGACGACGTCCTCGGACAGGTCGAAGGTGGCGACCTTGGCCTTGCTGCCGGACTCGCCGACCGCGTTCACGGCGTCGATCGCGTACTGGCCGCCGAGGGCGAGCACGGTGTCGATGCTCGGGTCGGCCTGCAGCTTCGAGGTGACCGAGGCCTGGACCGCGGCGTCGTCGGTGCCGTCCACCTGCAGGTTCTCCATCGCGCCGAAGGCCGTGGCGGCAGCCTTGCAGCGCTCCTCCAGGCCGACGTTGCCGGCTTCCTGGATCACGCAGATCGCCTTCTTGCCACCCTCGGCCTTGAGCCGGGCGCCGACCGCCTCACCGGCGATGGCCTCACTCTGGCCGATGTGCGTGATCGCCCCGAAGTCCTTGAACTTGTCCAGGCCGGAGTTGATGGTGACGACCGGGATGCCGGCGGCGACGGCCTTCTTGACGCTCTCCTCGAGACCGTCCGGGTTCGCCATCGAGACCACGATGCCGTTGACCTTGCTGGCCACCGCCGAGTCGATCAGCTGGGACTGCTTGGCCGGGTCGGGGTCGTTGTTGTACTGGACCGTCGCGCCGTAGTCCGCCCCGGCCTTCTCGGCGCCGGACTTGACCCGGTCCCAGAAGGCGTCGCCGGGGCCCGAGTGGGTGATCACGGCGTACGTCAGGCCGCTGTTCTTGGTTCCGCCGGTCGTGGTGGTGGCGCTGTCCTCCTCCTTGCCGGTGCCGCTGCACGCGGCCAGGACGGAGCCGACGAGCACGGCCGCGCCGAGGGTTCCCAGAATGCGGTGCTTCTTCATATGTGCGTTCCTTTTCGTCAGAGAGAACATCGTTGAATTCTCCAATGGAGGTGGAACTAAGCGAGCGCGTCCTCCACGAACGCCAGGCAGCGGCGTACGTCGGCGATCGGGCCCTCGCCACCCGGCTCGCCGTCCTTGAGCATCAGGTCCTGCTCCAGCACGTACCAGCCCTGGTACCCGGCGTTCTCCAGCGAATTGATCATGGCACGGACGTCGACCGATCCCTCGCCGAGGACCGTCCACATACCATCGGCGACCGCGTCCGAGAAGGAGATCTCACCGGCCACCACCCGGGCCGCCTTGGCCGCGTCCACGTCCTTGAGGTGCACGTGCTTGACCCGGGACGGGTTGGCCAGGGTGATCGCGACCGGGTCGGCGCCGGCCGCCACCAGGTGCCCGGTGTCGACGCAGAGGCCGATGTGCGAGCCGTCCAGCACCCGCTGCACGTCGGCGGCGTTCTCCACCATCGTGCCCATGTGCGGGTGGATCACGGCGAGCAGGCCGCGCCCGGCGACGTGGTCGGCGATCCGGTCCAGGTTGCCCAGCAGGGTCTTCCACTGCGACTCGTCGAGGGTGGGGCGCACGTCGTAGCCGTCCAGGCCGGTGATCGCGGCGAGCACCACCACTCCGGCGTCGGCGGCCAGGCAGGCCTCGACGAAGACGTCCACCTCCGGGAGCGGGTCGTGTCCCGGGTCGTGCAGGACCACGGGCAGGAAACCACCGACACCCCGGAGGCCGTACGACCGGAGCACGGCGGCCTTCTCCTCGGGCGAGTCCGGCAGGAACCCGTCCGGGCCGAACTCGGTGGCCGTCAGGCCCAGGCTCCGCATGTCCGCCAGAACACGCTCGGCGGGCATCTGGTAGCCCCAGTTCGGCACCTCGCACACGCCCCAGGAGATGGGTGCTCCGGCGATCCGGTCTGCGACCATCGTGGTCCCTTCCGCTCAATACTTTGTCGTGACAAACTCGTTTCGGTGAGATGAACTGTGCGGCCCGTCACACGATCATGTCAATAGTTTGTCAGGACATTAAGACGTTGACCGGTGAGGAGGTAGATTCGGACCGTGAGCCTCCCCCCTCCCGTCATACTCGACCGAGCCAGCCCCGTTCCGCTGTATTTCCAGGTAGCAGAACAATTCGAACAGGCCATCGTCGATGGCAAGCTGCACCCCGGCGACCGGCTGGAGAACGAGATCGAGCTCGCCCGGCAGCTCGGGCTCTCCCGCCCCACCGTCCGGCAGGCCATCCAGCTGCTCGTCGACAAAGGGATGCTGGTGCGCAAACGCGGCGTCGGCACCCAGGTGGTCCACGGCCAGGTCCGCCGCCCCCTGGAGCTGACCAGCCTCTTCGACGACCTCAGCGGCACCGGCCAGGGCCCCCGCAGCCGGATCCTGCGCCTGACCAGGATCCCCGCCGACGCCAAGCTCTCGCACGCCCTGCGCACCGCCCCCGGCCACGAGCTGTGGGCCCTGGAACGGCTGCGCCTGATCGGCGACGACCCCCTGGCCATCCTGCGCAACTGGCTGCGCACCGACATCGTCGACCTGAGCGCGTTCGACCTGGAGAACGAGGGTCTCTACGGGTCGATGCGCCGCGCCAACGTCTCGATGTCCCTGGCCCGCCAGCGCATCGGTTCCCGCCGCGCCACCGCCGACGAGGCGGAGCTGCTCAACGAGGAGCCCGGCGCCCCGCTGCTGACCATGGAACGCACCGCGTACGACAACGAGGGCCGGGTGGTCGAGTTCGGCCACCACGTCTACCGCCCGGACCTCTACGAGTTCGAGATGACCCTGCTGCAGAAATGACGACGGTCCGCCCCAGGAAAGGGCGGACCGCGTCGCTCGTTGTGGCTAACGCCAGGTGTCGGTCAAGGTCAGCCGGCCGCTGGACGGGACCGTGGCGGTTCGGTTGGCGCCTGATTCCCAGGTCACGGTGCCGTCGGCGTTCTTGCGGATGTACTTGTACTCGAAGGTGGTTCCCGCTGGCAGGGACACCGTGCCGGTCCACACCGGATAGCTCGCCGAGGACAGGGCCACCGCGCTCGCCGGGGCCCAGTTGCCCAGGACGGCCTGGTTGCCGGTGACGAAGATGTTCTGGCCGACGGTGGTCGTCGCGGTCACGTTGAACGACGTACCCGACACCGGGTCGGGGGCGGTGGTGCCTCCGGTGGCTCCGACGTGCAGGGCCACCGCGTCACCCGCGGCGATGGTGGCGGTGAACTGGCCGGATCCGTTGACCGTGTACGTGGTTCCGGTGCAGCCGCCGGAGACCGGGTCGCCGTGCTGGACGTCGCAGTACGTGCCGGCCGGCAGGGACGTCTGGAAGGTGCGGGTCAGCGCGCTGCCCTCGTGGTTGATCGCCACGTAGCCCTTGCTGCCCCGGCCGAAGGCGATCTGGTCGGCGCCGTTGGTCCACCAGTTGGTGACGGCGGTGCCGGCGACGGTGTTGCGGAAGCCGACCATGTTGCCGATCTGCCGCCACTTGTGCTGGCACTTCCAGCCGTCGCTGTAGCAGGCGTTCACGGTGCCGCCGTTGGGCGGGCCGGCGTCGTGGTCGGTGAACTCGTAGCCGGAGTTGACGTCCGGCGAACCGTACGGCCAGGCCAGGGTGAAGACCTGGGCGAGGGTGTACGCCGACCCGTTCTTGTAGCTGAGGGTGTCCCCACCACGTTCGGTGTCGTGGTTGTCGACGAACACGTTGGCCTGGTTACTGGGCAGGTAACCCCAGGAGGCGCCGAAGTTGGACAGGTAGGCGAGGTTCTCGTTCAGGAACACCCGCTTGAGGTCCCGGGCGAACCGGAACTCCTGCACGTCGCCGGTGCCGGTGTACTCGGTCGGCTGGACCGCCTCACCGGCGCCGAAGATGACCTCCTGCTTCCAGTAGGCGTTCGGGTTCGCCATCTTCGACTTGATCCCGGCCAGGTCGGCGGCGGCCATGTGCTTGGCGGCGTCGATCCGGAAGCCGTCCACACCCAGCGAGGCGAGGTCGTTCAGGTAGCCGGCGATCTTCCCGCGTACGTAATCGGTGGAGGTGTTGAGGTCGGAGAGGTTGACCAGCTCGCAGTCCTGGACGTTCGAGCGGTTGGTGTAGTCGCTGATCGCGGTGCGGCAGCCGTGGAAGTCGGCGTCGGAGTAGACGCCCGGGTAGTTGTACTTGGAGTACGACGTGCCGCCGGTGCCCGTACCGGAACCGGCGCTCATGTGGTTGATCACCGTGTCCGCGATGACCTTCACGCCGGCGTTGTGGCAGGTGTTCACCATGTTCGCGAACGCGGTCCGGTCACCCAGCCGCCCGGCGATCTTGTACGACACCGGTTGGTACGACGTCCACCACTGGGAGCCCTGAATGTGCTCCTGCGGCGGGGATACCTGCACGAAGCCGTATCCGAGCGGGCCGAGGGTGCTGGTGCACTCCCGGGCTATCGAGGCGAACGACCACTCGAACATGACGGCCGTGACGTCCTTGCCACCCGGGGGCGTGGCGTGGGCGGCGGGGCCGATGGCGCTGAGACCCAGCGCGAGAGTGGTGGCGGCCAGGATGCGGGTCAGTCGTCTGTCCACATCAACCTCCAGGGGATGCAAGCCCTTGCAACAGGCTTGAAACTTTCTGAAAATCTTTGCGGCAAACATAGATAGAAATGGCCGCCCCGTCAACGACGGGGCGGCCATCAGAAAGCCGGTGTTACAGGCCGTTCTCCGACAGGAAGGCCTTCGCCACCACGGCGATGTCCTTCTTGTCCACCTGCACCTGGGCCAGGTAGCTGGTCAGGTTCTCGGTGGTCAGCTTGCCGGAGACCCCGTCCAGGGCACCGGTGACCGTGGCGTTGTTGGCCTCGGTGCGGATCAGCGGGATGATGTTCTCGGACAGGAACAGGTTCTTCGGGTCCTCGAGCGGCACGAACTTGTTGGTGACGATCGACGAGTCGGTGGAGAACAGGTTCGCCACCTGGATGGTGCCGTCCTTCAGCGCGCCGACGGTCAGCGGGCCACCCGGGTCGAGCGACTTGTACTCCTTGAACTCCACCCCGTAGACCTCCTTGAGGCCCTTGAGGCCCTGCTGGCGCTCGGAGAACTCCGGGCCACCACCGGCGACCAGGGTCGGGGCGACAGCCTTGAGGTCGTCGAGGGTCTTCAGGTTGTGCTTGGCGGCGGTCTCCGCGCTGACGGTCAGCGTGTCCTTGTCCTCGGCGGCCGACTGGGTCAGCACCTCGGTACCGGCCGGCAGCACCTTCTTCAGCTCGGCCAGCACCGCGTCCGGGCTGCTCACCCCGGCCGGCACACCGTTCGGGGAGAGCGCGGCGAGAAGCGCGCCGTTGTACTCCGGCAGCAGCGAGATCGAGCCGTCCTGCAGCGCCTTGAGGTAGACCTCGCGGGCGCCGATGTTGAACTTCCGGGTGACCGTGACGCCCTTGGCCTCCAGGGCCTGCGCGTAGATCTCGCCGAGGAGCTGGCTCTCCGGGAAGTTCGCGGAGCCGACGGTGACCGTGCCGGCGGCAGCGGGCGCCTCGGCGAGCGGATCACTGTCGGCACCGCACGCGGTGAGCGACAGCGACATGGCGAGACCCGCGAATGCGGCGGTTATGCGTTTCATGACAGACCTTTCAGTCCGGGTGAGACGATCCAGCGCTGGATCAGGGCCAGAAAGAGATCGACGAGTACGGCCAACACGGCGACGACGATGGCGCCGGCCAGTACCCGGGAGTAGTCGTTGACGGCCAGGCCGTCGATGAGCAGCCGGCCCAGCCCGCCGAGCCCGACCGAGGCGGCCACCGTCGCGGTCGCCACCACCTGCAGGGCGGCGTTGCGGAAACCGCTCATCATCACCGGCAGGGCCATCGGCAGCTCGACCTTGGTGAGCACCTCCCACGGGTGCATGCCCATGCCGCGGGCGGCGTCCACCACCCGGTGGTCCAGGTTCCGCATGCCGGCGTACGACGAGGTCAGGATCGGTGGGATGACCAGCACGGTGAGCGCGATCAGCACCGGCAGCAGCCCCAGCCCGAGCAGGGTGACCATCAGCATCAGCAGGCCCAGCGTCGGCAGCGACCGGCCGGCGTTGCCCGCGTTGATGGCGATGAACGAGCCCTTGCCGGTGTGCCCGATGTACAGGCCGACCGGCAGCGCGATGACCGCGCCGATGAGCAGGGCGAGCGCGACGTATCCCAGGTGGGACAGGATCAGCTCGGGGATGCTGCCGGTGACGCCGAGGTCCCAGTGCGCCGGGTCGAACAGGTAGGAGAGGTTCATGCGACACGCGTCCACGGGGTGATCGCCCGCTGCACGAGCACGATGATCAGGTCGGCGATCGCGGCGAGCAGCACCGACAGGATGACCCCGATCAGGATCGGCTCCATGTAGAAGAGCTGGAACCCGCGGGTGAACAGCTGCCCGAGGCCGCCGATGCCGATCAGCGAGCCGACGCTGACCAGGCTGATGTTGGAGACGGTGGCGACCCGCAGACCGGCCAGGATCACCGGCAGCGCGATCGGCAGTTCGACCGAGATCAGGCGGCGGGTCCGGCGGTAGCCCATCGCGGTCGCGGCCTGCACCACCACCGCATCGACCGAGCGCAGGCCGTCCGCGACCGTCCGGGCCAGCAGCGCGACGGTGTAGATGGTCAGCGCCACCACGATGTTGATCGGCGACAGCACCTTGGTGCCGAGGATGACCGGCAGGAAGACGAAGAGCGCCAGCGACGGGATCGAGTAGAGGATCCCGTACACGTTGGTCAGCGGGTGGTAGAGCCGCGGGAACCGGACGGCCAGGTAACCGAGCGGCAGCGCGATCACGAACCCGAGCAGCACCGGCAGCAGCGCGAGGTACAGATGCTCCTGCAACGCCTGCCAGACGATGACGTGGTTGTTCCGCAGATACTCGATCATGGGCGGCGACTCGCCAGGTAGTCGGCCAGGTCGTGGTGGCTGACCAGGCCGTCGGGGGCGCCGTCCGGGCCGACCCGCACCGCCACCCCGGTCGGGGAGCTGATCACCAGATCGATGACGGTGCGCAGCGAGTCCGCCTTGGTGAAGGTGCCGCCGCGCGGCTTCCCCGCGGCGTCGAGTTCGAGACCCTCGACAGGGCGCACCGGCAGCGCCGACGCATCGTCGAAGGACAAGCCGCGCAAGCCACGATCTTTTCCGACAAATCCGGAAACGAAGTCGTCTGCTGGATTCGTCACCAGATCACGGGGCGTGCCGAATTGCGCCAGATGCCCGCCCTCGCGCAGCACCGCCACCCGATCGCCCAATTTCAGCGCCTCGTCGATATCGTGCGTCACCATCACGATCGTCTTACCCAGATCCTGCTGCAACCGCAGGAACTCGTCGTGCAACTGCAACCGCACCACCGGGTCGACGGCACTGAACGGCTCGTCCATCAGCATGATCGGCGGATCCGCGGCCAGCGCCCGGGCCACCCCGACCCGCTGCTGCTGCCCACCGGAGAGCTGAGCCGGATAACGCTTGGCGAACTCCTCGGCCAGCCCGACCCGCTCCAGCAGGGCGAGCGCCTTGGCGCGAGCGGCCCGCCGGGTCTCCCCCAGCAGCACCGGCACGGTCGCCACGTTGTCCAGCACGGTCCGGTGCGGGAACAGCCCGGCGTGCTGGATCACGTAACCGATCCCCCGCCGCAGCAGTGCCTCGTCCTTGGCGGTGACGTCCTCACCGTCGATCAGGATGCGCCCCGCGGACGGCGAGATCATCCGGTTGATCATCCGGAGGGACGTGGTCTTCCCGCACCCGGAGGGCCCGACCAGAACGGTCATCTTTCCGGTGGGCAGCTCCATGCTGAGGTGGTCCACCGCCGTACTGCCGCCGGGATAGACCTTGACGACGTCCTCGAATGTGATCATCGTACTCCTGGTTGATCTTCCGAATACTACTATTCATACTCGCGAAGTAGTGAATAGCATGTCAACAACTGGGGGGCTCTGGTGCAGGTCCGGCTCGACGGTGCATCCCTGACGATCCCAGACCTGGCCGCGATCGCATCCGGAGCGGCTGACATCACCCTGGACCCCCTCGCCCTGGTCCTCGTCGACGAGCGGCACGCCGTGCTGGGCGAGGCACGCGCCCGCGGAGCCGTTTACGGCGCCAACACCGGCGTCGGCGCCAACCGGCACGAGCAGGCCGACCCCGAGGAGCATGCCCTGCGACTGTTGCGCAGTCATTGCGCCGGGGTGGGCCCCGAGGAGGACGACGTCACCGCGCGCGCCACCATGGCCGTCCGGCTCAACCAGATTCTCGCAGGTGGGTCCGGCATCTCGCGTCAGGTCGCGGAAGCCCTGGCCACCGCGCTCGCCGACGGCGCGGTCCCGACCATCCACCGCTGGGGCGGCATCGGCACCGCCGACCTGTCGCCACTCGCCGAACTCGCGCTCACCCTGGCCGGCGTGCGCCCCTGGCGGCACGGCAGCAACCCGGACGTCGTGATCAGCCCCACCGACGCGCTGCCGATGATCAGCTCCAGCGCGCTCACCGTGGCCACCTCCGCGCTGGCCCTGGACCGGGTGCACAGTCAGTTGCGGGCCTCGACGATCGTCGCCGCGCTGTCGTTCCTGGCGCTGCGCGGCAACGCGGAGGCCTACGATCCGGCCAGTCACGCCGGCCGGTCGCACCCGCACCAGGTGTCGGTCGCCGCCACCCTCTTCGCCATGGTGTCCGATTCCGGTCCGTCGCCGAGGATCCAGGACCCGTTCGGCCTGCGGGTCGTGCCGCAGGTGACCGCGCCCGCGCTGCAGTCCGCCGAGACGCTCACCGCGACGGTCACCGCGGAGATCAACGCCGCCGCCGAGAACCCGCTGGTCACCGCGGACGGGGTCCGGCACCACGGCCAGTTCCACACCGCGACCCTGGCCGCCGGTCTGGACGCGGTCCGCGGCGCCTACCTGCCGGTTCTCTCGCTGTCCGCGGCCCGGCTCGGGCTGCTGATGCGTCCGGACATGACCGGTCTGCGCGCCTTCCTGGCAGCCGGCCCGCCGGGTAGCTCCGGCCTGATGATCACTGAATACGTGGTGCAGGACCTGCTCGCCGAGATGCGCACCGCGGTCCAGCCGACCGCCTCCGGCACCCTGTCGATCTCGCTCGGCATGGAGGAGCACGCCAGCTTCGCCACCCAGGGCGCGCGCAGCTTGCGCCTGATGACCGAAATCGCCCCCACGATGATCGCCGCCGAACTGCTCACCGCGGTCCGCGCCCTGCGCCTGGCCCCGGACCGGCTCGTCGGCGGCCTCGCCCGGGAAGCCTTCCACCTGGCGTCCGAAGCCCTCGACGACGACCTCAGCGACCGCCCGCTCGACGAAGACCTCAACCTCGCGGCCCACCTGCTGCCGTCCCTGGCCGGTCTTCTCTGACTTTTTCGTACGCCCGGGCACAGCGCTGTGGCTGTCGGCGCGAGACGCTGCCCGGTCCGGGCCGACAGGCGACCGCCGGGCGTATGCGGTGGTCACCGGCACGCGCGCTCCAGTATCGACACCGTCGCCGTGTCGTGCGGATCCTCAGTGCTCCGCGCGACACGGCACCGTTGTCGCGGGAGCACCGGTTCCACCGTCGCCGGGGCAAAGTCGACCTTCACCCCGCTGATCTTTCAACAGCCCCGCAACCCTCGCAATCCGAATCGCCCCTCGTAAGCAGAGACATGTGACGATGATCGCGCTGTCAGCGGCCGTTCTCTCCTCATCAGCCGCTTTCTCACCGCTATCGGCCGAACGGCTCGCGACCCAGGCGCAGCAGGATCTCGGTCAGCGGATCGGCCCCGGCCGGGATCGGCAGCCCCGGCCCGAACGGTGAACCCGGGTCGAGACGGCGCGGCCCGTCCGGAACCGCCCGCACGATCGGCAGGGTGCGCGCCAGCACATCGGCATCCGGCTCGAATACGGCACCGATCGCCTGCGCCACGTCCCACCCGTGCACCACGTAGTCGACCAGATGCATGCCGACGGCCAGCCGCCCCGGAACCTCACCACCGGCATCCGGCAGCACGAACCCCCGATCCAGCACGCCCTCCTCAGCGAACGCCGCGAGCACGTCCGACGCGGCCTCGGTGTAGACCCGCACCGCGTCGTCCCCCGCACGCTCCTCCACCCAGAACGCCGGATCGGCCCCCTGCCCACGGGCCGCGGCGGCGAACCCCCGGAGCTGAGCGGTCATGTGCCCGAGCAGATCCCCCAGATCCCACCCCGCACAGGGCGTGGCCACCCCCGGATCCCCGATCTTCGCCACCACGGCCACGCTCGCCCGGACAGCAGCCGCGTCGGCCGCCCGCAGATCCTCAGTAATCGTAAGCATGCGCTCACCATACGCACAAGCTTACGATTAGTCGAGCAACCGGGCAGTGGTAGGAGTTACCAGGTGAACCGCGACGATCTGGCCCTGCTGACCTTCCGCCTGAGCCGCCGCCTGCTGGCCATGGAGGAACCGATCCTGGCCCACCACGACATCCCGATGTGGGCCTACGCGGTCCTGACCGCCCTGCGCGACGGCCCGACCCGCACCCAGACGGCGCTGGCCACCGCGATCGGCGCCGACAAGACCCGGCTCATCCCGATCCTGGACGACCTGCAGCGCCGGGGCCTGATCAGCCGCGACTCGGATCCCGCCGACCGCCGGGTCCGCCTACTGGCCCTGACCCCGGACGGCCGGCGGACCCAGGAGTCGATCCGGTCCCAGATCCGCGCCGGCGAGGAGGAACTGCTCAGCGCCCTGCCGGCCGACGAGCGCGAGACCTTCGTCCGGACCCTGATCACCCTGGTCAGGACGACAGCTTGAAGTCCGCGACCGCGCCGTGCAGGAAGGGGTGTTTCGGGTTCTGGGAGCGGCCCAGGAAGTTGAAGTGGGTGGCGCCGAGCAGTAGGGCGTTCATCTTCGGGGCCGGGTTCACTCCGGTCACCGTGCCGTCGATCAGGAACGTCAAGGTGTCCGCCACCCGGACCTCCACATGGGTCCACACCCCGATCGGCAGGGGGATCTCGGCGTCCACGAAGTCCTCGGTCTCCATGCCACCCAGTTTCATGGCGAAGCGTGCTCTGCCCAGGCCGGTCCGCGGCGTCAGGAACAGGTACGACTGGGTGTTGAAACCGAGGTCGAAGACCCGGGCCGAGTTGGTGATGCTGTCCAGGCGCACCCACGCCGACACCGTGAGCCGGTCCAGGGACGCGGGGAGTCCGGCGGGCAGCACCACGTGCGCGCCCGTTCCGTTCAGCTCGACACCCCTCTCCCCCGGCACCGCTCCGCCGGCCAGGACCGCGTCCGGCCAGCGGTGACGCTTTTCGCGCAGGTCGGACAGGGGGTACTCGGCTACCGTTCCGCGGCGGGGGCGGGCCGGGGGCAGGGCGAAGTAGACGTTGTAGTGCTCGTGGTGCACGTCCAGGAACGGGCTCAGGCGCACCCGGGTGCCACCGGCCACGACGCTGAACTCAGCTCGGCCGGCCTCCCGGCGCAGGGTGCGCGGGTCCGCGATAGGCAGCGCCGCGGGCGGGGTGGTGCCGTAGCGGGCGGCCAGGACCAGCGGGCCGTAGGCGAGGGCGTGCACGGCCGGGTTGTCGGGGGCCGGTAGCCAGCGGGTGCGCATCGGCAGGTCCAGGGTGACCACGTCGCCGGGGCGCCAGGTGCGCCGGAGCGACGCGAACGCTCCGGGGTGCGCCGGGTGTGCGACGCCGTTCACGTGCAGTTTCGCGTCCCGGGCCCAGCCCGGGACTCGGACCCGCAGCGTGAACGTGCGGGCGGGGCCGTCGACCGTGACGTGCACTCGTCCGTCGTACGGGAAACCGGTCTTGATCGTGATCGTGGAGCCCTGGAACGTGACCGTCGACGGGATGAACAGGTTGACGGAGACCGTGCCGCCGGCGAAGTCGAAGATCGGCTCGGCGAATCCGGTGTGCGTCTCCAGGCCGGTCCCGTGGTCGCAGCTGAAGTTGCCGTAATCGCTGCTGTACGACCCGGGGTCGGACACCAGGCCCTCCTTGCCCTTGCGGGAGGCGGTCGAGGAGAGCCCGGTGTAGTAGGTGACGTTGCCGTGCGCGGAGTCCGGGTCCTGCTCGCCGAGCATCTGGTTGAGCAGCGCCCACTCGTAGTAGTCGAGATAGTCGGTCCGGCTCGGGTCGATCCGGTACAGCCGCCGGGTCAGCTTGAGCATGTTGTACGTGTTGCAGTTCTCGCAGGTGTTCTCGCCGAGCTGGCTGACCACCTGGCCGGGCGGCCCGAAGAACTCGGCGTTCGCGTTGCCGCCGATCACGTAGCTGTGCTGCCGCACCACCTGGTCCCAGAAGTAACCGGCGATCGTCCGGTACCGCTGCTCACCGGTCACCTGATAACCGGCCGCCGCGCCGACCACCTTCGCGATGTCGGTGTTGGCGTGCCAGCCGGCCAGGGTGTCGCGCCGTTCGGACAGCGGCACGAAGATCTCGTCGTGGTCGAACGCGCGGGCCAGCTGCTCGTGCGCGCCGGTGACCGCGTGCAGGTCGAACAGCGCCTCGTTCATCCCGCCGAACTCGACGTGCAGCACCTTCTGCATCTGCTCCCGGGTCAGCCCGCCGACCCGGGATCCGGTCCAGTCGGCGATGCCCTCGGCGATCCGCAGGGCAGTCGGGTCGCCGAGCAGCCGGTGCTGGTCCAGCAGGCCGGCGAGGATCTTGTGGACGGTGTAGTACGGCGCCCACGGATTCTTCCCCGCCTCCAGGTCGTCGAAGACCGTCTCCGGGAAGGCCGACAGGTAACCGTTCGGAGCCTGGCAGGTGGCCAGCGCGGCCACCAGGGCGGCGCTCCTCGCGGTCAGGTCGGCGTCGTCCAGGTAGTGGGCGGCCTGGGCCAGACCGGACAGCAGGTGCCCGGTGGAGTGGCCGCGCAACTGGATGTCCGGGGCCTCCCAGCCGCCGAGCGGAACGGCGTCGCTGGGCAGTCCGGCGGTCACCCGGAACATGTGCAGCATCCGGTCCAGGTCGACGAACCGCAGGTAGGCGACGGTGCGGTTCATGTTGTCGAGGTAACGGCTGGGCAGCAGCCGGACCTTTCCGGTGGTGGGTGCCGCCGGGGCGCCAGGCAGCGGCACCGCGGCCAGGGCCACGCCGGAGGAGAGCAGGGTGCGGCGTTTCACGGGTACCACCTCAGTTGGACCGGGCCGAGCAGGCCGTACGCCTGGCGGGCGGCGATGCCGAAGACGGCGGGGCTGGTGGTGCGCAGTCGGTTCAGCAGGGTGGTGGCGACCTCCACCTCGACGGTGTTCGCGCCGGGGCGCAGGTGCAGGTCGGCCGCCGGTTGCAGGACATCGATGGGTGGGAGCAGGCGGCCGTTGAGACGGACCTGGCAGGTGTCGACCACCTTGCCCAGGTCCAGTCTCGCCCGGACCGCCCGCGGGACGGTGACCGTGGTGCGGTAGCGGCCGATGCCGGAGACGTCGGCCAGTGCCGGGATCGCGGACCATGGCTGGAGCTCGGTGAGCGTGAGGCGGTGGGTGATGGTGCCGGTGGGCCGCCAGTCCTCGACTTCGAGATCCCAATCGGTCAGGGCCAGTGGATCTCCCTGGTAGGCGCGAAGGTTGATGTCCAATTTTTTGCGGCTTATCTCGATTAGCTGTGATTGGCCGGGCTGCAGCGTGGCTCTGATCCGGATTCGATCACCGTCGCGGACAAAAGGGATACCTTCGCGGACGCCGGTCCACGCGTCCAGACGGGTCGGGGTCGAGGTCCGGGACGACGTGGTCAGCCAGACGTCCTGATCGATCGGGGCGATCACCCGGTTCTCCGCGTGCCGGGCGTTGGCCAGGTAGTAGTGGTCGGTGTCGCCGTCGACCCGGTGCACGGTCATCAGGGACGACCGCTCGTACTCGACGTCCCGGCGCACCCCGAGCGCCTCCAGAGCGGCCGGGATCCCGGTCTGGTCGGCCACCACCCGCACCGTGGGCTGGGCCAGCAACTCGGCGAGCAGCGGACGCACCGGCTCCGGATGCACGTCGGACCAGTCACCGATCACGATCGTCGGCAGCCCGGCTCGCGCGAAACCGGCGAGCAGCCCGGCCGCCCGTACCGAAATCGTGTGGTCCTTGCCGCGAAAAGCGTCGCCGTCCAGGATCAGCGCCCGGTAACGGGGCGGACCGAGCCGCCCGTTGCGGACCACGGCCGCCGGCAGCGACAGGGACGCCTCGTCGGCGAATCCGTGGGTCCAGCCGACCGGGATGCCGTCGTTGGTGGCCCACGGCGCGCCGATCCCGGTCGCCGTCCACCCCTTCTGCCGGAAGAACACCAGGTCGGCGCGGGCGGTTCCGGTCTGCAACATTTTCTGGGTACGCCGGAACCAGCCCGCCACCCCGGCGACGTGCCGCCACGTCGGCTGCCGGGGGCCCCACGCCTCGGCGTACCCGATGCCGGTGCCGTTGTAGGGCGAGAACGCCGCGAATCCGGGCCACGCCGCGCCCGGCACGTCCCGGTAGGCGAACCCGTGCAGCACGGCCTGGTTCACCCCACCGGCGAACACGCTGCCCATCGTCTGCAGGACCTTGTTCCAGGTGGTGCTGTACGCGCCGTTGGCGTAGGCGGCGGCCTCGCACGACAGGATCCGCCCGCCGGCCATGTCCCGGGCCGAGGCGAGCACCCGGAAGTCGTCCAGGTTCTTGAACCCGAGCGACTCCCCCTCGGGCACGTCCAGCAGGGTGGCGCTGCGGATCGCGTCGGTGGTCAGCCCGTACGGCTGGGCCCGCAGTCGCAGCCCGAGGCGGTGCGCGAAATCCCGTAGCGGCAGCAGGTGATGCTCGTGATAGAGATCGGACATCACCTGGTCGACCGAGTCCCGCAGATGATGCGAACCGTCCGCGTCGTACGAGAACAGGTACTTGCCGTTGACCTGCAGCAGGATCGGCAGGAAGGTGAACACGTCGCCACCGGTCCGCCGGGCGTACTCGGCGGGCAGTTCCGGGGTCCAGAGCGTCCCGTCGGTCTCCAGTTCCAGGGAGTCCTCGAAGAGGTCGCCGCCGGCCTCGCGCAGCAGCCGCCGGATCGGCCCGGTCAGCACCGGGTCGTCCCAGGCGCCGATGACCGCCCGGGTGCCGGCGGGACTGAAGTGGTCGACGACGTACGACGGCGGATCGGTGTGCGGCCCGCCTTCCGGCTGCTGCCCCGAGCCGCGCACCGTGTAGGTGAACAGCAACCAGGAGCCGTCCGGAACGGTCACCGTGACCTGACCGCCGAACGGGGTGAGGGTCCGCACCGAGGCCGGGTCGAGGACCGTGCCGGAGACCACCCGGGCGATCTGCACGGCGAGGGTGTCCGCCGGGACCGAGACGGTGATCGACCCGGCGAACGCGGTGACGGTGTGGATCAGCTCCTTGGCGGCGGCCGGATCGTCCGGGGCGATGCCGGGGACGGCGGCCGGCCAACTGGGCCCGGCGGCCAGGTCGACGGTCAGCCCACGCCGTTTCGCCTGGCGCAGCGCCGTCTCGACCGCGTCGCGCCACGGGCCGGTGCCCCAGCCGTGCCCGGCGGCGTCCAGGTCGGTGCGGACGCTGTGGTGCACGTCCTGGATCTCCACCCCGGCGAACCCGGCGTCGGCGATCTGGTCGATCTCGCGCGCGATCTCCACCGGATCGACCAGGCCGTGCGGCCACCACCAGCGGAACTTGGCCCCGTGATGGTCCTTGGAGATCGTGGCGAGTGCCGCACCGGGCCAGGGGACCGTGGCAGCCGCTCCGAGGGCGAGAACAGTACGGCGTCTCATCGGTGTGCTCCCCCGTTACTGGTGAAACTCCAGGTGCCGGGCCCGGTCGTGCGGGTCAGGCCGGGCAGGCGGATCTCCGCGACGGCACCCCGCGGCACGGTCACGGTCAGGCGCACGGTGGTGCCGGTCCGGGTCCAGGCGGTGCGGATGCCGCCGTAACTCCCGGAGGCGGCGGCCGGGCCACCGTCGACCGCCGGGGCGATCACCAGGTCACGGAAACCGGCCGTGCCGGGTCGCTGATCGATTCCGGTCACCCGGCGCAGCATCCAGGCGTCCAGGGCACCCAGCATGAAGTGGTCCTGGGACTGGCCGCTGCCGCCGTCCCAGGTCTCGCCGAGCGCGGTGTTGCCGGCCACCACCTGGTAGCCGAGGCTCGGGCTGGTGGTCCGGGTCGCGATCCGGTAGACGACGTCGTCCCGCCCGGCCGCGGTGAGCACCGACAGCACCGCGGGGAACGAGATCTCCCCCATGATCAGGTGGTCGTCCCGGGCGGCGATCGTGTCGATCAGGTGCGCCAGCTGGGCGTCCCGGAGACCGGCGGGCACCGCGCCGACGTCGAGGGCGAGCGCGGTCGCGCCCTGACCGCCGCCGCCGAACAGCCCGGTCGCCGGGTCGTAGTACTTCGCCCAGAGCGCGGCGGCGATGTCGTCGGCCACCGCGCGGTAGGGGGCCGGATCCTCGCCGAGGACCGTCGCGATCCGGGCCAGGCCGTCGGCGACCCGCCAGACCCCGGTGCTGCCGGGAATCGCCCGGGGCATCGCCGGTTTCTCGGTGGTGATCCAGTCGCCGAGCCCGTAGTCGTAGACGCCGTCCACCCAGCGGCCGGTCTGCCCTTGGAGATAGGCGAGATATCGCTGCATGGCCGGATAGTGACGCTGGAGGATGGCGCGGTCGCCGTAGGTCAGGTACGTCTGCCACGGGACCAGGACCAGCGCGCCACCCCAGTTCGGGTCGTCGCGGTAGGCGCCGGCCAGGGTGGTGTGGTCCGGCACCGTGCTCGGCACCAGCCCCGACGCCTCCTGCCCGTCGGCCATGTCCTGGGTGATCTTCGCCATCAGGGTGCGGACATCAAAATTCCGGGCGATGGCGTCGTACGCCAGATGGTCCTGTTCCAGCCAGCCGAGCTTCTCCCGGCTCGGGCAGTCGGTGAGGATGCTCTGCATGTTGTTCTCCACCGCGTGCCGGGTCAGCCGGTGGATGCCGTCCAGGATGTCGTCCGAGGTGTCGAACGTTCCGGCCGGGGCGTAGTCGCCCATCGTGCGCAGCCCGGCCACGGTCACCGTGGCGCCGGGCGGCAGTCCGGCCACCTCCAGGTAGCGGAAGCCGTGGTAGCTGAACTGCGGGCGCCACGTCCGGGTGCCGCCGGCGGTGGTGAACTGGTCCCAGATCGGGGCGCCGACATTGCTGATCGACTGGTTCACGTGGCCGTCGGCGAGCGCCTCGGCGGGGTAGACCCGGATCGTGGTGCCGGCCGGCGCGGTGAGCGTGATCTCGGGCAGGCCGGCGATGGTGCGGCCGACGTCGAAGACACCCGGGGCGATCTCGGTGCCGGGCAGCCGCTCGACGATCCGGACCGGCGCGCCGAGCCGGGCGGTGAGCGGGCCGGGTCCGGTGGTGACGACGGCGTTCGCCCAGGCGGTGGGGTGTTCGCGGCGGGCGTCGTAGTCCTCGCCGCCGTACCAGGAGGAGACCGTGGTCGGGCCCAGCGCGGTGCGCCAGGTTCCGTCGGAGACCACGGTCTGCCGGCGGCCGTCGCGGTAGGTGAGGTCCAGCTGGGCGATCAGTTTCGGGTCGCTGACCTGGCGGGCGAACTTGCGGTAGCGGCCCTTGGTGTCCAGGGCGTTCGCGGTGCCGTTGCCCAGTGCGACGGCCAGGGTGTTGCCGCCGCGGCGCAGGATTCGGGTGACGTCGTGGTCGGCGTACGGCACCCGGTCGCGGTAGTCGGCGTCGCCCGGTTCCAGGACGGCGTCGCTGACCGGACGGCCGTTCAGGGTCGCGGCGTAGACGCCCAGGCCGCTGATCCGCAGGCGGGCCCGGGTGATCTGGCCGTGGGTGGCGAAGCCCTTCTCGAAGATCGGCAACGCCTCCGGCAGCCAGGGTTCGGGCCGAACCTGACCGGTCACCGTGGCGGCGGTGTGCCAGTCGCCGTCGGTCGTCGCGGTCTGGATGCGGTAGTCGACGGGGAAATTCGCGCTGTCGGTACGCGGGCGCAGGGCCACCCGGTCGAAGGTGTATGCGGCGCCCAGGTCCAGGGTGAGCTGGATGTTCGCTTCGGGGCTGTCGTGGGCGGCGCTCTGGTAGCCGGCCGCGGTGCCGTCGGCCAGCAGGGCCGGTTCCCACTCCTTGCGGACGGTCTCGGTCTCGGAGGCGGTGATGAACTTGCCCCGGCCGGCGGCCAGGTTGACATCCCCCTCCTGGTACACCTCCCACTCGGCCAGTTGCAGGCGGTGGGTGAGCGCCGGGAAGCGCCTGGTGTCGCCGGTGGTGACCATCCGGTTCCGGCCGTCGAGCGGCTGCTCAGCGAGCGGAATCCCGAGGCGGGTGACGTCCAGTCGTACGAAGCGGGCGGTCTGCTCGGGAAGTTCGACGATCACCGGCTGGACCGCTTTGGCACTGAGCTGCCAGTCCCGGTTGGTGATCCACTCGGCGCTCCAGCCGGTCGTGCCAGCCGCAGCCGGAGCCGTGTAGCCGACGGCGAGCAGCAGGGCGAGAGTGAGGATGCGGCGCACAGCGGCTCCCGATCGACCGAACCGTTATGAAACGTTTTAACAGCTTGTTAACGCCCACGATATCCACGCCTCACGAAGGCGTCAATGGTCATCGATGGGTGGCGCCTTCTTCCGCGATCACCTGCCTCTGCGGGTTCCTGCTTCTGCGGGTTCCTTCTTCTGCGGGCGGGCACCGACTATCGTCGATGGGCGATGGACACCGACGACGCGGCGGCCTTTGTGGACATCAGTGCCGGGCACGGCGTGCAGCTCGGCTCCGGCAACGTGCAGAACAACCTGTTCGCCTCCACCCCGCCCTCGCCGCCGGTCCGCTCGGCATACCGCGAACGCATCCGCGAGATCATCCGGGACCACCCCCGCGACCGCGAACCGGAGTTGGCCGAACTGGCCGACTTCTGCACCACCGACCACGATCAGCAGTACGCGTGGTGGCGGGCACCGGCATGGGCGGGCAAGTCGGCCCTGATGGCCTGGTTCGCCCTCAACCCACCACCGGGCGTACGGATCGTCGCGTTCTTCATCCGGGCCCTGCACCACCGCCAGAACGACCGCCAGGCCTTCCTCGACAACGTCATCGAACAACTGGCCGAGATCCTGGAGCTGCACACCCTCCCACCGACCTTGAACGCCTCCACCCGCGAAGCCCACCTCACCACCATGCTCACCGAGGCGTCCACCCGCTGCCAAGCGGCCGGCGACCGCCTGATCCTGCTGGTGGACGGCCTGGACGAAGACCGGGGCGTGACCGCGCACCCCGACTCCCACAGCATCGCCGGCGCCCTCCCCCACCACCCACCGGCCGGGCTTCGGGTCATCGTGTCGAGCCGCCCGAACCCGCCGCTACCGGCCGACGTGCCGCCCGGCCACCCACTGCGCGCCCGTTGCCTGCGCCGCGACCTGGAACCGTCGATCCACGCGGAGTTCGTCCGCCGGGACGCCGAACGTGAACTGAAGGCGATCGTGCACGACGGCGGCCTCCCCGCCCGAATCCTCGGTCTGGTGACCGCCTCGCACGGCGGTCTCTCGGCCACCGATCTGGCCGAATTGACCGGCCAGGACCAGTGGCTGGTCGAGGACCATCTCGCCGCTTTCACCGGCCGCTCCTTCGACCTCGCCGACACCGTTTACGTGCTGGCCCACAAAGAACTGCAGGAGACCGCGACGACATTGGTCGGCGAATCCCGGTTGACGGATCATCGCAGGCGGCTGAACGAGTGGGCGGACTCCTGTCTGACACCCGGCAGGTCGGCGGGAACCCCGGAATTCCTCCTGCACGGCTATTTCACCACGCTCCACGAACAGGGCGACATCGAGCGCATCAAACGACTGGTCCTGGACGACGATCGCCGCACCCGGATACTGGAACGGGTCGGCGGCGACTCCACCGTTCTCGACGAGATAACCCTCACCCAGGAGGGAATCCTCCAGGCCCCCGAACCGGACCTGCCGACGATGTGCCGGCTCGCCCTGCTCCGGCGCCAGGTGATCGCCCGCAACCAGAACATGCCCCTCGACCTGCCCCGCCTATGGGCGATGGTCGGCGACCTCCCCCGAGCCGAGGCCCTGATCAGGGCAATGCCCGAAGACGGCGGCCGCCGGGCGCTGGCCACCACCTGGCTCGCTCCGGCGGTAGCCGCGGCCGGTGATCATGACAGGGCCGTGGAACTGATCGGGCAGATTCCGCACGACCTGTTCGCCGACGAGAACCAACCGTCGAAAGCAATCAGTGAAGTCGTCCACGAAATGACTGAGAACAACGAAACCGAGCGGGCGAAGAACCTGGCTCGAACGATTTCCCGCCCGTTCTGGCGAAGTCAGGCCATGGGTCAGGTCGCCATCGCCCTGGGGAAGTCGAGCAAGACGTTCACGGAGGCGGAATCACTGGCCCGTGAGGTGACCGAACCCTACTGGCGGGCTCAATTGCTCGGCATTCTGGCGAGTTCGGCGGCCCGGCAAGATGATCGGACCACGGCCCAGCGGCTGCTCGGCGAGGCTCTCGACGTCGCCGATTTGGTGCCGCACGGCGCGGAGAGATCCCGGGTATACACCGTTCTGGCACTCGAGAGCAGGTCATGGCAGCCAGGGGACGAACCAGCGCATCTGGCTTCCCGCGCCGTTGACGAGGCCACCGGCATCGCTGATCCGACGGTCAAGGTCGAGGCCCTCGCCACGGTCGCCAAGCGCCTGGCCGACATGGTGGCGCCCGGCGTGTCGATCAGCAACGATCAGCTCGCCGAGGCCGTCAGAGGCAACGAGCCGACTGTCGGATCGCTGTCTGCCATGGCGTTGGCCTGGTACACGGCCGGCGACGCCGACCAGGCGATCGCTGTCGCGGATCTCGCGAGCAGCCGCGCCGACCGTCACGACGTTCTCCGGGCAGTGATCGCCGCCGCGGCGGCAGCGGACGACTTCGACTGTGCTCGGAGCATCGCCGAATCCATCACCGACGTCCTCGCCCGCGATCGGGCGATCGCCCGGATCGCCTCTCAACTGAGGCGTGCGGAGGACACCCTGGAGGAATTGGTCCAATCGATCCAGGATCCGGCGACCCGAGCCTCGGCCCTCACCGGCTGGGGTTACCGGGCAGCATCACGGGGAGATCGGAAGGCCGCCACCGCACTCGCGGCACGTGCCGAGGCAACGGCCCGATCCGCGCTCGACAATGCGGAGAAGGCCCAGCTATTGACACGGCTCGTCCCCGCTCTGGTCACGCTGGGTTCGGTCGAACGGGCCCGGAAAGCCGCTGCTCAGGCCCATCAGGCCTTCCGGTCTCTGGCGGCCCGGTCCCATCTCGATCCCGTAATGGCCGAGCTGGTGCGGGCCGCGGCGGAGGTGGGCGTTCCCGGTACCTCCCTCGCGGTGGCGCGATTGATGAACGCGCCGCGGATTCGCGCCGAGGCGCTGTGCGCGCTGGCCACTACGGTCACCACGCCTGATCATCGGGCCGAGATGCGGGAAATCCTGGCGGCAGCCGAACAGGACGCGGCCGGCCCGGAGCGCTCCCGGACCCTGCGAATGATCCTGACCGCTCTCTGGGTCACCGGTGAGAGCGCCGCGGCCCGGGAACTGGCGCACCGGTTGACCGTGATCGACGACGGTAGGCGGCTGGTTCGGGCGAGTATGCCGACGTTCCCCGCTCCGCAGCCGGCCGACCCCGAAAAGGCTCTCGTCGAAGCGGTCGCCGTGCTGGCGGAGAAGGGAGCTTTCGACCGAGCCGGCGCCCTGGTGCACGAGGTCATCCTTCCGAATCGCCGGGACGAAGCCCACACCGCACTCGCGAAGGCCCTGGCGCGAGCCGGTCAGTATTCTCAGGCCCGGTCCTGCGTCGACCGGATCCAGCTGTCGCACAGACGGGACAGGGCAATCGCCGCCCTCGCCGGGATCTTGGTGGAGCAGGGTTCCGCCGGGATGGCGGAGGAACTGGCGGGCATGATCGCCGGTGAGTTCGAACGGGCCCGGACCATGCTGGCACTGGCACCGAAGGTGGAATCGGACCGGGCCCGCCGACTGCTGCTCGTGGCGGTCCGGCACGGGGAACTGAGGAACGCCGTCGAGCTGCTGTCGGCCCTCAGTCCGGATTCCATCCGGGCGGTCGCCGACGAGCTGCTCGGCCCGGATCAGTCGGCGGGTTGAGCTCGAAAGGCTCCGGTGGCGGCGGCGGTCAGCAGGCCGGCGATCAGGCCCCAGAAGGCTGAGCCGATGCCGAGCAGTTGGACTCCGGAAGCCGTGGCCAGCAGGGTTACCACCGCCGCCTCTCGCCAGCGTTCGCCGCGTAGGGACGTTGTCAGGGAGCTTCCGATGGTGCCCAGCAGGCCGATGCCGGCGATGGCCAGTACCAGGACCACCGGCAGGGCCGACAGCAACGATGTGATCGTGGCGCCCAGGACCGCTACCACCAGGTAGAAGATGCCGGCCCACACCGCCGCCAGGTAACGCCTGCGGGGGTCGGGGTGGGCCTGCGGGCCGGTGCAGATCGCGGCGGTGATGGCGGCCAGGTTGAGGCCGAAGGCTCCGAACGGGGCCAGCACCAGGTTCGCCGCGCCGGTCCACGTGATCAGTGGGGAGACGGGCACCTGGTAGCCGTCGTTGCGCAGCACCGCTACACCGGGCAGGTTCTGCGACGCCATCGTCACCACGAACAGGGGCAGCGCCACGCTGACCACCGCCTGCCACGAGAACGACGGGGCCGTGAAGACCGGGGCCGCCAGCGACCACTGGACGAGGCCGGGGCGGAACGATCCGGACAGGGCCGCCACCACGACGCCGACCAGCAGCGCCGCCAGTACCGCGTACCGCAGCAGGATCTTGCGAAAGAGAAGATAGGTGGCGAACATCGTCAGGACCAGCAGCGGGTCGTCGCCGGCCGACCGGAACAGGCCGGTGCCGAATTGGATCAGCACCCCGGCCAGCAGCGCCGACGCCAACTCGACCGGAACCCGGTCCATGATCCGCCCGAACCAGCCGGTCACCCCGGTCAGCGTGATCAGCAGCGCCGAGACCAGGAACGCGCCGATCGCCTCGCGCATGGTGAATCCGGGCAAACCGGTGACCAGCAGCGCGGCGCCGGGGGTGGACCAGGCGGTGACGATCGGCGCCCGGTAGCGCAGCGACAACCCGATGCAAGTGACGCCCATGCCGAGGCTGAGCGCGAGGATCCAGGACGCGACCTCGGCCTCGCCGGCGCCGGCGGCCCGGGCGGCGCTGAAGACGATCGCCGCGGAACTGGTGAAGCCGATCAGCACGGCGAGCAGGCCGGCGTTCACAGCGGACGGCGGAGCGAGATCACGAACGGTCACGACGCAGGCTATCGGCCCCGGCCGCCGCTGGTCGCCCGGTTTTGCGGGCGTCACCCTATCCTGGGCGGGCTGTCACCGACCGTACGACGGAGTCTGGGAAGTCTTGACCTCTCCCCGCCTTAAAGGACGGGGATTCCGG
>NZ_BOMG01000077.1 GCF_016862075.1 Actinoplanes couchii | reverse complement strand
CCCCCGGGCATCACCATGCGCTAGCGGGCGGCGATGGTCAGCATCTCGGTGGCCAGGGCGGTCGGGGTGCGGCCCAGCCACAGCGCGTGCAGTGGGCGGGTCAGCGTCAGGCCCTCGACGTGCAACTCGACCAACTCGCCCGTGGTCAGGGCGGGGGCCGCCGCCCGGGAACTGATCACTCCGATGCCGCCGCCCGCTCGTACCGTCGCAAGGATCGTCGTGGTGGAACCGAGACTTATCGCGTGCGGTAGGGGCGGCGCGAAACCCAGGGACTGCTCCAGCCTGCTCAGGAACGTGTCACGGGTGCCGGAACCCGGCTCGCGCAGCAGCAGGGGCTGGTCGGTCAGGTCGGTGGGGCGCAAGGTGCGGCCGGGGCGGGCGGCCAGCGGATAACCGGCGGCGACCACCAGGGCCAGGCGGTCCTCGCCGACCAGGCGGGCGCCGAGGTCGGCGGGGATGTGCGGGGACTCGACAAAACCCAGGTCGGCGGTGCCGGCGCGGACCGCCTCGACGACGTCGTGACTGTTCGCCACGTGGGCGGAGATGTCCAGGTCGGGGTGGGTGCGGCGGAGGGCCAGCAGCCAGGCCGGGAGCAGGTGCTCGGCGACGGTGAGGCTGGCCGACACGTGCAGGCGGGCCTGCCGGTCGTTGCGCAGCGTCAGGACGCCGTCGGCGAGGGTCTGCGCGGCGCCGACAACACCGTGCGACCACGCCACGACGGCTTCCCCGGCCGGGGTGAGCAGGCTTCCCTTGCGGCTTCTGACCAGCAGCGGTACGCCGAGACGCCGCTCCAGCCGGGTCAACCGGGCGCTGGCGCTGGGCTGGGTGATGCCGTGCACGTGCGCCGCACGCCCGACACTGCCCGTCTCGGCGACCGAGATCAGCAGGTCGAGCGCCGGAAGATCGCTGATCCAGGGCGGCAGTGGCATCGCGCGAAGTCTGTCACAGCACCCCGGCGGAATCGTGACCAGCCGGGCATTCGGCAACCGATGACAAGCCCGCGGCGGTCACAGCAGCCCGGCCGGCAAGCCTGGACCCGGGACGACGTGCTGCAAGCCCAGGCTGGTGAGCACTACCGCGATCCACAGCAGCAGTCCGAGCAGCAGAGGGCGCACGCCGGCCCGTCGCAGTCCGGCCAGGTCGGTGCGGAGCCCGATGGCGGCCATCGCGACCGCGATCAGCAGCATCGCCACCCGGTGCAGCGCCTCCCCGACGCCGGCCGGGATCTCCAGGACGGCCATGACGAGAAAACCGATCAAGAACCAGGGCACCAGACTGATGCGCCGTACGCCGGGAGCACGGTTCAGCGCCGACAACGCCAGCACGACCGGGATGATCATCAGCGAGCGGGCGAGTTTGACGACCACCGCGTGGCGTACCGCCTCCGGCCCATAGGCTCCGGCCGCCGCCATCACCGAGCTGGTGTCGTTGACGGCGGTCCCGGCGAGCAGCCCGAACGCCTCCTGGCTCATCCCGAGGGCGTGCCCGATCTGCGGCAACACCAGCACGGCGACCACGTTGAAGAGAAAGATCGTCGATATCGCGTACGCCACGTCGTCGCTCTTCGCCCGGACCGCCGGAGTGGCGGCGGCGATGGCCGACGCGCCGCAGATGCCGGTACCGACCCCGATCAGGGTCCGCAGGTCGCGGGGCACACCGAGCCGGCGGCCCAGCGCCCAGGCCAGCAGCAGGCAGACGCCGAGCGTGCCGAGCATCACGGGTAACGATTGGGCACCCACCGTCAGCACCTCGCCGAGGGACAGTTGGGCGCCGAGCAGGACCACGGAGAGTTGCAGCACCGGGCCACCGGCCAGGTCCAGTCCGGGTCGCAGGCCGGCGTCGTGCCGGCGGGCCAGCGGGCTCAGCAGCACTCCACCGGCGACGGCGAAAACCGGAGCGCCGACCAGCGGAAACAGCAACCCGAGGGCGGTCGCGGCGAGACCCAGGGTGACGGCTGCCACCATTCCGGCACTGTGGACGGTGCCGCGCCGGCGGACCGGGGCGGGAGCTGTATCGATCATGCTTCCAGATTTCGCCCTGGGTGACCTCACCGGTAGTGACGATCAGCCGTCCAAGGTCATAGACGATGCCTATGACCTGGTCGACGGGACAGTCATGACCTCCGATTGCCCCTATGCTGCGCCGGTGCGTTTTCTTTCCAAGATCCTCTGGCCTCTCCAGGTACTGACGTTCCTGCTGATCATCGGCGGGCTGATCGCGTACGCGCCGCTGGCACGTGGTTATGCCGGGGACCACGTCTACGTCGTGGACAACAAGCAGACGATCACCGTCACCAGTTCCCCCGGCGAGCAGCTGAACTTCGGTGTCAAGATGCCGAACGCGGTCAGCGGGCTCTGGGCCTCCCCGACCGGGCTGGACCTGACCATCGGCAAGGAGAAGTTCCAGCTGATGGCGCCGAAGCCACAGACCTGGGGCGATTCGATCACCACGAGCCGGCGCAACATCTCCGACGACGAGACCGCGACCGGCCGCTACGTGGTCCCGGACGTGACCGCGGAGACGGTCCTGGACGGAAAGATCAGCGGCACGGTGATCCACCCCGTCGGCGGCCTCGGCACGTTCCGCGACGAGAACACCATCGTCGAGGTGCCGATCAAGCTGACCGTCAAGCCCGGCGACAACGGCTGGACCACCGGAAAGAAGCTGACCACGCTGGTGAACGGCATCCTGGTCGCGGCCGGGGTGCTGGCGTTCTTCGCCGTGCTGAGCATCGTCAAGAACGCCGTGCGGTACGGCGGGGCCGCTTGGAAGGAGGCGTTCGGAGCCCTGTTCGGCGTCCTGGTGATGACCGGCTTCTTCGTCGGCGCCCTGTTCCTCGGCGAGGCCCTGGCCACCCCGGACGTCAGCGACGTCGACGTACTCGGCGCCCTACCGGTGACCCCGGTCCAGTTCATCGCCTGCTTGGGCGGAGCAGCGTTCCTGGTCATGTTCGCCCTCACCATGAGCCCCGACGGACCCCCGGCGAACCAGCCCACCCCCACACCCCCGACCGCACCTCCCACCGGCCCCGCCGCACCGCAAACCGGCCCGGGCGCTCCCGCCACGCCGCCCGCAGGCCCGGCCACGCCGCCCACCGGCCCGGGCTATCCCGCCACGCCGCCCGCTGGCCCGGCCACGCCGCCTACCGGCTCGAGCGCCCCCGCCACGCCGCACGCAGGCCCGGGCGCGCCGCCCGCTTCGGGCGTCTGATTTCGGCAGGTCCCGGGCCGGTCACCGCCGGCCCGGAGCCGCATCAGCCGAATACCGCTCCGCGGCTGCTCAGGCTGGCGCCTCTCGACCTGCACCACTACGCTCAACCATCGACGTCCATCGATGGGAGCGCTCCCGGATGCAACGAATCGCCACCCTTGCCCTCGCCCTGACCGCCGGAATCGTCGCCGTCCCCCTCCCCGCGCTCGCCACGCCACCGACCTCCACCGCTCCGCGCTCCCCTGCTCTGGTCTCCACCCCTCCAACCTCAGCCCCTCCGGCCTCAACCCCTCCGGTCTCCACCGCTCCGGGGAAGGCGTGCTCCGGATACGTCGGGCTGACCTTTGATGACGGGCCCGCCGCCGGCAACACGGCGGCCCTGCTCGCCGCGCTGAAACGTGCCGGGCTGCGGGCGACCATGTTCAATACCGGACAGAACGTCGAGGCCAATCCCGAGCTGGCCCGCGCCCAGTTGCGCGCCGGGATGTGGATCGGCAACCACAGCTGGGACCACCCGTTCATGACCCAGCTGACCGAATCCGAACAGGCCGCCCAGATCTCCCGCACCCAGGACGTGATCACCAGCGTCACCGGTGTCACGCCCGAACTGTTCCGCCCGCCCTACCTGGACACCAACGACGCGCTCCGGGCCGTGGAACGCCGCTTCGGCCTCACCGAGATCAACACCGATGTCGACTCCCGGGACTGGGACAACGCGACCCCCGAGCAGATCGTGACCGCAGCCGGGCAACTCACCGACGGTGACGTGATCCTGATGCACGACTGGCCGCCGAACACGGTCGCCGCGATCCCGGGCATCGCCGACGTACTCCGTACCGGCAAGCTCTGTCCGGGAAAGATCTCCGCGGTCACCGGCCGGGCCGTAGCCCCGGGCACCCGCGCCCTAGACGGCGTGCACACCGCCGGCCGGATCGAGGCCCGTGACACCGGCGCGCGCTACACCTGGCCGGGCGTCTACTTCGAGGGCCGGGTCCGCGGCGACAGCGTCGGGGTCGTGCTCGACGACGCGGTCAACGACTACGAGCTGCGCATCGACGACCGGCCGCCGGTCACCCTGGTAACCCCCGGGCGCACCACACGCTGGGTGACCGGACTCGGAGCGGGTGTGCACGACGTGCGGCTCGCCAAACGTACCGAAAGCCCGTGGTCTCCCGGTTTGTTCGGAGGCTTTGTCGCAGGTCCGGGCGGTGCCGTGGTCGGAAAACCGGCCGCTCGCAGCCGGCAGATCGAGTTCATCGGGGATTCGTGGACGGCCGGTTACGGCAACACCTCGACGTTGCGTGACTGCTCGACCACCGGCGGCGTCGACCGCAACTCCAATGCCGACCAGTCGTTCGGCGCGCTGACCGCCCGGACCTTGAACGCCGACTACCAACTGAACGCCTGGTCCGGCCGGGGCATGGTGCGCAACTACGGCGGCGGCGATCCCGGCACCGATTACCGCACCTGGTACGAACGCACCCTCCAGGCCGCCGACCCCGCCGTCTGGCCACGCCCGGCCAGCTGGAGCCCGCAGGTGATCGTCATCGGTCTGGGCATCAACGACTTCTCCACCCCACTGGCCACCGGCGAACCGTGGCCCGACGAGGCGGCCCTCACCGCGGCCTTCCAGGAGGCCTACGCCGGTTTCCTGCGGAAGCTGCGACTGCGGTACGGCCCGAAAGCGCAGTTCGTGCTCACCTACCCCACCCTGTGGAACACCACCGCGCTGGCCACCTCGGTGGAGAAGATCGTCGCCGACCGAACCGCTGCCGGAGACAACCGTGTTCACGCCCTCCACTACGACCTCCCCCTGGACCTGCTCGGCTGCGACTGGCACCCGTCAGCCGCCGACCACCGGCTCCTGTCGACGGCACTGACCGACTACGTGAAAACACTGCCGCTCCGCTGGTGAGAGACAGCGAGACCACGTGCCCACCGCCGACGTGACGGCGGGCGCGGCGGGATGGTGTTTGATCGGGTGGTGGATCTCTTCGACGACTTCACCGGGGTTGCCCGGATCGGGCTCGGGCTGGCCGCGGTGGGGCGGCCCGGTTACATCAATCTGGGACGTGGGCGGGACCTTCCTTCCGATCGCACCGCCGAGGCCATGCGGTTGCGGGCGTACGAGCTGATGGATCGGGCCTATGCGGGCGGGGTCCGGTACTTCGACGCGGCGCGGTCCTATGGGCGGGCTGAAGAGTTCCTGGCCGGGTGGCTGCCGGGGCACGATCGGGCGGTGGCCGGGAGCAAGTGGGGGTACACCTACACCGCGGACTGGCGGGTGACCGCTGACGTGCACGAGGTCAAGGATCACGCCGTCGACGCCTACGAGCGGCAGGTCAGCGAGAGCCGGGCATTGTTCGGTGACCGGCTCTCGCTCTACCAGATCCACTCGGTCACGCCTGACAGTCCCGCGCTCACCGACACCGAGCTGCACCGGCGGCTGGCTGATCAGGGCGCCGTTGTCGGGCTGTCCACCAGCGGGCCGGCCCAGGGCGACGCGATTCGGGCGGCGCTGGCTGTCGAGGTTGACGGGCGGCCGCTCTTCCGCAGCATTCAGGCCACCTGGAACCTCCTCGAACCCAGCGCCGGACCGGCCCTGGCCGAGGCCCACGACGCCGGCCTGGTGGTGATCGTCAAGGAGGCGATGGCCAACGGCCGCCTGGCGACCCTGGAAGCCCTGGGCGCCGCCCCGGACGCGGTGGCGCTGGCCGCCGCGCTGCAACAGCCGTGGGCGACGATCGTGCTGTCCGGGGCGGCCACCGCCGGCCAGCTCGACTCCAATCTGCGAGCTGCCACCACCACCCTGAGCGACGCCGACCTGGATCGCCTGGCCGCCCTCGCCGAACCCGCCACGGACTATTGGAAGACCCGCTCCGGCCTGCCCTGGACCTGATCATTCGAGCCCCCTCCCAAAATGCCGACACCGAAAGCGTGGACCCTCGACCTAGTCGAGAGTCAAATGCCGCCGGGGCCGGTGCCGCGTCGCCGAAAGCGGCGAGCGGGCAAGTGAGGAACCCGCGAGCGGGCAAGTGAGGAACCCGCGAGTGGGCAGGTAATCGACCCTGTTGTCGGAGTGGGTCATGGGCCGAAACGGCAGAAGCGGGACGGGTGTGACGCGGGTGATGCCGTGTGGCCGGGTGGGGTCCTATGCTGCCCGCGGCAGTGGGCGTGAGCAGTACTTTCAGGGGGCACGGGACCGCATGGCTGACGAGATCGAGTATGAGTTCAAGACCGTGCGGACGGTACGCGGCGCCGAAGGTCTGACGATCTCGAAGATGCGGAACGACGGCTGGGAGCTCACCGGGCAGAACCAGGGCATGCTGCGTTCCAGCCTCGACTTCCGGCGGCCGAAGAAGCGGGAGTCCTGGCTGATGGCCGGTGCGGGTGTCGCCGTGCTCGCGGTCATCGCCGCTGTCGGTGGTCTGATCGCGGTGTTCAGCGACGACGGCGACCGAACCGAGGCAGTCCAGCAGCCGGACAGAACGGTGGCCACGGCAAGCGCACCACAAAAAACACCGTCCGCCCCGGCCACCCAAGCCGTCACGGCCACCGGGGGCACAAATGCCACCGGGAGTGCGAAGGCCCCCGGGGGCACAACGGTCACCGGGAGTGCGAAGGCCACCAAGGTGATCACGCCGAAGAACAACCCCGAGTTCGCGGCCCTGATGAAAGAACCCGACTACTGCGACACCGCCAACTCGACCTTCGCGAGCGGTCATCAGGGCCAGACCGTCGCGTTCAACGGCTCGATCGCGGACCTGGCGCCCTATCGTGACTACGAAACCCGCTTCGACCTGCTGCTACGCCCCGGCGACAAGGGTTCCGAAGCGACTGTCGGCCCGGCCTTCAAGTATGAGAACGTCAGCATCCGCGACCTGAACCTGACCGGCAAGAAGATCCCGGCCCGGGTACGCGAGGGCGACACGTTCCGTTTCACCGCCGAGATCCGCGAGTTCAACACCGTCCAGTGCCTCTTCTACCTGGACCCGGTCTCCACCCAGGTCCGCTAGCGGACCCGGGACGCGCGGGAGGCCGGCCACACCGCGCCGACCAGGGCCAGCACCGACAGCAGGGTGAGGACCGGGTGGAAGATGATCATGTCGAGCCGGATGTTGTACCCCTGGCCCACCAGCCCGGCCTCCATCTTGGCGAACAGCACCCACACCACGGCCATCACGAAGCAGGGCCAGGCCCGCAACCTGGCCAGGGGCGGTATCTGGCGGAGGAAGAAGAGCACGATCCCGGTGACCGCGAAGCCGGCGGCCAGCATCAGCATCCGGTCCGGCCGCTCCAGGAGCCCCGGATGAATGATCAGGTAGTCGACTTGATCCACAGCAGCCGATACAACCAGTAGCGGTCAAGCAAAGAGGCAGCAGTCGAACAACGAGGCAGCGGTCAAGCAACGAGGCAGCAGTCGAGCAAAGAGGTAGCGGTCAAGCAAGGAGCGCGGCCAGGCGGGCGGCGCCGACGTTGCCGCCGGTGAGGATCACGCCGACGCGGGAGGCGGTGCTCGGCAGACGGCCGGTGAGCAGGACGGCCAGGCCGGCCGCGCCGCTCGGCTCCAGGACGATCTTGAGGCGGTCCAGGGCGAACCGCATCGCGTCGCGCAGCTCGTCGTCGCTGACCAGGATCACCTCGTCGACCAGGCGCTGGTTGAGCGGGAACGTGATGTCGCCGGGGGTCGCCACGGTCAGGCCGTCGGCGATCGTCCGGGGCACCTCGATCCGGACCTGGACCCCGGCCGCCAGCGAGCGCCTGGTGTCGTCGCCGGCGACCGGTTCCACGCCGATCACCCGGGCGCCGGGCGCGGCCAGGGCGCTGCCGGCGATCAGGCCGCCACCACCGATCGGGGCGATCAGGGTGTCCACCGGGCCCACCTCGTCGAGCAGTTCCAGGGTGGCGGTGCCCTGGCCGGCGATCACGTCCGGGTGGTCGTACGGCGGGATCAGCGCCAGGCCACGGGAGGCGGCCAGTTCCCCGGTGATGGCGAGCCGGTCGTCGGTGTAGCGGTCGTAGAGGACGATTTCCCCGCCGTACCCGCGAACCGCCTCGATTTTGACCTTCGGGCTGTCCGACGGCATCACGATCACCGCGCTGCTGCCGAGTTCCCGGGCGGCGATGGCGACCGCCTGGGCGTGGTTGCCGGAGGAGAAGGCGACGATGCCCCGGGCCAGCTGGTCAGGGGAGAGCTGGGCGGCGGTGTTGTAGGCGCCGCGGAATTTGAAGGCGCCGCCGCGCTGGAAGTTCTCCGCCTTGAGGAAGACCGAGGCTCCGGCCAGGGCGTCCAGGGTCCGGGAGCGGATCACCGGGGTGCGGTGGGCGATGCCGTCGAGGCGGGCGGCGGCGTCCTGGACGTCCTGCAGAGTCACCATGCCGCAGATGGTATGTGGATCATGAAAGGAAATCGACGGTGAATACCGTGCCCCGGCCCGGCGTGCTGGTCACGGTGACGGTCCAGCCGTGCGCCTCGACCAGTTTGCGGGTGATCGCCAGGCCGAGACCGCTGCCGCCGGTGGCCCGGCTGCGGGACTGGTCGGCCCGCCAGAACCGGTCGAAGATCTTCGGCAGGTCGGTGGGGTCGATGCCGATGCCGGTGTCCCGCACGGTCAGCGCGGAACCGGAGGCGGAGACGGTCACCGCACCGCCGGGCGGGGTGTAGCGGATCGCGTTCGACACCAGGTTCGCCACGATCTGCCGCAGTCGCACCGGGTCGGCCTCGATCTTCGGGTCGCCCGCGACGTCCAGGGTCAGGCGTACGCCATCGGTCTGCGCCTGGCTCTCCACCACCTGGTCGAGCAGTTCCCGCAGGTTCACCCGGACCGGATGGATCCGCAGCGTGCCGGCGTCTCCGGCGGCCAGGTCACTGAGGTCGTCGATGATGTGCTGCAGCTGGACGGCCTCCTCGTGCAGCAGGGTGAGCAGCTGGGCGTCGGTGGGCGCGAGATCGTCCTGGGCGGCCTCCAGCCAGCTGCGGATGTTGGTCAGCGGTGTCCGCAGCTCGTGCGCCACGTCACTGACCATGGCCCGGCGCTGGGTCTCGGCCCGGTCGCGGCGGTCGGCGGAGTCGTTGAGGGCCCGCGCGAGCCGCCCGATCTCGTCGCGCCCGCCGGCCGGCACCGGCGCCTGCCCACCGGCGGCGTCGGTGAGCGCCCGCAGCGGCCGGACCAGACGGCGCCCGACCAGCACGGTGACCAGGATGGTGGCGAGCAGGACGCCGCCGGTGACACCACCGATGCGCAGCAGGTTGTCCCGGGACAACGTGAACGTCGTGAAATCTCCGCCGGTGCCGGGATCGGTTACGAACAGCAGGGCCGGTGGGGCGACGTACGGCTGAAATTGGATTTTTCGCGATTTCTCCAGGCACGACGCCGCCCGACCCGGAGTCTTCAACGGCTCGGCCGGCACGATCTGAGCGATCTGATCCGTCGGCAGAACATACATATGCAAGTTTGTGCTGATATAGAGCTTTTTATCGGGCTCCAGACCCATGCATCGAGCGGTCAACTGCGCCAGCGCCCGCAACGCTTTGCGCTCCGTGTCGGTGGTGATGTCCTCATATTTCGCCCGGCACTCCGCACCGTTGTCGAACGGATCGGTGCCGGTGGGTTCGGCCACGGCCCGCCCACCCGGCTTCTCGACGACCGCCGCCGCCACCCCGGACGCCTCCATGCAGGCGACCTGGTCGGAGGCCCATTTCCGATAGGAGGCACGCTCCGGGTCGGACAGCCGGAACGGCCCGACCACCCGTTCGTCGATCTGTGAGGTGCCACCGGTCAGCCCCAGGTCCAGCTCGAGCGGGTCGACGGTCGCCGACGGCCGGGCGTCCCGCAGCGACGGCCCGGGCCCGGACTCGACGATGACCTGCCGGTCCGCGGTCATCAGGGTGATCCGCCGGCCCAGTTCCGCGGCCCGGGCGGTGATCAGCTCGTGGGCCCCCGACCAGTCCGGGTGGGTGGCGGCGTACCCGATGAGCATGTCGTAGACGCCTTTGTCGTCGGTCAGGGACCGCCCCTGCTCCTGGCGGATCGCCCGCGTCGCGGTCTGGGTGGCCAGCCACGCGGTGGTGACGATGGCGGCGAGCGCGATGAGCACCGAGGTGGCCAGCAGCCGGGAGATCAGGCTGTGCCGGATCGGTACCCGGCTCACGCCCCCGCCACCAGCTTGTAGCCGATGCCGTAGACGGTGACCAGCCGCTGCGCCCCGATCTTGCGGCGCAGGTTCATCACGTGCATGTCGATGGTGCGTTCGGTGGAGCTGCGGTCGATGCCCCGGGTGTGGTGCAGCAGCTGGGCGCGGCTGAAGACCCGGTCGGGTTGCCCGGCCATGGCGGCGAGGATGGCGAACTCACCCCGCGTGCAGTCGATCAGCGCGCCGTCGACGGTCACCTCGTGACTGTTCTGGTTCACCACGACACCACCGGTGGCCTCGACCGGGGCGACGACCGGCCGCCGCCGCAACAGCGTCCGGATCCGGGCCATCAACTCCCGCGGGCTGTACGGCTTGACCAGATAGTCGTCGGCCCCCAACTCCAACCCCAGGAGCAGATCGTCCTCGGTACGCCGCGCGGTGAGCATCAGCACCAGCACGTCCGACTCGGCGCGCAGGGTCCGGCAGACGTGCAGCCCGTCGAGTTCGGGCATCATCACGTCGAGCACGATCAGGTCCGGCGAGGTGCGGCGGGCGGTCTCCAGCGCGGCCCGCCCGTCGTGGACCACGATCGTCTCGTGGCCCTCGCTGACCAGGTAACGCCGGATAACCTCGGCCTGACGGGGGTCGTCCTCGGCTACCAGGACCTTCGCACACATGGCAGCGACTATAGGAGTGCGGCCGCCGTTACCGTCCTTCTCCCGCGAGACCTGACAGCTTTCTGATGATCTCTGGCCACGCTCATCCCCCATGACCCCGATGAAGAGATGGTGGCTGGCCGCGGGCCTGGTCCTCGCCGTGGCCGGGACCGGCGCCGCGGCGGTCGCCGTGAACCGGCACCGGACGGCGCCCGAGCCTCCCCCGGCCGCCCCGGTCGCCGCGACCACCAGGATCGAGCGCCGCGATCTGGCCACCACCAAAACCCTGGACGGCGCCATCGGGTACGGCACGGCACGCCCGTTCTCCGGCCACCGGGAGGCGACGGTCACGTGGCTGCCCACTCCCGGCGCCAGGATCAAGCGCGGCAAGCAGCTCTACCGCGCGAACGACCTGCCGGTGCCGATGTTCTACGGCTCGATGCCGCTCTACCGCCCGATCACCGGCAAGGGCCTGTTCGGCCGGGACGTGCGGATCGTGGCCGACAACCTGCGGGCGCTCGGCTACCGCACCGGCCCGCTGAAGGGCAGCGAGAACGCCGAGCTGACCGAGGACCTGATCGCCGGGATCAAGCGCTGGCAGAAGGATCTCGGGCTGCCGGACACCGGGACGATCGCGGTCGGTGACGTCGAGGTGCTGTCCGGGGCGGTCCGGGTGGACGGGGTGTCGGTGCAGCCGGGGGTGCCCGCGAACGGCGAGCTGATGACGGTGACCTCGACCCGCAAGGTGATCTCGGTGCGCGCCGAGCTGTCCCAGGCGTCGTCGATCGAGCGCAACCAGAAGGTGACGGTGGTGCTGCCGGACGAGAAGCGGGTTCCGGCGAAGGTGCTGTCGGTGGGCCGGACCATCACCCCGCCGGACGGCGCCGACCCGCCGGGCCTGGCGGTGACGATCGTGGCCGACGATCCGAAGAAGATCGCGAAGATCGACTCCGCGGACGTGGCTGTCGACTTCGCCGGGACGGTGCGCTCCGGTGTGCTCGCGGTGCCGGTGGAGGCGCTCGTCGCGCTCGCCGAAGGCGGTTACGCGGTGCAACTGCCGGGCGGGGGCCTGGTCGCGGTCGAGACCGGCCTGTTCGCCACGGGCTGGGTCGAGATCAACGGCGACGGGCTTGCCGAGGGTACGGACGTGGTGGTGCCCGCATGACGCCGGTTCTCTCGGTCCGGAACGCGAGCATGGTCTATCCCGGCGGGGTGACCGCGCTCGCCGGAGTCGATCTGGACATCATGGCCGGGGAGATGGTGGCGATCGTCGGCCCGTCCGGTTCCGGCAAGTCCACCCTGCTCAACATCATCGGCACGCTGGACCGGCCCACTTCCGGCACGGTCCGGATCAACGGCCAGGACGTCAACACCCTCAGCGACCGGAAGCTGTCCGCGCTGCGGGCCCGCGAGATCGGCTTCGTCTTCCAGCAGTTCCACCTCTCCGACGGGCTGAGCGCCGCCGAGAACGTGTCCACCGGCCTGCTCTACGCCGGAGTCCCCCGCCGGCACCGCCGGGAACGGGCCCTGACCGCGCTGTCCCGGGTCGGGCTGTCGCACCGCTCCGGGCACCGCCCGCACGAACTCTCCGGTGGTGAACGGCAGCGGGTCGCCATCGCCCGCGCCCTGGTCAACCGGCCGTCGCTGGTGCTCGCCGACGAACCGACAGGCGCCCTGGACACCGCCACCGGGCAGACCGTCCTGCAGCTGCTGCGCGACCTGAACGCCGACGGCACCACGATCGCCCTGATCACCCACGACCGGGACATCGCCGCGTCGATGCCGCGCCGGGTGGAGATCCGCGACGGCCGGATGGTGATGCCCCGGTGAACCCCCTCGACCTGCTGTCGCTCGGCCTGATCGGGCTGCGGACCCGGCCCGGCCGGGCGATCCTGTCCGGGCTGGGCATCGCGATCGGCATCGCCACGATGATCGTGGTCACCGGCATCCCGGCGTCCAGCCAGGCCGCGCTGCTGGACCGGCTGACCGCCCTGGGCACCAACACCCTGCAGGTCACCGCGCTGACCAACCAGGATCCGCCGCCCCGGCTGCCGGAGGAGTCGGTCGGCATGGTGAGCCGGATCGGGCCGGTCACCGGGGTCAGCGCGGTGGCCAACACCCATTCGCTGGTACGCCGCAACGACCGCACCGCCCCCGACGACGGAGGCGGCCTGACCGTCCTGGCGGCCCGCACCGACCTCCCCGGCGTGATCAATGCCCGGATCCACCAGGGCCGGTGGCTGACCGCGGCGACCGCGAACTTCCCGACTGTGGTCCTGGGGTCGGTGGCGTCCGAACGCCTCGGCATCACCGAGCTGCCCGCCGGGCGGCAGGCGCCGCTGGTGATGATCGGCGAGAGCTGGTTCAGCGTCGTCGGCATCCTGGAGACCACCCCGCTCTCCCCCGACATCGACCGGTCGGTGCTGGTCGGCTGGGAGGCGGCCCGGGCCGAACTGGACTTCGACGGCCACCCGACGGTGATCTACGTACGGGCCGAGGAGTCCCAGCTGGAAGCGGTCCGGGACGTGCTCGCGGCGACCATCTCGCCGGAACGCCCCGGGCAGGTCGCGGTGACCCGGCCGTCGGACGCCCTGGCCGCGAAACGGGCCACCGAGAGCAGCTTCTCGGTGCTGTTCCTGGCCCTGGCCGGGGTGGCGCTGATCGTCGGCGGCATCGGGGTGGCCAACACGATGGTCGTCTCGGTGCTGGAACGGCGCTCCGAGATCGGCCTGCGCCGGGCCCTCGGCGCGACCCGGGGACAGATCCGCGGGCAGTTCCTCACCGAGTCGGTGGTCCTGGCGGTCGCCGGTGGAGTGGCCGGCACGCTGCTGGGGCTGGCGGCGACCGTGGGGTACGCGTACTGGCAGAGGTGGCCCTTGGTGGTGCCCGCCGAATCGGCGGGCGCGGGCGTGGCCGGAGCGGTGGTCATCGGAGTGCTGGCCGGGGTCTACCCCTGTGTCCGCGCCGCCCGGCTCACCCCCACTCAGGCGCTGGCGACGACATGACGAAAGGCGGCCTCGTGACGAGGCCGCCTTTCGTGTGGAGCTACTTCTTGGCCGCGACCTGACGCTCGCAGTCCGGGATCTTCTCCATCCCGAGGCTGATCGACTTGGAGTCGTTGTCGTCGCCGCCCAGCGCGATGCCGATGCCGTCGTCGCTGACCGCGACGTACTCGACGCCCGCCTTCTTCAGGCACTTGACCACCGCCACCGCGAAGTCCCGGGCCTCCGGGTTGGCCGGGTCCTTCTCCCAGGGCGGCAGCGGCATGTACTGCGGCTCGCAGATCTTGTTGGCCTTCTGCCACTGCTCCTCGTCCTTGGCGGTGCCCGGCTTCAACTGCATGGAGCCGCTGCCGTCACCCTTGGGGTTCCAGCCGTTCTCCCCCATGCACTTGTTGTACGGGGCCATCAGCAGCTCGAACTCCTCCGGCGTGGTGTCGAGCCGTTCCCGGGGGCGCTGATCCGCCTTCGACGGCGCCGCCGAGGGAGCCGCGCTCTGCAGGGTGGCCACCTTGCCGGTCGCCGCCGGCTTCTCCTCGGCGGGCGTCGACCCACACGCCGACATCGCCGTCAGCGCGATCGCAGCCACCAGAAGCACCCGACTCCGCATGAAAGTCTCCTCACGTAACCGTCCGGCACCGGGATTCCGGTGCCGGACGGCCAGCCTGACGAGCGACTTTCAGATGAGTGTCAGATTCAGCTGACGGTTGCGGCGAAGGTGATCGATCCGACCCGGTTGGCGATCGGGTCGACGTACAGCCGGTAGGTGCCGGTGGCGGTCAGCGTGACCTTGCCGGTGGCGTTGCTGGTCCAGCGCTTCTGGGCGCTGCCGTCCGGCCGCTTCAGCGTCCACGCCACGTAGCAGCAGCCGAACGCCGACGAGGCACGGGAACCCTTGATCGTCAGCTTCTGACCGGACGTGCCGCTGAGGGTGAGGTAACCGTTCTGCCCCGAGTTGGTGATGCTGACCGTCTTGCTGGTGCCGTCGGTGGTGAGACCGCCCAGGTTGACGTCGGCGGGCACGTCCCAGGCGGCCACCGTCACCGAGCCGGTCACGTTCTCCACCGGGTCGAGGCGCAGCTGGTAGGTGCCGTTCGACGGCAGCGACACCGGGTTGAGGTAGCCGTTGCCGGTGGCGCCACCGAGCCGGGTGCCGCCCGCGGTGAACAGTCCCCAGCTCAGCTTGCAGCAGCCGAACGAGGCCGACGCCCCGGTGGTCTGCACGGCGATCCGCTGGCCCGCGGTGCCGGCGAAGGAGAAGAAGGCGTTCTGCCCGGCGGTGCTGAGCGCGGCGGGCCTGGTGACGCCGTCCAGCGTCAGCGTGCCCAGGTCCAGGTCGGCGATCACCGGGAACGCGGCCACCGTGAACGAGCCGGTCCGGGTGCCGACCGGGTCGAACCGCACCTGGTAGGTACCGGTCACCGGCAGCGTGATGTTGTCGGCGTAGGCGGCGCCGGCCGAGGTGCTGAGCCGGGTGCCGGTCGGGGTGAACAGTCCCCACTTCAGGTCGCGGCTGCCGAGCGTCGAGGAGACGTCACTGGTCCGCAGCGCGATCTTCTGTCCCGCGGTGCCGGGAAGCGTGAGGTAGCCGTTCTGCCCGGCGGTGCTGATGCTGACGGTCTTGGTGACCCCGTCCAGGGTCAGGGCGCCGAGGTTGGCGTCGGCGGCGATGATCGAGGCGGCGGCCGTGATCGAGCCGGTCTTCGCCTCCACCGGGTCGAACCGCAGCTGGTAGGTGCCGATCGCGGGCAGCAGCACCCCGTCCAGGTAGGCGTTGCCGACCGACGAGCCGAGCTTGGTGCCGTCCGCCTGGTAGATGCCCCATTTGATCCCGCAGCAGCCGAAGACCGCCGACGCGTCGGTCGTCTTCACCGAGACCTTCTGGTTGATCGCGGTGGTGGTGAAGGTCAGGTAGCCGTTCTGCCCCGGGTTGCTGATGCTCACCGTCTTCGGGGTGCCGTCGGTGGTGATCGTGCCCAGGTTCGCGTCCGCCGGGATCTTGTAGATCGTGACGTCGAGCGAACCGGCCGAGGCGGACAGGTTGCTCACCTGGAGGGTCTGGGTGCCGGCCACCGTGGTGGCGACCAGCGTCTCCTGCCAGCCCATGTTGACCCGGCGGCAGTCCGCGGTACCCAGATTGATCATGGAGGCGTCGTAGACGCTCACCTCGAAGCTGCACCCGCCCGGTGTCGGGTTCTCGACCACCACCGCGACCCGGTCACCCACCGCGGCGTCCCAGACCCGCAGCACCTTCTTGCCGGCGCCCACACTGACCGTGTTCTTCGTCGACACGGTGGTCCGGGCGGTGCCGGTGATGTCGGCGGTCGCGGTGAACGGCGGCGCGACGAACAGATCGGTGGCACTGGTCCCGGACCCGCCCGCGTTGGTCAGGACTATCTTTCCGCCGCTGGTATCCGGAGGGACCTTGAAGGTCAGGCTGGTGGCCGTCGGCGTCCCGGTGATGGTCGCCGTGACCCCGTTGACCTTGACCGCGGGACTCAACTGGTTCAAGCCGCTCCCGGTCACCGTGATCGTGTCGTCCACCGCCGCGATCGCCGGGGTGAACGAGGTGACGACCGGCGCCGCGGCCAGCGCCGGCGAGGCCAGGAACGGGACACTCGCCGCTCCGAGGACGAGAGCGGCCGAGACTCTCACGATGCTTGACGTTCCCTGCATGATGCCTCCCTGGTTTTCCTGCTACGGAAACCATTACGGGTGGCTGAAGGGCCGCATGCGGAAACTGGAATGTTGGCAACCACGCTGCAACCCCGGTGCGGGCCGGACCCCACCCGATCAGGCGGGATCCGGCCCGAACGGGTCAGCTGTGGTCGACCGCCGCCTGCTGGACCGGCAGAGCTGCCACGTACCGCTGCATGAAGGCGTTGAAGCCCTCGACGTCGCCCCGCTCCGGCTCGGCGGTGCTCAGCTCGGCGCCGGCGAAGACCCGGGTGTTCAGGAAGTCGTCCAGGCTCTGGCCCGGCTCCCGCCCGGTCACGAACGCGGCCAGCACCGCGATGCCCCACGCGCCGCCCTCGGACGCGAAGTCACCGACCGTGACCGGGGTGTCGATCGCGGCAGCCAGCAGTTTCTGCGCCACACCCTCGGTCTTGAACAGGCCGCCGTGCGCGAACATCTTGTCCAGCTGCACCGACTCGGACTTCTGCAGCACGTCCATGCCGATCCGGAGCGTGGCCAGTGCGGCGTACAGCTGGGTGCGCATGAACGTCGGAAGATCAAGGGCGCTTCCCGGCGTACGCAGGAAAAGGGGTCGCCCCTCGTGCAGTTTCGTGATCGGCTCGCCGGCCAGGTTGTTGAACGCCAGCAGCCCGCCACCGTCCGGAGCGCCGTCCAGCGCCGACCGGAACAGCGTCTCGAACACCCGGCCGCTGTCCGCCTGCACCCCGAGCGCGGTCGCGAACTGGCCGAACAGGCCGGCCCACGCGTTCAGCTCGCTGGCGCCGTTGTTGCAGTGCACCATCGCCACCAGGTCACCGGCCGGGGTGGTGACCAGGTCCACCTCCGGGTGCACCCGGCTCAGCGGGCCGTCCAGCACGATCATCGCGAAGATGCTGGTGCCGGCGCTGATGTTGCCGGTGCGGCGGGCCACCGAGTTGGTGGCCACCATGCCGGTGCCGGCGTCACCCTCCGGCGGGGCCAGGGTCGCGCCCGGCCGCAGCGTGCCGGACGGGTCCAGCAGGCGCGCGCCGGCCTCGGTCAGCGTGCCCGCGACCTCACCGGCGGGCAGCACCGACGGCAGCAGCTCGGCCAGCTTCAACGGCACCCGGCCGGCGGCCAGCTCGTCGAACTGCGCGAGCATCCGGGCGTCGTAACCACCGGTCGCCACGTCGATCGGGAACACACCGCTGGCGTCGCCGACACCGAGCACCTGACGGCCGGTCAGCTGCCAGTGCACGTAGCCCGCGAGGGTGGTGACGTGCGCGAGCCGGCCCAGGTGCTCCTCGCCGTTCAGGATCGCCTGGTAGAGGTGCGCGATCGACCACCGGTGCGGGATGTTGTGCCCGAACAGCTCGCTGAGCTGCTCCGACGCGTCACCGGTGTTGGTGTTGCGCCAGGTCCGGAACGGGGTCAGCAGCTCGCCGTCACCGTCGAACGCCAGGTAACCGTGCATCATCGCGGACACGCCGAGCGCGCCGGTGGTGCGCAGCTCGGTCCCGAACTTCGCCTTGACGTCGGCGGCCAGCGCCGCGAAACAGCCCTGCAGGCCCTCCCACACGGCCTCCAGGGAGTACGTCCAGGTCCGGTCGACGAACTGGTTCTCCCAGTCGTGAGCACCGACCGCGATCGCCGCATGATCCGGGCCGGTCAGCACCGCCTTGATCCGGGTCGATCCCAGCTCGATCCCGAGCGCGGTCCGCCCCTGGTCGATCGCTTCGCGTAGGTCAGTCGTGTCGCTCATGAGGATGTTTCTACACCGGCCGGCACCCGAAGTGTGTCTCGGGGATCACGGCGTGTACTCCACCCTCCGGCCTGCCGCCTCTTCCTCCTCCGTGGTTGCCGGTGGCCCGGCAGCCGGCCCGGGCTTGACTCTCGACCAAGTCGAGGGCCCATCGTCGACGGCAACGAGGAGAGGGTGTGGTGATGATCGAGCTGGAAGTGCTGCGGCCGCTTGTGGAAGCCGGGTGGGGAGCGGACACCTGTGATCCGGAGGATCTGGCGGACTGGTCGGTGGAGAATCCCTCCCGGGGGCAGTGTGGGGTCACCGCGCTGGTGCTCCAGGATCTGCTCGGTGGGGAGCTGATGCTCGCCGAGGTGCACGTCGACGGGGTGAAGGTCGGGTACCACTACTGGAATCGGTTTCCGGACGGGCGGGAGGTCGATCTGACGGCCGGCCAGTTCTCGCCGCACGAGGTCGTGGTCGGCGGCGAGGTTCAGCAGCGACCGTCCCATCCGCCGCGCCGGTGCCGTGAACAGTACGAGTTGCTGCGGGAGCGGGTGTTGGGTGCGCTCGGGCGGTGAGTCTCCGGCGGTCACACCGCGGAGCGGCGGCCCTCCTCGCGTGCCTTCTCCAGCATCGTCGCCAGGTGGCGGCGGCGCAGGCGCCAGGCGTACAGCAGCAGGGCCGCGGCCAGGAGGGTGAGCAGCTGCGGCCAGGGCATGGCCCAGGTGGTCACCGTGAGTGTGGACGGTTCCCGGGGTGTGGGCTCGCCCGGGACGGTGGGCAGCAGGGCCACGGTGGAACGGACGCGGCCGAAGGACCAGACACCGTCGACCTCGGCGTCCACCGGGCGGGCGCCGCCGGGTAACAGTTCGCCCAGGTCGGTCGTGGCGGAGCCGATCTTGGAGGTCACCGTCAGGCGGGTGTTGCCGGTGTTGGTGAGCTGGTAGGAGACGCGCAGGGTGCCGGGGCGCCACGGGAGCCAGCTCCGGGCGTACGAGGAGCGGACCTGGTCGGTGGCGAGGGACGGCTGCAGGGTGCCGGACGCTCGCAGCAGCACGCGGAAACCGACCCGGCTCTCGACCTGGACCGTGCCCCGGGTGCCGGCTATCGACGCGGCGATGCCGGCCGGGTGGTCGCCGGGGAGCGCGCCGGGCGGGGCGGTGATCGTGAACGGGACGACCGCGGTCTTCCCGGGTTCGACGGTGACCGTGGGCGGGACCTCGATCCAGGTTCCGCCGTCGGTCGACGCGCGGTCGGACGGGAGCATGTTGAAACGGCCCTTGGCGGTCAGATAACCGTCGGCGGCCGACAACGTGAAGACGGCGGGGGTGTCGCCCAGGTTGCGGACCGCCAGATGTTCGGTGAGCCGCTGGCCGGGGTCGAGGGTCTGCTCGATCCAGCGGCGGCCGTCGGGCCCGGCCGCGGTGGCCGGCTGGACGGTCCAGGTGACGGTGGCGGGCGCGGCCGCCGCCGGGGCTGCGGGCGGTGCGGGGAACAGGAGGGTGGTGGCAGCTAGAACGGCGGCGGCGCGGCGCATCGGGCGGGCCTTACTCGAAGAGGGAGAGGGTCAGGGTGGAGCGGTACGAACCGGCCGCCACATCGGCGGGGGTGCGCAGCGTCAGGCCCGCGTCGACGGTGTAGGCGCCGCCGGTGACCTCGGCCGAGTCGTAGGTGGAGATCAGGAGTTCCTGGTCGACCAGGCCGACGTTGTTGCCGGGCTGGGTGGGGGTGTCGAGGACCGTCACCACCTCCTCGCCCTCGGAGACCAGGCCGGTGTCGCCGCCGTTGATCAGGCGCGGTTTCCAGCCCAGGTGGTCGGCGCCGATCGGGGCCTGACCGGCGGTTCCGGTGAAGTCGCTGCTGCTGCCGAGGACGGCCCAGGACGCCCCGGCCGGAACCTCCGCCGCGGTGCGGGTGTCGGTGACCGTGACCCTCGGCAGGGTTCCGGTGAACTGGCGGATCAGCAGGTCGGAGCCGTCCTCCCGCAGCGTCACCGCGTTACCGGCGACGGTGAGGGCGAGGATTCCCGGTTCCTCGATCTCGTCGATGTCGACGGTCACTTCGACACGGGCGTCGTCGCCCGGGTCGGCGAGGGCCGGTACCGGTATCGCGGCTACCAGGACCGAGCAGGCGGCAGCCACGCCCAGCCGGGTTCGGGTGTTCATGTTCGGTCTCCGATCAGCAGGTGACAGCGGGGTAGGAAGCGGTGACGACGGTGGTTCCGGCCGTGGCGGACGCCGACCCGGCGGGCAGGGAGTCGAGGCGGGAGGTGAAGGACTGGTAGGCGTTGGCTCCGGGGGCGACCCCGGTGACGGCCTTCTTGCCGTACGGGGTGGTCAGCTCGATGTCCAGGGCCGCGGTGTGGCCGTTGTGGGCCTGGACCGCCACGTAGGCCCGGCCGCCGACGCACCGCGACTGGGCGGTGACCGTGACCGGCAGCGCCGGCTGCGTGGCCTGCTCGTCGGCGATGACGCGCCACTCGGTGACGGCCACCGCGGAGAAGGTGGTGCCGTTGCCGTTCGCGGACAGGACGGCGCGCAGCCGGGAGGTGACCACCGGGTCGAAGGTGACCCTGTTGAAGGCGGTGCTGCTGGTTCCGTAGGCGGAGGCGCCGGTGACGTCCTGCCATGCCGTGCCGTCCCAGGACTGGAGTTTCCACGAGTCCGGTTCGGCCACGCCGTCACCGGTTCCGGCGGCGCTGTCCCGCCAGAACCTGATCTCGGCGGAGGTGAGCCGGATCGGCCGTGACCAGTCGTACTGGATCCACTGGGTGGCCGGGCGGGTTCCCGACCAGGTGCCCCAGATCTGGGCCTGCCCGGGCGACACCGGGTCGCTGTCGTCGTTGAGCGCGGTCACACTGTTCCACCCGGCCGTGTAGGAGGCGGTGGCCGCCCCGATCGGGCCGACGTTGCCGGTCAGCGGCGCGGACAGGTCGGCGGGGATGACCACGCTCCCGGCCGCCGAGGTGTTCCCGGCGTTGTCGACGGCCCGATACGACACGACGTGCCGCCCGGCGTCGGGCGCACCGACCGGCCCGGTGTAGGCCGTCCAGTCGCCGCCACCGATCGCATACTCCGACCGGGCCAGACCGGAGGTGGCGTCCGCGCCGGTCACGGTCACTTTCCGGTCGGTGACCGATGCCGTGCTGGTCGGCGCGACAGTGTCCACCTGGATGGACAGGTCCGAAATATCGGAGATGTTGCCGGCTCGATCGGCCGCCGTCACCACGACCGTATGCCGCCCCTCCCCGGTGACCGGGATGTCCGCGGAGCGCACCGACGCGAAGACCGCCGGCTCGCCGCCGTCCACCGCGGCCCGGATCGTCAGCCGCCCACCGCGGTCGTCGACAGCGGCGGCACGGACGGTGACCGCGGATCGGAACCAGTCGCCGGTTCCGGCACTGCCACTGGCGGCGAGGGTCACCGAGGGCGCGGTCACGTCCCCCTCGGTGTCACCCGGCGAGATCACCGTGACCAGGGCTTCCACCCGCCCCGCCGCATAGCCGAGGACACTGCCGCCGACGGTGAACGTCCCGGGCTGAGCCACCTCCGACGCGCTGACGGCATCCCAGAAGACCGGCACCTGGAGTGTCGACGTCCCGAACGCCACCGGAACCGTCCCGGGCAACTGGGTCTCCCCCACCTCCACGGTGATCCGGGGCGACGTCACCGAGCCGGGTTGCGCCGCGAGCACCTTCCACTCCTCGACCGCCACCGCTGAATAGGTGCTGCCGTTGGTGGAGGCGTCGAACACCGCCCGCACCTGCGAAGTGGTGACCGGGTCGAAGGTGGTGTTCTGGAAGCCCTGCGTCCCGGTCGGATATCCGCTGGGGTTCGGCACGTCCTTCCACTGCCCGTCCCAGTACTGGATCCGCCACCGGGCCGGCGCCGCCACCCCCACCCCGGTCCCTTGCGGCTGGTCGTTCCAGAAGTCGATCTGCGAGCCGCTGATCCGCATCGGCTGATCCCAGGTGTACTGCACCCACTGCTGCGGCGGGTTGCTGCCGGTCCACGTCCCCCACATGTCCGGCGGCAGCGGATTGGCGCGCACGATCTCGTCGTTGAGCGCTTTGACCCAGTACTGGGTGGGCACCGGCGCGTTGGAGACGGTGACCGTGGCGGCCTGGGCGATGTTGGCGCGCGGCGTCCGGTCGGCGCCACGAGCGGGTGTGGGGACGACGGGCCGGATGAGATCGCCGTCCCACTCGAGCTTGTCGATCGCGACCGACCGCCGGAAGTGGCCGCCGCCCACGGCATCCGCGGTGTGGTAGACGAGGTACCACTGCCCGCCGAATTCCACGATTCCGGGATGGCTGGTGGTCGAGGAGACCGGCGGGAGAATCGTCCCGCGATACGTCCACGGCCCGGTCGGTGCGGACGCCGTGGCATAGGCGATACACGCGTGATAGTTGGCGGGTGTGCAGGACGAGGTGGGACCGGCGTTGTTCCCGGCGTACGCCAGGTAATAGGTGTTTCCCCGCTTGAAGAGCCACGACGCCTCGAAGAACCCGGTCAGCCCGGTGACCGTCTGCTGGGTGCCGACGGGCGTTTTCATGTCGGCCTGGAATTCGAGCATCCGCAGCTGGCCGAACGTGCCCCAGTAGACGAACACCCGCGAGCCCTCGACCAGGATCGTCGGGTCGATGTTCTCGATGGTGTTGGCGGTCGGCACCCGCTGGGAGATCAGCGGTCCGCCGATGTGGTCGGTCCACGGCCCGGTCGGGCTGTCCGAGACCGCCACCCCGATCGCGAACTTGTTGGACGCGGTGGAGTCACGCTCGCTGACCGGGACGTACCAGAAATAGCGCCCGTCCGGTCCTTCGACCACCTGCCCGGCATAGGCCCGTCCCGGGGTCGCCCAGGCGAACACGCTTTCCGGCCGCATCAACGAGGGGAAATGCGTCCACTCTCCGGACGACACATCCGAGGTCCGGAAAGCGCCCCACTCGTTCATCACGAAATCGTTGACGGCCGGACCGGCTTCATCGTGCCCGGTGTAGATGTAGAGCTGCCCGTCGGCGACGAGCGGCGCAGGATCGGCCGAATAGTAGGAGCCGTCCTTGACGATCGGATTGACGGTGTTGGTGAAGGTGTAGGAATCGGCCGCCCGGGCCGGGGCGGCGGGCGCTGTGACCAGCAGACCCGCCGCGACCAGTCCGGCGACCGCTGCCCTGAGCGGTCTCACGGTTCTCCTCGGTTATCCGCAGCTCAGCGCCGCGTAGGGTGCGTCGAACGACTCGTCACCGACGCGGATGGTGGCGCTTCCAGCGGGCACGCTCGCCAGCCGGCTGTTGAATGTCTGATAGGCCGATTTGCCAGGGGCTACATTCAAAACCGTCCGATTTCCGTACGGTGTGACCAGCTCGATGTTCAGTGGTGTCGCACCGGCGTTGAGTGCGGTGACGGCGACATGCACCTTCCCGGCCGTGCACTGGGACCGGGCCTGCACCTCGACGTCCGCTCCCGGCTCCGGCGAGGTAGGCACGTCGAACACCTGCCACTCCTGTACACCGGGCGAGCCCTTGCCCTCCTCGGTGCCGCTGCTGGTGAGCAACGCCCTCAGGCGAGTGGTGGTCACCGGGGTGAAGGTGACGGTGTTCCACGAGGTGGCCGAGGTGCCGTAGGCCGACGCCGACACGTCCTTGAAAACGGTCCCGTCCCAGTACTGGAGTCTCCACGCGCTCGGCGGGGCCACCCCCGCACCCGAGTCGTCGAGGTCGGAGGTGAACCAGATCCGGCTGCGATCCACCGTCACCGGCGACGCCCAGTCGAGCTGGATCCACTGCTCCCCGACCTGCGGCCAGCTGTTCCACACGTCGGTGTTCGGCCCGTTGGCCCCGGTCGGCTCGACGCCGTCCGCAAGGTTGTCGACGGTGAGCCAGGCCGGCGTGTACGAAGCCGACGCGCCCCCGGTGCGTGCCACGTTGACCGGAGCCTGCCCGGCCGCGACCTCCAACGACCCCACGGCCGAGACGTTCCCGGCCCGGTCCACCGCCCGGTATTCGACGGTGGTCGCCGGCGACCCGATCGGCACGGCCCCGTTGGCGACGGTCCACTCCCCGCCGGCGCTCAGCCGGTACTGCACGTCCGCTACCCCGGAGAGCGCGTCCGTCCCGGTGACGGTGACCGTGCGGGCGGCCGCGTCGAGGCTGGCCGTGGCGGACGGCTTCGTCCGATCGATGTTGACTGTCGACTCGGTGACCGTCGAGACGTTGCCCGCAGCGTCGGTGGCCCGCGCCCGGAGACGTGTTGATCCCTCATCGTCAACATTGATCGGACCGGTATAGGCCCGCCAGGCACCGTCACCCACCGCGACCTCGATCGACGGCGAGTCGTCCCGGTTGTCGACCGCGGCGGCGGTCACCGTCACGGTCGCCGCGTTGGTCCAGGTGGCGGCCGGATCAGCGGTGAGCGACGCGACAGGCGGCGAGCTGTCCACCGGCCCACCGGCACCGACGGTGACGGTCGCGGTGGCGGTCTTGTCGGTGCCGGCGACCTGCCCGATCACGTCGAAGGTGCCGGCCGACGCATAGGAGGCCGGGTCGACGGGCGCCCAGGTCACGCCGACACCACTCTGCCGCGAGCCGTCGTTGTAACCGACGGTCACCGACGAGGGCAGACGTGGAGCGACCCCGGCCGAGGTGCTCACCGACACCGGGTCGACGGTGTTGATCTGCACCGGGTCGGATCCCCGAACCCATACATGTGCACGTGCGGTCAATGTCGATCCAGCGATGAACCCGGCCACCGTGAAATCACCGACCGACGCCACCCGCGCCGGGTCGACGGCGCCCCAGGTGACCGCGACCGGCAGGGTCGTCCCGTCGGCGTAGGTCACGTCCACGGTCGAGGGAAGATCGGGAACAACCCCGACCTGGGTACGGACGTCGACACCCTGAATCGACGAGGCAGGGGCCGCGAACACCCGCCACTCGGACACGCCGACCGCCGACCAGGCAGTCCCGGCCGCGTTGGGCAGCGCGTTGAACGTGGCCCGCAACCGGGTCGTGGTGACCGGGTCGAAGGACACCTCGTTGGTACGCCCCCGGACAGCCGGATCGAACCCGCTGCCCCCGGTCACGTCCTGCCAGTTCGTGCCGTCCCACCACTGCACCTTCCACGACCGGGGCACCGAGACCCCGCTGCCGCCGGTGGTGCTGTCCGACCAGAAGTCGATCGACGCCCGGTCGACCCGGACCGCCGCCGGGAAGTCGTACTGCAACCAGCGGGTGGCCGGCTCGTTCCCGGTCCAGGTCCCCCACAGATCGGTCTGCACACCCCCGCTGAACAACGGCGGTTTCCCGTCGTTGACGGCGGCGACGTTGTTCCATCCGGTGGTGAAGCTGGCCGACGCGGTAGCCGTGGACGCCACGTTGATCTGGCCCTCGGTCAGCGCTGTCGCATCGACGATCACGTCCTTGTGCGACGTCCCGACGGTGAGCCGCAGCGTGTAGCGGCCGGCCAGGGTGAACCGGGCGATGGTGTTCGCCCAGTTCTCGGGGTCGAACGCGACGGCTCCGCCGTTCGGCGCGTCCACCACCGACCACTGCGCGGTGGGTGCGGTCGCCGATTTCCCGTCGTCCTGGGCGAGCCCGAGCAACCGCACCGAGCCGGCTTCCCGGTAGGTGGAGTCGACCCACGCGTCGGCCAGCGGCGGCGCGTCCGCGGAAGCGGGTGGGGTGCCTCCGCTGTCGAAGGCCTGGATCTCCTTGATCCCGGTCTTCGCGCCGCCCGCGTGCTGCACGGTGATCCGCAGCTTCGCCGCGGTGACCCGGGGGAACCGCACCTGGTTCAGGTTGCCCTGCGGATAGGCCGGGGTTCGGCTCTGTCCGGGCACGGCCTTCCAGCCCCCTCCGTTCTCGTATTCGACCAGGAACTGGGCCGGCGGCGCGTATCCGGGGACGGTCGCGGTGGTGGACGTCTTGTAGAAGTGCACCCGCACGTCGTCGATCCGCCGGGATCCCTCCAGGTCCACGACGAGCGAGTCGGCGGCGTTCGGTGACCCGGCCGTACCCCAGAAAGGCTCGTTGATCGTCGTGCCGTCGACCGCACCGGCGGGACCACGACCGGAGGCGGAGAAGCTCGCGGTGACCGGCCGGCCCTGGGCCGTGTTGGAAACTGCACCGGCACCGGCCTTGGCCAGCACGTCGGTGATCCGCGCGTCGGCGGCGAAGGTGACCTGTTCCGGCGCTTTCACCCCGGCGGCGGCGCTGGACAGCACCTGAGCGCCGGTGGTGACCTCACCGGTGGCCGGGTCGTAGACGACCTTGGCCAGCGACGACACGGTGAACGCGAGCGTGCCGTCCAGGTAGACCGAGTAGCCCTCGGGCACGTCGCCGTAGTACCGGTTCCCACCGGGCGCGTCCCAGACCACGGTCAGGTCCTTGTCCCGGTATTTGATGTTGTTGGCGGTGAAGTGGTCCCAGTCGATGTCGATCGGGTCGAGTTCGATCTTTCCGTCCGAGCGGGGCCGCAGCCCCATCGCGTCCTCGATGACGGTGAAGTTGGTGGCCCCGAGGATCGTGTGGTGGATCCAGGAGCGGTAGCCGATGCTCTGGTTCGCGGCACTGCCGTCGGCCCAGAACTCGTTCTGGTCCGGATAACGGTTGTCACCGTTGTTCTGATAATGCGCCCAGGCATTCCAGTACAGCAGTTTCTTGTACCACTCGGCATTGATGTAGTCGGTGGGGTAGTTGCGCAGCACCGACGACAGCATCCGGAACGTGACCGTCGAGTTGATCACCGAGAAGTTGTTGCTGCCCGCGTCGCCCTGCGCGGCCGCGGCGGCCTTGTCGGCCTGGTTGGCGGTGGTGAACGGGAAGATCGGGTACTGGGCGTCGTCGGCGAACAGGCGCAGCGCCTCCCGGTACTCGGCGGTGTTCGGCATCAGCCCCACCGAGAACGGGTAATAGTTGTTGATCTCCTTCCACGGCACCAGATCGCCACTCGCGACGTGCCGGTGCTTGAGCAGATTGCCGCGCAGTCCCATCTCGTCCGGGGTGTCCCGGGCGGGTTCCCACAGGTATTCCAGAACGGCGGCTTTGATCCGCTCGGCGAACGCGTCCATCTCGGCCGCTTTGGTGTCGTCCCCGGCGGTCCGGTAGGCAGCCGCGGCGGCTTTAGCGTTGGAGTACAGATACGCGTTCTCGGTCCGGTCCATGTTCTGGTTCTTGCGCCAGTCGAACGACACCGCGTCGGCGTCGTTGCCGGTCATCGCGCCCCAGCTGTACTCGATCAGCCCGTTGCCGTCGAAGTCGTAGGCGTCCAGCAGTCCCTTGACGTCGTACTCGGCGTATTCGGCGAGGTTGCGCGCCACCGACGGCGGCCCGCCGTGCAGCTGGTAGGAGCGCCAGGCCGCCTCGGAGATGTACTGGGTGTAACTGTTCGACCAGTTCGCCGGGTCACCGGGATTGTCGACGTACTTGTAGCTCTTGGCGGTCTCGCCGGCCGAGATCCACGGCCCGTAGGAGTAGACCGGATCCCGGAAGTACTTGAGGTCGTCGACGAACATGCCGGTGGTCAGCACGATCGCGTTGTTGTACCCGAGCACGCCCTCCATCGACGTCGGGAACTGGTAGTCGTTGCCCGGCAGGTCGGCGTCGAGGAAGTTGAACCGCATCAGCCACCAGCGGTAGAACAGCGTCTTGTCGATGTTGTCCTCGGGCGTGTCCAGGTAGGGCACGTTCTCCGCCCACCACCTGTTGTAAGCGGTGACGTGCTCGGTGAACGCCGCCGCCGGGCTCAGCCCACGGAACTTCGTGTACTCGGTGGCCGACGCCGGGATCTCCTTCGCGACGAACCCGAGCTGCACCTTCGTGCCGACGGTGCCGGTGGCCGGGACGGTCAGGGTCTGCCGCAGCCGGCCTTCGGCCGCCGTGAACCCGTCGCCGGAGAAGCGCGGGAACAGGTCGGTGAGCTTGTTGAAGGCCCGCACGGCCCCGGTCAGTTCCGGGTCGGAGCCGGTTGCGGTACGCGCGAACGGTGACGTCGCGGTCAGTGTCACGTCCTTGGCGGCGCCGTCGGTGCTGCCCAGCTCCAGGGTGGTGACCGCGACGTTGGCGTCGGTGATGAACTTCGTCTGCACCACCCGCAGCCCGGCCGCGCCGTTGGCGAACACCCCACGCCAGTAACTCGGGGTCTGCCGGCGCTGCGCGGCGTCCTCGGTGAGGGTGACGTCGGCGCCACCGACCGAGGCGGTGATCGTGTACGCGCCCTGCCCGCCCTCGATCGACTCGATGTAGGCGACCTCGCCCCCGAACCCGATCGTGCCCGGCTGGTGGGTCTTCATGAAGACCGCCCGGCCCCGGCTGAACAGGTACTGGTTGGCGTCGCCGTTGGAGCCGCCGGGCTGGTTGCCGGTGCGGGCGAGCATCCGGTCGATCCAGAAGTCCCGGTCCGGGCTGGTGCCCGCCCCGGCCGCCACGTCGGCGTCGAAGATCGCCTTGAGCTGGTTGCCGGGCGTGTATCCGGTGCGGTCGTCGGGGATCGGGGCGGTGTCGCCCTTGAAGATCGGGTAGGGCGTGTTGGTGTTGGGTGCCGCGTGGGCGGCCACCGGGGAGAGGGCGGTGAGTATCAGGAGGGCGGCTGTCGCCCCGGCCAGGGAGCGCGAAGTCGGCATCAGGTTTCCTGTTCAGGCGCGGCGCAGATAGGTGTGATAGGCGGCGGTGTCGCCGGTGAGGAACGGTTCGAACGTCAGGCCGCCGGAGGTGAACGTGAGCGGGCGGTCGCCGGGGCGGACGTCGGCGAGGTCCGCGGGCAGCGGCAGGGTCTGGGTGCTGTCCGATTTCGCCACCAGGGTCAGCGGGCCGTAGAGCAGCGACTGCAGGGTGGGGTCGTCGATCGCGCTCTCGGTGTGCAGGCGGTACGGGAACAAGATCTCGACGGTGTCCCGGTTACGCCAGTGGCGCTGGATGCCGGCGTAACCGTCCTTGCTCACCCGTACCGCGAGCCGCTTGCCGTTGACCTTGACCGTGAAGCCGGACCGCGCCCAGGAGGGCACCCGCAGCCGGAGATCGAACCGCGCGTTTCCGCTGATCGTGAGGGTGGACGACGGGGAGCGCGGGTAGTCGCCGGACTGGGTGACGGTGACCCGCTGCTCGGTCCAGCGCAGCGCCGACGGGATGTAGAGGTTGACGTAGAGCGCGTCGTTGCGGGCCGACCGGAAGTAGATCGTGTCCTGGTACTTGGTGTGGTTCTCCAGCCCGGTCCCGCCGCAGCAGGTGCCGGTGTTGCCGTAGCCGCGGCGCGACCCCGGCCCGACCGGGACCATGTAGGTGACCAGCGGATCGGTGCTGCTGTCGGTGTCCCGCCGCGACGCCAGGATCTGGTTGACCAGGGTCTTCTCGTAGTAGTCGAAGTACCTGCCGTCGGGTGTCAGCGAGAACAGGTTTCGGGCGACCTTGAGCATGTTGTACGCCGCGCACGACTCGGCGTTGGTGGTGCCCACGATGGTTCCGGCGATCACGTCCCGGCCGCGGAACACCTCGCCCTGCCCGGTGCCGCCGTGCGAGTAGGTGCGGTGCGGCACGACCATGTCGTAGAAGTTCGCCGCCGCTGTCCGATAGCGATCACCGGCGCCCTGCTCGAACATCCGCAGGTAGCCGAGGAACTGCGGGATGTGCTGGTTGGCGTGTCTACCGTCGAGGGTGTCGGTGTTCGCCGCGCAGTCGGCGAGCAGCCCGGTGTTGTCGAAGTAGCCGGCCGTGGTCAGGAACGTGCGGTTCCCGGTCAGCGCGGCGAGGTCGGCCATCACCTCGTTCATGCCGCCGTACTCACCGGCGATGTAGAGCGCCCACATCCGGTCCAGCTGCTCGCGCGGCAGTTTCGACAGCCGGGAGTGCACCCACTCGCCCATGCCGCGGGCCACCTCGAGGGCGACCTGGTTGCCGCCGAGGGTGTGCGCGTCCAGCAGCCCGCGCATGATCTTGTGGCAGGTGTAGTAGGGCGCCCAGATCGCCGGATAGGTCACGTATTGTTCGAGCTGGATGAACTGCGTCTCCGGGTAAGCCGCCAGGAAGCCGGCGTGGCTCGGGCCGGGTGCGCCACCGGCGCCGGTGACCACCGCCGCGTCCCAGTTCCGCCCGGACGAGTCGGCGACGGTCGTGCCCCCGGTCTCGTCGAAGTGGTAGGCGACCAGGTTGCCGCTCTGCGACGAGATCTCGTCGGCGGACAGCACCCGGTCGAAGAGATGGAACTCGTCGACGACGGCCTTCAGACCGGCGTCGCCGTACTGCGAGCGGCCGATCCAGTTGTTCTTCGGTGCGCCCAGCGCCGCCGGGGTCAGGGTCATCGCCGGATTCGTCCCGGCCACGACGCCGTCCACGTAGAGGGTGCCGGCCCGGCCGTCCATCGTCACCGCGATCGTCGTCCACGATCCCACCGGCAGCCTGGTGGTGGACTGGATGCGCTGCTCACCGCCGCTGCCGGAGGTGGTGATGGCGAACCGGGGACCGGCACCGGTGTCGATCGTCAGGAACATGTTGACGGTCGTGCCGGTGCCGAAGTCGAACGCCCGCGACCAGGTGCGCAGCTCGTCGATCCGCAACCGGATGACAATGGTGGCGGCGGTCAGGCCGTCGACGGTGGCGTCCGGCAGGCCGACGTACTGGCCGTCGCCGTTCAGGGCCAGGCCGCCGCCGGCCCAGGTGGCGGGCGGCGGCGGGGTGCCCGGGTCGCCGACCTGCTCCGCCCACGCGTCCTGGCACTGCTTCAGGCCGGTGACGATCGCATCGAGCTTCTCCTTGAAGACCGCCTCGCCGGAGCCCGCCCACGCCTGCGCGTACATCGACAGCAGGTGGCCGCTGTAGTGGCCGCGCAGGTTGCCGGTCGCGTCGTCCCAGCCGCCGGGCGGCTGCGCGCCGAGGTTGTCCAGACCGGCGGCGGTGCGGAAATTACTGAGGATGCGGTCGGTGGAGTAGGCGCGGGCGTACGCCAGAATGCGGTCGCGTTTCTCGGTGAAGATGCTCGGCGCCAGGGCGACCCGGTTCAGGTCGAACGGCACGGCCTTCCAGGATCTCGGTACGGGCAGCCCGTTCACCCTCGTGATCTTCGGCGTCGTGGGGTGGCCGCCGGCCAGTGCCGGGGCGGGCAGGGCCAGGGACGCGCCGACGGTTGCGGCGCCGAGCTGGAACAACCGACGGCGGGGGATGGCGTTTCCGGACATTGCTGCGCTCACTTCCTGTCGGAGGTCAGGTGTGATCACCGGTCGCCGGCTTCACGGCGACCGGATGGGTGCGGGCCCGGGGCTCAGTCCGTGGTCGGGATCCAGACGCGCATGGTGGAGGGGCCACGACGAGCCCATCGGTGGTACGGGTGCAGCGGGATCTCGACCGCCGCTCCGGTGCTGTGGTCCCGCTGCCGGTACGGCCAGACGCCGTCGGCCGGGGTGACGGCGCGGCCGCTCACCACGACGGCGCCGTCCCGGTCGCTCAACGCCGACGCGGGATCGAGGTGCACCGACTCGAAGTCGACATCGGCGAGATCAACCGACTCCAGGCAGTAGACGACCGGTCCTCGTTCCACGGCTGCGGTCCCGCGTACACCGTCGATCCGGGAATCGGGGAAGGTCAACCGGGGCCGGACCGCCAGGTCGAGGGTGACGCTCTCCCCCGCGGTGAAACGGCGCCGCACCCGGACCGTCCCCGGAGCGACCGGCTGCCCGTCGAGAGTCGCGCCGTCGGCCCAGTGCGGGATCCGCAGCGTCAGCGTGAACGGCGTCTGCGGCGCCCGGACGATCCGCACGGTGACCCGCCCGTCCGCCGGGTACTCGGTGTCGACGTCCAGGGCGATGTCCCCGGTGTCGATCGACGCGGCGGTGTACTGGTGGATCTGCAGGCCCTCGTCGTCGCGGGTGGCCAGATAGCCGGCGAGGCTGGCGAAGGTGCGGGCCAGGTTCGTCGGGCAGCAGGACACCGCGAACCAGGGCGCCCGCAGACTCGACGCGGCCCGCGGCACCAGCTGACCGGCCGGCGGCTCCGCACCGGGAACCCGCTGGTGCAGGGTGTTGGTGTAGAAGAACCGCTGCCCGTCGTCGGCCGGCGACGCGGCGATCACGTTGAACAGGGTCCGTTCGATCAGGTCGGCGTAGCGGGACTCGCCGCGGGCCAGCAGCAGCCGCCAGGCCAGCATGATCGACCCGACCCCGGCACACGTCTCGGAGTAGGAGCGGTCCGGTGACAGCATCCAGTCCTCGCCGAACGCCTCGTCCTGGTGCCGCGAGCCCATCCCACCGGTCAGGTAGGTGCGCCGGGCGACCGCGTGCGCCCACTGCCCGGCCACCGCGTCGAGCAGCTCGTCGTCGCCGGTCTCCACCGCCACGTCGACCGCGCCGGACGCCAGGTAGGTGGCGCGGACCGCGTGCCCGCGCAGCGACGTCGCGTCCCGGATCGGGACGTCGTCCTGGAAGTACGCCCGGCCGAACTCGATGTCGCCGAGCACCTGGTGCCCGCGCCGCTCGATGAAGAGGCGAGCCTGCTCCAGGTAGCGGCGGTTGCCGGTGACCCGGTACAGCTCGGCCAGCGCGGGCTCGATCTCGGCATGCCCGCAGACCGCCTCGATGCCACCCGGCCCGAAGATGTCGCAGACGTGGTCGGCGGCCCGGATCGCCACCCGCACCAGTTCGTCGTGGCCGTGCGCGCGGGCCCGGGCGACTCCCGCTTGGATGAGGTGACCGAAACAGTACAGCTCGTGGCCCCACTCCAGGTCGGAGTAGCGGGGTGCCTGACCGGGCCGCCCGAAGTTGGTGTTGAGGTAACCGTCCGGATCCTGGGCCGCCGCGACCTTGGCGACGACGGCCTGGAAACGGTCCTCCAGGGCCGGGTCGTTGGCCCAGGCCAGGGCTTCCAGATATTTGTAGATCTCGGAGTCGGAGAACTCGCGGCCCTGCCTGTTCACCGCGTGATCGAAGTTGCCGAGCCAGCCCGACGCGGTCAGCCAGTGCTCGATGTGATCGAGCGACTTGTCCGCATTCACCTGCTGCCGCTGGTGCCAGAATCCCGGACGCAGCGTCACCTCCTTGAGCCCGAGCGGCCGCAGGCGCCCCTTGCTCGGCGCCGCCGGAGTTCCCCCGCGGCGGACCCATTCACCGGTCACGATTACTTCTTCGATCGTCACGTGATCAACCCTTGAGTGCGCCGGACATGAAACCGCGGACGTAGTGCCGTTGAAGGACCAGGAAGAGCAGGATGCACGGGAACGCCAGCACCACCACGCCGGCTTCGGTGGCGCCGAAGTCGACGATTCCCATCACCTGCTGGCGCATGTTCGCCACCGCCAGCGGCAACGGCGCCTTCTCGGCGTCACTGATCAGGACCAGGGGGGTGATGAAGTCGTTCCACGCGGCCAGGAAAGCGAACAGGCCGACGGTGATCAGGCCCGGCCGCACCGCCGGAACCAGGATGTGCAGCAGCGCCCGGAAACTGCCGCAGCCGTCGACGAGCGCCGATTCGGGAAGCTCCTTCGGCACCGCCTCGAACGAGATGCGCATCATGAACGTCGCGAACGGCAATTGGAACATGGTCAGCACCAGTGCCAGCCCGACCAGAGAGTTCTGCATGCCCAGCTCGGTGAGCAGCACGTAGAGCGGAATGAGCAGCGTCGCGTAGGGCACCATCAGGATCGCGAGGGTGACCAGGAACAGCGCGTCCCGCCCGGGGAACCGGAACATCGCGAACGCGTAACCGCCGAGCAGCGAGACGGTGAGGGTGAACAGCACCGTCATCAGTGAGACGAGCGTGGAATTGAGCAGGTACTGCCCGATGCCGGCCTGATAATTCGCCAGGGTCTGGTAGTTGCCGAAACCCCAGCCGTCGATCTGCGCGGTGCCCGCCTGCGGGCTGACCGACGCCAGGCTCGCCCACACCAGCGGAAAGAGGAACAGCAGGGCCAGGCCCCCGGTGACCACCCGTTGCGGGGTACGGAACACGCGTCACCCCTCCTTGTCGCGTAGGCCGCGGAACTGCAGCACGTTGACGATGAGCAGGGCGGCGAGCACCAGAATGGACAGCGCCGCGGCCCGGCCGAGGTTGTTCTGCCCGTAGAACGCCATGTTGTAGATCAGCTGGACGACGGTGATCGTGCTGTTGTCCGGGCCGCCCTTGGTCAGGATGTAGAACTGGTCGAACGCGAGCATCGAACCGGTGACGCAGAGGATCGCGCACATCGCCAGCGACGATTTCAGCAGTGGCAGCGTGACGAAACGGAACGTCTGGAAACGGTTCGCGCCGTCGAGTCGCGCGGCCTCGTAGACGTCACCCGGAATGGCTTGCAGACCGACCAGCAGCAGGAGCATGTAGAAACCGGCGAACCGCCACACGATCAGCACGACCGTCGACCACAGGGCCGCGTTGGGCGTACCCAGGAAGGAATCGATCCCGAGGAACTCCAGCGGGGTGCTCTGCGGTGAGTAGAGCGCGTAGAACAACAGCGAGGCGGAGGCCAGGCCCAGGGCGCTCGGCACCAGGAACGACGTCCGCAGGAATCCGGTCCAGCGGCTCGACTCCTGCACGATCAGGGCCAGGATCAGCGCCAGCCCGAGCAGGATGACCGTGGTGACCACGGTGTATTTGAGGGTGAACCAGACGGCCGGCCAGAACAGCCGGTCGTCGAGCACGTCCTGGTAGTTCTCCGGCGCGTTGAATCCGCGGTTCCCGGTGAGCAGGCGCCAGTCGGAGACCGACATCCGGGCCACGATGGCGATCGGCACCACGAAGAAGATCAGCACGAACAGGGCGGTCGGCGCCGCATAGGCCCAGCCCTTGAATTTCACTGTCCATTACTCCTTTGCGGCCGGGCGGCCCGGAACGAGCCGCCCGGCTTCGTCCTACTGACCGAGAACCTGGCTCAGCGCCTCGTTGTCCTTCGCCAGACCGGCCGGATCGCCGTAGACCTGATTGCGGAACAGGGTCACCCAGGGGCTGCCCGGGGCGTTGTAGGCCTGCTGGAAGTTGACCGCCACCGGCGTCTTGCTCTGCGGGGCGCCAGCCACCTTGTTGATCGTGGCCACCCGCGGGTCCTTCGCCGAGTACTCGTTCTCGGTCAGGTCGCTGCGGGCCACCGTGCTGTTCCCGGCCGCCAGCACCTTCACCTGGGCCTCCTCGGAGGTCAGCCAGGACAGGAAGTTCCAGGCCTGCTGGGTCTTCTTCGAGTCCTTCGAGATGCCGATGCCGTCGCCGCCGACAAACGTCGACCCTTCACCGGCGGTCACGCCCGGGATCGCGGTCACGCCCACGTCGACCGTCTTCGCGGCGGTCGGCAGCAGCGTCGCCGGGTACGGCATCACGCCGACCTTGCCCTCCTGGAACGCGGCGACCCAGGTGGCGCCGGTCTCGTCCTTCGACCCCGGGGCGATCGCGCCGGCCGCCTGCAGCTCACGCCAGGTGCCGTACACCTTCTGCGCGGCCGGGCCGTCCAGCAGCGACTTCTTGCCGCCGTCGGCCATCACCTCCTCGCCGCTGGCCCAGATCATCGGGAACCAGGTGAAGACGTTGCAGCCGCCGCAGTTGCCACCGAAGTAGGTGCCGTAGGTGTCCTTCTTGTTCAGCTTCTGCACGGCCAGGGCCTGCGACTTGAACTCGTCCAGAGTGGTCGGGCCCCTCTCCGGGTCCAGGCCGGCCTCCTTGTAGAGGGCCTTGTTCCAGAAGATCACCGAGAGATCCAGGACGAACGGCAGGACATACTTCTTGCCCTCGTACGTCCCGGCGTCCAGGTGTCCCTTATTGATCTTGTCGGCGTACGGCAGCTGCCCCACCGACTCGGTCAGGTCGTGGAAGAGCCCGGCCTCGGTCCAGTTCGGCACGTAGACGATGTCCGCCGCGAACAGGTCCGGCAGCCCGCCCGCACCGGCCGCCGCGCCCACCTTGGCCACGTAGTCGTCGTTCGGGACGATGTTCAGCTTCACCTGGTTCTTGTGCGCCTTGTTGTACGCCTCGACCAGCGCTTTCGCCTGCAGCTCCAGGGGGGCCCGGGTCCACAGGGTCAGCTCCGACCCGTCATCGACCCCGTCCACACCGGCCCCGGCGATGGGCGCCGCAGGGCCCTCGTCCCCCTGCGACGAGCAGGCGGCGACGGACGTGGTCATCAGAGCGGCCAGGGCGGTCCAGATCAACAGATTTCTTCGGGTACGTCGCACGAAGCACCTCCAGCGGCACTTGTTTCGGCAAGTTTCGCCACCCAGCATCGAGCGGCTGTCATATATGCAGCTCAAACGGCTACAAAGGGCATTCCAAGAAGGACCGAAAAGGTTTTCAGAAACGTAATACTCCGGGAATTGCCCTGTCAAGGCCTTCGATCCACCACACCGCGCCGTGCGGCCCGCCCCGGCCCGCACGGCGCGGACACGGGCGGATCCGCTGCGATGGCGAGTGGAGGTGTACCGCGATCGTGGTACCGGCGTGGCCGAGGACGTGCTCGACGACGATCCCGCGCAAGCCCGCAGAGCCATCGCGGTGGTACGCCGGTCAGTCCGCGAGGCGATGGCCGAACTGCGGGCCGCGGCCGGAGTCCTCCGCGACGGCACCCGCCCCGCCGTTCTTCCTTCCGCCTCCGGCTCCCCTCCCACCTCCGGTTCTCCTTCCGCCTCCGGCTCTCCTTCCGCCGATGTCGAGCCGCCCGCGCCGACGTTGAGCCGGTTGCCGGAGCTGGCCGCGGTCACCGGGGCCGTCCTCGTCGAGGAGGGTGAGCGGCGGGCGCTGCCCCGGGCGGCGGAGTCCACCGCCTACCGGATCGTGCAGGAGGCGGTGGCCAACGCGGTCCGGCATTCCGGGGCGGACGTCATCGAGATCCGGGTCGGCTACTGCGACGGCGGGTTGTCGCTTGCTGTGCTCGACGACGGTTCCGGCGGTGACGGGCCGCCGGGAAACGGCTTGCGCGGCATGACCGAACGCGCGATCAGCCTGGTCGGCTGGGTGCACGCCGGGCGGAACGGCTCGCACGGTTTCGAGGTCCACGGATGGCTGCCGGCCCGGCGGACCAGGCCGCCGGTGACCGGCGACGTGCGGGACCGGGCCGATCGCGGGGAGGTGGCGTGACGATCCGGGTGTTACCGGCCTAGGACGAGGGCTGGTCCGGGCCGGGCTCCGGGTCCTGCCGGAATGGGCTCCGGACGTAAAGGTGTCGGTGAGGCCGTCGATGGCGACGAGGCCATCGCGCTGACCCGGGCGTACCGGCCGGACGTGGTCCTGATGGACATCCGGATGCCCGGCTGCGACGGGCTGACTGCGACCCGGCGCATCCTGGGTGACGATCGTCTGCCGGGTGTGAAGGTGATCGTGCTGACCACCTTCGAGCTGGACGAGTACGTCTACGCCGCGCTCCGTGCCGGGGCCAGCGGTTTCCTGCTGAAGGATCGCGGCCCGGACGAGTAGCGGAACGCCGTCCGGGTGGTGGCCGCCGGGGACGCGCTGCTCGCGCCGTCGGTGACCCGGCGGGTGATCGCGGCGTTCGCCGGGGACGATCCGGAGCCGCCGCCGGGCGCGGGCACGCCGACCGCGCGTTCCCGTTGAGCCGGGTCACCCGCGAGGTGGCCCTGGTGCACGTGGCCGACCCGCTGCCGGCACTGCCGTTCGCCTACCTGGGAGTCCGCGGCCTCACGTCCCGCAAGATTGGCACACCCGAGAGACGTACATCGACCCGTCTCTGGTCGCGAACCATCTAGTCTCGAGCCTATAGTCTCATGCATGACATCGTCGTCGTTTTACCTGGTCGGTAACCGGGAGATCCGTCAGATGCTGGGCGACATCAGCCGCCAGCGCGTCTATCAGCTGACGTCCCGGCCGGACTTCCCGGCACCGATCGCCAACCTCTCCCAGGGCAAGGTCTGGCTGGGCGGAGACGTGGAGAAGTGGATGGACCGCAAGCGCCGACCACGTTTCCCCGTGCCCGCCGAGCCGGCCGAGCCACCCGTCCCGTCGTCGATCACCTGGGTCAGCGCCGCCCCGCAACCGGTGCTCAACATGCCCCCACGCCCCCGGCCGGCCGTAACGAACGCGGGCCGCCCGTACGACCCCGCCCCCTGCTGCCCACACCTCCCCCAGCACGCGGACTCCTGATCAGCCCCGGGGCGCCGCCCTCCCCACCCGGGACGGCGCCCCGGGGCGTCCCGGGTGGCAACGGAACCGGTGTTGATTGACTTGTTTCGAAGTCTCTCGTAGCGTCCGCGGGGAAAGCGCATTCCCCCTTGTCGGCGCTTTCTGGCTGTAGACCTTAGGAGATCCCCCATGCGTCACTCCAGGAGAAGTCTGCTGGCGGCTGCCGTCGCCGGTGCCGCGTTGTCGGCGGTGTTCCAGGCGCCGGCCGCGGCTGCCACCACGCTCTACGTGGCCACCACCGGGAACGACGGTAACGCCGGGACGGTGTCGGCTCCGTTCGCCACCGTTCAGAAGGCGATCGCCACCGCCGTCGCCGGGGACACCATCGCGGTCCGGGGCGGCACCTACGGGCTGACCAGCAACATCCAGATCACCAAGAGCGGCACGGCTGCGGCACCGTACACACTGACCGCCTACGGCTCGGAGCGGGTGATCATCGACGGTGAGGCGCTCGGGTACACGCCGGGTGCGGTGGGGTCGACGATCCCGAGTGGTCAGCGCGGGGCGATCCACATGGAGGCGTCCTACTGGCGACTGATCAATCTGGAGATCGTGAACGGGCCGTACGGCGTCTACTGCGCCGGCTGCAACAACAACACGTTCGACCGGCTGAAGACGTACAACAACTACGAGACCGGCTTCCAGCTGCAGGGCGCCTCGGCGAACAACCTGATCGTGAACCTGGACAGCTACGGCAACCGGGATCCGCGCAAGAACGGGGAGAGCGCCGACGGCCTGGGCATCAAGGAGGGCTCCGGCACCGGCAACGTGGTCCGCGGCGCCCGGCTGTGGAACAACGTCGACGACGGGTTCGACGCCTGGCTGTTCACCTCGCCGATCACCATCCAGAACTCGCTCGCCTACGGGAACGGTTACAACCGCTGGAGCATCCCGAACTTCTCCGGGGACGGCAACGGGCTGAAGCTGGGCGGCAGCAGCGGCACCGGGCCGGCGGCCGCGCACGCGGTCAGCAACACGTTCTCGTTCAACAATGCCGCGCACGGGTTCACCGACAACGGGAACACCGGGGCGATCACGATCACCCGGAGTACGGCGTACCAGAACGTGAAGACCGGTTTCGACGTGGACGGCGGCTCGACGACGAAGCTGACCGCGAACCTGGCGCTGGGCAACGCGACCGCGGTGGCGCTCGGCTCGTCGACGGCGTCCGGCAACTCGTGGAACATCGGTGGCACGTGGACGGTCCTGAGCACCGACACGTCCACGATCACCGGGGCCCGCAACACCGACGGCTCGATCCGCACCTCGAACTTCCTGGTGCCGTCGAACGGCAGCGCGGTCGGAGCGAAGATCTAGGACCTAGCTGCTGCGCAGGGCCTCGCCCCAGGAGGCCAGTTCACCGTGGGCGAGGCACACGACCAGGTAACCGTCGGGCCCGACCACGGCCCACGACTCGGCTTCGGGGTCCACGTCGACGACCAGGCGGGCCCCGCTGCCGAAGTCGATGCAGAGTTCGCCGTCGGCGCCGCTGCCGGCCGAGCGGACGGTCTCGCCGAGCAGGGTGGCCATGATGTCGTCGGGGTTGTCGCCGGGTTCGACGTCGGTCCGGCCACCGGGCCCGTCCAGGTGGGTGACGGTCTCGATCAGGACCCGGCAGCCGCCGGTGAACCCGAGGGCGATCGAGAACCCGAGCTGCACGTATTCCAGCCGGCGGCCGACCAGGACGCCGAGCGGGCGCGAACGCCCCGCGATAGCTGGCACCATCGATGACTCCCGATCGGTTCGTCGGTTTCGCTGATGGCAGGAACGTATGCCGTTCCGCCATAAGAGAGCCTTAAAGAAGCGAACCGTTATCTTTCGGAGTCATACGGACCGGCCGCCGCCACGATCGACCGGAATCGTTCGGCCGCCGGCCCCAGGGGACGGTCGGTGCGCCAGGTCAGGCCGACGACCCGCTGGACGCCGGGACCGGCCAGGCCGACGCCGATGGTGCCGGTGGCGCCGGCGAACTGCTCGGGCACCAGCGCCACCCCGAGACCCGCGCCGACCAGGCCTTCGATGGTCGCCAGGTCGCCGATCTCCAGCGCGATCCGGGGTGCCGCCCCGGCTGCCGCGAACAGGTCGTCGACCACGGCCCGGAAGCCGAAGCCGGGCGGGATGGTGACGAAGTCCTCGCCGGCCACCTCGGTCAGGCGCACGCGGCGCCGTCCGGCGAGACGATGGCCGGGCGGCACGACCAGGACGAGGGCCTGGGACTGCAGGGCCAGCCAGCCGTACGGGCCGTCCGGCTCGGGTGAGGTCAGGGCCAGTTCGGCGGCGCCGGTGGCCAGGTCGGGCAGGATCACGTGCCCCGGCTCCTGGCGCAGCTCGATCCGCAGGTGCGGGGCCTGTTCCCGGACGTCGTGCAGGATCCGGGGCACCAGCGAGGTGGCCATCGAGTCCAGGAACGCCAGGCGCACCGTGCCGGAGTCCGGGTCGAGCAGCCCGGCCAGGTCGGTGCGCAGCCGGTCGTAGCGCCCGACCAGGTCGCGGGCGGCGGCCAGGGTCAGATCCCCGAGCGGATTCGGGTGTACGCCTTTCGCGTCCCGTTCGAACAGGCGCACCCCGAGTTCGGCCTCGACCCGGGCGAGCAGCCGGGACAGGCTGGGCTGGGTGGTGCCGAGCGCGGCGGCGGCCTCGGTGACGTGGCGGTGGTCACCGAGCGCGAGCAGGCTTCTCAGGTCGTCGAGCTGCATCACGCTGATCATACGTACCGCGCATGAGCTTGATGATTTTCATGCATTGGACGCATGGGGACGGCGGCTGAAGAGTGGGCTCCCGTGAGCACCTATCGCCGGGCCTGCCTCGCGCTCTTCGCCGCGGGGGTGGCCACGTTCGCCCTGCTGTACAGCACTCAAGCCCTGCTGCCGGAACTGTCCGCCGCGTTCGGCGTGACCCCGGCGCAGAGTTCCTGGTCGCTCTCCGCGGCGACTCTCGGGCTCGGGGTGGCGCTGCTGATCACCGGCCCGCTGTCCGAGCGGTTCGGGCGTACCCCGCTGATCCATCTCTCGCTCGGCCTGTCCGCGGTCGTCGGGCTGGCCTGCGCGCTCGCGCCGAACTGGCCGGTGCTGCTCGGGCTGCGGCTGCTGCAGGGCGTCACCCTGGCCGGGCTGCCCGCGGTCGCCACCGCCTACCTGCGCGAGGAGCTGCCGGCGAACACCCACGCGCGGGCGGCCGGGCTGTACATCGGCGGTACCGCGCTGGGCGGGATGAGCGGGCGGCTGATCAGTGCCGCGGTGGCCGAGGCGTACGGCTGGCGCTGGGGTCTGGCCTCGGTGGCCGTCGTCGGCCTGGTCTGCGCCGCGCTCGTCCTGGCCCTGCTGCCCGCCTCGCGGAATTTCGCCGCCCGCCCGGCGTCGACCATGTCCCGCCGTGCCTTCACCGATCCGGCGCTGCTCAGCCTGTACGGGATCGGCGCGCTGTCGATGGGCGCGTTCGTGGCCGTCTACAACGCGATGGGGTTCCGGCTGACCAGCGCGCCGTTCCTGCTCGGCGCGGGCGCGGCCGGCCTGGTCTTCCTGGTCTACCCGGCGGGGACGATCAGTTCCACCGTCTCCGGGCGGCTGGCCGACCGGTTCGGGCGGCGCGCGGTGATGCCGTTCGGCTGCCTGCTGACCGCGGCCGGGCTGCTGCTGACCCTGCCGGACAACCTGGTGGCGACGGTCGCCGGGCTGGCCGTGATGACCGCCGGGTTCTTCTGCGTGCACGGTGTGGCCAGCGGCTGGGTGCCGGTCCGCGCCCACAACGGCGGGGTGCCGGCGGCGCAGGCGGCGTCGCTCTACCTGTTCGCCTACTATGCGGGGTCCTCGCTCTTCGGCAATCTGGCCGGAACCGCCTGGTCGCACGGCGCCTGGCCGTCGGTGGTGCTGCTGGCCGCACTGTGTGTGCTGGCCAGCGGGGTGCTGGCGCTGTCGCTGCGCCGGATTCCGCTGCTGATCCCGCAGCGGAGCTGAGCGATCAGCCGTCGATGCTGCGGGACAGGTTGACGATGCTGTTCACCAGGGCCTTCAGGTAGGCGTCGACCCGCCAGGCGGTGGCCACCACGCTGCCCAGCCGGGCCGCCAGCACCGGCAACGGCACCACCGTGGTCTGGGTGGACCAGACGATCGTCCGGGCCGCCAGATCGCCGATCACGCCGCGTACGATGTCCCGGGTCAGCAGGACCAGATCCCCCGCGGCCCGGGTCACCATCGTCATCGCCGAGGAGATCGCCGACAGCCCGCGCAGCGCCTCCACGTTGTTGGCCATCATCGCCAGGTAGGCGCGTACGTCCGCCCGGTCCACGTCGCCGAGGTCCCCGGCCAGGCAGCGCTCCAGGTCGTCGCCGATCCGCTGCAGCTCGGCGGCCATCGCACCCCAGTCGCCGGCCTGCTTGGCCACCACCTCGGGCATGCCGGTCAGGTCGTCGAGCATCCGGCGCAGCGGTTCGACGGTGTCCAGCACGCTGTCCAGCCCGGCCGACCGCAGCAGCGCGAACCCGTCCTCGACCGGGAGCGCGAACTCGGCCACCGGGGCCGTCTCCAGCGCCGGTTCCACCCACTCGCGCAGCTCGACCGTCTCCAGGACGTCCTCGATGATCGCGGCGGCCGGCCGGGAACGGGACTCCGGCTCGGGCTGGGGCCCGCCGTCCTCCGGTATCCCGATCAGATCGGCGAGGGTCTGCTGCCCGTCGGCGACCCGGTGCAGCCCGCTGACGAACAGCGCGAGGGTCTCCTCGACGTACTCCACCAGCTCCCCGTGCCGGACGTGCCGCTCCCCCAGCCCGGTCAGGACCCACCCGACGAGCCGCCCGAACGCCGCCTGGTCCTGCTCGAACCGGGCGACCGTCTCCCCGATCCGCCCGAGACGGACTCGCAGCACGTCGAGATGCTCGGCGTGTTCCCGGATCCGTTCCCCCACAACGGCACCGTAACGTCCCAGAGCATCCCCCGCCGGGGCAGGGCACCCACCGCCCGGGACCGCGCACCCCGGCGAACAGCCGTCGATCGGCGGTTTCCGCCCGTACACCCCGGGTCAGATGACAAGATGTTCACTCGCAAGGGGCCCGGAACAGGAGCTGGGCCGAAAGGTTCAGGTCCCGGCCGAAGCGACCGATCGTCCGGCATGTGACAGAACCCAGTCCGGTCGTCCCGGGCCTCAGCGCGTTCCAGGCTATCGGCCGGGGCGGGCAGAGCGTCGTGCATCGTGCCCGTCGTGCCGACGGCACCGATGTGGCAGTCAAGATACTGCTGGACCCGTCCGGACGTGCCCGGCTGCGCCGGGAGGCGACGTGGATGGCCGCCTGCCGGCACCCGGGCCTGCCCGAGGTGTACGACACCGGCGAGACCGACGGCCAGCCGTACCTGGTGATGGAGTTCGTCGACGGCGAACACCTGGGTGACGTGCTGCGCTCCGGCCCGCTGAGCCCGGCGCGCGCCGCCGAGATCGCCGCGGACGTCGCCGACGCGCTGAACGTCATGCACCTGACCGGGGTCGTGCACCGCGACATCAAACCGGACAACATCATCATCAGCCCGGACGGCGCCGCCCGTCTGGTCGACCTGGGCTTCGCGACCTGGTCGGGGCAGCAGAGCGGGGAGGCCGTCGCCGGCACCCTGACATACGCCCCGCCGGAGCAGAACGGCACCCTGCAGCGCCCGGTGGACGCCCGCAGCGACCTGTACGCCCTGGGCATCGTGCTGTTCGAGTGCCTGACCGGGCACCCGCCGTTCCAGGCCACCGACGCCGGCGAGCTGCTGCGCCAGCACACCGTCGCGGTGCCGAAGCTGGACCGGGACCTGCCCGCCACCCTGACCGCGGTGGTGAACCGGCTGCTGGCCAAGGACCCGGACGACAGGTACGCCGGCGCCACCGGTCTCGCCGCCGACCTGCGCCGGATCGCCGACGACCCGGACGCGGTCTTCGAGATCGCCGAGAACGACGAGCCGGTGCACCGGCCGGAGATCCCGATGGTCGGCCGGGACGCCGAGATCGCCGAGCTGGCCGCCCTGTGGGGAGAGACCTCCGACCACTGCCGGGCCGCCGTCGTCCGGGGCGGCGCCGGTTCCGGCCGCACCCGGCTGCTGCGCGAGTTCACCGGCCGCCTGGAGAACGCCGGGGTGACCGTGCTGCGCGGCGAGTGCCGTCCCGGCGACGCGCCGCTGGCCGTGCTGTCCCGGATCTTCGACACCCATCTGGAGCAGTCCGGGCCGGAGCTGGTCCAGGCCGCGGCCGGGGACGCCGCGGCCTACCTGGGCCGGCTCTCCCCCGCGCTGCGCGACATCTTCGGCGCCGGTGACGGCGGTTCCGCCTTCATGATGGCGGTCACCGCGTTCATGGGTGACCTGGCCGAGCAGACCGGCGGGCTGGTCCTGGCCCTGGACAACGCCCAGTGGCTGGACGTGGCCACCCTGCAGATGCTGCGCCAGCTGACCCAGAGCAGCACCACCCCGCTGCTGATCGTCGCCACCCTGGACACCGAGGCCGACGAGGCGAGCGAGGGGCAGCTCCCGAACGACGCCGCATGGGCCGGTTCGGAGGCGCTCACCCTGCACCTGCGGCCGATGGACCGGGCCGCCCTGGCCCGGCTGCTGGCCACCTACACCGGCGGGTACCCGCTCACCGACGAGCTGCTGGACCGGCTCGGCGCCCGGGCCAACGGCCTGCCGCTGACCGCGCTGATGCTGGCCCGCGCCGCGATCGAGGCCGGCCTGCTGTTCCCGCGCAACGGCAAGGTCGACGTAGACGCCGACGGGTTCCAGCGCATCGACATCCCCACCGACCTGGCCGGCCTGCTGCTGGAGCGGATCGACGGGCTCGGCGACCAGGGCCGGGACCTGCTGGCCACCGCCGCGGTCGCCGGTTTCCACTTCGACCCGGAGCAGGTCGCCCGGATCGCCGGGGCCGACGCCGAACTGGTCCGGGCCAGCTGCGAGGCCGCCGTCGGCCAGGGGCTGCTGGAACGCAACGGCGACGGGTACGGGTTCGTCCACGAGCAGGTGCACCGCGCGCTGCTCGCCGACCTGGACCCGGACAAGCTGCGCGACCTGCACCAGCGGGCCGCCGACGAGGCGACGTCGAGTTACGCCGAGGCCCGGCACCTGCTGCAGGGCCACCCGGAGCTGGACACCGCCCGTACCACCCGGGTCTGTCTGGCGGCGGCGCACGCCGCGCTGGAGGAGCACGCCGGGACCGACGCGATCGGGTTCCTCGAGGCCGCCGAGCCGTATCTGGACGCCGACTCGGACACCGACGTGGCCTGGACCGAGGCGCTGGGCATGGCCTACGCGCAGACCGGGCGGAGCGAGGAGGCCCGGCAGCGGTACGCGGTGGCGCTGGAGGCCACCGGTGACGCCGCGGTCCGGTCCCGGCTGCACCGCCGGCTGGCCCAGCTCAACCTGGGCAACTGGCAGCTCACCGCGGCGATGGAGGAGACCGGCAAGGGCCTGGCCGCGCTCGGGCTGTCCAGCCTGGGCGGCGGTGTCGTCGGCCTGGTCACCGGGATCGCCTATCTGCTCGCGGCGGTGCTCGTCGAGCGTACGAGGATGGGCTTCGGCACCGAGGACGAGGAGAAGCTGGCGCGGTACCGGCAGCGGTACGCCCTGTACGCGGCCGGCGCCTACGCGGCGCTGCTGGCCACCCGTCCGCGCACGATGATCGGCTACGAGATGCGGGCCCGCTACGTGGCGGCCCGGATGGGTCTCACCCCCGAGTACGCCCGGCAGGCCGCGCACAACGCCGCCATCAAGCACGCGATCACCCGCCGGCCGGCGCCCCGGGCGTTCGCCCGCGCGCAGCGGATCGCCGAGGAGGTCGGTCAGCCGGCCGCCCTGGTCTACGTCGAGTACCTGCGGCGGCTCTGCGAGACCCAGAGCGGCCGTCCCGACCTCGACGAGTACCAGCGCTGGCTGCAGCGGCACGGCGGTCTGCTGGACACCACCGAGAACCTGAACTACGCGCTGTCCCTCAGCGCGCGCTGGTTCCTGCAGGGCCGGGTCATCCCGATGCGGGCGGCGATCACCGACGGCATGGACCACGTGTGGCGCTCGGACCAGTCGGACAACCCGACCGGCCGGATCCGCGGGCTGTCCTGGATCGGCGGCCGCCCGCCGACCATCGACGACGCCACCGAGTTGCTGGACCACGCCGACCCGGCCGCGGACGACCCCGGTTCACGCCTGATGAGCCTGGTCGGCGCGGTGGAGATCTGCCGGGAGCTGCACGACTACGGCAGCACCTTCGACCGGGCCGCGGACGAGATGGCCCGGCTGGGACTGCGGCCGACCGCGGTGGCGTCCGCGCTGCGGGTGGTCTACTCGACGCTGGCCTTCGGCCGGATCGAGCAGCTGCGCACCGCGACGCCGGAGCAGCGGCCCACGGCGCTGGCCGCCGCCCGTAAGGCGGTCCGGCAGCTGCGGGACGCCGCCGACCGGGGCCGGGGCGCCGGCCGGCAGCTGGCCGCGCACCACGCGGTCGCCGCGGCCCACCTGGCGTGGCTGTCCACCGGTGACGTCCAGCGGCAGCTGGCCCGGGCCGACGAGCAGCTGGCCGGCGACGACCTGCCGGGCATGGCGATGTCGATGATGGTGCTGCGGGCCCGGATCGCCGACGAGGGTGACCACACCGAGGAGGCGGCCACCCTGGCCGAGGCCGCGGGCCGGCTCGCCGACCAGCTCGGGCAGGCCCGGGTCGCCCGGGCGGTCCGGCAGGAGTTCGGGCTGACCGCCGGGCAGACCAGCCAGGCCTCGGTGATCGACGGCGGCGCCGCCGACCGGCGCCGGCTGGGCGCTCTGGAACGGCTCAGCCGCACTCTCTCCGGCGTGGTACGCCTGGACGAGCTGAGCCGGGCCGTGCTGGACGAGACGGTGCTGATCCTGAACGCCGAACGGGCCTACCTGTTCCTGATGGACGAGTCCGACGTCCTGCAGCCGCACAGCGGACGCGACGCCGGCGGTGACGACCTGGAGGTGCTCACCGACTACGGTTCCACGATCGTGGACCGGGTGCGGCACACCGGCAAGCCGGTCGTGGTGACCGGCACCGAGGAGGGCGCGGCGCTCGGCTCGCAGAGTGTGGTCCTGCACGGTCTGCGCAGCATCATGGCCGCCCCGCTGGTGATGGACGGCCGGCTGCTGGGCGTGGTCTACCTGGACAGCCGGGTCGCCAAGGGCATGTTCACCTCGGCCGACGTCGGGATCCTCACCGCGATCACGCAGTACGTGGCCGCGGCGGTGGAGACCGCCCGGGCCGCCCAGCTGGCGGTGGCCGTCCGGGCCGCCGAGCAGCAGCGGGACATGGCCGAGACGCTGCGCGAGTCGCTGATCAGATTCAGCCGGCTGCTGGAGCCGGCGGCGATCCTGGACGAGCTGCGCGACACGCTCGCCCGGGTGCTGACGGCGGACTCCACCTACCTGATCACGGCTTCCGACGACGGTGACCTGACCGGCCCGGAGCCGGGGGTGACGGGTGCGCTGGAGCGGACCCCGGTGCTGAACCAGCTCCTGGCCGCCCCGGGCCCGCTGACCGTGGGCCACCTGCACCTGCCGTTCCTGGACCCGGCGAAGAGGCACCTGGTGGTGCCGCTGCACCGGCAGGAGACGCAGGTGGGGCTGGTGGTCCTGGCCGGGCCGGAGGAGTTCGGGCCGACCGAGATCACCCTGGCGGCGGCCATCGCCGAGGAGGCGATGATGGCCTATCACAACGCCGACCTGTTCGCGCAGGTCCGGTACATGGCCACCACCGACGCCCTGACCGGGGTCAGCAACCGGCGGCACTTCTTCACCGTCGCGCAGCAGGCGCACGCGGACGCCGTCGAGGAGGGCCGGGGCTTCGTCGCGGTCATGATCGACATCGACCACTTCAAGAAGATCAACGACCAGCACGGTCACCAGGCCGGTGACCAGGTGATCGCCACCGTGGCGGCCCGTCTGCGCGACGCGCTGCCGGCCGACGGCGAGCTGGGCCGGTACGGCGGCGAGGAGTTCGCCGCGGTCTGGTCGGCCGACGGGGACCGGGCGGTCGCCGCCGAGCGGCTGCGCAAGGCGGTCACCGGCACCCCGATCCCGACCGACGTCGGCCCGCTGACCGTGACGGTCAGTGTCGGGGTCTGCCCGGCCGACCCGTCGTCGACCGCGCTGGACGCCGCCCTGGGCGCCGCCGACGCGGCGCTCTACCAGGCCAAGCAGGGCGGCCGGAACCGGGTGGTGCTGACCGACTCGGAGGCCACCGACGCCGGGGTGACCGTCGGCGGGGAGTGACACGGCACGGCGGAAAGGGGCTCCCGGTGGAAACCGGGAGCCCCTTTCTCGGTGCGTGGATCAGTTGCCGGTGATGCTCCAGTGCCAGGCCTCGGACGGCAGGTTGACGTAGCCGTACTTCGCCGCGTTCGCCTGCAGCCAGGTGAAGGCTTTGGTCTTGCGGCTGATCGTCTTGCCGCCGGAGCTGATGTCGACGGCCAGGCCGAGCTCGTGCAGGGAGCGGCCGGGGATCGCGGTCGGCACCCGGCAGGACGACGACGGCGCCGTCCACACGTCCGGGCAGCCGTTGATCTTCCGCAGCTCGATCTGCCGCTCCTTGGTGCGGAAGCCGCCCCCGGAGATCTGCACGCCGTCCGCGGCCGCGTCGTCGACCATCCGCCGGAAGGCGAAGGCGACGGTGCGGTGCACGGTCACGCCGTGGACGCTTGCGGTGTCGGCGACGGTGAACGACGGGCGGACCCGGTCCACGACGCTCCTGCTGACCGTGGAGGCCTGCGCCGCCAGGGCCGCGGCGGTCGGCGCGGTGTCGATCCGGCGCTGGGTGGTGCCGAGCGCGGTCGTCGCGGCGGCCTGCGCGGTCAGCGCGGTGGTCAGCTCGGCGGCCACGGCCTTCGCCCCGGACCGGGCCACCCCGAGCCGGGTCGCGGCCTCCTGCACCTTCTTGCGGCGCAGGTCACGGGTGGTGGTGGCGACGGTGACGGCCTTGCGGGCCCGCTCGACGACGGTCTTCTTGCGGGGGCGCAGCTTGCCGGCCAGGCTCAGGTCGCCCTGCGCGGCGGCGAGCGCCTTCTCCGCGGCGGCCAGCGCGTCGACGGCGCCGGAGTGGGCCGTGACGGCGGTGCTCAGCCGGGCCTGCGCGGCGGCGTCCTCGCGGGTGGCCACGGCCACCTCGGTGTCCCGTACGACAAGTGTCTTCTTCTGCTGGGCGAGAGTCGCCCGCAGCTTGGCCATGGTGGCGTCGGCGGTGAGACTGCGGTACATCAGGGTCGAGTACGACTGCGCGACCTCGGGGACGGCGGCCTGCGCGGCGGCGGGGACGGTGAAGACCGGCGCGGCCGTCGCGAGGGCCAGGGTGACCGCGGCGGCGAGACGTCTGCTGTGCACCTTTTCGTACGCTCCTCAGCTCCAGTCGGCGAGCGATCCCAGTGGGTCGCTCCGTAGTTGTCCGACTGTGCTGGGCCCGGGGTGCCGCCCCGGGCCCGCAAGAGTGCGAAAGGGTTGCGGTCAGGCCACCTTCCACTTCTGGTTCGCTGTTCCGGCGCAATCCCACAGCTGGAGACGGGCGCCGTTGGCGCTGTTGTTCTCGACGATGTCCACGCACCGGTTGGCGGAGATGTTCACCAGGTCACCGGCGCCGGACAGGGTGAACCGCTGCACCGGGTTGCCGTTGCAGGTGACCAGCTGGATCGGGGTGCCGTTGGCGAGCGCCCCACCGGCCGGGTCCATGCACTTGCCCATCGCGCGCAGCGTGCCGTCGCTGTTGAAGGTCCACTTCTGCGGGGCGAGACCGTTGCAGTCGTACATCTGCAGCCGGGTTCCGTCCGCGGTGTTGCCGGACGGGATGTCGATGCAGCGGCCGTTGAGGTTGCTCTTCAGCGCGCTGCCGGTCGGCGTGGGGGTGGTGTTGCCGTCCCAGGCCGAGACGCGCACCCAGTCGACCAGCATGGTCTGCGGGAACGAGGTGGAGGCGTCCGGGCTGCCCGGCCAGTTACCGCCGACGGCCACGTTCAGGATGATGAAGAACGGGTGGTCGAAGACCCACTGGCCGTTGGCCTGGGCCGGCGTGACACGGAAGAACTCGACGCCGTCCAACTGCCAGACGATCAGATTCGGCGACCATTCCACCGCGTACGAGTGGAAGGCGTCCCCGAGCGGGGCGCCGAGCGTCTTCTTGCCGCTGATCCCCGCGCCGCCGCTGTAACCGGGGCCGTGGACCGTGCCGTACAGGTTGTTCGGCTCCTTGCCGACGTTCTCCATGATGTCGATCTCGCCGGACTGCGGCCAGCCGACACTGCCCAGGTTGTCGCCGAGCATCCAGAACGCCGGCCAGATGCCCTGGCCCTTCGGCACCTTGATGCTGGCTTCGAAACGGCCGTACTTCTGGGTGAACTTGCCGGAGGTCAGCAGTCGGCCCGAGGTGTACTGGCAGGTCCCGTACCAGCACTGGTAGTTGTTCGGGTTCTCCTTGCGGGCGGTGATCGCCAGGCGGCCCTGCCCGTCCTGCCGCACGTTGTTGGTCGAGTTCGTGTAGTACTGCAGCTCGTTGTTGCCGAAGCCGCCACCGCCGATGTCGAAGTTCCACTTCGAGCCGTCGACCGGGGCGCCGGCCGCGCCGTTGAACTCGTCGGACCAGGTGACCGGGCCGACCGCGGCGTCCGCGGTATCACCGCGGGACGCGACGGTCAGCGCACCGGCGAGCGTGGTCGCGACCACGGCTATGCCGAGCAGCATGCGTAGTTTGCGCATAGGGGGATCCTCCGGGGGAAAAGGTGCCACTACTCGCAACAGTCTTTACATTTCAAGCGGCGCCGGTCAATGCCGACGAGTTCCGGAACCCCAGATAACAATTTTTCCCGGACCCCTCCCGATCCACCACCACGGTCTGCCCCGCGACCAGTTCGCCGTGCAGGATCCGCTCGGACAGGGCGTCCTCCAGCTCGCGCTGGATGGTCCGGCGCAACGGGCGGGCGCCGAGGACCGGATCGAAACCCGTGTCCGCCAGGTACTTCTTCGCGGCGGCGGTCAGCTCCAGGCCGATGCCCCTGGCCCGGAGCTGCTCCTCGACCCGGCCGGTGAAGATGTCGACGATCCGCAGGATCTCCGGCTCGCCCAGGCGGTGGAAGACGATCGTGTCGTCGATCCGGTTCAGGAACTCCGGGCGGAAATGGCGCTTCAGCTCCTCCCCCACCCGGCTCTCGGTGGTATCCGCTGCCTGGAAGCCCACCGGGTGGGCCGACTCACGGGTGCCCAGGTTCGTGGTCAGGATGATCACCGTGTTCTTGAAGTCGACGACCCGGCCCCGGCCGTCGGTGAGCCGGCCGTCCTCCAGGATCTGCAGCAGCGTGTGGAAGACGTCCGGATGCGCCTTCTCCACCTCGTCGAACAGCACCACGCTGAACGGCTTGCGGCGCACCTTCTCGGTCAGCTGGCCACCCTCGTCGTGACCCAGGTAGCCGGGCGGGGCGCCGACCAGCCGCGCCGTCGTGGACCGGTCGTGGAACTCCGACATGTCCAGCTGGATCAGCGCGTCCTCGTCCCCGAACAGGAACGTGGCGAGGGTCCTGGCCAGCTCGGTCTTCCCCACCCCGGACGGGCCGGCGAAGATGAACGAGCCGGACGGCCGCTTCGGGTCCTTCAGGCCGGCCCGGGTCCGGCGGATCGCCCGGGACACCGCCCGCACCGCGTCGTCCTGGCCGATCACCCGCCGGTGCAGCTCCTCCTCCATCCGCAGCAGCCGGGACGCCTCCTGTTCGGACAGCCGGTGCACCGGGATCCCGGTCCAGGCGCCCAGCACCTCGGCGACCTGCTCCGCGCCGAGCTCGGTGACCTGCCCCGCGTCGAGCCCGGTGACCTCCGCTCGCAGCCGCAGCCCGGCCCCGGCCTCGTCGATAAGGTCGATCGCCTTGTCCGGCAGGAACCGGTCCGCGACGTACCGGTCGGCCAACGTCACCGCCGCCACGATCGCCGCGTCGGTGATCGTCACCCGGTGATGGGCCTCGTAGCCGGCGCGCAGCCCCTTCAGGATCTCGATGGTCTCGGCCGGCGACGGCTCGCCGACCCGGATCGGGGACAGCCGCCGCTCCAGGGCCTTGTCCTTCTCCAGAAACCTCCGGTACTCGTCCAGGGTCGTCGCGCCGACCAGCTGCAACTCGCCGCGGGCCAGCATCGGCTTCAGGATCGAGGAGGCGTCGATCGCGCCCTCGGCCGCGCCCGCGCCGACCAGCGTGTGGATCTCGTCGATGAACAGGATCACGTCGCCGCGGCTGCCGGCCTCCTTGAGCACCTTCTTCAGGCGCTCCTCGAAGTCGCCGCGGTAGCGGGCGCCGGCCACCAGCGAACCCATGTCCAGGGTGTAGACCAGCTTGTCCCGCAACGTCTCCGGGACGTCACCGCGGACGATCGCCTGCGCCAGACCCTCGACGGCGGCGGTCTTGCCCACCCCCGGCTCGCCGACCAGCACCGGATTGTTCTTCCGCCGCCGGGACAGCGCCTGCATGACCTGGGCGATCTCGCTCTCCCGGCCGATCACCGGGTCCAGATGTCCCTCCCGGGCGCGCCGGGTCAGATCCATCCCGAACTGATCCAGGATCGTCTCCCGGCGGGTCTCCCCGCGCGGTTCCCCATGCGGCTTCGGGTTCTGCCCCGGGATCTGCCCCGGGGTCTGCTCGGCGGGCACGGTCAGCCGCTCGATCACCCGCCGCCGGATCTCGCCCGGGTCCGCGCCCAGGTCGGACAGCACGCGGGCGGCCAGGCCCGCATCGTTCTCCCCGGCCCGTCCGGCCTCACCGCCGTCACGCAGCAGGCCCAGCAGAAGGTGCTCGGTGCCGATGAAGTCGTGCCCCAGCCGCAGGGCCTCGCGCAGCGCCAGCTCCAGCACCCGCTTGGCGCGCGGTGTGAACGGAATGTGTCCGGATTTCTTGCCGCCCGGCGGTTCCTGGCCACTCCGCGGCCCTTGACCACTTCGCGTTTCCGGGCCACTTCGCGGATCCTGGCCGGTTCGCGGATCCTGGCCCGGGGTGGTGATCGACTCCACGCGCTGCCGGGCGGCACTCACTGTGACACCGAGGCCGGCCAGGGTCTGCGCGGCCACGCCGTCGCCCTCCCGGACGAGGCCGAGCAGCAGATGTTCCGTACCGATGAAGGGGTGGTCGAGGGTCCTGGCCTCTTCCTGGGCCAGAACGACGACTCGGCGGGCACGGTCGGTGAACCGTTCGAACACGACACTCACGTCCTCGCGGCAAGGCCCCACGCACCCGGCCCAAGGAGACGCCGATGGTGTCGTATGCGCTGAGTCTGAGCCTCTTGGCGTTGACGCTCGGCCCGCGTGGGTGGCCTCGCTACGCTCGTGCAGGCGCGCTGCAAGCATGAGCTTACCCCGGGGAGGATCCACGATGAGCGTTGTCCACAGCCGACGGGCCGTGCCGGACCGGGCCCGCAAACGTGCCGTCCGGGCCCTCGCCGCCCAGCTCGGCGTGCCGTATTCGGTGGCCGCGCGCCTGCTGGCGAAACGCTCGGTGGTGGACGAGCACCGGGCCTGGATGTTCGCTGCCCGCGAACAGCGCACCTTCCTCGCCCGGGTCACCGACACCCGCCTCGCCGCCGGTCTGCCGCTGGGCCGCGCCACCCATCTGGTCCGCCGGTTCCCCCCGTCGCGCGGCGGGCTCCCGCTCTATCAGGGCGAGGGGCGGGAGACAACCCTTGCCATGTTGTACGCGGTTCTGCTGCACGAGTCCCCGGAGCTCCGCCCACCCGCCGGCGAACTGGACTGGGCCGCCGAGCTGGGCGAGGAGAGCGCGGTGGACGTGACGTGCGCGGCCCTGGACCGGGCGGCCCGCCTGCTGCTGGACACCGACCGCTGGCGGCTGTGGGCCCGCATCGAGACGGCGCTGACCGCCGGCGAGTCCAGCCCCGACCGCCGCTTCCGCGAGGCCGCGATCGAACTGGGCCGCGAACTGCGCTCGACCAGCCTGCGGAGTTCCGTCGACGGCGCCCGCCAGACCCTGGACGCCCTGCTGGTCGAGCCCTACCGGGGCCACGCCCCCGGCACCCACCTGCGCTCCGGAGTCGTGACCGGCGCCCACTGGACCGCCTCCGGCCCGCCGGTCTCCTACGACGTGCGGCCCGCCGATTCCCCGGCCCGCGCCTGAGAACTCCCCTACCGTGAGGCGATGCGGTTACCCAAGGTGACCCTCGCTGTCATGGTCGTCGCCGTCCTGTCCGCCATGGTGGGCGCCACCCACCTCCGGCCGGATCCCTTCGGCATCGGATGCCTCGTGACCCTGGCTGTCCTGGCCCTGCATCCGGTGCTGTTCAGAGGCGCGCTACCGACGATGGCGCGGCTGTCGATCCGGGCCGGTCTGTTCGGGCTGGCCGTCGAAACGCTGGTGCTGACCCGGTACATGGTGGTGTGGCCGTCGACGGTCATCCCGGTGGCCGGCGACGTGCCTACGCCGTCGTCCGAGATCCCGGCGCTGATGATCGGCACCGCTGGCAGCGCCCTGGTGGCCGGCACGATGTTCGGTCTCGCTCTGGCCAGGCTGTCGTGGCGTCCGCCACGCGGCGCGGTCGCCGGCGTCACCATGCTGGCGGTAGCCGGAGTCGTCACGGCCATGTCCGCCTACCGAACCTGGCAGGACACCCCGAGCGGCGTCCCCGAGATCGAGATCCCGGCCGGGAACGCCGCCGATGTCATGGTCGTGTCCTCGACATTCGTGTTCAACCCCGGCGCGGGCCTGGCCACCGCCGTCGTGCTGACCGGCGCCTACCTACTGGTCGACCGCTGCACCCGGCGTGATCGCCCGGGGGTCGCCGGAGAGGGCGCGGGCCAGGCACCGTGACTGGTGCGGCGGCAGCGGTGGCACGTCCTCCGGCGCGAACCAGCCCACCTCGACCGACTCGTCGTCGTTGACCCGGGCCTCGCCGCCGATCACCCGGCACAGCACGCCGATCGCCATCCAGTACACCTGGTCGCCGTTGGGGGCCTTCGACAGGTCGAGCGCCTCCACCGACAGCACCCGCTCGACCGTGACGTCGAGACCGGTCTCCTCCTCGACCTCGCGGATCGCACCGGCGGCGGGCTGCTCCCCGGGCTCCAGGCAGCCGGTCGTGAGCGCCCACTCGCCGGTGTCCGAGCGCCGGACCATCAGCACCCGGTCGTGGTCGTCGAGCACCACGGCGATCACTCCGGGTAACGGCAGCGGGTCGTGCCCGATCTTGGATCTGAGCGCGAGAACGAATTCGGGAACCGGCATCCCCGTACCGTAGTGCCGGTAAGCTATGACGTGTCGGCGCGGGCGCTGAAGCCACTGATGGCCACGTTCTGGTCCGCTTCGGGCTGGCGGGAGCCGCCGGTCTGGCTGGATCCGATCACCATGGCGCGGGCGGTGGCGGACGGCGTGATGTTCGATCGGCCACGTGTCGACACACACGACGGCTGGGTGACGGCCGCTGCCGACGCGGCCGGTGCCGTCTCCGCGGCGGAGGTCGGTGACGCGTTCCTGGAGAGTCTGAGCAGCCGGAGACTGGATCTGCGGTCGGCGCTCGGATCGTGGACGACCGCGGTGAACGTACGGCCGCATCAGTTGTCGGTTGATTCTGATCAGGTTTTTTGTGCGGTGTGCGGGCAGTTCGCGACGCCCGGCGAGGACCTGAACGTGCTCGCTTTCGAGCGGTTCAAGTGGGGTGGGGTGCGGCACGACTCGGTGCGGTACGCCGCCTTCGACCTGGAACAACTCCGCCACGCACCGCGCATCGGGGCATCCGCCGAGGATCGCGAGCTGTGCCGGGCGGTGGTCGCGGCGCTGGCAGCGCTCGGGCCGCGGGCGTCGATGGCCCGGTCGGTGGAAGCGATCAGGATGGTGCCGGGCAGTCGTGCCGAACGACAGACGCTCGTGGAGATCCTGCGCCGGTGCGAGGATCTCCACGAGTTCTGGTAGCTACCGGGCGGCTACTTCGTCGCGCCCAGGGCCCACTCGACCGAGACGGTCGCCGTCAACTGCTGGCGGCCGGGCTCGATGGGCAGGGCCTTGTCCGCCATCATGCCCGCGTATGACCGAAGTTGTTCACTCGGCATCGGGAAGCCGGGTGACGACTCGCTGATCCGCAGCACCCGGCCGAGCGGCCGCCCCGACTCGCGGGCGTAGAGTTCCGCCTTCGCCCGGGCGTCGGCGAACGCCTTCTTCCGGGCGTCCGCGAGCAGCGTGCTGTCGTCACCGATGGCGAACGACACCCCACTGAGCCGGGCCGCATCCCCACCGGCCCGCACCGCGTCGGCGATCAGCACCCCGGCCTTCGTCAGGTTACGCACGGTAGCGGTGATCCCCTGGTTCACCGTATAACCGGTGATCTTGCCTTTGTCGTCGGTCTTCGGGTTGATGTCTACGTTGGAGGTCTGCAGGTCGACCTTGGCGATACCCCCGCTGACCAGCGTGTTCCGCATCTTGGTGGCCGCCGCGGTGGCCCCGCTGAGAGCCGCGCCGACGGTGGCCGCACTGCTCTCGGCGGCGAAGTTGGCGGTCAGCGTGTCCGGTTCCCCGAACACCTTCCCGACGCCGCTGACCTGCACACCCTCCCAGGGCGGCTCGGCCGGCGAGGCATGGGCCGGAACACCGCCGAACAGCGCGGCACCGGTCGCCAGCGCGACGAGCGAGGGCATGGAAACAAGTGAACGATTCATTTTCCTACCTTTATAGCCATTTTCAACCCATTAAAGACACTTCTCCCTGTCGTACGACGGCAAAGGGCCCGGCGTTTTGCCCTTTTCTGATTCTTGCCCCGCCACGGGTGCGGCGCTGATCAGGGGGACGCCAGGTTCCGGATCAGGGTGAGGGTTCGGGTCAGGTGGGGTTCGGAGCGGTCGGAGCGGTGCGCCAGGGCCAGGTCGACGGTGATCGCCGGGGTCGTCAGGGGGCGGTAGACGACGCCCTCCAGGGCCAGCGCGGTCACCGGGGCCGGGACCACCGCCACGCCCAGACCGCCGGCCACCAGGGTGATCAGTGTCGAGGTCTCGCCGACCTCGTGCCGGATGCGGGGCTCGATGCCGGCGTCCCGGAACAGGCCGAGGACCACGCCGTACATCGTGGAACGGCGGTCCGCGGAGTGCACGATCAGCGGCTCGTCCCGCAGGTCGGCGATCTTTATCGTCGTCTCGGCGGTCAGCGGATGCGCGGCGGGCAAAGCCACCACCAGCGGATCACTGCGCAGCGGGACGACGGTCAGCGACGGGTCGGTGACCGGCGGGCGCAGCAGGGCCACGTCGATCCCGCCGGTGCGCAGCGCCTCGACCTGGTCGGGGGCGAGCATCTCACCGCGGAAGGAGAAGTCGACTCCCGGCAAGGCGACGGCCAGATGACGGGAAAGAGCGGGCAGCAGGCTGTAAGTGGCCGACCCGACGCACCCGATGGTGAGATGGCCGACCGCTCCGGCGGCCACCCGCCGGGCCTCCTGAGCTGCGTCGTCGATGTCGGCGAGGATGGCGCGTGCCCGGGCCAGGTAGAGGTGTCCGGCCTCGGTCAGCGAAACCCGCCGGGTGGTCCGATGCAAGAGTTCGACTCCCAGTGACGCCTCCAGGCGCCGGATGGCCTGGGACAGTGGCGGCTGGGCCATGTGCAGGCGGGCGGCGGCCCGGCCGAAGTGACGTTCCTCGGCGACGACCACGAAGTACCGGAGCTGCCGCAACTCCACCGATTGATACTCCGTACCTCTCAATGGCGCAGGATATTGATACTTCAACGTATCAAGCCGACGGCATACGGTGGCCGGTATGAGAGCCTTCGTCTATCAGGCGGTGCGTACCCCGTTCGGCAGGTTCAACGGCGCGCTCGCCGGCACCCGCCCCGACGATCTGGCCGCCGGTGTCATCCAGGCGCTGCTGGAGCGGTCCCCGGGTCTGGATCCGGCGGCGATCGGCGAGGTGATCTGGGGCAACGCCAACGGCGCCGGCGAGGACAACCGCAACGTCGGCCGGATGGCCGCGCTGCTGGCCGGCCTGCCCACGTCGGTGCCGGGCACCAGCGTGAACCGGCTGTGCGGCTCCGGCCTGGACGCGGCGATGATCGGCTCCCGGGCGATCGAGACCGGGGACGCCGACGTGATCGTGGCCGGCGGGGTCGAGTCGATGACCCGCGCGCCCTGGGTGCTGCCGAAACCGGCGAAGGGCTTCCCCGCCGGGAACATGACGGCGGTGTCGACGACGCTCGGCTGGCGCCTGGTCAACCCGCGGATGCCGGAGGCCTGGACCGCCTCGCTCGGCGAGTGCAACGAGATGCTCGCGGACAAATTCAAGATCGATCGGGTACGTCAGGACGGGTTCGCCGCCCGGTCCCATCAGCTCGCGGCGCAGGCCTGGAGTGACGGGTTCTACGACAGTCTGGTGGCACCGGTCGACGGACTCACGCAAGACGAGGGTGTACGACCGGACAGTTCGCTGGAGAAGCTGGGCAAGTTGAAGCCCAGTTTCCGGCCGGACGGCACGATCACCGCCGGGAACGCCTCCCCGCTCAGTGACGGCGCGTCGGCGGTGCTGCTCGGTTCGGAACAGGCCGCCGCAACGATCGGTCATGATCCGGTGGCGCGGATCGTCGGCCGGGGCTCGTTCGCGCTGGACCCGCAGGACTTCGGGTACGCCCCGGTGGAAGCCGCGAACAAGGCCCTGCATCAGGCGGGCATCGGCTGGGACCAGGTCGGCGCGGCGGAGTTGAACGAGGCTTTCGCCGTGCAGTCGCTGGCTTGCGTGGACGCGTGGGGCATCGATCCGGAGATCGTCAACACCCGGGGCGGCGCCCTCGCGATCGGCCACCCCCTCGGCGCGAGCGGCGGCCGGATCCTGGGCACGCTCGCCAAGGTTCTGCACGAGCGCGACGCCCGGTACGGGGTGGCCGCGATCTGCATCGGTGTCGGGCAGGGCCTGTCCGTCGTACTCGAAAAGGTGTCCTGAGATTCCGTCGTACTGGAAAAGGTGTCCTGAGATGAAGCTCCGGGAGAGCGTGGACGAGGCGGTCGCCGGGATCGCCGACGGCAGCACGGTGCTGGTCGGCGGCTTCGGGATGGCCGGCATGCCGTTCGATCTGATCGACGCCCTGATCCGTCAGGGCGCGACCGGTCTGACCATCGTCAGCAACAACGCGGGCAACGGGGACGTCGGCCTGGCGGCATTGCTGAAGGCCGGCCGGGTCCAGAAAGTGATCTGTTCTTTCCCCCGGCAGTCGGATTCTTACGTCTTCGACGACCTCTACCGGGCCGGCCGTATCGAGCTGGAGGTCGTCCCGCAGGGCAACCTCGCCGAGCGGATGCGTGCCGCCGGGGCCGGGATCGGCGCGTTCTACTGCCCGACCGCGGTCGGCACACCGCTGGCCGAGGGCAAGGAGACCCGGACCATCGACGGCCGCGACTACGTGCTGGAGTTCCCGATCAAGGGGGACGTGGCGCTGATCAGCGCCCACCGGGCCGACCGGCTCGGCAATCTGGTCTACCGCAAGACCGCCCGCAACTTCGGCCCGGTCATGGCGACCGCCGCGACCACCACGATCGTGCAGGTCAGCGAGGTGGTGGAGGCCGGTTCGATCGATCCGGAGACGGTCGTGACACCGGGCATCTTCGTCGATCGGGTGGTCCGTGCCGAAGCTCGTAGCTACATGGTCGAAGGGGCCCGCTGATGCCGCTGTCCACCGGTGAACTCGCCGCCCTGGTCGCCCGGGACATCCCGGCCGGCTCCTACGTCAACCTCGGCATCGGCCAGCCCACCAGGGTCGCCGACCACCTCACGCCGGAGCAGGGCGTCATCCTGCACACCGAGAACGGCATGCTCAACATGGGCCCGGCCGCGACCGGCGACGACATCGATCCCGATCTCACCAATGCCGGGAAGGTGCCGGTGACCGAACTGCCGGGTGCCTCGTATTTTCATCACGCTGACTCGTTCATGATGATGCGCGGTGGTCATCTTGACGTGTGTGTGCTCGGTGCGTTCCAGGTCTCGGTGCACGGTGATCTGGCGAACTGGCACACCGGCGCCCCCGACGCGATCCCGGCGGTCGGCGGGGCGATGGACCTGGCGATCGGGGCCAAGCAGGTGTACGTGATGATGACGCTCTTCGACAAGCAGGGGCGGCCGAAACTCGTGCCGAAGTGCACATATCCACTGACCGGCTTACGGTGTGTCAGTCGCGTCTACACCGATCTCGCCGTTTTCGACGTCGGGGCGGGCGGAGCGGTGGTACGGGAGTCCTTCGGGATCACTCGCGAGCAACTCCGGCAAGTGACGTAATCTCACTGTCCCGTTCGTGTTTTTTGCGTCGTGTGGTGAGGAGCCGCTGGGTTGGAACTGGGTGAGGCGCGGGAGCTCGCCGTCGGGTTGATGGCCCGGCACGGGCTCAAGGGCTGGCAGTTGACGTTCGACAACGCCAAGACCCGGGCGGGGGTGTGCCGGCCCGGCACCAAGGAGATCGGGCTGTCCCGGCCACTCATGCACATCTACACCGTCGAACAGGTGACCGAGACCGTGCTGCACGAGATCGCGCACGCGCTGGTCGGCGCCAAGCACGGCCACGACGCGGTGTGGCGTGCCACCGCCCAGCGAATCGGCTGCTCCGGGACTAGGTGTGTGCCGGAGGGCGTACCGCGGGTGGAAGGGTCCTGGGTCGGTTTCTGCCCCGCCGGGCACCGCACCACCGCGCATCGGCGGCCGACCCGGGTCCGGTCGTGTTCGCGCTGCTCCCGGGCGTTCGACCGGAGCGCGGTCTTCGCCTGGACGTACCGGGGGCAGGCAGCGCCGATGCAGGCCGCCTACGCGGCCGAGATGGTCCGGGTGCAGGGTGGGCGGCCCGGCGTCGCGTTCAAGATAGGTGATCGGGTACGCCTGAAGGGTGGCGGAAAATACGGCGGGCTGGTCGGCACCATCGTCAAGCAGGGCCGCAGCCGCTACCACGTGCAGACCCGGGCCGGTCTGCTGAACGCCACGTTCGCGATGGTGGAGCCGGTGGCTTGACCTTGACACGGTGACAAGCTTTTGACTGGGACCGGAGAAAGGTGGTCCCGATGAACACGACCCGAGTCCGTCAGGCGCTGTCACACGACAACTCGTCGGTGCGGTTGCAGGCCGCCCTGGCCGCCGGCACGACACCCGACCAGGATCTGATCGACACGCTTGTCGAGCAGTGCGCCGTCGAGCCGGACTTCTACGTCCGCGACATGCTGACCTGGGCCCTGACCCGTCACCGGTCCGCGGAGACGCTCCCCCGCCTGCTCGGCGAGCTGACGTCGGCACGCCCTCAGGCCCGCAGCCAGGCGTTGCACTCCCTGTCCAAGATCGGCGACCGCTCGGCCTGGCCGTCGATCACCCGGGAGCTGCTGACCGACCCCGACGACGAGGTGGCCCGGGCGGCGTGGCGCACGGCGGCCGGCCTGGTCCCCGAGGGCGAGGTGCACTCGCTGGCCGAGATCCTGACGACCCAGCTGGGCCGCGGCAACCGGGAGACCCGCCTGAGCCTGAGCCGAGCGTTGATCACCCTGGGCGACCCGGTCCTGCCGCTCCTGGCGACAAAGGCAACCAATCCCACCCTTGCGGTACGATACCATGCGCTAGCCACCGAACACCTCTACCGCGACCCGGACGCAGGTTTCGAGTTCGCCATCGAAGAGGCAAAACGCATCGTGGCCCTCGGCCCCGACGGTCCCCCCCGGCCCGCCTGACGAGTCGGGCGCCCTCCCTCAGCCAGCCGAAGAGCCGGAGCCCTTTCCCACTCCGGCCGATGAGCCAGACCTGCTCCCCCAGTCGGTTGAAGTGCCGGACGCGCTCCCCCACCGGCCGGACGCGCTCCCCCACCGGCCGGACGCGCTCGACCACCGGCCGGACGCGCTCGACCACCCGGGTGAAGAGCCAGGCGCTCTACTCCGGTCTGCCGCAACACCCCGGCCCGCCGCATCGTCAGGCGGTCTCCCATCGCTCCCGGAGGCACCGCACGCTTCTTCCACGATGGTGCCCGACAAGGGAAGTCCGATTCCCACCAGCGGAAACGGCGAGCGGATCGCGTGATCCCGCCGCGTCGTCGCGCAGCCCTTCCTCAGCGACAGGGCAATGTCCCGGCGTGCCGTTGGGGCCGGCGGTGACCGGTGGGCTCGGTTCAGGAGGGACCATGGGTTCGTGTTGATCGGAGATGTGGCACGACGGTCCGGGGTCAGTGCCCGCATGTTGCGGCACTACGACTCGATCGGGCTGGTCCAGCCGACCGGCCGGACCGGGTCGGGCTACCGGGAGTATTCCAGCGACGACATCCGCCGGATCTTCCACATCGAGAGCCTGCGGTCACTGGGGCTGTCGCTGAAAGAGGCCGGCCGGGCGCTGGACGATCCCGCGTTCGACCCGGCCGAACTGGTCAGCGAGCTGATCACCCGAACCCGGGAGCGAATCGCCGACGAGACCAGGCTGCTCACCAGGTTGCAGCAGATCGGCGTGGCCGGTGCGGCCGGCTGGGAGGACGTGCTCCAGATCGTGTCGCTGCTGCAGGCCCTGGGATCGGACAACCCCGGCCGCCGCCAGCAGGCAGCGATGTCCGCAGCCGAGGACGTCCCGATGCCGGTGGAAGCCCTGGTGGAAGCGGTCCTGACCGAATCGGACCCGAACGTGGCCGGCGCCCTGCGCTGGGCGCTGGTCCAGCTGGGGGATCAGATCGGCGATCCGGAGGGGAGTCGGGCAGGGGCGCGGAGCGGGGAGGACGCTCTGGCACTTCTGGCGGCCGGGCTCCGGGATTCCTCGGGGGCGGTGCGGAAACGGGCCGTTCTGACCATCGCCGAGTTCCCGGCCGAGGAGGCCACTGCGCAACTCCAGGATGCGCTCACCAACTCCGATGCCGCGGTCCGGCGGCACGCGGCGGTGGCTCTGGGCGCGCGGGGCGCGGACGGGGCGATCCCCACCCTGGTCGGCATGATCGTCGCGAACACCAGCGACGCCGATGCCGCCGACGCACTGGGAGCGCTGGCCGCCGATCCGGTCATGGCGGACCGGATCACCGATGTCCTCAGCGGCCGCATAGCCGAGATCAAGGCCCGCCTGGCGGAGGGAACTCCGGACCGCGGCCGGGCGGCGGCCCGGCAACGGCTGACACAGGCACTGGCAGACATCCCCGGCGAAGCCGCAACCCGAGCCCTGACCGAACTGTCAGCCGACAGCGATCGGGCTGTCGCTCTCACCGCCACCTACGTGCTGACCCTGCGCGCAAACGCACACCCCGACTGATCAGACGAGGCAGACGCACACCCAGACAGATCGGGCGATATACACGCATACCCCAACAGATCAGGTGAAACAGGCGCACACCCCAACCGATCAGGCGAGGCAGACGCGCACCCTGACTGATCAGACGACAAGGATGCCCGCACACGTGGGTCGAGGTCACCACCGGCGACCGGGCCGATAATCGGCTCCAGTTCCACACGCGCGGTGGGCCGTCCTCCGGTACCGGGGGTCTGCCGGGCGCGGTGACGGGTCGGCTGACGTTCTGTGTGGAGCTGGTCACCGAGGACTTCAAGCCTGGCCAGGTCGGCTCGTCGGCGATGCCGCACACGATGAATCGGCGATGCCGCACGAGATCAATCGGCGATGCCGCACCAGATGAAGGTGCGTCCGCATTCGGACGAGGGCCCGCGGCAGAGTGGAGTCCCTGATGGTGGTGTAACGCGGTCCGCGGCGAGTGACGGCTCACCGGTCCGGGCGGCGGAGGACCGGACCGCGGGTTGGGCATCACCATCCGGGGCCGGAGGGGTGAGGAGTGTCATCTCTGGTGGCGGGTTCCACGTTCGGTGACGTAATTTCGGGATTAAGCGAAATGACGAAGGACGGTGCGTCGGCGTGCTGGCGGAGTGCAAGGCGCTGTCGAACGAGACTCGGCTGGCGATTCTGGAGTGGCTCAAGGATCCCGAGGGTCAGTTCCCGGAGGCCGGGGGCGAGACCGCGGAGATCGGGGTCTGTGCCGGGCTGATCCAGCGCCGGGCCGGGTGTTCCGCCTCCACCGTTTCCGCGCATCTGGCGGTTCTTCAGCGGGCCGGGTTCCTGCTCGCGACCCGTCGCGGTCAGTGGATCTACTTCCGCCGGGACGAGGAGCGGATCCGTGCCTTCGCCGAACGCCTCCGCGAGCTGTGATCCGCGGGACATCCGGCCGGCGCCGCCGGGCCGAGACATCAAGCCGACGCCGCCGGGCCGAGACATCAAGCCGACGCCGCCGGGCCGAGACATCAGGCCGGCGCCACCGGGCCGAGACATCTGAAACCGCACGCTGCACCGTGAAACCGTGACTCTGGAAGGCGGCACCCCAATGCCCACCGCACTCTCCCTGCTCGATCTGGCTCCGATCTCCGCCGGGCACACCGCGCGCGACAGTTTCGAGAGCAGCGTGGCTCTGGCCCGGGCCGCCGAGAGCGCCGGCTACCAGCGGGTCTGGTACGCCGAGCACCACAACATGGCCACCATCGCGTCGTCGGCGACAAGTGTGGTGATCGGGTACGTGGCCGCGCACACCGAGTCGATCCGGCTCGGTGCGGGCGGGATCATGCTGCCGAACCATTCACCGCTGGTGATCGCCGAGCAGTTCGGCACGTTGGAGACGCTGTTCCCGGGGCGGATCGATCTGGGGCTGGGCCGCGCGCCGGGCAGTGACCAGGTGACGATGCGGGCGCTGCGCCGGGACCACATGTCGGCCGAGTCGTTCCCGCAGGATGTGCAGGAGTTGCAGGGTTATCTGTCCGGGAAGTCGCTGGTCCCGGGCGTGCAGGCGGTGCCGCGGGCGGAGCAGCCGGTGCCGCTCTACATCCTGGGTTCGTCGTTGTTCGGTGCCCAGCTGGCCGCGCAGCTGGGCCTGCCGTACGCGTTCGCCTCGCACTTCTCCCCGGAGGCCCTGCACCAGGCGGTAAAGATCTACCGGGAGACGTTCGTGGCGTCCGAGCAGCTGGCCGAACCGTACGTGATCGCCGGTGTGAACGTGGTGGCGGCCGAGGACCACGACGAGGCGGTGGAGCAGATGAAGGCGGCCTACCGCGCGCGGACCAGGGCGTTCATCACCCGCGGTTCGGTGGGCCAGAACTTCACCGACGCCGAGATCGACGCGTTCCTGGCCTCACCGAACGGCCGTCAGCTGGCTTCGATGACGAAATACACCGCGGTGGGTACGCCGGACGAGGTCCGTGACTACCTGACGAACTTCGCCGCCGAGTGTCAGGCCGACGAGCTGATCACGGCCCACCACGCGCAGTCGGTGGAGGACCGGATCCGCTCGATCACCCTGACCGGCGCAGCCTTCAAAAAGGACGCAGCCTTCACAACGGACGCAGCGTTCAAAGAGCCGGCAACGACAGCGTGAAAATGCTGCCCACCGGCTGCCCCGCCTGATAGCCGACGACACCGCCGTTGGCTTCGGCGAGCCCGCGGACGATGTAGAGGCCGAGTCCGTGCCCCTGGATCGACGGGTCGTTCCCGGTGGCCCGGGTGAACCTGTCGAACAGGGCCGGCCGCAGTTCCGGCGAGATCCCGGGCCCGTCGTCGTGCACGGCGATGATCGCCCGTTCGGCACGGCGCTCGGCGGTGATCCGGGTGACCCCACCGGCGTACTTGGCGGCGTTGGTGCAGAAGTTGGTGACGATCTGCTGTAGGTGGCTGGGGTGCACCAGGGCCACCAGGTCGCCGGGGCAGGTCACCGGGACGTCGAGGTCGAGCCCGGTGAGGGTGTCGGCGAGCGCCGCCGCCAGCGGGACCGGCTCCGGGCTGGCCTGCAGGCGGTCGGCGTCGATGGTGCACATGGCCAGGATCTCGGCGCGCAGCTGGTTGAGCCGGCGCGCCGAGCGGGCGATCACGTCGAGTGGTTTCTGCTGGCCGGGGCTGAGGTGGACGGTGTCGGCGAGCAGGACCTCGGCGTACCCGGCAATGGTGTTGAGGGGTGTGCCGATCTCGTGCGAGAGCATGCCCATCAGGTCGAGTTTGAGGGCATTGGCGTCGGCGAGCCGGCTGTTGATGTCCTGTAGTTCGTCGTTGCGGATGCCGAGCAGGGTGGCGGCGGCGTCGCGTTCGCGTTCGGCGGCCAGGCGTGCGGTGACGTCCTGGACGACGGCGATGAAGCTGACCGGCTGGCCGTCGGTGTCGCGGACCAGGGACATGCCCATCTCCACGTCGACGACGTGCCCGCCGGTGTGCAGCAGCCGCAGGTACCGGCCGGTGGGCAGGTCCTCGGTGAACATGTAGGCGGCGGTGCGGTCGTTCTCGGCCCGGTCGTCGGGGTGGGTGATCTCGTCGAGGGTGCGTCCTTCCAGGTCGGCGACGGTCCGGCCGAGGATCTCGGCGAACGCCGGGTTGACCTGTTGCAGCCGCCCGTCCAGCGAGAGGGCCGCCTGCCCGACGGTGACCAGGGAGAACTGGGTGCGCAGCCGTTTCTCGCTGTCGGCGAGCTGTCGTTCGGCCTGTTTGCGGGCGGTGACGTCGACGTTGACCTCGAGGTACGCGATCGGCTGGCCGTCGTCGTCGTACTGCACGCCCTGGTGGGAGAGCACGACGATGCGGGTGCCGTCGCTGCGCAGGTGGTCGAGTTCGCCGGACCATTCCCCGGTGGCGAGCAGCTGTTGTTCCACGGCTTCCTGGTCGAGGGGGAAGCGGGTGTCGAGGAGTTTGTGGATGCCCCGGCCGGTGACGGCGGCGGCGTTCCAGCCGTAGACGTGTTCGGCCCCCCGGTTCCAGTAGGTGATCCGCCCGTCCAGGGCCCGCACGATGACCGCCGCGGTCGGGGCGAGGTCGAGCAGTTCGGCCTGCTGGCGCAGCCGGGTGTTGTCGTGGTGCCGGTCGGTGACGTCGCTGCACACGCCGTCGACGTAGAGCACACCGTTCTCCCGGCGGGGCTGGCCGCGGGTCCACACCCAGCGGGTGACGCCGTCGCCGCCGATCAGCCGGCAGGCGACCTGGGCGGGGGCGCCGGAGGTGAGGGTGTCCCGGAAGTCCAGGAAGATCTCCCGGTCGTCCGGGTGGATCATGGCCGCCATGGCGCGGCTGAGGTCGCCGCCGGAGGGGGCGGGGCCGCCGAAGATGGCGGTGTTGTTGGGGCTGGCGTAGACGAGGCGGACGGCGCTGTCGGAGGTGATCCGGACGGTCCACAGGAAGTCGCTGAGGTTGGACACGATCTGGTCGAAGTGCCGGCGGGCGCGGCTGAGTTCGAGTTCCAGGTCGACGGCGCGGCGGCGGTGCACGTACTGGCCGATGTGTGCGGCGACCGAGTCGAGGGCGGCCATCAGGTCGGGTTCGGGGTCGACGACGCGCCTGTCGAAGATGGCCAGGACACCGACGACGTCGGGGCCGTTGCGGACCGGGACGGCGACGACGGTGTTGAGCCCGGCGGCTTTGGCGGCGGGCGCGCGGGTGGTGTCGGAGCTGGCCAGGTCGGTGCTCCAGCGGGCGGCCCGGGACTGGAAGACCTTGTCGACCACGCCGCAGCCCCGGCCGTACTCCCGGGTGTTGCGCATGGGGGTGGTGGTCTTGCTGTCGCGGGACCAGTCGGCGACACGGACCAGTTGGTCGTCGCCGTCCGGGTCCAGGTGCCAGTACTCGACGTAGGGCCAGATCAGGCCCTCGCCGACCCGGGCGACGACGGCTTCGGCGGCGTGTTCGGCGGTCTCGGCGGCGGCCAGGGCTCCGGAGACCGCGTACTCCAGGCGGCGCAGTTGCTCGCGGCGCCGGACCAGGCTGATGTCGCGGACGAAGGCGTAGGTGGTGGGGACGCCGTTCTGGTTGCGTACGGCGGCGGAGATCTCGATCGGGAAGCGGCGGCCCTGCCGGTGGACACCGAGGAACTCGCGGTGGGTCCAGGAGGACCGGTTGCCGAGTTCGGTGATCCAGTGGGTGAAGACGTCGCGCTGCTCGGCCGCGATGATCATCTCGACGGCGGGCTGTCCGGTGGTGTCGGTCGCGCTGCGCCCGAAGATCCGTTCGGCAGCCGTGTTCCAGCAGGTGATCATGCCTTGCGAGTCGGTCTGCACGAACGCGTCGCCGGTGCCGTCGACCATCCACCGCACGTCGCTCTGACCACGTTCGGTCTCGTCGGCGGCCATCCGGCGGGCCACCTCGGAGCCGGCGGCGGTGGCCAGCGCGGTCAGTGTCGCCAGGTCGGACTCCTGCCAGGAGCGCGGCTCGGTGCCGTAGACGCAGAGCGTCCCGACCACGTGCCCGCTCGGCGACCGGACCGGAACCCCCAGGTAGGCGACCGCCTGGTAGGCGGCGATGGCCGGGTTGTTGCGCAGCACCGGATGTTCCCGGGCGTCACCGACGACCAGCGGCTCACCGGCGGCCACCACATATTGGCAGTACGAGTGGGTACGGGGGACCTGGCGCAGTCCGGGGCCGAGCGGCGGGCCACTGAGGCTGACGTGGCTCTGCCGGTCGCCCTCGACCATGTTCATCAGCGCGACGCGGCCACCGATCAGGCGCATGGCGAGCCCGGTGATCTCGTCGAGGACGGGCGACGGCGGTCCGCCGATGAGCCCGGTCGCCGCCACCGCGTCGAGACGGGCCGGGTCGCGGACCACGTCGGGGTCCGCATTCGTCGAGGCAGCTGTGGTAGTCATCACCGCTCCCGGTCGGCACCATTGGACCCGATTTGAGGGGTTTACCGGATGCACAATGGGTGGATGGAACGCATCGTGGTCATCGGCGGGCATGGCAAAGTGGCGCGGCTGTTGGTGCCGTTGCTGACCAGCGCGGGGCATGCGGTGACCGCGGTCATCCGCAATCCCGATCATGCCACCGAGGTGGCCGCGACCGGCGCGATTCCGCTGGTCGCCGACGTGGAGCGGCTCGACGCCGACACGCTCGCCGGGCACTTCGCCGGGCATGACGCGATCATCTGGTCGGCCGGGGCCGGTGGCGGCGACCCGGCGCGGACGTATGCGGTGGACCGGGATGCCGCGATCCGCTCGATGGCGGCCGCGGAGCAGGCCGGCGTGCGCCGCTACCTGATGGTCTCCTACTTCGGCGCCGGTCCCGGCCACGGGATCCTCGAGGACAACCCCTTCTTTCCGTACGCGGAAGCGAAAGCCGCCGCCGACACCCACCTGGCCGGCACCGCCCTGTCCTGGACGATCCTCGCACCGAGCAAACTGACCGACGGCCCCGCCACCGGCCGCATCGAGACCGGCACCCGGGGCGCCACCCCCGGCGAGGTGTCCCGGGCCGACGTCGCGGCGGTGACGCTCGCGGTCCTGCACGACCCGTCCACGATCGGCCGCACCATCAGCTTCAACACCGGATCGACCCGGATCGCGGAGGCCCTGACCTCAGAGCGCGGCTAGGAAGGCCGCGGTCTGCCGGGCGATCTCCGGTGACAGCGTGTGATGCAGGTAGTGGTCGCCCTCCAGGACGACCGTTCTGCCGGTGGCGACGCTCGCTGCCTGCCGCTCGTGGAGGGCCACCCAGTCCGCCACGTCGGTGTCGTTCGATCGTACAAAAAGAAGGATCGGCAGGGTTCTGGGGAAGGTCGCCCCGCTGACCGCGGCGAAGTTGGCCGGGGCGTGCGCCATCTCGTCCAGCATCGTGGGCGCGGCCGCGTTCCGGTTGGTGAGCAGCGTCATCTGCCGGCGGGCCGGCTCGTCGTAGGGCAGGCCCTGGTAGGGGTCACCGGCAACGGCGGCCAGCACCCGGGTCAGCCCGAGAGCACTGAGGGTAGCGATCGCCCCGGTCGGGATCGGGGTGTCCCAGCCCTGCTGATCGGGGACACTGCTGTCGATCCCGACGAAGGCGATCATCTCGTCCGCATGGGCGGCGCTGTAGGTGAGGGCGTAGATCCCGGCGATCGAGTGGCCCATCAGCACGTAACGGTCGACGCCGAGGTGTTGCAGGGCCTCGTGGATCTCCCGGGTGATGTTCGCGGCGGTGCGCTCACTGGCGGCCTGGTCGCTCAGCCCGGTGCCGAACGGTTCGACCGCGATCACCCGGTACCGGCTCTGCAGCGCGGCGATCAGCGGCTGGAAGTCGAGCCCGGGAGCCGCCGTGCCGAGACCCGGCAGCAGCACCACGGTCTCCGGCCCGGAGCCCGCGACCACCACGTTCATCCGCCTGCCGTCCACCGGCACCAGCTGCCCGTACGGCGCGATCGACGACGCTTCCGCCCTGCTCACCTCCCCGTTCACGGCGGCGGTCGTGGTGAGCGACAGGACCGGCAGGGCCACCAGCACGGCGGCAGCGATCTTCAGGGCGTTGCGCATGGTTCTCGTTTCGATCGGCGGGACACCCCGAGCCAACCAGCCACCCGAGTCACGCAGTAGTTCCCGCTGTCACCGGCCGACCATGACAGGTGTCATGCGGCACTTTCAGAAGCGGGCGTGGAGCCAGCGGAGCTGGGCTCGGGTGTGGACCGCGTCGCCGTGTTCGTGGCCGTTGTAGGGGTAGACCTCCAGGATGCGGGACGGGCGGGCCGGGTGGGTGGCGCCGTAGTGGTTGTAGGCGGCGAAACCGGTGCTCGGTGGGCAGACCGTGTCGCGCAGGCCGATGCCGAAGTGGGTGGGTGCGGTGGCCCGGCGGGCGAAGTGGACGCCGTCGAAGTAGCCGAGCGTCGTCCATACGGCCGGGCCCGCGCCGCGGTGTACGGACAGGTAGCCGGCGATCTCCCCGTACGGCGAGGTGTCGGTCAGATCGACGGCCCGTCTGATGTGGCACAGGAACGGCGCCGAGACCAGGACCGCGGCCAGGCCGGGGACCAGCCCGGCGACGGCCAGCGCGATGCCGCCGCCCTGGCTGTTCCCGGCCACGGCCACCCGGGACCGATCAATTCCGGGCAGCTCTTGTACGGCAGCCACAGCCGCCACGGCGTCGGTGATCAGACGGCGGTAGTAGTAGTCGTACGGCGAGAGAATGCCCTGTGTCGTTCCGGCGCCGGCCGGGTCCGGGGTGTCGCCACCGCAGCCGTAGAGATCACCCTGCCCCCGGTTGTCCATCAGCAGATGCGCGTAACCGGCCGCCGGCCAGGACAGACGCTCGTGTGGCAGGCCGCGCCCCCGGCCGTACCCGGCGAACTCGACAACCGCCGGCAGCGGGCCCCCGGTACGGGCGGGCCGGGTGTACCAGGCCCGGATCGGCAAGCCGCCGAACCCGGCGAACGTCACGTCCCAGCAGTCGAACATCGCGAGATCGTTCTCGGACGGCACGGCCGACCGCAGCGGTGACTCCAGACCGGTGAGGGTGTCCGTCCAGAAGCTGTCGAAGTCGTCCGGCTCGGGCACCACCGGCAGGTAGCGCTCCAACTGGTCGAGCGGCAGATCAAAAGCGGCCATGCGGGACCTCACAGATGATGCGGTGGGACGGTTCTCCCGGACGATCAGTGCGGTGGGGCGGTGCTCTCCCGGACGATCAGTTCGGTGACCAGGTCGATGCGGGTCATCGGGACCGGCACGCCGCGGGCCAGGTCGAGCAGCATCCGCACGGCGGTGCCGGCCATGTCCTGGACGTGCTGATCGACGGTGGTGAGCGGGGTCGCCGACCACTCGGCCATCTCGACGTTGTCGTAGCCGACGACGGACAGGTCGGCCGGGATCCGCAGCCCGAGTTTGCGGGCGGCCCGGATGACGCCCATGGCCTGCATGTCGGACCCGGCGAACACCGCGGTCGGGCGGTCCGGCAGGGCCAGGAGTTCGAGGCCGTGCTGGTAGCCGGTCTCGCCGGTGAAGTGTCCGAACCGGATCAGGTTCTGGTCGACCGGGAGCGAGTGCTCGTCGTGGGCGGAGCGGTAGCCGGCGACGCGGGCCCGGCTGCACAGCACGTCGGCCGGGCCGGAGACCACGGCGATCCGCCGATGCCCGAGGTTGATCAGGTGCTGGGTGGCCAGCAGGCCGCCGTTGAAGTTGTTGGAGCCGACCGTCGGCACCGAGGCGGCGGTGGCGCTGTCGGTGTCCAGGACGACGAACGGGATGCGCTGCCGGTGCAGTTGCCGCTGCTGGGACTCGGTCGGGTGGCAGAGCACCAGGAGCACGCCGAGCGGGCTGCGGGCGAGCACGTCGTCGGCCCAGTGCCGGGGTGGCCGGTGGTTGCCGTCGAGCTGGGAGATCAGCAGTTCGACGCGGGCGGCGGTGGTGACCGTTTCCACCCCGCGGATGACCTCCATCGCCCAGGCCGCGTCGAACTCGTGGAACACCAGGTCGATGTGGCCGGTGACGGCGGGTGGCCGGCGGTTGCGGCGGCGGTATCCGTGCGCCTGCAGGCTCGCCTCGACGCGGGCCCGGGTCAGGGCGGCGACGTCGGAGCGGCCGTTGAGGACCTTGGACACGGTGGTCACCGAGACACCGACCTCGTCGGCGATGACCGCGATCGTGGTACGGGGTTGGCTCATCGAAACATCACGCACCGCCATCGGTAGTTGCGAGCGAGATTTCGCTGCACCATACCGGCAGGACATCGACGCAGTCCACTGCCGATCACCATCAGAACAGCCCGCTGATGTGCCTTGACACATGCTCGTAACAGATTTACGTTCGCCGCCAGACATACCGGTCCGTCGATGAAACTTTCGGAGCTGGGCGGTTGGTGTTTGCATGGTGATCACGTCCGAACGGGACGTCGGGAGCGACGTTCCACCACAGCCCGCGCCGAAGCCCCGGCGCCGCACGATGCTCCAGTCGGTGCGACGTGACTGGCAGCTCTACTCGCTGGCCGTACTCCCGCTGGTGTTCTTTCTGATCTTCCGGTATCTCCCGATGATCGGGAACGTCATCGCTTTCCGCCGGTACGAACCCGGCGGCGATCTGTTCGGTGAGTACTGGGTGGGGCTCCGCTATTTCCGGATGTTCCTCGACGATCCGACGTTCTGGCAGGTCTTCACGAACACGATCGTGATCGGCGGGCTGACGCTGCTGTTCTGCTTCCCGCTGCCGATCGTGCTCGCGCTGCTGCTCAACGAGGTGCGGACCCGCTGGCTGAAGGGTTTCGTGCAGACCGTCTCGTATCTGCCGCACTTCCTGTCGATCGTGGTGATCGCCGGCCTGATCCTGCAGACGGTGTCGGTGGACGGCGTGATCAATCAGGGCTTGCGGGCGGTCGGGCAGGATCCGGTCGCGTTCATCCAGGATCCGGGCTGGTTCCGGACGTTGTACGTGTCGTCCGAGGTCTGGCAGACGGTCGGCTGGGGCACCATCCTCTACCTGGCCGCGCTCACCACCATCGACGCCGACCTCTACGACCAGGCGAAGGTGGACGGCGCGAACCGCTGGCGGCAGACCTGGCACGTGACGCTGCCCGGCATCCGCCCCACCATGATCACGCTGCTGATCCTCAACATCGGCACGTTCCTCGCGGTCGGATTCGAGAAGATCCTGCTGCTCTACAACCCGCTGACGTACGGGACGGCGGACGTCGTCTCGACGTATCTCTACCGGGTCGGCATCGTCTCCGGCAGCTTCAGCTACGCCGCCGCGATCGGCCTGTTCGAGTCGCTGATCGGCCTGGCCCTGGTGCTCGGCGCGAACACCCTGTCCCGGCGCGTGGCGGGTACCAGCCTGTGGTGACCGAGTCCCGGGGATACCGGGTGTTCCAGCTGGTCAACGGCATCGTGCTGACCGCTGTGGTGCTGGTGACGCTGTTCCCGTTCGTGAACATCGTGGCCCGCTCGTTCAGCGGCGAGCAGGAGATCCGGTCCGGTCAGGTGACGCTCTGGCCGAAAGGCTTCAACACGACCACGTACGAGAAGGTCATGTCGGATGCCCTGTTCTGGACCAATTACCGCAACACCGTGGTGTACACGGTGGTGGCCACGGTCATCGCGCTGTTCCTGACCACCTGTTACGCCTACGTGCTGTCCAAGCGGCAGCTGCGCGGACGGAGTGTCCTGGTCGGCGTCGCGGTGTTCACGATGTTCTTCAACGGCGGCCTGATCCCCAACTATGTGCTGGTCAGCGCCCTCGGGCTGCGCAACACGCTGTGGGCGATCGTGCTGCCGAACGCGATAAGCGTCTTCAACCTGCTCGTGATGAAGGCGTTCTTCGAGAGCCTGCCGACCGAGTTGGAGGAGGCGGCTGCCGTCGACGGGTCGGGAACTTACGGCACCCTGCTACGGATCGTGCTGCCGCTGTCGAAAGCGGTGCTCGCCACGATGCTGCTGTTCTACGCGGTGGCGTTCTGGAACTCGTGGTTCGCCGGCTTCCTCTACATGGACAAACAGGAGTTGTTCCCGGTCACGGTCTATCTGCGCAACCTGATCGCCGGGGCCACCTCCGGCACCGACGTCACCGCCACCAGCGAGGCCGCGCTGCAGATCGCGGCCAGCATCCAGGCCGTCACGATCGTCCTCACCATGCTGCCGATCATGCTCGTCTACCCGTTCATCCAGCGATTCTTCGTCTCCGGCGTCATGCTCGGCGCCGTCAAAGGTTAGGAGCGATCCGCCATGGTTCAGCTGACCAGACGACACCTGTTGACCGCTGCCGGTGCCGCCGCGGTGGCCGGGATCGCCGGTTGCAGCTCTTCCCCCGAGGAGTCCGCCGACCTCGATGAGAAACGGGCCGGGGCGATGGACGGGTTCAAGGCCGGTGACCAGTTCAAGGCCACCGAACCCCTGACGTTCTCGATCATGATGCTCAGCAACCAGGGGTATCCGTACAAGGCGGACTGGCCGTTCTTCAAGGAACTGACCGCGCGGACCAATGTGACCGTGGAGTCGACGGCGGTTCCGGGCAGTGACTACAACCAGAAACGCAGCGTGATGGTCAGTGCTGGAGACGCGCCGTTCATCATCCCGAAGACCTACCACCCGGATGAGGAGGCGTTCATCGCCGGTGGGGCGATCCTGCCGGTCAGTGACTACGCCGAGTTGATGCCGCACTTCACCGAGAAGGTGGCCAAGTGGAACCTGCAGCCGAACCTGGACCAGTTCAAGGCCGAGGACGGCAAGTACTACCTGCTACCCGGCCTGCACGAGAACGCCTGGCAGGACTACACCCTTGCGGTACGCACCGACGTGATGACGAAACTCGGGCTCAGCCAGCCGCAAACCTTCGACGATCTGACGAATGTGCTGCGCGAGATGAAGAAGGCGCACCCGGATCTCTATCCGCTCTCCGACCGGTGGAGCACTCCCCCGCAGCCGGGTGCGAACAACCTGCTCAACCTGATCGGCACCGCCTATGACGCACACGTCGGCTGGGGCTGGACCCCGACCCACTGGGACGCGGCGGCCTCCAAGTTCGTCTACTCCGGCTCGACCGATCAATACCGGCAGACCCTGGAATACGTGAACACGCTGGTGAAAGAAGGGCTGCTCGACCCGGAAAGCTTCACGCAGACCGATGACGTCGCCCGGCAGAAGTTCGCCAACGGCAAGTCGTTCATGATCAGCGCCAACGCGCAGACCGTCGTCAACGAGGCGCGCAAGGACATCGCGAAGATCCCCGGCGCCACCGTGGCCAAGCTGATCTTGCCGACCGGCCCGATGGGCGCCACCCTTCCCGGCACCTCCCGCCTGGAGAACGGCATCATGATCTCCAAGAAGGCCCTCGAATCGAAGAACTTCGTGGCCATGATGCAGTTCATCGACTGGCTCTGGTACTCCGACGCCGGCCTGATGTTCAGCAAATGGGGCATCGACGGCCAGACCTACTCCGGCAAGGTCGACGACGGCTCGTTCAAGCTGGATCCGGGCATCACCTGGGCCGGCATCAACCCCGACGCGCCCAAGAATCTGCAGGTCGACTACGGATTCTCCAACGGCGTCTTCGCGTACGGCGGCAGCACCGCGATGCTCAACTCGCAGTTCTCCGACGAGGAGAAGGCGTTCCAGGCCGAGATGAACAAACGGCAGGTCCGGGAGGTCTCGCCGCCCGCGCCGCTGAGCATCGAGGAACGCGAACAGGTCACCCTCTGGGACTCGGCCCTCAAGGACCACGTCTTCCAGAACACCCTCAAATTCGCGCTCGGGCAGCGGCCGCTCAGTGAATGGGACGCCTACGTCAAAGAGCTGGAGGGCAAGAACTCCACCCAGTACCTGGACATCGTCAACAAGGCGCACGAACGCTACAAGAAGGCGCACGGATGAGTGCCTGGCGCTTCTGTGTCGGGACCGGGCGGATGGAACTCGCGCTGCGCCGGGACTATCAGGACTCGCTCGCCCTGGTACAGCGGGAGATCGGGTTCCGGCACATTCGCGGGCACGGCATCTTCGCCGACGGCATGGGCATCTACCGGCCCTATCGGTTTTTGAAGAACGAACACCAGCGACATTCGTACACCTACCTCGACCAGGTCGTCGACGCCTACCTCGAGCTGGGCATCCGCCCGTTCCTCGAGATGGGCTTCATGCCGTCGCAGCTCGCCTCCGGCGATCAGACGGTCTTCTGGTGGCGCGGCAACGTCACTCCCCCGACCTCCTACCAAGCCTGGGCCGTTCTGGTACGGGGAACGATCGCGCACCTGGTCGACCGTTACGGGCTGGACGAGGTCCGCAGCTGGCCGATCGAAGTCTGGAACGAACCGAACCTGCCGCAGTTCTGGCAGAACGCGGACGCCGACGCCTATCACCGGCTCTATCGGGTGACAGCCGACGCGGTCAAGGACGTCGACGCGGCACTGCAGGTGGGTGGCCCGGCGATCTCCCCGGGATCGGACGAATGGCTGGAGACATTCGCCGACTTCGTGATCCGCCACGACGTGCCGATCGATTTCGTCAGCCGGCACGCCTACAGCTCGGGGCCGGCGCAGCACATCCCGTTCGGCACCCATCAGACCCTCGAACCCGCGACCCGGCTGCTCGAACAATTCGCTCTGCCCCGGCAGCAACTCGCCGGCACTCCCCTCGACGGGCTGCCGGTGCACATCACCGAATTCAACTCCTCCTACCGGCCGGACAACCCGATCCACGACACCGCGTTCCACGCCGCCTATCTGGCCCCGGTCGTCGCGTTCGGCGGCGAATTCGCGGACTCCTACTCCTACTGGACGTTCAGCGACATGTTCGAGGAGGAGGGGGTGTCGACCGAACTGTTCCACGGTGGATTCGGGCTGCTCACCCACCGGCAGATCAAAAAGCCCACCTTCCATCTGTACGCGTTTCTCGCGCGCATGGCCCCGCACCTCCTCTCCCGCGGCGACGATCACCTGGCCACCAACGATCCGGCGGGGCGGATCACCGTGCTCGCGTGGGCGCCTGTCGATCACGTAGATCTGCGGCAGTCGCCGGAACGGCATTCCCTCCGGCTGTCCCTACCGTTCAGCGGATCGCAGGCGTTTCTGCTGCGGTCGTCGGCCGACGAGGAACGGGGCAACGCGTGGGCCGCCTGGCGGGAGATGGGCCGGCCGGCGTCCCCGATCCCCGCGCAGGTCGAGACACTGCGGGAATGCGCCGAACCGGTGCGCACCCACTCCCGGCTGCCGGTCAGCGGCGGGCAGGTGGAGATCGACATCGCGCTGGCCCGGCACGAGGTGACCTTGCTGGAGATCACGCCGGTAGCCGACACGACACCGCCGTGGTGGGATGACGCGCGCCTGCTCGGGGCCACGTCGTGACGTCGGCGACGGCGTTCGGGACGGGGCTGCTGTCACAGGTGTCGGCGTTCGTCTACCACCTGCTCGTCGTCGAGTTGCTGCTGGTGGTCACGGCCGGCCCGGGGCTGGTGGTGACGTGGCTGCTCGCACCCGACGTGTCCAATCTGCCGTTGGGCGTGCTGTGCCTGCTGCCGGTCGGGCCGGCACTGTCCGCGGCACTCTACGCGGTGCACCATCGGCGGCTCGACCTCACCGAACTGCGGCCCGCTGCCCTGTTCCGGCGCGGTTATCGACTCAACTTCGTCCAGTCCTTGCAGGTCTGGGGTCTGTCGCTGATCGTGGCCGCGTTCAACCTGATCTCCCTGAGTGTCGCCGGGGCGGTGGTGCTGGCCGGGGTCACGCTGTGGATGCTCAACGCGCTGGTGGTCTCGGCTCTGTTCTCCTTCCGGAGCCGGGACGTGTGGCGCCTCTCGGCTTATCTGCTGGTCCGGACACCCTCGGTCACCGTCGCCAACCTCTGCCTGCTCGTGGTGACAGTCGGGGTGGTGGTCGCCTTCTCCGAGGTGGTCCTGGGGCTGCTCGGGTCGGTGCTGGTGCTCGCGGTCCTCGGCAATACCCGTCGTCTGGTCGGTCTCGTGCGGACGGAGTTCACCCGGTGAAGATCCCTTACGGTGGCGATTACAACCCTGAGCAGTGGCCGCGCGCTGTCTGGGAGGACGACTACCGGTTGTTCGATGCGGCCGGCGTGGACACCCTTACGGTCGGCGTTTTCACGTGGGGGCTCACACAGCCCTCGTACGACAAATATGATTTTGCGGTTTTGGATGGGATCGTCTCGCGCGCTGTCGACGGCGGGCGAAAGATCTGCCTGGCCACCGGCACCGGGGCACATCCCGCCTGGCTCGCCGCGTCACATCCGGAAGTCACCCGCGTCGACTTCGAAGGGCGCAAGCATCGCTACGGGGCCCGGCACAACTCGTGTCCCAGCTCGCCCGTCTACCGGCGGCTGTCCACCGAGATCGCGCGCCGGATCGCGGAGCGTTACGCGGGGAATCCGGCGATCATCGCGTGGCACGTCGGCAACGAGTACGGCGGGGCCTGTTACTGCCCGATCTGTGCCGCCGGGTTCCAGGAGTGGCTGCAAAAACGCTACGGATCGCTGGAAGCGCTGAACGAGGCCTGGTACACCACGTTCTGGTCGCACACGTTCAGCGACTGGTCGCAGATCGAGCCGCCGTCCGCTCTGACCGAGCACTGGCGCGGGCCCGACCACACCGCTTTTCAAGGGATCACCCTGGACTATCAGCGGTTCATGTCGGACGCGCTGCTCGCCAACTTCTGCGATGAGAAAGCGGCCATCCGGGAGTTCGACTCCTCCACTCCGGTGACCACCAATTTCATGGGGCTGTACCGGCCGATCGATTACCATCGCTGGGCTGCTCATCTGGACTTCGCGTCGTGGGACAACTACCCGCCCGACGACCGGTCGGCGGCCCGGATGGCGCTCGCCCATGATCTGATGCGCGGGCTCAAGGGCGGTGCGCCGTTCTGGCTGATGGAGCAGACACCGAGCGTGACCGCGTGCCGGGACGTCAATCCGTTGAAACGGCCGGGGGTGATGCGGCTGTGGAGTTGGCAGGCGGTCGCGCACGGGGCCGACGCGGTGCTGTTCTTCCAGATGCGGGCCGGTCGCGGGGCCAGCGAGAAGTATCACGGGGCGGTGATCGGGCACTCCGGGCGGTCGGACACCCGGGTGTTTCAGGAGGTCGCCGCCCTCGGGGCCGAGTTGTCGGCGCTGGGATCGGTGACGCTGGGTGCTCGTACCCCGGCTCGGGTGGCGCTGTTGTTCGACTGGGACAGCTGGTGGGCATTGGAGATCTCGGACGGGCCGTCGAGGCTGGTTCGCTATCTGGACGTCGTCACCGCGTACCACCGGGCGCTCTGGACCCTGGGGGTTGACCTTGATGTGGTGCCGGTGACCGCGTCGCTGACCGATTATGACGTGGTGGTCGCGCCCGCCCTGCACATGCTCAAGGGTGATCTGGCGGAGCGGCTGTCGGCGGTGGCCGCCCGCGGCGGGACCGTGGTGTCCACCTTCCTGTCCGGGCGGGTCGACGAGGACGACAACGCCTTCCTGAGCGACGTGCCGGGGCCGCTGGCAGGCCTTTTCGGGATCCGGATCGACGAGTGGGATGCACGGGACCGCTCGCACGTGAACCCGGTGGCGATCGGCGCGGCGACCTTCCCGGCGCGGCTGATCTTCGAGCTGGTGATTCCGGAGGGTGCCACGGTCGTCGGGACCTACACCGGCGACTTCTATACCGGGACCGCTGCCGTGACCAGAAATGACCACGGGCAGGGCCAGGCGTGGTACGTGGGGACGGCGCTCGACCAGGCCGGGGTGACGTCGGTGCTGCGGCCGATCCTGGCGGCGCACGACCTGCTGGGGCCGCTGGCCGACCTGCCGGACGTCGAGACCGCGACCCGGGTGGCACCGGACGGAACCCGGATCCTGTTCGTCCTCAACCACGGCCCGTCTCCCGCCCCGCTGCCCGCCATGACCGGAATCGATCTGCTCACCGGAGCCGCGCCGCCTGCCCGGCTCGCGCCCAACGGCGTCCTGGTCCTCCGAGCCTCATGAGCATCCACCCGGCGTGGTTGCCGCCCTGCGCTTTCCTGGCCGGCCGCCGAGTGCTTGTCGATTCCGATCACCCGCTGGCCGACACCGTCCGGGAGGAGGTGATCCGAGCCGGCGGAATCCTGACCCCACACGCTGACCTCACCTTCACCGCCGGCCCGGCGGGCGACGCCTTCACCCTGACCGGTGACCGCGTGGCTGCTGACGGGCCCCGGGGGATGATCTACGGGCTGTTCGAGCTGGCCAGGGGTGGTGCAGCCGGACGACATGAGCCCTCCTTCGAACGGCGCATGATCGATCACTGGGACAACGTCGACGTGCATCCGGTGATGGGTCAGGTCGAGCGCGGTTACTCCGGTGGGTCGATCTTCTGGAAGGACGGTGTCCTTCGCGGGGATCTGGGCCGGGTCCGGGACTATGCCCGTCTGCTCGCCGCGGCCGGGATCAACGCGGTCACGATCAACAACGTCAACGTGCATGCGGCGGAGGCGCGGCTGCTGACCGATCGACGGGACGAGGTGGTCACCTTAGCTCGAGAATTCCGACATTTCGGAATTGTCACTCATTTGTCGATCAACTTCGCCGCACCGGTGATCCTCGGTGACCTGCCGACCGCGGATCCCCTGGATCCGCATGTCCGGCAGTGGTGGGCGACAATAGCCAACTCACTCTGTGAGGATATTTCCGACTTCGGCGGATTTCTCGTGAAAGCCGACTCCGAAGGCCAGCCCGGCCCTTTCACCTACGGACGCTCCCACGCCGAGGGCGCCAATATGCTCGCCGCGGCCCTGGCCCCACACGGCGGGGTGGTGCACTGGCGGGCATTCGTCTACAACCACCGGCAGGACTGGCGGGACCGCACCACCGATCGGGCACGTGCGGCGTACGACCATTTCGCCCCGCTCGACGGACTCTTCGCCGACAACGTGATCGTTCAGGTCAAACACGGCCCGATCGATTTCCAGACCCGGGAACCGTTGTCGCCGGTGCTGACCGCGATGCCGTCCACCAGGCTGGCGGTCGAATTGCAGGTGACCCAGGAATACACCGGCCAACAAAAGCACGTGTGTTATCTGGCGCCGATGTGGAAAGAGGTGCTGGACTCGGTGCACGGCGACCTCACCGCGGTCTCGAACGTGGGCGACGACAGGTATTGGACCGGCCACCCCCTGGCCCAGGCCAATCTTTACGCCGCGGGCCGCCTGGCCTGGAACCCGGATCCGACAGCGGTGCTGGACGAGTGGATGACGCTGACGTTCCCCGAAGCGCCGTCCGAACTGCGCACCGTTCTGCACCGGATCATGGATCGATCGTGGCTGACGTACGAGAAGTACACCGCCCCGCTGGGAATCGGTTTCATGGTCCGCCCCGGTCACCATTACGGCCCCGATGTGGACGGCTACGAATACACCCCGTGGGGCACCTACCATTTCGCCGATCGTGACGGGGTGGGCGTGGACCGCACGTCCGCGACCGGAACCGCGTTCGCCGCCCAATATCCGCACAGCCGGTACGAATCCACCGCCACCTGCCCCGACGAACTCCTGCTGTTCTTCCACCACGTGCCCTACACGCACGTGCTCCACAGCGGTTCGACGGTGATCCAGCACATCTACGACACCCATTTCGACGGCGTGACCGAGGTCGAGTCGATGCTGGCGGCCTGGCAGGAGGCGTCCTCCCTGGTGGACCCCGACCTGCACGCCAGGGTCGCGTCCCGCCTGGACGAGCAGCTCCGCAGCGCCACCGAATGGCGCGACCAGATGAACACCTACTTCTACCGCAAGTCCGGAATCCCCGACACCCACGGCCGCCGGATCCACTGACCCACCCGCTACGGTCGACACCAGGTCGACGAATCGGGGGATTCACATGCGTCACCGCCGAGCGAGCATCGTCTGCGGTTGCCTGACCTCAGCCCTGGCCGCCTCGATCATCGCCGTCAAGCTGCCGTACTACGCACTCTTCGCCTCAGCGGCCCTGATCGTGGTCTTCGCGGTGTGGCTGACAGTCCTGGCCAGAACAACCCGCTGACAGTCCCGGCCAGAACAATCCGCTGACAAGGGCCGTCACTCCTTGCGGTGGGCGCGCAGCAGAGCCAGCAGCCGGTCAGCCGCTCGCGGGTCACGGCTGAACAGAGCCGCCGCGAGCAGAGCCAGCACGCTGGCCCCACCGGTCGCCAGAGCCCATTCCGGCAGAACGCCACTACCCAGCAGCGCGGAACCCCCGCCGACCGCGGCGATAGCCTCGGCCAGGGCCCGGGGATCGGCCCGGCGCGCCGCCTGCATCAGCCGGCGACGGCGGTCTCGCAGGTCCGGGCTGTCGATCGTGTCCAGCGTGGCGCATGCCAACGTGGTCAGTTCCCGCGCGAGCTCGGGCGTGCCCAGTCGATGAGCCAACGGAACGTGGAACACCAGCGTGTCCAGAGAAGCACGCTGACGGCTCGCGGCCGGCTTCACGCTGATCGTCCGCAGGTTGTGCAGCCGGTCGGCAACCGTGATCAGGGCCGGGCCGGGATCGACCGGCCCACCGGCGCGAACCGTTTTCCAGGTCACCGCCTGGACCATGCCGGAGATGCCGGTGCCGAAGTCCGCGTCCAACCGGGTCGCGGTGACGGGGGTGTCCTCGATGACGTCGTGCAGCAGGGCCGCGCACACGGCCGGGGTGTCGCCGCCGTTCTGCGCCACGATCCCGGCGACCGCGACCGGGTGGGTGATGTAGCGGTCCCCGCTCGCCCGGCGCTGGCGGCCGTGCGCCCGCTTCGCCGTCTCGTAGGCGTGCCAGATCTGAGGGATGTCGCCATGGCGACCGGAGTCACTTATCGTGTTCATAAGTTCACCCATTGTGTAAACCATGCCGCGAGTGTACGACTTGAGGTGAAGTGGGGTTGAGCTTGCACGATGGCGGGATGACGCATGGTGGGGACGGCTGGGCGGGGCTCGAACAGCACATGACTGTGGAGATCACGACGATCGGGCGGCGCAGTGGGCGGCCGAGCCGGATCGAGACGTGGCGTTATCTGGCCGCGGGGCGGTTCTGGTTGTCGGGCAGTCCGGGGCGGCGGGACTGGTATGCGAATCTGGTCGCCCACCCCGACTTCACGGTGCATCTTCCCGGCCTGGATCTGCAAGCGCGCGCCCGGCCGGTGACGGATCCGGACGAGCGTACGCAAATCTTCGCAGAGTTCGTGCCGGGTTTGAGCTGGGCGGGCAGCGTGCAGAGCTGGATCGAGGGCAGCCCGCTCGTCGAGATCGAACCGCGCGACCGAACCTAGTGCCGGATCTCCAGCGCGATCTTCCCGGCGGATCGGCTCGTGGCGTGGTCGCGGAGGGCCTCGGCGGCCTCGGCCAAGGGGTAGGTGGCTCCGACCACGGGTGTCACGGCGCCCGACTCGATGTGAGCGGTCAGGGTTTCCAACTCCGGTACCCGTACGAACGAAGTCACGCCTTTGAGCTTCTGCGGCATGAACAGGGAGATCAGCGGCGCGGCCATCAACCTGTGGAAACCGCCCATCACCCGGCCTTCCGCGTGGCCACCGCCGACCAGGGCGATGACCGCCCGGGGTTTCGCGGCCCGGCGCAGCAGCGGCAGCGGCCGGCTCCCGGCGAGATCGACGATCACGTCGTACGCCGGGCCGTCGCGGTCGATCTCCTCGCTCGTGTAGTCGATCACCTGGTCGGCGCCGAGCGAGCGGACCAGCTCCGCCTTCGCCGGGCTGCACACGCCGGTCACGCTCGCCCCGGCGATCTTGGCGAGCTGGACCGCGAACGACCCGACCCCACCGCCCGCGCCGGTGATCAGGACCCGCTGTCCGGACTGGACCCCGGCTTGACGCACGGTCTGCAACGCGGTCACGCCGGAGACCGGGACGACCGCCGCCCCGGCGAACGAGATGCCCGGCGGTTTGCGGGCGAGCTGTTTCTCCCGGGCGGTGGCGAACTCGGCGAACGATCCGGACCGGCAGGTGCCGTAGACCTCGTCACCGGGCCGGAACCGGGTGATCCGCGCGCCGGCCCGGGAGATCACGCCGGCCACGTCCAGTCCCAGGATCGGCACCCGGGGGCGGCGCGGCCCGGAGGCGAGGCGGACGGCCCAGGGGCGGCCGGTCATCATGATCCAGACGCCGGGGTCGACGGCCGCCGCCCGGACCTCGATGAGCACCTCGTCGTCGGCGACGGGCGGTGGATCCACGTCGCGCAGTTCCAGAACGTCGGCAGAACCGTACGAACTCCTGGTGATGGCTTTCATCAAGACTCCTCAGCGAGTGCGGGGTACTCGAAGACATCGTCCAGCGGCACACCGAAGACCCGGGCGATCCGGAACGCGGTCTCCAGCGACGGCGAATAACGACCCTGCTCGATCGCGATCAGCGGACTACGGTGCGGAAAAGGTCAGACACGCCGAACCGGTTTTCAAAGCCGGAGTACGCCGGGATCGCGTTGACAGGCGTCCATGTCGGCGGGACGCTGGGCGCCTCGGTTCGCGGCGGAGGCCGGCATGGGCGGATTCATCCTCGGCGCGGTCGTCGCCCTCCTCGTGGGAATGCGACTCGCCCGCCTGATCGACGGCAACAAGAGCGCGCGCGAGGCCTGCGGAAGGCCAAGGCCACCGACGTGGCCGATCACCTGGCCGAATCCATCCGGTCGGCGGGCGGTGCGCGGGTCGGGGCTGCCCGGTCCGCGTCCGGATGGCAAGCTCCTGTCCCGTGATCCATGATTTCCTCAAGATCGAGGCGCGCCCGTGAGGGCGGTCATCGTCGCGACGGTCGTCGCGTTCATCGTGTCGCTGCTGTGTACGCCGCTGGCGATCAAGGTCTTCACCGCGCTCAAGGCCGGGCAGCCGATCCGTTCCCTGGGGCTGGCCTCCAACCAGGGCAAGACCGGCACCCCCGCGATGGGTGGTGTGGTGTTCATCGTGGCGACGCTGATCGCGTACGTGGCCGGGCATTTCGCGCTGACCACCCTGCCGGAGCGGCAGATCGCGCAGGAGAAGCCGACGATGACGGCGCTCGTCCTGCTCGGCCTGTTCGTCTTCTGCGGCGTGATCGGCTTCATCGACGACTTCCTCAAGGTGCGCCAGCGCAACTCCGACGGCCTGTCCGCCAAGGGCAAGCTGCTCGGCCAGGCGGTCGTCGGCGCGATCCTCGGTGTCGTCGCGCTGAACTTCGCCAGCACCAACGGCCAGACCGTGACCAGCGAGTACATCTCCTTCATCCGGGACATCGAGTGGCTGGACATCGGCAAGTTCGGCTCGGTGATGATGTTCGTCTTCGTGATCACCGCGATGTCGAACGGCGTGAACCTCACCGACGGCCTGGACGGCCTGGCCACCGGCGCGTCGATCCTGGTGCTCGGCGCGTACGCGTGGATCGGGTTCTGGCAGTACCGGCACTGGTGCGCCGACACCGCGTACTCCAGCGTGAACGAGTACTGCTACCAGGTCCGTGATCCACTGGAGATCGCGATGATCGCGGCGGCGGCGGCCGGGGCGTGCGCGGGCTTCCTGTGGTGGAACACGTCGCCCGCGAAGATCTTCATGGGTGACGTGGGCGCGCTCGGGCTGGGCGCCCTGATCGGCGGCCTGGCGGTGGCGACCCGTACCACCCTGCTCTCGATCCTGATCGGTGGTCTGTTCTTCCTGATCACGATCACCTGGGTGATCCAGATCGTCTCGTTCCGGACCACCGGCAAGCGCGTCTTCCGGATGGTCCCGCTCCACCACCACTTCGAGCTGGCGGGGTGGAGCGAGGTCAACATCGTCGTCCGTTTCTGGATCATCGCCGGCGTCTGTGTGGCCGCCGGACTGGGCGTCTTCTACTCGGACTTCCTGGCGGCAGTGGGTTAGCGGGCCCGGGGACGGACGAAGTCCTCGGCCACCTGTTCGGCGGCGTCGAACCCGGCATCGAGATCGACGTCGGCGTCGATCGTCCTGGCGCCGTCGCGCAGGCGGTTCAGGGTGTCCGCGACGACGGGTGCGTCCTTCTCCGCCGGGCTGGCGACGGTCACCGCCAGTTCCACGGCCCGCAGCGGCGTACGCCCGTCGAGCGCCAGGTCGAGGAAACGGTCCGCTTCGGCGGGGTCCGGCGCCCGGGTGGTCCCGGCGCGGTAGTCGGTGAACGGGCGGGCCAGCGCGTTCGCCATCACCAGCGCCGACGCCGCCCCGGTGTCGGTCCCGGAGTGGATCTCGGCCAGGTCGGTGAGCAGCGCGCGGGCCCCCTCGTCGTGGGTGAAGTCGCCGAGCGCCAGGGCCCGGCCGACTCCGGCGCTCAGGGTCTTGGCGGAGATGTCGAGTTCGGAGTCGGTGCCGGGCATCCGGATGTCGATGACGGCCGGCGCGGACGTGACGACGGTCAGCGGGTCAACGGTCAGCCGGGCGACGACCGTGTGCCGGCCGGGCTGTTCGAAGGTCACCCCCTGGTTGGTGAAGAACACCTGGGCCCGGCCGGTGACCGACTCCCCCGGTTCGAGGCGGACCATCGGGCGGGGGCCGCAGCCGACCGCGATGTCGAGCACGTGGTCGAGTTCGCCGCGCGGTGAGGTCCGCTGGAACACCAGGTCGCCCTCGGCCAGGGTGAGCAGGCCGGTGACGTCCCGGGCCCGGTCGCCGGTGTTGGTCAGCACCACCTCGGCGGTGAGGAACTCGCCCACGTACGCCTGACCCGGCAGCCCGACGGTGAGCAGCAGCCCCTCGTCACCGTCGTCGGCGGCGGCGAGTCCCGCGACGTCCACCGGGGTGGGCAGCCCGGACGACAGGCCGCCGTGCCCCCACCCGAAGTTCTTCCAGCCCGGTCGCACCTGCGGGTCGGGCGCGTGCACCAGCGACAGCCGGTCGTGTTCGCTGAAGAAGAAGGACGCGTTTCCCGGGTACGGGTCGGCCACGGTCGCGAACCCGATGACGTCCCCGGTCTGGTTCATGATCTCGGTGCCGATGGCCGGCGCGTGCACGTCGTGTTTCGGGTGGAACAGGTTGAACGCGTGCCCGGCCTCGTGCACCAGGGTGCGCAGGAACGCCGCGGGCACCTCGTTCAGCCGCCGGTTGCGGGCCGCGGGGTCGATCACCGGGCTGCCGCCCAGACCGGCGTCGGCGAACCCGGCGGCGCCCTGCCGGGGGAACGTGTCGTCGTCGAACATGATCCCGAACAGTCCGCCCTGTGCCGAGCCGACCAGCAGCCAGAGCCGCCACGAGTCGTCGGTGGCGGTCCGCTGGTGCCCGGTGAGCAGGGTCTGGAGTTCGGCGTTGGTGAGGTCCGCGTCGTCCGGGATGCTGATCTCGTCGGTGGTGACCCGCAGGTCCCAGCCGGCCGTGGCGTAGATCGAGCGGAACGTGGCGACCGCGCCCGAGCCGACGGTGGCCGACGCCGGGAAACTCCGGTTGACCATGGCGTCCACCTCGACACGGCAGCCGCGGTACAGGGTCGAGGTCCGGGTGGCCCGGACCTCGGCGGTGACGTCGCCGAAGCGCAGGGTGCCGCTGAGGTCCGGGTCGCCGCTCAGGGTCAGGGTTCCGGTGTCGGACGCGACGAACTCGCTCGTGGCCCGGTCCCACAGATGACGCACGACGGCGACGGTCAGGACATCACCGGAGAACGTGGCTCCGGACGACCGGAAATACCATGAATATTGAGACCTGGGGAATGTTGGATACCACGGTTCGGAATCCGGTGGAATGGTGTCGGGAACGGTTCCCCGGCGGGTGTAGACATCGCCGGAGACGCGGAGCGCGGTCTCGTCCGCTTCGATGCGCATGTGCCCGCGGACCTGCGGAGCACGAGCATCGGGGAGGGACGGTCGCACGGTGATCAGCCATGATCCGTTGAGGAGAGCCTGTTTGGACATGGGGAATGCTGTACACCGGACGTACGATGATCAGCAGCTTTCAGTCTTTGATCCGACCACACGAAAAACGGTCGCCCGGAATTCACCAGGCGACCGTTTTCGGACCGGGAATCAGTCGGCGACGATACCGAGATCGGGTTCGGGCAGCAGGTCGACCGTGTCCGACGACGACGCCTGCAGCTCCAGCACGACGATCTCGTTGACCCCCGCCTTCAGGACCGGCGCCGGCACGTACAGCGTCCGCTGGGGTCCGCGGGCCGCGAAGCGCCCGAGCGGGAAGCCGTTGATCCAGGCCGCGCCGCGCTCCCAGCCCGGCAGCGCGAGGTACGAGTCGGCGACCGTGTCCAGGGTGAACTCACCACGGCGCAGGGTCGGGCCGATCGGCAGGCGGGTGCCGGCCGGGGCGAACGGCAGCCCGGTGACGTCGTCGAGCGGCACCGCGGTCTGTGTCCAGCCGCTCAGTTCCGCCCCACCGGCGGTGACCGGGCCGAGCAGTCCCTTCGGGTCGAGCATGCCGGGGCCGTAGTTGACCCGCCCGGCGTTCTCCACGACCAGGGTCAGCTCCGCACCGGGCCGGGACGCCACGACCGGTAGGGAGCGTTCGTGCCGGGAGCGTTCCAGCAGGCCGGCCGGGTTGCCGTCGAGGAAGACCTGGACCCGGTCGGAGTACGCGGTGACCGTCAGCACCGTGGGCCCGGCCTCCGGCAGGGTGGTCCGGTAGATCACGAACCCGTCGGCCTGGCCGAGCGCCTCCATCGTCAGCGGCTCCGCGGACTCCACCGGCGTCCCGGGGACGTCGAGCAGCGAGACCGCGGAGTCCAGGACGATGCCGGAGTGCCCGACGGTCGGCGCCGGGGCGGGCAACGGCTGGTCCGGTACCGGCACGTGCTTGGCGATCGCGGCGCGCATCAGCTCGTACTTGCGGGTGATGTCGCCGTTCTCGGCCAGCGGCGCGTCGTAGTCGTACGACGTGATGGTCGGCTCGTAGGCGTGTTTGAGATTGGCACCGCTGGTGAACCCGAAGTTGGTGCCCCCGTGGAACATGTAGAGGCTGACCGATCCACCGGCGGCGAGCAGCTTCTCCAGGTCGTCGGCGGCGCTCCGGCCGTCCCGGGTGTGGTGCGGGCCGCCCCAGTGGTCGAACCAGCCGTTCCAGAACTCGGCGCACATCAGCGGCCCGGTCGGCTGGATCTTGCGCAGGGTGGCCAGGGCGGTGTCGACCTTGCCGCCGAAGGTGCCGGTACGCAGGACGTCGTCCAGGCCGCCGTTGCGGAGCATCTCCTCGGAGTGCGCCTGGTCGCAGGTGAACAGCAGTTCGGTGATGCCGCGGCGCCGGTAGCCGTCGACGATGTGCCGCAGGTACTGCTCGTCGTCACCGAAGGCGCCGTACTCGTTCTCCACCTGGACCGCGATGATCGGGCCGCCGTGGTGCGCGAGGAACGGCTCGATGACGGGGATGAGCTGGTCGAACCACTCGTCGACGGCCTTCAGGTAGGCCGGGTCGCTGGTGCGCAGCTTGATCGACGGGTCCGAGGTGAGCCAGGCGGGCAGGCCGCCGCCGTCCCATTCGGCGCAGATGTACGGGCCGGGCCGGAACAGCACCTTCAGGCCCGCCTCGGCGATCAGCCCGAGGTAGCGGGGCAGGTCGAGGATGCCGTCGAAGCGCATCTCGCCGGGCCGGGGCTGGTGGGCGTTCCACGGCACGTACACGTCGATGGTGTTGAGGCCCAGCAGCCGCGCCTTCTCGATCCGGTCGGTCCACTGCTCGGGGTGGATCCGGAAATAGTGCATGGCACCGGCCACGATCCGGAATGGTCGTCCCTGCCAGAGGAACTCGTCGCCTGCTGTCTCGAGCACGTGCCGCCCTTTCACCCACTGATGTTTACGTAAACATACCGGCTGCTCCGGTCCAGCGGCAGAGAGAATGTGAAGCGCGAGCCCCCGCCCGGATTGTCGGCAGCACTGATCACGCCGCCGTGCCGTTCCACGATGCGCTTGCAGATCGCCAGGCCGAGACCGGTTCCGGCATATCCGCAGTCGCGGTGCGCCCGGTGGAAGTTGCCGAAGATCGCGTCGTGCTGGCCGGCCGGGACACCGATGCCGTTGTCGGCGACGGTGACCTCGGCGAACCCGTCCCGGACCGCCCCGGTCACGGTCAGCCGGGGAGTCACGTCCGGAGCGGTGTACTTGACCGCGTTGCCGATCAGGTTGTCCAGCAGCTGCCGGGTCAGGACCCGGTCCGCGCACACGTGGCCCAGCTCGCCCACGGTGAACTCCGGCACCGGCGTACCGGCGGCCACCGCGGCGTCGGTCCGCGCGGCGGCGATGTCGGCGACCAGCTCGGCCAGGTCCACCGGCACCGGGGCGATGTTGCCGTCCCGGCTGGTGGTGTAGGCCAGCAGATCGTTGATCAGCCCGCGCATCCGGCCGGCGGCGCGACTGACCCGGCCGAGGCTGTCCCGGGCCAGGTCGAGGCGGGGCGCCGGGTCGTCCAGGATGTCGGCAGCGGTGTCGGTCCAGCCCTCCACGGTGGTGAGCGGGTTGAGCAGGTCGTGGGCGACCACCCCGGCGAACCCGGCCAGCTCGTCACGCTGGCGGCGCTCGGCGGTGACGTCGTGGAAGACGATGACGGCGGCGTCGCGGCCACCGATCGATCTCGCCACCGCGGTCGCCGTGACGCTGATGATCCGGCCCTCCGGGATGCCCGGGTTGCGGACCAGCAGGTCCATCTTCTCGATCGGCCGGCCGGCCATCGCCCGGGCGTACGGCAGATCCTCGTCCCGTACCGGGGTGCCGTCCAGGTGGAACAGCCCGTAGTGGGCGCCGTCGGTGATCTGGTCGCCGGGGCTGGTCCGGCCGCCGAGCAGGTGCACGGCCGCCGGGTTGCGCAGCACCACCCGCCCGGTGGAGTCGACGACCGCGAGCCCCTCGGCCATCGCGTCGACGATCGCGGGCATCAGCGCCTCGCGGTCACGGCGCCGGCCCAGGGCGGCAGCCGCGTACCCGAGCGAGATCCCGGCCGCGCCGATCAGAATCGCACCGAGGCTCATGCCCGGACCAGCCTGCGCACGGCGTGCCCGAGCACCGCCACGGTGAACGGTTTGGCCAGGTGGGCGGCGCCGGTCTCGCGGATCCGGTTCATGTCGGCGGGTGTCCACAGGGCGGAGACGAACATCGCGGCCAGCTGCGGCTCGCGCCGGCGCAGTTCGATCAGCAGCTCGATGCCGTCCATGCCGGGCATCGCCACGTCCAACAGGGCGACGTCGGGCATGCCGTGCCGCTCGACCGCGACGAGGGCCGCCGCGGCGCTGTCGCTGGCCAACACGTCGTGACCGTCCCGGCGCAGCCAGCGCACGATCAGGTCCCGGACGTCCGGTTCGTCGTCGACCACCAGTACACGTATCACGCCGGATTCGTCGGTCACCGGCGGCCGGACTTGACGCTTTCACTCCCGCGGGTGACTGCCGGGCGTTGCGTGCGCCGGGGGAATCCGCTGGCCGGACCGGCGGGGCGCAGATCATGCCCGGCAAACCGGGACGATTTGCAAGTATTTAGACGGTATGGTGCCGCATGTCCAAATTCAGACCTCCCCGAGGACTCACATGTCGTACCCTGCCGCGATCTTCCGCCGTGTAGTGGCGGTCTGCGCCACCGTGGCGATGACCGCCACCGGCTGGGCCGCCCCGGCCACCGCCGTCGCCGTGTCCATCGCCCCCGCGCCCCTGCAGTACGTCGCCCTCGGTGACTCGTACGCCGCCGGGCTGGGTTCCGCACCGACCAGTGACAAGTGCGGCCGAACCTCCGTCGCCTACCCGGCCCTGCTGGCCCGGCAGGCCGACGGCAAGGTCGCCTTCCGCAACGCGGCCTGCAGCAGCGCCGCCACCGCCGACGTGATCCGCCAGGCCGGCACGCTGACCGCCCGGACCGGACTGGTCACGATCACCGCCGGGGCCAACGACCTGGGGTTCCGTCAGGTGCTCGCGGCCTGCGCGAACGCCGCCACCGCGGCCGCCTGCCGGCGCGGCAACCTCGCCCTGGACCGTAGGCTGAAGACCCTGCCCCGCGACCTGAACCGGATGATCCGCGCCGTGGTCACCGCCGCCCCCGACGCGCGTGTCGTGGTCACCGGCTACCCGCTGCCGTTCGCCAAGGCGAAGTCCTGCCCGTCGGTGCCGCTCAGCGCCAAGGTGCGGGCCCGCGCCAACCAGGTCGTCACCAGCCTGAACAGCGCCATCGCCGCGGCGGCCACCCGCAACCGGGTCCGCTTCGTCGACGTGGACAAGGAGTTCGCCGGACATGCCCTGTGCAGCACCCGCCCCTGGCTCGTCGGGACCTCGGGTCTGCGGGACAACACCGTGCTGCACCCGACCGCTACCGGGCACGCCCGCGGTTACCTCCCGGTCGTCGCCGGTTCCGGTCTCGCCGACCGCGCCTGAACAACTCCCCGGCGCTCTTTCATGGAGCGCCGGGGATATCCTCTGCTCCGATGGCCACCTTCCGCGGCGACTGCCACGTGCACTCGCTGAAGTCGCACGGCGGTGAGATGACTCCCGCCGCGATCGTCGCCGAGGCCCGCGCGGCCGGTCTGGACTTCCTCGCCGTCACCGAACACGACGCCGCCGCCGATCTCGCCGAATGGTCCGGCCTGCTGATCATCCCCGGTCAGGAGGTGATCACTCCGGACGGCCACTGGCTGGCCCTCGGGCTCCCGCCCGGTGTCGTCGTCCGCGAGGTGACCGAGGCCCGCCGGCACGGCGCGCTGTGTGTGGCGGCGCACCCGTTCGCCCCGTACCCCGGCGGCACGCTCCGGCTCCCCCTCGACGACTTCGACGCGATCGAGGTGTGGAACGGCCGGTGGCGCTCCGACCTGCCGTGGAACGCCGACAACGAGGCCGCCCTGTCCCTCTGGCACGACCATCCGCGGCTGCCCGCGATCGGTAACAGCGACGTGCACCTGCCGGGCCAGATCGGCGCCCCGCAGCTGGTGATCTCGGCGCCCGTGCTGACGGCCGGGTCGGTGCTGTCCGCCATCCGGTCCGGTGCCTGCTGGATCGCCGGCTCCGCCGACATCAACCTGACCTTCACCCCTGCCGCGGTACGGGTGACCGGGGCCCCGTCCGCGGTGGTGACCATCCGCACCGACCGTGGCGTCCTGCTCCGCGAAACCCTGCCTGCCTCGGGCGACGGCGTCGTCTCCCTCCCCGTCTCCGTCCGCACCCCCATCCGTGTCGAGGTCCGCCATCCGGACGGCACCATGGCCGCGCTGACCAATCGCATCGGCGCCCTGCTTCTCAGCGACTGAATTCGATGGCGGTCAGGTCGCCGTGGAACTGGTCGGTGTCGATGTCGGAGCGGCGCGGGCTGATCTGTTTGCCACCGATCACCACCCGGCCGGCCGGCAGGATGTCACCGAGAGCGGTGCTGTCCCGGACCGGTGGCCGCAGCACCTCACCGGTACGCGGGTCACGGACCCGGATCTGGAACAGCGACCGGGACAGCCGCGCGCACGTCACCCGGTACCACCGCCCCACCTGCAACGACAGCCCCGCGTCGAGCAGCACCGCCGCGTTCCCGTCGGACCACCGGCACGACGGCCGCCCCGAGTCCACCTGCAGCTTCCACTGACTGTGCCCCGCGCCGGCCCGGCCGAACTGGAACACGTTCATGCCCGCCCCGGCCGGCGCCGGTTCGGTCAGCCGGATGTCGGCGCCGAAGGTGAACCGCCCCCGCCCGGCCAGACTCTCCGATCGAGGCGGGCGAATGATCGCTTGCGGACACGGCGCGCTGGTGCAACTGCCGCCGGGGAACCGCAGGACCCGATCGCCGGCCGGTTCGGTCACCGACGTGACGGCGCCACCGCCGCCGGTGAGGACCTCCCCGTGCAGCTGCCGGCCGCTGACGTCGGCGACCCGGGCCGGCCCGGCGAGACCGCCCAGATAGCGGACCTCCACGGTTCTGACGGGCGGCACGATGCCGAGGGGCAGGGCGAAGACGACCACGACAGCGGCCCGGATTAGCCTCACGACCAGGAGCACAGCCGACCACCCCGCCCGATGGCAAAGCCGGTTACCCCGAACGGACGACACCCCACCCGAACGGGACCGGACCGAGGACCTCGACCACCGGCCGTACGGCCAGAACGAACCCCTCCGCCCATCGTGCCGTGACCAGCGGCCCGAGATCGGCCACATGCCGCGATTCCCAGCCGAGTCCGGTCAGCAGCTCCCGGGCGCGGTCCTTGGCCGCGGCCGAGTCCCCGGAGAGGAAGACCGACACCCCTTCCCCGCCGGTACGCGCCATCAGTGACGCGTGCATGGTGCTGAGCGCTTTGACCACCTGGCTGTCCGGCAGCACCCGCTGAACGTTTTCGGCCAAACTGCTGTCCGGGTAGAGCAGTTCCGCGGCGAAGCCCCGCTCATCCACCCGCACCGCGTTGGCGACGTCGACGACCACTTTCCCCCGCAGTTCGTCCCGCAGCCCGGCAAGCACCGCCACGCTGACGTCACCGGGCAGCGCGTTGACGACGACGTCCCCGTACGCCGCGGCCTCCGCCAGATTCCGCCGCGAGCCGACGACCACCGGCCGCCCCGCCGAGGCCAGTCCGGTAGCGATCGTCCGGGCGACCGCGCCCGCTCCGAGAAGTGCGAACCGTGTCATGGGCCCACGCTAAAGTGGCGTCCCCGAGCACCTCCAGTAGGCACTTCAAGGTGCCCAGTCATGATTGTTCGTGCTTTCGTTCCTTCGTTTCGTTCGGGGGTGGGACCGTGGCGGCGCACATTCCGGAGAACCGCCGGGCCGAGCACCGGCAGGCGATGGCCGAGTGTCCCGGCCATCGGGTGCTGACGATGCTCGGCAACCGGTGGGTGAGCCTGATCCTGAAAGCGCTGGGCGACGGGCCACGCCGGCACGGCGACCTGTCCCGGGCCGTTCCGGGCGCCAGCCAGAAGATGCTCACCCAGACGTTGCGCGGGCTGGAACGGGACGGGCTGCTGCGGCGGGACGAGGCGGGCTACACGCTGACCCCGCTCGGGGCCGGGCTGCTGGACACCATGAACGTGGTGGTGGGCTGGGCGAACGTTCACATGGCGGCGTCCAGTTCGGCGAACAGGCCGGTCGGCACCGGGGCCAGCTCCGGCCAGTAACGGCGGCCGGTGGACCACGCGGCGGACAGGGCGGCTCGCAGCGAGTCCGGGTCGGCGGTCGCGGTCGCGAGGTGCAGGTCGTGCAGGACGGCCGGAGGCAGGTCGGTCTCGGCGGCCCGGGACGGGGTCAGCCAGTGCTGGGTGCGGTTCTCGGCCAGGCGGGCCATCCACAGCAGGTGCCGTTGGACGTGGGTCAGGGCGTCGACGGCCCGTAACCACTCGCCGCGCCGGGTCACGTGGTGGGCCAGGATCAGCCAGTTCGCGAAACGGCCGCACAATTCCGCTCGTTCGTCCGGCGTACCCGGCAATCGGGGTTGATCGGGCAGTTGATCCAAGGCTTTTCGGAGTGCTCCGGAACGGTCGACGACGATCATGCGGTCGACGGGTGCGCCGCGGGCCGGCCAGGAACCCACCGACGGGATGTCGGCGGCGGTGGCGAAATGGAACTCGCCCCGGATCAGGCCGGGGAAGAAGGCGACGTGCGCGCCGAATTCGTTGCCGACCACATAATGGGAGGGACCGACCCCGCGGATCCATTCGTACGGGTCGGGCGGGCTCTCGAAGAACAACCAGAATTCGATGTCGCTGTGCACGTCGCCCTGCCCCGCGGCGAACGATCCGTAGGTGAGGGCGGCGGCGAGTCGCCCGTCGGCCCGGCAGATCCGTTCCACGTCGGCGATCAATCGGTGTTGGCGCATGTTCACCATCCTGTCGCGTTCTCGTCTCCGAGAACCTCTCGAAATATCGGCATGGGATCGTCGAACAACGCGGTGCCCCGTGGACACGGCGTGCCAGCATGGCGGCCAGATGGCCGCTACACAGGGTTCGGGGGAGCCGTGACTGATCGACGTACCTTCATGCGGGCCGGGGGCCTGCTCGCCGGGGGTCTCGCTGTCGGCGCGGTGGTCGCCGAGTCCGCCCGGGCCGACTCGGGCGGCGCCGACCTGCCGCTCCTGGCCTGGCACACGGCGCTGGCCGGGCGCCGGTGGTCACCCGCGGTAGTCGCCGTTCTCGGCTCGTCGACGAGCGAAGGGGTCGGGGTCAGCGCTTACGGGCGAGGCTATCCACACCTGCTGGCCGACAATCTGCGGACCGCGTTCCCGGTGGCCGGGGCGGCGGGCGGGGACAATTACGTGGCGGCGTGGGGCACCACCGGAATCAGCGGATGGCCGGTGGAAGCCGAGGGCCAGCGGATCAAATCCGGCGGTTGGGGATTGAAGTCGCTGATTCAGGCAGCCGGTCAGAAGGCCACCTACACGTTCCAGGGAACCGGGGTGGAGATCTGGTTCACCGCCCAGCCCGGCGCCGGATCCTTCACGGTGACCATCGACGGAATCCCGCAGGACGACGCGCCGTCCACCGCCGGCCACACATCGATAAGCACGACCGCCGGCGGGGTTTCCGGAAATGCATCGATCAGCACCGAAGCGACTTCGGTCGACCGTAATGCGCGCTGGATCTCCCCGCCACTCCCCCGAGGTTCCCACACGATCGCCGTAACGTGCGTGCGGGGCCCGGTGACCCTGCACGGTTTCGCCACCTACGCCGGCGACGAGTCCCGGGGAATCCGCCTGTACAACGCCGGCCACGGCGGCCGGACAAGCACCGATTTCGCCACCGACACGGCATCGTGGACCCCGAGGTTACGAACCATCCGGCCGAACCTGGTGATCCTGCAACTGGGCGTCAACGACTGGCGGATAAACGTCCCCGCGGCCACGATGAAGGACAACCTGAAGACCATCATCGCGGCGGTTCGAAAGACCACGGAAATCGCCCCGTCCTTCGTGATCTACGGTTCCCCGAGGGTGACGGCAGGCCGGCCGGACCAGGACTTCGCCCTGTTCACACAGGCATGGCAGGAGGTGGCGAAGGAGGACACCGGAGGCCCGGGAGGAGGAAGCGGAGTGGCCTATTTCGACCTGGCGTCCCGCCAGTTGTCCCCCACCACGGACAACACCCAAAACCTGTACAACACCGACCGCCTACACGTGACCGACCAGGGAGCAGCCTTCACAGCCGACGCCCTGACAACTTTCCTGTCCCCATAGCCCCCTCGCCGTCCCCCTCCCGGCCCCTCACCCTCACCGCCGTCGCCCGGTCCCCCTCGCCGTCACGGTCCCCCTCGCCGCCGCCGTCGCTCTCGCCCTCGCCGTCGCCCTCGCCCTCGCCCTCGCCGTCGCCCTCGCCCTCGCCCTCGCCCTCGCCCTCGCCCTCGCCCTCGCCCTCGCCCTCGCCC